>CALNAJ010000001.1 GCA_937874695.1 uncultured Lactobacillus sp.
CCTAAGTAAACAAGCTTTGATTATTTGCTTGTCTACTTAAGTAGGAGTATAGCCTTTTCCCAGTCATGATTTATTTGTAATTAGGTGCGGCCTTCGTGATCTGAACGTCATGTGGATGAGATTCAATCAACCCGGCGTTAGAGATCCGGACGAATTGGGCATTGTCAATCAGGCTCTGCACGTTGGCACTCCCGGTGTAACCCATGCCGGAACGCAAACCACCGACCATTTGGAAGATGATATCGTTCACGCTACCCTTGTATTCCACGCGGGCTTCGATCCCTTCTGGCACCAACTTGTTGGCTTCGTTGACGCCACCTTGGAAGTAACGGTCGGCGGAACCGTGAGACATGGAAGCCAGACTCCCCATCCCCCGGTAGGTCTTGTACTTTTTGCCACCGTCTTCGATGATGTCGCCAGGGGCTTCGTCAGTCCCGGACAGCATGGACCCAAACATCACGGCGTTCCCACCGGCAGCCAAGGCCTTCACGATGTCACCGGAGTACTTGATCCCGCCATCGGCGATGATGGGCTTGCCAAATTCACGGGCCACGTTCGCAGCGTCGTAGATAGCGGTAATCTGAGGAACACCGACACCGGCAACCACCCGCGTCGTGCAGATGGAACCAGGACCGATGCCGACTTTAACGACGTCGACGCCGGCTTCAAACAGTGCCCGCGTGCCTTCGCCTGTAGCAACGTTACCTGCAATCAGCGTAGCGTCTGGGAATTGTTGGCGAATCTGTGCGACTTTACGGAGTACCCCAGCGGAGTGACCGTGCGCCGTATCGATAATGATAGCGTCGGCACCAGCCTTGAGTAAGGCGTCGGCCCGGTCAAACGTGTCGGACGTAACCCCCACAGCAGCGGCGACCAACAAGTGATTGTTAGTGTCAACGGCAGCGTGTGGGTATTGGTCGGCATCGTTAGCGATGGCCTTCACGTCGGCAACCATTTTGGCTTGTGCTGGCGCACTCATGTTTTTGTGGATGACCCCGAGGCCCCCGTTACGGGCCATGGTCGTGGCCATCGTGGTCTCGGTGACCGTATCCATCGAGGCACTTAAGAACGGAACGTTCAGCTTCAAGTTTGGCGCTAATTGGACACTCAGATCGACTTCATTCGGTAAAACGTGGCTTTCTGCGGGTATTAACAAAACATCATCAAATGTGATTCCTTCTTTAGCAAACTTTGTGTCCCAATTAGACATAGTTGATATCGCTCCTCTTTAATTTAGTCTCAGGCTCGGTTAGGAATCCTGGGAGATATTGTTTCTAAATTTACCAGTCTAGGCCACTCAGGTCAAGGACTCTCACCGAACTATCATCATTCAATCGAATCCACCGAGTAAATTAACGAGTTGTTGAATAACTATTTATCTAATTGGTTTGCCCATTCTACGAGTCATCATTTCCGCTGATACAGCCAGTAGGTCACGTTAACCCCTTCAAAGACCTGGGTATGCTGTGAAACACAGCGATAGTGCCGTTTCAAGTCCCTTGTCAGCTTGCTAGTGCCCGGATTCAGGTTACCACTGGTAATCCGGCCACTCCCGCCCTGCCACTGCTTAACGGTCTTGCCAGCAGGCGTATTGAGGACGACCCATTCTACCTGATGTCGACGAATCACGCTGCGCTGCGATTGGAGGATCTGAGGGGCCGCGCTCTGAGAGATATTATAGTTTTGGAAGAAATACGTGCTGGGCACGGCTCCAGACGCCGTGTAGAATCCCATATCGATTGATCCATAGTTCAACAGGGTCAGCCGCGTTCCAGCCGGTGTTTGCCGCCGCATGAGCCGGCCGAAGTCAACCTGGGCAGGTTGTTGCGGCTTCGTCGTCTGTTTTTCCGTAATCGACGTGTTATTCGGAAAGACTTTTGAATTGGTCACGTTATTGTTGACCCCCAGCACCAGAAATAAGCTCAGTAGCAGTGTCACCAGGATGGGAAACGGTGCATCCCCCGTCGGCAACGCCACGTGGCTGAAGAATAT
The DNA here is from genome assembly GCA_937874695.1 of uncultured Lactobacillus sp. GTDB lineage: Bacteria > Bacillota > Bacilli > Lactobacillales > Lactobacillaceae > Levilactobacillus. The sequence continues at coordinate 1,993 of CALNAJ010000001.1, forward strand.
TTGGCAGAAATACACGAACGGCAGGACGAAGAATCCAAAGTAGATCAGCTGGTAATACTGATAGACCGCGCCTGCCTGATAGCCGTACAGCGCCAGTAGGTCGCAACCCAGGGCACTCGCCAGGTACAGTCCCCGACTGAAGTTGGTGGTAAAAATGCCGCGCTGAAAGATCACGACCAGTGTCCCCACGACCCCCAACAGGAAGAATAACACGTTACCCCAGTAGAATTGTGAAACCAGTGTCACCGACTGGACCAGATTGGCGAAAGCCGCAACTGAGGAGGTCAGATAAACCTTGGTGTTGAACAGAATATACACGTTGATAAAGGCTCGTAGCGACCCCGTCATCAGAAAGTAGAGCAACCAAGGGAGCGTTGCCAGCAGGAAACCACCGGCACTCCACCCGATGACGCGACCCAATTGTCGCCACTGCCGCTTGACCAGTAACCGCCCCACAAGCACCAGGTAGAACACGATCCAAGCACCCAGCAGCGTGTATTTCGACAGAAAGACAATGCCGACCAGCGCGCCCTGCGCAAAGTACCACCAGTGACTGACACGAAAGTTGCGGTGGTCCAGCAGTACCATCAAATAGATTAACGAAAGCAATAACGGCAACGTGAAGAACTCCACCGTGTCGCCGTAATCGTAGTACGGATGGTACAGAAATAATAGCGGGGAAAGTAAGGCCGTCAGGAGTGCTGGTAACTCGCTGGCATTCAGCAGCTTGGCTAATTTATAAACAAAAAACATGGCGGCCGTGACCGTAGCAATCTCAACTAAAAAGATCAGCAGGAAACTTCGCGATGAGACCAGGTAGGCCAATCCATGAAGAAAGTAGACGTAGGGCCCCTTCTGCTCAAAGATATCCTTGTACGGGACGATGCCGTGCATCATGGCTTTGCCCACCGTGAAAAAGGCGTTGTTGTCCGGCGACGTATCGAAGTAGAAGGCCGGTGACGTGTAGGAGCAAAATGTCATGATAAACGCGCCAACGATGGCTAACAGCCCCAACGACTGACAGTCCGGACTGCGCAATTTCAAGCGGATTCGCTGCAACATGGTGACCCCTCCTCATTAATTCGGTGAATAATCAATCTGAGCGGATAAGAAAAGGCGTGGTTGCCCACGCCTTTTCCCTGCGTTAAATGATCGCTGCATCGTCCGATAGCTTCGGAAAGAATCTCAATCGGCAACACCCCTGAAGTCCTATCGTTCTGGCTGTGATCCAACGTCCCTTAACTCATGATGTCAGTCTACGCACTTACGTCATCTACGAACAGTAAACGCACTCTATTTGTAAATGTAGTAGCGGATCTCGTAAGGCTTGTAGCCCTTTTGATAAACAGCGAAATGGAAGTACTTGCCGCCTTCGTCTAACTTCTTAGCTTGCTTCTTGGACAGCTTGATGTCGAACCGGCCGTTCTTGGCAACGCGGAACTTCTTGACTTCCTTGCCCTTGCGGTTGTAAAGGTAAACTTCTTCACCCTTCTTGCCCTTTTGGAACAGGATCTCGCGGGCGTCTTTCCGATAGTGCAAACGACCCCGTAACTTCTTGTCAGCGGCGACTCTCTTTTCGCGCTTAGCTAATCGCTTGGCTAACTTTTTCGCTGGCTTCTTGGCAGGTTTTTCTGCTGGTTTCTGACTACTGCTTTCAGCAGAGCTGATTTCGGCCGCGCCCCCAGCTTCGCTAGACCCCATGGCTGGCCCAATCAACGCGCTACCGGCATTGCTACTGCCACTCGCGGCGTCGGCGTCGCTCCCATCGGCGTTAGCGGTGGTCGCAATGGCCCCAGCGGCAAACAGTGCAGCAACTAATCCCAATACGTACCCAAAGATTTTTTTCATAAAAAATCCTCCCCACGAAAATGAAATTTTTCATCAAGCCACTAACTGGCTCAACTACTTGGTGGCATCATAGGTCTTTTAAGAATGGACGACAAGCCATAGAATTTAGCGACTTAGCGGTGAAATAAAATCAGCAGGATTGGTGATGGTTACTGGGGATTTTGTCGCCTGCCAATCGGGTGGCGGGCAAATAATAACTATGGCTCACCGAATATCGCCTGCTGTGGGGACCGGTCCAAGCCAAAGTTCGGTCTTGGACCTCGACTTGGAACCTCGCTTAACCCCGCGAGTTTCCAAGCTCGTCCCATGGTGTAAGAACGGGGAAAACCAACCACCCGTCCTAACGCCATCGTCACGGCTGGCGTCATCCTGGCCTCCTTCGGCTAAGCTAGTTTTTGTCCCACTTCATGGACTCATCCACACTATCAATTGACCGCCAGTAAATCACAAAAAAGGCCCCATCCGGCAGTCACCACAAGGGTAACAGCCAGACAAGGCCTCATTCTAATGACAATTTTAACGATTACTTCAGGTTAACGACGTCAGGTTCAGCAACCGGCATAGCCGGAGGGAACCAGGGATGGCGCCAGCCGTGAACGTGCTGTTAATTGGCGTTTTTCAGCTGATTTACAGCACGGGACGACTCGGAGACACGCGGTTTGGGCGTGGCTTCGAGTCGAGCTCGCAGACCGCTCTTTGGCTGCGGGCGGTCCCCACAGCGGCAGAATCCCTGGTTCCCGCAGGCGGCGCCAGTCTAGCCTAGGCGATTAACCGAAGAAACCACCGTTGATCTTGTAAGTCCGCCGTAGCCAGAACATAGCTGCGATGGAGACCAGACCCAAGATGATACTTGGCCATGGCATCAGGATTGGGTTGACAATGCCTGGCAACATTTGTGCCAAGTAGAACAACGCCATCCACACCAGGAATCCAACCAAGACGATCAGGGCCCGTAAGAACCCATTGAGTGTATGCTTAATCTTAGGACTGAATAGCCGTGGCATGATTGGCAGGATGAACCCAGCAATCAGCGCACTGACGGTGATGGCCGTGATTCCAACAGGACGGCTGGTCGTCATCAGTTTTGGTGAGAAGAGGTACATGACCCCAAACATCAAGTTAAAGATCATGAAGAACGTCAGGGAGTTGTAAATCATGTTTGGCCAGTAGTTGCGCCCAAACAATTCGTTATCTGGCCGGGTTGGCCCTTCGACAACTTCCTTGACCCGTGCTTCGATGCCACCATAAGTATTCTTACCAGTCTTCCCGCTCTTTTGGCCCTCGACCAGTTCATTGACCATGTCTTGCACGGCCTGTGCCTTCTTTTCCGGCGTGAGCTTGGTCTTTTCGAGTTCCTTGTTGAAGCGGTACATGTATTCGGCGTTACGCTTGGTCAACCCAATGTTGTCAAACGCTGCCCGTTCACTCACAGCGACGTTGTTGCGCTTCTGGTGAACGCCCGCGTTCCGCGGAGTTTGCTTGTTATCACTCATCTACTTCTGTTCCCTTCTAAACGTTGAAACGGAATTCGACGATGTCGCCGTCTTCCATCACGTAGTCTTTACCTTCGACCCGCAGCTTACCAGCTTCCTTAACGGCAGCTTCGGTCTTGAATTGGTCTAAGTCATCAAACGCCATCACTTCGGCCCGGATAAATCCGCGTTCGAAGTCGGAGTGAATGATCCCGGCAGCTTGGGGTGCCTTGGTGCCCGTCTTGTAAGTCCAAGCACGGGTTTCCTTACCGCCGGCCGTGAAGAACGTTTCCAAGCCTAAGAGGTGGTATGAGGCCCGAATCAAGCGGTTCAACCCAGGTTCTTCAACCCCTTCAGCTTCCAAGAAGTCTTGCTTTTCGTCGTCGTCCAACTCAGCAATTTCTTCTTCAGCTTCGGCGGCAACGGCAATGGCTTCGGCGCCTTCCTTGGCAGCGTAATCCTGAATCAACTTGAAGTACTTGGAGTTTTCAGGATCGGCCATGTCATCTTCAGCAATGTTGGCGACGTACAGGACTGGCTTAGACGTCAACAAGAAGAGGCCTTTGACAACCTTCGTCTCGTCTTCGTCAAAGTCGATGGTCCGAACGGCACCACCGTCTTCAAGGACGGGCTTGATCTTCGTCAAGACAGCTAATTCTTCCTTAGCTTCCTTGTCGCTCCCCTTGGCAGCCCGTTCAACCTTGGCCAACCGCTTGTTGACGGCTTCCAGGTCGGACAAACCGAGTTCCAGGTTGATCGTTTCAATATCATCGATTGGGTCGATCTTCCCGGAAACGTGGGTGATGTTGTCATCGTCAAATGCCCGCACAACGTGGACAATGGCGTCGACTTGGCGAATGTTTTCCAGGAACTTGTTCCCCAGACCTTCACCCTTGCTGGCACCCTTAACGATCCCGGCAATATCGGTAAATTCAAAAGTCGTTGGCACGACCTTCTTGGCTGGAATTAATTCCTGAATCCGGTCGAGACGGCTATCTGGAACTTCCACCATCCCCACGTTTGGGTCAATCGTCGCAAACGGGTAGTTCGCCATTTCGGCACCCGCCTTGGTAATCGCGTTAAATAAAGTTGACTTCCCGACGTTCGGCAGGCCAACGATCCCTGCAGTTAATGACATAGCAATTATTCACTCTTTCCATTATCGGTGTCGGCCTTACGGACCAATACCTTTTTTAGTTTCTTTTCAAACTCGCGCCGTGACAGCATCACAACGTGGCCACAATTTGTACACTTGATTTTAATATCGGCACCCATCCGGGTAATTTCCCAACGGTTGGTCCCGCATGGATGTGGCTTCTTCATTTCCACCAAATCGCCTAAATCATACATACTTTGGCCTCCCTAGCTTAATCCGATTGGATGTTCAACAGGTCTAAGATGCGGTTCAAGTCGTCGTTCGAGAGGTATTCGATCTCGATACGGCCTTGATGGTCATCGCCATTGCCTTCGTTGATGGAAACCTGCGTGCCAAAGCGTTCTTGGAGCTGGTTTTCCGTTGAGCGTAAGAATGGGGACTTCTTCTTGGCAGGTTTCTTAGCGAGCTTCTTAGCTGCGCCATTCAACTTGCTAACTTCCGCCTCCAGGGCTCGCACGGTCATGCCATCGGCAACTGCCTTCTTGGCTAAGGCCACTAACTTGGTCTTATCCTTCAGGGACAGCAACGTCCGGGCTTGGCCCATCGACAGCTCGTTCTTCTGCAGCATGTCTTTGACAGCCTTAGGTAACCCGAGCAACCGCAAGTAGTTGGCGATGTAAGGCCGACTCTTCCCTAACCGTTCTGAAACCTGAGCCTGCGTCAAGGTGAGCTTGGTCATCAACGTATCGTAGGCCTCAGCCTCTTCGAGTGGCGTCAGATCTTCGCGTTGGAGGTTTTCCAACACGGCAATCTCCATCATCTGTTCTTCAGTAACGTCTCTAACAATCGCGGGAATCGTCTCCTTACCAGCTAATTTGGAAGCCCGGAAACGCCGTTCACCCGCAAGAATCTCGTAGCGGTTGGTCCGCTTATCCGGTTGGCGCACAATAATCGGCTGGAAGACCCCCGTCTTTTCGATGGAAGCCGCTAAGTCGTTTAATCCCTTATGATCGAACTTCTGCCGTGGTTGGTACGGGTTGGGGCGAATATCGGTCAGTGTCAGATCCACGACCGTCTCTTCACCAGCATCCACGCCATTCTCAGCAAACAGCGCGTCGATTCCGCGCCCTAAACTTTTCTCTTTCTTACTTGCCATGGGCAGCTAGCACTTCCTTTGCGAGTTCAGTGTATACCTCAGCACCTTTGGACTTTGGTGCGTAATCAATAATCGGCATCCCATGACTGGGTGCCTCCGCCAATTGGACATTCCGCGGAATAATCGTGGCGTAAACCTTGTTCTGGAAATACTTCTTCACTTCTTCGTTGACCTGCTTCCCCAGATTGGTCCGGGCATCGTAGAGGGTCAACAAGACCCCTTCGATCTTCAGCTCGCGGTTGAAGTGTTTCTGAACCAGCTTGACCGTGTTCAACAGCTGCGTTAACCCTTCCAGCGCATAGTATTCACTCTGCACGGGAATCAGGATCGAGTTGGCTGCGGTGAACGCGTTGATGGTCAGGAGCCCTAACGAAGGAGGACAGTCGATCAAAATATAATCGTAATTGTCTCGAATCTCATCTAGGGCGTCCTTCAACCGAGTTTCGCGCGCCATCATTGGCGTTAGCTCGATTTCAGCTCCGGAAAGCTGGATGGTTGCGGGAACGATGTCCAACCCCGGATGTTCAGTATGCAAAATCGCGTCGTTGATGGGTGTCTCGTTAACCAAGACATCGTAAACTTCGCGTTCAATGGTGGCCTTTTGAATGCCGACCCCGCTGGTAGCGTTGCCTTGGGCATCCGTATCGACCAGCAAGACTTTTTGACCTGCTGATGCCAGTGCAGCGCCTAAATTGACGCCAGTCGTGGTCTTACCCACGCCACCTTTTTGATTGGCTAATGCGATGATATAGCCCATATGTCGTTCCACCTCTAGCTTTCTTTGGGAATGTCAATGATGATGCGGTAACTATCTGCGGTTTCTTCTTCCTTGGTCGTCAGTGCCATGCCGGCATCGGTGACCATCTTCACGGAATGGCGAATCGTGTTGACCGCCACCCGCGTATCACCGGACACGCTGTGCTTCGTGACCTTGCGCCGACGCTTCGGTTGCTTCTGCTTGGCAATCAACGCCTCGGTCTCCTTGACGGTCAACTGGTTCGCCGCAATCTGATGCAGCATTGCCGGTTGGTCTTCAGGCGCTAAAGCTAATAAGGCCCGACCGTGACGCTCGGTAATTTGCCGATTCAAAATGGCATTACGGATCGGTTCGGACAGCTTCAACAAGCGTAACTTGTTGGCAACGAAGCCCTGACTCTTCCCAATTCCCTCGGCGAGTTGGGCCTGGGTCATGTGGTTGAGCGTCATCAGTTGTTGGTAAGCGTGGGCCTCTTCAATGGCGGATAATTCCTCCCGTTGAAGATTTTCGATCAGCGCCATTGACGCCGTCTCGTCATCGCTCATTTCTTCCACGATGGCAGGAACTTCGGTCCATTTCAGACTGTTGACCGCCCGAAACCGCCGTTCACCGGCGATGATTTCGTAATGGTCGGTCTCATATTGACGGAGCACGATGGGCTGCAGGAGCCCATGTTCTTCGATGGTCTGGGCCAGCTCACCGATGGCCGTGGTATCAAACCGTTGCCGCGGTTGAAACCGGTTGGGAATGATCTGGGCAACCGGAATCATCACCACGTTTTGTTTCACGGGATGTGACGGCTGCGTGGCCTTTTCCCGATTATTTCCAAATAATGAAAATGGCAATTATCTTACCCCCATCCCATTAATCTTCTAA
>CALNAJ010000002.1 GCA_937874695.1 uncultured Lactobacillus sp.
CAAAGGATTAGACAATTTTATAAATAGAATTACCAACAACAGTTGACATAGAACCCAAAAAAGAGGCCCAATTCGAAAATGAATTGAACCTCTCAAATCCCCCTCATCAACACCCGTTGACAAAGAGCCTAAAGTTTACATGTATACAAAAAACCTCGATTCAACAATCGAGGTTCTCTTGTACTCTAGCTAACTACTAATTCAATTATTGATGAATTAAGCAATCCAGCTACTGTCAGATGATGAAGAACTAGCAGCACCATCAACAAGTTGTGCATCGAAGCTAGCAGCTAAGGTATCACCATAGTTGGCAGTCCGGTTATCACCGTTAAATACACTAGAATTGAAAGTGAATTGGTAGTGATATGCTTTACCAGTTGCATCAGTGTAAGTAGTAGTACCTTCAACTTCAGCAACTGGGAAGCCACCAGAAATGGTAGTTAAGTTAGTATCACCAATCTGAGTGTTAGCTTGGCCTGAAAGTGCAGCAATAGCAGCTGGCTTCAAGGTAACTGATAAGTCCTTAGCAGAGAGGTTTGAACCTGCCTTAAGTGGACTAGTCAATTTAACAGCAGTAGTATCGTCCTTAGGGTCAAGGTTGTTATTCACGGTGTTAGCCTTCAATTGAACCTTTGAACTAGCAGCAGCAACAACGTCAACGTACACAGTGTTACCATATTGAGCAGTGTTTGGAGTAGTGTTAGTTGCAACCTTGTAACCAGTTGGTAATGAATTAGTTACAAAGTCAGCAAACTTAACACCAGCAGCGTTAACAGCATCAGTATCTACAGTGTCGCCGGCCTTGGTAGCAGTAGTATCAGTGGCTTTAGGAGCGTTGATCCAAGTTGCAGTACCAACTTGAGCCTTGTTAGCATCACGGTAAACAACAGTAACACTATTGTCCTTAGTTGCAGCAGCATCAGAGATAGTCAATGAAAGACCACCAAGATCTTGGGTAGTAGCGTTAGCAACGTAACCCTTACCTGCATAAATCCAACCAGAAACAGAAGAATCGTTAACATCAGTAACGTGGTAGTATAAGCTACCTTCTTGAGTCTTAGTTGCAGCTTGATCTACCTTGAAGGCATCAGTCTTTTGTGCACCGTAAAGGTCAACTTTGCTTGCCTTGTATTGGGTGTACTTAGGAGCAGTCCAAAGAGTATTCTTTGAAACGTTCTTCAAGTAGTAGTTTTGTAACTTAGCTGGATTAGTAGCGGTCTTAGTAGTTTCAGCAGACTTGATACCACCAGCAAAAGCAGTGTCAGACTTGCCACCGTAGATGTAACCACGGTACTTACCGTCCATCGTTACAACACGATAGTAAACTGAGCCACGGTTAGTAGTCTTAACACCGTAAGCACGGAAGTAGTTAGCTGACTTCTTGGAATCAGCTAATTTAGCCATAGTAGCCTTAGATGCGACAACCTTAGCACCCTTAACAGTACCTGGCTTAGTGTATAAAGCGTTTGAACCAGTAGCTTGGACGTTACGCTTAGTAGCGTCAGACGTCAAAGTGGTGTAGGCACCGGCCTTAGCATAAGACTTAGCGGATGCAGTAGTTGATACTGCAGCAACGCCAGCAAAGCTCAAAGCAGCGAGGCCCAAGTAAAGTGATTTCTTTAAACTTGATTGCATAAATTTCTTCCTCCAAACATAATGTATGTAATTTATCAAGCAAGAATAGTATAACCGAAGTAAGCGATTTTGTTAAGAAATTTCTCCCCTAACCTCGCGACCCGTTCAAGCTATCCCCTAACTACGATTATGATTATAGCCGGATAATCGCCAATAAACAAGGATTAACTCCTTTTTGTCGTTGGAATGAAACAATATCACGAATTTTGTAATATTGTTGTCATTTAACCCATTAGTTTTTAATCGTTGAAACCGCTGTGAAAGACATCGGTTAAGCCCTGGTTAAGCTATTTTGATTTGCTTAATTTTAATCCGAACTTAAGGAAAGGCAATTCACTTGCTTTTCTCCCGGTGCGGGTCCATACTGTGGTCATTAAATGAAAGGGGGTGATGCTTTTTGGCAACTGGGAATAGTTACCTTAAAGTGATTGCTTCCGTGGAGAACGGAAACGATTAACTTCTTTAAGGTAGGCGTCAGCGAAATTCTCGCTGGCGCTTTTATTTTGCCCTCTTTTCAGCGATAGCTATTATCAGCCACAATCATTCCCACCGCTCCTCATTGTCGCTATTTCTGAAATAGTCACCTTTAACCGCCCAGCCATCGCATTCTGCACGCCGCACCGCATTTCTCGTGCATCCCCGCTGACCATCGGTTATAGTGAGACTTAGAAACTAACGGTAACTCCTAAAGTCAAAAAAGGAGTCTTAAATGACAACTAAATATACGTACCTGAACAAGCGCCTGCCTGCTACCGACCAATCCGCCAATACGACGCTCTCTGACCAGAACGTCACGCCCGACATGACCCCACCAAAGTCACGCAAGAATAACGTGGTTCCCTTTCCACTGGACGTGACTAAGTTCGAGTTGGACCCCGGTACCGCTCCAGCCGTGTTTTACGACATCCAGGAAGGTCACGCCTACACGGACCCGGCTCAAATGCACGATCAGAACTTCGACTTCGTCCGCGACGTGGTGAGTAAGCTGGACCCCGATAGTCAGGACAATGGCTTTCTCTTGGCCGGTGGTGTGCTGATCAACTTAGACACCGGTGGCTGTATGTATCCGCAGTCGGTGGCCCATATGCGCGGTGACGCTTAGTCGGCTGGTACGGTGATGTTAGTTGGTTTCACTCCTTGATGCGTTGTCGTTTGGTGTAGCAAGGAGAGTGACGTTTCAGTTGCGTGTCGTTTAGGTCAGAATGTTTTGCTTCCTTCCTATGTATAGGCATTGATTAATATTAAGATAATTCTAGCCGGATCGAGTCGTCAGACTGGACGCTAGATTCACTTAACCTGCACAAGCCACACACACTACCTGTAGAGATAGTGTGTGCGGCTTTTCTTTATAAGATTGCAATGGCACCCAAACGCAATCTATTTTTCTAATATTCTCTGCCTGATGCCAGCTAGTTATACCGTGATGTTCACTGGTTTCATACAGTTCGAGCACCCTGCTCATCACTGAGAGAGATGGTTATTTCCCAGACGGGGCGGAACAACTACAGGCATTTACCATAATCCTCGAAAACATATATTGCCATTATCTATTTTTAGACTTATACTTTAGCCATCAAATAAATGTTCCGGGGGTATAAACTATGAAAACTAAATTTTGGGTAATCCCATTCCTACTGTTTTCAGCTACTTTAATTGCAACTGTTAACCAACCGGCCACTAATGTGAGTGCTGATACTCAGACCTCATCCACGATCAATTCGGATAGTGCCACCGACAGCGCAACGCTTACGGGAAACGTCGTGACTCTATCGCCTTATGATACGACAAAACTAAATACTTTTTTCATTGGTGGGACATCCGACAGCTACTATCCCACATATCTTCCGACTGGCATTCCAACCGGCAGCAGTTTTGTGGGTGATGATGCAGGTTCGGGTGCCCAACGTTGGATTGATAATATCTTAATTAATGCAGATAATGGGAATGTTTATTATGGCATTAACGGTCTTAATCATGCTTCTGAATCTGAGGGTGACGCGGCCTACATTCAATACGACCCAACCGTGATGCGTCTTAACGGTTCTACTGATCCCGTTACCGTCACGTTAAATTTCCACGACGCAGTATCAGGACAGATTATTCAGACCCGCAAAATAAAATCTGGTATTGGGGCAACCGATCACTTATTTAATCCCGAAATTACCGGTTTGGCCGGTTTGAGCATTCAAATTCCTGGCTATACGGCCCGTCCAAATTCTACAACCTCCGAAATCAACAAAACCGATAACACAGCAACTATTAATTACTTTTACACCAACGACAAGGCTACCACGACGCCAAGCACGCCGACGAACACTACCAGCACCCCAGCTACAACATCAAATAGTGCGTCCGAGGCAATTATTACTTCGGCTGCAGGTGACAAAGTTAGTGCGACAACGAAGCCTGTAGCCGCTAAGCACTCGGCTATTTACGGCATAAAGAAGATTGGCTTTTACAATAACCCCACCTTCTCTAAAGCCACACACCTTCACTGGTACACGAAGCAGACGCGGCCAAATCGGCCACAATTTGTCGTCACCGGTTACGCGCGTTCCAAAGCCGGCACCCTGCGTTACCACGTCCGCGCCGCCAATGGTAAGACGGGTTACATCACGGCCAACAGCCAATCCGTAGTCAACACTTACTACAAGTCTCAACCCAAGACTATCCGCGTTATCGGCAAGCACGGCATCAACGCCTACAACAAGGTGACTCTGAACGGTAAGGTTGTCCGCCACTACAAGCGTGGGACCACGCTGACGATCAAGAAGATTCAGAAGCATAACCTGACAACCCGTTTGGTTCTGTCTAATGGGACCTATATCACTGGGAATAAGACACTGGTGATTGCGAAATAGCTTTTGTTGAGTCATCATTTTATGAAACAGCTGGCACCGGGACATTGCGTCTCTGGTGCCAGCTGTTTTTCGTATGGGTCGCACCGACGTACCACATTGGCTCACGTTGAGCCTCCTGTCATTGATTGCTGACTAATCCATGCTATACTGACGCTAACCTAAGGAGGTCCATTATGGCCCAATTTGATAATCCGAAATCTGAGCTACCATCTGATCCATCCAGTATGCCTAGCAACACACCTGATCATTCAAAAGATGAAGCCACGCCTGAGGCAATCCGTAAATTGGTTGAATCTGGCAAACTTAAGCAATACGACACGCTCGATGAACTCTGGCATGATTTAAACCACTGAATATCTTCCCGATAATTAGCAAGTAGCCGTAACTAGCTCGATACGAGTTGGTCGCGGCTACTTTTTTAATCTAATCGGCAAATTACAAGTTTAATCCGAACAAGCCCGGAATCTTTCAATGGCAGTCTGTT
>CALNAJ010000003.1 GCA_937874695.1 uncultured Lactobacillus sp.
AAGATCTTTAATTTAGGGTCAAAATATTGCGTAGCCATAATTTCCTCCAATAGCAAGTTATCTGCCAGAATTCACTACAATAATTTTATGCTATCGGGTCTCGAAACACAAGACCTTCAGCTTAATCTTCACCGCGATAAGGCAGTTTCTGGTAATAATTTGGCTTGTTGGTCTGCCGTTCCCGAGCGATTGCCATGTCATATTGATTGACGGCATCGGTAATGGTAGATCCCGCTGCGATAAAGCTGTGATCAGCCACATCCAGTGGTGCCACTAAGTTTGAGTTAGAACCGATGAAGGCATCGTCGCCTACAACAGTCTCGTGCTTGTTCTTACCGTCGTAGTTGACGAAGACCACACCACAACCAACGTTAATGTTCTTGCCTAATTTAGCATTCCCGACGTAGGTCAAATGGCCAACCTTAGTCCCCTCACCAATCGTTGCCTTCTTCACTTCGACAAAATTGCCAAGGTGAACTTTAGGTCCGATATGCGATTCTGGACGCAAGTGACTGTTAGGCCCAATGTTCGAGCCACTAGCCATGTCGGAGTCTTCGAGTAAAGAAGACGTCACGGTCACATGATCGGCCAAAGTGGTGTTCCGCAGTTCGGAGTGAGATCCGATGTAGCAGTCGTCACCAATAACCGTGTTGCCCTTTAATTGGACACCCGGTTCGATAATGGTGTCGGCACCAATCTTCACACCGGCATCAATGTACGTCGTAGCGGGATCAATCAAGGTCACACCGTCGCGCATGTGTTGTTCATTGATCCGGTCGCGCATGATCTTGGTGGCGTTGGCCAGGGCAACCCGGTCGTTAACCCCCATGGATTCATCGAAGTCAGCCATCTTGTACGCTGCCACGATGTCTCCGTCATGCTTCAAGATTTCAACGACATCGGTCAGGTAATATTCGCCTTGTGCGTTGTCATTAGAGGTCTTGTGTAACGCAGCGAAGAGCTTCTTGTTATCGAACACGTAAACTCCCGTGTTGATTTCGTGAATTTCTTGTTCTTCGGAGTTGGCATCCTTTTGTTCCACGATCTTTTCCACGATACCGATATTGTTCCGCACGATTCGACCGTAACCGGTAGGATCTGGGGCAACGGACGTCAAAATTGTAGCGGCCGCATGCTTGGCTTCGTGGTAGGCAAAGAGGTCTTCAAACGTCTGTGCTTGGAACAGCGGCGTATCACCACTCACAATCAGTGTCGTGCCTTCTTCATCCTTCAAAATGGGTTCTGCTTGTAAAACAGCATCCCCGGTCCCGAGTTGCTTGGCTTGCAGGGCGTATTGCGTCCGGTCACCCAGCGTGGCCTTCACGTCATCGGCACCGTAGCCGACAATCGTGACAACCTTATCCATGTTGGTCTTTTCAACTTGGGTCAGCACGTGGTCGACCATGGCCTTGCCACAAACCTTGTGTAGAACCTTATACAGCTTTGACTTCATCCGCGTACCCTTACCGGCTGCGAGGATAATCGTATTTCTCGTGCTCATTCCGATATCTCCTAATTTAATGAATTATTTTCATCGCCGAAAATCTGAGTCAGGTAATTCCCTGGCGCCACACGGATCTGTTCGTCCGCGGTCTGAATCTTCAGTAACGAGGTGTACTTGCTAACAGTCCGTTGGCCGTCAAAATCACCTTCGGCAAAGACTGCCACGCCGGCGAGTTGTGAATCAAACTCATCGACCAGAGAGCGCAGACCACCAACGGTCCCGCCACCCTTCATGTAATCATCAACGATTAACACGCGTGAATTTGGCTTCACACTACGCTTGGACAGCGCCATCCGTTCGATCCGTTTGGTCGAGCCGGAGACGTAGTTCACGCTCACCGTTGAGCCTTCAGTGATCTGAGAGTCATGTCGCACAATCACAAACGGCACATTCAGATAACTGGCAACACTCTCAGCCAACGGAATACCTTTAGTCGCTACCGTCACCACAACATCGACGGACTGGTTCAGGTACTGCGTTGCCAAGATTCGACCGATCTGACGCAAGGCTGCGGGCCGACCCAAGATGTCTGACATATAAACGTAGCCACCGGGCAAATACCGGTCGGCTTCGGACAATTCGGTAATCATTTCACCGACAAATTGTTCGGCTTCTTCTCTTAAAATGTAAGGGATAAACCGGGCACCACCAGCGGCACCGGGGACGGTCTCCAGTAGACCGGTACCACGAGCTTGGAGCGTCCGCTTCAAAATAGTCAGATCTTCACTGATGGAAGACTTGGCCGATTCATACCGCGCTGCAAAAAATGTCAAAGACACCAGTTGGTGCGGGCGTTCTAATAAATACCGAGTCATATCGACCAAACGGTCACTTCTTCTGACTTTCAACCTCTTCACCTCATCTATTTCTTTAGAGTTAATTGTAAGCCCAATTTTAGCATAAATGTTCGGGTTTTTCGTTACATTTCGGTTAGAATTAATAATTTTTTGGGACTTTTATCAAAATGAAAGCATAATCCGTGATGATCTGATTATGAAAGCCAGAAAAGGTCTGAACCATTTACGATTAACCAACCTTACTTCTATAACCAATCCCATTACTTCCAGTTATCAGCCTATAGGTTTCCCAGGCGACTTTCAACTGATTGCTATCACGACATGCACAAAAGCTGTGGCGAACCAACGCTAAACGTTGAGCCACCACAGCTTTAGACTATTTTTTATTAATTATTGTTAGTCATTCAAAATATCCCAAGTCACAAATCATGCCTCCCGATAACATACCATGGTTAAGCCAGTATCACATTTGAAAACAAGCTTAGCCGGAGGAGGTCAGGAATGGATGCCAGCTGTGACGATGGCCTTAGCTGGCGTTCTCAAGCCAGGTTAGGCCATGGGACGAGCTTGAAAACTTGCCGTATTTTGGCGAGGTTTCAAGTCGAGGTCCAAGACCGCTCTTCAGGCTTGGACCGGTCCCCACAGCAGGCGGAATTTCTGACAGCCGCAGGCGACCGTTTTCAACCTGTATGCTAACTCATTCCGCAGTCTGTAGTCGTTGCCAACCTAAGGCAATGAAGTAGAAAATGGCTTCGATGGCCGCGATGAAGAATGACACGGGGAAGTTCGTCGCATAACTCAGAACCAAGCCGCTCCAGACGCCGACCAGGGCCAACGTGATGGCGAGGACCATCATCCCCCCCACTGTGTGAGCGAAGTACTTGGCTGTAGCCGCCGGCAGCGTCAACAAGATAAAGATCAACAGTGACCCCACGATTTGAGCAGCCACACTGACACTCAGCGCCAGCAAAACCAAAAAGGTAATCGAGAGCGCATTGGTCCAAAGCCCCTTGACCCGAGCCCCGGTATGATCGAATGAATCAAACTTCAGGAACCGGTAGATCACGAAAACCACGACCAGTACAAGTAGCGACAGCCACAACATCTGTTGCACGTCACCGGCACTGATCCCAATAACACTCCCGAACAGGATGCTGGTCGCATAACTGGCGTTCTTATTTGCCAGCGAGAGGAATAGAATTCCCAGCCCAATGAACAGGGCCGAAATCGCACTGGTTGCCGCTTCCCGGCGTTCAGAACGCGCCGAGAGCTGACCCACGATAACCGAGCTCACCACCGTAAATAGGAGCATCCCGTTTAATGGTGCCCAGCCAGCGAAGACCCCGAAGGCCGCCCCGGAGAAGCCAATCTCGGAGAGCGTATGCGTCAAGAAAGACATGTTCCGGGCAATCACGAAAACGCCCATAATACCACAGATGATGGCGATGATGGTGCCGGCCGCGAAGGCGTTTCGCATAAATTCATAACTAAACATTTTCGCCCTCCCACACCTTTTCGGTCGTCAAATTCGCGATGGGCCCCTGTTCCACTTTACCGGGCGTCATCATTAAGTAGTGTTGCGTATACTTCTGGGCCATCGGAATATCATGGGTCACAAAAAGGACCGTCAACTTCAAGCGTTGATTCAACTCTGTCACTAAGTCTAGTAGTTCCGTCTTGGTCACGGGATCTAGACTGGCCGTCGATTCATCCAGAATCAACAAATTAGGCGCTTCCACCAAAGCCTGCGCGAGGTAAGCCTTCTGCTTTTCCCCACCCGAGGCCTGACCGATTGGCCGCTTGGCCAACTGCTTCAGACCCGTCTGATCCAGAATTTTTTGAACCTTAGCGCGTTCCTTGGCGGAGAGCCAGGGCAACTTCCAACCGGTCAGATTCAATCCCACGAAGTCCTTGATGGTCAACGGATAGTCGGCATCGATGTTTCGAAACTGTGGCACGTAGCCAATCTTGACATCCCCCTGACTTGGTAGGTAAGAAATTTTTCCATGAGTGGGATGCAATTGATGGAGGATTGTCCGCATCAATGTCGTCTTACCGACCCCGTTTTTCCCGATGATGCTCCACATTTCTCCCTGGCGAATCGTCAGGTTAAGGTCGTCAAAGACCGGGTGATTGGGGAAAGTCACGCCGAGATGTTCTAATTTTAAAATGGGTGCACTTTCCATTAGGACTGCCCCTCCTTCGCTTGAATTCGTTGAACCTGTTGATACTGCTTCAGCATCCAGGTCCGGTAGCTTTGATTGACCGGCATCGTCTCGGTTACCTTGACAATGGGAATGTTGTACTTTTTGGCAAGATTGACCATTGCCGTCACGTTTTTACTCGTGTTCTGTGTATTCTCTACAAAGAAGGCAATTTTACGTTGTTTAATTTGATTTTGAAGCTTGGTGATATCAGCCGGTGTGGGGTCGCTATCCTCTTCGATTGACTGCGCAAAGTGACCATCGCTAATCCGATAGCCCATTGTACTTAATGCCAAGTCAAAGACGGGTTCGCTTACCGCGACCTTCTGCTGATCACTGTGCTTGGCTAATTGCTTAGCGAGTTTTGGCAAGACTGCCAATTGTTTCTCATAGGCGGTTCCTCGGCGTTTGAACTCGGCCGCATGACTCGGTTCAAGCTTACTGAACTGTGTCACCAAATGCCGGGTCACTTTGACCATAGTCGTGGGGTCCGTCCATAAGTGGGGATTGTCTCCCGTTTTCTTGCCCATAAGGGTACCAATCGTGAGTTTCTTTGTCTGAGCGTCATCGTTAGCCGCTACGACCCGGTCCATCCAACTATCGTAGCCCAGGCCATTCGCAATGACCACATCGGCCTTAGCGACCTTCTTAGCCGTCTTCACGTCTGGCTCATAACTTTCGGCATCGATACTAGGACTATTGATGACCGTCGTCACCTGACCGCGATCGCCTAGAATGGCCTTGGCCGCTTCACCGTAGAAGCCCAAGGTCGCGACCACATGAATCTGATTGTCGGCATGCTTAGTGGTGGGCGCCGCCGAGCATGCACTCAGGGTAACTCCCACCATTAAGATGGCCAGTAGGGTCAGGAGACCTCGCCGCCAAAATTTTCGTTTTCCAAGCTGCAATCGACTCATCCCATTTCTCCGCTAAATATGTAAACAGTAATGATTACCGTTTAATATCTTACCAGATAATGAAAACTTGTCAACCGCGCTTAAGTCTTCCTTAATCAACATACTTTTTCAGAAAATCTGCCACCATTTGATCATATTTAACGGGGTCCGTCTCCCGTGTTGCAATGTGGGCAGCGCTGGGATCTCGGTACTTTTCCTTCGGTCCTGCTGCAGCCCGATAGAGTACATCCAGGTTCTCCACAGGAACCGTCTGGTCGTTGGCGCCCTGAATCAACAGCAACGGTAAGTGCGTGTGTCGCAGTTGCTCAGCAATATTACCATCGGATAGGCGATAGCCCTCGGCCAATCGGGAATACTGATCAGCAATCGGCACGATTGGATACGTGGGTAAGTGATATTTGTGACGAATCCGGAAGCGGGCTTCAGCTAAGACGGAGGCATACCCCGAATCGGCAATCACGGCCTTAACGTTGTGGGGCAGGTCTTCGCCGGCAGTCGCCATCACCGTGGCGGCCCCCATCGAGATCCCCATCAGAACAATCTCACAGTCATCCCCATACTTGGCAACGACCTGATTGATCCAGCCGGTATAATCCAAACGGTCGGGCCAACCATAACCAATCGTGTGACCTTCACTATCGCCGTGAGCCCGCGCATCAGGCATCAACGTCGCGTACCCCCAATTATGGAAGACCCGGGCGTACGGAATCATTTGTTCACGGGCATGACCCAATCCGTGGGCCAGAATTGCTACACGTTTCGTTGGCTTCTCGGCTTCTACCAAGCTAGCTCGCAAAATCAGGCCATCTAAGCTGGTCTGCGTCCATTCAGCCGGATCATGTCGGAGATACCAAGCATTATCGTTCGCGGTATTCTCTGCAATCGCGCGTTTTTTGGTTTTAAGTCGATTACGACTGAAGGATTTCGTGGCAGCCTGGTAGACCACCGCCGCGCCACCTAACACACTGATGGCACTAACGACAGCCGCAGCGGCGGTGCCACCCAGAATTTTTTGCCAAGTTTTCATATTGACTACCCCATTTCTAGTTATTTTCAACGTTGTATCGGATTCAGCGCGCAAAAAAATTAGTCTTTACTGCTTTGAACACGTTAAACCAGACTGATACAACGTTCACTTTAGGCTTATTACCTCTACTCTAGCTAAAAATGAGAGCGTTTTCCACTCTTTGCTTGAAATTCATGGCAATTTTCATAATCTGTGGCACTATTGTTCTCTATTTGATAGATAATCCATTTTTTCGCCTATTACGCGGGGACTATTTCGCCCGCTCATCTTGACGCTTGCTATATAGCAATTGAATCAATTCCAACTGCGTCAATTGCCCCTTCAGAATAGCCCCCACTTCGGCGACCATCCGGGGATCTACGGGAATATTTTCTCTCTCCAATGCCTTCACCTCACCTAGCTATCATGCCCGTTTTCACTGAGCAACACCAGCCAAACGTCTTACAAATTTTGTTATATGCAAAAAGGCGCCAAATCAACATTTTTGCCAATTCGGTGCCTCGTAATTTTAGTGAATAATTTGGTCGACACGTGCCTGCAACTCAGGCACCACATTATCTAAGAACCACGGATGCTGGTGTAGCCACCCATAGTTCAGCGGTGACGGATGCACCAATGGAAAGTAAGCCGGAAAATAATCCTGATAGTGCGCCACGATTGCCGTCAGCGTCTGTTCACGCTTGGGCAGATAGTATTTCTGCGCGTACTGGCCGATCAACAGGGTCAGCTTAATGTTAGGCATTAATTCCAGCAGTGGGGCGTGCCACTTGTCCGCAAAACCCTTACGCGGCGGCAGGTCACCGCCGTGGGCATGCTTACCGGGATAGTAAAAGTCCAACGGCAACACGGCCACCTTTCCTGAATCGTAGAACTGCGCCTTGGTCACACCCATCCAATCCCGCAGTCGATTCCCACTGGCATCGTCCCAGAAGGTCATCGATGCCTGTGCCCGCCGACTCGGCGCCTGACTGACTAACAAGATCTCCGCTCCGGCTTCAACATGATAGAGCGGCTGAATCCCCTGTTCGGTAAAGGCTTGATTCTGCGGATCGTTCTGAATCGCCTGAAAGATTTGTGCCGCTGTCTGTATCACTATTTTCCCCCTCGGCTTACGGCAATGGCCGGACTAAATACACCTCGCGACAGAAGCCCTTCATCCCATTAAAGACGCGTTGGGCCCGCGATTGCTTACTGCACAAACCAAAGACGGTCGGCCCAGTCCCACTCATCTGAGCGGCGTCGGCGCCGAACTTCATCATCTGTTGTTTGAGCTGCGTAATCTCCGGGTACCGGTGTGCTGTCAACGGCTCCAACACGTTGCCCATGACCGCACACATTTCCTCAATGTCTTGGTCGCGCACCGCTTTTAATAAGCTATCGATATCCGGATGTTCCAGATCATCGTAGCGAATCTGCTGAAGGATGCTGGGCGTAGAGACGCTCACCTTGGGTTTGGCCAAGACCACCCACGCAGCCGGCAGCTTCGACAGCGGCGTAATGCGTTCACCGCGACCGCGCACGTGAGCCGTTCGCCCGTAAACGCAGTACGGTACGTCCGAATCAATCTGCAAGCCGAGTTCTGCCAACTCCTGCCAGCTTAATCCCAGGTCCCACAGTTGATTGAGGCCCCGCAACACGGCGGCAGCATCGGATGATCCCCCGCCTAATCCCGCAGCGACAGGAATATTCTTTTTGATTCGAATGTTGACGCCCTCACCCACGTTGAATTTCGTTTGGAGTAAATGGGCAGCCTGATAGGCCAAGTTTCGCTGATCATTTGGCAAAAAGCCACTATCCGAGGCAACCCGGATGCGTTTATGTTTGGTTAACGTTTGAATTTCGACATAGTCAGCCAAGTCCACGGACGTCATGACCATGTTCCACTCCTCCGCGCCATCCTGGTGATGGTACGGGGTGTCGAGCCCGAGGTTTATCTTGGCAGGCGCCTTTTCAATCAGTTGCATGAGCTCACCTTAATTCCAGATAGGCCACTGCCTACCGTTCTCCTGAATCTGATTAAGCCTATTATACTATGGTTACCGCCAAAATAAAAAGGGTTCTCCAAGCCCTAAGCTAATTCCTAATCAGCCAGTGCTTGTGAACCCTTATTTCTAAATTTTTTCCAAAATAAAAAGGCCTCACTGGCCCAATTATTTATTCATCAAAGTCGACTTCGATGTTTTTGGTTAAGATATCGGTATAGCTATATGAAACCCGTTCAAACGAATTTTCGTCCTGGTCTAAATCCACAACGAATACAGCTGGATAGGTTTCCCGAAGAATTCCATGCCGTTCTGTTGTCTTCTTACGCCCGGCCTGTGCGATCACCATCAGCTTTTCGCCAATGCGCTCGTCCAGTTTGTTCTTAATGTTCGCTAAACTTGTTGGCATGCACTTCACCTCTGTGAAACA
>CALNAJ010000004.1 GCA_937874695.1 uncultured Lactobacillus sp.
TCACTGTCGGAATCGGAATCACTGTCGGAGTCCGAGTCACTGTCAGAATCCGAGTCGCTGTCGGAATCGGAGTCCGAATCTCCTTCAGCCGCGATTGCCAAGTTTGCGTAACTTAACGCATCGTTGGCAGCGCTAGAAGCCTTGTCCTTTGCTGCATGTGCTGCAGAGGCTGCTGTTTGCGCTTGCGAAGCATATTCTTTAGCTGCCGCATTGTCCCCTGCCGCTTCTGCTGACTTAGCGTTGCTATAATTTTCGGCTGCCGTTGATGCAGCTGTTGACGCTTCAGAGGCTGCTGTCGACGCCGCAGAAGCTGCCGTTTGTGCATCAGCCGCATATGACGCTGCTGACTTGTTATTTCCAGCATACTGATCAGCAACGTTAGCATAGGAACTAGCAACTGCTGCGTAATCGCCAGCAACTGCTGCTGCAGACGCTGCATCTGACGCTGCTGCTTCAGCATCTTCGGAAGTTGTACCATTAACTGTCAGTAAACCAGCACCCAGAGTGGTGGAATTCCCGCCAGAAGTAATCTTCAGGAAGTAGTAGCCCGCCTGACTAGTCTTGATATCGGATAACGAAAGTGTTGCGTTGGTTGCACCGGCAATAGCCGTTTGCGTGCCATTTTCAGTGCTTGCAAAGTACCATTGGTAAGTTGCCGTGTCAGAACTTGTCCCAGCATCAGTA
Organism: uncultured Lactobacillus sp.; assembly: GCA_937874695.1. Classification (GTDB taxonomy): domain Bacteria; phylum Bacillota; class Bacilli; order Lactobacillales; family Lactobacillaceae; genus Levilactobacillus. The sequence goes on from CALNAJ010000004.1 coordinate 685, forward strand.
GCTGGTGTCCATTCCAAATCATCCCCGGCATTAACCTTTTGGTCGTTCAACCCACTACCAACTGTGACCACTTTCGTTGCCTTATAAGTGGTTCCATCCGCATTGGTAATAACTGCCGTAATCGTCGTGGTACCCTTCGCATCAGCAACAGTTGTCAACACACCAGATGAATCGATGGTAGCAACTGAAGTATTGCTACTCGTCCAAGTTACATTTCCAGTGGCACTCGATGGATTAGTGTTAGCCACATAGTTCGTCACATCATTCGTGAAGACATAACTATCACCACTAATCTCAATCCCAGTCGCTGGAATTTCGCTATCGTAAATGTCAACTTCTGCAGTGTTGCTGTAAAGCGTGTCCCCAATCAAACCATATGAAGACTTCGCTTGGAAGATTAACGTTCCAGTAAAGTCTTTGCTCGTCTTAACCGTCAATGTCGTACTTAATGTTGAAGTTGTAATAAATCCACCGGTCTTGTTAGAAGGCGTTGCTGATTCAATATAGCCTGCCTTTACAGCATTTTCGGTGGTCATCCACTTACCGTTTACTTGAACGTACCAAGTTCCTGAGGCCCCAAGGATGTTCCCTAATCCAGAAACCTTAGATGTCGCCGTCAGTGAAATCGTGTTCCCAGCAACTGTCGTCGTCATTGGCGCTGGTTGTTGCGTATAACCAGAACTTAACGTAATCCCCCAAAGTGTCGAGGCGTTCCCACTAGGTTTGCTCTGATAAGTGTTCGTCTTGTTTGAGTAGTTCACTGCATAACTGGCTGCAATCGTTGCATCCGATGCTGCAGCCGTTGCGACAACCGCGTAGGAAGCGGCTTCGGCAACTGAAGAATCGGCTGCGGCAGCGTAGGAACTCGCTTCAACGAAGTTACCTGCACTAACCGCTGAAGACGCCAACGTCATGTAGCTAGTAGCTGCTTCAGCTGCTTGATCACCATACGCAGCGTCCAACAAAGCTGACTGTGCGTAGTAAGCTGCTTGAGCCACGTAAGAAGCACCTAAGCTTGTGTTACTAGGCATCGCATTGGCTAAAGAGTTTGCTACAGATGATGCCGTATTAGCTTCAACAGTTGCTGAAGATGTAATCGCTGCGGCAGAAGAAGCCAGGGTCGTCGTGTTATCCAGTTGCGCATCAACAATGACCTTTGTTGCTGAACTAGCAGCGGCAGAAGCGGCGTTCAATGCATCTTTGGTGTAAGCCAAGTTCGTTATTGCTTGGTCATACATCATTTCTGCTGTATCCGCATCGCCTTCTGCAGCGGCCAATGCCGCCGTAGAAGCGGCACTAGATGCTGTTTGTGCTTGCGCTAATGCTTCAGCAGCGGCGGAAATAGCGGCTTCGTAATACTCAGTTGCTCCCGAGTTGAAGTCAACCGCTGAGGAGTAAGCGTTATTAGCATCGTTAGCATGAGAACCAGCCACGGTTGCTAAACTCGCTGCCTCGCTGGCTGCAGCCGCTGTTAATTCTGCATAGCTAGATGCCAAGTAGTCATTGGCCTTCGCTTTTCCCAAAGCTGTGTTCACATGGCCTAATGCGGCATTGGCTGCCGAACTAGCCGTCGTGTTATATGAACTAGCCGTTGAAGCAGCAGCGGCAGCCTCTAAGGCATAAGAGCTAGCAGCTGAGTAATCTTTAGCAGCTTCAAACGCAGCCGCGTTACTGTATGCGGTGCTTGCTGCTGTAGCGGCACTCGTTGCACTAGCTGCGTTGCTTGCTGCAATAGCTGCATCCGATTTCGCCATGTTTGCATAAGAAGTCGCTGCGGCAATACCATCAATGTTGGCTACTTCATAAGCATTCGAGATGGCGCTGCTGGCATTAGATGCTGCAGCATTTGCCGCATCCGCATAACTTGCCGCTAAGCTGGATGCGTTAGACGCTTGATCCGTGTAATCTCCATTTGCATCAGTGACTACAACCGTCAGAACGTTGGAGGCAGCGTTGAAGTCCGTTGATCCAAACTGTGTTGGGTAACTCTTCTTCCCAGATACCACAGCTTGGAAATAGTAAGTTCCGGCCGTCGACATCGTGAAAGTATTCGTCGTTGTCGTCTTTTTACCGGTAGTTTGAGTCAACTCATTCCACGTATTGCCATCAGTGGAGACGTACCACGTATAAGTCTGAGTTCCAGTCAGTGAGTAGATCCAAATACCACTCACTAAATTGGAAATCTCAGTTGTAATTGTCAAAGTATCGCCCACGGAGAGCGTATCATCGTTAATCGTTGTTACCAGGGTTGCCCCATTTTTATCAGTGTTTTCACCAGTAACGTGCGTATTGAATTTCTCTGCTAATGCTGCAGCTACCGCAGCATCACTAGCTGCTGACGATGCGAGAGCGGCAGAACTGGCAGCTGCCTTAGCGTAAGAAGTTGCATCCTTAGCTGTGGAAGCATTGGCAGCATTCACCGCTGCCGTAGAAGCAGCAGCAGCTGCTGAAGCGGCAACTGTTGCTGAGCTTGCAGCATCGGCAGCGTATAGAACAGATTGGTCACCCTCATACTGTGCTGCTTCCGAAGCTGAACTGCTAGCAGCTGTTGCGTCAGAGCTGGCATTGCTTGCACTGGCTGCAGCACTATTTGCAATGTTTGAAATTGCTAACGTAGAAGCTTCCTCAGCCTTTGCCTGTGCGACACTAGTAGCCGTCGTAGCTGTTTCCAAAGTCGTCACAGCTTCACTCGCTAAGCCATTAGCCGTTGACAGAGCACCCATCGCAGCGTTGTATGCCGTATCGTCCGTAGCGGTTGCAGCAGCTTCGGCGGCATTACTTGCTACCGTCCATGCTTGTGCTGCTTTAGTTGCAGCATCGTTTAAGGCTGCAGCGGCACTGCTTGCTTCAGCTGCGGCACTGTTAGCTGCTGAGTAGGCAGATAACGCAGCCGAATTGGTTTTATCATATTGCGTTGCCGTATAAGCACTACTTGCGGCAGCAGCAGCAGATGCAGCCAATTCATTGGCTGTGCTGGCTGCGGCGTTAACACTAGTGCTAGCACTGCTGACCAAGTATACGATCTGTTGTGTTGCAGCATTCCGCGTAGCCATTGCTGCTGAATCTGCCATTGACGCGTATGAGCTCACTTCAGCTGTGTACGACGTTGCCATAGACAATGCATTCACGTAAGCCATAGTGTTCGCGCCGACATCCCCGGCGGCACTCCCGGCGGCAATATCGATTGATGCCTGAGAGTACATTGCAGCTAAACTGTTGTAGTGCTCAACAAATTCGTAAGCTTTTGCAGCCTCCTTGTAGGCGCTCTGTGCAGCACTGTTTGCCGTTTGAACGTCTAACGCATTTTGAGTTTCTACAACTGCTGCATAGCTACTTGCCGCACTGGCTGCGGACGAAGCAGCTGCCAAATTAGCAGCTGCTTCCGCATTCTCTGCAGCTGTACCATTATCATTTGCAGCACTTGATCCGACCGTAGCGCTTTCATACGAAGGCGTTACAACTGCCTTTTTAGTAGTTGCGACCTTGGTCACGACTTTATTCACATTGGTGGTCAACGTCACATCTACTTTAGCCGTTGATGCTAAACTAGCAGCAGTGGCCGAATCAGTCACTGCACTTGCAGCACTCGTGGCTTCAGCAGAAGTGCTCGTCGCACTCGTAGAACTCGCGGCACTTGAAGATGTTGTTTCTGAATGACTGCTAGTCGCAACTACTTCATCCTCTTGTACGGCAGTTGTCGCAGATGAAGCGGCGCTAGAAGTAGCTGAAGACTCCGCGCCACTAGCTGAAGAGCTGGCAGCCTCAGATGTTGCTTCAGATGTATTAGTTGATGATGCGTTCGACTCTAGTTCATCCGCAGCCGCGCCTGCTGAGCTTGCTGCTGATGAAACAACCTGTGCATTACTACTGGTATCGGCTTGACTAGTGCTATCTGCACTTGCAGTCAATGATCCAGCCCCCAAAAGCGAAAATGATGCCAGTGCAGCGAAGACCCAGGTCTTCCCTACCTTGTACATCTTGTAACGCAGCTTGGGGTCGCCATTAAAAGCTTTATTCCGCATGAATTTCACTTTTAATCGTCCTCCTTAAGTTGTCTGTGAAATGTTGGCTGTAGACATGCCTCCCAGTTCCGCATCATGCCTACAGGTTTACAAGTTAAGTGTAAGTGGTCTATACACTTTTCTACAATGAAGAGTCGCATATATAAACGAGTACCCCCTATGAACGAGCTCTTCAACAAAATCATTTTATCATAAAATTACTATACATACTGTTTTAAAGATAAAATTATTATTGGTCTATCTGAGAAAACGGCGAAAATTGTAAAAGCTCTAATTCTTTAACAGCAGTCTCTAATTTTAAGGGCAACTGATTAACTGATTATTTTTAGTGTTTGTGAAAGATTTTTAGCTGTCCTTATCAGTTTGTGAACATTGATATACCAGTGATAGTCTCGATATGGACTATTGTATATCTTGGAGGGGGGATTTTATATACAACTGACACCATTAACGAATGTGGCTTCGTTAGTTGGCTTTTTTATCCACTTTTATGATATTTTGATTAAAAAATCTGTATGGTTTGCTAAATTTCACGACTTTAATTAGCCATAAATTCGTTAATAAAGCAAGTATCCGACTCGCAAATATAGCCCTAATTCGTGCGCATACGGTTGCATTAAATTGCCAATTTACTCACATTAGTTTAAAAACGTAACATACAAATCGTGGCTGTTCTATCAGCTGATAGCCTGTATCATTTTTAGTTTAAACACAAATATCCTCTAAATAGGCGAATTCATTCGTTTTCAAAAATATTTACGCCATTTTAGTTCTCTATGAAATTACCTGTAAGCCACCATTTGTAACGTCTCAATATTGCGGGTGATTTTTTGATATTTCCAGTATTCCACTCCTTATTAGTTACATAGACAAACCAAAAGGACCCAACACTGATATTCGCCAATGCTGAGTCCCCATCCCACTATTTAGTTGAAAGGTGCCCGTTATTATAGATGACGGTTGTTTGCTGGCCACTCAAGACGGCAGCTCCCAATTTGCGTGGATGCTGCCAGCTGATTCCAGCTAGTGCAACTGCTGCTGCATCCATCGGTGTGCTTCGAATTCCCTTGTGGTTAGCCGGTAACATATTCGGTCCGGTCTCCCAGACACTCATGACTTCAGGTGTAATGTAACCGATCGCCCCGGCGTTACCGCCCGTCTTGCCACCGCCCAACGTCGGAATGCCCAGCGCGTGCCCCATCTCACGAATCAGCACCGCCTCACAGTTATTCTGATCCTCGGCTGCGGTGAACCCCTTTGTCTGCCAATTTGCCGGGTAGAATTTCATCCCCGTGCCATCATACTGCTGGCCGCCAATGTATTTATCCTTACTCTTGGCATCATGGATGATTTCATCACTAGCCTTCGCCTTATCGACGACCTGGACAATGTCAAATCCGGCCACCCGATTCCAAAATTCAGCGGCATCCTTAACCATCGGTGTCGTCATCATCTTGGATTCATTGTGTATCTGTAAGATACCGTCACTCCCCATAAAATTTCGGATACTTTTGCCATTCATTTTGTAGACGTGTCGGGTGGCGACCGCATCCAAGCTACGATTACCCGTGTATTTCGTGCCATGAGTCATCCTGGTAAGCTGTTCAAGCTCTGACTGCTTATAGGTTTTTAAATTGACGATACCATCGACTGTATTCGTCGCCTTTGTCCGCTGATAATAGTGCGCATCATCCGTCATCGAGGCATTCAGCCGATTCAGCCCCATGAACACACCCGCCACCACGAGTGCTAGGACCAACAGAATCGCCAGCCGTTTCGTTAACTTTGTCATGATTCACTCCCCCGTGGAATTGTTGACGTCAAACGTCCTTGATTGTAAGTTACAGTAGCCATTGGCGTCGTCAGCACCCAGCTGGCCAATTTGCGTGGCTGTTGCCAGCTCAACCCGGCTAAAGCCAGCGCCGCCGCATCGACCGTTGTACTACGCACGCCCAAGGGATTACGTACCGGTCGCCATGGCGCCATAAACTCAGTTGTGATAATTCCCGCAGTGGCTGCATTTCCACCCAAGGGCCCGCCACCTAAGTGCGGAATTCCCAAAGCATGCCCAATCTCATGAATCAATGCTGCCTCCTGCCAATTGTTCCGATCTTTGGCTGAGAGGTTACTTATATGCCAATTTTGAGGGAAAAATATCAAGCCCTGACCATTGTAGGATTGCCGCCCCAAGACGCCGCGCTGATTTTCATCGTCATGAATCACCTCATCACTTAACCGCTGCCGATCAACAATCTCAACGATTTTCACCCCAGCAAGGCGATTCCAATACGCAGCTGCGTCTCGAACCATTGCCGTCGTCATGAATTCTGACTTGTTATACAGCTGCAACACACCATCCTGCCCCACAATATTGGGTAACGGCTCCCCATCCAACTGATAGGCATACTTTGTCGCGGCGATATCCAGGCTTGTATTGCCATGATATTGGCTACCGTGCGTTAACAGGGTCAGTGCCCTCAATTCTTCCTGTGAATAATGCCCCCGTGCAATAGTCCCTCGATTATCAGTTTTAGTCCGCTGATAGTAATGCCGATTGGGACCGCCCACAAAACGCTGCGTGGTCCAATAACCCAGAAAGCCTAAGAAAATAACGCCTAAAATAACAGCCATCCAAGTTTCTCCAGAACGATGCATCCGAACACCCCCTTAGATAGAAAAACCGCCTAAACAAAGAACGTTTTTGGCGGTTTCCTTTCGCTATTAATCCGCTGTAACGGCGGTCTTGTCTTCCGTTAAATTGGCAAAGTAGTCCAGCAACTGTTGCCATTGGTCGAAAACGGCATCCTCAGCGTAACGTTTGGCATTCTCATATGCGGCATCACTGAAAGCCTGCAGTTGATCGCGATCACTAAGCAACTTAATCATTGCATCTGCCAATTGTTGCGGCTTGCCATTCTCCGTTAAGATCCCGGTCTCGCCATCCTGAATGATATCGCTAGGCCCATACTTCACGTCGTTAGCGACCATCGGCACCCCATGGGATTGGGCTTCCAACAAGGTCAACGAGAAGCCTTCTGCCCGACTTGGCAGAACCCCCAGCTGGGCACGGTCGTATACGGCCCCAATATCATGCGTGTACCCCTTGAAGCTGACAACATCGATCAGGCCGGCATCGGCCACCTGTTGTTTGAACTTATTTTCAATATCACCATTGGCATAACCCCAGAGTTCAAGACGAGCATCTGGAAATTGTTGATGAACCTGCGCAAAGGCCTCAATAGAATGGTTTTGCTGTTTTTCAGGTGCCAACCGGGCCACGTGCACAATCAGATTCTTCTGGCGTTTGTCGAACGACTGATGCTTACGAGCAATCTCCTCATCAGTCACATACCCTACTGGAATGGTAAACGCAGGGATTGCCGTTCCAAAGCGATCCACAATATCTTGTGACTGCTCTGGCGTCGCCGAAATCACGGCATCCCACTTGTCCCAATTGTTTAATGCATTCGTGTAGTTATTGTTCAGTGGCGAGTGCAGCATATCACTGGGGTCGCTGACGTGGTCGTTATGCAGATGGAGCACTTTAAACGCTGGCGTCTGCATGTGAAAAAGTGCCCAGTCACATTCCACCGTTCGGTCACAGATGAAGACGTTGCCTGTCGTTCTCGCGTTCAGTTCATCATAGAAGAACCGTGTCAACTCATTCATCCCGCTGAAGACCCAATTACTCTGGCGATAATTCAATACTCGCCATGAAAGACAAGCTTTACCAGCACGATTGAGGTAGTGATTCTTTTCAATATGCACCAGGCCATCCGGTCCAAAGTACTGTTCCTGAGAAATCTTACCTTCCCAGTCAAAGAGCTGTTCGAGGCTCTTGAAGCCACGAACGTCCCACCAAACCATCTTAATAGTCCGGCCATTGACATCGAAGTATTGGACATTGCTAATCTCTTCACTGTCCTTGCGGAAATAGATGATCATCATCATCTTCCCTTGGGCGAACACTTGAAGTTGATTATCCTTGCGCGTCGTCGTGGTGTTAGCTGGTAACGAGAAATCATTCATGGTAAATGATTTGGGTTCCACATCAACACTGTCACAGAAAAATTCAAACAAATTCACAAAGTCTTCACGCGCAATGCCTGCCTGGCGAAGGATATTTGTGAGATTCATCGAGAAGACACGTGTCACGATTTTGGCTGGCACTTGATGCTTGTCGAACAGCCGTAACCGGTTGATTTCGGCTTGTTCAATCCCTGATTTTGAATATTGCATGTTGTCATTTAAAAAATAATACATTCCCGGACCTTCCTTTCTCAAGCCGCCACGTTAGGCTTTAAGCGCCTTCTGCCAACGATTCCAGACCTTCCGCCGCGTCCACTGTGTGTGCGACTTCGCATAAGCAGCATCACTAAACGCCGTTAACTTAGCTGTATCAGTGAACAAGCCCACAATCTTCTCCGCCATCTGGAGATTTTGCCCTGGATCAATCAAGTAGCCGTCTTGACCTTCCGTAATCAACTCAGCTGGACCGTAGTTAAACTTATAGCTGACGGCTGGAATTCCATGCATCAGCGCTTCCATCATGGCCAGTGGCCCACCATCAGCCAGCGACATATTCGTCAGGACCTGGTAATGATCATATTGCTCAGCCAAATTGGCAACGTAGTCCTTAAAGAAGACACTGCCAGTCAGTTTAAGTTCATCCGTGAGCTTCTTCATGTCCGCAACATACTGCGGGTCCCCATAGCCAAATAACGTAAACGTGGCATCCGGTACCCGATCTTTGACGAGCGCAAACATCCGCAGCTGTTGATCAATCTGCTTGTCCTGGCCAATCCGGCCAACATACAACAAGCTATGCGGTATCCGTTGTGCTGGTGCTACCTTCTCTGTTCCTTCCTTAGATAATGGAAGCGTGGTGACGGCCGGCATGGCGAAGACATGTGCCTTTGGGAAACGTGTTGTCAGATTTTCCGCTTGTTGAGAGGTTGCCGTGATAAAGCCATCAAAGTGGCCAAAGTGTTCAAAGGCCGGTGCCAAGAAGCCATCCAAGTCAGCATGTACGGGGTCATTCGGATTGACTGCGTGGTTGATTGGAATGTAGAGATACTTCCGGGAGGCATCATTTAAGGCCAACAACGGTTGAACCCCAGTACCTGGACGGTCAACAATAAAGGTCGTTGTCTCACTGTCCTGATTACTCAATTCATTTAAAAAGAAACTGAATAGGTCATCCGTATTCTGGAAGAACCGGTCACCTTCGCCATGATAATCCTTCAAGATCATCCGTGAAGGCAGTGGCTTGCCCTCTGTATCTTGGGCATAGTATTCTTCCAGCACCGTTTGCCCAGCTGGCGTGTAGTAGCGCTGTAAGATTAATTTGCCATTCTGACCAAAGTACTGCGTCGCCGACTTAAATCCACGCCAATCCCAGAGGTCCGTTCCGATCCGGTTACCCTGAGGATCAAAGAATTCCTGATAGAAAACACGCCCGATGGTGCCAGGAATGAACCCAACATTGCCCACCAATCGGTCACCGTCAGCGACGCCACTAAAGTTAGCCCCCACGGTAACTTCGTACTCAATTGGGATATGAATACTATCTGCAGTCATGACCTTGACGTCCGTATACTCCGTAACGCCTTGAAAGTAATCGAACATGTTCACAACCTGGTCATCAGTTACGCCAAAATCGCCAATCGTCCGATGGAGCAAACGATCATAGATTTTCGTAACAATTTTTGCAGGTGCCTTGTAGTGGTTAAACAATTTGACTCGGTTAATCGCCGTATGTTCAACACTCGAATTCTTTTGCAGAATATACTCGTTGACAAAATAATACACAGCGCAACACTCCCATTCGTTTTGATTAAGGGTTCCTGTATTCCTGGTGTATGCGGTCTCATCAAAATGGGACGCTCGCATAACGATTCATTCAATTATACCTAATTTCTTTTATAATTAAAACCAATTACCGTTCAACTCAAAAATTTATTTTGGCTGACTATTCAAAGATTGAACCAGTTTCTCCCATTTTTCCATCGTTTTTGTGGGCGAATAGGCTTGAACTAATCGTTGGGCGTTCCCCATGAAGGTCAGCTGTAGTTCCCTGTTTGACAGGTATTCTCGCATCTTTTTAACGAGCTGTTCTTGATCATTAACGGGTACCAAGAAGCCATTTTCGCCGTCATGAATCATTTCGTTTGGTCCATAACGAATATCATAGCCAATCACGGGAATCCCATAGCTTAATTCCTCAACAGTCGACAGTGAGAAGCCCTCTTCAACACTAGTCATCAGGGCCAGGGAAGCCTGCCGATACTCATTAGTCAGGTCTTTTTGGAACCCTCTGAGGAAGACATAATCCCCTAAATTGTGTTCATCAATATATTTTTGAAGTTCATTTTTAATTTTATTCCCAAATCCTAACAAATGTAACTGAATGTCCGGGAATTCTGGAACTAGCGCTTCAACCGCCTTGACCTGATGCATGAGCTGCTTTTCTGGTGAATACCGAGCCACACTAATAATCCGGTGCGGATCCCGTCGCATCACATCGACTGGTTGCGCCGTTGCATACCCCACTGGAATGGTGGTAATCGGTGGCAGATTGCTGAAACGCGCCAAAAGATCCGTCCGTTGTTGTTCAGTCGACACGACAATGCCGTTAAACCGCTCTGGATGTGCCAAAATATAGTCATAAATGCCATGCTTGAGTGCACCCGTCACAATGTCTTGGCCCACCCGAACGTGGGTGCTGTGAAAGACCGGGCAAATCTTAATGTCCGGACGCGTCCGATCCAGCGCTGGGGCCATCTTCCCGTTTCGATCGGAGAAGAAAATATCGCCATCCTGAGCTAATTCATTGACGAAAAAGGTCTGCAACTCTGTTTCATCATTAAAGTAGTAATCTCGCTGGCCATAATTTTTCAACGTCACCGACCGCAATACGGACTTCCCATCGACCTGCTTGCATTGTTTAATCATTTTAACTTGTTGGTCTGGACTGTAGTAAAGCTCCGTGTTGACCTGATTATTCTCAGCCAGTAGACTCGTCCGACTCAAGAAACCCCGACTGTCATAAACATCCCGGCGAATCTTGTTGTGATCGTGATCAAAGTAATTAATGTAATCAACTTGGCTATAATCCTTATCCAAAAAATGTGCATACAATAAAAACTGGCCATCTTCATTATCCACCCGGACGTCATTCGTATCTGGAACGTCCCGCAAGCGATAGTGACAGGTCATTTGCCAGTAATGACGCCAATCAAAATGCCCCACATCTTGATACAGGCGGCTCTCTTGAAAGTAATCATACATGGAGAAGCCGACACCTTGGAAACCAAACTTCTTTAAATGTTCATGCAACCGTGGCCCGTATGCTAAATACACCAGAGTTGCCGGCATACCAGCCGTTTGAAACAAGTGCATCCGGTTAAACTGGGCTTTTTCAATCCCCGTTACCGCCGACCCCAAATTCATATCTACAAAATAATTCACGACACCCTCACCTCTTTACGCAAACGTTTCATTCGACTGTGTCCCAAATCTCACATATAAATGAAAGCACTTGCAATTCTATGATTATAACTTAAGCTAAATTCAATTGGCACGCAACTAATCCAACTCAAAACCTCAACATCTATCAGGGGAGTAAAGCGGCCTTACAAACGAAAAAGCCCCGTACCATCAGTTTTCACTGGGTCCAGAGCTTGTTAGCTATCTAATGTTATTATTATAAATCTCATGTTGAATCACCCGTGCCATATCTCTTGGCAACGGCGCATAGCACGTCACCCATTGCTGAATGAACGGTTCGTAGAAGGACAACCGTGCACAGTGCAGGGCTTGACGATGAATCCACGGATTCGTGGTCGTGCCATACAGCCAGTCTCCAAGAAGCGGATGCCCAATTGACTCACAGTGCACGCGAATCTGGTGCGTCCGGCCTGTGTGGAGCTTGACTGCCAACAGACTGGCCGTCTGCGACTGGGCCACCACCCGGAGTTCGGTACTGGCTTGGCGCCCATCCGATCGAACAGCGCGTTTGATAAATGAACCCGCTGCCCGACCAATTGGAGCCGTCACCATCTGATGGCGGGGCGCCACGACGCCTGCAGCCACTGCCACGTAGCGTTTGTCCAGCTGATGTAACTTCAACTGCTTGTCGAGAATCGAGTGGGCAAAGTGGTGCTTGGCAAAAATCACGGCGCCACTGGTCTCGCGATCCAGTCGCGTCACAATATGGGTCACCGTACTATCGGCCTTAATTGCCGTCAGGTGCCCTTTAACACGATTAGCCAACGTATCGTCTGGATAGAGATGCGATGGCACAGACGCCATTCCAGCCGGCTTATTCACCACCAAAAAGTGCGGGTCCTCATAGAGAATCTTCAACGGCGCAAACGACGTTGAAACGTGGTCGTTTGCCTGCTCGGGTGGTAATTGCAACCCCACCGTTTGACCAGGATTGGCCATCGCAATGACGCGAACCTCTGCGCCATCCAACGTGACAATCCCACCATGGAATTTGACCTTCTTCAAGAAAGTCCGAGTCACCCCGTGATCCATCAGAACCGTCCGCACGTGAATCGGACTGGTTCCCGTCACGCGCCACGAAAAGGCCGTCATCCGTTGTCCCTCCCGATAAAGGAGGACTCGACACGTTGCCAGAAGTGCGTGTGTCGATACTCAGCAAAGGAAATTCGATGCTGCGCAATCTGATAGGTAATCGCTTTGATTGGTCGGCCTTCGATACTCAGCTGGTCACACATCAAGACGTTGTTGGCCGAGCTCGCCGGTTCCACGCGAATCCACTCATCAGCCGGTAAAATCAGCGGTGACCCCAACGTTCTGAAGACAAGGTTGTTGATTGAGGCAATTTCTGCCATCTGAATGGCGTTGAACTGTGGGCTCAATACGGCACCACCAACGGCCTTGTTGTAGGCCGTCGATCCGGTTGGCGTCGAGATGCACAGGCCATCCCCTCGAAAACTTTCGAAGAATTCACCCTTGATGTAGACGTCGGCCACCATGGTCCCGGAGACCTTCTTAATCGTCGACTCATTCAGCGCTAAGGCCTTGTCGGGATGGGTGCCATCCGCATACTCCACCTTAATCGTGAGTAAAGGATAGCTGACACTCTGGCCGTTGTCTTCGACCAGACTATCGATCAGCTCCTGAACTTCGTAGTCCCGCCAATCGGTATAGAACCCGAGATGGCCCGTGTGAATGCCCACGAAACGTACCCGGTCCAAGCGATCACTGTAGTGGTGAAAGGCCGATAACAACGTCCCATCGCCGCCCACCGTGATCACGATGTCTGGGTCCAGACTATCCAGCTCAATGCCTGCCGCCGTGAGTCCTTTTTTTAAAGCCGTCGCGACCTTCACCGAGGCCTGGCCGTTATTGCCATAAATGGAAACCTTCATTGCGTCAATCTTCCTTACTGTGAGGTGAGTCCGGAGAATCCCCACCAGCGCCATTCTGCGGCGTGTAGTGTTGGGCCTCCTGAATCTCTTCTCGAATTTCGGACATTTCCGTGTCCAACTTGAAAGCGGCCTCCGCCGCTCGCTGGAGCCGTGCGCTCAGCTCTGTCGGGAAGTCACCTTGATACTTATAATTCAATGAATGCTCAATCGTTGCCCAGAAATTCATGGCCAATGTCCGCACCTGAATTTCTGCCAAAATCTTCTTTTCTCCCGTAACCAATTGGACCGGATACTCAATCACAATGTGATAGGACCGGTAGCCACTGGGCTTTTCGTTATGAATGTAATCGCGTTCCTCAAGAATCGTTAGATCCGTCCGCTGCCGCAGCAGGTCGACCACTTGGTAGATATCCTCAACAAATTGGCACATAATACGTAGTCCCGCAATGTCTTGCATATCTTGTTCCAAGCGTTCCTCGGCCACGTGCCGGCGGGTCATCTTTTCCACGATACTGGGTACCGGTTTGACCCGTCCGGTAACAAACTCAATGGGCGGCCGCTGATTGCGATTCTCAAATTGCTTTCGGATACCGCGGAGCTTGACTTTCAGCTCGCTCACGGCCTGTTGATAGGGCAATAAAAATTGATCCCAATTTGCTATCATGACGACTATCCCCCAACCTTTAATACACAGCTTACCTTTGAATTTTACCATAATTCGGCCGGAACCGAGACTAATTACTTGGTATCGTCCCGTTAAATTTCAAAGTTCCTGCCAGTTTTGATTTCACGAGGCGTTTAGCTTTACCTCCAGCCAAAAATGTTGCATGATTAGGTTGCGTTTTAAACGGACGGGATTCACCTCAAACAAACGTTTGGATTGCTATTTTTTGAAAATTTGCTAAAGTAGTGCTATTGTTACTTTTTGTTTGGCGGTCCTTGCTGATTGCCAAACAGGATAGATATTAGGAGGAAGCAATGTGTTAGAAGTCTATTTGTTCGTCAACCCCCTGGGCGCACGTTGTATGCGTTCAGAACAGAATATTATGCGGTTGGCCGACCATTTAAATAGCAAGGTGTCGTTTCAATTCGTCCCGCTGCTAAATCAACAAATCATTGAACAGGCCTTGCCTGAACGGCCCACGTTGGCCCAACGTAACGCCTACTTCAACGTTTACTACCAGGCTATTTTAGCCTATAAAGCGGCCCTCTTTCAGGGCAAACGTAAGGGACGGAAATTCCTACTCGACATGCAAACGGCCGTTGTCAACGACCACCAAAAGTTCTCACAGGACTTGGCAGTGGAAGTGGCGAAGGACTGTCGCTTAGACCTCGACATGTTCACGGAAGACTGCGACTCCGACTTGGCGAAACAAGCCTTTAAGACGGACCAAAAACTCGCAGCCGAAATGAAGATTCAACAGTCTTCATCTGCGGTTATCTTCAATTGTGACGTTTCCGAATGTGGGCTACTCTTAAACGATGTGACCTACGACTCTCTGTGTGACGTCTGTGAAAGCCAGGGTGTAGCTACGCGAGAAATGTTAATGGCTGAACCTAATTACCCCAAAAATGACCAAGCCAATTCAATATCATCGGGTGCTTTTCCACCGCATCTGCGGGTGTTATAAATCGTTTTACAGCAAGGCTCACGTGCAATCGCGTGAGTCTTTTTGTGTGAGTTGCGGGGCCCCTAAAAAAAGGACACAATTTTTGCCCGTTGGTCCACCCAATATGGTATGATTGACCCAACTATTTTGGATTTTTAAAGGGGAACGCTTATGACAACTGCCATCGTTACCGATACTGCTTCTTATCTCACCGCCGACCAAATCGCGCAAAATCCAATAACCGTCTTGCCCATTACGGTCATTCTCGGTGGACAACAGTATCCCGAGTCAGAATTAAGTCCACAAACTTTCTACGACTATTTAAAAACCGATAATGAGCTACCAACGACCGCCCAGGTCTCCTTGGGCCAGATTGAGGATGCCTACGATGAACTGGCTCGTCAGGGCGTTGATGAAATCATCTCGATTCACCTTTCCAGCGGTATCACCTCGTTTCTCAGCAATCTGAAGATGTTCTGTCAGACCTATACCAAGGCAAAGATCTATCCGCTGGATTCCCTAGTCGCCAGTGCTGGTGAAGCTAACCTGTGCTTGCTGGCGGGTAAGCTGATTAAGGCTGGCCAGACCGCCGAGCAAATTGTTCCCCAGCTGACCGCTCTCCGCGACACGCAACAGGTCTACTTCGCCGTGGATAATCTGAGCCACTTGGCCCGGACCGGACGCTTGAGTAATCGGTCGGCGATGATCGGCAACCTCCTCAACATCAAGCCACTCCTGACGTTCGACGACGCTGGTAAGATTATTGCCATCGACAAGGAGCGGACGATGCGTAAGGCCTTTGGCTTCATCACCGACCATCTGACCACTCGTCTGCAGGAAGTCGATTACCCACTCCACGCGACGGTCATCGATGCTAATAACGAAGAGACCGCGCTTCGATGGCAACAGGCACTGCACGAACAGTTCCCGCAGGTCCGCGTCTCACGTAGTGCGCTGGGTCCTGCCATTAGCGTGCATACCGGTGAAAAGACAATGGGTGTGCTGTGGCAGCAGGATTGGCAATCAATTTAACGTTATAGATTGTACGCGTAACCTAAAGAAACTGGCGTCATCACCGCATATTGTGCAGTGATGACGCCAGTTTTCTTTCATTGCAGATTGTCTACGACAGTCATTGCAAGTCTTCATTAACTTTACTTCTTCAACTCACGGGCCAATTTACTAAATTCAGCTAACCGTTCGTCAAAGGTCTTGAATGCCGTCTCCAGATAATCTGGCTTGGTCATGTCGACCCCAGCCTTCTGCATCACTTCAATTGGTAAAGCAGAGCTCCCGGACTTCAGGTAGTTCAGGTAAGCATCGCGCTTGGTGGCATCCCCGCTCAGGATACGTTGTGCCAGCGTCGTTGCGGCTGCAAAACCAGTGGAATACTGGTAAACGTAGTAGTCGTAGTAGAAATGGGGAATCCGCGTCCATTCGTCCGCAATCTGTGGATCGGAAATGACACCGTCACCGTAGTAGCGTTGGTTCAGGTCGCCGTAGAACTTACTCATGAAGTCCGCAGTCAACGTTTCACCAGCAGCGGCCTGTTGATGAATGTAATCTTCGAATTCGGCAAATTGGGTTTGACGGTAGACCGTCCCCTTGAAGCCATCCAAATAATGGTTCAAGACGTATGCTCTGACTTGTGGGTCAGTTTGCGTCTTTAACAGGTAATCCGTTAAGAGGTTTTCGTTGGTCGTCGAGGCAATTTCTGCCACAAAGATCGAGTAATCCCCGTACTGGTAAGGTTGGTTAGTCCGGGTATAGTGGCTGTGCATGCTGTGACCCATTTCATGGACCAAAGTGAACAGACTTTCCAGACTATCCTGCCAGTTCAGAAGAATATAAGGCTTGGTGTCATACATTCCACCAGAATAAGCCCCCGTCCGCTTACCCTTGTTTTCGACGACATCAATCGCGCGGCCATCAAACATCTTCTGCACGTTGGCCACGTAATCTGGTCCCAGCACACTCAGTGCCTTGAGCGCTTCTTGCTGAGCTTCTGGATAGGTATACGACAGGCTGGGTTCCCCAGTAATTGGCGTATACAGGTCATACATGTGGAGTTCGGGCAATCCCAGGATCTCTTTACGCAGGTTCACGTACTTGTGTAGGGAATCCAAGTGGTCATTGACCGTCTTGACCAGCGTGTCGTAAACGACAGCGGGCACGTTGTTACTGCTCATCGCAGCTTCACGGGCACTGCCGTAATGCCGGACCTCAGCACTAAAATTATGCGTTTTAACCTCGCTGGACAGCGTGCTGGCAAATGTATGCCGGAATTGTTGATAGACGCTGTACAGGGCTTTAAAGGCTTGCTCACGAACTTTTGGTTGGGTCGATTGCAGTAAGACGCCATATAGCCCCTCGGAAAGCTGAACATCATTTCCCGCTTCGTCTTGGACCACTGGGAACTTCAGGTCGGCATCACTCAGTACGCTGTAAGTCTTGGCGGAAGCCCCAAAGATATCACTGGCACCAGCCAGCAACTTTTCCTCAGCAGCTGACAAGGTGTGGTCGCGTTGTTCGCCTAAGACATCGAAGAAATGCTGGTATTCAGTCAATCGTGGTTCGGCGTCAATCAGGGCTTGTAAGACAACCTGAGGCAAGGCGAGCACTTCTGGTTCGTACCAGGAGGTTGCCGCAGCTACCGTTGCAACTAAGCTTTCGGCTTGGCCGGACAGGGCTTGTGCATTGGCGTCACTGGTATCTTGATCGTTTTTAAGGGAGGCGTACACGTACACCTTTTCCAGCTGGCGGTTAAGGTCAAAAATGGCAGCGGTCACTTCGTAGAGGTCGCCTGCACTTTCAGCGAGTTGATCTTGCTTAGTTGCCACCTGCTTGGCTTGCGCCTTAATTGCGGCAACGGCCTGCTTAAAGGCCGCGTCATCGGCATAAATTGGGGTCAGGTCCCAGGTCAAAGCCTCGGGAACTGCCGCGCGTTCGGGAATTTGTTTCATTTTCCTAATCCTCCTTTAATTTTTGCATATCAATAGTTTACCACTTTTGTTGGGAGAGTTGGGTATTGGGCCTTCATTTGTTCTCATTAGTTTTTAACCTTGCCACCTAATTGATATGCCATTTAGGCTGGTGACAGACCCGCCACCCACCGGTCACTGCTTCGAGATAGCCCTCGGTCGTCAATAACGCCAACAAATTGGCCTGTGCCAATGGTAGTACTGACTCAGCCGTAAACCAAACGGCCTCTGGATGCCCGCCGACAATTGTAAAGCTTTCACCAGCAAGGTCATTCATCACACGCGTTGTGATAAAGTCTGTCGGCAAAGCAAAGAGCTTGGTCACCAGGACCGCTCGCCAGAGAAGGAGACCCCGCCCAAATAGCGGCAATGTCGTGGCTTTAGTGTGGAGAAACTTAGGCAAACTGAGCACGTGATGCCCCGCCAAATATAAGACCTCTTGAATGTCCAAAACGCCTGATTGTTTCTGTCTCAGATCTCGTGCCAGTCGTTCACGCCAGCCCCAATAATCCAAGGTGACTTGGGGCAAAACGTGACTACCCGCCACAAACTCAGCCAGCGTCTTAACCCACGTCGTCTTGCTCACATACACGCCTAAAGAGTCCTGAGCTAAGTGGTGATCCACCCGCAACTCTTGCCGCGCGACATCCCAAAACAACAGGCAGAGGCCCCAGCCCTTCAGCTTTGTCGCAAATCGTTCAATCAGGGACCATCCCAGCTTTTGTCGTCCATACCGCGATCCTAAAATCCAAAAGGGATACGCCGAAATTTCTCGGTAGCCATCCGTCCGCCAAGTAACCTGCTCAGTCGTTATGGGACTGCATTGAAATTCCAAAGCAGCCGGTTGTTTTCCCGTCCGCTCCACCCAACAGTCCGCTCGTTGTTGAATCTCTGGTAAAATTTTTTCTAGTGTAATGGGCCCCCATGGCGCAAAGAAGGCCATCAATTGCCGTTTCCCCGTCAAATGCTCCTGTGTCTCGCCCTCGCTAAACACGGTACAGGCTTCCTTTGCTCGGTGTGCAAAGTATGGCTGTACCTGCCTGCCGTGTCGTAATCCCACGCTCTGCTTACAGGCCGGACATAAATAATCTCGCCGCCGTTCGGCATACGCCGCATCAATCAGCTTCCCTTTCAGTAACGCAATCAACATGGTCGCCATCCCCTTTACTCTCTAACTCCGTAAAAAGGGACGAAATATATTTTATTTCTGCAATTTATTTCAAAAAAGAGCCCGCGTGAACAAACACCGGTGTCATCACCACTGTTTGCCCCCACGGGCCCTCTAGCTTAATCTTTCGTTTCAGTTGGGAAGTGGGCAATCACTTGGTAGATTGGCCCCTTCGCCGAGAATTTTTGTTCGTATTCCGTCTGAATATCTTCCACACCATCCGTAGCGGCGTGCAGATCGAGCCAGACCCCATCGAAGACCAAACCGAAGTTGTTCAAGCTCCCTAAGGAGTATTCGAACAAGCCCCGGTTATCGGTCTTGAATTGAATCGAGCCTTCAGGCTGTAAGACATCGGCGTAGTGTGCCAAAAAGACTGGCGATGTCAGCCGACGCTTGGCGTGACGTGACTTAGGCCACGGATCGGAGAAGTTCAGGTACAGACCGGCGATTTCGCCCGCTGCAAAGAACGTGTTGACCGCTTCGCCATCCGTGTGGACCAATTGAATGTTGGTCAGTTCGCTGGCAACGACCTTCTTCAAGGCCGCCGCAATCACAGAAAATTGGATTTCGATTCCAATAAAGTTGCGATCAGGATGTGCCTTCGCCATTTCAACGATGAACTGACCCTTCCCCGTTCCAATTTCAACGTATAAAGGCTGTTCCTTAGGAAAACGACTTTGCCACTTTCCCTTCAATGGTTCTGGTTCTTCAACTAATCGTTCAGTGTGTTCGGCCACATAATCCTTGGCCCACGGTTTATTACGCACACGCAATGTCCAATTCCTCCTTCAATCACAACGGCGGGCGCAAGGTCCTTCCTCGCTCCCGCCGACGCTTAGTCCGTCACTGACTCTCTCGTCAGTTTTTCTAGTAAAATTAAATGTTGATTCATAATTTGAAAACGCTGTTGATGGTAGCTGTCGGCAATCACCGTCAAGCAGTGAATCCGGGCATACCAGTTGACCCGCGCCGTTAAATCAGCCGTGATCTTCTCGCCGTAGTCCTGTAACCAGCGTTGCCACTCTTCCAGCGGCACATACTCACAGAGCAAGGCGCCCAGATCGTAGGCGGGATCAGCAAACGTTGCCGCATCCCAATCAACCAGGTACAGCCGACGCCGGTCAGACAGCAACCAATTTTTATGATTTAAATCACCATGACATACTTCGTAATGCGTCTTGGGCAGTTGTGGTTGCTCAGCTTGTAACGCCGCAAACGCCGATTGAATCAGCGGGTGACGCCGTAAGTCAGCAGCTAAGGCTGGCTGCAAGCGAGTTAACAACTGGGCGGGCGTGGTAAATCGTCCGCCGACTTTTAATAACATATCATGAAGCAGGTGAGAATGATGGACCCGATGTAAGAGCCGAGCGACCCGCTGTTCGCGCATTTCCTCGCGATGCAACGTGCGACCGTTCAGCCATTCCTGAGCCGTCATGACATCCCCACTGGCAAGCCGCTTCGTCCACACCAACCGGGGTGTGATGCCCTCCATCGAGAGCGCGGCAAGAAACGGTGACGCATTTTGTTTTAAGAACACTTTTTGTGACGCCTTCGTCCCCATATACGCCGTGCCGGTATTCCCGCCCAGCGGATACAGACTCCAACCGTCACTGATATCCAGTGCCATGGTCACCCCTCCTCGATTTGTCAGCTATTATTAATTCTATGGGGAAACGGAAGCCACGTCAAGCCCTATTTTCAATCGAACGCGCTAAGCGCTGGGGCGTATAGATTCTGGCGAGGTACCAAACTTCTACCACCTCGACCAGCAACGTTACCCCAGCCGTCATCAGGTGTGGATTGGCCACCACGACCACGAGCCACAACAGCAAGGCAGCCACACTCAGAATCAACGTGATCAGCGTCACGAAGCTCTTTAACCGCTGTGCCGGCAGAATCGGATAGACGTGAGTGAACACAACGTCATCGTATTGCTGGAAGAACGGAAGCAATTGAAAGCCAATCAGGTAGATGAACAGTGCGGCGAGAATCACAGGAAGCCATTCGCCCCGCACAAAGTACAAGAGCAGCATGCCAATCACGGTCAGCCGAACGACTAATCCACTGAACTCGCTTCCCCGCACCATGCCACGACTATAGAGGTAAAGATAGAATTTATCATGGCGTGGCTTGATCAGCTTGAACAGGCCATCGAGATAACGACGCCGCTTGATGGTTCCAGATAGCATCGGCACTTCCGTAAACATGTTGAAGAACCGATAGATGCCCAACATCCGATTATCTTCGATCTTAATCTGTTCGCGCCAACGAATCTGTTGCTTCTGCCAGTGCTGTGCGAACCAGACGGCCACGGCGATATCGAGAATCAAAGCCAAGCCCACCGCCACCAGCGGCAGGGTCCATAGTCCGGCTGCCAATACGATGATGCTCAGTAGCCACTTGAATTCCCAGCGATTCATCCGCGTCTGGCCCGTAACCTGATAAGCACTCGCCAAGTCTAAACGGAGCAGCGCATCCTTTAAGATGATCTGTGCCAGACCCAGTTCGACCAGACTCAGTACTGGCCAAGCCATGGTCACACTCATAAATGGTGCCAATAGGAAGACGGCAATCACCTGCGTAGCCTGCGCTAAGCCTTGACTATATCGCCGTGCGACCACTAGATAGGCGTGCATCGCCCGTTCCTTTGGCAAGAGAAAAACCCGGTCGGCATCCTCAATCAGCGTTGCGAAGCGCCCGATTTGCGCCACAATGACCAATACCAGCAGGGCCACAACGGGTGCCCACCAGTAACCGGTCTTCAGCGTCTTTAACATATTTGAATAACCGTACCCTAACCCGCCTAATAAGAAGAGCAAGGCAAAGACAAAGAAATCATTGAACACGAGCCGTAAATACTTCGCCATTTCCCGGAGATGGCGCTGCAGCCGAGTCTTAAATAAACCGGTCATGCGCGGTCGACCTTCGTCATAGAAAGATAAATATCGTTCAGCGATTCCCCCGCTTCGGGAAGAGCGGCTTGTAACTCACTGAGGGTGCCTTCGGTCTTGACCTGACCATCGTGTAGCAGGACAAAGCGGTCACAGTACCGTTGGGCCGTGTCCAGCACGTGGGTCGACATCAGAATGCTAGCGCCCTTCTTCTTCCGATCCTCGATCAAGTTCAACAGATCATTAACGGCCAGTGGATCTAGTCCCAGGAAGGGTTCATCAATGATAAACAGCTTAGCTTGGGTCAAAAAGGCACAGACGATCATGACCTTTTGCTTCATCCCCTTGGAGAAGTTCGCGGGAAACCAGTCCAGCTTATTATCCAGCCGGAAGGTCTTCAACAACTCGTGAGCCGTTGCCCAAGCTTGATCATGGTCCAAGTCATAGGCCATCATGGTCACTTCCAAATGTTCCCGCAGCGTCAATTCTTGGTACAACACCGGCGTTTCAGGAATGTAGGAAATCTGTTGCTTGTACGCCTGACTATCCTGATCGATGGTGACACCGTTAAGCGTAATCGTTCCTTTATGCGGGGTTAATAACCCAATAACATGATTGATCGTCGTTGATTTACCGGCACCGTTTAGCCCGATCAAACCAACCAATTCGCCGTCCTTAACGTCAAAACTAATGTCTTTTAAGACGGGAATCTGGGAGTACCCCCCCACAACGTGGCTAACTTCTAAAGCCATAAACATTCCCTCATTTCTCGACCGCCTGTTGATAGCTGGACGGTCTTTAATTTTTTCTAAATTTAATGACTACAAACTTCATCACCATGCTTTAGAATACAGCAATTCAATACACAGACAATTGTTATAATCGTCGTGATGGTAACAACTGAATCACTCGAGTATACTGGCAATTCCAGCCGCTATCCTAGCCGCAGACGGGCAGAGATGGTGCCAGCCGTGATTGTGGTGTTAATTGGCGTTTTTTGCCAATTTACAGCACGGGACGTGTTTGGAAACTCGCGGATCTTGCGAGGCTTCAAACCGAGCTGGAAGCCCGCCCTTTGGCTGCAAGCGATCCCCACAGCAGGCAGAATCTCTGACAGTCGCAGGCGACCAGCATACGCACGCTGATAATTCGAGGCAAAACTCGGTGATAACTCAGCTATTATACCATAGCGTAGACTGTGAACGAACGATGGAGGTGAATCCGCCCCTAACGATGGTGTATAATAGACGAAATCAACCCGAAAGAAGGAGATTTCATGGATAAAATGACACTCGAACCGCACTATGATGACGATTGTATTTTTTGCAAAATCTTAAAGGGAGATATCCCAAGCTACACTGTTTATGAGGATAACATCGTCAAGGCTTTCCTAGACATTTCACAAGGAACTCCCGGCCACACGCTGGTCATTCCGAAGACCCACGTCAAGGACATCTTTGCCTACGACAGTGACCTTGCAGCGGCCGTCTTCTCCCGGATTCCTCGCATCGCCCGTGCCGTTCAGGCGTCAGATCCCGCCATTACTGGGATGAACATCGTCAATAACAACGGTAAGGTGGCCTATCAATCTGTATTCCATTCCCACTTCCACCTCGTTCCCCGCTACACCGACGACGATGATTTCCAAATGATCTTTAAAGATAACTCCGGCAACTACACGCCAGACGATTACGCTGCTATCCAGTCTAAGATCAAAGCACACGTGGAGGATTAATCATGGGATTTGGTAAATTTCTAACCGGCGTCACCCTGGCGACTAGTGTTGGTTTGGCAGCCTACTTTACGTTGACCAAGCAAGACCCCCGCGTCTGGGCCAAGCAGCTTGGCGACCAGGTGAAGGACACCGCCAACAAGGTTGACGACGTTAAGACAGCCAAGGATAATATGACGACAAAGGTAGCCGCCCTTAATGCCGCCGTCACTGCCGCCACCCCGGCCATTGAAGATATTCAAAGCGATGTCGAAAAGTTTGCGTTTAAAATTGCCCCGCGCGTGGAAGAAATTCAAGACACAGTCTCACGCTGGGATAAGTTCTAAATTTGAACTTTTTGTAAAGCTTCGCGTACCTTTTTAGGTTTCGCCATATTTGTGTTATGATATCCAAGTATGGTGTTTACACCAATTTTGATGAATGGATGTGTTGAGTAATATGAAGAAATGGTTTATCGCCCTTGCTGGCTTGTTACTGACTGTAACGCTTGCTGGTTGTGGGAACCAAACCGTTGCAACCACTAGCGGTGGTAAGGTTACCGAAAGTGCTTACTACAGCAGTTTGAAGGGAACTTCATCTGGTAAGCAAGTTCTGCAACAAATGATCTTGAACAAGGTCTTGGAAAAGCAATACGGTAGCAAGGTCAAGAAGTCCGCTGTTACTAAGCAATTCAATACCTATAAGGCACAGTATGGCTCATCATTCAAGAGCGTTCTTTCTCAAAGTGGTATGACGGAATCTAGCTTAAAGACTGAAATCCGTTCTAACTTACTCTTGAAGGAAGCCGTTAAGGACAACGTAACGGTTACTGATGCGCAATACAAGAAGCAATTCAAGAGCTACGAACCAGAAGTTACTGTTGCTCACATCTTAGTTTCCAAGAAGTCTACTGCTAACACGATTATCAGCGACTTAAAGGGCACTAAGAAGAGCGACATGACGTCTGAATTCACGAAGTTAGCTAAGAAGTACTCTACTGATACGGCTACCAAGAACAAGGGTGGTAAGTTGAGTGCCTTCGATAGCACTGATACTTCTCTTGACTCAACCTTCAAGAAGGCTGCTTTCAAGCTCAAGACTGGTGAATACACCGCTACGCCTGTTAAGACGCAATACGGTTACCACGTCATCTTGATGTTGAAGAACCCTGGTAAGGGTACTATGAACCAACACAAGGCTGAACTTAAGAAGCAAATCATTGACAACGACATGAACGATTCTACTGTTCTGCACAACGTGGTTGCCAAGGTCTTGAAGAAGGGTGACGTTTCCATCAAGGATAACGATTTGAAGAACATCTTGTCTGATTACTTATCATCAAGCAAGTCTTCCACCACTTCATCTTCAACTAAGTAATTTCTGAATTAAACGAATCCCCGGTTCACCGATTTCTGTCGGCGCGCCGGGGATTTTTTCTTTGCGCTTGCCTTGCCGGGCAGTGAAAATAAACCGGGACGCGGTGGGTAACATACAAATGGTGTTCTGTCGCTTGCGGCTGTCAGGGTTGCGTCTGCTGTGGGGATCGTTTTCAGCCACAGAACGGGCTTCCGCCTTGGTTTGAAACCTCGCTCAAGACCGCGAGTTTCCAAACACATCCCATGGCGTAAGGACGGGCACCCCACCGTCCTAACGCCATCTTCACGGCCGACTCCACCCTAGCTGCCTCCAGCTACGCTACAATTGTCTATTATCCGCGCGACTTCCCCACTGATGAATTACAACAGCCTACAAAAATTCATCGTACTCACATCCCCGCATGACAGGCCAAATCGGCCCCCCTTTCTTCACATTATTCATCATCAGCCAAAAGCCAATCATTAAAAAACTCATCTCGTAAAACAAAAGCCGCGCCCAAATTAACTGGCGTGGCTTACTGTCATATATTTAAACTTCATCAGAAGATTTTGAGACTGGATTGTCCCATTACAATCTAATCCTTTTTCTCTTCCGGTGCATCTGTCGTTGGTCGGTAGAAGCGACGGCCATCCAAGGCGAAGACCCGTTCCGAGAATTCTCCCGGTTCCGTGTGATCCACGACCGTGTCCAACATCATGATTGAGGCATCCAACTCATCCAGTTGGTGGAGCACATCAGCCTCACGGAGCGCTGGGCGCACCGGTGAACCGTATTCCAACAAGCCGTGGTGGCTCAAGATCATGTGCCGCAATAATAAGACATCCTCGGCTTGCGGATCCAATTTCAGAGGATCACAAGCTCGGACCAATTCACCATCGATCAGAACGATATGGCCAATCAGGTTACCGGCCAAGGTGTAGGTCGTCGACTGTGGCCCGGACAGTTCAATCGTCTTGCCCAAGTCATGCAGGATTGCGCCGGCAAAAAGCAGTGGCGCATTTAAATCTGGGTACTGTTTAACCACCGAATGCGCCAACTTCAAGATTGAAATCGTGTGGAAAGCCAGCCCCCCCTTAAACGCATGGTGGTTACTCTTGGCCGCTGGGAACGTGAAGAATTGATCCTGGTATTCGCCCAAGAGTTTGCGTACCAACCGATTCCAAGTCGGCTGGGTAATCTCAAAAATCGTTTGGTTGATGTAATCTTCCATGGCCGCCCGATCCATCGGTGCCTGTTCAATAAACATTTCTGGATCAGTCGGTTCTCCCGGCTTAGCTAAGCGCAGGTGGAAAATCTTAATCTGCGGATGGGTCTGGTAATTCTCCCGTTTCCCTTGTAGGTGCACGACTTGACCAGAGACATAGTTTTTGACATCCTCTTCGGAAGCATCCCAGTACTTACCGGAAATCTCTCCGGAACGGTCTTCAAAAACTAAGGCGATGTACTGCTTACCATTCTTTGCCACTCGGACGTCCGCCGACTTTAATAACACAAATAGGTCGACCGCCTCGTCCACTGCGTAGTCCATTAATTGTTTTGTTGCCGCCATGTTAGACCCTCCTAATCGGTTAATCGAATTAAGTTTTCTGTGGGTAATCTATCCGCAACCCCATCATCCGCGGTCAATAGAATCACTTGAATATCGTCACTGATAGTTGCCAGCAAGTGGTAGGCCGCTTGTCGTCGATCGGCATCAAAATTGACGAAGCCGTCATCGATGACTACGGGCATGGCCACCTGCTGCGCCATGACTACGGCGAAGGCTAATTTCACGGCAAAGTCAAGTTGCTCGGCCGTCCCCCGTGACAGTTGCCCCACCGTACGCCAGTCACCATCCGCACGTTTGACCCGGAGCGTGGTTGGTGTGAGTTCAATTTCAGTATACCGGTTTTCCGTTAATTTACCATAGAATTGGCTAGCCGTTTTGACGATTTGGGGCAAACGGTCACCAGATGCCGCAGCCAGAGTCGCCGCGATCCACTGACTCACTAGCCGATTGACCAACCACTGTTGCGTGGTCGCCTGCATCTGTGCCGCCAGATTCGCTAATTTTTGACGCAGGCTGGCTTGCGTGCCACTGGCAGTCAAATGGTCTAGCTGACCGGCAATCGTCGCGAGGTGCTCCGTCACAGCATCCAACTGCCGCTGTAAGTCTGTGACCTGGGTCGTAGCCGACTGCGCCCGTTGGCTGAGATCCGCGTGACTGGCGACCTGCTGCAGTGCCGCCAAGTTACGTTCTCCCAGCTGTTGAGCTAATGCCGCCCGTTGCTGTGTCCGATTTCCCTGCTCACGCACCTGCTGATACTGCTGATAAAAGGCATCCGTACTGCGTAAATTACGCGTCTGTAAGAATGTTGTGACAGCGCGCTGGGCTTGATCTAACGCAACTTGATCGCGTTTCAATCGACCGGCCACCGCCGTGACGTCACTCTCTTGCGTTCGCAACCGCTGCTGCGTGCCCTGTAAATCCTGCAGCTCCCGCGCCAACTCGGAAAAGTTGGTGGTCGTCGCCGCCGGCAGTGCCCGCTGAACGGCTGCCTGGAAGTCGGTGACCGTCTTTGCTACCTTTGCCACCTGCTCAGCAACATTTTCCAACCTTTGCGTGAGTCGGTCCCAGGTCACAATGGCATCCTGAGCCGCATTCCACTGCTCCAGTGCCAAGTCACTCAATCCGTGGGCATCCCCAATATCATCGAGTTGCTGGGTCAGGTGGTCGATATCTCTACCACCCTCCCGCAATTGCGCCTGAACATCCCGGATGTCTTCCTCTAATGTCTGCATTTGCCGACTGGCTGGCGTGCTGTTATCCACAATGAAAACACCATAGTAGCCCACGGCCACTCCGAACAACGCACCCACTAGTTTAAACAAGGCACCGGGAAGAAACATCGCCCCGATCAACACGATTAGCCCAGCCGCAAGCCAACCGACCTGCTTGTCGGCCAGCGGATTCTTGCGCTGCTGCCGAGTTGGCTGTTGCTGGCGATACTGTTCGTTAAGCTGATTCAATTGTTGCTGTAAACGTCGCCGCTTCTGATTGGCCAACGACAGACTCGCCGTTAACTCCTGCACCCGTTGCGTGGTCGCCAGTGAAAACGCCCGCGGCATTTGACCGTGCTTCGCGTACTGGTGCTCGATATCACTGGCCTGTTGCTGAAGATCCGTCTGATCAGTCTGTAAACGTTCGCGTTCCCGTGCGGCAATGGTCACGTCGGGTAACTGCGCAATCAGGGGATCAACCTGCGCCGTGACTAATAAGTATTGTTGAAAGAGCGGTGGCAATTGCGCCTGTTCTTGCAAGCTCGCCAATTGCTCTTGATCTCCCTGGAGGGTGGTTGCCGTGGCATTCACCTGATTGGTCAACCGTTCCAAGGCCGTGGCATCGTTCTGCTGAAAACCACTGGCTACTGGCGTTGTCGTATCGTCTAAGTCCAGCCACTGCTGATAGGTGGACCACAGCGATAATTGCTGATCGTATTGGCTCGCCACCTGCCGTTGTACCGCTAGCTGCCGTTGTAGCTCTGTTTGCTGAGAATGCTCTTGTTGCTGCGTCTGCAAAAGATCCCAATAAGTGGTATAGCTGGCATTGGCTCGATTTAATTTCTCAGTTAAATCCTGGTATTCCTGAAGTTGCTGATTCAAACGAGGCTTGCGGCCCTGTGGCTTGTAAAGGTCATCCGCAGTATCATCCAATTGACGTGCCTGTGCCAGCCAAAAGTCACTTCCGACAGCGCCCACGTGACGCAGCCGATCGATCAGTTCCTGCTTAGAGGCCGCAAACACGGTCCCCAACCGGGGTTCATTGATGGCGTAGACGTTGCTGAACAGTTGGGCGTCGACCGGCGCCAACAGGTGAGCCAAGGCGTTTGCTGGCAAAGCCAAGTCAAGCGTGACGTTGCGCAGCGTCACCTTGCCTCCGCGTGGCCCATCCACACGAGTAACCAGGTAGTCCGTCCCGTCCTGTGTAAAGGCAATCTCACCACCGAAACGACTGCCATCGAGCGGTTCATAGCGAAGTTCCGGGTGCTTCTTCGTCGGAAAACCAAAGAGAATGGCGCTGATAAATTGCGTCAACGTAGACTTCCCCGCCTCGTTTGGCCCTAACAAGACATTTAAGCCTGCATTCAGTGAAAAGGTCCGATCGTGAAATTTACCAAACCCGTAAATCGTCAACTGGTTAAGCTCCATGGTTCTCCTCCTCTCCCATTAACTCAGCTAACTGTCGACGCGCGGCAGCTTCCACGTCCATCGCTGTCTCCGGCTGGGCAAACCAATCCGCCAGCATCTGATCCTGATTGAGCTTGCCAAAGAGTTGTTGTAAATTCTCCGGTGTAAAGACCCCGGCCGCCCCCTGTTCCCAGTAATGCTGGTCCAATTGCGGGGCGACCACGCTGGCTGCCTGGGTTGCTACATTAACTGCAATCACGTAGCGTTGAGCTGCCCGCATAGCGCGTTGTTGCGTCCGCTGCCAGAGCGCTAACCAATCCCCGCTTTGTAGCTGGGCAGCATCCTCGCCGGTCAGTGGCTGCGCCAATTGCACGGTAAAAGCCGTGAGCGTCGTGCGGTCCGCGGGATGCGCCATTAACCAATCTATCAGTTGCCGACTCACTGTTTGGAGAGAATCGCTCCCAGACAACGTAACTGCTTCCCAGTTGATTGTCGACGTTTCAAAGAATTCAGGCACGAGCTGGCCATTTTGACTGGTCACCAGGTAGGCGCCCTTCGTGCCGGTCTCGGTGATGGCCCGCCCCTGCGTATTTCCCGCATACAAAATTGGTGGTTGGTCGTTCAACGACTGACGATGGTGAATGTGACCTAGCGCCCAGTAATCGTAGTGCTTCGCCAATAACTCATCCACTGTAAATGGCGCATAGTGGTCGTCACTCCCGGTACTGACGGCACCGTGTAGCATGCCGATGTGCCAGTCAGTCGCCGCGTGCGTGGGAAACTGACCCACTTGATCATCCGGTACCCAGCGTTGCGGGTAGCTGAAACCACTGATGGCCACCGTCTCTCCAGACGTTAACGTCAGTGTCTGCGTCCCGACTTCAGGGCCGAATACAGTCACATTGGCGGGATACGCCACGGTCTGATGTTGGTCGGCGAGGTAATCGTGATTACCAAAGCTGATCAGCGCCGGAATTTTAGCGTCGTTGAGTCGGTTGAACTGTTCGAACAAGTAGGCCTGCGCCGCCACACTCTGTTCCGCCCGATCAAAGAGGTCCCCGGCAAGTAGGACAAAGTCCACGTGTTCGGCAATCGCCTTGTCAAAAACCTTAGTTGCTGCAGTAAAAGTTGAATTGCGCACCTGGGCCAACAAAGCGTTGGGCAGATGCTGCAGCCCCAAAAACGGGCTATCTAAATGTAAATCAGCCGCATGAATGAATTTCATGGTTCGGGCCTGCCTTCCTTAATTTTCTCTTGGTTTAACATTGTCGCCTGCGGTTGCCAGGAATTCCACCTGCTGTGAGGACCGGTGAAAGCTTGAGGAACGATCTTTCACCTCGGTTTGAAACCTCACCAAGACCAGGTGAGTTTCCAAACACGTCCCGTGCTGTAACCCCGGGAAGAACCAAACACCCGGGCTAACAGCACCGACACAGCCGGCTCCATTCCTGGCCTCCTCCGGCTACGCTAGATGTTAAACCAGCGTAGCCTTCTTTTTCCCTCTCTGATTCCCAAACGAGGGATACTACTCAGTACAACCTATACAATACTATCTATATTCATACAAACAACATTGATTCCAAGTCTTCACTAAATTGTCTCCAAATAAATACCAGTTAAAAAAATCGTCGGCGCCGACCTTCCCAACGGAATGGTTGCGCCGACGATTCATTTCACCTAGCCCTTGTAGATAGCTTGGATGGGTTCGGTAATCATCTTGTTCAAATCAGTTAACAGGTCGTTAACGCCCCGTTCCTTATCCATCAAGGCCTTGATGGCATCCTTTTCGGAAACGCGACCGGCAACTTCTTGGACGTGCTTCATGTCTTCGTCCGTAGGTTGTTGACCCGTCATTTGTTTTTGTTGTAAGTCCATTTGAATTTGTTCAAATTCTTTAAACAACTTGTACGTTTCATCGTCAGCCTTCATCGTATCGAAAGCTGCTTGAAGATCCTTGAATTCTTGTGTTTCTTGCAAGGTTTGGGCCACTTGTTCGCCCAGTGCGTGCATGTCTGCCATTAGTGTTCCTCCTTGTTGGGCATCCGCCCGGATAAGTTAATCACCAACTATTGTACCATGCTTTCTCACGCAACCCCAGCGAGAATCAGCTATTCCACGTAGGATTTCGCCTTTTCCCACCAAGATTTAACCGTGTCGGCAGCGTTGTTAAATGACTTACCCGCATTGTCGATGCCATTCTGGACCTGATCCCAGATATCACTGGATGAGGAGGTCGTGCCAGAGCTCTCGGCCTTGGCCAACGTCGACGCATCCTTGGTGGTAAACGACGTCCCCTTGGTGTTGGGCAGAATCCCTTGCATTTCTGCTTGGAACAGTGGACCTTCACCGGTACCACTGACGTTCTCTAAGTGATGCTTACTGCTGGTACTGTCAAAACCTTCCCAGGTTGTGACGACCACGTCAGGGGTGTAACCGACAATCCATTTATCCCGGGTTGCATCGGCATCCCCATCGGCCTCGGTACTCCCGGTCTTCCCGGCAATCGTGTACCCGTAAGGTTTGGCACTGGTCCCGGTCCCGTAGTTGAAGACGCCCATCATCATACTGGTCATCTGCTTGGAAGTCTTCTGCGACATCACCTTGGTGCTCTTAGCCTTACTGTCATCCGTGCTGACGACCACATTACCCGAAGCATCCACAATCTTACGGATGTAATGGGCGGAGGTCATAGTCCCGTTGTTCGCAAAAGCCGTGTAGGCCTGCGCCAGCTGTTGCGGCGATACCCCGGTCTTCAAACCACCCAGCGCTAACGCCAGGTTCTTGTCAGACTTCGTGACGGGTAGCCCAAACTTCTTCACGGACTCGTACCCCTTGTCCACACCAATCTTATTCAGCAACCACACGGCCGGCACGTTGGCACTCTGCGCTAGGGCCTGGTACATCGGCATCTTACCGGTATACTGGTTGCCATAGTTTTCTGGCGTGTACTTGTTCGAGCCATATGATTTCTTCTTGTTGGTCAGTTCAGAATCGTAGTAGTACCCATTCTCCAAGGCTGGCGTGTAAACGGCCAGTGGCTTGATGGTCGATCCCGGTTGCCGCTGCATCTGCGTCGCCCGGTTGTAGCCCCGGAAGACGTGTTTACCCCGACCACCGACGACCGCTTCAACCCCACCGGTATCCGGATCAATGGCGATGCTGGCCGCTTGGACCTTCGTCCCATCAGCCGCGTTGGCTGGGAAATAGCTAGTATTCTTAAACAGGGTCTGCATTTGCTTCTGGTTGGATTGATCCAGAGTCGTATAGATCTTGTACCCCTTGTTCATGATCTCCGATTCGGTCAGACCATACTTGCTGACAGCTTCATTGATCACCGCATCGAAGAAGTATGGGTACTTATAGGAATTCTTATACGCATAACTATCATTGGTAGTAAGCGCCGTGGCTTGGTATTGTTTGGCTTGAGCCGAGGTAATCGCCCCAGTCTCCGCCATCAATCCCAACACGACATTCCGCCGGGCGCGTGAGGCCTGGGGATGGTCGATAGGGTTGTAGGCACTCGGTGAAGTCAACATCCCCGCCAAGACGGCCGATTCGGGCACCGTCAATTGTTCAGCTGAGGTGCCAAAGTACCGTTCGGCCGCATCCTGAACACCCCAAACCCCGTTGCCGAAGTAGGCGTTGTTCAGATACATCGAGAGGATGTCCTTCTTCGTATAAACATTTTCGATTTCAATCGATAAAAAGAGTTCCTTGAACTTTCGCGTAAAGGTCTGCTCTTGCGTCAAGTAAGCGTTCTTCGCCAATTGTTGCGTCAGCGTACTCCCCCCACCACTGATGTAGTTGTGCCGGAGGACCTTGTTTTTGGCATACAGAAAGAAAGCCCGCGCATATCCCTTGAAGGAAAATCCATACTCGTGATAAAAGTTGCGGTCTTCCGTAGAGATCACGGCACTCTGAACGCTCGGTGAGATACTCTTTAACGGGACGTAGGTTCCCTTCTGGGAATACAGCGTCCCGGCTTTTTGATTACTGCGGTCATAGATCTGCGTTGGATTCTCCAGCGCAGCCTTCAGGTCGCCGACGTTGGCCGTCTTGGCCATGAACGTCAGGTAGCCACTTAACACCAAGAACCCACTCAGCACAATGACGATCAGCCACCGGGTTAACTGGAATCGGTGCCAGACGTACTTGAAGCGAGCCTTGAAGCCTGACCAAAAGTTCTGATTAGGTTGTTGGTTATTCATAAATAGCCTCTTCTTATCTCAATTAGAATTGGACACTCAGGCTAGGCTGGCCTATCCGGGCCACTGGTCGCGGACAGTCAGCGCTGACTTGCGCATTCATTAGCTAGCCGCATCAGCTCTCAACTGACACGCATCTGCGGCTCTAGTTCTAAATAAACTGGTCGCGTGTAATATCACTATTTTAGCATAGTCCATCGGTCCGCCCGACGTTTCTGGAAAACTTTACGAACCTTTAAAATAGCTTAACTCTGCGTTGACACGGCATTTCCGTGTTGCTCCGCAAATCTCCCCGGTGCCAACACTTAAGTTTACCGAATCGGCAAAAAGGCGTAAAGCGAACGGCTATTCGCTTTACGCCCTCTCAAATTATGGTAAGTTTAATGGACAATGTCCGGGTTCATTTCATCCGCAATCATGTCGTGGAGCTTGACCGCCACCTCGGCACTGGGACTGATAATGAAAATGGTATCATGTCCGGCCAATGTCCCGGCAACCTCTGGTAAATTCAAGTCATCAAAAATCGCTGCTAAGAGGTTCCCGTTGCTCGGGAGCGTTTTCAAAATATTGACGAATTCAACCCGAGTCAAGCCCGTAACAACCTCGTTGATGGTTTCCCGTAACCGCTCTTCCTCACTGCGATTACCGGCCTTGAAGATTGTGTAGCGCAGGTGGCCGTGGCCATCCTGGGCCTTAACAATCTGCATTTCCCGAATATCCCGCGAGATGGTGGCCTGCGTAGCTTGAATGCCAACCTCCTCGAGGTGTTCCATTAACTCTTCCTGCGTACCGATCGGATACTGATTGATCAGCTGCTCGATACGTGATTGACGCATACTTTTCTTCATTGCGACCACCCTTCCCGCATAAAATTGCATTAAGTATAACAAAGGATGCGCAATTTAGCCACACGTCTCTGCATATTTATAAAGCAAGTGTACCAAATATTCGTTTTCAACGCAAAAAGAAGCTTCCTCAGGAACGGGAAACTTCTTAACGAACTGTTGTAATTAAGTGTTGTCGACTGCGGTGGTCAGAGATTCTGCCGCTGTGGGGATCGCCTGCGGCTATGCTAACGCTTAACCACGACATCAGTTAATCATACGGCCATCAATTTTCAACCTAAATATCAGTTAACAAGGATACTAACTATATAGTGATGTGCAACCCTGCTCTAGCTATCCTGACGCGTTGCAGCTAAATCAATTTCACGGACGTTAACTTCCTGTGGCATGTCGTTGATAAAAAAGCGGTCACCCACTAAGCTGATGCTCAGTCGGTGACCGCTTTTACTAACCTTTAATTTTAATGTGAGCTTACATTTCGTCTGGTGCTTGAACACCCAACAGGCGTAAGGATTCCTTCAGAACCGTGGAAACAGCCTTGACCAGTGCTAAACGTGCTGGTAACTCGGCGTCTTCCGTCAGGATCTTGGAGTGCGCGTAATACTTGTTGAAAGTCTTCGCTAAGCGAATGGCGTACTTGGCAATGACGGATGGTTCCAGTTCCTTGCAAGCCATTTTGACCATTGCTGGGAAGTCAGCCAATGCCTTAATGGTATCCCAAGCTTCTGGGTCCGTGATATGGTTGCCAGCTGCTTGGACGTCAACGTTAGATGCCTTACGCAAGATACTTTCGGCACGGGCGTGGGAGTACTGTACGTATGGACCAGTTTCCCCTTCGAACTTCAATTGGTCAGCCAATACAAAGTCGATGTTGTTGGTCCGTTCGTTCTTCAAATCACCGAAGACGATGGCGCCGACACCAACTTGCTTAGCGACTTCTTGCTTGTTTGCCAATTCTGGGTTCTTTTCGTTGATCTGTTCACCAGCCAACTTAACGGATTCTTCCAGAACCTTGGCCAACAGGATGATCCGGCCGGAACGGGTCGATAACTTCTTCCCATCAACGGTGATCAAACCAAATGGCACGTGTTGGAGGTTGTCGGCAGATTTAACGCCCATTTCCTTCAGGACAGCCTTCAATTGCTTGAAGTAGTAAGTCTGTTCGGAACCAACCACGTACAGGTTCTTAGCTGGCGCGTAAGTCCGGTCACGGTATAAGGCCGTGGCGATATCACGGGTGATGTACAGGGATGCCCCATCGCTCTTCAAGATTAAGGCTGGGTTCAAGTCGTATTTGCTCAAATCAACCACTTGGGCACCTTGTGATTCAACCAGTAAGTGCTTGTCCTTTAAGATCTGGACAACTTCTTCCAGCTTATCGTTGTAGAAGGCTTCACCATTGTAGGTATCGAACTTCACACCCAATTCTTCGTAAACATCGTTGAATTCTTGGAGTGAAGCTTCACGGAACCATTTCCACAGACGATGAGCTTCTTCATCGCCGTCTTCTAGCTTCTTGAACCATTCACGCGCCACGTCGTCCAGTTCAGGCTTGTCGACGTCTTCCTTATGGAAACGCACGTAGTATTCAACCAGCTTGTTGATAGGATCAGCCTTCACATCGGCTTCATTCCCCCACAACTTGTAGGCGGTGATCAGCTTCCCGAATTGGGTTCCCCAGTCACCCAAGTGATTGTCCTTGATTGGGTGGTAACCGTTCTTGGTCAGGATCTCAGCAATCGAGTTCCCGATAACCGTTGAACGCAGGTGACCCATGGACATTGGCTTGGCAATGTTAGGTGAAGACATATCGATTGGCACATTACCGCCGTTACCATCTTCGTTCTTTCCGTAGCTGGCACCAGCCGTCAAAACCGTATCCAGCGTTGCTTCACTGTAAGCACCCTTGTCAAAGAAGAAGTTCAGGTAAGGACCAACGACCTCGACCTTTTCAAAGTCAGTCGTATCCAGCTTATCAGCCAAGTCCTGCGCAATCTGTTGGGGTGCGCGGTGTAAAACCTTGGCCAGCGTAAATGTTGGGAACGCCATGTCCCCCTTGTCAGACGTCTTTGGCCATTCCAACTTGGCGCTGATCTCGTCAGCGGTCAATTGGCCGTCGAGCGCTTGGGCTAAGGCTGCAGTAACTGTTTGTTTGTAATCCATGCTAATTTTCCTCCCTATAATTCACTTCATCAATGACGTTGTGCTCTTAGTTTACATCATTTCACCGGTGGGATAAAAAAACGTCCCCTACAAAAACATTTGTAAGAGACGAGATTTCCCGCGGTACCACTCTGATTGACTTAAAAGTCCACTTAAATGATCAATTTAATTGACTCAGCCGCTCCGTTCCGATGGTGAAATTACCCGGCTCACAGCCTCCCGGATTCGCTGAAAATTATAACCACCGTACTAATTCGTCTGAGGTGCTTTCGAATAATAAGAAAGACGACCCTAAAGGCCGCCCCATTCGAAAGCGGGTGACGGGAATCGGACCCGCGACACAAGCTTGGGAAGCTTGAATTTTACCACTAAACTACACCCGCACAACACAGAAAAGTATAGCATACCATCTGTGAGTTGTCATTATCTTTTTGCAAATAAATTCAAAAAGTTGTTAAAAACTAATTTTCGTCTGCTTTGTTGCCCGTAATCTTGGCAGCTGACTTACGTACAACGGCACGGTTGTTCATGTCCCCGACCGCCGTTTTATCAGCTGGATCGTAGTCACGGATCTCAACTAAAACTGAATTATCATACACTTTGGTCACTTCACCCGTGAAATCGTGTTCCAGGGGACCAAACTTCTTTGCCGCAACGTAATCGCCAATCTTAATCTCTGAATCAGTTGTTTCATCAGCCATTGTTCGTCGCTCCTTTCGTATGCAAATAATAATTATAGCCAAATTCTCTCGCAACCGCAAGCAAATGCTTCCGGTATCTCTGCCACAGAATTGTAAGAACATTGAAACAAACAGTCAATTCCGAACCTTCATTGTAAATATCATGTAAAAATCGTAAAAACCCGATAGTTGATGCCACCATTCCCCCTTTTCCCGCCATACATACCGAAACCCCGAACTTAGCCGATAGATCACCCCATAAGCTATTCAATATTCAACCTTTGAAAAATACGTTATAATCGAGTCGTTGCGTTACATCTTTTTTTAGATAAGAGATATTCGGTAGGAGGAGAAGTTATTATGAAAAAATGGCAACGCTGGACGATTCGGGGAATCGCCCTTACGGCGGGATGTCTGGGGTTATTCTGGTCATCCACGACCGCTAGTGCCAATGCAATCAATACCTATATTGGTAATCAAGATTACAGCACACCTAAGATCACCAAGGCCTATCAATCGGTTCTGCCGAAGAACAGCTACCGGTACAACAAGCCGGAAGGGGTCGTGGTCCACGAAACGGCCAACCCTAGTTCCACTATTTATGGTGAAATCAACTACATGACCGGTCACTACAAGAGTGCCTTTGTGCACACCTTCATTGATGCCAGTAACATCATCAACATCGCCAACACGAAGTACCTGTGCTGGGGTGCCGGCCCGATAGCTAACCAACGTTACGTGCAATTCGAACAAGTCGAAGTCCACTCTAAATCGGCCTTCGCTTCCGAATTAAACAACGCGGCCTACTATACGGCTTATATCTTGAAACAATATGGTTTAACACCAAAGCGGTACACGACAGTTCTTTCCCACCACGATGTCTCTAATCAACTGGGTGGAACGAACCATACCGATCCTGATGGTTACTGGTCCACGAATGCTAGAAACTACTTCGGCACGACCTACACCATGACTGACTTCGTTAGCCTAGTGAAGACGCAGTACGCGAACCTAGGTGGGGTTACCACCGATACAAATACTGACACGACGACCAATCAGACAACTGACGAGTCCACGCAGCACACGGTGGCCAAGCCTAAGACTGTGAAGTATTACCACGGTGGCAACAACGAAACAGCTACCTTGGCCAACAACTATACCAGTTGGAGCGTCTACAACCACGTTAAGGGCACGAACGGTGCACGGAAGATTGGCTGGTCCAACCTGAGTTCCGACTACCGCGGCGCCAAGGTCTACGTCGACAGTCGTGGTGTTAAGAAAGGCGGTTGGAGTGGTACCTGGTACCGGATTCGTTTCAACAAGAATTCCAGTTACAAGTACTGGGTCTACAGTAAGGTCTTGAATTTCCAAAAGGTCACTTACAGTGATGCCAGCGGCACCCCTACCTTAAAGACCACCAAGAATTATGCCTTATACAACCACGTCTTGAATTCAAACTATCTGTCCAAGACGACGGCTCACACCCAAGACTTCAAAGCCGGTACAACGGCCAAGATTAACAAAAAAGGCTACAAGGCTAGTGACAATTCCACCTGGTACCGCGTTTCCGTTGCGGGTAATACCTACTGGGCAAAGTCCACAAGTCTGAACTTGAACTAAGCCATCATAACTTAGGGGACGAAACACCGCGCGTGTTTCGCCCCTTTTGTCTAAAGGAGCAACCTAAAAATGGGTAAAATTCAATTCTACGGGGCCATCTCTCTCGATGGTTACCTGGCAACGACAAGCGATAACATTGACTGGCTGACTGGTCTGCCAAACATCCCCGCCGATGTGGGCGCTAAGACCCTCGCCGCCATGTCCACTGCCATCCTCGGTCGTGTCACCTACGAGGCGATTCAGACCATGGCGCCCGATAGCCCCCTGAATCCCCACAACCCGTCAATGACCAGTTATGTGCTGACCAGCCACCCCCAGCCTTCCCAACCCGGCTACACCTTCACGTCAACGGATGTGGTGACTCTAGCCACGCAATTAGCCCAACAATCGGGCAACGTCTGGGTGGTCGGTGGGCGTGGTGTCTTAATGCCCCTGCTGGCCGCCAACCTCGTTGACGATTTGTTTATTCAAATTGCGCCGGTTCTGTTGGGAAACGGTAAGCGTCTATTCGGCGAATTGGCACAGCCTCAAGATTATCAGTTAGTCACTACCCATCAATACGGTCCACTGGCCGAAGTCGTTTATCACCGGGTAAATTAATTCACTTTGGCCCTGTCAATATGGTACGCTAGAAGCAAATAGTGCTTAAGGGAGCGGTTACGATGTGGTTAGCCTTACATTTTTGGACCTGGATCATCCTGACGATTCTGGTGATCGTTGGTCTGACGCGGCACTCGGAAAAGCGAGTGACCCAATTTTTACTACTGGCAAGACTGGCCTACCTGGTCATGATTATTAGTGGCGTTGTCCTGAGTATTCGGACGTTCGGCCATGCACCCCTGTTGATCAGTCTCAAGTTTGCCTTGGGAATTGCGACCATCGCGCTGATTGAAATCAGCTTTGGCCGTAAAATGGAACGCGACACCCCTCACCTGATCTACTGGATCTTGGGCATCGTCGGTTTGATTACGGTTGGCCTGGGCCTGACACTGGCTTTTCGGTAATAACAAAGAGTGGGACAGCAGGCGATTAGCTAGCTGCCTGCTGCCCCACGTTTCGACCGCATAAAATTAAACAACAATAGAGTCCGGGATTTTATATCCCAGGCCTGTAAACAAAACGGACCCGCTCGTCATGAGCAGGTCCGTTTTTGACTATCTAACTTATTTATGACGCATCTTCAACGCCAGTTCCAGCGTCCGGTCGACCAAAATAGATTGGCTGTCGGCCGTTGGGAAAGTCGTCTCGGGTTCCCGTTCCTGAGCCAATGACAGCTCCGTACAACCCAAGATGACCACGTCGGCATGCTGTTCCGTCATCATTTCACGAATGATATGGTGGAACAAGTCGGCGTTCACTTCGTTGTTTTCTTTGATATAGTGATAAATCAGTTCCATCGTCTCGGCTTCGATAGCTTCGGTTGGCAGGACAGGCGTTAACCCCGCTGCCTTTACCTCGTCCTCGTAGACCTTATCGGTGATAGTGCCCTGCGTCCCGGTGATCCCAATGCGCTTGGCATCCGGATACCGACGTTTGATTTCCTTAACGGTCTCACGCGGCATGTGCAGAATGGGAATGTCGGTGGCCGCTTGCAAATCGTCATAGAAATAATGCGCCGTGTTGCAAGGCAACGTGAAGAACTCAGGGTGTAGCTGACTCTGTTGCTGAATATCTTCTAACAAGCTCGGTAGCGGATTGGGCTGACTGTGATCCAAAATGTAGTCCGTCCGGTCCGGCACCGTGGCGTGGTTGACCAAAATATAATTCAAATACTCCTGATCGGCGTGAGCTGGCGTCCGTAAGTTCAATTGATGTAAATAACTTTCGGTGGCCATGGTGCCCATGCCGCCAATAATCGTAAAGAATTTTTGCATGGCAATTACCCCTTGTTTTCTGCGAAGTACTTCTTGAAGTTAACCGTGTAGTTGTGTTGCATCCACTGGATCAGGGCCCAACGCTTCAAATTCATGTCTTGATCATAACGATACGTGGTCCCATACTTGCCCGCTGCAATCAGTTTGAGCGCGCGTTCCTTGTCGGCATTCTCACGCGTGTACTGCTTGAACACCTTGACCGGTACCCCTAACCATAGAGCGTGTTGACTTTCGTCCTTGTTCCCATAAACAGTCGGTGCATCAACCAGTTCACCTTTAACATAGTCCTTAACGACCCAGTCTGCAAGGTTGTAGCCGTTTAACGTTACGAAGAAACTGCTCCGCCCTTGCCGCAAGTTGATTTCAAACAACTTGAAGCTGTGGTCACGGACATCATACTTCATGTCAAAGTTGGCATAACCGGTGAAGTCGATGGCTTCCAGGAAGGTTTGAATATTCTTGTAAATCGTTTCGTTGTATTCCGGAATGATGGCCACGTAGTTACCGATAGCTGATGGTGCGGGATCTTCCAACAGTGGATGGCCCAAGCACATCATCTTCACGTGATGGTGTTGATCCACGTAGGCATTCAGCACCCGCATGTTGCTGTCATCACCGGGCACAAAGTCCTGTAGGATCAGGTCGGAGGTATAGCCGTTGGCGTAGGCCTTAGCCACAATATCCTTGAACTCAGCTTCACTCTGAATCCGGAAAGCTTTCTTCCGCCCTTCAAAGTGCACGTCGAGCCATTCCACACTGTTGGCTGGCTTCAAGGCAACTGGGTAGTCAAAGGGTTGTTCAACATCCCCACTGGCCGCTTCATCCTTGGTAATGATCCGCGTTGCCGGGTAAGGCAAGTCGTAGGTATCACACACCTTGTAAAAGTTTTCCTTGTTGTTGAGGTGCCGCAACTTATCGTAATCGATGTATGGGCAGATAAAGACATCTTCTAGTTCGGCCTTGTGCTTACTGATCAGTTGGGCATAGCCATCCCCACAACCGATTAAAATAACGGGTTCAGGGTGATTGGCATACCGTTCCTTGAGCTTCCGCATGGTTTCGATCCAGACGGGATCCTCATCGAAACCGGGAATCAATTCCAGATTAACCACTTTGGTGTAGCGGGTCGGGGCCAACTGAATGCTGGCGAAGGCCTGAACGGGTTCATGGTACAGATCGTAAAATGACCGGGCCATCCCGTAAACGTTGAAGTCACTCCCCAACAGAATTGGGGTGAATTTTACGCCATTGTTTTCCATAACTATTTTAAAGTCCCTTCACAACTACTTTTATCTGAACAAACGCAAGCAAGGTTGTTAGCGGACGAGTCCAATAGCAACCTTGAGCGTTATATACGCGTCGTAAGCATGCACGGCGCATCTTAAATTATTAAACTTGTGTCCGGTGGACCAGATCAACCGTCTTGGCCGTCGTGTCTTCTGGGAAGTAAACTTCGTACCAGAGGATGAACGTGTAGATGGTAAAGATCTTTTGCATGCTGGACTTACCGTTGATGTGTTCACGTAAGATATCCATCAAGGCTTCGGTATCAAAGAACTTGTGGGCCACGTCAGAATTGAAGGCTTCAATGATCCGTGACTTGTAAGGTTCCGTCTTGATCCAAGTAGCGATTGGGGATGGGAAGCCCATCTTTTCCTTCTTCGCTACCCGTTCTGGCAATTCGGCTTCGGCAGCGGCCCGCAGAGAAACCTTCGTTTCATCCGTGTGAATCCGCGTCTTCACTGGCATGGTAGCGGCAAACTTCGCCACTTCCTTATCAACCAATGGGGTCCGAACTTCCAGGGAGTTCGCCATACTCATCCGGTCGGCCTTGTGTAAAATATCGTAAGGTAACCAGGTGTTGATGTCGAAGTATTGCATTTGCGTCATTTCATCCAAGCCCTTAACGTCATCAAACAAGTGCTTAGTGTAAGCCCCAGCATCTTGGTTGAGCTTAGGGTTCTTCAGAATCTTGTTCCGGTCATGGTAGTCAAAGACATAGTTGACCCGGTAGTAGCGTTCGCTCAATGGCTGTGCACCACGCACCAGGAACCGCCGACCATGGAACCGAGGGAACTTTTCGGCGATGCCACCCAGCATCTTCCGAATACCCTTTGGCACCCACTTCTGGTAACGTTCGAATGGAATGGCTTCAAGGTAAGTGTTGTAACCCCCGAAGAATTCATCGGCCCCTTCACCAGACAGGGCAACCTTTACGGATTCACGCGTTCCTTTAGACAAGTAGTATAACTGCATCGCTGAAGGGTTAGATAATGGTTCGTCCATGTAGTACATGATGGTTGGCAGGATATCAAAGTAATCCTCACCCGTCATGTAGAGTGGCGTGTTCTTTTGCTTGATTTCCTTGGCAAACTCAGTGGACCAGCTCAATTCACTGTACTTAGAGTTCTTGAACCCTAAGGAGAAGGATTGAATTGGCTTGAGCTTGGAGGCTTCGTTCAGCACGTAGGAAGAATC
Source organism: uncultured Lactobacillus sp. (assembly GCA_937874695.1). GTDB lineage: Bacteria > Bacillota > Bacilli > Lactobacillales > Lactobacillaceae > Levilactobacillus. The sequence goes on from CALNAJ010000004.1 coordinate 43,878, forward strand.
GATCCCACTGGATAAGAAGCTCCCCACTTCAACATCGGCAATCATATGCGCCTTAACGGATTCGTCAACGATACCACGAATCTTCTTGGCATCTTCTTCAACCGTTTGGCTGTTGTCGATGTGATCGTAGTTGAATTTGAAGTAACGGTGCGTTTCCGTTTCCCCGTTCGCATGATGAATGAAGTATTGACCAGGCAATACCTTGTAAACGTTCTTGAACATGGTGTCCCGTGATGGGATGAATTCAAAACTCAAGTGAATTGGCAATAAGGTCTCGTTGAATTCCTTCTTGAAGTTTGGATGTTCGAGGAAGGCTTTGATTTCAGAAGCCCACAGGAACGTCTTGCCATCGTCATAGTAATACATTGGCTTGATACCGAAGTGATCCCGGGCACCAAAGACTTCATTCTTCGTCTTGTCGTAAATGGCAAAGGCGTACATTCCCCGAAGCCGGTCCAACAGCTTAGGACCCCAAGCATCGTAACCATGGATCAAAACTTCAGAATCCACGTCCGTTTGGAATTCGTAGCCGAGCTTTTGTAAGTCAGCTCGAATTTCTTTGTAGTTATAAATTTCACCATTAAAAGTTAAGACCTTGGTTTGGTCCCGGTTGTACATTGGTTGCTTACCGTGAGCCAAGTCAATGATCGACAAGCGGCGGAAACCCATAACAGCTTGGTCATCACTGAAGTAAGCCTCGTCATCTGGTCCCCGGTGCTTGATGCGGTCTGCCATATCGTTAATCGTGGTAGCCGGAACATCCTTTTGGTTCACGTAGCCAACGAATCCACACATGTGCGTATCCCCTTTTTCCTGTTTATTATTAAGTCTAATTTGGTCGTTCATTAAAATTTAAATGAAACACAACACCCATCATTTTAGCAAATTTATTTCGGGAATACCATATTATTAAGGATTCTTAAA
>CALNAJ010000005.1 GCA_937874695.1 uncultured Lactobacillus sp.
GATTTAAATTTCAAAAATGTAAGCGCTTGATTTTAGTGTCGAAAGAGAATAGACTTTAACTACATTGTTAAAAATTAAATTGTGCACCACATTCTAGTAGGAGGCATTTTTATGATTACCAAACACACCAAAGCAACTACAATTTCTGCCGGCACTGCACTTCTCAAAGTGCTAGAAGCATGGCAAGTTGATCACTTATATGGGATTCCTGGTGGCTCTATTAATTCGGTTATGGATGCTCTTGAGGCCGAAAAAAGCCAGCTGCAGTACATCCAAGTTCGTCATGAGGAAGTCGGCGCGATGGCAGCTGCAGCCGATGCCAAACTTACAGGAAAAATCGGCGTTTGCTTTGGGTCAGCAGGCCCTGGCGGAACTCATTTATTAAATGGTTTGTACGATGCCCGAGAAGACCATGTTCCAGTATTAGCATTGATTGGTCAATTTGGAACCTCCGGTATGAATATGGATACTTTTCAGGAAATGAACGAGAATCCCATTTATGCCGACGTCGCCATTTATAATGTTACTGCGGTAAATGCCAACACACTTCCCCATGTAATTGACGAGGCAATTCGCCGGGCGTATGCGCACCAAGGCGTTGCAGTCGTTCAAATACCTGTTGATTTACCTTGGCAACTAATTAAGGCTGAAGATTGGTACTCCTCAGCCAATAGTTACCAAAAACCCCTTCTGCCTCAGCCCAACCCTGAAAAAATAAAACAAGTGGTTGACATACTTCAAACGGCCAAACGACCACTAATCTATTACGGAATTGGCACGCGGGGTGCTGGAAAAGAACTACAAGCATTAAGTCAACAACTAAAGATTCCATTAATCAGCACCTATCCGGCCAAGGGCATTGTCCCCGACGATTACGTGGCTTACCTGGGATCAGCCAACAGAGTGGCGCAAAAACCAGCCAATGAGGCGCTAGCACAAGCTGATACAGTCTTATTTATCGGCAATAATTATCCTTTTGCTGAGGTCTCTAAAGCTTTTAAGAATACATCTAAATTCCTCCAAATCGATATTGATCCGGCAAAATTGGGTAAACGGCACAAAACAAACGTCGCTGTCCTCGCTGATGCCAAATTAGCATTAGCAGCTATTTTACAACAGATTAATGAACGTGATGCAACTTCTTGGTGGCAAGCAAACCTAGCCAACAATAAAAATTGGCGGCAATATCTGGCTAGTTTAGAGAACAAAACAGATGGGCCCTTGCAAGCATACCAAGTATTAAAGGCAGTCAACCAGGTCGCTGACCCCGATGCAGTTTTTTCGATTGACGTTGGTGACATCAATCTAAACGCTAATCGTCATCTGAAGCTGACTCCGAAAAACCAACATATTACGTCAAACTTGTTTGCAACAATGGGCGTAGGAATTCCTGGCGCAATTGCAGCGAAGCTGAATTATCCTTCAAGGCAGGTTTTTAATCTAGCGGGTGATGGAGGAGCAGCCATGACGATGCAAGACCTAGCAACCCAGGTTCAGTACCGTTTGCCAATTATTAACGTTGTCTTTACCAACCATCAATATGGATTCATTAAAGATGAGCAGGAAGATACAAATAAAAATGACTTTATCGGGGTAGAGTTTAATGACATTGATTTTAGTAAAATCGCATCTGGCGTGCACATGAAAGCATTTCGAATTGATAGAATCGATCAATTAACTGACACCTTCAATCAGGCAAGAGATCTTGCCAAAACAGAACCGGTTTTAATTGATGCTGTCATTACCGGGGAGCGACCATTACCCGCTGAAAAGTTGCGGTTGGATTCGTCGGTTTATCCAATAAATGAAGTTCAAGCATTCAAACAACGCTACGCTGCAGAAGACTTACACCCCCTCGCAACATATTTGGCTAAGTATGGACTAACTGATGCACAAAACGAAGTTGGACAAGGTGGCTTCTAGATTAATCGTTTTGGGGTGTAGTTTTCTGAGTATTCTAAACTGATTATTTACTGATTGGAGGTATTAATGTGACTAGAAAAGTTGTGATTGTTGGTGCTTCACATGGTGGTCACCAAGCAATTATTGAACTACTTAATAGATATGACGATATTGACATTACCTTGTTTGAAGCTGGCGATTTTATTTCCTTTATGTCTTGCGGAATGGAACTTTACCTGGAAAATGACGTTACGTCTGTCCATGACGTCCGTAATTTTCGTCCAGCCAGCTTTCCACAAGCAAACGTGCACATTCTAGATAATCATTTGGTAACTAAAATTAATCAGAGTCGACAAACTGTCTCAGTAAAAAATCTTAAAAGTAATCAGGACACCGAAGTTAGCTATGATAAGCTGATTCTCAGTTCGGGGGTGACCCCCAATGCATTGGCCGTTCCCGGTGCGAATCTAGAGAATGTGTTCCTGATGCGGGGCTATGATTGGGCGACGAAAATCAAGGCTAAGCTAGCTGATGATAACATTAAAAATGTAACAATTGTCGGAGCCGGATACATTGGTATCGAGGCCGCTGAAGCTGCCGCCAAGGCAGGCAAACAGGTTACTTTATTAGACGTTATCAGCCGTCCTTTGGGTACCTATCTAGATGCCGAATTAACTGATATTTTAAGTAATGAACTGGCGACAAGAGGAGTTAAAGTTCACACAAATATCGAAATTTCGGAATTCTGTGGTCGCAACGGACAAGTGGAGTGGGTCAAGAGTAAGCAGGACAATTTTCCAAGCGACTTGGTTATTCAAGCTACCGGGGTTAAAGCCAATACCAACTGGCTAAGAGGAACTGTTGATCTTGATGAACGTGGCTGGATCAAAAATGACCCCTATTTGCGAACAAATTTGTCGAATGTTTACGCGCTCGGCGATGCGACCTTGGCCTACTCGGTGGCTGCCGATAAGAAAATGCCAATCGCCTTAGCAACAGTGGCCCGTCGTGAGGCGCGGTATATCGTTAAGCATTTGTTTGAAAAAATACCCACTACGCCCTTTTCTGGTGTCGTTGGCTCCTCTGCTTTGAGTGTTTTCAGTTACAACTTTGCTCAAAGTGGATTAAATAGTTTCACTGCGCATCGTGCGGGCATCAACGTTAACAGTTCCTATTATGAAGATAATCTGCGGCCAGCTTTTATACCAAAAGACAAGGGAAATACAAAAGCTTATACAAAGCTTTTCTTCCAACCTTTTGATCATCGCCTAGTCGGTGGAGCAGTGCTATCAAAGCATGACATCACAGCGCAGGGGAATGTGTTGGCTTTGGCCATTCAATACCGGCTAACCTTAGAGGACCTAGCTGAAGCAGATTTCTTTTTCCAACCTGGGTTTGATCGGCAATGGAGTTTATTGAATTTGGCTGCTCAACATGCGCTAGGTGAAAGTGAGTTTACTAAGAAATAAAGCGGCTTCCCTTTTTTGATAGATAATACGATAAATATAAAAAAGACAGGTTAAAGGCAATGACTCAAGAAAATTATTGCTCTTAACCTGTCTTTTTAATAATTTA
>CALNAJ010000006.1 GCA_937874695.1 uncultured Lactobacillus sp.
CTACACATATTTGGTTTGTCGAAACAATGTTCAGTTTTCAAAGGTCTACTTGTTAATTGCCAAAGCAATCAACTCAATCATCATATCATTTAGCTGATTTGATGTCAACAAGAAGTTTGATTTAACAACGTTTCTCGTTGATATGCTGTCATAAACGCAACAGCTCAATTAATATAACATTTCGTCATCATCACTGTCAAGAACTAATTTCAATCTTTCGAATTGGTCTAGTTGGTAACACGCGTTGACAACGTATATAACTATACCAAGTGAGAACCCCATCGTCAACTAAATATTGAAAATAAATTCATCTTTTTCCAAAGGCAAAGCTTATAGTTGAAAGCGTCTGAATTGTTAACTGACGGCCGTGTGTTTCTTCTTTCTATTGATTGCCACGTTCGTCTTTATTTTATCGTCAAAAAAGACAGTCACCGAAAATGGCGACTGCCTTTCATAAAACACGTAATTATTTAGCGATTCGAACTAAGAAATACCGCTTTTTCCCACGACGAACGATAACAAATTTGCCATCGAAGGCACTACTTGGGTCAACTTCAGCATCCGTATCCGTAATCTTCTCACCGTTGATCCGGATTGCCCCGTTGGTCAGGTCTTCGCGCGCCTGACGACGTGAAGATTCAATCTTGGTGTCGTCAACTAACCACTCTACCAAGTTCTTCTTGTCAGCACTAACCGTCACAGAAGGCATCTTCTTGAAACCTTGTTCAATTTCGCTGGCCGTCAAGTCCGCAACATCCCCAGAGAACAGCGCCTTGGTAATGTGTTGAGCTTCTACCACAGCGTCATGGCCGTGAACAAATTCCGTGACTTCTTCAGCCAAACGAATCTGTGCTTTACGCTTCTTAGGTTCCGTAGCCACTGACGTTTCCAATTCCTTAATCTGGTCTTGGTCCAGGAAGGTAAAGTACTTCAGCAGCTTGATAACGTCCTTGTCATTCGTGTTAAACCAGAATTGGTAGAATTCGTATGGTGACGTCTTTTCTGGGTCAAGCCAGATGTTACCGCCTTCGGACTTCCCAAACTTGGTTCCATCTTCCTTCAACAGTAATGGGATAGTCAGCCCATATGCCTTAGCGTCTGACCCCTTAAGTTTATGGATCAGGTCGATTCCGGCCGTGATGTTCCCCCACTGGTCAGCACCACCGATTTGGAGTTGAACGTCTTCCTTCGTGAATAAATGAAGGAAATCGATTGATTGCAAGATTTGGTAAGTGAATTCTGTGTAAGAAATCCCAACTTCCAACCGAGAAGCCACGACTTCCTTGTTCAACATGTTATTCACGTTGAAGAGCTTCCCGTAGTCACGCAAGAAGTCTAATAGAGAGATTTTTGACAACCAGTCATAGTTGTTCACAATCTTAAAGGTTCCGTCTTGACCGAAGAGGTGTTCCATTTGCTTGGTCAAGCAGTCCTGGTTATGACGAACTTGGTCCATCGTCTGCAGGACTCGTTCTGATTTCTTCCCAGATGGATCTCCAATAGAACCCGTGGCCCCACCGATAATGATGTAAGGCCGGTGACCAGCTAACTGGAACCGTTTCAGAATCATGAAGGGAATCAAGTGACCAATATGCATGGAATCCCCGGTTGGGTCGATCCCAACATACAGACCAACTGCCTTATCGTTGACCAATTCACCTAGGCCAGCTTCATCAGTCTGCTGGTTAATCGCGCCACGCCATTTTAACTCATCAATAATTGACATTTCCGTTCCTCCTATATAAATCTCTCAATAAAAAAGTCCCCAATGGCGCTATGCCATCAGGGACGAATTGAAATCCGCGTTACCACCCAAGTTGTTGTCAATTGACAACCGCTCGTCATCTTTAACGGAATGACCCGCCGATTACTCGGCCGCTCCTCAGCGTAATTCGTGGATACGGACGTCCTGACTCCCAGCACCGTCAGATTTCTTGACCGGAGCCGCACCCACTACTGGACTGATTCATTGCTTATGATGTCGATGATACCGGGACAGCGGGCAAATGTCAATACGCTACGCCACCTTTACTGCGGCTCACTGGTTGTCTTCCTAAAAGAGACTCGTGAGGCTTTCCCAAACGATCTGAATGTTCAGCAACGTTAAAACAATCGTACACGTCCATGCCAGGACCGTGATCCAGCGCTTATTGACGTACTCCGTCCCCATGATCTTCTTGGAGGACGTGAAGATGGTCAGCGGAATCATGGAAAATGGCAGCGCAATTGACAGGAAGACCTGTGAATTGACCAACAGGCTATCCAACGCAGCCTCATTACCGCCATAAATAATTGTACAAATAATTACCGGTACCACCGAGATCAGCCGGGTCACGAGGCGCCGAACCCACAACGGAATCTTTAAATTGATAAAACCTTCCATAATGACTTGCCCCGTCAACGTCCCTGTAATCGTCGAGTTTTGCCCAGAAGCCAACAAGGCGACTGCGAACAGTGTGGACAGCAATGGTGAAGCGACCGCCCCGGCCAACTGGTTGTCCTGTAAAGCAGCGTAAAGGTTCCCAAACGTCCCCAGTTGATCCGTACCTTTGCCGAAGAACATCGCTGCCCCCAACAAGAGAAGTAAACAGTTGATAATGAACGCGCCAAATAACTGAATGTTAGAATCCCAAGTCGTAAACTTCACGGCGCGACGCATTTCGGCCGGATCATCTCGGTTGAACTTCCGCGTCTGCGAGATTGATGAATGTAAGTAGAGGTTATGTGGCATAACCGTTGCCCCCACGATCCCCAAGGCCATCGTCAGTTGTCCCGAATGAACGATTTCCGTCCGCGGCATAAAGTTCGCCACAGCCGCGCCCATGTTCGGTTGCGCAATAATCACTTCATAGGCGAAGACCACCAGAATCACGGTGATCAGACAGATCACAATGGCTTCGATCTTTCTGAAGCCTAATTTCGTTAACAATAAGAGTAATAAGACGTCAAACACCGTCAGCGATACCCCGAGAATCAACGGTACCCCGAATAGCAGTTGTAGGGCAATCGCGCCCCCAATAACTTCGGCAATATCCGTCGCCATGATGGCGAGCTCGGTTACGACCCACAGCACGGCCCCAATCCGTTTGCTGGTATGCGCACGAGTTGCCTGCGCGAGGTCCATTTGCGTCACGATGCCCAGTTTAGCCGCCATGTATTGAAGCAACATCGCGATTAAACTCGACATCAAGATCACCGACATCAGTAGGTAGCCGTACTTGGCACCCCCACCGATTGAGGTTACCCAGTTACCCGGGTCCATGTATCCCACCGCGACCAGTGCCCCCGGCCCGGAGAATGCCATTAAATTCCTGATAAACCCTTTTTCCTTGGGTACCGTTACGGTCCCGTTAACTTCTTCCAATGACGGTCCGTTTGCGTAGCCGGCCATCTTTGTCGACTTCGTTGAAACGTTGTCTGTCATATTTTCCAACTCCCTTATCTCTTTGCTATTCTCCCATTATACTGACAGGATACAGATTGTAAAGGATTTTTTAACTGCCCCTAACTTTAATTTTGCATTACCCATTAAATAAATAACCCTAAAAATACAAATTTCCCTTGTGTTTTCAAGTGGTTTGCATCATAATATTTTTTATATTTTATTTTTACAGAAAGTGGTGATTCCGATGACCCATACAAAAATGTTCATTGAATTATTGGCGCCCTTATTTATTGCCGTCCTCACAATTGCTGGTCTTGCAGCACTAGTGAAGTGGCAAGTCACGCCAGCCGCTGTGGGTCTCGGAACCCTTGGCGCCGCTGGTCTGGTCACGGTCGTGGTCAGCGGCTTAGTCGCTGACCTCTGGACCCACCGGCACACAACTGCCGCCGTTAAATCGCAAGCCAAAAACCGGTAACCCTTCAGGGGGGCTACCGGTTTTTTTATCCACTTTTCATAATTTTCAGTGGCGTTGTGTTAACTAATTCCGCTCTGCAGCTGCTGGAGCGTCGAATCTAACGTTGCTGGCAACTTCTCCTGGATCAGATCCAGCTTTTTCTGCCCCAGCACCGTCAACGTGAGGTAGCGCCGACGCCGATCCTTCGTCGCTACCCGCTGACTCAGGTACCCGCGCTTGCACAGATCAACAACCAGATTGGATGTCCGTGTTGCCGAAAACCCTAGTTTCTGTGCTACCTGCGCCACCGACAGTTCTTCACTAGCCACATACGTCAGCAACTGGCACTGCGGTAAATTTAAGCTTAGTTCCGTCAGCGGTTGGTTGTAGCACTGCGTCACTAAGCCGTAGATCTCAGTTAACTTTTGCAATTGCTCATGCTTCACCATTTTCCCAACTCCAATTGCTGCATAATTGTATCCGTTTTCATTATATCATTAACTGTCTACTATGAAACAATCCGGCCGCATAATTAGTCCGCCATATATCCTAATTTGACCCCAAAAGATAACTATTTCCCCTAAAGTAACGTAAGCTGTCCGCACTACGGCTGCCAGGAATTCCACCTGCTGTGGGGACGCTCCAACCTGAGATACGGGCTTCCGACTCAACTTGAAGCCACGAAAAACCTGCGTCTTCAAGATTGCCCGTGCTGTAAACTGGCTCAAAACCACCAGTTAACACCACCTCCACGGCCAGTTCCATTTCTGGCCTCCTCCGGCTAATCTTGCCCTTTACTTCACATATTTAGATTCAGAAATTTAGTCTTCTTTTATCAAAACAAAAAGCAGGCTGGAGAGATCTCCTAGCCCACTGATATCATCTATATTCAGCAAAACATTTATATCAAATGGATATCTCAGCGCCCTTGGTTGACGACTTAGGAATCTTCGTCCAACGGGTGCGTCCGATTATTGAAATCCAACGCAAAGAGTGACAACTCGTGATGGCGTAGCACCCGAATCAAGCGATCCAGGTTCTCCCCATAAGCCAACTCCTTGACCCAGTGGAAGGCTTCCAAGCGATTCCGCTCCGCAAACCCCGCCGCCAGCGGATCGACGCCGTAGATAACCAGGTAATTGTCCCGGTTGCGCGCATCGATCACCGTTTGGTCCGTCAGCAGGCTAAGGTGGACGACACCACTCAACAGCCGGTTAAAGATATCCGTGGTCACCCCAATCATATCGTAGGTTACCAGAATCTCAACCTTGGCTTCCGTCAGAGTCAGACCGTTCGTGTATTTACTCAAATGCTTCTGCACTAGTCGAATGTCGGCCGCGGCTACCTCTCCGGGATAGAGTTGACCCATGCTCTTGGCTAACGCCACGGCTGCCGCCATCGATGACTCGGTCGGCTTGTATAGTGCGGTGATTTCCGGCCGCAACAAGGGATCTACCCGGAAGAGCAACATGAACTGGCAGAGTGAGAACAGCCAGTTGGCGAACCAATCGCGACCGGTCGGGTAGTCTGACAACTCTCGGACACCAGGCGCCAATTCATAGCTACCCAAACGCTGTTTGATCCCGAGATAAATACGCTGCATCGCCTGAGGTTGTAAGGCCCGGACGAAATACGGCGAACTCGTCAGCAAGTAATCCAGTGTTGCCAATTCCGTCAATGCCTCCTGCGGTGTGTCCCCCAAACGCGTCTGCAAGGCCCCGGCCAAACCACGTAGGTCAGTCAGGTGTCCTAGCGGAAACCGCAACGGCGCATAGCGATGTCCCTGATCCAGCCGGAGTAGCGCCAGCGTAACCAGCAAGTCTTTACGTTGCGTCAGACTAATGGACTCCTGATAGATGGCACCATTGGCGTAAGTCGTCATAACCTGCTCGTGAATCGGCTGCATCCGTGCCGACAGCTTTGGCAGATCCGTGACCGGCGTCAGCGTCGTACTGAACAGCATAAAGTAAATCAGTTGAATCAGCGCCTCGTTGCCCACGACCCGCAGTGGATTAGCCGTCAGTTGCAAGTCGTACTGGGCCAGTTGCTGTTTCATCTCCTTCATGCGCCGGTTGAAGGTGGACGTACTGATGCCCAGGTCGGCGCAGAAGGTACTGGTCTGCTGGTAATCCTCCCGCAACGTCGCCAGCATGGCCTGATACGGTATGCTCTGCCGGTAGAGCCAGCGGCGGTAGTCATCCATCGTGACACTCGTCACCAAGTCATCCTTAGTCAGCAGGGTTTGCCGATCTAACACCTCCAGATCCGTTCTGAGATTCAGCAGAACGTGATAGGCGCGCGAATAGCTCACCTTGGTCATTTCGGCAAATTCCGTCAAACTAAAGTGACGTTTCTCATCATTGATAAAGGTCAACAGCCGAATCTTCAACGTCTCCTTGGCCGTCAACATCGCAAAGTCGATCTTCAATTCTCTCACTTCTCATTCGCCTGGCATAAACGAAAGCCCCCTAACCACTAAAAAGTCAGGGAGTCTCTGCGCCATTATTATTTATTCTCTATGACCCGTATCAATGCCCTAATCGATACTTGAAATGGTCACGTTACGAGCATCGAATTCCGTCAGGGTCTCCTTCAAAATAATCCGGGGATCATCGTAGCGAATGCCAGGAAGCGCACTGCTGACGTAGTTCCCCGTCAATCTGCCTGCTGCCACCTCTGGTTGAATGAGGACGTTTTGCCCATCGCTCGTGGTCAAGGTCACACTCTTACCGTCCGTCAACCGGTCAACTAGTGGTAAAATCGGCATCTTTTGCATCATTCTGATCACCCTCCTATACTGAGTTTCCATCTTCATTCTAACACGCCCACTCACGGACCCCTCGCTTCATTGCTTGTCAATTTAGACAGCACGCCATCACCAGGGTGACGCCAAATTTTCACTTTGAGCCTATCTCAAGGATACCCAGTGTTGCTGCTCTTCCCAACGCAAACGTCTCACAAAGTTCAGTGTCGACCGTCAACCAACTTTGTCATCACTGATGCCCCACAAAAATGGCCCCGAAACGCCAAAAACACGGCAATTCAATCACTCTCGTCATGAATTACCGTGTTAGTTTCTTCTATATTAATAGGTTTTAAAACTTGTATCCGTTTTCCAATGCTTGCTATGAGGCTTTAGCCGGTGCCGTCACTCGGGTGAACCGCATGCCGATGAAGTAGATTACGGCCGTGATGGCCATCGCGATAAAGGTTGCCCCGATCGTCGTGGCAATCACCGGCACCTGCTTCAAGCCCCAGTAGGCGACAACACCCAGAGCCCAGCTCGCTACAGCAATCCAGTTGATCCCGTGCGCGTACCAGTAGGCCCCATGAACCTTGGTGAATTCACTCAGCTTGTACTGTTTGCCCTTCAGGATAAAGTAGTCGACCAGGAAGATGGCGATTTCCGGTCCCAAAAACATGCCGATGCCATCTAGGAATGTTTCGAAGACATCCAGGAAGCTCGCCAGGTAGACCGGGATAAAGGTGACCGCGGTTGCTGCCAGCGTCACGATCCACAGGCTCACGTTCAGCGATAGCCGGTGCGTCATGTTCGTTAGCGCGGAACCAGCCGACATCAGGTTGACCGCGTTAGCCGTGGTACTGGTCAATACAATGACGAGTAAGGCAATGATGCCCAATCCCAATTTGGCAGCGACCGTACTAGGATCGGAGTTATTCGGGTCGAAATGGTTCAGTGAAACCGCCGTCCCAATCGTGGCAAATAACCCGATGAAGGCAAACCAGAACAGCCCGAAGTTGGCCCCCAGGAAACTGGCCTTGGTCGCCGCTGACTTCTTGTTGGTAAAACGACTGAAGTCAGACGCTGCCGTGACCCATGCGAGGTTGAAAGCCGCCAGTGTGTCAGCCGCTACCCCGGAGCTCATCCGCAGATTGTGGGGCGGCTGCCAGCCGATAATTTCGCTAAAGGAAACCGTCCGGAACACAACCACCGATTCCCACAATACGAAGACAACCACGAGGATGATACCGATTCGTTCGATCAGCCGAACTGACCGTTCCCCTAACGAAATACTCAATAAATGCAGCACACTCATGATGATAATTCCGACGATCAATCCGAAGGTGCCACCTGGCTTGCCATACAGCGGCCAACCGAAGAGTTCCCCGAAGATGTAACTGATCGAAGTGGCCGCGATAAACGTATTGACTGCGGCCCATCCGATAAACTGAATCACGTTGATGACCGACGGAATGAAGCTCCCGCGTAACCCAAATGAAGCCCGGGTCAGCGCCATCGCTGGTAAACCTGTGCGGTAGCCCATGTAACTGGCCACTGCCAGTAAAGCGTAAGAGATCAATCCCACAACGACTAACGTGGTCGACGCCGTCAGGAACCCACAGGCGGCAATGACCCCGCCGATGTACCAAGTCCCGTTGTTAGCGTTAGCGCCGATCCATGTGGCGAACAAGTCCCAATTGGACATCCGCCGGTGCTCACGAGGAATCGACTCAACTCTCCCGAATTCCTTAGGTGCTTTTGTTGCGGTTGCTTTAATCTCTTGTGCCATGCGTCCTCACCTTTCTCTTCTCGAATGCTGCGAACTGTTTTGACTTTGGAGCTATTAAATTGTGTTTTACTGGTCGCCTGCGGCTGCCAAGGATTCCGCCTGCTGTGGGGACCGGTCCAAGCCAAAGTGCGGTCTTGGACCTCGACTTGAAACCTCACAAGAATCGTGAGTTTCCAAGCTCGTCCCGTGATATCAGCTGGTGAATCATCAGCTGATATCACCGCCACGGCCGGCTCCACCCTTGGCCTCCTCCGGCTTATGTTGCAAGAGTGCCGTCAAAACTGTTGGCAACTTTTTCATCACTCTCTACTGGCAGGCGACCTATGTACATCGTGGCCGGCACAATCACCGACGACGATTAATTCTTACCTTGATGCGTAAAACCGCTAATTTTCTATCACAGCTTATTTCCACTGATTTGGAAACATGCTGTCCTCCCACTGAGTGGCTAAGTTGCTTGGCTAAATCCACTAGGATGGTCGCCATCACATTTGAGCCGGAGGCAGACTGGGATGGAGCCAGCCGTGTCGATGGTGTTGGTTGACGTCTTTCAGTCAACTTACACCATGGGACGCGTTTGAAGACACGTTCTTAGTGGCTTCAAACCGAGCTGGCAGACCGCTCTTTGGCTGGCGGCGGTCCCCACAGCGGCGGAATCCCAGGCTGACGCAGGCGGTAACCTGCATCTACCCGAAAACTAGAGGATTTGGCCGACGAACTCGCCGGCTGGGAGGGTGTTGAAGTCGTAAGTCTTGAAGTCATCGACGTTCTTGCTGTACCAGTGCATGCTTTCAGTGACCATCAAGTTAACGGCCTCGTCCTTTTCCTGTAACGCAATGATCGGCTTGTTACTCATCGTGGCCACACCCAACTCATACGCGGTCCCGGAATCCAGATTCTTGGCTTCAAAGTCGATGACCGTGACAATGACATCGGCCGCCGCAATTTGATCCATGTCGCGGTGGAAGATTTCTGTGGCCCAAGGCTTGGTAAATTGTTCGTTGGCCGCATCTTGATGGAGCCGTGGTGAATAGAAATCTTTAACCGTTGGATTGGCTTCCAGAGCAGCCTCTAGGCGTTTCACCCGGTCGACCTGTTCTGGACTAAAGAATGGACTCGCAACGTAAATCTGTGACATAACTAAATTCCTCCATCGATTCGATTTCAACCCTCTCGGCATGAAAAAAGCGGCCGAATCCCGCAAGAATTCCAGCCGCTAGCTTCACTCGTACTTAGGCGCACGAATGACTTCTACCGTACCTTTATCAGCCTCACGGGACTAAATTAAAAGGACTTATTTGGTTGTTGTAAAGTATTATACGGGCCGACTGTTCATCCGTCAAACCCCAAATTGTCGAAAATGATTGGGGTTAATCGGTAAACCACCCGCTGTGTCAGTGCTAACTAATTTTTTAATTAATTCCTGACCGTTGGAAATTGTCGCCTACGGCTGTCAGAGATTCCGTCTGCTGTGGGGACCACCTACAGCCAAAGTACGAGCTTCCGGCTTGGTTTGAAACCTCGCAAGATTCACGCGAGTTTCCAAACACATCCCATGATGTAACCCCGGGAAGGAGCATCACCCGGGCTAACATCATCGTCACGGCTGACTCCATCTCTGACCTCCTCCGTCTAGGCTAACTTCCAACCACAACATGAACTCAAAAATAATCACTCTGAATTTCCATGTCGTAAGTTTCACCAACACCAACAACTGTGGGCTAACACCATATGAGCCGCAGGACTGGTTAAAATGGGCTCAGCTGTGGGAATACGCTTAGCGGCGACCTTTGCCGGTTAGCGTATTGGGAACTTTAAGACGTGGTCCTCACGGCTTGAAGTTCAGCCTAAAGACCGCTCTTTGGCTTTAGGCGCCCGCCCTCAGCGTCACGGCCCATTTTCACCAGTCCGGAGGCGCAAGAAAAATTTAGTTAACCCCCATGGTTGTCAGGGGATTGGGGACTTGCTACACTGGTTATATCAGGAGAGGAGTTTCAAACATCTATGTCATCTGAAAATCATCACTTACCCGACCGGATCAAGCTCATCTGGGGAATCAGCGCGGTCGGCAGTTTCATCGCTTTACTGGTCCTCACTGGTCTCATCTGGCTCACCTACCGCTACTGGGACTGGCCCTTATGGATACTTTCCACTTTTGCGGCGATCACCATTATCGAGCCCATCATCGAAGGTAGCCTCATCCCCTACCGCTACCGATTCACGCGCTACCAGATTTCTGCGGTCGCCGTTGAAATGCAGTCCGGGTTTATCTTTAAGAAACGGGTTGCCATTCCGATTGCCCGGGTTCAAAATGTGACGCTCAACGCCGGCCCCTTACTGCAGTGGCAGAAATTGACCAAGGTATCGATCGCCACGGCCTCCACCAATCACGGTATCGAAGGTCTGGAGCTCGATGAAGCCGAAGCATTGCGCGATCAAATCATGCGGCTCGCGCGGGAGGCCCGCCATGACCAAGCCTAAACGCACCCATCCACTGGGCCTGTTCCTGCACATTGCCAATTCCATCAAGGAATACTGGTTTCTCTTCATTTTGGTCTTCACCCTGTATAACCAGCCCATCTGGTTCGCACTGTGCTGGGCCGGGATCATTCTGGCCATGATTATCTGGCCCGCCACGCGCTGGGCCACGTTAAGCTACCGGGTCACCCCGACAGCAATCGAGGTCAACTCCGGGGTCTTCGTTCGCCATCACGAACATATTCCTTACTCGCGAATTCAAACGGTTCAACGGAAACAGTGGTTCTTCCTGGCCCCGTTTAAGCTGGAAGAACTCTATATTGAGACCGCCAGCCATGATGATAACAAACCCGAAGCACGACTGGCCGCAGTTCCCACAACCCTTGCCGATACCATCGACGGCTACCGCTTGGGCGCGACCGCCACAGAAACGGCTGATTCAGCAGATACTAAGGAAACTGGAAATAGCGCAGACACGGATACTGCTCCGATACCCGCAACTACGCCAGTGACCGCCCACTACCGCATCAATAACCGCACGTTGCTCAAGTTTGCGTTTACCTCGACGGGGTTCATCCCCCTGCTCTTGATTCTGTTGGCCATCTACAACAAGATTCCGCGCAGTTGGACCGACGCCTTAATTGATGACGCCACGCACTTGGCGTTAATCGCTCTGATCGGTGGGGCTATAGCCGTGGTTGCCATTGCTTGGGTCGGTGCCTTCCTGTGGACCTACATTCGCTACTTTCACTTCGACGTGGCCTTACAGGGTGACCAGCTGAAGACAGCGAAGGGCCTGTTCCAGCGCAACACGATCACCGCGCCGCTCACACGAATTCAGGCCATCCGAGTCAAACAAAACGTCTTCCGGCAGTGGCTCCACATCCAAACAGTCCAGGTTTTATTGGCCTCCAAGGCCGCTTCCAAGGACGACGATGACGATCTGGTGATTCTTCCGGCCGTCCCCCAGTCGCAACTCTACGACGTGGCCCCGCCATTTGTCGGCTGGCTACCGGATCACACGCCGGATCTCAGCGACCTCAACGTCGCCGACCGCCGGCAGTGGTATCTCATCCGTAACGCCCTACTGATTGTCATTGCGCCAGTAGCACTCGCCAGCTTCTTTCTGCCACACTGGATGTGGGCCTTTGCCCTGATTCTGGTCATCGCCTTCTTCCAGGGTCGCTTCGCCGCTCACCAAACGGGTGGGGGGCTGATTACCCCGCGGATGCTGGCGCTACAGACCGGCCATATGTGGACCAAGGAGACCTACTACCTCCCCGTCAACATGATCCAATCGGTCCGACTGAACCAGTCCGTCTGGATGAAGCGGACTGGACTCATGCACCTCATCGTCAATGTACGTCACGGCAATAAGAATCAAGCGATTGAGCTACGATATCTGAAGTCCGAACAGGCCCAACGCGTCTACGATTGGTACCTACAGACCGTCTGAAAGGAGTCACGCCCATGACCACCCCTCGTATCTTTAAGATGAGCTTCGCGCGGGTCTACCCGCTGTACATCCAGAAGGCCGAAAAGAAGGGGCGCACTGCCGCCGAGGTTGATGAGATCATCACCTGGCTGACCGGCTACGATGCACCCACCTTGCAAGCCCAGTTGGAGGCAAACGTGGATTGCGCCACCTTTATGACCAACGTCCCCCACTTTAACCCTAACGCCGCCGAGATTACCGGCGTCGTGTGCGGTGTTCGCGTCGAAGAGATTGCGGACCCCACCATGCAACGCCTGCGCTATCTCGACAAGCTGATCGACGAATTGGCTCGAGGAAAGGCCATGGTCAAAATCTTGCGGGACTGATGATACTAGTATTCATTTTCGACATGCCGCCATTGGGCTAGCGGTTCCGGGTTTCCCGGAACCAGTGCTCTTACTCATTACTAATGTCAAAAACGCCGAAATAGTCGCATGAATTCACTAAATCATAGAAATTCTTAAACTGTCCCACCACCACAATTAAGGCCATTCCCTACTTAAACGGGAATGGCCTTTTTGACATATTTGCTAACAAAAAACGGGCGCCCACAACCACAACAGTTGTCGGTACCCGTTTCGTCTCGCCACAGCATTCCCCAACGTTGTGACGCTCCCCTTGGTACTCACCGACCTCCCCAAGTCGTGGTGTACCGATACTACTTTCGTTAAATCCTACTCTCTAGCCGCGTTTACGTTCACGCCATTGATGCCACTGTTCTCCCAGTCGGGGACGCCATAACCACGCGTATCCAAACAACAACGTTAACAACAGAGACAGGACGAGCGACGTCCCATCCGACGTCCAACTGAAGAAGAACGTGACGTAAATGACAAAGACAATGTATACCGGAACCCGCAAGTGCGGGAACATTAAGTACTCACCATTATGTTCCAGTGAAAGCCGTTGATACAGAGCCGATCCCCAGATAAGCAGGGCCAGTGCGAGAATGACGGCGAACGTCAACACGCACCACATGATCTGCGTCTCCGTCAGTGTGGTCAGCTTCCTCACCATATTACCACTGATAGCACTGTACCCGCCTAAAGAAAAGGTAAAGCCCGCGATGGTCACGACGAGTGGTCCTTCTTGACCAATGATCAAGGAGGCAAACCAACTAATAGCAAACAGGCCAAACGACATCATCAGCCCAAATAGCCAGGATGACAGGATGCCCGGCCAACCAATGTGCCAAGTATAGCCACTCGGTGTGCCGACCCAGTAGGTCAGATACTGCACGGCCGTCGTGACGCTGTCGATAAATAGGAGCGTCAGAAAGGCCACCTTGATTTTTGACCAGTAGATCCGTTGCCGACTGAAGCCACTGCTGAACAGAAACTGGTTAAAGTTATCCCGTAGATCAAGGTGCATCATTTCTAGGCCGGCCAACCAGGCAGCAATCATCAGCCAAGCTGAAAAGCCAGAGAAGTAGGTTCCGCGGTATGGCGCCCATTCCTGCATGGTCACGGCGTTCACCAGGTTGCGACTGTAATGGTCACTGGTTATATCGTGGAGGGCAATCAAGGAAATCATCACGACACCAAACAGGGCCATTGCCCCGATGGCAAAGAGCATTCTGCGATGGCGTTGCCAAATCAACTGGTCCAAACGATTCTTAAACATGTCTGCGTCTCCTCCCCTACTTCAACAACTGGTAACCCGTGTCGTGCGCCAAGTTGGCGCGGAACAGGTCTTCCAGGGTCAATGGTAATTCTTCAAACAAGACTGGCTTTAGCGCCTTTAATTCTTGATCAATGGCTGGTGTGTAGTCGGTAATCACGACGACTAATACCCGACCAGAAACTCGAATCAACTGGCTGTGTGCCTTGAGCACGTCCGGAATCACCTTGTCGTTGAGGACCAGCTGGATCTTCTTGGCCCGCGAACGGACCTCTTCCAGATTGTAGTCGTGAATCAATTGACTGTCCTTCAATAACAAGACTCGGTCACTCAAGCCGTCGAGTTCATTCAGGTCATGTGAGGAAATCAAGAAGCCCTTCTGTTGATCGGCCACCTCGTCGATGACCATCGTGGCGATATTTTCCCGCACGATGACATCCAGCCCGTCGAAGGGTTCATCCAAGATAATGTAGGTCGCATTCGAGGTCAACGCCAGAATCAGGTTGACTAATGCCCGCATCCCCTTGGAGAGCCGCCGGTATTGGCTGTTCGGGTCTAACTTGAACTGTAAAATTAGCTTGGTAAACCGCTCACCGTCAAAGTGGGGGTACACCGTCCCGAAGAATCTGGGAAGTTCCCACAACCGGTAAGTACTTAAAAAGTTATATTGCGTGTCAATAAAGAAGAGTTGTTCCTGACGACTGGGCACATCAAGGATGTCCTCGTCATCAATCGCCACGTGGCCAGCTTCTGGCACGTATTGATTCATCATCGTCCGAAATAAGGTGGTCTTCCCCACACCATTTCGACCGACTAAACCGATGATTTCTCCGGGTGCCCATTCAAAGTTAATGTCCTGAATGATTGGCCGCCCGCTGATTTGTTTGCTTAATCCCGTAACTTGTAACGTCATTGCTCTACCCCCTCATATGCCGCCTTGATCCAATCGACAACTTCGTCCAACGGTACGCCAAGGTACCGAATCTCCGTCAATAATGTCAGGAGTTGTTTCTTCGTGGCAACCACCTGAGCCGAATCGCCGGCCGGTGTGACTGCCTCGCGGACGTAAGTGCCCTTCCCGTGGACCGTGGTGATGACTTGTTGCCCTTCCAACTGCTTGTAAGCCTTGCTGACCGTGTTCGGGTTCAGTTGTTCCTGCCGTGCCATCTCTCTGACGGACGGTAACCGGTCACCCGGCCGCAAGATGCCCTGGACGATCTGTTGTTTAACGCGTAACACCAGCTGCTCGTAGTACGGCAGTCCGGATTGATCGTTTACTTGCATGTTTTTCACCCCTTGGTTTGGCTACGTGTTCTGTGTGTACTATTATACCTAGTACAGTTAAAATGACAACCCCCTGTTTGAAAATTAATTGTGATTGCTGGTTTAACCTGCCCTTGTTGGCGCCTCCCGGGATGGTGAAAATGGACTGGGGCGCTGTGGACGTCATCACCTTACCGGGCGGCGCAAATAGGCTGGAACGCTAGGGCGGACGCCGGGAGCCAAAGTACGGTCTCCCGGCTTGACTCGGAACCTCTAAAACCCGAGTTTCCAAGTCACCAATTATCTAGGCAGCAAAATTCGCTACCAAGATAATTCCCACGGCTGAGCCTATTTGCGCCACCCTCACGGCTAACATGGCGTCGAATCACCTGCGTTCCATTTTCACCATCCCTCCGGCTCACACAGTGTCAAACCAACCATCCCACATTTTTCGGCGGACACTACTGTACCGTTCTAACACATCAACTTACATCTCAATCTGCTAACTCACCACTGAGACACAAAAGGACCAGCCAAGCCTTCGCTCACTGGTCCCAATACAAGTTATGTTTAAATTCCCCGAAGTTAATAACGCAATAGTCCCCGCTATTCCGCTGACCGTATCACCACTAGAGCCTCACAGGTGGCCAACGACAATATGGTTATATCAGCAATCAATAACGATTAACACAACAATGACGTTAGTTAAATCTAGCTGAGCCGTGAGGGTGGTGGCAATCGGCTCAGCCGTGGGAATGGCCTTAGTGGCGCAAGCCGCTTAGGCCATTGGTGGTTTTGAGACACGACTCTCAGTGGCTTAAAACCAAGTCGGAAGACCGCTCTATGGCTTCCGGCGTCCGCCCACAGCGTCACAGCCGATTGACAGCACCCGGCAAGACGATGACTTATTCTACACCATTACCGTTGTTATCATTGTGTTCATCGTCAACAAACGTTGCTTGGGGTTCATCGTGACGGACAACCAGTTGCGTGAAGAACTTTGCCCGGGCCATGTCATAGTAAGGTTGGACGAACAAGCCTGCCAGGCCAAACGTTATCATTGACAACAGGAACCAGCCAATAAAACTCAGGTCCATGATAAACAGAAATGCCTTGTTGCCGTCCATCATTTGCCGCGACTTAGTAATCGCCTGTAAGGGTGAAAGCTCTTCGCCCTTATCAACCGCGTCCCGATACAGGAAGAATGCCTGTGAGTAGGAATAAGACTTGATGAAACCCGGCACGATCAATAGTAAGCTCCACAGCAACGTGAAGATAGTGATCAGAATACCGATGAAGATCCAGCCCAAGAAGTAACGACCGTTATCAAATAACTTAAAGCTCCGTTGAATGGGATTGTCTAACTCGGCAGTCCCCCGGTCGATATCGATCATGGTCAAACGGGTCCCTGCCCGCATCATTGATCCCGCAATAATCAGTAGCCAACCGAATGAAAAGAAACCACTGACGGTCGTTCCCCCGTTACTCCATAACGTTTGCGTAAAGACGTTGGCACTCCGCTCGTAGACCATGCCACCGATCCAGTTCAATGCAATCCAAAGAATTGAAAGTAATATGTAAAAGCCGATGTGATCCAAGATTTGACTCTTGGCCCCTAATTTAAAATTAATGCGATCTTGTGAATCCATGTAAACTCCTCCTCATTTTCACTGCCTGTGATTGTTTTATTGTAACATAATTGTCACATTAGTTTTAGGAAAACGGACTGATCTAAAATCTGTCTGAACTTCACATAATTTTCACAACTTTCTTATAGTTCCATTAAAAACACCCGCTATAATTGATAAACAGGTGCGACTGATTACATCAAAATATTATTACCAGCTCGTATCAAATACATAGAGAAAGTGGTGTCATTTTGAGAAAACACAGACGCTTTGGTTGGCTGATTGGGGCAGCCTTCGTCGTCCTAGCATTGACCGGGTGCGCACAGTCCTCAAAGGCTGATGCGCCCAAGCAACCAAAACGAGTCACGGATTCGACGTTGCTTTCCACGGCCAAGATCCAGAATAATATTGGGAGCGACCTGGTTTCCACGTTAAAGGATCAACAGGCCAGCACGACCCAGGATCTACGGGATAAACTGAATTCGGGGGATTATTCCGCAGACTACATGTACGTGAAACTCAATCCATACGGGACTTCACCGCTCTCGGCCATCGCCCTCTTTACCACGGACGATGCCGTGAAGGTGAGCTATACGGTGGTCGGCAAGACTGATAAGACGAGTGTGACCAACACGTTGGCCGGCTATAAAACCCGGCACACCTTGCCAATCGTCGGCCTGTATGCCGATGACAATAACACGGTCAAGATTCACCTGACGACTAAGTCCAGGAAAGTCACGACCAAGACGATTTACATTCAGACCAAGGCATTGGCAAAGAACCTGGCTAATCTGAAGTTGACCGTCACAAAGAATGATAAGACTAAGATGAAGATTGGCAACAACCAAATGACTTTCATGATTCGTTCCACCCAACGCCCATTTGCCGTGGATGCCGACGGGGCTATTCGCTGGTACTCCGACAACTACGCGCAACACATTTATAAACAGCTCAGTAATGGCCACATTATCCTGATGAACAAGAAGGATAACGCCCACATGGTCTACAACGACCTGATTGAGACTGACTATCTGGGGCGCGTTTATAAGCAATATCACATTAGTAATAAGACCAAGAGCACCGAGAACGTCAAGGCCACGGCCAAATCCGAAAATAACCAGGAAACGACCGTGATTCACCATGATGTCATCGAACTGCCCAACCACAACCTACTCGCGACCGTTTCCGATGGGAATAAATACGTCGAAGACACCATCGTTGAACTGTCTCACAAGACGGGAAAAGTCGTGAAGGTGCTCGACATGAAGCGTATCCTGCCAAAGAATATGTGGAAAAAGTACGACTCCTCCACCCGAACCGATGGCAAGGTCGACTGGCTGCACAACAATGCCTTATACTACGACAAGGCCGACAAGAGTCTGGTCATTTCCAGCCGGCATCAGGATCTGGTCATGAAGATGGACTACAAGACGGGCAATATCAAATGGCTCTTCTCCGGAAAGAAAACCACGGACTGGCCTAAGGCTTACCAACCATTTGTCCTGAAGGCAACCAAGGGCACGACCATTACTGGGGGCCAACACGCTGCCTACCTGCTGGGTGATAACGACGGTAACGCCAACACCAAGGATCTCCTGTTATACGACAACAACTACGCCGTCACCAACGGGGATAAGCAGACTAGCGGCAAGTACTCACAGGCCGTTCAGTACACGATCAACGAAAAACACATGACCATCAAGCAGAATTGGGCGTACGGCAAGAGCTTGGGCAAGGCCAACTTTACTGACCGTATCGGGAATAGCCAACGGTTAAGCAACGGTAACCACCTGATTGACTTTGGGTACCTGAATGCTAAAAATGGGACTGGCAGTAATGTTATTGAAGTGGCCGGTAATCAGCAGGTCTTTAACCTGCACGTCGATAACATTCCGGATAAGGGGTACGTTTACCGGGCTTACCGGCAACCGCTGTTCCCAAGCAATTACACGTTCGACCTCAATTAAGGTATTTACCTAGCATTTCGTGTTGGGGGTAAATAGAGGGTGAAAGTTATCGCCTGCGGCTGCCAGGAATTCCGTCTGCTGTGGGGACCGCCTCCAGCCAAAGGGCGGGCTTCCGGCTCGGTTTGAAACCTCGCCAAGTTCAGGCGAGTTTCCAAACACGTCCCACGCTGTAAGGCCGGGAAAAACCACCCCGGGCTAACAGCGCCGTCACGGCCGACTACATCCCTGGCCTCCTCCGGCTAAACCAACTTTCTAACATCTCTATTAGCCGGACACTCAAACCAGCAAATCATTAATTCAAGACCCTCGGGGAACGACCATCAGCTTCATTGCCGGTAGTCGTTCCCCGTTTCTGCTGTGCAGCCGTGGTATCAGCCAAGGGATTACGCAATGCTTTAGCCTTTTATTAGCTTATCCGCCAAGCCATCGACACTATCCATTCTCCCTCTGCGACTTGTTCTATCGATTAGGCCTAGTTATTTGTGATGCGCATTTCATTGGGTTCTTTGGCCGACAGACGGCTAAATTAGCTGTCTAACGACCAACCGCCACCGTTATGAAATCCGCAGATTTTTGCTTAGTTCACTGAACCATTTGGAGACCGGTCACTGGCCTGGCTACAGGTTTTACGCGATGTATAAACTAGTTTACGTCTAAAATATTAACTTGTCGGAAGCCGGAACGACTTGCTACAATGGTTGGGAATACTGCTATCTGTCCAATAGTTTTAGGAAAAGGAGTTACATACGATGAAGAAGTTTTGGAAAATCACGATCGGTGTGCTGCTGGCACTGGTCGTGGTCGGTGGCGCCGCAGCCTACCATGAGCGCCACAATATTCGCCGCTACCTGTTGGTCCATCAACGCTACGCCAAGAAAGATATCTTGACGACCAACCAGATCAAGCTCAACATTCGCCCAGCGCTCTCCACCGCGAATACGACCAGTACCAATAAACTCAGTAAGACTTACCGACGGGACCTGAAACAGGTTAAGACCGGATCAACCAATGCCAAGGTTATTGTGAATCCCTACAAGACTTCCCCACTTTCTGGCCTGATTCTGGTCAAGACCGAGGCGGCCACCAAGGTCACACTGACCGTCCACGGGGACACCCCCGCTACGACAATCACCAAGCACCTCAAGGGGTACAAGACCCAACACGCAGTCGGGGTGCTCGGCCTCTACGCCGATCGGACCAACCGTGTCACGTTGTCCTTTACCCGCAAGAACGGGACCATTACGCGCACGACCTACACCATGAAGACAGCGGCCGCCCCCAAGGAGATTGGGAAGAACACGCTAAAGACCAGTAAGCCCAAGCAAATGGCGTTGGGGCAAGGTAATACCAAGTTGACCTTTGCCGTCAGCAGTCTCGGCTACACCTACGGACTGGATGCCAAGGGACAAATTCGTTGGTACGCGACCAAGCCAATTTCCCACGTGTTCAAGCAGTTGGCCGACAAGCACTTACTGATCAACACCAAGGTGAAAGCCAGCGACTCTAAGTCGAACGCGCTTCAGGAGACCGACTTCTACGGCCGGGTTTACCACCAGTACAACATGAACGGCCTCTTCCCGACCAAGGATGAGCCGTCCAAGCTGGCCAATAACACCGTGATTCACCACGACGCCATCGAGCTACCGAACCACAACTTCCTGTTGACGGTGGATGATGGAAGTAAGAAGTTCGTCGAGGATACCATGATCGAAGTCGACCGTAACACCGGGAAAATCCAGAAGGTCATTGACCTCAAACGCATTCTGCCCAAGTCAGCCTACGAATCCTACAACGGAACCCACCGTTCCGACGGCAAGATCGACTGGTTCCATCAAAATTCCATGTACTACAACCGTAAGAACGGCGAGCTTATCATTTCCGGGCGCAATCAGGATATGATGTTGGCCATTAACTACAAGACCACCAAGCTCAAGTGGATTCTGGCCGCACCGGAAAAGCTGCCGAAAAGTTATCATAAATACCTGTTGACGCCAACGACCAAGCATTACCGCTACAACGGCGGCCAACACGCGGTCATGTTGATCAACACGGCGAAAAATACCGGGAGTAAGATCGACCTGGAATTCTACGACAACAACGTGCCCGTCACCCGAGGCAAGACCAAGCAGTCTAAGCAGTGGTCGGCCGGCGAAATCGTCAGCATCGATCAACTGAAGAAGACCGTCACCAAGACCTGGAGCTTCGGTCGGACGCTGGGTAAACGCAACTTCACCAACATCGTCGGCAGTAGCTACGACGTTGGCAAGGGCAACACCCTGATTGGCTTCGGCTACGCGGACAACGGCAAACGCAGTGAGTTTGTGGAAGTCAACCGCAAGACTAAGCAGATTGTCTTCGATGTCGACCGAACCGGCTTTGGTCACGGGGACTGGAGCTACCGGGCCCAACGGATGACACTGTATCCGGGATCGGCCAATCTGAGTTTGCAGGACATTCAGACTAAATAAGTGATACGCGACAGATAACTCTGCTTCGTCCGTAACTATCCCTACGAATCAAAATCACCCTTCCAAAGTAAAAATTGGGAGGGTGATTTTTTGAGATAAATCCAGTTTAGTTTTACTGTTCAATTCGAAACGCCTAAGAAATATTTTCTAAATAGGCCACATTCTTTTGGAAACGCTGATACTTTTTCTTCGTGTTCTTCGAATAATTAGCGTACGCCTTATATTTTTTCAGAATTTTTTTGCCTTGCCAATAGGCTTTGTCGTCTTGCTGATTCAGCACCAGCAGACTCTTCCCCTGATTAGCGGCGAGGTCGGCGTGGTACTCCAAGCTATTGCGATTGAAAGCCATATCGGCCCGCATGGCGGCGCTCCCCATTAACTGTTGTGCAGTCGACGTTGCCACTTGGTCATGTGGCGGCAGAATCTTGATTGACCAGGTCTTCGTCTTTGACGCAATCATGTCGGTCTCATTCTGGCTGTTTGGACTGACCAGGTCCTTATAGTACTTGCCACCGACGTGTCCCCAAAGTGATGACTTCCGCGATACGACCTTTTTGCCTTGGCAGACAACCATATTCACCTTAACAGCGTTGCCAGCCGGCTGTTCGCCCGCGATAAATTCATAGCGCTTGCCGTCCTGCTTCTTGGAAAACGCTGCGATATAGATTTCACCATTCTTGGGCACCCGAAGTAGGGATAGCTTAAATCCCTGAGCCTTAAAAATTTTGTTGGTCGATGCGCAATCCTTGTGATCAATGACATTCTTTGTCTTCGCCTGGGCCGTAACCCCCACACCCAAACTAACCAAGCCGAACACGACAACCGTTAACACCAACTTAAAACAATCTTTTACCCGCAACCTAAACACTCCCCGAAAACACTTATTTGGTTAACCACATGATGATATTAACTAATGTCTTTTATACTCCGCTTCCGCTCGCCCACTGTCAACGCTGAAACGGGTGAACAAACGCCACGGCTTCATTACATAACATCCATGTACCACGTAAAGAGGACCCAGAATTTTTTCTGGGTCCTCTCAGTGTTCACATTATCAAAATGTTCGTTAATTGCTGCTAGAGCTACTTTGGGTTGGCATCCCACTAGGCTTGCCTGACGGGCGACCTTTCATGCCCTTCGGTGCGTTCTTCAATTGCGTTGTTTGCACCGATTTAGCCTGTTGTTGGCCAAGCATGTAGCCCGTGCCACCGCCTCCACCAAATAAAATGAGTCCGGCAACGACTAAAGCTAGCCAGTGTTTGGGTCCTTTACGCGTTGGTTGCATCTCGGAACCATCCTTTCCAAAAATAATCTGCGATCGCATAAGTAGCAGTATACGGGAGTTTTCTTAACCCTGGCTAAATCGTTCGGCATCTAAGGCTTGCGTTTTACTTTAAAAGTCGGTAGTATGTGAACTATAGTTTTGAATTAATCAAATAACGTTCGGAAATGGAGAAGATACCAGATGCGTAATGTCTACTTTAACCACGACGGTGGCGTCGATGACTTGGTTTCCCTGTTACTTCTGCTGCAAATGCCAGATATTCACCTGACCGGGGTCAGTGTCATTGGTGCCGATTGTTACCTGGAACCCGCTTTGGCCGCTAGCCGAAAAATTATCGACCGTTTTGGCCACGGCGTCCAACTCGATGTGGCTGCCTCCGACTCGCGGGGTGTCAACCCTTTTCCTAAGGAGTGGCGGCTCGATGCCTTTAGCCTCGACGCCTTGCCAATCTTGAACGAAGCCGGGAAGGTGACCACTCCCATCGCCGCTAAGCCAGCCCACCTCGACCTAATCGATAAGGTTCAGGCTGAAGTTGGTCAGACCACACTACTCATGACAGGACCGCTGACCGATCTCGCCCGTGCCCTAGCCGTTGACCCCAGCATCGTTACCAAGATTGATCGCCTCTACTGGATGGGCGGCACCTTCGACGGTCGAGGTAACGTCGCCGAACCCGAACAGGATGGCACGACGGAATGGAATGCGTTCTGGGATCCGTATGCTGTGAAGACCGTCTGGGACAGCCAGATTCCCATCCAAATGGTCGGCCTGGAAAGTACGCACCAGGTACCGTTAACCCCGGCCATTCGACAACACTGGGCCACCTTGCGTCAACACCCAGCGCTGGACTTCATCGGCCAAGGATACGCATTGGTCCCCGCCCTACAACACTTTGAGACCAACTCAACCTACTTTCTCTGGGACGTCTTGACCACGGTAGCCACTGAGGCCCCGGCTATCGTCACCACCAAGACTGTGACTAGCGATGTTCTCACGACTGGTCCCGGTCGTGGTCGCACCTTTGAAACGCCGGACGGTCGGCCCGTAACCCTGGTCACCCACGTCGATCACGATGGCTTCTTCCAGCGAATCGATGAACTGGCCATCTTAGCTGATAAATAAGTTATACTAAAGGAAGTGGCCGTAACGGCGCTTCCTTTTTTAACGCCGCCAAGACAGCCTATCCAACATAAAATAGCGACTTTAGTCATCTTAAAAATCCATCGTACAAGGAGATATCGTTTATGCTTCCCATCACCATTGGTATTGCTATCGGCATCATCGTATCCTTCCAGACCGCCGTCAATTCGCGGTTGCGGAGTTTCATCGGTTCGCCCTATCAAGCCTCGTTCGTTTCATTTGCCATCGGGACTCTATTTCTAGCGGTCATCACTCTGCTAGGTCACCAGTCGTTATGGGTCTCCGGCACCTTACTGGCGACTCAACCCTGGTGGATCTGGATTGGTGGGCTACTCGGGGTCATTTTTCTAACCACCAACATTCTCCTGTTTCCCCACATTGGCGCCGTCCAAACGGCCATCATGCCGATTCTGGGGCAGGTCATTATGGGGTCGATCATCGACAACTTCGGCTGGTTCAACGCGACCAAGCAACCCCTGACCCTTATTAAAGTCATCGGTCTCCTACTCGCACTGGCCGGCATCATCATCACGGTAGCCCTGCCGGAAATCCTGCAGCGGCGCAATCAGCTACAACGACCAACAACCACTGGCAATCCGCTACTCTGGCGCTTGCTGGGGGTCCTGACCGGGGCATTAGGTGCAACGCAAACGACGATCAACGGTCGACTGGGACTCGTCCTGCACTCAGCGGTTCACGCGGCCTTCATCTCGTTTCTGATTGGAACGCTAGGTCTACTGGTCATCGTCCTCATCGCCAATCACGGGCTAAAGGAAGTCCGCCGGGCAACCGGTCCGGGCAGGCCTTGGTGGTTGTGGATTGGCGGGTTACTGGGCGCCATCTTCGTACTGGGAAATGCCTATCTGGCACCAATTCTTGGCACCGGCCAAACAGTGGTCTTCGCCTTACTGGGTCAAATTGCCGGTGGACTGCTCGTTGATCAATTTGGCCTGCTGGGTGCAAACCGTAAGCCAGTCGTTCCGGTTCAACTGTTGGGCCTGGCGACACTGATTGCTGGGGTTGTTATGATTCGACTGTTCTAATTTGTAACTTTCAAAATCAATTAGAACCATTTAGTCTTGTCAAGAATTCTCCAAGACCTGCGAATACTTACAATATCTCTCATAGAAAAATGAATCTACACGATAGAAAAATATAATGTTATTAAAGATTGTATTGTGTACTAGCCCCTATCAAGTTGACGGATGAAATACTATAACGAAACTTACAGTTCCGAAACTAGCCTCTCAGGATTCAAGCCATATAGTGACAGCGATGGCGGTTATTCCGGCTCCCCAGACATTATTTGGACGGAAGGAACCCTCGGGTATATAGCACTCTGCAAAAAGCTGGGCAATACAACTGAGGCTGACAAATATTTATCTCAAATGGAAAGCCTCCAAGATATTAAGAATGCAGCTGGTGGTATGGTTTACGCAACAGAGACCTATGCTGCACTGCCATGGGAATTTCACGTCTGGGAAAGTGTTGTAGGAAGCGCATGGCTATATCTAGTTATTAATGACATCAATGCTGTATTTCCAACGCTCCCATTCTCAACTGACCTCACGCAGAATACGCTTGACGCCGCAAACGATGACTTGGACTACTATCAAGATAATCTAGCCTTTCTCAAGGCTATTCCCGAATTAAACTTTACTAAAACGGCTACTACCTATACGTTTGAATCTCCAGCTGTAGACGTTGCCTGGCGCTTAGATGTAGGGGCCTCGATTTCTTCTCCAGATAGTGATAACATTGTGGTGTATACTATTAAAGATGGTCAAATTACAAACAACCTTGACAGCATCCAGAAATTATTAGCTCAGAACGATACTTTTACCTTTGATGGTTTAAATCAAATCTTAGGCACGTTAGCCGTTAAACTAAAGAATGGTCGGTTATGGATCGATGCTGCAGCAGGTGGTTCAGGATTCACGTTGCATCTTGAAAAGGACCACACTGAAGTGAACCAAGTCCAAGTTACCGAAAAGTATGAAATTTCTCTGACCATCAAATTCCATCAGATTACAGTGACGACACCGACTGAGACAGTGACAGACTACAATAATGAGGTTGTTCAGTTGCCACAAATTAATTGGATTGCGGACGGCACTGTTGTCGTATTACTGATTCTTGCAGTAGTTTTAGTTGCTTCAGATTTTGGGTCATTGCCTGCAATTATCAGTATTGTACGATTTGCTTTTAAATCTTTCGCCATGGCTTAATAACTAAGGAGGCTCTTTCTAAATTGCATAGAAGTGGCTATTTCCATAGATTATTTGTAATGCTTAGTGCCACATTATCTGCTTTTGTTGTTGGCGCAATGTGTTTTTACTATCTTGCCGTTTACAGCAATATCCTTGGTTGGATTCTATCAATATTATTTATTTTGTGGATTTTTATAATGGTGTTCAGCGGCGCCATTCTCAATCTTGATATATTTCTAGACTATATTAATCGGAAAAAGGTTAATAAACTGGTGAATTCTCCTGATTTTGCTGAACAACTGCCCAACATGAGTAAGAAGAAGCTCACCAGTATCTCGCGCGTTTTACATTTAAGAGAGAACATTCTAGATGCTCAAATTTACTACAAAGAGAATGACGAACAACGGCGTCTCACTGGCATCGAAGCTATTAAAAAGCAAGCCACTGCTGTCAATAAAAAGGAGCTGGCTCTACACAACAGGAAGTAAGTCTATAGTTATAGGAGTGGTTCTTTGTTCACCAACAAATTAACAATATTTTTTAGACTACTACGATTTACTTTAACCCAGTGGCGGTTCCTGTTGGCACAATGGAAATTCTTTTTGCTAGCTGATTTGGGCACTGTTATCCCAATATGCCTCATTGCAATAACCTGGTATGATAATATGGCTATAAACGAGACA
Organism: uncultured Lactobacillus sp.; assembly: GCA_937874695.1. Taxonomy (GTDB): domain Bacteria; phylum Bacillota; class Bacilli; order Lactobacillales; family Lactobacillaceae; genus Levilactobacillus. The sequence continues at coordinate 26,609 of CALNAJ010000006.1, forward strand.
ACACTGGAACAACTTCTAGTCGTTGTTTTGCTTATTTGGACTTTCCTCACGCTACTTATTGGTAACGCTCGATTCTGGGCCAAATGGCTTACCTGGCGCAATCAAAAGAAAGTTAACCGCTTCTTTGCCAATGCCGACTGGGAAGACCAATTATCAACGATGAGTCTAGCCCAGCTCTATGCCATTGGCCAAGTCCTGATACATCAGCGAACGCAGTTGAGCATTGAGAAACAATTACGTAAATCTCCAAATGATATCCGCGGGCGGTTAATCGTCGTTATCCGGCAACACAAGAGGCACCTGGATGAGGAAAGAAAGTCCGACGACTAACACCGAATAATTTTTACTAACTCTAAATTACCCAGCAGATACAGGCGCTTACCCAAAACGCTAAGCACTTGTATCTGCTGGGCTTTTGTTTTCGTCCAAATCTGCTTTTGCTAAATCTGAGCAGCAAAAAAGGAGCCCCTACTGCGGCTCCCACTGTTTACAATTAATTCATATCGTTGCCCCGAAGAACGCCTCTGATTACTTGTCAGCGTACAGCGCAGCGACTTGATCCTGAACCTGCTTGTGGCCTAAGAATTCGTCATAAGTCGTGTCTGCCCGATCCACGATACCGTTAGGGCTAACTTCAATGATCCGGTTAGCAATCGTTTGAATGAACTCGTGGTCATGAGACGTGAAGAGAATGCTGCCGGTGAACCCGACCAGGCTGTCGTTCAATGCCGTGATGGATTCCAGATCCAAGTGATTAGTTGGGTCATCGAGCAACAGCACGTTGGCCTTGCTCAACATCATCTTGGACAGCATGGCCCGGACCTTTTCGCCCCCGGACATCACGTCAACTTCCCGGTTCACATCGTCGCCAGAGAACAGCATCTTCCCGAGGAAGCCCCGTAAGAAGGTGTTGTCGCTCTCTTCCTTGGATGCAAACTGCCGTAACCAGTCAATGACCGTCAACTCGTTGTTGGCAAAGTAGTCGTTGACGTTCTTTGGCAGGTAGGTCGTGCTGGTCGTTTGACCCCAGACAACGTTTCCACTGTCCGGTTCCATTTCGCCAGCAATGATCTGCATCAAGATGGTGGTCGTCAAGTCATTCCGACTGATGAACGCCGTCTTCTCATCGGGACGCAACGTGAAGCTGACGTCGTCGAGAATCGTCACGCCGTCGATGGCCTTGGAAAGATGTTCTACGCGAACCAAGTCGTTCCCAAGTTCCCGTTCTGGCGTAAACTTGATGAAGGGGTACTTCCGTGAGGATGGCTTGATGTCGTCCAGCGTAATCTTTTCCAATTGCTTCTTCCGAGACGTGGCTTGCTTAGACTTCGAAGCGTTGGCACTGAACCGCGCCACGAATTCTTGCAGTTGCTTGATCTGATCGGCCTTCTTGGCATTGGCATTAGCCTTCAGCTGTGCAGCCAATTCACTAGATTCCATCCAGAAGTCGTAGTTCCCGACAAACAGCGTAATCTTACCAAAGTCCACGTCACACATGTGCGTGCAGACCTGGTTCAAGAAATGCCGGTCATGAGAAACAACGATGACGGTGTTTTCGTAGTCCGCCAGGAAGTTTTCCAACCAACTGATGGATTGGACGTCCAAACCGTTGGTCGGTTCGTCCAAGAGTAAGACGTCGGGATGACCGAATAAGGCTTGGCCCAGTAAGACCTTCACTTTTTGAGGCTCCGTTAATTCACGCATTTGGACTTGGTGGAGAGATTCGTCGATTCCTAAGGCCTGCAACATTTGGCTGGCTTCGGCTTCGGCTTCCCAACCGCCCATTTCGCCAAATTCACCTTCGAGTTCAGCGGCGCGAATCCCATCTGCATCGCTAAAGTCGGCCTTCATGTAGATGGCGTTCTTTTCAGTCATGATATCGTAAAGCTTCTTGTGACCTTGGATCACCGTGTTCAAGACGATTTCATCTTCAAAGGCAAAGTGATCTTGGTTCAGGCTGGACATCCGTTCGTTGGGGCCCATGGAGACGGTCCCGGTCGTCGGCTTTAATTTGTTTTCAATAATCTTTAAGAAAGTGGACTTGCCGGCGCCGTTAGCGCCAATGACCCCGTAGCAATTCCCCGGGGTGAACTTGAGATTGACTTCGTCGTAGAGCTTCCGGTCGGAGAACTGCATACTGACATTATTGACGGTTAACATGAATGAACGATACCTCCTAGATTTTTGCGTAAAAAACCAACGTGTCAATTAACGGCAACGTTGGTTTTCACTCATATTCGTTGTGTTATGTTGGCCTAGTCTACCATAAATATCGTTCACAAGCAACGGTTATGCTACGACCAGGACCGTTGCGCGGCGTACCGCTCGCGGTAAGACTTCGGTGTCATCAGGAAATGTTGCTTAAAGGTCACGAAGAAATTCTTTTCTGTCCGGAAGCCCGTCTTGGTGGCGATTGTTTGGATAGAATCGTCCGAGGTCATCAGGAGTTCCGTGGCCCGTTCCAGTCGAATCTGCCCCAGATAGGCCTTTGGCGAGATCCCCATGTATTCTTTGAAATACCGAGAAAAATAAACACTAGAGTAATTTAACTGCGCAGCTAAGTCAGCAATCGAAACAGGTTGCCCATAGTTCTGTTGTAATTCCCCGACCGCCTGACGCAAGGGCTCTGGCAACGGCAACTGGTCATTATCAACCTGACCATTGACCTTCAACTGCTTCAGAAGTTGCCCGACCAGCTGATACTCCGCGCCCAGGCTCGCCAGATAATCCGCCTGACTGTCGCGCTCGTGAATGGCATTATCCACCAGCACCCCGACCGCCTGGCCAATACCACGGTAAGCCGCATCGTGCAGGTCTAAGTCGACTGGCCCCCAGATTGGCAACTGCTCATTATCGACCACATTTCGCAGCCAAGCCGCCGGCATCAGTAGCGTCATAATCTGATTATTTTCGTCCAACATCGTCTCATAGCTGTGGACCACTTCGGAATTAATCACGTAGACGTGACCGGCAGCCATTTCAAAGATCGAGCTCCCAATATGCACGGTCCCCGGATGCCCACAATACGGGTAGGCCAATTCAACCGCTTGATGCCAATGCGGCAATACCAATTTTGGCCCGCCGGTACCATGGCTAATGACCCGCAATGGCAATTGCATTGTAAAATTTAAGCGTTCATGATACGGCTGAGGCATGTTTGTTCCCCCATTTCTGCAAAACATCATTCAACAAAGTAAGCGGCTCCAATTTCATTACCCCCAAGTAGACCAATTGCAGCAAGTTATTTTATATTGTAGTATACCACGTTAACCACCTAGATGGTTAAAATAAGTAACGCAATAATTAAATTATGGGATTATGGAATTACTAAATCCCCGGTACAATGTAGTTGTACCATTCGATAGGGGCTACAAAATTTACGATAGTCAGATTCCTATCACTACAGCCATTGAAAACCTCGCGAAAGTTTGTCCGTCAGCGCCGATTCTCGCCGCTACTGGGGAGTGCCAGCGAGACCAGCAGCTAGTCGCTCAAAGCGCCTAGCCATCACCTTTCAGGATAATCGCATCGACCGCTTGGGGGAGTGGCCGATCAACCAACGACCGGTGATTTCTCTTGGGGAAGGGATCACTCACCGTACTGTGAAGCAACAAAATAGGCTATGGCCATTAGAGGCTTTAGGGGGGACAGCTAGACCGGATTTTGGTCTGGTTGTTTTTGTTTAGAGAGTGGAGCAAGCCGTTTAGATTCTGAGCATTAGGGAAATAAGGAGCTTCTGTTCGGCTACGCCGGACAGGAGTTCCTTATTTTGCTAAGCGGAAGAATCTGGCTTGCGGAACTCGTTTCAGAAGCCGCTTATTTCCGAACATCTTGGCGAGAGAAAGACTAATGAACTAAGTCCGTAAAAACACTAGCAGCCGGACAGGAGTCACTTAGCTTTCTAAGCGCAGGGACCTGCCCGACTGAACGCGTTTCAGAGGCCGCATATTCCCGAATATCATGACAAGAGAAAATCCAACTCACCAAGCCCCTCAACAACTATCCCCAAATAAAAAAAGAGGAACCCAAGAATTCCCATCTCAGGTCCCCCACATTCACATCAAAAATTATAGATCCCCGCAATCACTGTCAGCCCTATTTCTCAGTAGCCGACTGCAATTGGTCCGGCCGTTTCAACAGGAAGGCCATCAGGTAAGAAACAATCAGGAAGACCGACACCACCAGGTATGGATAGTGCGGATTCATATCGAGTAACATCCCCGACATGATTGGTCCCACGATGTTCCCGACACTAGTCAGAGACATGTTTAACCCGTTGATCAGCCCCTGGTTGGATTCGCTAGCCTTGGTCAGCAGCGTCGTAATCGCTGGCCGCAACAGGTCGAAGGCGGAGAAGATGATCAGTGTGGCAATCATCACGGCAATCTTTCCGTGAGCCTGGGTAATCCAGACCACACAGATTGCGGCCAGGAAGAAGCAAACCCGGATGACTCGCCGCTCGCCCCACTTACTAACCAGGGTATCAAACATCGCCACTTGCAAGAATAACGAGATTAATCCGTTAAGCGTCAACACTAATGCGATGTTGCTCAGGCTAAAGTGGAAGACTTCGTTAACGTAGATACTGTAGATACTTTCAAACCCTTGCAGACCAAAGGAAGAGACCAGAATCATGGTAAATAGGATGATGATTGGCACCGTCCAAAATTCCTTAGTCATTGGATGGGCGGAAGGCTTGGCAGCCGTAGAGCTTGTCGCTTCTGCATCACGAATTTTGCTGGTCTCGGCATCGCTTGGCAACAGGCTGATCAGGACAATGGCACTGATCAGGCCCAATGCACCAGCGGCCCAGAATGGTGTCTTGTAGCTGATTCCGGCCAATATTCCCCCAATACCGGGGCCCAGGATCAGGCCCCCACTGAAGGCGGCAGACAACCAGCCAATGACCCGTGCTCGTTGACGTTTTGTCGTAATATCAGCGGCTAAGGCCATCGCCGTTGGCACGACCATGGCGGCAGATAGCCCACCAATCACCCGCGAAATGTTGAAGACCATCAACTTGTTGGTCAACGCAAACAGCACTTCAGAAACCATGAACAGGAATAACCCCGCCGTCAGTACTGGTTTCCGGCCGATTTTATCCGACAACCGCCCAATCAGGGGTGACGCCACGAATTGCGCGAAAGCAAACAGGGCACTCATAATTCCCATGTCGGTTGCGGTTAGATGCAATTGATTCTTCAAGAACGGCATGACCGGAATCACTAAACTAATTCCTAAACACACTAAAAATTCACTAAACACTAAGATAAAAATGGCCCGTCTCGTTTTCTTCGTCACGATGGCTCACCCCTTCTCGCTAATTTTTTACAGCATTGAGATAAATATATCAATATTTAGGGGTGTTTGTCTAATCATAAGCTCATTTTCTCAGGAAAATTTAGTTTTTGCCGACCTATCTCTTCTTCAGGGCAGCCGCCCACCGGCGATAATCATCCGCAAAATAACTGTCTCGAGGATAAACCAGGTCCAGATCATGCCGCAGCTGTCCCGCTTGAAGTGGTAGGACGGCCAGCTTTCCCGCCTGTAGAGCTTCAGCTACCACGGAACGATAGACAAAGCTGATACCACTTCCACGCAATAGAACTTCCCGAATGGCAGTCGGATTATTTACCGTCACCAATTGCGGAAATTCCGCGAAAGTCACGTTGGCCGCATGCGCCAGATTTTCTAAAATTTCCCGGCTACCGGACCCCTCCTCCCGGACAATCAGAGGATAAGCGGTCAAGTCGGCCCAGCTCACAGCCGCCTGTTGGGCCAATGGGTGGTCGGCGGCTACCACTCCAACGAAGGGTTCCTGCCGGACCACTTCATAGCCATAACGCTGTTTGTCAAAATTCCCTTCGATCAGGGCAAAGTCACTGTCGCCGGATTCGATCGCCGTCAGAGCCGCGTGGGTATTCGTCACCCGACAATTAATTTCATGATAGTGTTGTGCCTGTAGCAAGCCAATCAACCTTGGCGCTAAAAATTCACTGATCGATAGTGTCGTACTAAAGGTAACCTGCCGCGCCTTCTGTGGATGCTGGAGGGTCGCCACCACCGCGTCCGCCTGGACCTGGATTCGCTGGACAAATGCCGCGAGTTCCACCCCGGCCGGCGTAATCGTCAGTTTAGGCCGTTCATAGTGGACGAGTTCCACGCCCAGCTCCGTCTCCAAGCTCTTGATTTGTTGCGATACGGCCGGTTGGCTGATATATAACTGACGGGCCGTCTGCGTATATGACTTGGTCGTGGCCAACACGAGAAACGTTTGATACCGGTTATCAAGCATAGTCATCGCTCCCCTTCATAAGTGATACTTATATCGTTATTATTCATTCCAATTTTATCTTATAACCAACTTCCGGTAAACTAGGTTTAGACATTTTTGAGGAGGAAATTATTTTGGACATTCGCACAACTGTTGTGAGCCGCGGCTTCTGGCTGGCCTCACTCCTAACTTTAGCCTGCGCCGTTGCCGGTAGCTTTCTGGCACAACTGCCTTACTTAAACCTGGTCGGTGCCTTGGTCATCGCGCTACTCCTGGGTATGGCTTGTCAGGTTCAACCCCAGGTCATCAACGCCAACCGCGCTGGTATCGGCTTCATCAGCAATAAATTCTTGCGTCTTGGTATTATTCTTTTAGGATTCAAATTAAACTTGGTTCAACTCGCCCAAGCCGGCGTGAAAACCATTACCCTAGCCATCTTTGTGGTAACGGGAATGGTACTTCTGACCTACAACCTCAGCCGCAAGCTCGGCGTTGAAAAGGAATTGGCTATCCTGACCGCTACCGGGACCAGCATCTGTGGGGCCGCCGCCGTCATGGGCGTGTCACCACAGATCAAGGTGCCCGCCGACAAGGCCGAACGTCAACGCGAAAATGAAGTGCTGGCCGTCGCCATCGTTGCCATCTTGGGAACGGTCTTCACGCTGATTGAAATCGGCCTGAAACCACTCCTTCACCTGACCGCCGTTCAATTCGGGGTACTGACTGGGGGCTCACTCCATGAAATTGCCCATGCCGTTGCTGCCGGTAGTGCCGGTGGGCCTGTCAGTCTGGACACCGCCATCATTACCAAGCTCTCCCGGGTGCTTCTGTTGGCCCCCGCAGCGCTGATCATTGGCTGGTGGTATCAACGCCAATCCCGCAAGGCTAATCCTGAAGCAGCCGCCAATGAAGGTCCAACTAAGCTGCCAATTCCTTGGTTCATGGCCGGTTTCATCCTGACCAGTATCATCGGAACCTTCCTGCCACTGGGCGACGTTGCCTTGGCCGGTTTGGTTAAATTAGCCTACATCTTCCTCGGCATGGCTATGGCCGCCCTGGGGATGAGCGTTAACTTCCGTGTGATCTTCCAGCGCGGGGGTAACGTCTTCCTGGCTGCCACCATTTCATCGGTCATCCTGATGACCTGTGTCACGATTGCCAGCAAGTTATTCTTCTAAAACCATTCATGCAAAAATAGTGAACCGTCAGCGATTGACGATCCACTATTTTTTTAGAGCATTTTTACCAAATGCTGAATCGTTCCGCTATCCCACAGGATATACAGTCCAATCAGCAAGTACACAGCAATGGTAATATAGCGTCCCTGTTTTTCCAAGACTTCTGCAACTTTTGGGAGGCAGGCCAGCCGATATCCAATCTCCCAGAAGATAACGACCATGACTGCAAACGTCAGCAGAATCAAGGGAATCGTGGCTGGTGCCACCGTGGTGAAGATTGGCACGTAAATGCCGATGTTATCGGCCCCACAGGTCGCCATCGTAATCAAAGCCACGTTCCAGATGAGGCTCTGCGGCTTCGCTACCTTGGCAGCAATCTCCCCGGCATCGTCGTCATCCCCCTGAATCCATAATTTAATTCCTAAATAGATTGGAATCAATCCCAGCAGGCCTAGTAGCCACGGCGCTGGCACAAATCCCAAGAAAAAGGCCACAATTAGTGAGCTCCCAACCAACCCGATTGTGCCCAAAAAGTCCCCCACCAACACTAACCAGCGGTCTTGGTGCTTTACGCGGCCGAAGATTACCATTAGAATAATTAAGTAGTCGAGTCCGGTGGAAATATACGCCGTGACTCCCGTTAGAATCGTTTTTAACATGTTGCCATCCCCTATGCATGTTATCTATAACATATGTTATCATCTACATATGAAAGGAGCAACCCTTTTATGCCGGATTCCGAGGAAAAAGTTACTTTGATTGAACCGCGAATGGTCCAAGCCTCACAATCAATTTTTAAATTACTCAGTAACCCCACGCGTTTACAACTGCTCTATCTCCTGGAACAGCAGGAACTCAACGTTAGCCAACTCAGCGAGCTATTGACGGTAGAACAGTCGGTCGTCTCCCATCAACTGGCGCTGCTAAAGAAGGAACAGCTGGTGGCCGTTCGCCGCGTGGGTAAGCAAAATTTCTATCGTCTGGATGACCCGCACATTCTCGATATCGTCAATGAAACCTTGGCTCACGTAGACCACGTGTTGCGGGGGGAGACGCATGGACATTGAGGAACGCGGTGAACAAGGTGGAGAGTCACCTTTGAGTGATCCTGAAAATAACTTGGCGGGTAACTTTTTGTCTAGTCATGAAGCCTTAGTTGCTAAAACAGAGGCCGAAACTGACCAGCTTGAGACATTTGATTCTCTTGAGAAGCTTTGGGCGGATTTGAATGATTGAAGACGGTTGTTTTGGCTAAGTTGATAAGTATTTTATTTTTCTTCAATATAAAACCGCAGATACCATTTGGGTTTAACCAGATGGTATCTGCGATTTTTGTATTTAGTATTGAGTTTAGGGACTGGTTTAGGAGAAGTCTGACTGGCTTAGAGAGCTAGTCTGGCTCTCGCCTTGATGTTCGAAAATTTGCAGCTTCTGAAACGCGTTCAGTCGGGCAGGTCCCTCCGCTTAACCCCAATA
>CALNAJ010000007.1 GCA_937874695.1 uncultured Lactobacillus sp.
TTTACATTGCCTCAATTTGCATCTTACTTAAGTAGTTTTCAGACGGACCCTAGTCGCATCCATCGAATTCTCCAACGTCCAAGTTATCGTGCCCTCGTAGTCACCTTTAACCGCACCACCATTCACTTTGAGCAGAATTCCCGACTGGTCAGTCCACCCGCTGGCAATGTTGAACGGATTCGTGGTCCCGTCCGAACTGTGATCAGTAATTAATGTCTTTGCCGACAGCGGCTTGGGCTGGCTATTCTGACCGTCACTATAGACCAGTTCTCCATCCAGCACCGACGTCTTTGAAGTCAGTGCCGATGCCTTGGCGTACAGTTGCCAGGACGTTCCCTTCGTAGCAGTATCAGCAATGTTAAACGACCAGTTTGGATCGGAGCGACTGACAGTCTGCTCCGAACCGGTGAGGTCAGCCGTATAGGTGAGATCCCCCGAAGTGCTGCCAAAGTCAACATCCCCGATAATGATTGTCAGCTGAGCCTGCTCCATATTACCAACATCATCCACAGCTTCAAGCGTCATTTTATAAGTGCCAGGCGTCATTGTCCCAATTGTTGGCACCGCCGTAAACCTAAATCCAGAAGCCGGATTTGAATTGTCTAATTGAATCTTATCCATTCTGGAATTAACGCCAGTTTCATCATTCACCAACCAGCCGTCAAGGTAAATAGTACTGTTCACAATCGGCAACCCGTCTCCCTTTTCGACTCGTCCAGTCACCACTGGGGTTTCCCCCTTATTCACGTGAATCGTTGTTTGATCTGTAATCAAAGAAAGCGCCGGTAAGTCTTGCATTGTACTGGAGAACCGGCTAACACTGGCACTCGCCATCGTTCCGCTTCCGACGAAGTTACTCGTCGTGTCTGAAACGGAATAGGCTTTGTCGTTTAACATCTTACCGGTCAACGTAATCGTTGCAGTCTGATTACTTGAACCCAGCGACCCAACGCTCTCTTCAAGGCTTTGCCCAGTAGTGGCTGAGCCCTTCAGCTTGCTCATATCAATATTCTGATTGCTACTACCATCCGCTGCCGTCACCTTACCTGCAGTTACCTGAATCCCCTTGGGTACATGCAACTGCGCCATGACGTTTGTCCAGTCTGCATCACCAGAATCGTAATTAACGGTGTAATCCAGTTTGACCGCATCGCCACCCTTAATCGTATCGCCAGACGCTACCACACGGTTATCCGTCGTATCCGTCAGCTTGGCCGTTGCCGACCCATTGGCTTGCCCCGGAACATGTTCGAAAGTGACCAGACTGTTCTGGGTCCCATCGTCCTTATCTACGGAATCACTCGACCAGGTCTGGCCAGTCGAGCCAGTCATCCCCCAGTAAACCTTACTGTTTGATCCGGTTAATCCTAATTTAGAGATATCTAAGTTTGTAATCACATACTCATTAGACGACTGCTTAGCCCCGGTCGTTGGGTTCTTGTCGTTAAAACGATAATCCATCGTCCCAACCGTACTTCCCGCAGCGGGTGCCGTGTAATTCAAAGTCACATGGTGCCAGGCTCTGTCAGATAGGAGTGTGCCATTACTATCGGTAATCAGTCCAGAATGGGTCTGTTTATAGTAATAATATTGTTGCTTGGTTGATAAAAAGCCATTTTTTCCATAGCCCTTATCTGCCTCATAAGTCGATCCATCAGCCGGATACCCAGAGGAGATATGCTCACCTGTTAAACCTTGACTAGTCGTATTCCCATTAGTGTTATCGTAGCCCAACGCCTGACCTGAATCAAAAGCAGAAGGCTGATTAGCCGACAAATCCCAGCTTGATAATAAGCCGCCCAACGTCAACCCCGCACTCCATTTTTCCACAGGATCCATGTTATTCAGCTCCGTATCAAATTCCAACGCCCAACTGTTAGGAATCGCCTGACCAGCAATCACATCGGTCCCACCCTTGGTCGACATGGGGTCAGCGCCCCAGACTCCCAGTGCTTCACCGGGGCCTGAGAACTGATTGCCTTTGCTGTTATTGTGCAGGACGAATGCCATTCCCTCACCCGCTTTCGTCGTAACATCGGCACTGCTGTAAATCCACATAGAAAATGTCTGATTCTTACTCAAGTCAAAAGATGGTTCCTTCGACCAGATTGCGCCACCGGTGTCATGTGTCCCTTGTGTCGTGAGCTGAACGGCATCCATCGGCAAATGATTTGCACTATCAGGAACGTTGACGATCTTTGCGAAATTGTTTTGTCCAGTATTCCCCAACGTTGTAGGCATATCAAAATATGGCTGACCCCCAACCGGAATTCCCTGTGGAACACTGTCGATTGGTGTCGCCGCTTGTGCTACTGGTGCTTGAAGCAGCCCCATTGTGGCGGCCACAACCACACCGATGATTAGTCTCAAACGCTTACTGCTTCTCATATCAATTCCCCCTACGGTTCGAAAACAGCTCGAACCTACTAGTACCTCAACTCTCAATTTTATGACCAAGCCGCATGCTGTGGTCTTCATCCATTAGCGTAACCCCATGGCGAACCGCCGTTCAGACCGATTACCCTCACTAGTCATTGAGTCAATCAGTATTTTAACTGATACAGCGACCGTATGGTAAATACATTAAACTTACTTTTCGAAAGAGAATAAAAGCAGAATATATTCACCAAAACGTTATTTTTATGGGTTACTAGTTTCGTTATGCCCATGATATCACATTGGAAAACGTTTCCATAGCAAAAAGTATTATTTAATTTATAAATAAAAAAACACCCACATTTCTGCAGGTGGTTAACTCATTTCAACTGTAATTATCAGGCATATGGTCTATGGTGCGGACGTCAGTGTCCACAAAATCTCTCCGCTATAGGTCCCCTGGGTAGCACCACCATCGACGTCCAGTAACAGTCCGGTGTCACCGCTCCAGTCATTTGCCACATCCGTCGTCTCGGCAGTGCCGTCCGAACTGCCAGTATCAACGGCAACCGCCGTCGTCCCCAGTGTCTGCGGTTTAGCTGTCGGCGTACTCTTATAGATCAGCGCCCCATCCAGCTCATTGCCGGGGGCATCCACGTTATCGCGGTAGAGGCCATCCGTCTGTGCACTCAGCGACCAGGTACTGCCCTTAGTCAGGGTGTCGTCCACATCTAACGTCCAGCCGCTAGCCCGTTTGACAGTCTGATCACTCCCCGTGAGGAAGGTTGGCGTGAAGGTCAACTTGGATGACGTATCGCCAAGCTTAATCTGGCCAATCGTCACGGTTGCCGTAGCCGTCTCAGAATTCTCCGTACCATCTGTGGCGTAAAGTTCAAGCTGATGGGGGTTCGGCGCGGTCGTTAGCTTACTGCTGGGAACTGTGACGCTAAATGTCCGGGTCGTCCCACTGCCAGTCGGGTGCGCGTCGGCAGCAGGCAGCGTATACTCATTACCATCCCAGGTGGCATGCAGCGTCACATCGGCATTGGCCGTGCTCGTGGCAGGCAAGCCAATTGTCCCCGTGACCTTGGCACCACTCGTTGCGCCAACATTGACTGACTGCGTTTGACTGTTGGCATCGAGATTCAACGTCAGCGCGGATTTCGTCACGCTAAAGCTTGGCGTCGTGGCCGTGGTAATCGCGTTACTCCCGATAAATTCACTCGTCGCTACAGCTCGCGTTCCCGCCGTATTATCTACTGTGCCGTCCAGCGTCACCGTAGCCGTGTCATTGGTAATTGCAGACAAGTCGCCCAAGTTAACGTCGACGTAACCATCGCTAGCCGGCGTCGTGCTGAAGCTATGGCTAGCACCGTCGTCACTTTGAATGCGCCCACTATTGAGAATAACGCCGGCAGGTACTTTCAGCTTGGCATTGATTCCTTTCCAATCACGATTGTCACTCTGATCACTAAGATTATATTTCAGCTGTACCCGATCATTTCCCTTAACAAATGAAGAACCCGTGGTAATGGCCTTGTTCTGCGTCATATCGGTCATCGTCACATCTGACTTAGCTTCAACCTGCGTGGGTACCTGTTCGAAGACGACCAGGCTAGTCTCAGTCCCTTCATTGGCAAGATCAGCATCAGGCGTATCCCCCGTGGAACCGGTAAAGCCCCAGTAAACATCGGGATCACTCTCACTGACATTTAGTTTGTTTAAGTCGATATCTTCCGTCACTGACTCCGCATTGCGATTAGGCTCACCCGTCTTCGGATCCTCATCGTCATAGGTGTAGGTCATCTGGCCATCGGTGCTTCCCGCTGTAGGTGCTTTGTAGTCAATGACCACGTGGTGCCAAGCAGCATCACTGATGATATCAGTGCCACCCGGGGCTTGAATCAATCCGATATGCTTCTGCGTATAGTAGTAGCCCGTTCGTGGGAAAAACGAGAATCCTGGGAATGTTGCCGCCTGGCCAGTTCCAGTGTAGGTATCATCCTGAGCGGGATAGCCCGAGGCCAAGTGCTGACTCCTAATATCTTCAGTAGGGGTCGCAGCATTAAGACCGCTATACCCGATTCCTTTGCCATTATCGAAGTCACTGGGAACCGTACTGTTAATGTTCCACCCAGCAGCGGGTGCGGTCTGATTCAGCCGCGTGTCGAATTCCAACGCCCAACTATTCTGAATGGCGGTGCCAGCAATCGCATTATTCGTCGCTGACTTGGGATCAACACCCCAGACACCTAGCGACTCACCAGGCCCAGAGAAGGCCTGATTGCCCTCGTTGTTTCGCGTATCATTCTGCAAGACAAAGGCCATGCCGTCACCAACCTGTTCGCCAGGAACTCCACTCACGTAGATCCACATGGCGGCTCGTTGATTCTGATACATGTCAAAAGACTTGTCATGCGACCACACGGCACCCCCAGTATCATGGACCCCATACGAGGAAAGTTCGACGCCGTCCATAGAGGCTAGTGAACTCCGGCCAGAATCTGGCAAAACTTTCGCCACATTCGCCGTATTATCGGCGCCTAATGATGAAGGCACATCAAAGTAGCCTTTACCATCAACCTTCAGTCCTTGTGGTGCCGTCTGCATCACATCGCTGGGCGCCGTTGATGCGGTGGCTGACGTTGCCCCCTGCCACAGGCCTAGCGTCACAACTGTCATGACGCTCAATAAGATTTTATTTCGTAGCTTCATTGCTATGCTTCCCTTTTGAATATCACGAGTAACCACCTTGGATTGCTCGGTGCACCGGCCAGCTACAGGCCTGGTGATAAGCTTATTTCACGTCAAAGAACCTGGCAATGAATTTCGCCAGATTCTTTCAATTTCAACTTAATTTCTATCAAATAAAGTATAGCACCTACATTAATAAATTAAAATTCAGTTATCAACACTATCATAAATGTTTTTCATCCTAATCTCTTCACACGGATTAAACAAGAAAAACAGTATTACTCTCATTTCGCTGAGAATAACACTGTTTAATAAATTAGCTTACAGAGTCAGTTAAATCCCACTCAATATTCCCCTTGTAATTCCCTTGCACAGCATTTCCAGAAACGTTCAAAAGAATTCCGGTGTCACTAGTCCAGTTTTTAGCAATATCAGTCGATAGATCCGCATCATCTGCTTTACCGGTTGCGATTGGCTGCAAATCACCACTCAACGGGTGAACAACACCTTTACTATCTACATATTCCAAATAGCCATCCAATGGTGTCTTTACAGCTGTATTATCATCCAAGAACATACCGTCCGTTTTCGCAGACAATTTCCAGTCTTTAGATCCAGATACCCGTGAATCATCAATATTAAAGCTCCAATTATTGGCCCGCTTAATCGTAGTATTCGCACCATTCAAAGTAGTTGGTTCAAAAACAATTGATCCACTAGTATCCCCATATCCAAAAGTCCCAGCTGTCACCGTCGCACTATCTGATGATGAGACATCACCAGCTGTACTCGTTGCATATAAAGTAACGGTGTTCTTCCCAGCTTTTAACAAGTTATTGTCAATTGGATAATTGAACCCATAGAGAACCCCATTAGAGAGATTATCATCAAGCAAGTTCTTAGATCCTTGACTGACACCATTAACCTTCAAATGAATTGTAATATCCTTACTGGTCAAGCTACCTGGTTCATCACCAACTGGATATTTAACAACACCAGCAACTACTGCCTGTTGAGCAGCAGTATCATAGTTCACACGCAACTGATTGTATGCGCTTGTCGGGTCAAGCATAAACTGTAAATCAGATTTTTTAACTTTAAATGCACCAAGCGTTGCGGTAGAAGAAGCGTTACTCCCCTGAAAGTAGTTAGACGTACTATCTTCATTTGCATCAACATCAGCCACTTGTCCATAAAGTGTGATTTTTCCTTTTTGATTATCAGTTAGTGTCAAGCCTTTACTATCACTCCCCAAAGCGACAGGAAGATTCGTTCCGCTGAGTTTTGAAATATCAACACTGTCAACAGAGCCATCGGGATTAGTAATTTTTCCAGAAGTTAATTGAATACTTTTAGGAATTGTCAATGAAGCATTAATCCCTTCCCAATCTTTCAATCCACCATCTCGCTGAAAATTATAATCTAATTTAACCGCTGTGCCACCAGAAAGTGTTGGTGTGGATGTCGTATCCACTGGATTATAGTTTCCAGAATCATCCTGTGTGCTCAAAGTTGCTGAAGAACTATTTTCAACATCACCGGGAACTTGATCAAAGACAACTAAATTATTTTCAGTACTTGTACCCGTTGAACCCGTAAATCCCCAGCGAACTTTGGTAGAATCCTGCAAATTGAATTCACTGAGTTTAATAGGTACTTCTGCCGAATTAGCCGGTGTCTTATCCGCTCCAGTATCAGAGTTTTTATCGTCATAAACATATTTCATTTTTCCAATGCCATCCACCGAAGTTGGTGGGGTATAGGTTAACGTAACGTGATGCCAACGATGATCCGTTAACCTGTCAGACGTTTCAGCCATCTTACCCTCGTCAAGATAGCCCAAATGTGTCATCTTGTAGAAATAATAACTACTAGATGGGTAGTCAGACGAGTCGTACCATTTAGGTTCTCCACCACCAAACAGGGCTTGGTTTTTTCCCCAAATGTTATTTCGAGTGCCATCTCGTGCTACACCCGTGTATGTCGCTGAATCGCCGGGATAATTTGAAGCAATATGATTATCATTGGCTTTGATCGTACCAGCCGCTCCAGTTGGATTACCAGAAGCATCAAAACTGTTATAGTAGCTTCCTAAGTCAAAAGATGAGGGCGCATAAGGAGCATTCAGGCTCCACTGAGTAGCACCCAAAATTAGTGACTTGGTAGGTGGATCGTACGTATTATTAAAGGTATCAAACTCTAGGGCCCAACTATTGCTAATTGCATTTTTTGCTAAATCAGTTGAATGCCAGTCCTTCGGGTCCATCCCCCAGACACCCATACTTTCACCAGTTCCTGGCGTATAAACAGTATTATTATCTTTGTCTGGCATACCGGCTTTTGAGAATGCATGCACCCCATCACCAGAATTTTGTAAAACGAATGCCATACCGTCTCCAAGACCAGCCTTAACATATGCAGCCTCAGTACTAGCATAAACCCACATAGACGCCGTTTGCGGCTTCATTAAGTCAAAAACCTTGTCATTTGACCAAATTGCACCCCACGTGTTCGTATCACCAGCTCTTGAAATTCGAATTGCAGAAGTATTTGCACCTGTCGATCCTGCATCAACCAGCGCTGCAGAGTTAGCCCCCGTAGCCCCTGTAGCATCATCACCATGCCAAAAATAGTCTTTATACTCATCCGAATTCAAATCAACCCCTTGAGGGGCACCAGCTAAAGCACTAGTATAATCATTATATGCTGTCTCCCCAGCATTGGCCACCGTTCCAGGCCATAGCCCTAGTCCGGCCACAGCCAACGTCACAGCCACGCCAAATATTCCCTTCTTCATTCGCATCTAAATAACCCCCTCGTCCGAATATTTTCGGACTTTTCGTGCATCCTCAACTTTTTAAAAGTGCATTATTTTTTCGTTTTATAGTGACTAACTGTCCAATTTGGCCCCTTATCAAGCCAAGCGACTCATTCAGCGTATGTATTTTAACTAAATTTACTTGATACCCGCTAACGAGTCCTGTTAAGAACATTTAACCGACCTAATAAATATAGTATACCATCAGCGGCTTATAAATATAAGAGTAAATATTGATAATATTATAGTTAACAGCAAGTACAACAATCGCTTTATTATCAGCATTTAAGCCGTTTTCACAAGAGACATCTCCGCTTTAGCTGTATTGCTATCACTAGCCTTGTTCGTAGCTGATTTGTTCACAAGAAATTATTTCTGTAACATTAAATTTGCCTAAAAATATGACACTAAAAGCCATCCAATTTTTCGCGAGTTTTAGCATTTCGGGTTAAAAAAATGCCGCCCGTAATCATCACGGGCGACACCTCTCTTCTAAATTATTTAACTGAATTAACGAATGACCAATTAATCGTTCCGGAATAGGACCCTTCGACCGCACCACTGTTGACCTTCAACCGAATACCAGTGTCAGCCGTCCAATCAGCCGCAATGTTGGTTGAGCTTGCCGTGCCATCTGAAGTCCCGCTCGCAATCACTGGCGAGTCACTACTATTCAGGGTCGTGGTATTCCCAGCCGCATCCGTGTAGACCAGCGCGCCATCCAGTGGCGTACTCGTCGCCGTTCCGTTAAGATACATGCCATCAGTATTGGCCGTAACTGACCAGGTACTGTTCTTAGTCTGACTGTCATCCACGTTCAGGCTCCAATCATCCGAGCGGTCAATGAGTATGCTCCCGCTACCGGTCAGCGTCGTGGGTTCAAAAATCAAATCCCCACTTGTATGCCCAAAGCCCACCGTTCCGGCAGTCACCGTGGTCGATACCGTCGCCGATTTATCACCAGCCGTGTCCGTCGCGTAAAAGCTAACGGTGTTGTCCCCAGCGGTTAGCTTACTATTAGCAATAGGATACTTGAACCCATACATGATCCCGTTGGTCACATCATTTAAATTTACAGTTTCTTGTGCCTCACCATTAATCGTCGGATGAAGTGTAATATCATCATTATTCATCGTCTTATCAGACGGTACAGCCACCCCTACAACAGTAGCGTCATCAGAACTGCCGGCGTTAACAGCTAAAGTACTACTGCTCTCATCCAATGCCATCGCCAGTGCTGGATTAACCTTCTTGGTAATCGTGAAGCTCGGTGTCTTCGCCGTCGAAGTCGCGTTACTTCCCACGAAGTAACTCGTTTGTGACGCTTCACTCACGTCACTGGCAGAGGCCACATCTTTAACTTTTCCGTATAAGGTCACCGTGGCCTTCTGCGTACCACTCAGGGTCAACCCACTATCTGCCAGCGGTACCGACAGTTTCTGACCATCGCCTGAAGCGGTTGGCGCCACAATCTTTGATACATCGACTTTGTTATCGTTACTGTCCGTGTAACTGGCATCCGGGTAAGCAATCGACCCGGAAGTCACGTCAATATCGTCCGGAATCGTGAGATCCCCATTGACTGACTTCCAGTCTTCATCCCCGCCAGTCCGTTCCAACGTATACGTTAGCTTAACATCGCTGTCACCGGAAACGGAATCGCCATCGCTGACGTCATTGGTGTACTCACCGGCATTATCCTTAGTAGTCATCGTCGCCGACGCCTCAGTCTGTGCCTCACCGGGAATCTGGTCAAAGACAACCAAGTTATTTTCTGAATACAATCCAGTTGATCCGGTAAAGCCCCAACGAACCTTGGTCTGACCTGAGCTTAGATTAAACTCGCTCAAATCGATTGGAACCGTCGCATAGTCAGTCGACTTCTGGGGAAGACCCGTGTCCGGATTTTTATCGTTATACGTGTAGGTCATGGACCCCTTACCACCGGAAGTTGTTGGTGGCGTATATGTCACGGTGATATGATGCCACCGGTGATCGGAAAGTTTCCCAGTACCACCTGTGGCCCCTTCATCTAAGAGGCCTTCATGTTGGAGATTGTAGTAGTAGAACGTTCCACTCCCACTGATCATATTTCCCGTCAGTGGATTTTTGATTTTGCCTTTGCCAACAACACTAGTCCCAGTATACGTGTTGGTATCCCCGGGATAATTGGACGCAATGTGCGTATCCGTAATCTTAGACTGGCTGGAGGGTGTATCAGCCGGTCCACTGATATCGTAGGATGAAGGGTCACTGTCCGCAAAATCATATGAGCTATTCGTCCACCCAATTAAAGAGCCCCAGTAAGTCCCTCGTTGCGGCATTTCATTATTCGGGAACGTATCAAATTCAAGTGCCCAACTATTTTGGATCGCCGACGAAGCTGGGTTGGTGTTGTTGAAATACTGGTTCGCCACACCCCAAACGCCCATAGACTGGCCGGACCCGGAATAGGCATCGGTCCCACCATTCTGGAGAACAAAGGCCATCCCGTCACCGACGTTTGCTGTATTTTCACCACTCGCGTAGATCCACATCGAGGCCGTTTCACTCTTGCTCAAATCAAATGAATCATCCGTCGACCAAATTGTCCCCCAACTATTCTGAACGCCGGCTTGAGAAATCCGAATAGCCGAGTTCCCGGTACCAGCCGGACTACCGGCCTTGACCAGTTCGGCAGCATTATTCCCAGTCGCCGAGTCCACTGATTTATCAATGGTAAAGTAGTTCGCATCCAAACCGTTCTGCAGGTCAACCCCCTGAGGCGCGCCATCTAAAGCTGCTTGGCCAGTATTAAAAATTGTAGAATTGGCGCTAGCCGATATCGTCGACCACCCACTCAATCCAGCTATGGCCAATACAGCCATTCCCAACATGCTCTTCTTGATATTCATCGCACGAACCCCCTTGCCCGGTAGTCGACCGGCTCACTCTAATTTCCTCAACTCGACGCATAACTCTATCCATTCACTTATTCGTGGAAAACTAACTTTTGCTATGAATATGTGCTGCCCACAGCCGTTTGCTAGTCATCCTAGTAAATATAGTATACCATCATCCAGTGAATTTGGTTCGACGTTTTAGGGGATTGCTCGCTGGTTTTAAGATTGCTTTAAGGTACCGTCAGTTCAAGGATATCAAGTCAAAAAATATCTATCACTAGTTTTGCCGCGTTATAATTGTTTTTCAGTTTTTGTTACACATTGTTAGTTTCGTAACGTTCTCGGTTCTTGCAGTTGTTCAATTAAATCTACGTTATATCAAAAGAGAATTATGCCCCTTCCATTTAACTTGCCGGTACCACATAAATTTTTCTTAAAGTAATACACCATCATTTTCATTAATAAGTTAGCAATAATTCAGTTCAAAACAAAAACGCTCTGATGAGAATCAGCATTTCCGCTAATCCTCATCAGAGCGTTATTCTATAATCTATTCAGTTTCGTCCGTGTCATCATCTTTCTTCCGATTCTTCATCAATAAGTAAACGATAATGGCTAACAACAAGACGATTAGAATCCCACCACCAACGAACCACCAAAGATAACTCTTCTGTGGTGTATTGATCCGGTTCTTCAGTGAACTGATATCCTTTTGGGTAATCGTAAAGTTCTTTGTGAACTGCCAATGATAACCGCCCTTGGCGTACGCATCCAACTTCAAGGTGTAATCACCCGCAGTTAACTGCTTGTCACCCCAAGGAATGGAGTAATTGAAGTTCGAATTAGGTGCCATTGCCATACCTTCCTTAGTCTGACTCAAGACAGTCTTTGAACTACCTTGCTTCGTGACCTTAGAAACCACCTTCAATGCCTTCATCAAACCTGGACGGGGATTTTGTAAATTGGCTTGAACTTGACTAAAGCCATTGATTGATCCGGCTTTAACCGCATTTAATCGCATATCAGGCGCAACGTCAATACCGCTCTCACGCAAGCGAACACCCACTACATAAGCAAAAGCATTGCTAATCGTCACACCATTCTTCTTGTTACCCGCGTTGTTATCTTTAAGTTCCTTGACATAAACACCGCCCAAGATCATACCATCGATCTTTTTGGCTGGCATTTTGTAGTCTACAGAGACTTTCTTAGAGCTCTTTGCATTAACGGTAACTTTCTGCGTATCATTTTTGCCAAATACGTCCTTGATACCAACTTTTAGAGAACTATCCAGTTTGGGATTGCTTTGACTATAATCGATAACCCCATTGGTATTGGTCATCGCTTGATTAACACCAACCTGGAACTTCTTTGCTGACTTGCTTGAGTTATGAATAACAATCGTTAGTTTTTGTTGTTCATTGGGTTTTACGCGAAGTGCAAAGTAAGTCACTTTCTTATCATCCTGATTTTTTGGCGTTATCGTGCTAACTGAGTATCCAACACTTTCCGCCTTCGCAGTCTTAGTCTGCTGCATCCAACCAAACGCTACTAACAACGTCCCTAACGTTACTAATACCCTCAACCAACGTTTCATGGTCAACCTGCCTCCATCATTTTATAAACCGTTTTCTTCATTGTAACAAAGAATGCGGTAGCTGTCGCTACCGCATTCCGAATTTAATATTTATGGTAATTTAGCTCATTTTTTAAAAACTATTTGGTTGAATTAAGCTTGAGTTGAAGGCGTGTTAGCAATCGTCCAAGTCAAACTTGAAGAGTAAGTACCAGCAGCGTTACCACCAGCAATATTTAAGGTTGCATCATTGATTTGATTTCTCCAAGTACCATAACCGTTACCAGCAGCAGCGGTCAATACAGGAACTGCGTTGGCCTCACCAGGAGTAACAGTCGTTGTGGCACCAACACCAGCAGCGGCGATACCAATAGTAGCAGGCTTTAAAGTGTTGTCAGTCTTCCCATCGACATCAGCATTATCAGTTTCTGGTGTACCCTTCAAATCAATAGTAGCACCCAATAACGTCTTGACATTGCTTGGATCAGTTTTGTCAGTGAAATCAGATGCAGCAACCGTTACATTCCAGCCAGCATCACTACCACTGTTGACAACTTCAACGGCCCCGCCCTTAGCATCTTTATTAGTCGAACCATTATTTGTTGTAATTCCGGAACCTGAAGTAATATCGAAATTGTCAGCCTTACCAGTAACTTTATGAGTACCGAAAGCTAAATCTGGGGCAGCAGTTAATGATACGGCACCATCATGAGTACCAGTACCGTCACCTGGAGTCAACGTAACAGAGGCGTCAGTTGATTGACTATTAGTGTCAGCCGCGTTAGCAGTAACAGTAGTGAACCCAAACCCAGCAGCAAGTGCAACAGTAGCGATTAATTGTAAAGTTTTTTTAGTCATGATATTTATCTCCCTCAACTTGATTGTCTTTGTTCTTTACTCTTCTAAACATTTTGTCCAAAGCGACGACTCTATTTTATGAACCTGCCCCAATTAGAGGCGCTTTATTGAACCATCTGATGAACTCATCTGATTACATAAGTTATAATAGCACGGTTTTTGTCTTCTGTCCACAATTAATTATGTGTGGGGAAGATTGTTTTTCTCGGAACTGTTTAATAGCATGCGATTAAGTTTACAGGGTACATAAATAAGCTCTGTAACTGCTGATATATCAACGTTTTTCGACCATCAATTTTCACGGTACGGTTCATTTCATTAGCTCAATTCGATAAAAATTGTCACGTGATAAGCAATTTTTCACTATCGTGCATAGGGTGTTTGCTCACCATGGGATTTAGTTGAGCAATCGAACCAACTTTAAGGAATCCTTATTTATCAACAGCTCCAGCATTCCGGCCTCCTGAAACCCCTTTCAAAATTTCACAAGCAAAAAAATTTAAAAAAAATAACATTTTTTGCAATTTCGCAAAAAATGTCATGATTTTCTTAGTTTTTATTGTTAAATCCACTGTGGAATCCCTTTTGAACCGAGACTGGTGCATCCTTATAGGCCATCTGCTTCACGTAATTACCACGAATCATCAGCCGGTTGGCCCCGGTCGCGTCACAGGTAATCAACGTTACCATGGTCTTCTTGGTCTGATCGACCACCTTGACGTCTGTTGCCGGAATGAACTTCCGCACACTGACTGTATAGACGAAGACCTTCTTGGCATTGGTCAAATAAATCTTTTGCCCGACCCGTGTCTTCCAGTATAGTGGACTGAATAAAATCGTTTGCGAACTCATGTGATGACCCGCCAACGGATAATTTCCCTGGCCCATCTGTTGGTCCGGCCGCATGGTGCCAGCTGTCAGTGCCAAGACATCATTGCTGAGGCCCTTGGCAATCGGCAGATGGATCTTTGACTGTGGCATGTAGATTTCACCCACCACGTGAATATTAGCCGTATTCCAACGCGCGTTCGCCACGGTCGAGAAGTCCAGTGACTTAACCTTACTGAAATCGTACGACGCCTTTTTCTTCTCATTCTTCTGCACGGTCTTTTTGGAGATCTGCGGTTGATAGGAAGAAATCAGCCAATTTTTAATCTGCTCGTTAAAGATCAACCCGAGCGAGATGATAATCAAAATGATAAAAATCGTCGTCCAGAACCACCGCCAGCGATGCTTAGGCTGTTGTTGCTGTTTATCTGCCATAGTTACTACCACTCCCCCCAGCTATTCGTTATCTTCACTGGCAAATTTTACCCCATTTACTGTTAAAAACAAAGTGAAATCATTCCACCACACACCGTGGCCGGCAGTTTTCGCCGCTTAGTCTTCGCATTCTGACAAGACTTAAAGAGACAGTAAAGGCGGGAAGCCTATCAGCCTCCCGCCATATCGTCATTTATTTTTTACTTTTCTTATCCGGCTTAACTCCCGCCGTAACCCGTGGCTGCCGATTCCCCCGCGCTGCTTCCTGAGCGACCGCCATTTGCGCCGCCAAATTCAGGAAGTTAAACGTATCATCGAAGTTCGGATTGAACAGCATATCCACAAAGGCCAGGTCATCGATCGTATTCCGGTTCTGAATCGCAATCGAAATCGCGTTAGCCGACTGGGCCACCTCGTGTTTACTGAAGAGCTGGGCCCCCAGGACCCGCCGATTATCACGGTCATAGACCAGGTTGATCAACAGTTTATCCGTCGTTGGCATGTAGTCCGGCCGCCAGGTACCCTCAAAGGTCACGCTATCTGCGTTCAGTCCCGCCGAAGCCGCGTGCCGCAACGTCAGCCCAGAAGAAGCCAGCGTCCGGCCAAAGATGTTGATGGCTGAGGTCGCCTGAGTCCCCATATAGCGTTGCAGGTTGCCAAAGACGTTGATGCCGGCTAACATCCCCTGCCGCACAGCGTTCGTTGCCAGCGGCGTGTAGGCGGGTTGTCCCGTCGGATTGAAGTTGACCACACTAGCATCCCCACAGGCAAAAATGTCTGGATTTGAGGATTGAATGTAATCATTGATGATGATGGCCCCGTGACGATCCATCTTCACTTGCCCGCGTAAGAGGGTCGTGTTGGGGACAAAGCCCGTGCTGACAATGGCCACATCCGCGCGATACGTCTCATCATCGGTCTCAATGGCGAGTCCCTTGTCATCCTGAGCAAACGACGTCACCCGGCTATTCAGGGCCACTTTAACGCCTTGTTCCCGTAAAATAGCAACGACTTTGTCCGACAAATTCTGATCGACATAGTGGTCCAACAGGATGTCCTGCGATTGAATCAACAGAACTTCGTGGCCGGTCCGCGCGTAACTTTCCGCCAATTCAGTCCCAATGTAGCCCCCACCAATGATGGCGATGCGCTTATGATCCTTGGCCGCCTGATAGACCGCCTTGGCTTGTTCGTAATTTTTACACAGCAAAACCATGTCTTCATCAATACCGAAGATCGGTGGTACGTTGACCGTTGAGCCGGTAGCCATGATGAGCTTATCGTAAGTGTCACTGGTCAACTCGCCGGAGTCCATGTCGACAACTTCCACTGTCTTAGCGGCCGCATCGATTTTCACGACGTTGTGTCGTGTGAGAACGTTGGCACCCAACTCTGTTAACTCTTCCGGAGACGAATAGAACATGTCTTCCAGGTGCTTGACCTGGCCATCCAAGAAGAGTGAGATTCCCGTCGACAGAAATGATACGTTGGTGTGCCGTTCGTAAATAGTGACTTCCGTGTCGGGATGATCCTTTAGGATTTGAATCGCAGCGTTCGTTCCCGCATGGGTGCTTCCAACAATAATGACCTTCATCATAGTTCCCCCTCATATTCTACAACGCATAAATTTAGCTGTGTGTCCCGCGACGAGCACACAATAGTCGGGCAACTTGTAAGGCCCCTTTTACATCTAGTTATCTACTTTAGGACAGTCCGTCAGCTTTTCCCCTCAAAAGACGGCTAATCATCCAAGGGTTGAATTACCCATTAAATATTAACCGTTGAGATTACTGTAACACTTGATATATCGGGCATTAAGCGGATCATTTCAGTACTGATAGTGTATTTTCACCCAATTAGCTTAATTTGTCAAAACAAATCCCTTCACAATTATCAGGATCCGCATTCTATCGGTCTTTCGCCAACAAAAAAGCCAGGACAAATAAGTCCTAGCCTGACGCATAGCGTACATGATTAACGTTGTGATTTTGCTTACTTGATGACTTTTATGAACTGGGGATTGCCGGTGATGTAGCCACCGGCGGCTTTGTAACGGCGCGTGTTGTCCCGGCGAAAACAGATAGTCTTCCTGGTTCCCACCTAAAAATAAGCACAAAAAAACCGGTAGCAGTTATAAACTGCCACCGGCGACAAATCATATTTATTATAATTAGTCGTTTGCCAAGCCGTACTTCTTGTTGAAACGGTCCACGGCACCATCGGCCTGAGTAAACTTTTGCTTACCAGTGTAGAATGGGTGTGAATCTGAAGAAATTTCGACACGGATCAATGGGTAGGTGTTGCCATCTTCCCATTCAACCGTTTCGGCTGAAGTTGCCGTTGAACCAGACAAGAACTGGAAGCCAGTACTTGAGTCTTGGAACACAACTTCGTGGTAATCTGGGTGAATTCCTTGCTTCATAATGTATTACGCTCCTTTGCCCTGGTTCATCTACTGAGCCAGAGATTGATTTAATCGTCAACCGTTGAATTATACCATGAAACCCACTTACGAGCAATGGCTAATCTTGGCCGTTTTCTACCAAACTTTCTTTACTCACAATTTCAACATCCGCGTTCAGCGCCGTCAGCTTGGCCACGATACGGTCGTAACCCCGCAGAATATTGTCGGCCTCTTCGATTTCGGTATCGCCATCGGCCATGAGTCCCGTGATGACCAGCGCAGCTCCTGCCCGGATTTCACCGGCATGGACCTGACTGCCGCTCAATGCCTCACTCGGATCGACCACAATCATGTCGTCCTCTGAACGAATGTTGGCGCCCATCTTCCGCAGCTCTGCAATGTGCATGATCCGCTTAGGATAGATGGTATCGATAACCACGCTACTCCCGTTGGCCCGGAACAACAGCGGCGTTAATGGCTGCTGCAGGTCCGTCGCAAACCCAGGAAATGGCATCGTCTTGATGCGGATTGGCTTTAAGTTCTCCGAACGTGGCACGTAAATGCTATCTTCATTAATCTCCAGTGGCACGCCCATTTCAATCATCTTGGCCGTAAAGGCTTCGAGATGTTCTGGAATCACGTTCTTGATAACCACGCCATCCCCGACGGCCGCAGCCATCGACAGGTAAGTCCCGGCTTCAATCCGATCCGGGATAATCGTGTGGGTGTTCATCGCCCGTAGCGTTGGCACACCCTCGATTCGAATCACATCGGTACCAGCCCCACGAATGTGCGCGCCCATATTATTCAGGAACGTCGCAACGTCGATAATTTCGGGTTCCTTAGCCGCATTTTCAATCACCGTGGTACCTACAGCTTTGACCGCCGCGAGAATCGAATTGATCGTAGCCCCAACTGAGACCATGTCCAAGAAGATCCGGGCGCCGTGCAAGCCTTCGGGACCGGTCGTGATGCGCACCGTGCCGTCATGTTCTTCCACCGAAGCACCCAAGGCTTCGAATGCCTTGATATGCTGGTCAATTGGCCGTGGACCAATGTTGTCGCCACCAGGGAAACTCAGCGTGGCCCGTTGGAACCGCCCCAACAAGGACCCCATAAAATAGTACGATGCCCGCAAGCTCTTGATAGCCTTGCTAGGTAGCGGTGCCTCAACGATTTCGGTCGGGTCAATGGTCAAGACCCCGTCTTCAAACGTTGAGTGCACGTTCATTGATTTTAGAATTAACATTAAATTGTGCACGTCAAGGATATCCGGTACCATATCAAAACGGACCGGCGTATCAGCGAGAATCGCTGCCGGAATTAAAGCCACTGTGCTGTTTTTGGCGCCACCAATCGTCACTTCTCCAGAAAGACGACGGCCGCCGTGAATTATCATTTTTTTCATTATGAAGCTATCCTCACTTAATAATCTTCCTTTATAATTCCATACAGTCAGATACCATGATAAATAATGCCGGGCAAAAAGACAATACTTTCCCGGGATTCTGGCTAAAATGTAATATTAGCCGACTACAATACCTCGTCTCGGAGGTCATCTAGGTTCTTGGCGAGTATGGTGTCGATAATGATTTGCGTTAATTTATGCGGGGATTCGGGCATGCCATCCTTCACCCATTTTTTTAAAATATTCTGCAGGCCAGCGCCGATGTACGCGCCCTGGTAGTCTGCGATGTGTGGCGGCTTGGGTCCCGTGTGGGCGACCAGCTCCTGCATCCGCTTCAACAGGTCGGTCCGCCCCTCGACGAAGACTAGATTGCTTAGCTTTTTGTCTTCGTAAAAGGCCGTCAGGAGGTGTTCTAAGGCCTGACTGGGCGTTGCCCCCTCTAACGGGTGCAGAGCGGCCACAAAGGCCTTCTCAATGCTCTCCACGCAATCATAGATGTCGGTGTAGTACCGGTAAAATGTTGTCCGGTTCACGTCGGCCTGCGTACAGACCTCCGTAACTGAAATGGCGTTAATCGGTTTACTCTCAAGTAAAGACAACACGGTCTCCTGAATCACCCGCTGGGTATACTGGGCACGCCGATTATTTTTAACACCAACCATAGATTTCACTCCTATTTGCCGTCAAACTTACTATAGTTCCGCTCACGTTACCGCGATCATCAGCTGTGTCCTATCACCATCACAACTGACTAACAGAATAATTGTAAGAGTCATTACGTGCCGCCGACCCCCACTTCATGGTAAAGTTAAAGCCGGTCAACGAGCAGTTTTCATTCTTGAGTCATTGTCTAATGTAAGCGCGCTTCAGTCACGTAAATCACCTAAGTTAGGTAAGTGACGTGGTATTAGCACTGAAATCCCCTAAGTACCTGGATACTTAATACTACAGGTACGTGGGGACAACGCATAAGGCCCCTCATGTCCATCATGGGGGTGTCAGCGCAGAGCCATCATGAATGCAACACTTTTATTAAAAGTGTCGTTTTTACAACAGTTCTGTTGACATTGGCGCTTGCCAATTAAGTTATTTATTTTTATCATGTTAGACACGGTGTTGCATTAATGTATATTTTATCAGAAATACACCGCAAACAACAGCCGAATTCAGAAAATGGAAGGATTATTTTAAATGCTGGAACTTAAACATATCAAGAAATATTACTACGTGGGGGACTCCGTGACGAAGGCCCTCGACGATGTTTCTGTCGCATTCCGCTCCCAAGAATTCGTCGCCATCCTCGGCCCTAGTGGCTCCGGGAAGACGACCATGCTGAATGGTATCGGTGGCCTGGACATTTACGATTCCGGGGACTTAGCCATCGAAGGTAAATCGACCAAGGACTTCTCCGCCGCCGACTGGGACGCCTACCGAAATAACTCCGTGGGCTTCATCTTCCAAAGCTACAACATCATCAGCCACCTGAGCATCCTTGATAACGTGGAAATGGGGATGACCCTGAGTGGTGTCTCCAATGCCGAAAAGAAGGAAAAAGCCCTCAAGGCGCTCGATCGCGTCGGCTTGACTGATCACATCAATAAGAAACCTAACCAATTGTCCGGGGGACAACTCCAACGGGTCGCCATCGCGCGGGCTATCGCCAACGAACCAGAAATCCTGTTGTGTGACGAACCAACCGGGGCCCTGGATACCGAGACCAGCGAAGAAATCATGAAGCTGATCAAGGAACTCTCCGCAGAACGACTGGTCATCATGGTTACCCATAACCCCGATCTGGCCCACGAATATGCCGACCGGATCATCGAATTTGCCGATGGGAAGATTCAACACGACTCCGATCCCTATAATGACCATGCTGATGCCGAACAATTTAAGTTAAAGAAGACCAAGATGACCTTCTGGACCGCGTTGAAGCTGTCCTTTAACAACATCCGGACGAAGAAGGGTCGGACCGCACTGACGGCGTTCGCCTCCAGTATCGGGATCATCGGGATTGCCATCGTCTTGGCCCTCTCCAATGGGTTCCAGACACAGATCAACAAGACCCAGTCCAACACATTGGCGCAGTTCCCCATCACCATTTCGCAAACGGCTCAGGACAGCTCGACTACTGGTCCTCAGAATAATAAGAAGACGACCAAGTCTAACAAGGTCGTGGCCAAGATCAGTGACGCCGACAAATCCGTCCACCAGAACAAGATTACCAAGAGTTACTTAAATTACGTTAAAAACATTAACGGTGACTTAAGCAAGAACATCACCTACACCTACTCCACCGGGATGAACCTTCTGCGGCAAACGGACGGGAAGACCAAGACCGTCTCCTTCTCCAACGCTGACAGCAGTAGTTCTAGCAGTTCGAGTGCTATGCAGTCTGCCATGTCCGCTTCGACTGGGGTCGGCGGTTCCGTCTACCCGAGTGCTAGCGATGGCGGCACAAACTTCTTGAAGAAACACTACAAGGTCATTGCCGGGAGTTATCCGAAGAGTGCCAACGATGTGATTCTACTCGTCGACCGCGACAACTCGACAAACATCAATGCCCTGAAGAATCTGAACTTCGACGTTAAGGACAATCAAAAGTTGAACTACGATAAGATTGTCGGCACGAAGATCAAAGTTGTCAACAACAATAACTATTACCAAAGCCTGCCTACTGGCAATTACGTGCCAAACAAGGCCACGAATTCACTCTACAATAATAAGAACAACACGACTATCAAGATTGCTGGTATTCTGCGGGTTAAGTCAAAATCCTCTGAAAACGTTCTGTCTTCCGGAATTGCCTACAGCGACAAGCTGACGCAAAATATTATCAAGGCCAACAAGAACTCTGATATTGTGAAGGCCCAAAAGAAGGCCGACAGCAACGTGATGACGGGGCAAACCGTCAACAAGGATACCAAGACGAACCTGGTCAGCTACCTCGGTGGCTCGACCACGCCAGCAAGTATCCTGATCTACCCGAACACCTTCAAGAATAAGGATAAGGTCCTGCACTACCTGGATAAGTACAACAAGGGTAAGAGCAAGTCTGACAAGGTAATCTACACCGATATGGCCGGAACCGTTTCCGACTTGACCGGGGGCTTAATGGACGCCATCACTTACGTCCTCGTCGCCTTCGCCGGGATCTCACTGGTTACCAGTATGATTATGATCGCCATCATTACGTACACCTCCGTCCTCGAACGGACCAAGGAAATCGGGATTCTCAAGGCTTTAGGGGCCCGGAAGAAAGATATCACCCGCGTATTCGATGCTGAAACGTTCATCCTCGGTGTGGGTTCCGGGGTCCTCGGAGTCGTCATTGCTTGGCTCCTGACCTTCCCAATCAACATCGTCTTAAAGAGCATTACCGACCTGAGCAACGTCGCACACTTGAACCCCGTTCACGGGATCGTGCTGATTATCATCAGTACCGTCCTGACCATGTTGGGTGGCCACATCCCAGCACGGATGGCAGCTAAGAAGGACGCGGCAACAGCACTGCGTTCAGAATAGATTAAACACTATCGCCTGCATTACAATTTAGTCAAAAAAACACCCCGCAAATCGAAATTGATTTGCGGGGTGTTTTTTACGATTCAATGTTTGAGTTCCCAACGTTGACTGCTAAGATACTGAATACAAACCAATACAGTTGGCCTAATCGGTTCCGTAGTTAAAACTAGCTTAGCCGGAGGAGGCCAGGGATGTAGCCAGCCGTGACGGCGGTGTTAGTCCGGGTGATTGGTTTTTCCCGGACTTACAGCGTGGGACGCGTTTGGAAACTCGCGTGAACCTAGCGAGGTTTCAAACCGAGCCGGAAGCCCGGTTCTCAGGCTGCAGGTGGTCCCCATGGCAGGTGGAATCCCTGGCAGCCGCAGGCGACAATTTTTAACCACGCAAGCCGAGTTAGCCTTCTGCTTCGTGGATGGCGCCTTGAATGTCATCTTTGGAGAAATCGTGTTCGCAGTATTCCTGGTCGTCCGCCGGTAGATGTTGTTCCAACGTCGAGAACACTTGAACCTGGACATCCCCAGTTACCGTGCCGAAGTCCAGCAGGTGCCCGCCAAAGTCGTGGGCCGCTGACAAGAAGTGGTCGTGATAACCACCTACCGCAACGCCGTCAAACACTTGTGGTGAGTAGTAGCCGAGCAGGGTCCCCTCCACCTTGTCGCGGGTGAAGATACTCTGTTGCTTGGCCGTTTCTGCTAATGACTTGAATGGCCGTTCGGATTTCGCCACGGCCCGGGTCTTCACGTCCGTAAAGGTCCCGGTGACCAGGATGGAGAAGAAGGTGTTGGCCTTGTGCGTCAAGCCCAGCACTTGGTCATGCAACTCTTCCTTGGTGGCATTCTCCACCGTCATCAGTGGCCGGTAAGCGGCGAAGTGGCTGTTGGCAAATGGCAGTGTGAAGCTTTCTGGGACCACGTTGACCTCGCCACGGTTATTGACCTGGTAAGGCTTGCCGTCGAGAATAATCAACTCGCCGTCCAAGCCTTCCCCGGTACCGATCCCCGTGTCACCGTGAGCTAATAATTCCTTCATCGTCAAGGTTCCAGTCAATAATCCTGGGACCAGTAAGGCCAAGGTCCCGTGTTGATAGAGTGTTGCTTCGTTCATATCATTACTCCCTTTAGCTTAAAACATCTTTCAACAATAATGATTTTAGTTTTAAATTGTCCCGATAGTCAACCGGAATCTGAACGACCACGGGTCCCTCAGTCTGGAAGGCTTGGTCTAAGGTCGCTGCCAAATCCTTGGCGTGGTCGACGCGTAAACCAGTGGCACCAAAGCTCTCGGCATACTTGACGTAGTCGACTGGGCCAAAGCTGACCCCGGCTTCGTGGCCGTATTTGGCAATTTCTTGAAACTTCACCATGTCGTAGGCCCCATCATCCCAGATCAGTTGGACAATCGGTAACTTCAGGCGAACCGCTGTTTCCAACTCTTGGCTGGAGAACAGGAAGCCCCCGTCACCGGCAACCGAAACAATTGGTTGGCCGGGACGTTCCAACGCAGCGGCGATGGCCCATGGGAAGGCAACCCCCAGCGTCTGCATCCCATTACTGAACAAGAGGTGCCGTGGTTGATAGCTCCGGAAGTAACGCGCCATCCAGATGTAGAAACTACCGACGTCCACGGTGACTGTGGTCTCGTCATTCACTTTGTTCTGAAGTGCTTGGATGATGGCTAATGGGTGAATCCCATGGTCGTCATCGGCGGCGGGTGCTTCGGCCTGAGCGGCTAACGTCTTACCGGACTTGTCGAGCTGTGCTTGAACCTCTTCGGACAAGGCCCAGTCGGCTGGTAATTTCTGGACGATGGCCCGTAACGTCTTGGCAATATCGGCGTGGACGACCATTTCAGGCTGGTAATCTGTGGTGATTTCAGGCACCACGCTGTCCAAACTGATGATGTCTCCCGCCCGATCGGCGTTCCAGATCCGGCCTTCATATTCCACGGGATCGTAGCCGACGGTGATGACCAAATCACTCTGCTTCAGCAGGTTATCGCCAACCTGATTCCGGAAGAGACCGACCCGACCAAAGTAGTTGGTGACCAAGTCGCGAGAAACCACACCGGCCCCTTGGAACGTTTCCACGACCGGAATAGCGGCGTGTTGTAAGAGTTCGCGAATGGCAGCCGTCACGTCGCTGGCTGAGGCCCGCATCCCCGCTAAGATGACGGGCAACTTAGCGTGTTGGATCTTTTCCACGATGGCGTCAACGGTTGCAGCGTCCGCAACCCCCTGGTCCACCGTTGGCACAGCCTTGATTTCTGGCCGGTCAACGTTGCCGTTCAGGACGTTTTGTGGCAGGGAAATAAAAGTAGCCCCCGCCTTGGGTGCAACCGCCGTCTGGTAAGCGTTTGCAAATGCTTCGGAAAGACTATTGGCATTCTGAACTTCCACACTGGACTTGGTGGCCGAACTCATCAGTTCCTTGCTAGGAATACTCTGATGCGTCAACCGACCAATATCGTCTTGGGGAACTTGCCCACCGAGTGCGATGATGGGGTCCCCTTCGGCCGTGGCCGTGATGAGACTGGTCGTCAGGTTCGATACCCCGGGGCCGGAAGTCGTGGCAACCACACCAGGCTTGCCGGTCAGCCGGCCAATCCCAGAAGCAATTAACGCAGCGTTCTGCTCGTGCCGCGTAATAATTAACTTGGGTGCTCGAGGGTCCTTGCTGTATTCAATGCCCTCAAATAGTTGGTCGACCTTGGCTCCTGGAATACCAAAAACATACTTAATGCCTTGATTAATCATGCTTTGAATCAGTGCTTGTGCACCAGTTTTCGTATCTTTCACCGTTACCCCGCCTTTTTTTAAAAGTTTATTCAGTCATTTGATTGTGTTGACAAGTCAACTTAGATTCATCATAATGGCATTAAGTTGTTTTGTCAACACAGAAGATTTCGGGGAAGGAGTTATCCATGAAAGATCTCGGTTATTTGGCGCAGGACATTTCGATTCTGCACCGTAAATACTACAAGGACACGCGTGAGGCGTTTGCCAAATTGGGGCTCAACCCTACGGCCGCTTGCGTTTTATTGACGGTCCACGAACACCCCGACATTAATCAAAATCAAGTCGCCAAGACATTGGTCATCGACAAGGGACTAACCACCCGCGAGGTCAACAAGATTCTCGGCCTCGGTTACCTGACCAAGACTGCTGGCACGGGCAAGACCCAATTGCTGACGCTGACCTCTGCTGGTGAGAATGTGGTCAATCAGGTCCAAACGATTCGCCGTAGCTGGTGGCAGGACCGTTTTGACCAGACCGGTATTGATGCTAACAGTCCGCTGATTCCAGCGATTGAGGCAGCGGTGACGAATATTATTGATGTGGACTGAGTGACACTCCCTAATGAATTCTCATTTGGTGACATTTCCAAGCAAAAATGGACAGTCTTTTTACGAATGAAACACACATTTCTTAATCAGCAAAACGTCACACCATCCAAGTAGCTGCGGACGATGTGACGTTTTGTTTTGAAAAAAGAGAGCGCAAAGTTTTCAATGACTCTGGTAGCCCTATTTGTAATGATTTCTGCAGGCCACAATAATCAAATGATCATTTTTAACCGTATAGACTAAGCGATCCTTACTGTTGATTCTCCGTGACCAGCCATCGTGATATTTCAAACGTTCTGGCTTTCCTAGACCAGATTCTAAACCATCTCGTTGAATTGATCGAATAAGATTATTGATACGTTTCAACGTCTTGTGGTCTTCAGCCTGCCACGAAATATACTCACTCCAGGCTTCATCTAAGAATTCAACTGATGTCATTCTCCTAGTCCTCATCCGTTAAAAGCTGATGATCCTGAATATCCTGATCATGATCTACTTTTTGGAAGCGTCGACTAAGCTCTGCCTGATTGGCCTCACTATAGAATGGATCTTTCACATCAAAGGGCAAACCACCCTCAGCGATACTCTTCTTAATAAAGATATTAATTGCGGTCGATAGGTTAAGACCCAAGCCTTCAAATATCTCTGCGGCTCGCTTCTTATCTGCTTGACTGGTCTTAACAGAAATTGAAACTTTCTTTTTACCTGTATCTAGCATGATTCTCACCTCAAGGATATAGTAACACGAAGTACATACACTGTATGCTAATATGCTTTCATATTTACGCATAAGTTATTTAATTGCGAAAAAAATTTAAAGTAACTACGCGAACCCAGTCCTTAACCACCTTGGTAGCAGCGGCGATAAAGTCGCGGTAACGAATATTATTGAAGTGGACTGATCGGCGAGTAAGATCAGTTGACGTGTACGACGTATGGTGTACACTTTGTTTTGGAGGTGGTTCTATGCAAACTAAAGAGACGGATCGTATCAACGCTAGAGTTCAGCATGATGTTAAGGTTCGTGCACAAATTGAGCTTGAAAAAAACGGACTCACAATTTCAGAGTATTTACGGATTGTTTTAACTTCAGTCGCTAACAACGGTCTTCCTGAACACTTTGCACAACCTAAACAGGAAGTTATCGATTCAGTTATGGAAATGACTGACG
Source organism: uncultured Lactobacillus sp. (assembly GCA_937874695.1). Classification (GTDB taxonomy): domain Bacteria; phylum Bacillota; class Bacilli; order Lactobacillales; family Lactobacillaceae; genus Levilactobacillus. Next base: position 26,318 of record CALNAJ010000007.1, read on the forward strand.
CTATGGCCAATAATAAATCATTATCTGGTGGCACCTCCAAAGAAGAGTTTGAACGGTCATTGCGTGAATGAGTCACACGCTTAATGAGACTTCGCAGTTCAAACATCAATTGAGACGCGTCAGGAAGAGTCCCCGTTGGCGTCCTATTTTTGAGGGGCACGTTCCCTTCGATGGTGATGACAGATCTCCTTGGGATTATGTCACTGATTGTCTACTGACCGGGAGCGAGATCCCTGCTTATTTCTATGTTCATCCTCTACATTTTCCAAAATCATTAGAGAAGCAAATCAAACGTCGACTGCAAACAAGCGAACACGTCACAATTCAAGTCCTCGAGCTACACTTCGATGGCCACAACGGAAATCATTTACTAGTTTTTTACGACAGTACAGATGTGACGACACTGTTAGCCATCGGCACCCATAGCGATCTATTTTCGTAAAAAAGCGCCACATCTTCCAGAAATATGGATGATGTGGCGTTTTATTTAGTGATATTTAAACTGATTTCTTACCTAGTCCTTAACTTCCTTGCTAGCAGCGGCAATAAAGTCGCGGAACAAGCCTTCAGGACGGTTTGGCCGTGAGAGGAATTCTGGGTGGTATTGGGAAGCCACGAAGAACTTCTTTTCTGGCAATTCAATGACTTCGACCAGGTGATCGTCAGGAGACGTCCCGGAGAAGACCAAACCCTTGGCTTTCATTTCGGCCCGGTATTGGTTGTTGAATTCGTAACGGTGACGGTGACGTTCTTGAACCATTGCTTGGTTGTCGTAAGCCGCAGCGGCCTTGCTTCCTGGTAACAGCTTGCAAGGGTACAGGCCCAACCGTTGGGTCCCACCCATTTCGTGGACGTCGGTCTGATCGGCCATCAGGTCAATAATCTTGTGGCTGGTCTCGGAGTCCATTTCAGTGGAGTTGGCATCCTTGTAGCCAAGCACGTCGCGCGCAAATTCGATGCTGGCCACTTGCATCCCCAGACAAATTCCGAGAAATGGCACGTCTTGTTCACGGGCGTACTTGATGGCGGTAATCATACCTTCAATCCCCCGGTCACCGAAACCACCGGGAACGATAATCCCATCGGCGGCGCCTAACATCTCAGCAACGTTGTCGTCGGTAATCTTTTCGGCATCGATCATGTCCAGATCAATCTGCGCATCGACGGGATAGCCAGCGTGTTGTAAGGCTTCAGCTACGGAAATGTAGGCATCATGTAAGCCCACGTACTTGCCGACCAGGGCAATCTTGATGGTCCGCTTTAAGTTTTGCATGTGATCGACCATCTGGGCCCACTTCGTCATGTCGGACTTCGGTGCGTCGACCTTGAAGTGATCCAAGACGATTTGGTCTAAGCCTTGCTTTTGTAAAAGTAATGGAATGGAGTAAATGGTTGGAACGTCCATGGATTCAATGACCGCGGAAGGTTGCACGTCACAGAACAACGCAATCTTTTGCCGCATGTCATCGGTAATATGGTTTTCAGTCCGGACAACCAGAATGTTGGGTTGAATCCCAATACTCCGGAGTTCCCGTACGGAATGTTGCGTTGGCTTCGTCTTCATTTCGTGAGCCGCGTGCAGCGTTGGAACTAACGTCGTGTGAATGTAAACGACATTTTCGTCGCCCACTTCGGACTTCATTTGCCGAATGGCTTCCAGGAAGGGTTGGGATTCGATATCCCCAACGGTCCCACCAATTTCAGTGATGACGAAATCAGCACCCAACGTCTTGCCGGCGCGCATGATTTTTTCTTTGATCATGCCGGTGATGTGAGGGATCACTTGCACAGTTGCTCCCAGATAATCGCCACGCCGTTCTTTTTCCAAAACTTCTGAATAAATCTTACCAGTCGTCACGTTTGAGTACTTGTTCAGATTGTTATCGATGAAACGTTCGTAATGACCTAAGTCCAAATCCGTTTCGGTCCCATCGTCGGTCACGAAGACTTCCCCATGTTGATAAGGGTTCATCGTGCCGGGATCCACGTTAATGTACGGATCGAATTTCTGAATGGTTACGTTTAACCCACGGTTCTTCAACAGCCGTCCTAGGGAAGCAGCAACGATCCCCTTACCTAGTGATGAAACCACGCCGCCAGTCACAAAAATATATTTGGTCATGTGCAAACTCCTTGTAAGATTATTTAGGGTTTTAAAACTATAAAAAAGCTCCCTATTCATTCGGAATAGGGAGCACTTCACCGTCCAGTTGTCCTTGCTACAAGTAGCAGGGAGCCCAAAAAATATAGTACCTGTTTTTTGACTGGAGGTCAAGCAAACAGAAAAAATTTATTTCTGTTCTTCGTCATCATCATCGTCATCGTCGGCTTCGTCGTCATCGGCGGAAAAGTCGAGATTGTCAGTATCGTCATCATCTGGCGCTTCCATTTGAGAAAGCTGATCTTCGATACCATCAGGGATGTCTTCTGTATCGTCTTCTTCGTCATCGTCATCGATGCCCAAGCCGGTCTGTAACTTACCCAGATCTGGCCCTGACCCAGTGGCGCTATCATCATCGTCGTCATCAGTGGCGTAGGTGGTGGTATCGTCGTCTTCTGGATCGTCGTCATCGTAATCGATCACATCATCGTCATCGGTCGTGTCAGCCAAGAAGGCGTTAACCTTCTTACGCTTCTTACGCTTAGGTTGATCTTCATCTTCCTCGGCGTGAACCGTTGCTTCATCGATGGATTCAAACGGATACCAAGTTCGCAGTCCCCAAAGGTTATCACCCAGAGAAATGAAACTACCATCGACATTTAAATCCGTATAGAATTGGGACAGCCGGTCACGAACTTCCGCGTCGCTGTCACCCAAATATGCTTGGACGGCGTTTGCCAAGTCGGCAAAAGCCATCACATCGCCATGTTGTGACAAAATGGCGTGAGCAACTTCGATCATTGATAATTCCTTTTTATTCTGGCCCTCAAAGACTTTTAATTCCAAACTGGTGCACGTCCTTTCCACAGTCTACGAAATATGATACTCGCTTATGCCGTAAATTGCAATCTAATCTTGTAGTTCCCGACTAATTCTTCCCCGGCATAGAGGAGATAGTCGATCTTCACATTTCCACTAAATGGCTTTTCCTTGAAGCTGGTCTCCAGATACGGCGTGACCGTCTCAATCGGCATCACGCCATAAGGGGTGTTGTACCGGGCTGTCACGCGCTTGCCACTAATGAAATGCAGGCGCAGTTCCGCCTCGGAATTCCGCGTCAGGTGAACTTCACCCTCTGGCGTAAATTTCATCGTCACCGGCGTCTGTTCCCCGGTATCATTGTTGGGTTCCAGGTACCGCAAGTACATGTTGGCTCCCATCTGGACCAGCTGACCATCAACGTCTAACTGGTAGTCGGAAACGTCATCGTTTTGCTTGATATGGGTCTCCAAGTGAATCATTACGGGCACCCCCGCTGATAGTTGATCCATCTGCACACTTCCTTTCCGCGAATTGTCTGGGTTAATTATAGTTCATTTCCCTTGGAAAGCCTACTTATTATGCTCTTTTAACGAACTTCTGAATCAGAAATTCCTCCGCCTGCGTCGGGCAGGGGTTTTGCTGCTGTGGGGATCGAGAAAACCCAATCGCCCGGTCTAACACCGTTGTCATGACTGGTACCCATCCCTGATAACCGTGGATCACAGCTTTTCCCCTGCAGTATTAGGCAAAATTGGTCCAGACCATGACGTGGCCCCAGTTTTCTAGTATAATGAGAGCATTGAAACGATTTCACGAAAGCAGGTGGCGTGATGGGACCCTTCGATTTACCCGGCGACAGCATTCAGACCGTGACCACGGCAATTCCGGCCGACCAGAAAAATCTGGCCTTTGGTTACACCAATGCTCTGCTGGACCTGGTACCGACGCTTAAACAGCCCATATTGCACTTCTGGACCATGCAGCCCACGGTTATCATGGGACTGAAGGATAAACGGCTTCCCGAGCTGACAGCGGCTATCAGGGCCGTTCAGCGGTATGGCTATGATTACGTTCTCCGAAATTCCGGCGGTCTGGCCGTGGTCGCCGATGGTGGCGTCCTGAATGTCTCACTCTTCTCCCCGCTGACCACACCAATCCCCAGTATTGAAGCGGCTTACGCTCAGATGACCAGCCTCGTAGATACTGCTTGGCCAGAGCTGGCACTACAACACTATGAAATCACGCGGTCTTACTGCCCCGGCGACTATGACCTAAGCGTTGACGGCCTGAAGATTGCCGGAATTGCGCAGCGTCGAAGCACTAACGCCTTGGTCACCATGCTCTATCTCAGTGTGACCGGTGATCAGCCCATGCGTGGCGACCTGATTCGCAGCTTCTATCGGGCGGGTCTGGGTGACCATACCAACGACTGGGATTTTCCCGACGTCGATCCTAGCGTGATGACCACCACGGCTGCCTTACGCAATCAGCCATTGACCGTGGACGACGCCCAGGAACGCTTCCTCATCGCTTGTTCGACGGCTGGCTTGCGTGTCGGTCGTGCCAAGCTAGCGGCGATGATGGCCGAACCGCAATTTACGACCATCCTGGAGCGAGAGACCGCCCAGATGGCGCGTCGTCAACCACGGTTAACCCCTATGTAAGTCTTGTTTAAACAGAGTCGTTTCGTTCTGATTTCATTCCTTGAACTGGTACACTAGGCCCAGTAAGAATGACAGCGACGCTATAAAAATAAATTTTAAATTGTCAGGAGGAATCACTGTGAGCTACGCAACCGCGCGACTGCCCCGTGAGAAAGTTTTCCGGGACCCCGTGCATAATTACATTTACGTGCAACATCAAGTTATTTTAGACCTGATCAATTCCCGAGAATTTCAACGACTCCGCCGCATCAAACAGTTGGGAACGGCCTCGCTGATCTTCCACGGTGCAGAACATTCGCGCTTCACCCACTCATTAGGCGTCTACGAAGTCACGCGCCAAATCTGTGATAATTTCCAACGCAACTACCCGACGAAGACACCGGATGATGGCGGCTGGGATGACAATGAACGGCTAACTGCGCTGTGTGCAGCTTTACTTCACGATATCGGTCACGGCCCATATTCACACACATTTGAGCACATTTTCCACACAGATCATGAGGCGATTACTGCCGAGATTCTGACTTCGCCCAAGACCGAAGTCAACCAAATCCTACGGCGGGTCAGTCCAACCTTCCCGCAAGAAGTGGCCAGTGTCATTCAAAAGACCTATCCAAATCCACAAGTGGTCCAGATGATTTCTAGTCAAATTGATGCCGATCGGATGGACTACCTGTTGCGGGACGCCTACTTCACTGGAACCGAATACGGAACCTTTGACTTAACGCGAATTCTACGGGTCATGCGGCCATACAAAGACGGCATTGCGTTTGCCATGAACGGTATGCACGCCGTTGAAGACTATATCGTGAGCCGCTTCCAGATGTACCAACAAGTCTACTTCCACCCGGTTTCCCGATCGATGGAAGTCGTTCTGGATCATCTGCTCGGTCGCGCCAACGAATTGTACCAGGCGGGTGAGAGCGATGAAAGCTTCATCCCTCACCTGTTGTTGCCATTCTTCAACCATGAGTTCGACCTAGAAGATTACCTCAACCTGGACGACGGTGTGTTGACGACCTACTTCACACACTGGCGGCAGTCACCAGATAAAATTTTAGCCGATCTGGCGCACCGCTTCTTGGATCGGAAACCGCTGAAGAGTGCCATTTTCGATGAACATACCCAGCAACAGCTACCGCACCTGCGCGATATGATTCGCTCGGTTGGCTTCAACACTGAGTATTACACGGCTACCGACAACAGCTACGACCTACCCTATGACGATGCTTACGACCCTAAAGTTACGCACCCGTTGACGCAGATTGAACTACAGGAACCGGATGGCAGTCTGCGTGAGCTCTCAACAGTATCCGACTTGGTCAACGCTATTCGCGGGAAATTCACCGGGGATCAACGATTCTTCTTTCCAAAAGAAATGTTGAATCCGGGCAACGATGCGCCTGAAATCTTCCAACCGATCTTTGATGAGTTCGGTGGATACATCCAAAATGATCAACTCATTGACCAGAATAAATCTGACTAAATCATTATCACCGTCGGATGAAGAGTGACCATGGGAAACGCTAACGACCGCATCAAACCGGCTGCCGACGTGGCCACTTGGATCAATACCGATGATGACGTGGCGGCGGCCATTTATAAATACGCATTGAACCCAGACTTAGCATAAAAGGAGAATTGCGAACAACATGACAATTAAAATGATTGCGATTGATATTGACGGAACCTTACTGAACGAAAAGAACGAACTGGCCACGGCCACGATTGAAGCCGTCCAAGCTGCCAAGGCTCAAGGCATCAAGGTCGTTCTGTGTACCGGCCGCCCACTGACTGGGGTGCAGCCTTACCTGGACGCCCTTGGCATTAGTGGCGATGACCAATACGCCATCACCTACAATGGTTCGGTGTCCCAGACGGTCTCCGGCAAGATGATGACCAACCACTCCCTGAGTTTCGATGATTACATCGACCTCGAGGCCCTGGCCCGCAAGATGCAGGTTCACTTCCAGATTGAAACGCCAGACTACATCTACACGGCGAACAAAGACCTCAGTGGCTACACAATCTTCGAAAGTTACCTAGTACGCATGCTGATTCGTTACCGTGAAGTCGGTGAAATGGACCGCGATTTAACCATTTCCAAGGCCATGTTCGTGGACGAACCCGATATTATCAACCGGGTCAACAAGGAAATCTCCCAAGACGTTCGTGACCGGTACTACGTGGTTCAAAGTACGCCATTCTTCATCGAAGTCATGAACAAGAAGGCTAGCAAGGGGAACACGCTGGGTGAACTGGCCACTAAGCTGGGCTTCACGGCTGATGAAGTCATGGCCTTGGGTGATCAAGGTAACGATCTGACCATGATTCAATACGCCGGCCTCGGTGTCGCCATGGGTAACGCCATCGACGAAGTCAAGGACGCCGCCCAGGCTGTAACGCTGACCAACGCCGAAGACGGTGTGGCAGCAGCTATCCGGAAATACGCTCTAAAATAATCTAAATTTAATTTTAGGATTGACCGATGGTAACTTAGTCGATCAATTTTTTTGCACGTTTTTCTTCCAACGCCTTCAGTCGCCAATAATCCGCATCATAGCGCAGCCAAAAATCCGCCGGTACTTTCATGATTTTGGTAAGTCCTTCGGCAAAATCGGTCGTAATGGCAGCCGTTCCGTCCAAGACGCCTTCCACGTAAGATGCCGTGGTATGGGTAATCTGAGCTAAATCGGCTGGTGATATTTTCAAATAATCAATGGCCTCTGATAGCGTTCCACCTGGGGCAACTGGAAACTCTGACTTATAAACTAATTTTTTATGAAGCATGGTAATCAACAACCTCCTTGATAACAATCCCAACAATTTCTGTTTTAACGACACACGGTCCCCCAAACCGATCTATGCCTCGAAAGACCAGGCGCATGTTTGCAGTAACCGAAACGGCAAAGCATCCCTTTCGATTCCCGGTCAGTGCATGTAACCGCGGTGGCGGTACATAAGCGATTTGGCTTAAATCATCAGCGGCTTCCAATTCCTTAATCCGTTTCCCTAAGTTAATGGCTTCTTTGGGTCCGAAATGACGCGTCAAACTTGCCATATTTTTAAAATGTTTTTCTAACCGTCCCTGCTCAAATCGAATTTCCATTTACGCGTCCTCTCCTAGGCAACTCCTGTGAGCTCCTAAGGACTAACTACGTAATTGTGGACGAAATAAACGTGAGATTTTTCAATTTTTTAAAATTTTTTCTATCAATACGGTGTCCCTCATACTACACGACTCTCTGTCCGATTGATAGAAAAACCAGCCGCAATCGTATTGGGGGTCGAATTAGTTAAGCTGACGCACCACCACTATCAAAAATCATTTCACTTTGTCGCGACAACAAAAAAGATGTTCGCCGCTTGGCCAACATCTCCATCACTAAATCGATTTAATTTTCAGCAGCATCGCCATCAAGATTCGCAATCCCTAAAACAAGGTCAAGATAACCCCAAAAACGATGTAAATAGCGCCGGCTAACAGTCCGAAGCGTGCTCCGCCATTCACCACAATCGGTGAATTCTTCACGCTCGCCACGTGCCGCACGTCGACCTTTTCTCCAGGGAGTGGTTCCTGCCCCTTCTTACGCTTGTGCCGCCAGCCAGTAAACATGTGTCCCTTGGCCAACACACAGATTAAGCCAAAGAGCACCAAAGCAAGCCCCACCATAAATAACAGGTTGCCAATTACCATCAAGGGTTGCCCCAAGATGCGCATAGCTAAGGCAACTAGCAGACCACCGGCAACCCAGCCCGTGGTCCATCTTTGCCAACTTTTCATTGCATAAACTCCCTTCAACGTTAGCCCAGCAACTAACGGGTTTTATTTCAAAAATGATATAAGAAAAAACTTGAGCCAACGCCCAGCGCCGCTCAAGTTTTTTGTCTGTTTTATTGTTCGTGACTCCGGAAACGGTTCTTGAACAATGGGCTGACCGGCCGGTTTTCGTTGATCCGCTTGATGGCTTGGCCAATCAGGGGACCGACGGAAATTTGTTGAATCTTTTCAATCTGCTTGTCGGCAGTCAATTGAATCGAGTCCGTCACCACTAACTTCTTGATTGGTGAGTTCTTGATTCGTTCGATTGCGGGACCGGATAATACCGGGTGGGTACAACTAGCGTAGACTTCCTTGGCGCCAGCGTCCATCAAGGCTTGAGACCCCAACGTAATGGTCCCGGCGGTATCGATCATATCATCAATCATGATACAACGCTTACCCTTGACATCCCCAATAATATTCATAATTTCCGCAACATTGGCCCGTGGCCGCCGTTTGTCGATAATAGCAATCGGTGCCTTCAAGAATTCAGCCAATGCCCGTGCACGCGTCACCCCACCATGGTCAGGTGAAACGACAACAGCATCTTCATCCAAGTGATTGGTCAAGAAGTAATCGGCCAACAGTGGCGCACCCATCAAATGATCAACGGGAACGTCGAAGAATCCTTGAATTTGGGCAGCATGCAAGTCTAAAGCCAAGACCCGCGTAACGCCTGCCGTTTGTAACATGTTTGCCACTAATTTCGCCGTGATTGGTTCCCGTGACCGGGCTTTCCGGTCTTGACGAGCATAGCCGTAGTACGGAATGACCACGTTGATGGTAGCCGCACTCGCGCGCCGCAGAGCATCGATCATGATCAACAGTTCCATCAAATTGTCGTTGACGGGAGCCGACGTCGACTGAATCACGTAGACGTGGCAACCCCGCACACTCTGTTCGATGTTAATGCGAATTTCACCGTCGCTGAACCGGTCCACCGAAGTTTTCCCCAATTCAACACCAACTTCGTTAGCAATCTTACGGGCTAACGGTTTGTTGGAGTTCAACGCAAAGATCTTTAATTTAGGGTCAAAATATTGCGTAGCCATAATTTCCTCCAATAGCA
>CALNAJ010000008.1 GCA_937874695.1 uncultured Lactobacillus sp.
TTCGTTTTTCCTCAGATTATACCTGAATTTTTAGTTTTCAGACAGTCCCTAGTTAAAATAATTTGAATAATTGCTTAAGATTAAGCGGGAGGGTCGTCTTCAGAGATGAAGATGGCCCTTTTAATTTGGTCAGTATTCGTTCAAATTAGGGGACTAAAAGGTCTCGAAAAGCGCTAGTAAGTTTGGTTAACAACGCAACCTAAATTTTATGGTCAAATTAACCGGTTTACGGGGCTTGCAGAATTATTTTGCTATAACGATATCGGTTATCATCGTATAATTAACTTAGATATTGAGCCCAGAACCAATCAATGAACCCATCTAATTACGCTTAAAATCATCATCTGAAAACAATATTTAAAGAGGAGGCCAGAGTGGTCTTATTTGGGCAGAACCGTTTTGCGGACGGAAATTTTGCCGGTTTAGCTGTAAACATAAAGCTAAAAGTTGAGGAATAAGTTTACGTAGTCACGCCTAATTGAATTGGGCAACGGGGGGCTATCATATGCGATTTAGAAAAGGATTATTGGCATTGTTAGGAGCGGTGACGTTTGCCGGGCTGGGGGTGTTTGTGGCTCAGGAGACGGCACAGGCCGATGCGATGGGTACTGCGCCACAGGGAATTAAAATTCAAGGTAATTCATATTTTAATAAGCCAAATCTAATGGGACCGTCAAAAATTGAAAATGCTGCGACGTACGATGAAGTCACTGGTGATAAAAATAGGTTACCGATGGATGGTGTTCAACTCACCCATTATGGTTCACATAACCAAGGTGGTGCCATTTGGTCTAGTCAAAAGTCATTTGATTTGAAGAAGAATCAGAAGTTTACGATGTGGATATATGTCAGTGGTGATGTCAACATTGGTGATCCAGGTGAAGGAATGGCATTTGTTCTGCAGAATAATGATAATAATCAGTTCTCTGGAGTTGGTGAGTCCCTAGGGGTCTGGGGAGTTGATCAGGGATCTAAGAGTGGTGGAATCGATACGATTGCTGGCTCCGCTATTCCCAAAAGCTGGGCGCTAGAATTTGATACGGAAGTGAACAATGTCGATCCATCGTCATTGCCATCGGGGGCGATCTGGAACTTAGATACTATGCAACCTTCTGCATTTGATCTTGGGAAGGGCGCAGGGTATGGTAATTTTACTGGGGGGACCCCAGACCAAGAAATCACGCATGAACATATATCATCAGGTTATCCGGACTTGAATAGCAGCTATGCAGCATATACGGCTAGTGGGACGAAGAGTGGTAGTTTACTACCATTTGGGAAGTATTATTACTATAAGCAAAGTCAATATGGATTGATTACTGACACAGATGCTCACTTCCTAGCAGACCAGCAGTGGCACCATGTGACGTTAGATTACACGGCACCAAAGGATGGTGGTACGACAGGTCAAATGTCTTATCTTTATGATGACCGTGATCCGGTTACTGGTGCTGAAAAGAAAAGTAATCGGAATGCTAAGGTGGATATTGATCTCAATCGACTAGGCGCAACAGGTAGCGATAGCAACGTTTATTGGGGGCTTACTGGGAGTACTGGGAAAGCATCCACAGCTACAGATTCAAGTGGGACTGAAGACAGTATCGCTGTCTTTGAGCACATCCCTGGTCAGGTGAATGGATCTGCGACAGCCAAAATGATTGATGAGACCAATGATGACACGGAGGTTAACCCTGATGGGACCTCTGGCGGATCCATCAACGGGAATGATAATGTGAGATTGGAATACAATGTCAAATTCGATTCTGGGGAGGGTGACTGGAAAAACATTATGGCCCAGTTGCATGTTCCAAAAGGATTGACAATCAAGTCTGGTACGGTTACGTACAAAGATGGTAGTCAAAAAAATGTTGATCTGACGGATCTTTCGCAAAATAGCGCGGATCAGACGCTGAGTACGAGTATTGACAATCTTAATGCCACCAACGGAAGTGCGACGGTGACACTGAATTGCAAGGCAGAAAATAAGAATTATAGTGCGCCGGCTACGACCAGTAACTTTGTTGGGAATGGGACCATGGCTAAGGCCAGTATCAATAAGTTCAGTATTAAACAGCAAGCAGCAATTCTGGATTTAGATCAAGACAAGATTACTATCAATCAAGGTAGTGATGTCAATATTTCCGGAAAAGTTTCTGAAGCTGATGGTTCGGTTTTGACAAACTCTAAAGTTAAAATCATAGCTAGTCTGATAAATAGTAGTGGCACAGAATTAGCACAGCCTGCCTTTTACTTGAGTGACAACAATCCTGCAACCGGATTTTCATTCAAGTTAACGTCTGATGACTTAGCGGCGATTGGCGCAAAAGCGGGACAATATAAGTTAGTCGTTACGGCAACGGATGGTAAAGGAAATATGACGGGGGCTGAAACAGTAGATATTACTATTATTGGTACCGTTGACTTTGGTAGTTCCTCTGGCGACTTGAACTACGATGCAACCATTAGTGGTGCTAGTCAATTAGTTAGTCGCTCTGATCCGAACTGGTCGTTCAATATTAACGATACTTTGGCAAACGGGACTGAGTGGAGACTGTACGCCAAAGCAACACCGTTGACGTTGCAGCCTACCGAGGTGGCGAATGCTCCGGAAACAAATGACACGGGAACGCCACTGGATGGCCAACTGGTTTACAGTGATGGAGCCGGCATCCAGCCGTTAACGGCAGACGCGCAGACGCCGATTACCGATCATGTTTCAGATGGATCCAACACGCCTGTTAATATTGCTAGTGATTGGGACGATAATTCTGGAATCTTATTGCAACTGAATGGTGGTGCGGTTCAGGGTCATTACAAAGGAACAGTAACCTGGATACTGTCTAATGCGGAGTAAGGTGAAAGCTGAATAGAGGTCTATGGGGATGCAGCCACTGGTTGTAGCCCTTTTTTATTTGACTTGGGCAATTTATCTAGCATTCGGCGATGGGTGCCTAAATTCGTAGCTTACTGAGACAGTTCTGAATGCTATTATGTTGGTCGCAATGTTACAACATTCTTATCGTGTAGAAATTTTATGTATGTGGTTGAATGGTATACATCACCTCAGTTTAGACGATGTGTGGGAAACAGCTGCTTTGTAAGTGTTCCCTGAACTTATTTGGTAATCAAATTATCCTTGGTATAGCTGGAATATCGGTAAATTAGACACTCTGGGAGCACATTAATCAGACGTTTTATATTATTTTAGTTGTGTTTCGCCCCTAAACCTAATATAATAAACTTTGTTAATAGGAGAACTAATATAGGGGAGTCGGGTTCTTGGGGAAGAATGCGGCTAACGTTAGTTCTACGAGTATTCAATCGGTTGCACACTTTTGGCCACTGAGGATTGAAAGTTAACTTAATTTAGGTCGAAACTGCTGATGTGGATAAAGCACTGACGAGCGAGGCAGCGTGATTGAATGGAGATAAATTCGCCATTACTGACTGATGATGGCGAGTTTTAGTTTCAGGAGGAGCGGGGATTTTGAAGATTAAATCAATTTTATTGAGTGTGATGGCCATCGGGTTAGGGATTGTGATTTGGGGATGGGGGACGACGGCACAAGCGGAAAATATTTCGGTGCCAAAAGGATCGGCTCCTCAGGGATTAACGATTGACAGTTACTTTGAAACAACTCAGGCGTTTGATAATCATGCTGAAACAGTTGAGACGAACAAGGGCGATAATCAAGCGGTATTACTTACAGATGGGCCACAGGAACTAGGAACAATTTGGACCAGCAACGCTGCTAAAATGGACATGGCAGAGGATCAAAAGGCCTCGATGTGGATGTATTTTGGAAACGGGTATAACGCTGGTGACGGAATGGCTTTTGTCATTCAAAATGGTGGTGTTGATGCAACCGCTATTGATAATAGTGATCCGGCTAATCCGACTGCGGCTAGGGGGGAAACTCTTGGCGTTTGGGGTCACGACGACAAAAATCAAGATACGACGCCACAACAAGTAGCTGATACTGCCATTCCCAAAAGCTGGGCACTGGAATTTGATACCTTTAATAATAAATTACCAACAAAGGATAATGATTCAGCGTGGAACGATTATTTTGCGGATTCTGGCTCATATGCTAATCAGTTTGACGAGAACATGCCGAGTGGTTACCCTCACATTGCTTCAAATTATCCAGGGGAAGCCTCTACGTATAACGTTATGACGAAAAATTTGAGTTGGACTACTGGTGGCTTTATGGGAATTGGCGGAACACCCAACAAGAAAAGTTACAGCTATGCGACAATGAATCACATGGGAGCAATCAGTAATAGTTTTGCATTGTTGCGAAACGATAATGGTGATTGGAAACATTTAACGTTAAATTGGAAGGCGCCAGCGGCAGGTTCAACGACTGGAACAATGACCTATACTATTAATGATAAGGATCCAAAGACTGGAGCCAAATTGACAAAGGACGCCTCGTCGAATTCGGCCCAGATTAATTTGGAAAAGCTAGGATTGTCAACTGACGATGCACGTGTACGTTGGGGATTCACTGGATCAACGGGGGACAGTTTCGAAAATAACCTGGTCGTCTTCGAAGAAGTTCCCGGTTTAGTGGATGCGGATGTGACGGCTAACTTAGTTGATAACTCGCAAGCGAATATGACTATCGACGATGCCAGCGACAAAGTCTATACTGGGGATCAAATGACGTTAAAGTATCATCTGAACTATAAAGGTGGGCGTGATTCCTGGCAGTCAATTAAGAATAAGCTGAATTTGCCGGCTGATATTGCCTATGATTCGGCAAAAGTCACGTATGATGACGGGAAGTTTGCGGATGGCAAGACTTCTGAAACAATTCCGGTTGATTCCAGCGATACAACTGGTCAATCCGTCAGTGAGACGTTAGCTCGTAATCTTTCCAAGAATACGTCCGCTGGTGAAACGGATGGGGCAACGATTACGCTAACGGGTAAAGCTAGTAGCAAGACTGCCACTGCCAGCACGCCAGACAAAGTGGCAAGTAAGACCAGTAGTTTTGAAGGCTCTAACGCCATTACGCAGGCTACTGTGAGCGGGTTTCAAGTTGCCCCTGGTGGCGATGGGACCAGTGTCATGACGATGGCGTTAACCGGACCAGAGAAAAACATTACTGCCAACTCGAATAATCAAAAGGGCTCGGAGTCACAGACGTCCGCGGCCGATGTGACGGTTTCCGGTAAGATTACGTATAAAAAAGTCGATGGAACGCCAGTCACAGATAAAACGCTGACCTTACAACCACGGCTCAATGGAAACAGTCTTCAAATATCGACGGTCACAGACAGTGATAAGGACGGTGTCTATGACTTTTCGTACACTATTCCATCTACGTCGTTGATTGCGGGTAGTACTGGTAATGTATTAGATCTATTCGCAACGGATACATCAACCCATCTAAGTGCGGCCAATAACTTGGAGTATACGGTAACGTTGAAGGATGGCACTAAGAGTATTTCAGCGAATACGCTATCGTCTTTTAATGCGGATGATCCCCAGAAGATGACGGGGTCGGCTATGCGTCTTACACCGGATAGCAACTGGTCGGTTAAGGTTTATGACTCTATGGGGACCGGTGATCAGTGGACGTTGCAAGCCAGCGCAGGACCACTCATGTCGAAATTGCGGGGAGTGACGCTAGACGGTGAGTTGAAGTACCTCGACGGAAACGGCAATGAAGAGACTTTCGCTCAGGGTGCTGCTGTGAATATCGCAAGCCACACGACCACTTCCGATGATGATGTTGTCGATGTTGCCAAGTCCTGGGATCAGAATCATGGGATTGTACTCGATGTAAACGGTGGTGCTGTTCAGGGGTACTATGCGACTCAGATTCAGTGGACATTTGGTAATACGCCAAATGTGTCTTAATTTAAATATTTCAGGTCAGTCGAAAATCGGCTGGCTTTTTTGTGTTTCAGCAAGTGTACCAGATACACTGCAGATTTACTATCTTTATCTGCTAAGAACGGGGTATTAATATTATGGGAAACCATTTATAAATATTATTATAACAACGTTTTGTGGATTTTAACGTACTTGATATGCTATACTTCTTGAAAATAGTACTGGGTATTATTATTAAATATGTGATACTATAAAATTTGTTATGAAACAGCTGCCAAAACTTTGACTGAATATCGTGTCGACATCGATTAGATTGACTAGCAAAAATGTCGTGTAAGTACTAAATTGAATTGATATCATAATTGAGAATATTCGGAGGATAGCTATCTTAAGGATTATGGGGCATTGTTCGTAACACAAGGAGTGAGGATTTTGGGGATTAAAACAATTATTTTGGGAATCATGGCTATTGGGTTGGGCTTGATTGCTTTAGAGAGTCAAAATGTGGTAGAAGCAGGAGCCCAGAGTAATATTGACACGGTTCTCGCGAATGCACCAAAGGGAATTCGAATTGATGATTACTTTAGCATTGGCAATATAGAGAATAACTCGGCAACTAAGGCAACGACTGGATACGGAAAGGACCATGCTATTGAACTAACCAATGGTCCCACGCAGTTGGGAACTGTATGGACCAGTGATGAAGCCAGAATGAATTTAGGAGAGAATGAAACGGCTTCAATGTGGTTGTATTTTGGCAATTATCCTTTCAAATCGGGAGATGGTATGGCTTTTGTTATGCAAAACGATGAGCGAGGTATCGGTGCAACGGCAACAGACGCAACAGAGAAGCCAACTAATGGAGAGACTCTTGGGGTTTGGGGGATGGATCAGCGGAAGAATTTTAAATTAGTTCCGGACTTGTCCGCAGTTGCTCGGAGTGCCATTCAGAATAGCTGGGCGTTAGAATTTGATACATATAGGAATAATCAGGTTGACTCCAATTCCTTAAAAAATGGTACTGCTTCGCAATTTGACTCTGGGAATGAAACGAACAAACCACATATTGCTTCTAATTATCCTGGAGAAGAGGACACGTATCAAATGAGGAAAACAGATGACAAAGCTCCTTATTATTACGTGAAGATGAAACACGAGGGATTGTTGCGTGACAGAAACGATTTTTTAGCTAATGGTTACTGGCATCATTTAACTTTGAAATGGCAGGCACCAGCAACGGGGTCATCAATTGGGACCATGACATATTCTTTCAATGATAAAAATCCTAAAACTGGGGCTAACCTGGATAATCCGTCAGTTCAGTCTGTTCAGGTTGATATCAGTAAGTTTCACCTTGACGCAAATAAACGTATTCGCTGGGGATTTACTGGTTCAACTGGTGGATTCTATGAAAATAACTTAGTAGTCTTTGAAAAAGTACCAGGGCTAGTCGATGTTGATGCCAATGCGCAACTTGTTGATGAGTCCCAGGCAAAAAAAGTTACCGATGACCCAAAGACTAGAGTCTATACAGGTGACCAAATGGTTCTGAAATATCATCTGAACTATAAAAAAGGACGCGATTCCTGGAAGAATATCCATAGTAGTCTACATTTGCCAGCAGGAATTGCTTTTGACTCAGCAAAAATCACGTATGATGACGAGGAAAACGCTATCAGTAAAAGTACAGAGTCCTTTAGTATCAATCCCGATGATACCAGTGGCCAGACGGTCAGCGGTACCTTAGCACGTTCCCTATCCAAGAACGTGGCCGCCGGTGAAACAGCAGGAGTCACAATCACCTTAACGGGGCGCGCAACTAGCAAGACGGCAACGGCAAGCAAGCCAGATGAAATTGCGAGTCAAACCAGTAGCTTTGAGGGTACCAATGCCATTACCCAAGCAACGACAAGTGCTTTTCAATTAGTCGCTGGGGATGATGATTCTAGCGTGATGACGATGGCGCTAACGGGCGAGCACGTGACGCCGGGGTCTGATGATCAGAACGGAAGTGAGGTGTTGACTACAGCGGCCGATGTCACGGTTAAAGGCCGTATCGATTATCGCCGGAAGAGTAATGGCGAGGCTTTTACTGGGCGAACATTGACCCTGCAGCCGCGTTTCAACAGTGAGAGTTTACAAACTCAGATAGTCACGGATACTGATAATGATGGCACGTATAATTTCACTTATACTATGCCGGCTGCCAACTTACTGGGGAGTGGTCATGAAAACATCCTAGAGTTATTTGCGGTAGACACATCGGCTCATCTCAGTGCCATTAACAGTCTGCGATACAGTGTGACGTTACAAAGCGGGGCTCGTAGCATGTCGGTCAGTTCGTTTGCCACCTTTAATAAGGATAATCCCCAGCACATGACGGGACGCAGGATGCGGCTAAAGCCTGATAGCAACTGGTCGGTTATGGTTCATGACTCAGTCGGTAAGAACGATACCTGGACGCTACAAGCCTGTGCGTCACCATTAACCACGCGTTTACGGGGCGGTCTGCTGGCTGGTGACCTGAAGTACGTTGATGGAGATGGCAATGAAAATAGCTTAACGCAAGGCACCGTTAACCTTGAGCACCATACCACGACTTCTGACGATGAAAATTTCGACATTACCAAGTTGTGGCGGGATAATCCGAGTCGGGGAGTCTTCTTGGATGTTGATGGTGGGGCTGTTCCGGGCCAGTACATGAGCCGTATCAGCTGGACACTTATTCAAGATCCGGTTACGCAAGAAGCTTGAGCTAACTAGGCTCTTCTAAATACTGTAAGGAATTTACAAATCAAAAAGGCAATGCCCGTCTTCACCAACACTAGCTGGTCCAAAACGGGCATTGCTTTTCATTTAATCGAGTTCGTCCAGCCAAGCGGGCAGGGCGGTCGCAAGTTCTTGATAGGTTAATTCAAATTTGTGCGTGTACCACGGGTCGTCGATGGCTTCGCCTTCACGACCGGGGAGAATGTCGAGACACAGCTTGACCTTGGTGGCATCTGCTGCGCTGGGTGCCATGCGTTGCAGGTTGGCCACGTTGGCATGATCCATCGTGATGATGGTATCGGCCCAATCGAAGTCTTCTGCTGTGATGGGGCGGGAGCGGTGCTGACTTGCATCGAGCCCGTGCGCCCGCATCGCTTTGAGGGCCCCGGGATGGGGATGATTACCCTCTTCTTCAGGACTCGTGGCAACCGAAGCCACCTCGAATTGGTCCGTCAGATGACGTTGGTCGAGCAGGTCGTTAAAGATAGCTTCAGCCATGGGAGAACGACAGATATTGCCTAAGCAAACAAAGAGCACGTGTTGCATGGGAAACCTCCTAATTATTGGTAAAGCCAGGCGTACATACTGGAGTCTGGTTTTAGCCTTTGTTATGATGAGTGTACCAGAAATTTTGAGAAGGAGTGATAGATATGGCCTGGATTATTTTAATTATCGTGTTAGCCATTTTGGTTATTTGGTACGTGAGCGCCTACAACGGTCTGATCAAGACCCGGACGTACGTGCAAGAATCTTGGAGTCAGATTGATGTGCAGTTAAAACGGCGGAATGATTTAATTCCTAACTTGGTTTCCACGACCAAGGGTTACGCCAACTATGAACAAGGAACCTTAAAAAAGGTGGTCGAGTTGCGGAACCAATTAACCGCGATTCCCGCCGATGATCACCAACACACAATGGAAGTTTCTAATCAACTGTCCACCACATTGCGGTCACTGTTTGCTTTATCCGAAAACTATCCGGATTTAAAAGCCAACACGCAGTTCACCCAATTAATGGAAGAATTGACCAACACTGAAAATAAAATTGCGTACTCACGGCAGTTGTATAACAGCTCCGTGGCTAAGCTGACAGTGATGATTCAATCATTCCCAAGCAATATTGTTGCCAAAGTTCACCACTTCCAGATGGGTGAATACTTGCAAGTACCTGAAGAGGAAAAGACGGCTCCCAAGGTCAACTTTGACGACTTCAATCAATCCGATAAGTAGGCGATAACATGTTATATGACCAAATTGCCATGAATAAGCGGCGCACCGGCTATGTGATGTTTGGCTTTGGCCTCTTGGTTCTGTTGATCGGCGCCGCACTGGGTTACCTCTTCTGGAGTAATTGGCAGTCGGGTGCCGTGATTGCGGCGGTCGTTGCCGGCATTTACATGTTGATTATGATCAGCCAGTCGACGAATGTGGTTATGAGCATGAACCACGCCCGTGAAATTACCGATGTGAGCCAAGCCCCACAACTGTGGCATTTGATTGAAGACATGGCAATGGTCGGGAAAGTGCCCATGCCTCGTGTCTTCATTATTGATGATCCCAGTCCCAATGCCTTTGCGACCGGAAATAGTCCCGAAAAGTCAGCCGTTGCCGTGACGACCGGAATTCTACAACGGCTGAATCGTGAGGAGCTCGAAGGTGTTATTGGTCACGAGATTTCTCACGTCCGGAATTACGATATTCGTCTACAGACGATTGCCTTGGCACTATCCGCTGCTATTGGGATGCTGGTCAACTTTGCCAGCAACTGGTTGTGGTGGGGTGGTGGCCGCCGGCGTGACAACGATCGCGATTCTGGCGGCAACGTCATCGTTCTCGTGATTTCGATTGTCCTGATTATACTGGCCCCACTCGCCGCCAGTATTGCACAGATGGCATTGTCGCGGAATCGAGAATACCTCGCCGATGCCTCTAGCGTTGAGTTGACTCGGAATCCACAAGGCCTGATCAGTGCATTACAAAAGATTGACGACAGTGAACCGATGGAGGCCGCGGACCCCAATAGTTCCGCGCTGTACATCGGTGATCCCTTCAAAAATAAGCACCGTTTAGGTGACCTGTTTGCGACCCATCCGCCAATTGCTGATCGTATTGCGCGCCTCGAAAAAATGTAAAAATAAAGGTGCAGTTTTTACGTGAGTTTCGTAGTACAATTAACATTGAGACTAGGGGAAAGAGTGTAAGGCTATGCGCGGAAATTTTGTGTATTTAAGTTTAGAACCCGTGACGAATATGATTTATTCGTTAGGGATATCACCGGCTGATTTTTTAAATGGGATTCCAGCGATACCCAATCAGCTCCTTTTGTTAAATGATGAATCTGGGAGCGACGTTGAGATCAATCCTCACACGCGTTTACAGACCATTACGGGTCAGACGCAGATTCGGCGCTACTTGCTGGCGAAGCACGAGCACGCCGTGAAGTGGCTAGACTACGCGCACGGTGATGACTTAGACTTCTTATTGCCCGCGGAGATTGCTGAACTGCTTTATCTCGCCCATATGGAAACACATATTCGGACGCCGTTCTATGCCAAGTTACAGAATGACTACGCTTATTTAACGTTACGCGATGGCTTCTACAAGACGTATTACCGTAATCTACCGGACTTTGACCACGTGTTGGAGGTCAGTATCAAACGGCATTTGCGCGCGATGCACAATAACCGTTGGGTCTTCGCCCGGCCGCTCGCCATCAGCGATGTGCCCCATGAGATTCTCTTGCAACTCACGCAAGGATTACTGGATGGCACAATCATTGCCTTTGATCAGTTGGTCGAACGACACCGAATCTACGTGATTCCAGTGCGAGCAATTACCCATCCAGAGCGGCAAAACACCTGGTATTCACAAGAAGAGGTCTACGCCGATTCTCGTGAGGTGGCCAGCCTACGCTATGATTTGACCACACGTGAATGGGCATTAAGCATTCATGATAATCAGGTATTCAGTGATGTTAAAGACTTAATCTAAAGACGTAAGAACCATCGATGGCTTAGCGGCTGTCGGTGGTTTTGTTAGTTGAGGCTTACCAAATTCTGACGAGTTTTAAGCTAGTCCGTGAGAATTCATGGTATAATGAGTCTCAGTATTTCATTTCGACATTAACCGGGGAGCAGACTAACTTCCCAGAAACTAACTTAAGGCGGAAGGGCGTTACGCTCTGCCCGTTACATAGGAGCATAAAACATGAAGATGCAGCTTGCTGAAATTGCCCATGCAGTTGGGGCAATCAATGATTTTGAACAATGGCGGAGTGTCAGCGTCACCAGCGTGGCGTTTGATAGTCGGCACCTCCAACCCGGAGGCCTCTTTATTCCGCTAACGGGTGAACAGGACGGCCACCAGTTTATTCAGTCGGCCATCGATCATGGCGCTGCCGCAACGCTCTGGGCCAGAGACCTGGCGACGGCTCCCGCTGGTTTCCCCGTGATTCAAGTCGCGGATTCACTGAAGGCTCTTCAGGCCTTAGCTCAGTACTATCTGACTAAGATCAACCCCCGGGTGGTCGCCATTACTGGGAGTAACGGAAAGACTACGACCAAGGATATGATTGCCAGTATTCTGGCGACCCAGTTCAACGTGACCAAGACGCATGCTAACTTTAATAATGAGATTGGCGTCCCAATGACCGTCCTCTCCATGGAACCTAACACCGAAATGTTGGTCGTGGAAATGGGGATGGATCGGCCAGGACAACTCGACTTCCTGAGTAACTTAGTGGCACCCGATATCGCCGTTATTACGATGATCGGTGAGGCTCACATCGAGTTTTTCGGAACCCGAGATAAGATTGCCGATGCCAAGATGGAAATCACCCATGGTCTCAGCGAAGACGGCATCGTCGTTTACAACGGCGATGAACCGCTGCTGCGTGACCGGACAGCTGACCTGAACCTTCGCAAACGGACCTTTGGGCAGAGCGAGACGACCGATCTCTTTGCGACGAACATTGAAGCAACGTCGACGGCGACTAGCTTTACCACGAACCTCTGGCCCGACAAGTCCTTTACGATTCCGATGATTGGCACGTACAACGTGAACAACGCATTAGCTGCCCTGTCGGTGGCTAATGTTTACCGAATTCGGCCCGAGAATGCGCAAAAGGCACTGGCCACCGTTAACCTGACCGAGAACCGGGCTGAATGGGTCAAGGGGACCGCTGGTGAGGATATTCTCAGCGACGTTTATAACTCCAATCCCACGGCTGTGAAGCAGGTCTTAGGTGCCTTCTCGCAGACCCCAGTCGTTGGCAAGCGGTACGCGGTTCTTGGCGATATGTTAGAACTCGGGACCCAAGCGGATACGATGCATGCCGATGTTGCCACGGCGATTGATCCCGATAAGCTGAGTCATGTCTATCTGGTGGGGGCGCATATGGTGGCGTTACAGAAGCGTTTAGCCCAGGAAAAACCAGACTTGCCCGTAACCCATTTCACCGCGGATGCCTTGCCAGCGCTTACATCAACGCTTCAAGATGTCCTGACGTCTGACGATCAGATTTTATTAAAAGGATCTCACGGTATTCATTTAGAGCAAGTATTAGCGGCCTTACAGGATTCTCCAAAAAAATAATAATTCATGTAAGCAGTTTCCACGAGTCGTGGGAGTTGCTTATTTTGTTTCACCGTTGTATGATGGCTTAGTTGCTTATTTAGAGAAACAAACTTACCCCGCCTTAGCCAATCATTAATCGCACCAAGGAAAACGGATTTTTTCCAAGATTTATGAGGCACTGAGGCGATGCACCTATTAGGAGGAAATTATTTTTGAAGTTTAAAGAACTGGGTCTTTCTGAAGACCTACTGAAGGCTGTTACGACAGCAGGTTACGAAGAAGCGACCCCAATTCAAGCCGAGACAATCCCCATGGTTTTGGCTGGTCAAGACGTTATTGGACAAGCCCAAACCGGGACTGGGAAGACTGCGGCATTCGCCTTACCAATTCTTGAAAAGATTGATAAGAAGAACGAAAACGTACAAGCGCTAGTTGTTTCCCCAACACGGGAACTGGCCATTCAAACCCAAGAAGAAATTTATAAATTAGGCCGTAACGAACGGGCAAACGTCCAAGTCGTATACGGTGGTGCTGACATCCGTCGGCAAATCAAATCCTTAAAGAACCATCCTCAAGTCGTTGTTGGGACGCCAGGTCGTTTACTTGACCATATCCGTCGCCACACCTTGAAGTTGGACCATGTTCAAATGTTAGTTCTGGATGAAGCCGATGAAATGTTAAACATGGGTTTCTTGGACGACATTGAAGACATCATCAAGCAATTGCCAGAGGCACGTCAAACGATGCTGTTCTCTGCAACGATGCCACCAGAAATCAAGCGGGTTGGGGTGCAATTCATGCACGAACCTAAGCACGTGAAGATTAAGGCCAAGGAATTAACGACCGACTTGATCGATCAATTCTACGTCCGTTCTCGTGACTTCGAGAAGTTTGACGTGATGACGCGTTTCTTCGACGTTCAAAATCCAGATTTGACTATCGTCTTCACTCGGACGAAGCGTCGGGTTGACGAACTTTCCAGTGGACTCCAAGCACGTGGCTACAATGCTGCTGGGATTCATGGTGATTTGACGCAAAAGCGTCGGACTCAAATCATGAACGAGTTCCGTCATGGGAAGTTGGACATCTTGGTTGCGACCGATGTTGCTGCCCGTGGGATCGACATCAACGATGTTACCCACGTGTACAACTACGATATTCCACAAGATCCAGATAGTTACGTTCACCGTGTCGGCCGTACCGGTCGTGCCGGGAAGCATGGGGTTTCCATGACTTTCGTAACGCCTAACGAAATGGATTACCTGCGTGAAATCGAAAAGCTGACCAAGGTGCGTATGCTTCCATTGAAGCCACCTTCGGATGAAGAAGCACTTGTTAGCCAATTAGGCGCTGCTAAAGATGCAGTTGCTGATTTGGTTAGCAAGACGGATACTGACAAGTTCGCCGAAATGGCTAAGAGCCTGTTGGCAGAATACGATGCTGAAGACTTAGTTGCTGCGTTGTTAAACGACGTAACTAAGGATGACAGCAGTCAAGTACCCGTAAAGATTACGCCAGAACGTCCATTACCTAAGCGCGGTAGCAAGGGTCATGGTGGTGGTTACCACCACGGTGGCGGCAACCGTCGCGGCGGCAATGGTGGCGGTGGCTACCGTCATCGTCAAGACCGTCGTGGTAACGGCGGCAATGGCGAACATCGCGGGGGTTCACGTGGTGGGCATGATTCTCGTAATCATGACTCTCGCAACCACGATTCCCGTAACCATGGTGGCGATCGTAATCGTCGCAGTAACAACGGTGGTCGGCATTCTGAAGGTGGACGTGGGTTCACTATTCGGAAAAAAGACTAAATTAAAGATAATTGATTAGAAGGAAGCAACGCTCGGTTAGGCAGACCGAGTGTTGCTTTTTCTTATACTCTGAGTTTTATCCTTAGCGCAGTTGAAGTGAAAGTCTCACTGATAACCATACAAAGTGTAAAACACAATCTCAGATTGAATATGAGTGCGGATGAACTTAGAGAACGGCTAAATTCTGAATATTAACATTTGGAGACAAACACCTCAAAAGTCCGTAATCACTGGTATAACACGGGTATTTAAAAATAAAAATCAAAAAATCACAGAAAATTCTTAACATCGTTGGCGGCCCGTGCCACGGCCTTTTTGATTATATTGTGAAACAACTTACCCCACAAATGAATTTGTGAGAGGACATTTACTATTGCGTTCTATTCGGTGGCATGGTATTATTCTCTTATCGAAACGATATGAGAAATCTTATCTAAGAAGCTGACCCTAGACAAACAACCACGGAGGTTACTATTTATGGCCAATCATTTTGACTTACACGCTGCGACTGCTCTTGCCACTAAGCCAGGACCGTTCATGACCATGATCTTACCCGTTACTGGTGTGCCAGCGACAGATCGGACGCAATTCAACAGTTTACTCAAGGAAGGGAAGCGGCAACTGGCGACCGTCGCGCCCAACCGTGCCTGGTCTGCGTATGAAGAGTCTTTTGCGCCATACGAACACGGACCGTTGACTAACGGAAGTGCTCGAGGCCTGCTCATCATGGCGGGGGCCACGGAGAGTTATCACTACTGGTTGCACACCGCGGTGGCACCGACTGTGACCGTGACTTACCAGCCCAATGTTCTACCCATCTTACAGTCGCGGGACCTGACGAGTGACTATGATCTGCTGTTACTGGACAGTCAAGGCTTTGAACTGGCTCAGATTCGTAGTGGCCGGCCTGAATTGGTTAACCTGCCGGTGGAAGCCCCGACGACGCTGGAGACGGCTCTGGGTAGTGAGCTCCGTGACCGCGGGCGCTGGCAACGGTCCGCGGGGGACAGTACCCACTACAGCGGGACAGGGACGTTGGATGCCAGCAAGGCTGCCGATCAACGTAACTATTTCATGGCAGTCGATGCTTACGTGAGCCAGCATTTCTCAAACGTTGATCAGGTGCCGCTGATCCTAGTTGCAGCGGCCAACAACCAGGGGAACTTCCGCAAACTTTCGCAGAATGCTTACCTGGATGCCAACGTTCGGGTCGTGCAGAATCCGAATCTGGCGGCGGCCAACCAGACCCTGGCGGCGTTAACGGTCGGCGTGAACGACCAACGCCACGTCCAGGCCACGCAGATTCGCCAGGATGCCTATGACAAGGTTCGGCAACAGAATCAAGTCGTGCAGGACCTGGGGGCCTTGGCAACTGCCGCTGTGCAGGGGCAGATCGCCAAGTTGTGGATTCAAGACGACGCCAGTCAGCCCGGTCACTTAACAGAGAGTGGTGACGTGATGACGGCGACGGCTCTGAGTCGCCAGAATAACTTGTACAACGACCTCGCATTGCTGGTCTCGCAGCGCGGTGGGCAGGTCGAGGTACTGCCGGTAGATGCCATGCCGACACGTAGTCCCATTGCCGCACAGCTGCGGATCAGAGAGTCCGTTCAGCTGTAGGGTTGCTTTGGAGGAAAAGGTGAATTGTGAAAGTGTCGGTGGATTCCCCAGTCGTGGTGGCGGTCTACCGGCACTTTTGCCCTCTCAGGCGACTAATCGTTACCGAGGCTTCTGCAGAACCCGTGAAAGGGGATGGTTCCAATGATTTAAAATGGTGTCATTCACGAAAGGTTTGCTGTCTCTGCGAGTTATCGACCTGAACACGATTACTTTGAGTTGTCTTAAATTAGAGTCCGTTTGCCAACACCTTTAGATTAGTTTATGTTTTCGCTCAACCAGTTAAGTTGTGGAGGTCAATTCGGCACGGCTGTGCTAGAATATAACCTAGACATTATGGAGAGGTGACATCATGATCTACGGGACTGGTATCGATATTACTGATTTGGCACGAGTCAAGGACGTTGTGGCTAAGCAACCACAGTTTTTACAACGGGTCTTGACGCCTGACGAGTTGGGCGACTATCACGAGTTGAGCGGGCAACGGGCAGTGGAATTTATCGCTGGACGTTGGTCCGCCAAGGAATCCTACAGCAAGGCCATGGGAACGGGGATTGGCCGGGAAGTGGGTTTCCAAGATATTGAAATTCGCGATAACGATGCTGGTCAGCCCATTGTGTTACGGCAACCCTTTACCGGGCGCGCCCACGTTTCAATCTCACACACGGCGACCGTGGTCATGACTCAGGTCATTTTAGAAAGAGGGCAAGCGTAATGGTAGTTGGGGTACACCGCCCAACGCAATTGGTCATTGACCGGGCTGCGTTACGGCACAACATTCACGCGGAGGTTGAACGATTAGATCAGGGCTGTGAACTGTTTATGGTCGTCAAGGCCAACGGTTACGGTCACGGGGCAATTCAGGTCGCACAGGCGGCTAAGGACGCTGGTGCGACTGGATTCTGTGTCGCAATTTTGGATGAGGCCCTGGAATTACGGGCTGCTGGTTTTAATGAACCCATCCTGATTCTAGGGGTGACCTCACCGGCCGATGCACCGTTAATGGCAGCTGAGAGAATCTCTACGACGGTTGCGGCAACGGACTGGTTGTCTGATGCTCAGGCCTACTTGGCTCTCGCAGAACCAACGGCAGAGCCCCTACACGTTCACTTAGGCTTAGATACCGGGATGGGACGGATTGGTTTTCGAACAGTCGACGAGTTGACCACGGCCATTGATTTTCTAGGGCAGCACAAGTCAACGTTAGACTTCGAAGGCATCTTTACCCATTTCTCCACGGCAGACAGCCCGGATGACCACTACTTCAAGCAACAGGTGGCCAAATGGCATGCGCTCACGGATAATCTACCGCAGCGGCCCCGTTACGTTCACGTCTCCAACTCGGCAACGAGCTTGTGGCACGCGGCATGTAACGACAACATGGTCCGGTTTGGGGTATCCGGTTACGGTTTGAATCCTTCCGGAACGGCTATCAAAGCACCGTATGCTTTACAGCCAGCCTTGAGCTTGACTAGTGAATTGGTCTTCACGAAGAAGATTGCGGCTGGCGATTCCGTCGGCTATGGGGCCACCTATACCGCTGATCAAGACGAATGGGTCGGCACCGTGCCGATTGGCTATGCCGATGGTTACGAACGCCGGCTGCAGGGTTTCCACGTGTTGATCGATGGCCAAGCTTGTGAAATCATTGGTCGCGTCTGCATGGACCAATTGATGGTTCGCTTACCCCATGATTATTCGCGGGGGACAATCGTTACCCTAGTGGGCCAAGATCACGGTTCTGAGATTACGTTGCAAGACGTTGCTGACTACTGTGGGACCATCCATTACGAGATTGCTTGCGGCTTTACCGGCCGGTTGCCTCGGCGGTATCTGAATTAATTTAGACGGGTTATAGTGTCCAGGTTAGGTGATTCGTGGTAAACTATATGAGTCGAGATGTATTCACAACCTAGGAGGAAAATCATGATCCGTTCTCAGCAATTAGACAGACCAACTTTGCGGTTACACATTTCCAAGAGGGTCCGGCGTCAAGCGTTGGTACCGTTGCGGTCAGCTGCAGCTGATAAACTTTCGTTAATTGCAGGGTATCAAGCGATGGCCCTCATCAATCAGGATATTGCTCGAATCTTTACGCCGTGCGAAGAAGAAGCCGAACGGCGCTTAACCAAGTTTCGTCGAACACAACATTAAAAAATAGAACAGAATAAGTAGATAGGGGATGGCGGCCCATGGCCCGTGTTGAAGTTAAACGCGGTGATGTGTTCTTCGCCGACCTATCACCAGTCGTTGGTTCGGAGCAGGGCGGTATGCGTCCCGTCCTGATCGTCCAAAACAACGTGGGGAACCACTACAGTCCAACCGTAATTGTGGCGGCAATCACCGCCCGGATCGAGAAACCAAAAATGCCGACACACGTCGGCATTTCGGCGGATCGAACCGGCATTGAGCGGGATTCCGTCATTTTGCTTGAGCAAATTCGGACGATCGATAAGCAGCGGTTAAAGGACCAGGTGACCCACTTGGATGTCAAGACCATGGCAGCGGTCGATGCTGCTTTGGCAACTAGCGTGGGCTTGGTGGATAAGTCGAAGAAGAAGCGGAAACGAAGCAACACCCGCACTACATAGCTATTTAGTGACAGTTAAGTTCAGGACTTTTTGTTCTGGACTTTTTTGTTGCCAATTTTCGGGTTCGATGTCAATTCTGCCTGCGGCTGCCAGGGCTCCGCTTGCTGTGGGGACCGGTCAAAGCCTGAGGGGCGGTCTTTGACCTCGCCTGCAAGCCCCGAAAGACCCGGGTCTCGCAGGTCGTCCCGCGCTGTAGGTTGGCCCAAAACGCCAACCAACACCGCTGTCACAGCACGCTCCACCCTGGCATCCTCCGGCTTCAGTTGGCAGCTAACCCGATATTGGCTTTTTTTGAACGAGGGTTTTCAGCTGAATTAATGCTGGCAACATAAGCTGACTACGAAAGCTATTCAGTGTCAGTTTACGTTAGTCAATACTACTGCATGGTTGCAATTTTTGACGAATATCAGTTGAGAACGCCAACGTATAGCCGGAGGCAGACAGGGTGGAGCCGGCCGTGACGGTGGTGTTGGACCGGGCGGTTGATTCTCCCCGGCCTTACAGCACGGGACATCTTGGAGACACGCGGTTTTCGTGGCTTCAAGGTGAGCTGGAAGCCAGTTCTTTGGCTGGAGGCGGCCCCACAGCAGGTGGAACCCTGTCTGACGCAGGCGAGCGGTCATTCACAACACAGATACCAGCGTACAAAAAATCGCTCCGCCAGCGAGTGGTGGGGCGATTCAATAGTGTTTGATTTAGCTTTCGTGGCGCAAGTCTTCGATTTCAGGAACATGGAATTCCTTACGTTCGAGGGCCTTCACGATGCGGTCCAGCTTCTCTTCGTCAACTTCGGCGGGAAGGGTGAACATGGTCCGGTGAACCAATTCACCTTCCTGAGCATCCAAACTGATGACACTGGCAATCGATGTGTACTTCGTGATGATCTTGGCCATGCCAGCCAAGTCACCGCGTTCACCAGCTGAAACGACGGTGATCACGTAACTTCCGATGTTCACATTCCAAGATTGAGATAACATGTCCATCAGACGTGTATGCGTTAAGATACCGTAGAAGGCGTTTTTGTCATCTAACACGGCAATGTAAGGTAAATCCTTGATGGAGAAGAAGACGTTAAAGAAGGCAGCGTTGACCGAAATGAATTTCGTGGCGTTCTTCAGTAATGACGTCACCGGGAGCTGCATGTCGCCGCCCCGAGACTTATGGCGATAGATGTGCATCTTATAGATATTTCCCCGGAAGATCTGTCCGGTTTCATCCAGGATCGGCACACACCGATAGCCCGAGTCTTCCAAGACTTTCAGGGCTTGTTCCAGGGTGACGTCCTCGCGAACCGTAACTAACCGTTCTTTCGGTTTCACTAGGGATTTTAGCAGCATAGCAGTGACCTCCTAAAATTAGAAACTTCTAATAATCTCCTTTAATAATACCATAGTTCCCCCCGTAAATGGTAGCTCTTTTTCATGAAAGGCCGGGAAAGTTTTCCTAAAGAAGAGACGGCCTGCAAGGGTTATGAAAAAAATCATAAAAAGTCGCAACTCGTTTGAAATCGAGCTGCGACTTTTTTTAGAAATTCATTAGAAGATAACGACGGGTGTTCCGACGCTAACGTTTTTATAAACGGCGCCGACCTTAGAAGGTGGCGTGTTGACACAGCCATGTGACCCATGACTCTTGTACCAAGTGCCCCCGTATTGCGGTTGCCATGGCGAATCATGAATCCCAACGCCGGTGTCGTCGACAGGCATCCAGTACTTAACCTTAGAGGCGTAGTTGGAGCCGTTGTCGTTCTTGCCACGTAACGTTGTGTTGCGTTGCTTACTCCAGATCACCCAGACACCGCTGGGGGTGTGGTGAGCGGTCGTTGGCAGTCCGGTAACAACCGCCGTGGAGACCACAAGCTTACCGTTCTTGTAGACCCACATGTGCTGGTTGACCTTGTCGACTTCTACGTAGGAGTTGCCAATATCAGTCCCATTATTGTGGTAACCGCTCCCTTGAATAGCAGGGGTGCGTGACATCCCTTTACCATCTAAGATCAGCTTACTCAAGGTTGGCGTTTCGGACTTAACCTTGATGCTCCAGCCATAGAGGCCAGCCTTGACCTTGACCGTCCCACGTTTGGTGGACTTGAAAGTCCGGGTCTTGTTGATGGTGCCATACTTGCTGCTGAGCTTGGTCAGGTAGCTCTTGATGGCGGAGGTGTTAGTCGCTAATTTGCCATCCTTAAGCGTTAACCAGCTGGCTAACGTCTCGGCAGGAATGGTAATCTTGTGACCACTTAACTTGTAGACGTAACTTTCCTTCGTAATGGCAACGGCCTTTTCCTTAGCCGTCTTGAAACTAGTACTCTTAGTCGTTACTGCTGGCTTGATATAGTCTTTGGAAACATTGACTGTGGTTTCGCCATTTTCGATGGCGTCGGTGATGGACGTCGCGAGCTTGGCAGCATCCAACTGATTCCCGTTTTGTTCCTTGGTGACCTCGTATTGCCCATCTTTATAGGTAAACGAAGCATCCTTGGCGGCCGTCCGCGTCGCATTTGCTTTGGTAGCAATAGTGGCGGCTAACGTCTTGACACTTTCCTGATTGGCGCTGCTGGCATTCAGCTTGATGCTGTCAGCTGTGGCGGTCGTGACGTGGACCGGCCAAGACCAAACATTCTGCTTGGCAATTAGCTGCCGTAAAGCCGTCTTGGACGTGACCTTCAAATCAACCTTTTGGGTTTTGAAAGTCGCAACGGTCTTACTGCCGTCCTTTAACGTTAATTCTTGATCCTTGAGCGCGGACTTGAGTTTCGTTGCCGCTTGATCGGCGGTACTGCCGCCGACGTTGACCCCAGCAATCTCGGTATCCTTGAAGAACACCTTGGCTGAGGAATAATGATAAGCTTGGCCTACGTAAATCGCACCGACCGCGACAATTGCGGTCACGATGCCGATCATGAAGCCGGTTTTCTTTTTCATTGGTAGTGACCTCCTAAAATAAGCCAGTGGAAGGAAAGTCGTCGTCCTTAACGATCACGTACTAGCATAAACCTAGCTTACTTCAAACTACCTTAAATAACAATCTTACTGCCTAATTGTTAGCGCTTTCGTAACTAATTAATTTTCTAATGTTAATATTTAAGATTATTGGTGTCGACGGTTACGGTGGTGAAAGGGTTTACCTTTGGGTTATAAATTTATGCGCAAGTCGCTCACAGCTTGAACGGTGACAGCTTAGGAATTAGTCCGGAATTTGTGAATAAACGGCCGGTAGGAATCGCGATGGTATTCCGGGAGCACTGGTCGTTTAATGGCGAACGATTGGGGACCCGAGGTGCAACAGGGGAGACAATATGGTAAAAGTCAAAAAAATTCTAAATTTCTTCGGATTCTGACCGAGCCTGTCGATTGTGATGGTGTTTGCCGGGTACAACGGGTATGCTGTGGAAACGGTAAAAAAAGAAGCGACAAAAAAATCGCCGCTCCAACAGGAACGACGATTTCAAAGTAATAGTTGAATTACTTGAGGGCAGCTAAACCGTCCTTAGTAACTTGCTTCAAAGTAGCAGCTGACTTAGCCATTAAGTCTTTTTCCTTATCGGATAATGGCACTTCGATAACGCTAGCTAAACCACTACCGTTAACAACGGCGGGCGTACCGATGAAGATATCATCTAAGCCATATTCACCGTTCAAAGCAGCACCGATAGGTAATACGGCGTTTTCGTCACGCAAGATAGCCTTAGTAATCCGCATCAAGCAGGTTGCAACACCGTAGAAAGTGGCACCCTTCTTGTTGATGATTTCGTAAGCCTTGTTCCGCGTGTCGTCTTCGATCTTAGCTAAGTCGTCGTCAGTCACGCCTTGTTCCTTGGCAATGGCCTTCAATGGCTTGGAGCCGATCGTAGCTTCGTCGTATGCGGCGAATTCGGAGTCACCGTGTTCACCCATGATGTAGGCGTCCACGTTCCGTGGGTCAACGTCGAACTTCTTAGCCAAAGCAACGCGTAAACGTGCCGTGTCCAAAGAAGTCCCTGAACCGATAACCTTTTCCTTTGGGAAGCCTGAGAACTTCCAAGTAGCGTAAGTTAAGATGTCAACTGGGTTAGCAGCAACCACGAAGATACCATCGAAACCGGAATCAACAACGGGCTTAACGATTGAAGACAAGATCTTTAAGTTCTTGTTAACCAAGTCCAAACGCGTCTCGCCTGGCTTTTGTGGGGCACCAGCAGTGATTACGACGATGTCAGCATCGGCGCAGTCAGAGTAGTCACCGGAGTAGACTTTCTTAGGGGCAGTGAAGACTTGAGCATCTTCAAGGTCTAAAGCGTCTCCTTCAGTTCTATCTTTAATAACATCCACAATCACGAATTCTTCAGCTAAACCTTGGTTCATCATTGAGTAAGCGTATGAAGAGCCAACGGCCCCGTCACCAACGAGAACTACTTTTTGATGGTTTTTAGTAGTCAAATCCATTCATCTCCTAATAAATTTTTGACATCAAGGTACGCAAAAATACCCACTTGTAAGTATAACATGTAAACCAGAGGCCGACCACGGCCGGGCTTGAAAATTTGTGAAGACAGCGTTTTCTTTTAGTGAAACGCTTCACCATGGGCAGAATCGGTGCAGTGACGGGGGGATTATGCTATACTCAGGGGTGTTAATTTGGTATCGTCAGAATAATTTGCGCCAGCTGAACGGGGAGAAACGCGACCGTCCAGCTCTTTTGTTTCTCGCATACCTTGCGGCCCACAATTATCGGTGGTCTTAACCGTCTGATAGGGTGTGCTTCGGGGTTCCTGTGGACAGGATCGGCTAAGATTAATTATTCCATATATTTATTAAGCAACTAAGTCTTGTGTGCCTTGCTCGCTTGCCAGTACGATGGAAGCTAGTGATGAGTCTGCCACCGGCTTGAGACGCAGATAACCAGATTAGACACTGATCCAGGTGTCATCGTGGGCGGACGGCTGTATTAGATGCTGTCAGGCTTCGATTAACCCACGCTAAATAAATAGAACTACTGTGATAAGAGGGAGAAATTAGTAAGCATGAAAATGATCGTTGGTTTAGGAAACATTGGTCCCCAATATAACGGGACGCGCCACAACACTGGTTTTATGGTTGTCGATGAATTTGCCAAGCAACATGGGATCGAATTAACCACCCGCAAGCTGGATGCCCGTTACGGGACCGGTATTGTAAATGGTGAAAAGGTGCTGGTTGTGAAGCCCACAACGTTTATGAACGAATCCGGCCGCGCGGTCCATCCATTGATGGATTACTTTAAGATTGACTTGGACGATATCTTTATCGTCCATGATGACATGGACTTACCCGTGGGTCACATCCGCCTGCGTGATCACGGTTCAGCCGGGGGTCACAACGGCATCAAGAGTATTATTGCCCATGTATCCAGCAAGGATTTCAAGCGCCTGCGTGTGGGTACTGGCCATCCCGAGAAGATGTCCGTCGTCGACTACGTGTTGACCAAGTTCACCACGGAACAACAGCCGCTCTTCAACCAGTCCGCGGATAAAGCCGTAGCAGCGTTGGATGACTGGCTGAGTGGGACGGAATTCACTCAGTTAATGAATAAGTACAACTAAGAAGAGGAAGTTATCTCGTGAATTTAGAAGCATTTATGACGCAGACGCCGGCATATGCGACGATCCGCCAAACCCTAGGGGCCGGGCAACGCCAATTGGTGACCGGACTCAACGGTTCCGCGGAGACGTTGTTCATTGCCAGTCTGCTCCACGACCAGCAACGGTCGATCGTCTACGTGACGGATACCCTGTATCACGCAGGGCAACTCGTCGACGACTTGGCCAACCTATTAGATGAAAATGAACTCTTCGAATTTCCCGTTGAAGAATTGTTAGCGGCTGAAGTCGCCACGAGTTCACCGGAATACCGGTCTTCACGAATCGATGCCTTGCGGGCATTGCAGAGTGAACGACCGGTTGTTATTGTGACGGCATTATCCGGTTTACGCCGGTTCTTACCGGCACCCGAGAACTTCGCGGCGGCACGTTTTACCGTTAAAGCGGGTGACGACTTTGACCTCGAGAACTTGCAACAACGGCTCTTTGGGATGGGCTACACCCACCAGAAGCTGGTGGCAGGTCCCGGCGACTTCGCCGTGCGGGGATCAATCATTGATATTTATCCGTTGGCAGCGGACTACCCGGTTCGGTTAGACTTCTTCGATACTGAAGTGGATTCCCTCCGGTACTTTGATCCCGCCACGCAGCGGAGTATTGAAAATGTCGATGAGGTGGAAGTCCTGCCAGCAACTGACTTTATTTTAACGGCTGACGAACGGGCTGCCGGGGCCGATGCCCTGATGGCTGAACTGACCCAACAGGTCGCCAAGTTGGATGAGGACGCCACGACCACGCTGACTAACCAGGTGAAGCCCCTGGTCGATGGCTTGCGGAAGGGGTCTGTTGATCCCCAACTCATGGAGTTCGCTGACTATCTGTTCCCGGAACATCACCAACTGCTGGACTACTTACCGGCTAATGGCTTGGCGCTGTTCGGGGACTATTCGCGTCTACAGGATGCTGAACGGCAATTACTGGAAGACGAAGCCAACTGGGCCACGGATAAACTGACCCACCACCAGATCTTCGCGCAACAGACGTTTGGTGGCGAATTACGGCCAATCATCAAGGATGATCCGCACGCACAGGTCATGCTGGCGCTGTTCCAGAAGGGGATGGGTAACCTCCGTTTCCAGGCGGTCACGAACGTTGTGACGCGAGCCATGCAGCAGTTCTTCGGCCAACTGCCCGTGATGAAGACCGAGATTGACCGCTGGCGCAAGCAGAAGCAGACGGTGGTCTTACTGGTCCAGGACGAGGAGCGCCTCGCTAAGATTGAAGAGACGCTGGACGACTTTGAAATTCAGGCCGTTCTGACGAAGGAAGAGAATTTACAGAATGATTTGACCCAGCTCGTGCCCGAACGGTTACGAACCGGGTTCGAACTGCCAGAAGCTAACTTGGTTGTGATCACTGAAGCAGAAATGTTCCAGAAGGTCACGAAGAAGCGTGCGCGGCGGCAGACCATGGCCAACGCCGAACGGCTGAAGAGCTATACCGATTTGAAACCCGGTGACTACGTGGTTCACGTGAACCATGGGATTGGGAAATTCATCGGGATGCAGACGCTGACGGTGGATGGCGTGCACCAAGACTACATGACCATCGACTACCAGGACAACGCGCAACTCTTTATCCCGGTAACCCAGTTGAATCTGATTCAGAAGTACGTGTCTTCCGAGGACAAGAAGCCTCGAATCAACAAGCTGGGTGGTTCCGAGTGGGCTAAGACCAAGAGTAAGGTTGCCGCCAAGATCGAGGATATCGCCGATGAACTGGTCGACCTCTATGCTAAGCGGGCAGCCGAGAAGGGGTTTGCCTTTCCTAACGACGACAGCTTACAGACGGACTTTGAAAATGACTTCCCTTACGCCGAGACGCCCGATCAACTGCGGACCATCGACGAAGTGAAGCACGACATGGAAAAAGCGCGGCCAATGGATCGTTTGTTGGTCGGGGATGTGGGTTACGGGAAGACCGAAGTAGCACTGCGGGCGGCCTTTAAGGCTGTCGAGGCAGGCAAACAGGTGGCCTTCTTGGTGCCAACGACCATTCTGGCGCAACAACACTACGACACCATGATCAACCGATTCGAAGGCTACCCAATCAACGTTGAAATGTTCTCGCGGTTCCGCACGACTAAGCAGATTCACCAGTCGATCAAGGACTTGGAGAGCGGCCAACTGGATATTGTGGTCGGCACCCACCGGTTGTTGTCTCAAGACGTGAAGTTCAAGAATCTCGGCCTCGTTTTGGTCGATGAAGAACAGCGGTTTGGCGTCAAACATAAGGAACGGTTGAAGCAGTTGAAGGCCAACGTCGATGTGCTGACGCTGACGGCGACACCAATTCCACGGACGCTCCACATGTCCATGTTGGGTGTGCGGGACCTCTCCGTGATCGAAACGCCACCGGCGAACCGATTCCCTATTCAAACCTACGTCATGGAACAGAACGCCGGGGCCATTCAAGATGGGATTCGTCGTGAAATGCAACGGGGCGGTCAGGTCTTTTACCTGCACAATCGGGTGGATGACATTGAAAAGACTGTCAGCCAGATTCAAGCGCTGGTGCCAGAGGCGCGGGTCGGTTACATTCACGGGAAGATGACCGAAGCTCAGCTGGAAGGGGTGCTCTTTGACTTCTTGCGGGGTGATTACGATGTGCTGGTCACCACGACTATCATCGAAACCGGGATCGATATTCCCAATGCCAACACGTTGTTCGTTGAGAATGCCGACCGGATGGGCCTCTCGCAGTTGTATCAATTGCGGGGCCGAATCGGGCGGAGTAATCGGGTGGCTTACGCCTACTTCACGTACAAACCGAACAAGGTTTTGACGGAAGTCAGCGAGAAGCGGCTCGAAGCCATCAAGGACTTCACTGAACTGGGGTCCGGCTTCAAGATTGCCATGCGGGACCTGTCTATTCGGGGTGCTGGTAACCTGTTGGGTAAACAACAACACGGGTTCATTAATTCCGTGGGGTATGACTTATACACGCAAATGTTAAGTGATGCGGTCGCTAAGAAGCGGGGCAAGAAGACGCAGCCGAAGACCGATACCACGGTCGAACTGGGTGTCGAATCTTACCTGCCGAGCGATTACATTGAAGATGAACAACAGAAGATTGAAATGTACAAACGGATTCGTCAATTGGAGAGTGACGATGAGGTCAGTGAAATTCAGGCTGACTTGATCGACCGTTTCGGTGACTATCCAGAGAGCGTCGCGCAACTTCTGACGATTGGCCAATTGAAGTTGGCGGCCGATCTCGCATTGGTCGACAAGATTCGCCGAGTCAACGGGGATGTCTTCGTGACGATATCCAAGCAAGGTACCAATATCCTAGGTGGCGAGGATGTCTTCAAGGCGTTAGCCGCAACCCAGCTGAAGGCGACGGTCGCGGTCGATAATGATCGCCTGCATGTCAAGCTGGTCCTGCAACCCAACATGACGGTCAAGGACTGGTTACCACAGGTCCAACTGTTCATGGGCGCCCTCCGCGACATCGTGGTGCTGACGACGAAGCCGAAGGCGGATGAGAAGTAGTTAACTTGTTTCGACGAGTTCGGTTGCGTGATGTCACTTGTTTCAACTGGAAGTGGGGACTGGGCAGTAAGCTGATGCAGTCTTAACGAGTGATTACGTCGTAGAGTCAAGAAGGCATCAGTACTCAAATTTTAGATATAGAAAAGGACGAGAGTATCGTACACTAAATCTGTGCCAGCCGCAGGGATGGTGGGGACAAGATTATCTGGTGGTTCGGCTAAACCAGTATGAGCCGTGAGGGTGGTGTAAATAGGCTCAGCCGTGGGAATTTTCTTAGCGGCTGGGTTTGCCGCTTAGAAAATTGGTGACTTTGAAACTCGGTTCTCAGAGGTTCAAAGCAAGCCTAGAGACCGTTCTGTGGCTCTAGGCGTCCGCCCACCGTGTCCCGGCCTATTTACACCACCCGGTAAGGCGCGGTAATACGCAATTTAGTGCGAAACCATAAGGAGGGGAATCGATGGGCAACCGCAATGTGAATACGACCTTGCAAGGCGCCCTGATTCTTTCCATCGCGGCGTTCATTGCCAAGTTACTGAGCGCCGTGTACCGCGTGCCGTTTCAGAACATGGTCGGCAACACCGGGTTCTACGTGTACCAGCAGGTTTACCCGCTCTACGGGATTGGCATGACCTTTGCGCTGAGTGGGTTGCCGGTGTTTATTTCCAAATTAGTCGCAGAAGCACCGGATTTGCCCAGTCAACAACAAGTCGCTCGGCAAGTCTATCGGTGGCTCTGGGGACTGGCGTTGGTCATCTTCGGTGGCTTGATGGTGGGCGCACCCGGCATCGCTCGGGGGATGGGGGACAGTCACCTCGCACCACTGATACAGATGGTTGCCTGGATGTTTCTGTTCATGCCGGCACTGTCGGTAGGTCGGGGCTATCACCAGGGCCGTTTTCAAATGTTACCCACGGCGCGCTCACAGGTCGTCGAGCAACTGGTCAGAGTCGTCGTAATTCTAGTGGCTGCTGGTTGGGCAACTAGTCACGATTGGTCCGTCTACACGATGGGCACCTGGGCGCTGAGTGGAGGTACGATTGCTGCGGTGGCAGCCTTATTGGTATTGCCTCACTGGCGACAGCGCGATATTGCCCCGGTAGCGAGCCTGCCTCACGTCGGCCGGCGCCTACTGATTGAAGGGGGGACCCTGTGTCTCCTGACGGCGATGCTGGTACTCTTGCAACTAGTGGATTCATTTACAGTTAAAAATGGTCTGGTCGCCGGTGGTATGGGCGATCTAGCAGCCAAGAGTCTCAAAGGGGTCTACGACCGCGCCCAGCCGCTGGTGCAATTAGGATTGGTGGTAGCGGTGGCCTTCGCGACCTCACTACTGCCAGCCCTGACGGCGGCCCAACAGGAGCGTCGACCGGCAGCTTTTAAACGGCTCACGACGACCATGATGCGGATTGCCTTGATGGTCGCTGTGGCGGCTACGGCCGGACTAATCAGTCTGATGCCGTGGATCAACCGACTGTTGTTTGGGGACACCCAGGGATCAGGGATGCTGGCGGTCTATATGCTCAGTATCATTCTGGCAACGTTGATTCAGACGTACAACAGCGTATTGCAGAGCCAAGACCAGTATCGACTGACTGTAGTAGCGTTAGCGGTTGGTCTGGCTGTAAAAATCGTTGCTAATCACTGGGCCGTTCGCAATTTTGGGGCGACCGGGGCTAGTTGGCTGACGGTGATTAGCCTGGGGGCCATATTAGTGGTGATCTGGTACGGGTCTGCAGAGACGTTACGTTCTGGCATCTGGACCAAGCCGTACATTCGGATCTTACTGGCTTGCACTATCCTAATGGTGTTTGGTGTTCGGCTCACTGTGGCCGTTTTGGAACATTGGTGGCCGGCCCTGATGACTAGTCGACTGGCCATCGGTGGTGGTTTGCTCGTCACGATTCCCGTGGGGGGACTGCTCTTCATTGGCTTGGCCCTCAAGTGGCATTTATTATCGGTCCGGGAGTGGTTGGCAATTCCCCACGGCGAGAGTGTGTTAAGATTATGGCAACAACTTAGTCAACACGGAGGAAAATAATATGCGATTAGATAAATATTTGAAAGTTTCACGGATCATCAAGCGGCGGTCAGTCGCTAAGGAAATTGCTGACAAGGGTCGGATTATGATCAACGGCAAGGTGGCCAAGTCTTCAAGTGATGTGGCGACAAATGATGAGTTGGTTATTAAGTTCGGTAACAAAACATTAACGGTCAAAGTCAATGAATTGCTGGAAACCACGAAGAAGGATGACGCCGAACGGATGTACACCATCGTCAAGGAAGACTACGCGCAAGATTTTCGGCAAGAAAATTAGGTTAAATATGACGAATGTTTTACATTATGCTAAACGTGGTAGACGAGCAAATTGAAACTTGCTATACTCAAGTTAAACTATCTGGTGAAAACTGAGGAGTGAGTGGAAAATGGCTGACGTAAAACCGAAACCGGCGAAGATCGAACGTTTAGAAAATGACTATACCCGGCGACTGGACCGCCAACAGGCAACGGTTCACCATCATCAATGGCTCGGCAAACGTCGGATGCGGCGGGCAACACGTATTCTTGCCATTTTTGCTGTGTTCGCAGTCGTTTTGGGTATTCAACTCATTCGTACCAATGCCAGCCTACATCACGTGCGGCAAGAAGTGACCACCAGCAAACAAAAGTTGGCGACCACGAAGGCCACGGACCACAAGCTTCAATTACAAATCAAACAATTAAACAACAAAGACTATTTAGGCCGACTCGTTCGCTCGAAGTACTACTATTCGAAGTCCGGGGAAACCATCTACAGCTTACCCGGTGACCATGCGAGTGATGTGACCGTTAAATAGTTTAGTTAAAGATCTGCTAGTTCGTCTTGAACTGGCGGATTTTTTTTAGTTACGACTGTTTGTCGAGAGTTTGTTGTGACTTTTTCGGTGAATGGGGGTAGCATGAAGGTATTCGCAAAAGAATATTGCTGTCATTATTCGATGTATTGCCATCGGTTTTTGCAGAGGGGGAAACGAACGTTCAAGCTAACGAAAAATGACTGGTGCCAGGAAATACGTGATCGTGGATTAACCAGAGAAAAAGCCAGCAAAAACGAAGCGGTCATTTCCCGTTTTAACGGGCAAACAAATTAGCTACCGGGTAGCATAAGTGAACCTGGAAACTAATGAGTGGCACGAAAGTTAATTTAACGGGCTTTCTGGCAGGTCAGAAAAATTGGTTAACGGACTTTCTTTTTAGCTTTTCTCGTGTGGAAATGTGGCAAATTGTGTTATACTGAAAGCACTTATTTTAAGGAGGAACTTCTTTTTTATGGCAATCGAGGTTGGAGCTAAAGTTTCCGGAAAGGTCTCCGGAATTACGAACTTTGGTGCATTTGTTGATTTAGGCGACCACAAGACCGGATTAGTGCACATTAGTGAGATTTCTGACGGTTACGTCAAGGATATCCATGACGTTTTGTCCGTCGGTGACGAAGTAACGGTTAAGGTTTTAACTGTTGGTAACGATGGGAAGATTGGTTTGTCGATTCGCAAAGCGACGGATCATCCGGCTGGTGACCGGCCCCATCATAGTAGTCACAATGAACACCGGGATCATGAACAACATCATGGTGGCAGTGGCAATAGCGCCGCTAACCATGGTGGCGAAAGTCATGGCCACGGTCGGCGGTTTGAAAATAACGGTCCCCGGCCTCACCATAGCTCAGCCAATGGCCGATTCTCTGGCCATCAAGCGGCTCCCCATAAAGAAAATTTTGACGACATGATGTCAGGGTTCTTGAAATCAAGTGAGGATCGCCTGGCAACGATTAAACGAAACACTGAAGGCAAACGTGGCGGCCGTGGCGGTCGGCGGAGTTAGTCAGCAGACTAACGTGCCATCAAGATGAAGAGGACCGCACTTGTGCGGCCCTTTTTCATAACCAGAAAGAGGGAAAACACCCGTGTCACTGGAAACGGACTTTCAACGTATCTGCGAGGTTCATGGCTGGAATAATCCCCAGCAGCATGGCCTGATTGCGGTGTCGACTGGGGTCGACTCGATGGTGTTACTGACGTTGTTTGCTCAGTTACCGGTTGATCAGCGTCCCCAACTGACGGTGGTTCACGTGAACCATCAATTACGGGAGCAAAGTCGAACGGAGGCGGCGTTTCTCAAGGAATGGTGTGCACAACACCAGATTCCATTGGTCGCGACCGTTTGGCCCAGAGATCAGCAGCCCACGCATGGCATCGAGGATGCTGCTCGGCAGTTTCGTTATCAGTTCTTTGCCGATCAGTTAGTGGCGCAGGATGCAGATTGGCTGGCGACCGCGCATCAGGCCGACGAGCAGGCCGAGACCATTCTGTTTAAATTGATGCGGGGTGGGCAACTCGATCAGCTCACGGGCATGGCGCCCAGTCGATCGTTTCATACCGGGCAACTCATTCGTCCGCTGCTTCCCTTTGCCAAGGCCACGTTGCGAACGTATGCTGAGCAACAGCAGATTCCCTGGTATGAGGATGCTACGAACCGTGAGTTGACGGCTAGTCGCAATCGGGTACGGTGGCAACTTTTGCCAGCGATGCGGCAGGAAAATCCGCAGGTTGACCGGCACTTGTTGGATTACGCGGACCAGCTCCAAGATGTTCTTCAAGTGGCAGATCAGGCTGTGACCGACAGTTTGGCACAGATTGTGCGCCAACATGATCCAGTCGTCGTTGACACGCAGGCTTTTTTCAAACAACCAACTGCACGGCGACAGTTGATTTTGAGCCGACTGATCAAGCAATGTCAGCCGACTTTAAGCACGGAAGCTGGTGTGCGCCAGGCGTGTGAGCAGTTGTTGGCGAACGGGCAACACCCGACCGGTACGGTTGATTTGGGCGCCGGCTGGTCACTGGTTAAAAAGTATGGAACGTTTACATTCAATCAATTCGAAAATTTCCGGCAAAAATCTAAGGAAGTTTTTAGTTTTATGGTAGTATTAAACCAATGGCGAACGTTGGGAAATGGCTGGCAACTTGGCTGTTTCACGACAGACAGTCGTGATCACTTACCGCAAAGCGAGGTCGTCGCTCTGACGGCGGATCAGTTCCCATTACGGGTACGGTCGTGGCAGGCAACGGATCGGTTGCGATTAAGCAGTGGGCATCACCAGACGGTTCGGCGGGCATTGATCAATGCCAAGGTTCCCCGGGAAGAACGGGCGGCCGTGCCAGTTCTAGTGACGGCGCAAGACGAAGTGATTGCGGCGCTGGGTGTGAAATGGGCAGTTCAGCCACAACGCGCGCACACAAGAAACTATCACATCAAATTAGAGCATGAATAGGCGAAAGGGGAACAGCATGAATAACGATATTTTAAAGGTCCTTTATAGTGAGGAAGACATTGCCGCGGCTTGTAAACGGTTAGGTACGCAACTTTCAGAAGACTACCGGGATAAGACACCATTAATCATTTGTGTCTTGAAGGGTGCTATTCTATTTATGACAGATGTTATTCGCGATATGGATATCTATGCAACGATTGACTTCATCGATGTCTCTAGCTATAACGGTGGGACGGCGTCATCCGGAACAATTCGGTTATTGAAGGATTTGGATACCGACGTTGCTGGGCGTGACATCATCTTAGTAGAAGATATCATCGATACTGGTCGGACATTGAAGTACCTGGAAGACCTGTTGAAGGACCGGAAAGCAAACTCCATTCGGGTCTGCACGTTAATGGACAAACCAAGTGGTCGTGTGGTCGAAGCTAAGGCGGATTACGTTGGGTTTAATGTTCCAAGTGAATTCGTGGTCGGCTATGGGTTGGACTACGAAGAAAAATATCGGAATCTCCCGTACGTTGGTGTTTTGAAGCCATCCGTTTATTCAGATAAATAATTAGTCAATGATAGTCAATTGTGATAACATCTTATTTAGTCAAAGGGCATATGCTCTAAAAATTCGTTCCTACAGTAGATGCTGGGAACTGTGAGTGAGGAGGCACGACATGAATAATCGACGAAATGGACTGTTCCGTAATAGTCTGTTTTACATTGTGATTTTCTTGTTGGTCATTGGTGTAGTTTACCTGTTCAACGGTAACGGCAACAGTTCTCAAACTCAAGAGATCCAATCGAGTCAATTTGTTAAAGATCTGAATGCAAACAAGATCAAGAAATTCTCCATTCAACCATCTGGGGGAGTTTACAAGATTACCGGGGAATATCGGAACGCGCAAAAGCGCACAACCAACACCGGATTTAGTCTCGGCGGCTCACAGAGCACAGCAGTGACTAGCTTTAGCACACAAGTCTTAACCAATAACTCAACGGTTTCTGAGATTGATAAGGTTGCTAAGAACCACAATGTTAAGATGAACACCAAAGCGGAAGAGTCGAGTGGCTTCTGGATTAACTTGTTAGTCTATGTTGCGCCACTAGTTATTTTCTTCTTCTTCTTCTACATGATGATGGGTCAAGCCGGCCAAGGTGGTGGCAATGGCAAGGTCATGAGCTTTGGGAAGAGTAAGGCCAAACCAGCCGATAGCAAGGAGAACAAGGTTCGCTTTGCCGACGTTGCTGGTGAGGAAGAGGAAAAGCAAGAACTTGTTGAAGTTGTTGAGTTCTTGAAGAATCCACGTAAGTTTGTGGCGTTAGGTGCCCGGATACCATCTGGTGTCTTGCTGGAGGGTCCTCCTGGTACTGGTAAAACGTTGCTGGCGAAGGCCGTTGCTGGTGAAGCTGCGGTAC
Organism: uncultured Lactobacillus sp.; assembly: GCA_937874695.1. Taxonomy (GTDB): domain Bacteria; phylum Bacillota; class Bacilli; order Lactobacillales; family Lactobacillaceae; genus Levilactobacillus. The sequence goes on from CALNAJ010000008.1 coordinate 35,041, forward strand.
CATTCTTCTCGATTTCTGGTTCAGATTTCGTGGAAATGTTCGTCGGTGTCGGGGCTAGTCGTGTCCGGGATCTGTTTGAACAGGCCAAGAAGGCCGCACCTTCAATCATCTTTATTGATGAAATTGATGCGGTTGGTCGTCAACGGGGTGCCGGCATGGGCGGTGGCCACGATGAACGTGAACAAACGTTGAACCAATTACTGGTTGAAATGGACGGGTTTACGGGGAGTGAAGGGGTCATTGTCATGGCCGCTACGAACCGTTCCGATGTGTTGGACCCCGCCTTACTACGTCCAGGTCGGTTTGACCGGAAGATTCTCGTTGGTCGGCCAGATGTTAAGGGTCGTGAAGCCATCTTGAAGGTTCACGCCAAGAACAAGCCATTAGCCAATGATGTTGATTTGAAGGAAATTTCTAAGCAAACGCCTGGTTTCGTGGGTGCTGATTTGGAAAACCTGCTGAATGAAGCGGCCTTGTTAGCTGCACGGCGGAACAAGACACAGATCGATGCTTCTGACTTAGATGAAGCCGAAGACCGTGTTATCGCTGGGCCTGCTAAGAAGGATCGGGTCATCAGTCCTGATGAACGTAAGACGGTTGCTTACCATGAAGCTGGGCATACTATCGTGGGGTTAGTCTTAAATGACGCTCGCGTGGTCCACAAGGTAACCATCGTCCCTCGTGGGCGTGCTGGCGGATACGCCATCATGTTGCCACGTGAAGACCAGATGCTGATGTCCAAGAAGGATGCCATGGAACAGATTGCCGGGTTAATGGGTGGTCGGACGGCTGAAGAGTTAATCTTCCACTCCGAATCATCTGGGGCCTCCAATGACTTCGAACAGGCAACGCAAATTGCCCGTTCCATGGTTACCCAATATGGGATGAGTGATGCACTGGGGACTGTCGCACTTGAAAGTGCTGGCGGGCAACCATTTGCAGGGGCTGGCTATACCGGTCAACCAACTTACTCAGAACATACCGCTAACTTAATTGATAGTGAAGTTCGCCGGATCATCGGGGAAGCGCATGACACTGCCCGTCAGATTCTGGAAGAACACAAAGCAGAACACAAGATTATTGCGGATGCCTTGCTGAAATACGAAACGTTGGACGAAAAGCAAATACTCAGCCTGTTTAACACTGGGAAGATGCCTGAAACGGACAACGGGAACGAATTCCCTAGCGAAAAGGCGGCAACTTTCGAAGAGTCTAAGCGTGAACTTGAACGCCGTGAAGCAGAACGCCAAGCTTCTACTGAAGCTAAGTTGGCTTCTAGTGCCTCAAGTGATACTGAATCAGCAGCAGAGCCAGCTAGCTCAGCCGCAAGTTCAGCAGCGCCAGACGATCACGATGAGTCCGACCATTCCGAATAATTGCAACGATCAAAGGTCCGGGACAGCTGTCTCGGACCTTTTCGTGACTTATGGGGACGGCAGGACCTCGGTTGGTGGAGAAGGCAATATGCGCAATGAGTGGGAAACCATTTGGGAAATTTACACTAGAAGTTAGCTATATCTTTGCAAATCCCGAACTTTCTGGTAATGTAGGGCATGACAAAGTGCAATGAAAGGACGTTTATATTTAATGGCAGATTATTTAGTAAAAAGTTTGATTGATAATGGGATGTTCCGGGCTTACGTGGTAGATGCCACGGAAACGGTCGCTGAGGCACAGCAGCGCCATGATACTTGGAGCTCAGCCACGGCTGCTTTGGGACGGACACTGATTGGGACGATGCTCCTGTCGACCTCGCTGCTGAAGGGGAAGGAAACGTTGACGGTCAAGGTTAATGGTCACGGACCGGTTGGCGCTATTGTGGCCGACGGGAATGCTGATGGGACGGTCAAGGGTTACCTCCAGTACCCACACATTAGCTTACCATTGAACGAGAAGCACAAGATTGACGTGAAGAAGGCCGTAGGGGTCCAGGGGATGATGACGGTCACCAAGGACCAAGGCCTGGGTCAACCTTACACGGGACAGGTTCCCTTGATTTCTGGGGAATTGGGTGAAGACTTTACCTACTATTTAGCAAAGTCCGAACAGATTCCTAGTGCGGTCGGTGTTTCAGTCTTTGTGCAACCGAACAACACGGTTAAGGTTGCTGGTGGGTTCATGATTCAAGTCATGCCAGGGGCCTCTGACGAAGCCATCTCACGCTTAGAGAATCGGATCAAGGAAATGCCAATGGTCTCCGAACTGTTGCTAGATGGACAGAAGCCAGAAGACATTCTGAAGCTCCTGTTCCCGGACGAACAGATTAAAATCTTACAGAAGATGCCCGTTGGTTTTAAGTGTGACTGTTCCAAGGACCGGTTTGCGAAGTCCTTGGCTGCCATTCAACCAGCAGCTATCAAAGAGATGATCGATCAAGACCATGGTGCCGAAGCCGTTTGTCACTTCTGTGGGACGAAGTATCAGTTCTCTGAGGATGATTTGCGGCAAATCCTGACCGAAGCACAAGCAAAGTAGGCGTTCACGATGACTTGGAAGATTGGTGATGTTGAAATCCCTAATCGTGTGGTCGTTGCCCCTATGGCTGGTGTGACCAATGTCGCCTTTAGACGTATATGCAAGGACTTTGGTGCCGGACTCGTCGAGTGTGAGATGATCTCTGGCCAGGGGATTCACTATCAGAATCAGCGGACACTCAATATGATGGCCGTTGATCCCAGTGAACACCCCATGAGTATTCAGATTTTTGGCGGGACGCAGGAGACTTTAGTCCAAGCTGCACAGTACGTCGATCAACAGACATCCGCGGATATTATCGATATTAATATGGGATGCCCGGTAAATAAGGTCGTGAATACCGAGGCGGGGGCCAAATGGCTACTGGATCCGAATAAGGTTCATGACATGGTCGCAGCAGTTGTCGCCGCAGTCAATAAGCCGGTGACGGTTAAGATGCGCACGGGCTGGGATAGCCATCACGTTTATGCGGTGGAGAATGCTTTAGCCGCTGAGAGTGCGGGGGCCGCAGCGGTGGCTATGCATGGCCGGACTCGTAAGCAGATGTATCAAGGCCGGGCCGACTGGGACATCTTGGCTCAGGTTGCCCAGCACCTAACCGTTCCCTTTATGGGAAACGGGGATGTGCGCACGCCAGAGGATGCCAAACGGATGCTGGATGAGGTCGGTGCTGATGCCGTGATGATTGGTCGGGCCGTAATGGGTAACCCGTGGTTGTTGCGTCGGATCAATCGTTATTTAGAGACGGGAGAGCTTTTACCGGAGCCGACTGTGGCAGAGAAGGTGGACTTGGCCAAGGAGCACCTGCATCGATTGTGTCTCGCCCGAGGACCAGAAGAAGGGCCGATGGACTTTCGAACGCAAGTTGCTTATTACCTTAAAGGAATCCCGCATGCGGCCCGTACTAAGGTGGCATTAACTGATGCCACTGAGGAAAGTGCCATGGTCGAGATTCTGGATCAGTTCGTCGCTAAGATTACGGCACGCGAACAGCGGGTACCAGTTCAACGGTTTGCAGACAAATAGAAGAATAAACTAATGGCCGGTAAAATAGGCTTTTACGACAGTATTTGAGAATTCAGAAGTTGTTTCTGAATTCTTTTTTATTTTATTGTGTTTTTCTCTTGACCTAGCTTGAGATGATTGATAAGATATTACCTGTTGCTGTTTGAGACAGCCAATGCATAAATAACAAATTATTGAATAGTCATACAAATTTGAAATTAATGCTTGACGAGTTAAACAGCAACTGATAGAATGATTTATGTTGTCAAAACGTGTTTCATCCGTCATTCATTACTTCTTGGATGTTGAATAAATATTCAGGAAGTTGAAAAAAGATGTTGACACGAAATTCACAACGTGATATACTTTAAAAGTTGTCACGGAGCGATTGCTTCTCTGATAACTTGGTAGACCTTTGAAAACTGAACATTGTTTCGACAAACCAAATATGTGTAGGG
>CALNAJ010000009.1 GCA_937874695.1 uncultured Lactobacillus sp.
TAGTGTAATATATTATTTGTTGTTGAGTTGCCCCGATGGCGGAACTGGCAGACGCGCAGCGTTCAGGTCGCTGTTTGAGAGATCAAGTACAGGTTCGAATCCTGCTCGGGGCATCATGAATAACCTGATATAGGAGCCATGTTAGATTAATATCTAACATGGCTCCTATTTTTTATACGGTTCCCAGCGGTTCTATCAGCTTCAGTTGTAACACGTTGACACCCCTTTTCTCACTAGTCTTTCATTATCATTTCCATAAAATTTAACTTTCCATTTTAAAAACTTCTGGTATACTTAAGCAGTCTTGTCAACCAGGTAATCAATTGACTACTTTAATCATATTTTCACAAGTACTTTCATTAAAGTGATACCACCCTGGTTATCACGACGGTTTAGTTTTTAAGTTGGCGTGAACTGCCACAGCAATCACGTATACCCTTCACGAGTTTACGACTCCCCTAAATGTTAAACGTGGAATAAGACTAATTTTATCAACAATTGCTGTATTTACCTATAGATATGCTATATAATTATTGCGATGTTACATTTTAACCGAATTGTCTCGTCTTTTGGTTGTTCACGTGGCCAACCCGTGTTCATGACGAGCAAGCTGAGGTATTTTACTTGCCAGTGACAATTTAATTGTATACAATACATTGGAAAGTAAACGAAAGGAGGCCAATACGATGGCAGACGTTAACCCCGTATTGTTGGATGAACAGTTATGTTTTTCAATCTATTCGGCCAGCAAGAAATTTAATCATTTTTACCAGAGTGCTTTAGCACCTTTTGGCTTAACCTATCCTCAGTACATTGCCATGCTTGTTCTGTGGGAAAAGGCACCTCTGACTGTTCACCAACTTGGCGAACGCTTGGAATTAGACAGTGGCACATTGACGCCGTTACTAAAGCGGCTCGAAAAGCAAGGCTGGGTCACTCGGGTTCGGAGTCAAACCGACGAACGACAGGTTCTGATTCACTTGACTGAAATGGCCACGACCAAGCGTGATGAAGTCTACTCACGAATTGGTCAATGTCAAACATTACTTGGCATGTCGTCAGAAGAGATTGATTCAATGATGACCGAACTGGTGACCGTCAAGCAGCAGCTCGACACGGTCAGCAACGACCGGCTCATTACAAAAGAAGTCGATAGAGTTAATTAAAGAAGACCAACGCCCCCATTTGCGAGTGCGTTGGCCTTTTTTCGTCCCTATTGATTGAAAGCTACCGCCTGCGGCTGCCAGGAATTCCGGTTGCTATGGGGACCGCCTCCAGCCAAAGGACGGGCTTCCAGCTCGGTTTGAAATCTCGCGAAGCTCACGCGATTTTCCAAACACGTCCCATGATGTAACTCCGGGAAGAAACAATCGCCCGGACTAACATCATCGTCACAGCTACCTACATTTCTGCCCTCCTCCGGCTAAATTAGCTCTTATCAATAGACTAACAACTGCCCATTCTTGATTCACATACGACGTCTTCAATTAGCTACTAGTTCTTCTGACTCAATTATCTTAGCGCAACGTCGCGATCATCGCGGCCACCGCAATCAGATTGTTAAACCCGTGCAGAATGATCGTTGTCTGCAACTTGTCCGTCTTCCGGTAAATGTAAGCGAACGTGCCCCCCATCAGCGCATAAATCAGCCAACTAATGATATTATCGCTCTGATGAACCAGCGAGAAAATGACTCCACTGGTGATAACCGGTATCCAAAACATTTTGGCCGGGAAGCATCCCCCAACGAGGATTCCTCGAAAGGTCAGTTCCTCCAGAAATGGCGAAGCTAAAACGGCTGTCAGACTGAGCATCACCAGCGTCAGCGAGCTATGACCCATGATATCCGCAATCAGGGTATTATTCTTCGTACTGGTTTCGCCAAAGAAGACGTTGTTGACCACATTTAACACAATTTCCGCGGCAATAATGAACACGTACCCCTTAACCATCAATTGCCAGTCTTGTCGCGTCAATCGCTGCCAGCGGACGGGATGCACCCGCTGAAAGATCCAGGCACCCAAGGCAATGGCCACGGCGAAGCCAACCAGGTACCCAGCCGCCCACAGCCCACGATGCAGTGCCGTCCCATGCGCCATAAAATTCAGTGGAATCTGAACCACTGACGTCACGACGATCATAATGAGGACCCATCCAAAATTCCAATAACTAACTGGTTGCTGCTTAATTTGCACGTTATCATTCCCTCTATCGCTTTGTTTTTTTGCCGAACAAACCCATAACCCGTCTACGTTACCACCGTTTCTTGGGTTATATTAAAAACCGCAAAAAATTTGCCAAATATTTATTTTTTAATGGCATTTTTTCTTATTCTGCGTTACTATAGGGTTGCGGGTAAGTTTGAACTAACCTTCTGCTTACGCGTGAGGCTTCTGTCCTCATTCAACAGACAGATTTCATTTTACTCCCCCAAAGT
>CALNAJ010000010.1 GCA_937874695.1 uncultured Lactobacillus sp.
GTTTGTTCTTAATGTTCGCTAAACTTGTTGGCATGCACTTCACCTCTGTGAAACATGATACCATGGTTTCACAAAAAACGCAAATTATACCACACTAGCCTGCAATCCGCAAGAATCCGCAATTGAAAAGGGTTACATAAGTCCTTCATTGTGAAAAGCGTTGGTTAATTCGATGAAATTTATCAAGGTTAGCCGTTCTGGCCGTAACTGTTGCGAAATGCCAACGTCTTTCAAGACCGCTTCGATGCGTTCACGAACTTCTGGTTGTTTCCCAAAAATCCCTTGAAGATTGTTCCACAACGTCTTACGACGGTGCGCGAAGCAACCCTTAACGAACTTGTACAAAGCTTGGTCGTCGTACGGTTTGACCGGTAATGGCTCGCGCGGCGTCAACCGAATGATAGCGGAGTCAACGTTCGGTTGTGGGATGAAGGCCGTCCGGGGCACTTCGAAGGCAACCTCTACGTGAGCACGGTACTGCATGACCACGGAGAGCGACCCATAGGCCTTAGTGCCGGGCTCAGCGACCAACCGATCGGCCACTTCACGCTGCATCATGACCACGATTTCATCGAAGCTCACGCCGCTCTGCAACACGCCCATCAGAATTGGGGTCGTGATGTAGTATGGCAGGTTAGCCACGATTTTTACGGGATGGCCCGGTTCAAACTCATCCTTAATCACAGCTGGCAGGTTCGCCTTCAGGATATCCTGATTGATCACCTTGACGTTGTCATAATCCATCAATGTTTCATCGAGGACTGGCAACAGGTTTTCGTCAATTTCAAAGGCCACGACCTTCCGTGCCCGTTTGGCGATCTGTTCCGTCAATGCCCCAATCCCGGGGCCAATTTCAATGACATTATCGTTATCCGTCACATCTGCAGCGTTAACGATGTTGCGAAGGATATTTAAGTCCGAGAGAAAGTTTTGTCCCAGGCTCTTCTTGGCCACTAACCGGTAACGGGATAGGATGGCCTTGGTGCGGGCTGGTGAGCCAATTTCGGGTACGCTATTATTCATGGAAATCCTCCTTTTGACGAATCTGTTGCACTGCGGCGGCAAAGTCTGCGGGTTGGATGCTAAACATCCGCAGGCGCTTCTCCAGTTGCTTACCATTCACGTAACCAATCTGGAGGAGTTCACCAAGCTGTTCACGCCGGGCCTTGGCACCGGCCCCACCAATCAAGCCCGCTGCCATTAAATCTTCATGGGTGATCAACGTGGGTGCTGCTGTCGTTTCGGTATACACGTGGTCGAGTGCGGCCCGGATAGCTTCCGGACTGGCATGTTCCACACCGAGTGACCCGCCGGCCTTGTCCGGACGGCCCTCTGCTTTAGGCAAAAAGGCATGTTTCGCATTCGGCACAGCCTCGGCCACAATCTTACGAATCTTTTCACCGGAGAAATCAGGGTCGGTAAAAATAATCACACCCCGTTGATCGGCTAATTTTTCAATGAGGGCCAGTGTATCCTCATCGATAGCGGAGCCCCGCGTCTCAATGGTGTCGGCGTTGACCGCTCTGTTGATTGATTTGGTATCGTCTTTGCCCTCCACCACGAGGACTTCTTTAATCTTCTTCATTGATTTGATAAAACTCCTCTGCGTTGTGGTAAGTGGCGGCGGCAATTTCTTCCGGCGTCGTGTCACGTTCCTTAGCGATGGCTTCAACCGTATAGCGGGTAAAGGCCGGCTCATTTTGTTCCCCACGGTGGGGTTCCGGTGACAGGTATGGCGCATCGGTCTCGACCATCATGACATCGAGTGGCGTGGCCCGTACGGAGTCGTGGACTTCGTGGGCATTCTTAAAGCTAGCCACACCGGAGTAAGAAATGTGCATCCCCAGGTCCAAGAACTTCTTGAGCCATTCGGGATCACCGTTAAAGCTGTGCATTACACCGCCAATGTCGCTGATGCCACCGTCCTTAAGAATCCGGTAGGTGTCTTCAAAGGCGTCTCGGTTATGAATGGCAACGGGCTTGCCGACTTCTTTAGCAATCGCAACTTGCCGGGCAAATACCTTGCGTTGGACGTCCTGTGGCGAACTGTCCCAGTGATAGTCCAGGCCAATTTCGCCGAGTGCAACGACCCGGTCGTCGGCTAGTTGTTCTTCCATAACCTTCTCGGCAGCCGCATCGTAATTCTTAGAATCTTCAGGGTGCCAGCCCACGGCCGCGTACAGCTGTGGATACTGGTGCGCCAGCTTGATAGCATCGGCGTTCAACTGCGTGTTGGAGCCGATATTGACCATCTTGACGACGTCTAAATCCGCTGCCTGCTTGAGGTAACGGGGGACTTCTTTAATAAATTCTTCGCTGTTTAAATGGGTATGTGAATCAAAGATTTTCATCATGATCCTCCTATTTCCGTGAAACACTTTCCTTTGATACTTCATTACCTTGACCTGCGTCTCCGGACTAGTGAAAATGGACCGGTTCGCTGTGGGCGGACGCCCAGAGCCAAAGAGCGGTCTCTGGACTTGCCTTTGAACCTCTAAGAACCGAGTTTCAAAGACACCAATTGACTAAGCGGCAAGAATCCTGCCGCTAAGTCAATTCCCACGGCTGAGTCCATTTTCACCAGCCCTACGACTCACACAGAGTTAACTTAAAACCAAACTTCCGTGGATTCAACTAAAATGGCACATAAAATAGTTATTCACAGGTGGATAACTATTCGGAAGTGGCAGTTATCAACAACGAAATCAGCACTTGTTCACTAATTTCACTGCCTACCGCCATTATCGCAGACCTTATGAACAATTTCATCCACAATTCGCTGAATTATCAACCGACTTATGCACCTATCTGTTTATAGGTGACGGGAATTGTCCACAATTTGCCTGTAGCTATCTTTTCACGAATCTCTTTTACACCGGTGGATAAGTTCGTAAGTGGATAACTCACGTATTACCTTATTTCTCACACCCGGCTATCCCGGTAGTTATCGGTCAGTTGAGACTCGTGGTTAAAAGTTAGCCTAGCCGGAGGCAACCAGGGATGGAGCCAGCCGTGACAGCGATGTTAGACCGGGCGATTGTTTTTCCCCGGCCTTACATCGCGGGACGCGTTTGGAAACTCGTGATTCTCAGCGAGGTTTCAAACCGAGCCGGAAGCCCGCTCTTTGGCTGCAGGCGGTCCCCACAGCGGCGGAATCCCTTTGCCCTTTTCAATCATCTAGACGAAACGTGTTCCAGAGGGCAGCTGGTTGTGAGCGCCAGCTAACCGCCCTCTTCCACACTCTTTTGACATAAAAACGCGGGTTTGGCGTCTCATCGACCCGCCGCCCACGCTTATGCGAACATTATTCGACTGATGAACCGTTGACCAATTCACTTGGTACGGTGATTAATTGGACCTTACCGTCGTGTTCTGCGGACAGTAACATCCCTTGGCTGACCTGACCACGCATCTTCCGTGGCTTCAGGTTGGCCACAATGACCACCTTTTTACCCACGAGTGATTGTGGTTCTGGATACCATTGGGCAATCCCAGACAGAATCTGGCGGTTACCTTGGTCGCCGGCGTCCAATTGGAACTTCAGGAGCTTGTCGGCACCTTCCACGTGGTCGACCGCTTTAACTTCGGCGACCCGCAGTTCAATCTTTTCAAACTTATCAAACCGGATTTCCGGCTTGTTTAAGGTCAATTCAGAGTCACTCTCAGCCTCGGACTTGGCAGCTTCCTGCTGTGCCTGAGCCTTGGCAGCCATCGCGGCCCGACCCTTCGTCTTTTCAGACTTGGTCATCTGACCTTGAATGAAGTCGACTTCTTCCTTCACGTCGATCCGTGGGAAGATTGGAGTCCCTTTGGCAACGACCTGCTTGCCGGCTGGTAAATCAGCCATCTTCAAGTCGACCATGTCAATGGTAGCTGGATCTAAGCCGAGTTGGGCAAAGATTTCCTTAGGCGCATGCGTCATGACTGGGCTGATCAACGTTGCGATCACCCGCAGGCTGGCAGCTAAGTGCGCCATAACAGCGGCCAATTCGGTTGCCTTGCTGTCATCCTTGGCCAATTGCCAAGGTGCCGTTTCGTCAATGTACTTGTTCGTCCGGGAAACTAACTTCCAGATTTCAGAAAGGGCATCGGCAAAGTGCATCTTGTCCATCAAGTCATGGTAGTTGGCAATGACGGATTCAGATGTAGCTTCGAGGTCCGCGTCAAATTCAGTCACGCCGGCCTTGAATTCAGGCAACTTGCCATCTTCGTACTTGTTGATCATGGCAACGGTCCGGTTCAACAGGTTCCCCAGGTCGTTAGCCAAGTCGTAATTCAACCGGTCAACAAAGTCTTCGGGCGTAAAGGTCCCGTCGTTTCCGTAAGGCATTGCTCGCATCAAGTAGTAACGCAAAGCGTCGAGGCCGTAACGGTCAACCAACGTTTCGGGGTAAATCACGTTCCCCTTGGACTTGGACATCTTGCCATCCTTCATCAGTAACCAGCCGTGCGCAAACAATTCGTCTGGGGCTTCGATGCCCAGCGCGTGCAACACGATTGGCCAGTAGATGGAGTGGAAACGAACGATTTCTTTCCCAACCATTTGAACATTGGCTGGCCAGAACTTGTTGAACAAACTTTCATCGTCACTGGTGTAACCCAATGCCGTGATATAGTTGAGCAGCGCATCGATCCACACGTAGACCACGTGCTTGGGGTTGCTCTTGACGGGCACACCCCAAGTGAAGGTCGTCCGGGAAACGGCGAGGTCTTCCAGACCAGGCTTGATGAAGTTGTTGATCATTTCAGTCATCCGAGATTCTGGTTGGATGAAGTGGGGATGGCTGTGGTAGAAGTCCAGCAGCCAGTCAGCATACTTGCTCATCTTGAAGAAGTACGACTGTTCCTTGACCAGGGAAACTTCGTGGCCAGAAGGGGCCTTCCCACCAATTACTTTGCCGTTGTCATCATGGTAGACTTCAGCCAATTGTGTTTCGGTGAAGTATTCTTCGTCATCCTCAGAGTACCAGCCTTCGTATTCGCCCAGGTAGATGTCGCCCTGATTTAACAGGCGTTCAAAGACTTCCTGCACGGCCGCCACGTGTTCCTTGTCGGTCGTCCGGATGAATTTATCGTTGGAAATTTCCAACGTCTTCCAGAGTTGCTTGATGCCGTCAGCCATACCGTCCACATATTCCTGTGGTGATTGGCCTTGGGACTTCGCCTTGTCCTCAATCTTCAGACCATGTTCATCGGTCCCAGTTAAGAAAAAGACGTCGTAACCGTTGCTCCGCTTGTAACGGGCTTCCGTGTCACACGCAATCGTGGTGTAAGAGTTCCCGATGTGCAGCCGCCCAGATGGGTAGTAGATCGGCGTGGTAATGTAAAAACTTGGTTTGTCTGCCATAAAATAAAAGCCTTCCCTCGCTCTAAATTGTTCCCTTATTTTTAAGTTAAATTTCAGTTTAAATTCTAATCCAGTATAGCATAAACCCCGGGTGAGCCATAGCGGTTCCCGGGGATTTTAAGGCTACAAATTTTTGCTTTCAGCGTTTGAACACCTGACGCGTGAGTCACCACAACGACCGGTAACACCCATTCGGTCAGAACAGGTCCAATTGCTGTGGCGCCAGATTGTCCCACTGCAGGCCCAGAATAGCCTGTAAACGCATGGCGTTCGGGGCCGCATCCTTGCCGGAGTTGTTGTTGAAGATCACGCAGACATCCTTGGCCTGGGTCGCCAGCCGGCGCACCAAATTTGCCAGCGTCTGCAACTCTTTTTCACTGTATTTGTACAGTGTCCGCGTCTTGCGCCAGCTGGCGCCTTGATTGAACCAGCCCTGCTCGTTACGCCCGTGCAGGCGCACGACTGCTAGTCCAGGCGTCGTGACTGTCTCGACCAGAGGAATCCCATTGTTCAGATTATGGGGTTCATCGGTCGTGACGTTGGTGATCTTTAGTGATTGCAAATACGCCGTGACGTCAGCCGTCATCCCCGGCTCTTCAAACCAACTGGGGCTACGGAATTCTACCGCTACCGGCAGGTTTCCCATCTGAACACGTACATCACGCAAATACTGAATATTCGCAGTCGTCCGGTTAAAGTACGGCGGGAACTGGAAGAGAACCGTTTGCAGCTGGTCATGGTCGACCAGGGGCTGAATCGCTTCACGGAACTGGATAAAGGCCGTTGCCCGCTCCTCATTGGTGGCGGGCTCGCTGCGTTGGTCATGGTGCGTCATCACCTGATTGGCCTTCAAAATATACTGAAACCCATCAGGCACCGCCGCCTGCCAATTCGCCACCGTGCTCTGCCGGGGAATCCCATAGAAGGGCGTATCCAGTTCGACGACCGGAAAATGCCCTGCGTATTCACTCAGCGTTACCGGTCGGTCCTCCCCACCAATCAGAGCGGGATGTTCCTTCCAAGTCGTTAGCCCAATCGTAATCATCCTGTCACCTCTTACTTTAAACGTTCAAACCGTTTGATCAAATCAACTTCTGGCGTGGTCAATTGCCCCGTCAGCTGACTGATCAGACGTTTACCAGCAACGCGATCGTTATACCGAATCGCCGTCACACAGATATCAATTAAGGCAAACATGACCGTCACCAAGATGGCCTCGCGCCGATTAAAAGTCGCATTAAAGAGCGTCACCAGCTGGCCACTAAACGCCAACTGAATGATACTGTAGACCAGCAGCGTATCGGGAAGAAGTTGAAGCACATTCAACCACCGCAACCGCCGCACTAACTTTTTTAATTGTGCAATGACTTCTTGATGACTCATCGTCTCACCCTCAGACTCGCAACGCGTCGAAGAACTCGGTTGCGTCGGCTTGAACCATATCGTAGGTAAAGCCCAGGTTTAATTTTTCTTGGTTAACGACCACGACCTGTGCCTGTTGGTTGCGATAATCGAGGAGTCCAGCAAACGGATAGACCCGCATGGAAGTCCCCACGATGACAACTAAATCGGCCTGACTCATCGCCGCGACCGCGCGTTGCACGTTAGTGGTATTCAAGCCCTCATCATACAGCACAACATCGGGCCGCAACCAGCCGCCATCGGCATCGTGGTACGGCGACTTTAGGTAGTCGTGCCAGTCGGCCTTGGCGCCACAAACCTGGCAGTACACGTTATAGAGGTTCCCGTGAAATTCCACCAGATGCTGGGTATCCGCAACGTTGTACAGGTTGTCGATATTTTGAGTAATGACCGTGGCCCGGTTCTGCCGAGTCAGGGCCGCTTGTTTCTCGTGAATGACGTTGGGTTTGGCATCTGGATAGTACAGGTTCTGCTTCACATAGTCATAAAAGACTTCTGGTTCCTGTACCAAACAGCTGTGACTCAGATAGTATTCGGCGTTCCGGTGGCCGGTGTACAGACCATTTTTGGACCGGTAATCCGGAATTCCAGACGGCGTAGATACACCCGCCCCGGTTAAGAATACAATGTGCTGAGCTTGATCAAAGGTCGCTTGTAAGCGCGCTTCCATCCCCATCATCCTTTCCTTGTCTTGATTCTCTAAACTTGTCGTTGCCGTAACCTGCGGCTGCCAGGGTTACACCTGCTGTGGAAACCATTTCCAGCCAAAGAGCGGGCTTTCAGCTCGCCTTGAAGCCAGCCCCTAAACCCGGGGCCGTCTCCAAGGTCGTCCCGTGCCGTAAGATTGGGGAAACCCCACCCGCTCTAACGCCACCGACACAGCTGGCTTCACCCTAGCCTCCTCCGGCTACGGCAGTTCGCCGATTTTATAATTGCCCGCCTATCACAGGCAAATATCCACGCTCAGTCTACCGCAAGATAAATGGCATTTCGAGTTTGTTGAAGAGTTCTTCAACCGTCATGTCATAAAGCTTCGTGAAGTAATCTGGCGTGTCGTCCTTAGGCGCTGGTTCTGGCAACACAAACGCATTCTGTTCGTCGGCGCGGTTGAAGCCTACGTAGGCCCGGCGTTGCGTCTTCTTCTCGTGCATATCGGAATGATACAATTCAAAGATTTGTTTAACCTTCAACCCAAGTTGCCGTTTTGACATAACGCTGGTCAACGTGGTGAATTCAGTGTTGTGGAGTGCTGGCAAATGCCAAGCTTCCAATTGCGCATCGAAGGCCTTGAACAGCTTGACCACGTTCCGACGTAAGGTGAATGGTGAATCGACCGGCTTGGTCGTAATCACCGCATACAGCTTCTTGGCCGCAGCTAAACTGATGGGGTAATCCTTTTCGAAGTCCGCCGTAACCTTTTCGTCATCGGGACCGAAGAAGACCAACGCATCCAGCAGCGTCAGCGTCCGCAATGTCATTTCATCGTCAACGGGCGTTGGTTCTGGCTTGATAGTGGCTTTCACGCCGGCTAAGTAGAGGTCCTTGATCTCTGGCGTAATCAGCCCGTGCTTCTGTTGTTCACTGACCACGACGAAATGACTCACGATGTCGTAGAGTTCAGTACCCATGATCATCAGCTGTTCATCAAGCTTAGGCTGCCCGGTGGTCAAGGAGAAGAAGACTTGCGGGAACCCGGAGAGAATCATCAACAAGTGGAGTAGTTCATGCGAAGCCGTGTAGTTAGGCGCCGTCAAATCGGCCACTTGAATGGCAATATCCTTACCCATTTGCATCTGTTGGGCTTGGTCGTGCCGCACGTAACCGGCCTGAAGTTCACCAATGAATTGGACTTCGACTTTACCAGGATAAATGGCGTTGACCTGGTTCAATAAGCTCTGGACCGCCTCGTTAAGTTGAACATCTTTTGCTTTCATAATTTAAGTTGTCACCTATTTCTCTAAATTTGCTTGGCGCACAGCAAGCAGGGCCGCTTTGGCCTGTGCCGTCGTCGGTTGCGTGTGATCACGCAGTCGGCCTACCACCGCCGGAACTTCTCCCGGCGTCGCGCCGACCGACAACGCGAGTGATTTTAATTGGAGTTGCATGTGACCGCGCTGAATGCCGTCGGTCACTAGCGCACGAAGAGCCGCCAAGTTCTGGGCCAACCCCACCGCCGCCGTCACGCCCATCAGCTCGCGAGCCGAGGTAATCTGAGCAATCTGTTGGTTGATGACCACTAACGGAAAGACCCGTGTGGCACCACCAACATAACCCAGCGCTAACGGCAAGGTCAACTCACCGTGTAACGTCGCATCATCCTCCAGCCACCAACGACTGAGACTCTGATAGCTGCCGTGACGGCTCGCATAGGCGTGCGCACCGCTTTCTACGGCTCGCCAGTCGTTCCCCATCGCCAGAACAACCGCATCGATACCGTTCATGATGCCCTTGTTGTGGGTCACCGCCCGGTATGGGTCGTGCTCGGCAAAGTCACTGGCATCACAGATCCGTTGGGCAACGGTCGCGCCATCAATGGTTTTTGTCGCCAATTGATCAACCGGCACCGCCACTTCAGCGGTTACCAGACTGTGAGTTGCATAGTTACTTAAGATACTCATCAATACGTTGACGGTTAAATGTTCCTTTAAGTAGTTCGCAACGGCCTCACAGATTGTGTTGACCAGATTGGCCCCCATCGCCTCACCGACATCGATAAACAAGTCCAACGACATCCAGTAAGGGGGGATGCACCGAATCCGTAGCGAACGGGCGCCGCCTCCATGACCAATCAGCGAGGGATGAACCTCGTTGGCCACCTTCAAGAGCTCGTCTTGATGAGCGGTCAGCCAGGCTTTGACCCCGGTACGATCGGCGACATGACTCAGGACAATCTGGCCCATGACTTCACGTCGCTCAACCTTGGTGGTAATTCCCCGTTCACTGGTCAATAGTCGGCCCCCATTGCTGGCGGCGGCGATGACGGAGGGTTCCTCCGTCACCATCGGCACGGCAATGGTCTGGCCGTTGACCCGTAGATTGACGGCGACCCCTTCAGGGAGGCCGTAAGTCGTGAGGTAATTTTCAATCAAATCAGCATCAGCTGACCGTTGTCTGGCGGCAATCTTCGCCAATTGCTGAACCGTTAAATGACTCTGCTGAGCCAACAAGTCGCGCCGGGCCCCATAGGGTAGCCGGTAGAATGGTGTTTGTGCCATAAGACATTCCTCCTAGCGTTGACTGAGATATTCGGAAATAATGCCTTCGCGGACCCCACTCTCGGAGAAAACAACCCGATCGGAGTCCAACATCTGTAAAAGTGTTACCAATGGCAACATCCCACCGATAATAATATCGGCGCGGTCTAGTTCTAGGCCGGAGATACGTTTTCGTTCGCCCAACGGCACCCGTAACAGGCGCTCAAAGGTTTTCATGACTTGCTCAGTGGTCAAACGGTAGCCGTGGATATCCTCCACGTGCAAAATCTTTTGCTGCTGACGATTCATGCGGGCCAGCGTCCGGTTAGCGCCGCCCAACAAAACCAACGGTAAATGCTTGGCATCGTTCAGCCACCAAATATCGCGGAGCCGTTCACGCAAGAAGACTTGCGCGGAGAATAGGTCCACCGCTCGGACACGGTCATCCAACCGAAATTGTTCAGACAGATTGACGGCCCCAAACGGCACGCTGATCAAGTTAGCATCACGGCCATCCTTGACGTGGACCAATTCACAACTGGCTCCACCGGTATCTAGAAGTAGGCAGTCTTTAACCTTCAGTCGATTCACAGCCCCCAGGTAGTCGTAATAGGCTTCCTGGTCGCCGGACAACACTTCGAGGTCAATGTCGGTCGCCACCGCAACGCGTTTGAGAAACTCATCCCGGTTCCGCGCCTGACGGACTGCCGCCGTGGCAATCCCTCTGACGACAAGGTTCGGCAATTGTTCGTAATACGGTCGAAACGACTTCAACGCACTGATCGTACGATCCATCGCCTTCGGTTGCAGAATTTTCTCGGGGCCCATGCCCTCCGACAGCCGACTGTCCACCTTGACGCGATTAACCTCGCGATAGGTGCCGTCGTCGTGGAGTTCGTTAACGGCCATGCGGACCGAATTCGATCCGAGATCAACAATGGCTAAGTTTTGCATAGACTCTCCTCCGTTTCAGTCTAGCCGAAGTAGTCGATACCGATAGCGTGCTGAACTTCGCGTAACGTTTGTGCAGCAACCTTATTGGCTTTTTCACTACCTTGCTTCAAGATATCGTAAACGGCGTCCTCGTTGGCAGCGTACTGTTCGCGACGTTCGCGAATCGGTTGCAGCTTGGCTTGAAGGACTTCGTTCAAATACCGCTTAATTTTAACATCACCGAGCCCACCGTGCTGGTATTGTGCTTTCAAATCAGCAACATGGTCCGTATCGTCGGCAAAAATGTCCAAATACGTAAAGACGGTATTGCCTTCAATGTGGCCTGGGTCTTCAATGTGCACGTGCTCAGGGTCAGTGTACATCGACATTACTTTCTTCTGAATGTCATCGGCGCTGTCGGCCAAGTAGATGGCGTTGTCCAATGACTTACTCATCTTGGCGTTACCGTCGAGGCCCGGAATCCGGCCCTGGCCCTTAGGTGGGAAGTAGCCTTCTGGCTCAACCAGAATCTCTTGTTGGTAAATACTATTGAAGCTGCGGACGATTTCACGCGTCTGTTCCAGCATTGGCTCTTGGTCTTCCCCAACGGGCACCGTGTCGGCCTTGAATGCCGTGATATCAGCGGCTTGGCTCACTGGGTAGATGAAGAAACCAGCTGGGACACTTTCACCAAACGCCTTTTGCTTGATTTCCGTCTTAACCGTTGGGTTCCGGTTCAACCGGGCAACGCTGACCAAGTTCAGGTAGGCCATCGTTAACTCGCTAAGTGCTGGAATCTGAGATTGGACGAGAATCGTGGATTTGGCGGGATCGATACCCACGGCTAAGTAGTCCAACGCCACTTGTAACAGGCTGTGGCGAATCTTTTCGGGATCGCGGGCGTTGTCGGTCAGCGCCTGCATGTCGGCAATCATGATGAATGTGTCGTAATCGCCAGTGTTTTGCAGGGCAACCCGGTTCTTCAGGGACCCCACGTAATGTCCAATATGAAGTTTACCTGTTGGTCGGTCACCAGTTAATATAACGTGCTTTTTAGTCATTAATACTCTTCCTTTCTGAAAAAGCGCCCCATTGGAGAGAGACTCCAATAGGACGCTAACTTGCGCGGTACCACCTAAATTGTGATCGCTATGACCACCACTTTTGTCGTTAACGGGACCCCGCGATAATTGATTATCGATTGAATGTTTGGTCGTGACCCAATTCGACGCTAAAACCGTTTCAGCACGGGCGGTTTCTCTCTGGACTTGGCCTACTCTATATCACGACTTTCATGTTCTTATTTTAGAGGTTTTCACTGGGAAAGTAAACCGTCTTGTCAATACAAAGATTTTTATCATAGCTACTGATTTGCCAGCTATTCATTAGGGATAAATGTTAATCGAATAGCCAGCAAGATAATAACGATATCTTAGTCCCTATCGCCAAGCCAATTTATCTCATCAGCATTCTAAGCGACCATGGCTAACATATCTGAATATCCCCAATCACCTGTTTGCGCCCGACAATCCCAGCATTCCCAATCGCTTTGATTGACAGGGACCCCTAAAATGACTAAACTTGTTAAGCAATTTAGCCTATCCAAAGGAGGCGGTCATTTTGACCACCAGCGAAGAAGCACAGGAACAACAACGTGTTGACCACGTCGCTGCTCAGATCGGTGAGCGGATCGATAAGACCACGTCCGACTACACCGCTGCGCACAAAGAATTACGCAACGTGTTGAAGAATTACAGCGAAAACACCTCGGTCAACTGGTTTGAAGTCGATGACCGAATCGAAACCAGTGCCGAACTGCAACAACAACGGGCATTGGTCTCCCGGCTAACTGAAAATCAAAACATCATTCAAGATCAACTTGATACCTTTAAAGAACTCCAACGGTCGCCCTACTTCGGCCGGATTGACATCCAGGACCCCGGCGAAACGACGCCAGAATCCCTCTACATTGGCACGGCCTCATTCGTCGATGACGAGCAGAACTTTCTGGTTTATGACTGGCGGGCCCCCATCTCCAGTATCTACTATAATGGGGTTCTCGGTCAGGTTGCCTACAACACGCCAGCTGGCGATCAACAGACCGACCTCCTGAAGAAGCGGCAATTTCTGATCAAAGACGGTCGGATTGAAAACATGTTCGACACCAACGAAACCGTTGGGGATGAAATGCTCCAGCATGCGTTGGGCGAACAGAACGACGCGACCATGCAAAACATC
This sequence comes from uncultured Lactobacillus sp., assembly GCA_937874695.1. Classification (GTDB taxonomy): domain Bacteria; phylum Bacillota; class Bacilli; order Lactobacillales; family Lactobacillaceae; genus Levilactobacillus. Next base: position 13,135 of record CALNAJ010000010.1, read on the forward strand.
GTGGCTACCATTCAACGTGAACAAAACGACATCATTCGCGATACCAAGAGCGACCTGCTCGTCGTCCAAGGGGTCGCCGGTTCCGGCAAGACCTCCGCAATTCTGCAACGGATTGCCTTTCTGCTATACCACAGTCGCCGGGACCTTGAAGCCGACCAGATTGTCCTCTTCTCGCCCAACCGGCTGTTCAGCCACTATATCAGTGACGTTCTCCCCAGCTTAGGGGAACGCAATATGCGGCAGGTCACCCTCGCTGAATTTCTCACGCAACGGTTCCAAGGCCTGAAGGTGCAGACGCAGTTCGAACGTTACGAAGCCGATCAACAGGTCCCGGTCAATCACCGGCTGCGTGACTTCCGTGAGAGTGCCGCATTGATGACGGCGGTCAAGGATTACTGTCACACCTGCCCCGCCGACGAGTTGAAGTTTACCGATATTCGTTTCGACGGTCGTGTGTTCTTCAGTAAGGAAGAAATTCGCGACATCTACGAACAATTTCCAGACGCCACCGCCCCGGCCGACCGCTTCCTACGGACTAAGAATGCTCTGGAGAAACGGCTGAAGCACCGCATCGCGGATGAAGCCAAGGCCGACTGGGTACGCGATGAAATCGACCAGCTCAACGATGAAGATTATCACAATTGGTTGGGCGCTAACCATCTCGGTGAATTCGAACAACTCGACGATGAGATTGACTTCATTGCCCGGCAAATCGTGCGCAAACGGCTGCGGTCGGTCGACGATGCCATTTATAACGGCTACTTCTTGGACGCCTACAGTCAATACACGGCCTTCCTGAAGCACTGTCCGTTACCAGACGATGTGTCCGCTGACGACTGGCAAACGGTGATTGCTGCCTACCAACATGACATTGAATTTCACCGGCTGGCGCTGACTGACGCCGCTCCTCTGCTCTACCTACGCGATCTCTTGATTGGTGGCGGGGCGAACCACCGGATGCAGCACCTGTTCGTCGATGAGATGCAGGATTACTCGATGGCCCAATTGATTTACCTGCAACACGCGTTTCCTCGGGCCAAGCTGACCCTGTTGGGTGACAGTGAACAGGCCTTGTTCAAAGCGGTAGAATCCCCAGAATCCATCTTGAAGAAGTTGGACACGGCCCTGAACGTCAAGCGGTCTCGTTTGATCACGTTGCGGCGTTCCTACCGTTCGACCTACCCTATCACGACCTTTGCTAAGGCGCTGTTACCGGATGGCGACCAGATTGAGGCCTTCAACCGGCCAGGAGATTTGCCCAAGGTCGTTATTCGTTACGACGAAGACGCTGCCTTCAAGGCGTTGGCCAACGAAGTCTCGACGGAGCTTGCCACTAGCGGCACCGTGGCCATTCTCACCAAGAGTACGACCGAGGCCAAACGCGTCTATCAGGAGCTGCATGGCCAGTTCGACCTGACACGACTTACCGATACCGACCGTTCCTTACCTAAGGGCGTCGTCGTTCTGCCGATTTACTTGGCCAAGGGGTTGGAATTCGACAGCGTTATCGCCTACAACGTCTCGGCTGAAAACTACCCCGATGAACAAATGACGGGGACGCTCTACACGATTGCGTCACGAGCCATGCATCACCTGACGTTATTGAGTATCGGCGCAGTTTCGCCATTGATTGCCTCGGGAAAGATTCCACAGGCTGATTTGACGATTGAACACGAATTTCAGAACTAACACCCTATAATTTTCAGAAATCTAACTTGATAAGACTTCAAACGACTTTGACCAGCACTCGCCGGTTAAGGTCGTTTTTATGTCCAATATGTCCCCCAATAGCTTAGTTCAGCCGCTTCAATTAACAAGGTCAGTCGCTTTTATTGTTTCCACCATCCCAACCGACTATTGTGGGCCTCACACAAAGAAAATTCTGACTTGGAGTGATCGCGATGCTATTACCAAAGTACTGTCAAACCAAACTCGGCGTCTTTAAGATTAGCAACGCCCTGATTCTGCTGCTCTGCTGGATTGTTCAGGTGCTTGCCGTCAAGCTGGGACCCATCCAGCCCTTGCGCACGCTACGGACGCTGCTGATTTTCACCGCCGCCTATGCCGTGATGCTCTATCTCCCGGTGAAGTTGAAGAAATACGTGACCCCCAAAGTACTAACTGAAATTTTACTGGACTTCAATGTCGTTTTGACCGTGTATGGTCTGATCCTACTCATCCTGCCGCGGGCCTTGGATACGGCTAACCTGTCTTCCTCACAGGCTGGACTGGGCATCTTCTTCTCCCTGCTGGGCATCCCCATGCCCTACATGCGGCCAAACGGGGTTTACGGCATTCGCCTACCTTGGACGCGTAACTCCACGGAAATCTGGGACAAGACGAACCTGTTAGGCGCTCGCCTGCTCTTTGTCATTGGCGTAATCAGCCTCCTGATTGGCACCTTCCAAGCTGCCTGGTTCCTGATGTCCCTGATAATCGGTATGATCATCCTTACCGCCGTCACAGTTGGTTATGCCTACCATTTGTCGCAACCATAGTTTTCGAAAAATACTATAGAAAAATCCCGTCGTCGCAAATAGCTTAGGTTATTTGTAACAACGGGATCTTTGTGTTTAATTTTAAAAAATCGCTGGCGTCTTCATCGTGGGAAACGTCGTGTGGCGACCATAGTTGTGATAGCCCTTGTAGAAGTGCAATTGACTCTTTTGGACCTTCAACTTGTAGGTCATGCGTTGCCCATCGAACTGCACTTTACCACCCTTGGGCGAGTATTGAATGCCCGATAGTTGATAGACGTGGTGACCCAATGACCGGTATTTCAGCTTCTTCAGCCCATACCCTGGCAAGCGATAATAATGTTCGCTACCTTCATCCAGACCAAAGAGATTCCCCGTGCTCTTGGTCTTACTGTACGTGATATAGGCTTTATTGTCGCCCTTGCCGTTATGAAACCAGGTGTGGCGCAAGACTTTAGGCGTCCCCGCATGCCACGTTGCCGCTTGGGCCGAGGTCAGGTCGGTTGCCACCAATCCTAGCGACACAGCCGCAAGACCAATAAAAAAATAAGGTTTAACCATGGTGCAAATTCCTCCTCCGAATAACCACCGGTGTTACTTCTCTTTGACAATACGCGTTGCCTATCGGTAAAGCAAGACAATTCGTTTTAACCCCGCAATTGCCCGCGCCACGGACTAATCAACAACCAGACGATTTACTCATTCGACCGCTGATGCCGCCGTTGCTTTTGGCATGCGCTTTAATATCTGTTTCAACAGCAATGGTGCCAGAATCGTGGCCAACACGATCACCAAAATCATGGCGGAGTAGTTAGCATCCCCCAGCAGACCAGCCTGGTGCCCAATCTGGGCGGTAATCAGCCCCATCTCACCCCGGGCAATCATCCCGGTACCGATCACGCTACTACTGGTCCAAGAGAACCCGCACAGCCGCGCGCCGAGGCCGCAGCCAATCAGCTTCGTCAGGCAGGCTAAGACGGTCAACCCCACGATAATCCCCATGTTCTCCGCCATATGGTCGAGGGTCATATTCAACCCCACACTAACAAAGAAGACCGGGATAAAGATGGCGTTCCCCAGCGGCTCCACGTGATCGGCCAAAACGGCCCGGTACGGCGTATGTGCCACGGCGATGCCGGCAAAGAAGGCCCCAATAGCCCCACTCAAGCCAACGATATCGGCCAACCAGGCCATTCCCAGACAGATGACCATCGACATGATGGTCACACTGGAAGCCATGACGAGCCGTTCACTCAGGTGCATCAGGTACGGTGCGACCCATTTAACTAATATGTATGTGCCACCAAAGAAGGCGATCTGCTCGATCAGAACCACGGCCAGGTTGGGTTGGTTCCCCGCAGCCTTGATGCCTTGACTAGCCAATAGACTGATCATCAGGGACAATAGGACCACGCCCATGATGTCATCGGCCACGGCCGCCCCCAGGATGGTCGCGCCCTCACGCGTAGACAGTGCGTGAAACTCTTTCAGCACAGCCACGGAAATCGAGACCGAAGTGGCGGAGAAGATCACTCCAATGAAGAGGGCTTCCAGCGCACTGAACCCCCACCACCAGGAGGCCAGGCCCATTAGCGCAATTGGGAAAATCACACCAAGTGTTGCCACCACAATGGCTGGTCGCAGATACTTCATCAGTAGCTCCAAATTACTTTCCAAGCCACCCAAAAACATCAGAATGACCACCCCAATGTCGGCAAACAAGTTCACCAGACTATTGAGCTGGACCCAGTCAAGCATGGCCGGTCCGATCAATATTCCAATGACCAGCTCACCGATCACGGCGGGCACGCCCAATCGGTTGGCAAAGTTTCCCGCTAACGTGGTCAATACCAGAATCAAACACAGTGTTCCGAGAAAAGCCATCCTCATCCCTCCTTCTTAAAAATTAATTAGGTTCTATCATACGCCACTTTGGCGGGCCACAACAGAGGCAACTGCCGCCAAATTCACGGTTAACCGTCTGATAGTCGCACAATAAATTCAATTACCCCATTAGGTTATATTCGGCGTTAATTAATTCCACCGATTTTGGTACTTTCACCTAACAATTAGTGGTAAACTTTGATTACGCTTTCAAATACAATTGATTTGCTCAGATAAGACGCTTAACTTAACCAACGTCTCTGACCACTCTAAAAAATAGAATCGAAGTGAGATGCTCGCCATGAAACATGCTTTCCGGCCACCCCGCCACAAAATACATATTAGCCGATTACTGCCTTACCTTCATAATCGCAGAATCCTGGCCGGCCTTGGCATCTTCCTGATTGTCTTAGCCAGTCTGATTACGGTACAAGCACATCGTAACCAGGGGAACCAACCAACGGCGCCAACGCCACAGCCAGCCAACGCAAAGCAAATTGCCCACAAGCAACGCAGCGTAAAACGCCAACTCCATCATTACTTGAAGTCCGTGACGGCCGATGGCACCGCTAGTGTTAGTTTCTACAATTTAGGCCCAGTCGCTGGCAGTCCCGCGGCGAAGTCAACGATGGCCACCAAATTCTATAAGTCTGGCGCCCTCGCCACCTCAGCCAACGCTCACACGCCGGAGATCTCGGCCAGCACCTACAAGCTGTATATCGCAGCCTACCTCTTCCACCAGCACGCTGCTGGGCTATACACCTGGACCCCTGCCGAGGAAGATGGTTTCCACCGGATGATTGTCAACAGCGCCAACGACTTCTCCGAAGACGTCGTCGATACTTATGGTCCCGTCGCGCTTGACGACTATCTCGCCAGTCGGCACTACTACTCGCCAACCTTTGTCAGCGGCGAGGCGGCCACCACAACCGCCTACAGCCTGACCCTCGTGTTGAAGGACCTCGCGACACAGAGTGGGCCGTTCAGTCACGCCAAGGATCAACAGAAGCTCCTGTCGTTGATGAAGCAACAGGTCTACCGTAAGGGGATTCCCGCCGGAGCCGCGGCCGCCCAAAAGGGCACGGTCGTTGCCGACAAGGTCGGCTTCCTGGCCGACACCAATAACGATGCCGCCATCGTCACCCTGCCCAACGGCGAGCGCTATATCCTGGTCATCATGACCCACGGCCACGAACAGACCGGCTTTAGCGGCTTCCCTCGAATGGCCAAGATTGCCACCCACGTTCAGAAGCTCGTCTACGACCCCACTATTGTTAAGGGGCTCAGTAAATAAGTCTAACAATGACCACTGGCTAAACTCGCCGGTGGTCATTTTATTTTGCGTTGGTTATTTAACCTTTCCTGTTATGTCTTTAAATTGACTCTCCCCCACACTGGTCCTACCATCAGCTTATCAAATACCACGTCGCGGCCCGGCGCTGGTCAGGAGGGAAGCATCATGAAAGACAGCCACTATATTCGTTGGGTCAAGCACCTGTTCCACATACAGGGGAGTCTCGCACCAAGCCAGTCACAAGAAGCCAATCAGGTCGGTGCTAACGCCTTTACCTATCTGTATTTTTACATTTTAATTTCTAGTCTGGTCTTCACTGGATTAGCCTCCTGGATCTCCCGTACCCAGTTATTCCAGTTCGTCATTATCAGCGACGTTCTCGTTACGTTCCTCATTGGGGGGCTGTACTTCAAGGAGTCACTGACGTTGATGGGCCTGAAGGACAAGTCTGAAGTGCCAGCATTGCAGGCAGCTCAGGTACGTTTTGCCTGCCAACGGGCCTTCCGCCAAGCCGGCCTCTTCTGGATCCTCATGGTCTTCAACGACCAACTTTATGGGACATCATTCGTCAAAGCCGTCGAAAATCTAAAGACTTTCCTGGTTACCGTTGCGTTGGCCATTTTCATCGGCATTTCCACCCTAATCACTGAAAGCCGTCGTCGCCACAAGCCCTAACTTAGTTGCCGTTCTGCCCTCGCCATTCATCACGCAGACAACCGTACTTCACCGAATCCCAGTACTGATTCTGCCAATAACGCACCTGCCGCACGCGAGCCTCCTGTTGCAGGCCCAGACTTTCGGCTAACCGACACATGCGGACGTTGCCCGACCACGTTGTGAGGCCAATATGAGGTAAATCTACGTGATTCCATAGCCAGTCAATCCACAGTGTCAGTGCTTGTTTGCCGATACCGCGATGCCAATCCTCCGGTCGATACAAGACGATGCCAAAGTCGAGCCACCGCTGAAGGTCCCCATCGTCGTAGTCATACGAAACAATGCCGACCATGCGGCCATCGACTCTGATGACCTGCCGAGAAGGATTACCGATGAATTTCTGCGGTGCAATCTCGGTCAAGAACTTTTCCCGACTGGGTACCTTGTCGTGAAAATAAGGCCCATTCCACTTGAGCCATTCGGCCTGTGGATCACTAAAAGCTAACTGCCAAAAAGCCAGGGCATCCGCTGCAGTTAACGGTGCTAACGTCACCAACATATTACCCACCTCCAGGATTTTTCTCAGTATACCAAAGAATGATTGCTAATCACATTATAAAACTACGGCTAGCTATAATCGGTCATTCCGCCGAAAGGGGCGCATTTATCATGACACTAAAAACAAAATTCTTTCGCTTAATCAGTCTCACGTTACTGCTAGATGCCGGGACAGTCATCAGTAAATTCATCGCTGATTGGCTCGCACTCTCCGATACCCCCCGCATTCTGCTTGCATTACTTTGGAGTATTAGCATCGTTATCACATTCGGTCTAGTTGCCAAACTTTATAAAAAGCTACGATCACAGCCAATTGCTAAAAAATTTGTGCTCACCTATTACATTATTTCATTGATAACAATTCTGACTATCGGATTCGGTATGACGTAAACATACTATCTAAAATTTTATTCAAATGGCTTTAATTCTATAAGCTATTTTTACCAACGACCTTCCCAGATAGAGTTACTGGAAGATCGTTTTTTGCCGACCACTTTCCATCTAACCACTGGAATTTCCCCAACTATACGGGACTCCAAGGTGAATAGCAATGTAAAGTTGCGGACAACATCAAATCCGCTATAAGGATTGTTGTGACGGCGTTTCCAGCGACCCTTCATTCCACACAAAAAGTAGCAACGTATCGCCAATTCAAGCGACAGGTTGCTGCTAACCATTTCCTATTAGCTAAACTCTATTTAGTCGTAAACTTCATGTAGTCTGCCTTAATATAAACTGTTTTATCGTCTTTCTCATGAACAGCCATAAAGCCATTACTATCTGGAAAATCTATTTTAAGGACGTTTTTCCCATCGACCTCATAGGTATAGATCCCGGCATCCAGACCTTTGGCCCCACTAGAATACTCAAGCGATACTATTTTATTCATCATTAACAATCCCCTCCTGAAAAAAGAGTACACCTCTAAACCATTTAGCACAATAGCTAGAGTAAAAATATCGTTTCTTGATTATTGATTATCGTTAAACGATATGCTATTATTGAAAATGAATAATTCAATGAGGAGATGTTAACCATGTCAAAGTGGTTAAAATTTGGAATTAACTGTGTCATTATTCTGGGGAGAATTAGTATCGTTTTTGCCTATCTTTTGATTATCCTGCCATTAGGCAACTTTTATCCTGTTATTAAAGGGACACTATCAAAAACCATTCTGCATAATGACAATTTTCTATTGTTACCAGGAAAACACACTGTCACGGCTGCAGCAATGCAAAGTTTTCCAAGCTGGCCATACGCAATCTTAATTTTAATCGGAAGTGCCATTCTCGTTTGGGCAATCATTAAGCATCTAAAGGCACTCATCGTAATTCTGACGAATCTTCGCGATGCCGATTACTTTGCTGTCACTACCGTGGGCGCTCTGAAACAACTGTTCATTGCCCGAATCGCCATGATTATCGGTGACCTTTTCCTTGCGAGCGGCAACCAGTTGACCCGAAGTTGGTTTTACCTAGTGAATAACGACGGCGTCATGGGGGCAACTTGGTCGTCAGCCGTTGCCGATGTCTGGATGGCCATCTTCTTTGGCGTCATCTACGTTGCCTACCGATACACCTTGACCCTTAAAGCCGAAAATGATTTAACCATTTAGGAGGTCTATCATGGTCAAATTAACCTTAAACGTGGTGATGGCTGAACGCAATATCACCAGCCGAGAACTAGCGGCGGCCATCGACATTACCCCCGCCAACCTCTCAATTCTGAAAACGGGTAAGGCCAAGGCCATCCGCTTCAGCACGCTGACCAAGATCTGCAAAGTTCTCGACTGCCAGCCGGGGGATATTTTAAAATACGTTGATGATTAGCGTTCGCAACTAGCTGTCTTGCGGCACACGTTTCGCCCATCTAAAACTGCACACCAAAAGCGAGTCTGGAATCTTATCCCAGGCCCGTTTTTTCGTAATCCATTATCTTTTCTTTAGTACAACCCAATTCGGTTCACTCGGCACCGGTTCACCCACAAGCTACTTCAACTGCGCAACTACAAAAGCATAGCCATTGTAGTCGTGATATTTATTAGTAGACGAATGATCGATAATCTCCAATCCCACCTGATAATTCTTCAGGCTCTTCCGCTTGGCAGCGCCGTAACCTTCAGCGGCCAATAACTTTTTGACCTGCTTGACGCGCGTCGCGGTTGGCTGGTCACGGGACTTCTTCAGATACTTCGTAATTATCGGGAAGGCCTTTAACTTCTGATAGTTCGCCGTCTTCGGGTGCATAACCGGCATCACAATATCATCCGAGCTGTAGCGTCCGTCCTTAATAATTGCGATTCGGCTCAGATCCAGTGTCAGCGGGCTGTTCGGGAACAATTTCAATATTGCGCGCGTTGTTCCCTGCGATGGCGACAGTTTCACATACTTGTTGTAATCCGCATTCCGTTTAAAAAGCCATAGCGGCGTGCAACGCCTCGTCAACATGTCATTAGCCAGCCCTTCCTCTATGAAGCCGTGCCAAACATAGCCCTGCTTGATCTGATTACGACCAATCTGCCCGTTGACCCGGTAATACCAGGCGTAAGTGTTGCCATGCTTGAGATGTAGCCGCGCCGTACTGGTCCAAGTCACATTGGGATAGGTTTTCAAATTGCCCAGTTTCTTCGTATGCGCGCGATTCCAGATGTTAATCGACTGCTTAGCGTTGACCGACCGTAACATCGTCGTCTCCGTATACCAATTTAGCTTGACCGTCTTATATGGCGTCGCCGCCTGGGCCGTACTGGTCATACCCCAGAGGCCACCAAGCACAGCGATACCCAGCAACGCGGTCCAAATTTTCCTTTTCATCTTGTTCTCCTCCGAACTGTCCCCAGCTCCTAGTAAGCCGTGTCATCCGCGACTGGCGTGAAGTAAGTCTGACTGCCGAGCTTGTACAGACTGTAGTAAACCCCCGGCATATCATCATCCGAAAAGCCCGCCCGATGTTGCGGTTGATGTAAATTCTTCATGGTCAACCGATACTGGGTCTGACCGCGCTTCGCCACATGCTTCAACGTTAACCCCTTAATCTTGTGACTGAAGTACAGGTAGCGCGTTGCCCCCTTCACCTGCGTCCGATTAATCTTAGCCGATTGTAACGGCTTCGGGGTCGCCGTCCCGGTAGTGGCCACATATTTATGAATTTCGAGATAGCCGTCCGAGGTAACTTGAACCTGCCGTTTGCTGGTCAGCTTACCAATCGCTGACTTGCCCCCAAGGTAGAGATCACCGTGGCTCCAGGTTGGCAAATAGACTGGCCGCTTAACCTTTTTGAAGGCAGCTGGACTAACCGTGAGATTCCGGACACTGGGCACGTAGCTCGGGTGTTGCGTGAAGGCCGTCTTTAAAACGTGATAGCTCAACTCGTCATCGTGATTGATCGACAATGCCTGTTTCTTACTCGTGATATGATACTTCTGGCCAGAAACGACCGTATTCTTGGGAATCTTGACGGTCTTCGATGCAAAGGTTCCGTCGGTATGGTTAGCCGTCACCTTGACCGTCACGGCCTTAGTTGACCGGTAGAAAGTACTCGTGTAAAGATAATCGCGAGGAACCCGATTATTGCCGATCTTAACGGTTGCCGACTTAGCGCTGGCCTGTGTCCCCAGGCCAAGTACGCCTAACATGACGGCAGCCATAGTTAGGCCTAACTTTGTGCTTATTTTCATTGTGAAATCTCCCCTTCACTAAAAATCTATGTAATTGCCAACGATTCATCCCCGAAACAAATTGGTATCGATTACGTCTTCATTGTCGCGCAAATACGGTGGGATTACTATAGGCCATTTACGCTCAAAGCTATATACAACTCTTAAACAAAAAAAGTTGCCACCTAATGTCGACAACTTTCCTCTCTAGTCTATTAATTAAAGTAGCTTAAATCCGAAGCCAGCGTTGGATAAGCCGTAATCGTCTGGGCAATCTCTGCACTACCCATATGATTCTCAATCACGAAGTCCAGGTAGTTGACGAGCTGTTCGGCTTCACTGCTCAGGACCGCTGCGCCAACGATGTGTTGGGTCGTCCGATCCACGACCACCTTGATTCTCGCATGGGGATCTTGAATCCGCTGATAGCTGTACCAGTGGGTCAGATCAAGATCAGTAACCTGATACTTATCCGGTGCCGCTACGGCCTCAGCCGTCGTCACACCCAATTGAGCCAGTTGTGCCTTGCCATAGACCACGGATGGAATCGTGGGATACACGATATCCGGTGAATCGCAGGTCGTCAGCGTTTGAGTCAGGTAGCGACCTTCAAAACCAGCGACCGGTGTCAATTTAGGCTGGGGCCGATCGACCACATCGCCCAACGCAAAGATATGCGGATTGGTCGTCTGTAGATTGCCATTGACCGTGATACCATGCGCCGTCGTGGCCACGTTGACGCGGTCCAGGTGCAGGTCATCCACGACCGGCTTGCGGCCAGCGGTAGCGAAGACCATCCCCGTCGTCCAACTATCTCCAACGGTCGTCGTGACCTTGAACTGGTCATCGGCAGGAGCAACGGTCGTAATCGTCGTATTCAGTTGCACGTCGACGCCTTCTGCCCTGAGCCGTTCCAACAGGTCGTTGACCAGGTCGCCATCAAAGGCGCGCAGTGGCCGGTCGCTGTGGTGGATCAGGTGAACGCGGCTCCCAGCAGCGTTAGCAATTGACGCCAGTTCAACGCCCACGTAGCCCGCTCCCATCAGGGTAATGTCGGCTGGTAGATTATCCAAGTCTAAAAATTCATTACTGGTATTCAACCATTCAGCCCCATCGATGGCGGGAATCCGTGGCTCCTGACCGGTCGCCACGATCCAATTGGCCGAATTGAGCTGGTCGTCACCGACCGTCAGCGTGCCATCGGCATTGAAGCTGGCTGCGCCATGGAACGTGGCAATCTTAGCCGCTTCCAGGCCGCCGTGCGTCCCTTCCGGAATCTTGGTCGTGTAGGCACGTTTAGCTGCCATCAGGGACGGCCAATCGAGCTGTGGCACACTGGTTAGACCGTGGCCTTGCAGGGCTTCTGCACGGCCCTGTGCCTCGACTGCGGCCATCAGAATTTTCTTGGGATCACAGCCCCGATTGGGACACGTTCCACCCCAGAGATCTTTTTCAACGACGGCAACGCTCAGTCCTTGTGCGTGTAAACCATACGCTGCGGCTAACCCACCGGGGCCGCCACCAATCACAACGATATCGAACTCTTGCATCTGCATGAACCTTCCCTTCTTGGAAAACCCGATAGAATCTGGCTAACATCATGCTTTAGCCAATGCAATCCTATCAATCGGTCACTACCTGTCGGGCAAATTCGTGTCAGCTCAAGGTACTCTGACTTTTACCCAGCTATATGGTCAATTCTAGCACGGAACCGGGTTATTCCTGCCCAATTTGCCCATTTACCTTTTCACGATGCAGTGTCCTGACGAGTTGGTAGCCTGTGTAGCAGATGACGAGCACCCCGGTAATCAGGTAGACCGGTCCGGCCGGAAAGTTCTGGAAGAAGGCCCCGTAGGCGATGGTGCCCGCAGGTAAGGCCAGCGTCATCAGCGTGCTAAACGTTGACCCCACACGGCCGAGAAGCTTGGTCGGCACCGTCATCTGCATGTAGACCGACATCGGCGTATTGATGAATGCGAGGACCAGTCCAATGGCGACGGCCCAGACAATCAAGCCAACCACCAGATAGTTACCGGTCAGCGTGCTGAGGAAGATGATGCCCAACAGGGTAATCCCGACCCCGGTCAGCACGCACAGCCGGAGTACCGCGAGAAGTACTTTTTTAAATGACGGCAATACGGAAAGGATCAGGTTGCCCACCAGGATTCCCCCGGCAAAACCACTCATGACCAGGCTTAAATTTGCATTTCCCAGATGCCGCTCCTGCACGATGGCATACGGTAAGCCGACGTCGATTGAACTCAGTAGAAAGTTCAGCCCGACCCCTAGTACAACGACCGCCCGAAGTGTGAGGTGATTTTTGATGTAGACCAGGCCAATCTTGAATTGTTGCCACTCACCGCCATCCGTATCCGGCACATCCTCGGCTGGGAGCGGATAAAAACGCATGCTTAGCGCGATCAAGAGGACCACTGCCTCGGCCGCTATTTCCACGCGAATGATTCCGGTAAAGCCAATCCACCCGTACAATGCCGCGGCCAAGATCGGTGACAGCAGCTGAATGCCGGCCGTAGCCGCCTGTTCGATGGTTGCGAGCGTCTTGACGTGCTTGTCGTTGACCAGCTCATGCACCGCCGCGGTAAACGTTGTATTGGTCACCTTGTCGCAACAGGCAATGACGACCAGCAACAACACCGCCAATAGCATGGGATCGTTGATGTTGGCCGTCAATACGGCATACAGCACCAAGGCCACGATGACCGTTGATTTACTCAGTAAGATCAGGGGCTTGTGGCGCCGCCGATCCACGAGATTTCCCACCGGCATGACTAATAATAAGCCAATCAAGGGATAGATGATGGATCCGAGGCCAAAGCTAATGGCCGAATGTGTCCGGTGGAGCAACATCAGCCCCATCGCAAAGCTGAAGGTATCTCCACCCAGCGTACTAATGATATCGCTGCTTGCCGCCTTGACGATTTGAATCGTCGACTGCCGATTACTGATTTGAACAGATTCAGCCATTCGTGATTGCCCCCTTCGTTTGCATCGTTGCTCATTATTGTAGTCGCAATTGCCGCCGATTAATCCTATAATATGTAGCAAATATGCCACATCCCTGAAAGGAGCGCTTGCCATGTCCACCATCGGCTCAACTTTAAAACAGATTCGCCAGGCCAAGGGGGTTACCCAGAAAGAAGTCTACGGAGCGATTGTCTCCCGATCCTTTGCGAGTCGCCTAGAAAGCGGTCAACACGACCTCGCTGCGGAAAAGCTCTTTGCGATTCTGGATCGGTTAGGCGTCAGTGCCAACGAATTTCGCTTCATTCAAAACGACTACCAACCAACCGCGACCGAGTTGGCCCGTAGTCAGGTCATGTTGGCCTACGACCAGCAGAACTTTCCCCGAATCAGCCATCTTGCAGCGCAATACGCCCACAGTGAGAATCCCGCCGAACAGCGCATAGCGGTCGTCGCCAATACACTGATGATGGCCTTTGACCACCGCACCATGGTCATCACCCCGGCGATGGAAACACTGTGGCAACAGGTCGCGCTGACCAAGACTTGGACGCTCCAGGAGATTGACTTCGGTTCGATTCTGCTCGTCTTGACAAGTCTGAAGCACACGCCAATCGCCGCGACGATTCGCAAGTACCACCTGGCTTGCGACCGCTACGTCTCAGCGGCAGCTGACCCCTTTCACGTTATGGATTCACGGGCATCCTTCGACCTAGTCGCGCTACAACAGTTACTGAGTGAAAAGGACTATCCCGCAGCACGCGCCTTCAAGTCTCAGCTATTGGCTGGCCACACGGAACACTTGACCAGCGACGGTATCCTTGATCAGCAACTGTCGCTGTGGCTCTGGGAGAGTTATTTCGGGGAGACAGCTCGTGCGCAATCCCTGGGTGATGCCCTTCGACAGATGCCGACGCCCCGCTTTCGACTGGGGATTCATGCCCTCCTGCGTGCCTGGGAAGATCGGGCGAAGCTGTACCACCAGCGAGATGCCGACGTCAACCGTTAACCATGTGCTTGTGCTAAAATAATCCCTAGTAATTGTTAGAGGGGGAACACGATGACATTCTATACGTATAGCTATCTCACGACTCACCATAGTACGTGGCAGTACGTGCGGATTGGCCTGCTGATTGCGCTATTGATCGTCTTCATCGGCCTATTCATGCACTACTTGCGAAACCAGTGGAACGTCAAATATAAAGATCTTAGTATTATCACCGCAACGTTATTATTACTGGTCCTCGGCCTGCAAATCAACAGTCTGGTCTCGCTCCAATCAGCAACCAAACAAACCGGTCAAATCACCGCGACCGTCCAGCAGGTAGCCCAGCAACTCAGGGTTAAGCCGGCCAAGCTCAGCATCAACGCCACCACGACTGGCAGTGACCTACTGGTGAAGTCGCCCAAGGGTTACTACCGTCTGGATTACAACTCGGATGGATCGGCGTTCGTGCTGGAAAAAATCACGTTGGAGAATCCCAAGATCACGCTGGTAAAGGAGTAGGCCATGTTTGTATATTCGGATGTATTTATTAAGTTAGTTGTTGGTTTCTTATTTATGACGTTATTGATCAACTTTTCCGGTAAGGGTAATCTGGCCCCGACCTCGGCAATCGATCAGGTTCAGAACTACGTCTTAGGGGGTATTGTCGGGGGAGTCATCTACAACTCCGCCGTGACCCTCCTGCAATTTGTACTGGTGTTGCTGATCTGGTCACTGCTTATTCTGGTCACCCGTTATCTAAAGATTCATGTCAGAGTGATCGGTAAATTTATCGACGGCGGCCCCATCACCGTGATTCGTGACGGCAAGCTGTTGGTGCACAACTGCCTGAAGGCCAACCTCTCAGCCAAAGAAATTGATTTCAAATTACGGACAGCTGGCGTCTATCAAATCGACGAGGTCAAGCGGGCTATCGTGGAACAAAATGGTAGTCTGACCGTACTGCGTCAGGGTGACGGCTCGATTCGTTACCCGATTATTGTCGACGGTCAGATTGACCAAGACGTGCTGGAACTGATGAATCACGATGAGTCCTGGTTGCTGGATCAACTGCAGCAGCACGGCGTCCAAAATATTCGTGACGTCTATATGGCGAAGTACGAGAATCACCAGTTTGAGATTACGCGCTACGACGAGGCCTAGGTACCCTAGCAATACTGTGAGCGACGTCCGTTACCCGGTTATCTATTTGCCCTAAAAGTGGTACGCTGATTGTAAGAAATTCGAGGAGGGACTTCGCATGGCCGCAGACCGCTTGCTAGAAAAATGGCAAATTTATAACCGACAGCTCCAATGTATGGGTACCCGACGCCGCGAAGAGACGTTAGCGCCCGGTGAATATCACCTGGTCGTCAATGCTTTCATCTTCAATACGACTGGTCAGGTATTGTTGCAGCAACGCTCCCCCAATAAGCTGTATTTCCCCAGTTACTGGGATTCTTCGGTCGGCGGGTCCGTGCGAGCTGGCGAGACAATTATCACGGCGATGCACCGCGAAATGGCGGAGGAAATCGGATGGGACATCCCCGTGGCGGCGGCCGACAACTATCTGATAACGCCCCACTCCCACTGGGTCAGCGCTTGGTTTGCCTTTCAAACGGGTCACGCTGCAGCTGACTTCACTGTCCAACACGACGAATTGCAGCAAGTCGCGTTCTTTGATCGCCCGGCGGCCCATGCCCACCTTCACCAGATTGGCTTCGATCCCTATACGGCGGAGCTGGACCGTGCTTGGGCTCATCTGCAGTTGGCGACCAACCAGCAAAATTAGCACTCATGATTTATAAGTTTTTGCGTCGAACGGGTCTGAGCGGTTCGGCCTTTTTTAACGTAAGCGTGCGCTCAAAAATACATATGTTTGCAAGAAAGGGAACCACGGCACAATGGCCGTGGTTCCCTTTTCTCAAGCACGATTGGCCACTCCCCAGTAACCAATCGCTTATTCATTTATACCAGCTAAACGTGATGTTCTGTGAGAACTTATCTGAACCACAGACACGTCTCCCCTTGCTGGTATTGTGACGCGGCCTTACCCCGTAGCCAGACCCAGCAAAGTGTCATTAATAACAACGCTTATCAGCATACCAGGTCCTCCCAGAAAAGGAAATACATTCCGATTTAGAACGTCAAATCTGGAAATTTTGCCGGTTAAACTTGCATTGGAATGCCTATTCATCGACATCTATCCGTCGTATTTAAGTCGACAAACGCCGGTATGGCTGCGATTCGCCACATAATCAAGTTGGGCCCGTTTCGTCTTATATTTTCCACAGCCTCACGACATGACTTTATACCCAAAAAGGAACCGCGATAGGCTTACCGCAGTTCCTTTGAACTCACCACCATAGTCATTCGTGATGCGTATATTCCTGACTTGGCTACCTCATTAAGCAAACGTAACCGTCTATCAGGTCTCACCGATTGTTGCCCTAGTCATTTTTTAATTTTTGGGACTGCTTTAGTCCTTACGCTTCCGGAATAAGCGCCATGCCCCAAGAATGAAGGTTCCCATTAGTGCCCCCAACCAAGCCAATTTCGACTGGCCTTCGTTGGTCTGCGGAAGGTCGCCATTGCTGTTATCCTCAGTAGCCACATCTTGGCCAGCCCGGAGCAATGGATTTTCAAAGCCGTCATAGCTACCGCCAGCAAAAGTATCGCCATCGACATCCGGCGTGTGGCTCACTGCAATCCCATCCGCAGCGTCCGTATCCGTGAAGTCGGTCGTCGAATTACCAGAACCATCTCCATTAGTTGTTCCGGTCGCATTATCAGTGTCGGCATCGCCTGAATCACTCGTCGCTTGGTCATTCTGAGTATCACTGTCAGCATCACTGGTCGTATCCGTATTGCTATCGGAACCAGCTTCACTGTCACTACCAGGATCATTTTCATTGCCATTCACGTTCCCTGAACCGGCGTTGCTGTCGGAGCCTTCAGAATCGGAGTTGCCAGTGTTGCTATTGCTATCGGAACCTTCGGAATCGGAGTTACCAGCATTACTGTCAGAGCCTTCGGAATCTGAATCACTGGTGTTGTCTGAACCTTCTGAGTCAGAGTCACCGGTGTTGCCATCCGATCCCTCTGAATCTGAATCACTAGTATTATCTGAGCCTTCTGAGTCTGAATCGCCGGTATTGCCGTCAGAACCTTCTGAGTCAGAGTCGCTAGTGTTACCATCTGAGCCTTCCGAATCCGAGTCACTAGTGTTACCATCTGAACCTTCCGAGTCGGAGTCACCAGTGTTACCATCTGAGCCTTCCGAATCCGAGTCACTAGTGTTGCCATCCGAGCCCTCTGAATCAGAGTTGCCAGTGTTACTGTCAGAGCCTTCCGAATCAGAGTCGCTAGTGTTACCATCGGAGTCTTCAGAATCTGAATCGTCTAAATTGCCATTGGAGTCAGAACCTTCTGAGTCGGAGTCGCTAGTGTTACCATCCGAACCCTCTGAATCAGAGTCGCCAGTGTTACCGTCCGAGCCTTCAGAATCAGAGTCACTAGTATTACCGTCTGAGCCTTCCGAATCTGAATCACCAGTGTTACCGTCCGAGCCTTCAGAATCGGAGTCGCCAGTGTTACCATCTGAACCTTCCGAATCTGAATCGCCGGTGTTACCGTCTGAACCTTCGGAGTCTGAATCACCAGTGTTACTGTCGGAACCTTCTGAGTCCGAATCACCAGTGTTACTGTCAGAGCCTTCGGAATCGGAGTCGCCAGTGTTACCATCTGAACCTTCCGAATCTGAATCACCGGTGTTACCGTCGGAGCCTTCAGAATCTGAGTCGCCAGTGTTACCGTCTGAACCTTCGGAATCGGAGTCGCCGGTGTTACCGTCGGAGCCTTCTGAGTCGGAATCACCGGTGTTACTGTCGGAACCTTCAGAATCTGAATCACTGGTATTGCCGTTTGAACCCTCAGAATCGGAGTCGCCAGTGTTGGCATCCGAGCCTTCCGAATCTGAATCACCGGTATTACCGTCTGAACCTTCCGAATCAGAGTCACTGGTATTGCCATCCGAGCCTCCAGAGTCGGAGTCGCCAGTGTTACTGTCAGAACCTTCGGAATCCGAATCACCGGTGTTGCTATCCGAACCTTCTGAGTCTGAATCGCTGGTATTGCTATCCGAGCCTTCCGAATCTGAATCACCAGTGTTACCGTCCGAGCCTTCAGAACCAGAGTCGCCAGTGTTACCACCTGAACCTTCGGAGTCCGAGTCACCAGTGTTACTGTCAGAACCTTCAGAGTCCGAGTCACCAGTGTTACTGTCAGAACCTTCGAAATCGGAGTCGCCAGTATTACCGTCTGAGCCTTCAGAATCTGAATCGCCGGTGTTGCCATCGGAACCTTCTGAGTCTGAATCTCCCGTGTTGCCGTCAGAACCCTCAGAATCGGAATCACTAGTGTTGTTGTCGGAACCTTCGGAATCTGAATCACTAGTATTGCCGTTTGAGCCCTCAGAGTCGGAGTCACCAGTGTTACCATCCGAGCCGTCCGAATCAGAGTCGCTGGTGTTACCGTCAGAGCCTTCTGAGTCTGAATCACCAGTGTTACCATCCGAGCCTTCCGAATCAGAGTCGCCAGTGTTACTGTCTGAGCCTTCGGAGTCAGAGTCGCTAGTATTACCATCCGAGCCCTCAGAGTCGGAGTCACCAGTGTTACCATCCGAGCCTTCCGAGTCTGAAT
>CALNAJ010000011.1 GCA_937874695.1 uncultured Lactobacillus sp.
ATTTCCAAATAATGAAAATGGCAATTATCTTACCCCCATCCCATTAATCTTCTAACGGTTCTTTGTTCGGCGTTCCCGCTTTACGGGGGTAACGCTTGGGTGTGTGCTTGACCTTGTCGATAACCACAATGTGGCGTTGGTCGTGACTGACCGGCAACTCGAAGGCGTGATCGGCAGCGAGCTGCCCACCCAACGTCGTAATCGCCGATTGGCTTACGGCTAATTCGTCAGCGGTGGCGGCGGCCTTCAGGGCAACAAATTGCCCACCGACTTTAGCCAGTGGCAAGCACAGTTCGCTGAGGACGGACATCCGAGCAACGGCCCGCGCCAAGACTAAGTCGTAGCCTTCACGATTGGCTGCCCGCTTGCCGCCAAATTCTTCGGCCCGCGCGTGGTGGAAAGCCACCCCGCTTAGGTTGAGCTTGGCAGCGAGTTCATTTAAGAAGGTAATCCGCTTGTTCAGCGAGTCCACAATACTGATCTGTAGCTGCGGAAAGACAATCTTCAACGGAATCGATGGGAAGCCGGCACCTGCGCCGACGTCCACGACCGTCAAGGGTTCCGTTCGCATCGTTGGCACGTAAAAAGCGGGCGTCAGTGAGTCGTAAAAATGTTTCAAGTAGACATCTGGCTCCGCAGTAATGGTCGTTAAATTTACGTGTTCGTTGGTCGCAACCAAGAACTCAAAGTACGTTGCAAATTGCTGTTCCTGTGTTGCGGTTAATTCAATGCCTTGCGTGGCTAGCGCGGCACGAAACTCTTCTGGATTCATACACTATCTCCCAGTTCACTTCTGTGAAACACAATTGTTTCACGTTTGATTATACTTTACCTTACTTACAAACGAAACGCAACCGAACTGCCAGGCAAAACTGCCAGCCGGTGGTCGCTTCGTTATCACGTCGTTTCCTATTATACCGAAAATCCGGTTCACATGAAACGCCTATCGCTGGGAAAATAATGAGAGGGATAATTCCCGCTGTCTCGCTAGGAATCATCCCTCTTGAAAAGTTATTGTCGTCTTTGTGACGCCAGATACGATGCGTCCTTAGAGAAAGGGCTCGTTGGCCACGCGTCGTGTCCCGGTCAGCCTGGGCCGATGTTTGGCAAACCCCGTATTGTTGATCGTAATGGTGTCGATGACGGTCTGCCCCAGGTATAGCGGGTGATTCGTCACGCTCGCCATCCCCCGTTGAATCGTAATGACATTGTAGTTAATCGCATCGTGAACCTCGTGATAGTGCGGATCCTGACAGTTAATGTAAGTCGTTGCCGAGCCCACGGTCGTCACAGGAATCGTGTTGTCCACCAAGTAGCTAGCCCCGAAGTGTAAATGACCGGTAAAAATACCACCAATGTTGTGTCCGTGGAGAATCGATAGAAGTTCCCGATTATTCTGTAACAGCGCATACCGCATCGACCGTAATGCCGGTGCATCTAACGGATGGTGAAGAAAGATAAACGCGCGTCGCCGGGGCGCAATGTGGAGGTTCTTGTTTAACCAGTCCAATTGCTCGCGGTTCAGCCATCCCGCTTCCTTGTTGGCCTCCCATTTGGAATCTAAAAAGTAAAAGTCCATGTTCTGATACATCTGTTTATACGCATAGTACGGCTGATGTGCCTGCGATAAATACCCGGCGTTGAATGCTTCTCGATCATCTTGATCACCGAGAATTACTTGAATTGGCGCCTGTAAGCGCTCGGCTTGCTCGTTTAAGTATGCCCGCAGCTTGGCATAATCCTGCCCCGTCCCGTTCTGCATCAGATCTCCCCCAATGACGATAAGGTCCGGCGCAATCTGATGCGCCAAGACATCGTCAAAGATCTGCTGAAGCTTTTCAATCGGTGGCACTTGTTGATGATACTGTGGTTCGACGGCGGCCGCGGTTAATTGCGGATCCGATAAATGTACGATGGTAAATTTGTTCATGGCCCCGTTGCTCCCCCCGAAATAAAATTCGATCGTCGAAAACGCCTTCCCTGGCGACCGTGAGATAAACTATCCCTAAGTTAAGTCCAGCATAGCGAACTTATGTAAATAATCGGTATGGTCCCTGTCAACATCGTGTAAAGTTTCCGCAGATAGTGAGCAATCTCGCGAAGGGGCTGAATGGGTTGGAGTCGTTATGATTTATTGAAAACTAGCGTCCTCTCTGGAGAGTTAAAAAAGTGCAGCGAACTTCACAGAATTCGCTGCACAATCAACTTTTCCGGCAAGCTTAGTCACCGGCTAGTTATGACGTTTTGGTGGTCGGGAAAACCACAACATCGGTAACCAAGTAACAATCAGTATGATCAGCGTCTCAGTGTCTGTCGCGGACATACGACCATCCTCTTCCCCTTGATTTAATCCCATGATACCAAGCGCATGTATCGTTTCTGTATGGAAAGCCCCATATTTCTGTAAAGGTTTGATGACAATTACCTCTCCTGTGTACAGGCAGTTGCTATCAAGCCAAAGCTCAAAGCCATAAGAAAAGTCCCAATTAAGCCAACACACAGTTAGCTTAATTAGGACTCATTATTTATAAACTATCATCCAGCAATTAACTACTAGAACTTTCGCTAACACCAAGCCGGAAGGGGATAGGTTTTGTGCAGTGACGAGCTTGTTTGTCAGCGTTCTTCGCTGGCTTACAAGCTGGGACGTCATAGAAACTCGCGATTCTCGAGGTTCTATGGCGCCTCCAGAGACCGTTCTTTGGCTCTGGAGGTTGCCCCACAGCACAGGACCTGTCCACTGCAGGCTGTCAGGCTTAGCAAGTTGCTAGTTCTTAATTGCGCGGACTTCTTCGAGGAACCACTTGTTGAATTCAACCGCATCGATATCAACGGATACCTTAGCGTTGGTCTTGCCATCATGGTAAGCACCGCGGATATCGCCGACCGTTTCACCAATGGCTGGGCCATCAGTTTGGACGTCGATCCACATGTCTTCCGTCGTGATTGCTTCTGGGTGAAGCAGGTAGAAGATGGTGTTCACATCATGCATCGCGATCCCCTTGTCACTGTTGTCACCATCGTTAACGATGATGTCATGCAGCATCTTACCGGTTTCGCTGATTTGTGGCAATTCTTCAATGCTTTCGTGAGTTAATAAAGCCTTCATGGTAATGTCCAAACCAACCATAACGATTGGCACACCGGACTTGTACATGATAGCGGCAGCATCTGGGTCGGTGAAGACGTTGAATTCTGCGGCACTGGTCATGTTCCCTTTGCCTAAGGCACCACCCATGGCCACGATTTCCTTGATGTGGCTCTTAACTTCTGGATATTCGGAGAAGAGTAAGGCGATGTTGGTGTATGAACCAGTTGGGACCAAAGTGATTGGTTCGTCGCTAGCCATGATTTCGTCGTGTAAGGCCTCAACGGCGGTCTTGTCTAAAGGCTTTGGTAAATCAGTTGGGAAGTCGTAACCAGGCATCCCTGATTCCCCGTGAATCCGAGCAGCGTCTTCGAAGTCCTTGAACAAAGGTTGTTCAGCACCGGAAGCCACTGGAATCTTGGCATTGAAGAAGCGGACGATCTTTTGAGCGTTGATGGTGGTCTTGTCGACCGTCACGTTCCCAGCAACCGTCGTGATCAGCTTCAAGTCAATGCTAGGGTCGTTGATTGCCATGGTTAAAGCAGCTGCATCGTCAATCCCGGGGTCAGTATCCATAATAATTTTAGTTGTCATCTGTGTTTCCTCCCAATGAAATTAATTTCAGTTTCGTCAGCGGTCGTAACCGCTTACGTTTAACCCGTAAGTGAAACCCCGCCGTTACAGCAGGGCACTAAAGACTAAATCAAGTAGGAACAGCACGCCTAACAGGTAGACGGGCCAAGTCATCTCCTTAGCTTTACCCAAAGCCACCTTCATAATCGGGTAGCAGACAAAGCCAAAGGCCAGACCGGTCGAAATGCTGTTGGTGAATGGAATCAGCACGATAATCAGAAATGCTGGGAACCATTCGGAAAAATCAGCCATCTTAATGTTACCGATGGCAGCCATCATCAGCGCACCCGTGATAATAATCACCGGTGCAATCGCTGCGGATGGCACGTAGGCCAACAGTGGCACAAAGACCAGTGACAGTGCGAACAGGACTGCGGCGACTAACGCCATGATCCCGGTCCGGCCACCAGTTTCGATGCCAGAAGCACTTTCAGCGGCGGCCACCGTTGGACTGGTTCCTAAGAAACCAGACAGGAAGGTCGTCACGGCACTCCCCTCAAAAGTCTTCTTGAACTTCTTTTGGTTCGGCAGTAAGCCTTGCAGAAGGCCCATGGATTCAAAGACTAGAATCATGGTCATGGAGAAGGCCGCCAAGATAAATGGCGTGCTCAACCAGTGAGAGAAATCATTCTTGAAGACGATTTCGTGGTACTGTCCTAACCGCGCTAAATCAACGCTAGGGGTGTCGGCGTCCTTGATTCCAAAGAAGAAGGCCACTAGACTCGTCGCGATAATCGCGATGAAGAAGTTCCCCTTCACCTTTCGAATGTACAGAACCAGACTGAGGATCAACCCGAACAGCGCCAACATTGGCGTTGGTTTGGTCAAGTCCCCCAGAACCACCAGTGAGGAGGTCTTCCCAGCGACAATCAGCCCGGCTTTCTCCAGGCCGATTTCCACCAGGAAGAGTCCAATCCCCGCGGTAATCCCACTCTTTAGTGACTCCGGAATTGCCTCCGATAGAATCGTCGACACCTTGGTAAAGGCGATCAGCATGTAAACAAAACTGGCGACCGCCGCAATCCCAAGGGCTTCACGCCAACTCAGACCCATGTTCACCACAATGGTGTAGGTAAAGAAGGCGTTGACCCCCATCCCCGGTGTCAGAATGATCGGTGCGTTGGCCCAAAAGGCCATGACCAAACACCCAATCACCGAAGAAAAGATGGTGGCGAAGACACTCAAGTCGGTGGGAATCCCGGCATCCTTTAAGATTAGCGGGTTCACGATAATAATGTAGGAGATGGCGAAGAAGCCAGTTACTCCCGCGATCAGTTCGTTGCGGACGACATCCTTATGCCGCAGCGCTTCTCTTAGCGTCATATCATTGGCTAAGTCCACCTGCGATTGTTGCTTATCCATAAAAATCCCTATCTTTCGATGCGCCATTACTCGACGCACAGACTTCAACGGGCTTTGCAACCGAATGGTCTCACGCATCCGGCTGGGTTTCACTTCCGGCTAGGAAGGTCGGCACCCGTACGGACTAATCGAGCGGTTGCTCGTTAGTCTCGCTACATATTGTACATGACGTTCGTTAAAAATCCTGGTGAATTGGTTTGGGCAGCAATGCGCGTTAGTGTCGCCTTGCCGGGCAGTTAAAATGGACCGGGACGCTGTGGGCGGACGCTGGAAGCCACAGAACGGTCTTCCAGCTTGCTTTGAACCTCTAAGAACCGAGTTTCAAAGTCACCAATTGTCTAAGTGGCATAGCCACTAAGACAATTCCCACGGCTGGGTCCATTTTAACTGCCCTCACGGATTACACGCATTTGAGACCCAAACCAATTATCCTATGCTCTCGGCATGCAATCACAACGCATCCACGACGAAAACATAACTTTACAATTAACAAATCGGACAACTCCCTATTTAATCCGTTTAGCACCGACGCCTTCAACGACTTACATAAGCCGTGAGGTTGGTCAGATAAGGACTCAGCCGTGAAATTCCTCTTAGCTGGATGATTTCTTCCAGGTTAGAGGAAGGTCGAACTTAAAGACTCGCGTTCCTTTGTGAGGCTTTAAGTCGTGCCCACGGCGTTCCAGTCCTTATCTGGCCAACCGGTAAGGCGACGCTCAGCCACCACCTTATATGTCGGTACTAGACGGGGTAAATCAGGGAGCATTTGACACAGATAGCCCAAAGCCATCGGCCCTGGGCTATCAATTTTTAAGATTCAATCTAATCTAAGGTTGGTAAAATCTTACCAAACGAAGAGACCAACGATCCCGGCAGAAAGCAGGGAAACTAAGATCCCAGAAAGTAACATGTAACCAACGTTCTTAGAGATCAATTCGTTGTTTTCGCGGTCAACGATCCCCTTGAAACAACCGATAATCATCCCAGTAGTTGAGAAGTTAGCGAATGAAGTCAAGAAGACAGTCAAGATGGCACGGTAGTGAGGTGAGAATGCGTTCGTGTTGATGGTTGAAGAAATCTTACCCATAACAACGAATTCATTCGTAACCAACTTAGTACCCATGTATTGCGCGAAGCCGAATGCGTCGTGGACGTTCAGACCCATTAACCAAGCGAATGGGAACATGATGATCCCAAGGATGTGTTCCAAGGATAACCATGGGTTGAACAAGCCAAGCAGACGGTCAATCAAAGCAGCTAAGGCAACGAAAGCGATAACGTTAGCGGCGATGATTAAGATCAGACGACCGGCACCTAAGATAGAATCACCCAAGAATGAGAAGAATGGTTCTTTCTTACCGTCATCTTCAACGGCACCTGATTCAGCTGCAGCAGTGTTAGAACCACCGATTTTAGCGATAGTGTCTTCTTCTGGTGAAACTTCAACAGGGTTCAACATGTTCGTAACGATGATGGCGTTCAAGATGTTAATTGGAACGGCCGTCAAAACGAATTGCCCAGGAACCATTTGGGTATATGCACCCAGAATGGAAGCTGTGATACATGACATTGACATCATGGCAAGGGTCAAGTTACGTTCCTTACGCATGCTCTTTAATTGTAATTGAGAAACGGCTAAGGCTTCAGTGTTACCTAAGAACATCATTTCAACAGAGAAGAATGATTCGAACTTAGGTTGGCCAGTAATGAAGGAAAGGCCACGACCAACCCACTTGATGATCCAAGGAAGAATCCCGATGTAAGTCAGGATATCGAACATTGGAACAACCAATAAGATTGGCAGCAATGAACTGGTAATGAAGTTCATTGACTTGGCAGTCCCACCGAATTGTGGAGTAACCCAGTTAGGTAAGGCGAAGACGATCCCTTGATAAGCCACTTGGACTAACCAGTTGAAACCATCGGCGGCACCCTTAACGATGTCTTGCCCGAGTGAGAAACTAGTGAAGAACCAAGCCAAAATCAAGTTAAGAACTAAGACAATGGCAGTTGATTTCCAGTTGATTTTTTTCTTATCCTTAGAGAATAAGAAAGCGAGTGCGAGGTAAACAATTACCCCTAAAATATTGACTGCGACTAGCATTGGTCAAAATACCTCTTTCCGATATTATTCTTTGATGTATGGCCCTTTGCCATACAAAAGTTGACACGATGTGTTGCGGCAGAAATTATGTAACGCATAACTTCTGTTACGAACGTAATCAGTTCGTAACGGCTAGATTTCAACGCGTGCGGCGAATGGTGAAATTGCTAAACCTAAAAAATAATGGATGTTTCGGTGCCGCAAGCACGCTGACCTTTGCAACCTAGTGGTTAACCCCTGATGTGCTGCCACATCACCTCCCTTCATGGTATGCGTTCTGCTATCTATTGCGTAAATTCATTTAAAAAGCTATGTCCGGCGGCGTGACCCGCTAAACCGAAATTCTCAAGGACGGTGGCGCCGACATCAGCCAACGTTCGACGAATTCCCAAAGCATGCGTACTTGGCCGCGAAGCCGAGTAGGCAATGATTGGCAGGTACTCACGGGTCGGCGTGACAGTTGCCGTCGGATCAACAGCATGGCTGGCGGTCACGAGCAACAGGTCATTGACCCCCATGTCGTGAATCACCTGACTCAATGCACGGTCCGCGTGAATCAAAGCATCCCCGAAGCCCTCAATATCGCCTCGTTCTCCGGCGAACCGGAAATCCGGCAACATAACGAGTGCCATCCCAGACGCTGGTCGATACAATAATTCATCGACCACCCGAAAGGCATCCTGGTTACTGCCCAACTGAACCTTCTCCGCGGCGTCCTGCGTTTGTAAATAGCTCAGAAACGGTGCCGCGATGGTGACGGGATACCCCGCCTCCGGTAAGGTAGCCAAGACACTCTGCGTTCGGGTCTGGCCATTATAGTCCCACATCTCCCGCAATCCTGTTGCAGCCCGGTTATCTTGTGCCGCCATATGTAGGCGCCCGAAGAATCCCATGGGTACTGCAACAGGGTCAATCCCGAGCAACGGATGGTCAACCCGAATATTACCGAGCCCTAAGCGCTGTAATGTTGGAAGATTTAGTTTACCCGACCAACTAACTGCCACATGACCTAACGTATCAGTTCCGACAGACTGAAAGCGGTTTGCGTCCGGGGCTTCCCCCAGGCCTAAACCAGCAAAGTCAATCACGAAAATGCGATGAAATGCCACCATTTCTCACTCCTCAGGTCAACACCGGCATTCAATTTCAAGTTGGTGTTTTTTCGGTCTAGTAATAATATACCGTTTCCAGGAGCGCCTGTAAATGGCTGATTGCAAGAAATCTGAGAAAGCTTATTTCCGAACATTGTGCCCCTTAATCGTTGACAGCAGACGGCCGATAGTGCCGTGCTTCTCACAATTACCGGGCATGGTGCTCATTTACATAAAAGGATTTACTTGGTTCAAGACACCCTCATGCGAGCGCTACCACTTACTGGTACGATTGCAAGCTGACTAATCAAACTAAAAATCATGGTTTTACCAATCCAAGTCGGCGAAGCCTTGGTTGAACCGAACAACTTACTCCCAAAATCATAAAAACGGGCTTCAAGTTGGGTGAAAATAACTTGAAGTCCGCTAACTTCCGGAAAGGAGGTTGTGACTTAATTCCCGTTTGATAATCATTTTAATACTTAATCGCCTCATAACTTGTATTTCGAACCAACTGACGCAGCCCCAAATCATACTATATTTTATTTCTGGCTACCGTTTTGGTTTGTAACGGTGACGCTTAATTCCTTCATTACCTCAACAGATCACGCTTTAACGATTCTACTTGAAATCCTTGTATGACCTCTGTATCCGTAACATCCGAGCTCTAGTTAAAACTTGTAACACTGTCTACACGTCTCTAAACACACACGCTTACGTGAAGCGCTAAGCTGACACTATATTCAGTTGTTCATCATTCTTGAACTGTCGCTTGAATCTACCAGAGTTCGTTAGAAGGTTTATCGGAGTTGTCAAAAACATTTTCTTTGTTGCGGGTTTCTCTACTAAAAACCTGTCTCTCGTCAAAACGGAAATCGGTTTCGTAAAGCATTGACTCAACTAGATCATGTGGTGCTGGAATCACAACTCTTAATTCCTTTCCGTGACATAATAGTAACACGGGTTGTAAGCGTTTGCAATAGAAATGCTAAAACTTCTTGATTTATTTTATACAGATAGCGTAAAACGTTGTCATACCAGGCGTTGTGACAAAAAAATACCGTCAGCGAGTCGTGGTCGCTAACGGTATTTTCGATGTATGAATCAATTCCAGGCAAATTCCATGGGTTCTTGTTTGGAGGAAAAGTTTCACAGATATGAGCTTAGTAAATTGATTCCAAATTAAGTAAAGCGAATCGAAATGTTGTGTGGAGTTACCCTCAACACACACCATAGTTATACCGCGAATTCATCCATATTGCACACTTTTTGAACCCGGAATTTTCATAGGAAGATTGAAAGCGGCGTCCAGTGGGCATTTACAGCGCTAAACGAAATTTACACCATTATGCCCGTACTATTAATACCAAGAAGGCTTGTCCCCATCAGTATTGGGCTTGTTAACGCCCAATGATTCCCGGTTAGCCTGACTAGGATCAGCGACCAATTTAGCCACAACCGCAGCGATACTCTTCCGGGAAACCTCGGTCCCCTTGAAGGCTTCACCCTTCTTCGTGGTTTCGTAGTCAATCTCATCCTTATTGCTCAACCAAGCTGGCCGAATCAAGGTGTAAGTCACATCGGAGTCTTCAATGACCTTGGCAGCGGCCGCGTACGTCTCCAAGTAACCACCATCTAACATCTGGTGATTCCACTTACCATAGTTGCCCGGAACTTCATCGTAAATGCCCAGTGTTGAGATCCAAATCAAGCGACTCACTTGGCTAGCATCCATCGCAGCCACAACGGCCTTCGCCTCGTCCTCGATGTTCTTGCCGGCGAGGTTAGCATAGACGATATCGATACCAGCCATGGCGGCCTTCAGGTCAGCAACGCTGCTGGCGTCACCCTCAACAACCTTAACGCGGTCACTAGCGACGTCCGCTAAACGTTTGGCGTTCCGTAGAAACAACGTTAAGTGGTTCTGGTCATTTTCCAACAGCTGTGCCGTAGCCAGCTTAGCAATTTTCCCATTGGCACCTAGTACTAATACGTTTGTCATAAATATTAACCCCTTTTCGTTTTTGTTTACGGTTATACTGTAATACTCACAGTTACATTTAGCAACTGAAAAGGTTGGGACATTTGGGGTGGACCTGCTGAAACTGGCTTGCGGACGGGATCTTAGGGGATAAAAAAAGCAATGTTGCTGTTGGCAACATTGCTTGGTGGGGCTTGTATTTGTAGCTACGATTGTGGGAAAGACACGCTTTCCCGCTACATAGCCGAAACGTGCGCCAAGGGGCAGCTGGTTGCGCTTAACCCCACTAAGCAAATAATCCAAACCCGGGATTTTTTGCTTAGTGACGTTAATGCTCGCCAGCTAACCGCCCCTCGGCGCACTCTTTCTTTTAAATCAACATCAACGTAACACCGTCAACCGGCTTCAAACTGTCTCCTAAGTCACCGAAAACTAATTCCTTTTGGAAGACCGGTGAGTCGAGTTCAGTCAAGTTCGTCTTTTCAATGGTCAGATGATAACGGCCATGCCGGTCCTTGCTCAAACCATAATTCACGAATTCTTGTTCGGGGGCGTATTCCGCGAAATGGACGGCGTAATGTCCGAGCTGGTGGGAAACGACCAGACGAATCCCGTTTTCATCTCTAAAAATGTGCAAAATTGTTCACTCCTAAATTGATTGAAACTATCCTGGTACTTGGCACAAAAACAAAAGGAAGGGTCGCGACGACGCTTCCCTCCCGTTATCGGCCCGTAGCCAATCAAGGTTGGGAAACGTGCCGCGGCTGTCGACAATCACGGCTCATCAATCCATGATCAACCTACGTGCGCACAGTGATGTCAGCCTTGCCAAACCACGAAGAGTTTGGCTTCACCAGGATAGTTCCTCTATGTACTTAGATTGTACCATACTTACCCTAAAAAGATTAGGCACACCCAGAAAGCTGTTGATTTTTCCGGAAAAAGTGGTCCCTTCCCTTGCCAGTTGTGGGGCAAACATGGTTCAATATTAATAACAAGGCAATTAATTATTAAATTAACTAGTAATTACGCATTCCGATGGAGGCCCACAATGGCAAATACAAAGAACAGTCAGGCAGCAAAGATTCGCCAGCAAATTATCACTTGGTTACAGGATGATCAGACGTCAGAGGTTGTTTCCGAAGATAAGTTTCCCGGTATTCGTGGGATTCGGGCGGTCAAACTCCGTGCTATGTTGGGTGACCTTGGCTACGTCTCCTCAGTCGTGATGGGCGCCGTCTCCGCTGCCCCATCGATCGACCACCGAATCAAGAAGGCCGCGGTCAAGCCGCGTGAGGTCTACTACTACTTCGATAGCAATACCCCAGCACCGGCCAAGGTCCAACGTCGGGCGCAACAAGTCGCCAGTGCTACAACCACGGGAGCAACGACACCCACATCAGCTGCCGTGCACACCATCCAGACGACCGGGCTCACCGGGCTCTCTGGCACACCAGCTTTTAAGCAACTGGTAGCGGCCAACGAGCATCTGGCTAGTGCCGTAGATGACCTGCTCACGGCGGCTCAGAACCAACGGCCCCTCTCTGACTTAGAATTAGACTTTCTGACGGATTTTGCGACCCAGGTAGCTAAGCAAACGGAATCGCTCCAGAACTTCACTGCCCAGACCCGAATTGATCGGTTACGCCGACTATAACCCCCGTTAAGTAATTCACTTATTAGATGTCGGCCATAATTATTTAACCAATTTAACGTTTTTTGCGGAATTTTCTTGACTTTTAGGCACTCGACCTTTAATCTGTTATAAATTACTTTTATGGGGGGACGATTGCTTATGGCATTACACGAAGATAACCGGGTGTTTTGTGAAAAGACCGAACTTTTCTCAGATTCATTCTACGGCACCATTACAAAAATCTACGAACATTCCGCACTGGTGAAGGTTGAACCCGACCAACTCTCCAAGAAGGAAACCGACAAAATCGATTCTTTCGGGGATCTTGTCGTTATCCGCCTCAAAGAATTACAATTGGTGGACGCCGCTGGTAAGCCTATGGATGAACCAGAAGACGAAGAACCGTTAGAAGCAGCTGAATAAGCCTGTTTGAGTGCCAGCCCACGCCACGTGGACTGGCTTTTATTGTGGCCTCATCCCTGGTTACTGAGAATTCACTTGTGACAGCGAGTGCTTTGCTATTAATAATTCCACCAATTCTGATAGTTCCCGACAACGCAAAAGAAGATATGGGTCACCCCACACCTTCTGTGTTGTTGATTAGAGTTAACGTGCATTGACAATTTCGGTGAGCTGTTGAATCAGCTCCGGCAGCTCCTCATTGAGGACGTCGCTGACGTGTTCCTCAATTCGCCGACCGCGCGGTGTGATTTCGAAGACGTGGTAGCGACGGTCGGTCGCCAGCGTCTCGTCATCAATGTAGCCGTTATTTAACAGCCGGCTGATCTGGATTGAAATCATGGATTGACCGACGTTCAGGCGCCGGGCCAGTTCACTCGTGCTGACCTTCTCCATTGCCAGTTCATGCAAGATCCGATATTGTTCAAACGTGATTGCATCCCCGCTGCTTGGCCGTTTGATAAAGGGACGCAGGAGTGAATTCAACTGGTGAATTCGCTGGACGTCCACGGCTAATTTATTGGCTTCCATCATGTTACTCTTCCTCCTCGTGACCACCGACAGCCTTGCCTCGTCGGTCCGTCTTTAACATAGTCATCGCGTAGTGGTAACTTAGTGGGTAAAACCATAAGCCCTGAAAGTTACCTCCCCTAAACATCCTACCACAGATAACAGACTACATTATAAACAAATCACATCTTAGCCAAATTTGCTATTATTATCTTTATACGGAGTGCCTGCAAACGTTGGAATGACGGGATTTATGCCTGAAAGCGTTCATCATCGAAATGCAGGGCCTCTTTGTTGCCCTGACGAAGGCGCTTGAGTAATAGCGTCACGTCCACCTGAGATTCCGAAATTCCCATGAGATTGAGTCCACTAACCAGCAAATAGCGCTGGTGAAACTCAATCGCCGCCTGACCAGCGCACTCCCCCTGTGACAGCAGCGCATTCACAGACTGGGCGTGCCGTTGGGTATATTGGAATTCAGTCGTCATTTGATGCGCGATACGTAACGTTTCATCATTCTTCTTACGTAAGCGTTCAGCCGAATCACTGAAGATCATCTCCATCCCATTATCAAGTTGGGCCCGGACCTGCTTCTTCCCCCAAACGGGATTGATATTGTCGACGAATTGGAGTCCTACCCAGCTGTTATGACCGCCGCGCTTGGGTTGCTCGGTCACAACGACTCGTAACTTGCCACTGACGATAGGTAACGGCTCACTCAACCCGAGCATTTTCACATAACTCCCCATGTTGAGCCACACCATATTGGTCGACATCAGTATCAAATTAGCCAATGCTTTGGGCGTTAACGCTGCACGGAAAAAGCCATCACGCATCGTCACCACGACGGAATCAGCTGCTAGATTCGTTTGCCGGAAGTTCTTGATGAAGACCACCGACTGCCAATCCAGCTCGGGCTCGCCAGTGGGAATTCGCCGGATCACGTCGTCCAACTGTAACTTCGTAAAATCAATCACATTTTCCCGTTCGATCTGACTGCGCAGTTCGGGGCGAAGACCGCGGGTTAATGGGTTAACCATAGATATTCTCCTTAATAGGAAAATTGAGGTATTCGATAGCTTACCATGGCCTTCCTGTTACCCGGCTATAGATTGCCACAAAAACCGAATGATAGCAAGAAATATACATTGAATTTTTAAAATTAATTTCAGAACGTATGTCAGCCTAAAGTGCTAGTATAAACGGTTTCTGGCGGACATCATTTGTTAGTTGATGGACGAACTATAATTTAATTTATATCGATTAAATTCGAGTTTTCTCATAAAACAGTGCAAACTTTCATTGGGATTTCATGCAATAGCCAGAATTACTTGGTATACTCTAGGAAAAGGTGAGGTGAAGGGGTATGACCAAGCAACGACATCCGTTGGGCGACGTGCTATACAAGGCCCGCTTGGTATTGGCGGATGGTGCCAGTCACGCGGAGGTTTTGAAAAATTTAGATATTCCCGGCTGGTATCTGAGTGAGTTGGAACACAACCACATCGTGCACCCCAACCCGGATCTGTTGACGTTGATTTTCCAGTGCTACGGCCTGAATGACGAACAAGTGGCCGCGTTGCAACAAACACCGGACTTAACAACGGCTTTATTTGAACTGACCCTCACCACGGAACTAAACTTGGCGGCCAACCATCACGAAACGTTGGACTGGCCCGACAGCGCCACGTTTGCCGCCCAGCATGGCGTTATTAGAATGCGCGACCCCCGCGCCGTCAACAGCTACGCCGACATTCTCCGGTGCATTCGCTTGGAGCATGAATGGTGCCCCATCCACACGGCCAGCCTAATCTACGGCGTCTCCCCCATGGCCTACTGGCAAATGGAGGCGGCCCAGATTCCCGTGTCCAATGAGGTCATTGCCATGCTGGCGGAACGGTTGCGTGTGGACAGCTTGCAACCGTTCTTGGAAGCGGAAAACCTGTACGCCGCAGTCAATGAACAGTTGCGAGAACATCCCGAGAACTTGCCAAATTGAGTATTTTGAGATTAGAAAAAAGGACCGCTCCGATTGGGGCGGTCCTTCGTGTAACAGTGATTAATTACTTGTTCGTGTAGTAGTCGTTAACGCCAGTGGTCGTTTGTGCCTTGGCTGGAGAAGTTCCAGTCTTTTCTGAAGCCGTGTAGAAGGCCTTAGTTGAGCTACCGAAAGTC
Organism: uncultured Lactobacillus sp.; assembly: GCA_937874695.1. Lineage (GTDB taxonomy): Bacteria > Bacillota > Bacilli > Lactobacillales > Lactobacillaceae > Levilactobacillus. The sequence continues at coordinate 15,040 of CALNAJ010000011.1, forward strand.
CCGGCAATCGTGCTAGAAAGCTTGAATTCCGTGTAGTAGTCCTTCGTATCGTTAGACTTCTTGTAGTTAGGCGTGTCAAGCGTTCCTAAACCGGCATTCGTCAGGTAAGTGGATGCATCTGAAGCAGTGAAAGTAGCTTCAGAGATACCCGTGAACCCAGCTGATACAGTAGGGAAGGCTACAGTGTTAGCGGTAGCGGTCGTCCCAGTCGTGTAAGCTTGGATACCCTTAGCAGCTTGGGAAAGGTCCCCATTACCAGACGTCTTGTAGAACGTGAACTTAGATGTCGTTGGTTGGTTTTGGTTAACGAGTAAGGAAATCGTGTCACCCGTCTTGGCATTGCCCAAAGCAATCTTATTTGAGCTATCGCTAGCCACATAACTGTAACCAGTGCCAGTCAAAGCAGCCTTACCCCAAGCATCAGTAGCTTGAGTCGCAGCATCGGTACCAACAGCGGTACCCTTAACAGTTGATAAGGCCTTCGTTGCGTCAGCCTTCAAACCAGACAGCGTCGTTGAAGCAACAGTCTTACCTGAACCTGAAGCCACGAAGTTAACATTCACGTCAGTAGCAGCGTTAAACGTGGCACCAGCTGGCTTCGTCGTGGTAACGGCCTTTGAGTAAACCCAACCGTTAACGTTTGCGTTAGTGGCGTCGGTGACGTAGTAGTAAGTTGAACCTTCACGCGTCTTCTTGATAGCTGATTGTACAGTCAGCACATCATTAGCGTAGTCGGTCGTGTCCTTAACAGACTTCGTTGCCTTGTATTGCGTGTAGTTAGGAGCGCTCCACGTAACGCCAGACTTACCAGGCTTGGCAAAGTAAACGGTCGTGTTAGCAGGCATCGTAGCGGCCTTCGTCGTTGAAGCCTTCTTGATTCCACCAGCAAAAGTGCCAGCCTTCTTACCGCCGTAAACGTAACCACGGTACTTACCGTCCATGGAAACGACCTTGTAGTAAACAGTCCCCTTGTTCGTCGTCTTTTGGTAGTAAGCACGGAAGTAGTCAGCGGACTTCTTGGAAGAAGCCAACTTCTTCATCGTGTTCTTTGAGGCAACGATCTTGGCACCTTTAACAGTCCCTGGCTTGGAGTAGAGGGCGTTCTTCCCAGTAGGTTGAACGTTCCGCTTCGTAGCGTCGGTGTTCAGGGTCTTACTTGAGACGACTTTAGCCTTGCTAGCAGCTTGGGCAGTGGTTGAAACCGTGGCAACGGCTCCTAAGCTCAAAACAGCTAAACCAAGGTAAAGTGATTTAGTTAAACTTGATTGCATAATGTACTGTCTCCCTTGAATGTTTAAGTTATGTGTTAACGTCCCTTAGTATACCAAATTAAATATAAATTTACTGATAATTAGTCAAACTTTCGCTGCCTTAACCACTAGCCCTCTCGGCCATCGTCAAAAGCGGCCGCAACTAAAAAGGAACCGCCATTTCTGACAGTTCCCACGTTCAAATTTAAGAGTACTATAATACGCTCCAATTTCCCCCATTAGCAGTCGCGGTCGCCTTGCCACCGACTAATGTTGCCTTAAAGTTAGCGGTCAACACATCCCCATACTTCGCCAGTTTATGGCTGCTTGCAAAGGTACCGGCGTCAAAGACAAAGTCGTAGTGGTAGAGGTTCCCACTCTGATCCTTGTAGGTCTTGGTCCCGCTAATATTGCCGCGGTTAATCCCAATCTCAACCTTGGTCAGGTTAAGTTCCCCAATCAGTTGGCCAGCCTTACCGCTCAGAGCTTGTACTGCATCCGTAGAAAGCGTTATGGCCAGCTCCTTGCTGGACAGCTTACTACCATTGCTCAAGCCATCGACCACCGCAACCTTGCCGTTATCAACGCCATCGACGGTCAATTGCAATTGCGAAGTGGCTGCCGACATCACATCGACATAGACCGTGTTGCCATAGGTCGCGCCAAGCACGGCGCTCGACACTGCAGTCGCGGACGTTGCCTTATAACCGCTAGGCGTCATCGACGCAACATAATCGGTCAAATTGATCCCCGCAGCGTTCTTGGCATTGTCCACGCGACTTCCGGCATGGGTATTGGTCTGTGCGGTGACCCAAGTGGCATTCCCCACCGACTTGCCATTCTCGCGATAGACTACGTTGACACTGTTATCACTCGTCGGTGTCTGATCAACCTCGCCCACCATCAAGCCACCAAATGACGTGCTAGCCGCGTTCTGGTAGCCCTTGCCGGCATAAATCCAGCCTGCAATTGATGCATCCGTCGTAGATGTAACGTAGTAGTACAGCGTCCCCTCCCGCGTCTTCGTCTCAGCCTTGGATACCGTGAACGTATCGTGCTTATTGGACCCATACAGATTGACCTTGTGCGCCTTGTACTGCGTATTCTTCGGTGCCGTCCATAATGTATTCTTGTTAACATTTTTCAAATGGAAACCGGTCGTTCGCGATGGCATCGTGGCAGTCTTCGTGGTCTCGGCCACTTCAATGCCGCCCGCTAAGACGCCCTTCGTACTACCACCGTAAATGTATCCCCGATACTTGCCATTCATCGAGACAATCTTGTAGTAGACCGACCCCCGATTCGTGACCGCCGTGTGGTAGGCCCGGAAGTAATCCTTCGAGTAGCCTGACTTCGCTAACTTCTTAACCTGCCTGGTGGAAGCCACCAGCTTGGCGCCTCCAACCGTTCCCGGCTTGCTATAGATGGCGTTAGACCCAGTCACCGCCACATTCTGCGCATTCTTGCCCAGCGCCGACTTAGACACGATCTTCGCGTTCGATGAAGCGGCTGCCGTGTGCGCCGGACCAATCGTGGTCGTGACCGCACCGAAGCCCACCGCCACGACTCCTAAACACAGCGATTTCGCTAAACTAGATTTCATGCTATTTCTCCCCTGAAAAAGTTGTAGGTGAACAGGGACAGTATAGCGAGTCGTGACTAAAATTAAAAGTGACTATTGACCATGCTTGATGTAAATAATTATAATCACTCATCAGTTTATTTATAGAACGAGCGGCAATCATTGTCCTGGCTACCTCGCCACCGCTTATAAATCACAGGTCATTTATTTTTAAATATTGGTCGCCTGTTCATAATGAGCGAGCTTCTCCAGCAGGCCCTCAGCATCCACCTCAGCTTGGCGACAACGTTCTTGCATAATCTCTTGATGATTGCGTACAAAGCTACTCAGTGTCACCGGAGACAGCAACCAGCGCAGCTTGAGTTCCTGATCGTAGGGCTGCAGGGCCATGTTGGCTTCGATATCGATCAGGAGGCTTTCATCGAGTCCCAGGACAACCGCCGCTTCCGATTGGGAGAGGCCCATCTCCTGACGGGCGGCCCGAATTTCTTCCGGTTGGAGGAAATTATATTTCCGCCGGTAAATGGCAAAATCCATCCGAAAATTGTAATCCGGATCATCGACCGGTTCCAGGTATTCCTCCTCATCATCAACATCGGCGGTAGCTGGCACCCAGTAACGGTGCGTGTTGGCAATCGGTTCGCTGAAAATCGTGAGGTGTTCTTCAACTTCAATAACTTTGAAATCCACGGGTGCGCCCGTGATATCCGGATGACTGACACGTGCAATAACTTTGACCATGTAGCTGACTCCCCTTTCGAAAACCCCAGTAACGTGACGCTTACACAAATTCCATAATGTTTTGCAAACTCCATTCTGTTTTCAACGTCTCCGTCAATTGCCCCTGAATAAATTCAGAGGCTTGTCGCTCACGTGTCTGATGACACAGTAGTTGAACGTGCCAGTTAGGCACTCCTACTCGTAGTGGCAACATCATCGGGTAATTGACAGCTACCCGTTTAACTATCAGGATCTACCCAATAGCCGCTAGCTTCGAAATCTTTGGTCGCTTGACACCACTCAGCCATTCTTGACCAAGCATCTGCCCCTAATCGGTCATCGTTACAACGATACTGGCATTGTTTACACCAATACTCGTGGCTATCATGATGGCGATTAGTTTTCTCAACCATGCCACATCTAGAGCATCTCTGTGAGGTGAAGGCCGGATTGACTTTCACAACGGCACTCTGAATGGATTGAGCTTTGTACGTTAGGAAAGATTCTAGCTGGAAGAAAGACCAGGAACGATGGCTGTTTCGTAAGGAATTAGGCAGGTCATCAGTGTTGAATGTCACGTTAGTTAAATCTTCCAAAACAAAAACCGTATGCGAGCCGTATAGTGCAACGAGTGTCTTAGCTAACCAATGATTCACATCGGTCATCCAGCGGTTCTCTCGTTGAGCCAGTCGCTTCAGCTTTTTCTTAGAAGCCTTGGTGTCTTTCCTTTGTAGCTGTCGACGGGTCTCTAGGAACCTCTTCCGCTTATATAAGACCTTTTTGCCATCAAAGAATAATGTCTTTCCTTTACTATCAAAGGCAGCTACTAGGAAGCGCAGGCCACGATCAATACCTACGATTTGAGGATTGTCCTTAGCATCGAAGTCACTAACTTCTTTCGTGACACCAATGTGTAGAAACCACTTGCCATAATTGTAGACTAATTTTGCAGTACCGAGTTTCCAATCTCCGTGAAAATAGTCTTCGAAGCCCTTGTCGGTAAAACACATCTTCGTCCGCTTACCCAGGGTGGTGATTGAGATTCGTTTCATCTCATCCACAAAGGAATAGTTTCTTTGACGAACTAAATCTGCCTGTGGTCGACGAAAATGGATGGGTTTCACCAACCAAGTCAAGTCCCTGGGAACTTGAACCCATTTGTTGCCCTCGTTCTTATAACGGTAAGGATGTTGTTTCATCTGTTCCTGAACAGTTTTGTACCGTGCTACGACCGTCCGAAAAACAGACTGGACCATCTGACTATTCAACTGTGATTTCTGTCGGAGAACTTGGTACAGCTGATGATTGATTTTTAACCAACTTAACGAAAACTCGTGGTCAAATATCCATTGACTGACAATGTTAGCTAATCGCTGGTACTCTCGGCTCATTGCTAAGAAATCTGCCGACTGATTGTTGTCTGGATAGAGTCGTAATTTAATCGTTCGGCCTAATTTAGCCAATAGCTACCTCCCCTGAAGATTGGTCTAAGTATACCATGTTTAGCCACTCGGCAGGGGAACACATGTTTTGGAAAGTGTTAAATTCTAGCATTCATCCTGCGATTAAAATCGTAGGTTTCCTACTTGGCCTTTAATGACTATACCGAATTTCGCCGGTTTAGTCATGGATGTTGGCTTACAAATAAATTCATAACTTAACGATTAAAAAAAGACGCGATGTAAGCTTCTCATCGCGTCCGTCTCACTTTAGTTTTCAACCACTTGATACCACTTGTTCACATCAACATGGCCTGTATCAGCATACTTAGCCTTTAGAACCCCCAAGTACATATAGAAGTCTGGAAACAGATCCTCTGTTCGATAGTAATAAGAGTTTAGTTTGCTTTTAATATCATTCACAGCTGTCGCGAGAACATTTACTTTTACGCGTTCTTCATCTTGAGCAACTGGTAAGTCCCCGTCAGGAAGATTTACAGCTGTTGCTGAATCCAACGAACTCCGAACATATTGTAATCGCAAACAGACTCGGGGAATCTTGCTCTCCCCTGACAATCCGTTCATATCCAACTTATCGAAATTCAGAAAGGCACCCTTTTGAACCGAAATCCGCCTATTCTGCTCGCGCTTAACGACTTCCTGATACAATGAATTTCGCCCATCTTCGCGAATAAAGAAGATGTCGAGCTGTGGTTCGTCACCCTGATTGGCATAGCCGTCTACCATGAATAGCAGAGAAATAAATGGATTCGAACTGACATCAATCAGCGGCGTCCCCAATCCATAATGCTGTAACTCCGCTAAATTTGCAGCGCGTTTATCTAGATTATCATGAATAGAAAAATACGAGACATTTTCTGGGAATTTTTGAGCAACCGATTTATAGATTTGCTCGTAGTTGCGCCTAAAATCGTCCGTATATCCCGTGCCCCCTTTTCTAAAGAGGGTTGGTCGCAAGTCCCAGTTGCCTGGCTGTCCTCGGTATACAGTCTTATATCCCAGCTTCAATCGATTACTGATCTGATCAATAATTTCTTTCAAGGCATAAAATACCGACCAAGACGAATGATCCTCCGTATAGGCGTGATCAACCTCTAAGCTTCTAAACACTGGTCCCAAACTTTCCTGCAATTCCTTTAGTAATTCACTTTTATGTGACTCACCATCAACTTTAATCTGCGTCAATAAATAGATTAAATTGCCATCAAACTCCGTGTTAGTCAATTGCAAGTCAACATTCATCGTATCAAAGACTTTTTTAGCATCATACAGTTCCTGTTTGGATTGATAATTATCTGTCACTGCCACTCACTTATCCTCAGCTGGGACAAAAATCCCTAGATTATCAATCCGATATTTCATCGCCATCGTTGATACGTCTAACTGTCCAGCAACCGTCTTAATAATTGACTTAACCTCCGCCATTTGTAAATGACGACGATCCAGACGTTGGTCTGAAATGGCTTGCCTAACGCCTCGTGACACTAAAACTTTGGGCATCAGGAACTGCGCGGCAAAAGCATTTGCAAAAACTTCATCCTGTCGATCTTCAGAACTATAGTCACTAGAATCATCATTGCGATTGGCGTATCGTACATTTTGCATAGCATGGCCCAGTTCATGAGCCATCGAAAATCGCTGACGTTGCCGATTCTCAGAACCATCAATAAATATATCATTATTGCTGATCTTGCCACTGCCGTTCATTTGCTTCTCAATGTGGACCTGAAAATTAAGCTCTTTGAGAAATTTTTCAACATCAACAGGTCCTTCAACTTCTTCATCAGGATTCACGTGTCCATCTTTATTCAAACTATTTAAACGTGAAATGAAGTCACTTGAAAATATCTCGTTTAATTTCATCATTGGCCTCCCATCAATCAGCTTTACTTTTTAGCTACCAAAGGTAAATGTTACTTACCCCTATCTATTATACAGATTACGCTTAAGAATATGCTATTAACAAGCCTTTTTTAGAAAACAATCTAAATCTCCAATTGATGCACAGGTTCTCATCCCAAAGACTTACTGGATTTATCCCAGCATAACACGCCCCGTGGCAATCCCCTAGAACTATCATATTACGCACGAATTGATCACCGTGCACAACCATAATCCTAGAATGATACCTATCGCTAATACCCTTCTACCCACAACTCCCATTTCATAATTTTATTAATAATTCATTCAGGTCGCGTCCAATCCCCCACCTAGAATTCACCCCCACACCCGGCCAGCTCGCAACTATCTAGCCCCAACAACTAATTCAGCTTTTCACAAACCTTTACCGAGTTTATACATAAAATCTACAATACCGCAACATTCCCCTGCTATACTCTGTTCTTGTCATCAAGTAAAAAACATCACAGGAGGAATCATATGCAACGCGCAACGATCGTCAAATCACTAAGTCTCGCCTGGGTAGCCCTGTCTTTAGGTGGCCTGGGAACGTCCAGCGCCTTAGCCGCAACGACCGCCACTCCCGAAGCCGCTCCAATCACGCAGACCGCGGCAGCGACCACTACGCAACCCAAGCCTGGTTCGCCAGAATATCCCGCATACTTAGCCGACCAAGTCGCGCAATACGGCGATGTTAATGACACTCTGATTCCTCTTGAAGGTACCAAGAACACCCGGGATATTGGCGGGTACAAGACCGCCGATGGCAAGTGGCAAATTCGCCAAAACCGGCTTCTCCGTTCTGATAACCTGAACAAACTGACGCCAGCTGACGCAACTAAGCTGTCCAAGGACCACCACGTCACCTCCATTGTTGACCTCCGGACGCCGGGGCAACAAGGCAAGCAACCCGACAAGGATATCCCCGGCGCATCCCTGACGTCCATTTCAATTCTGGGGAACCTCGCCGACACCAATGGTAAGGGCGACGGTGAGTTCTACAACTGGCAGTTGGAATTTGGCTACCACGCCGTGACGGGCTACCATCAATTCTTGAACATGCTGCTGGCAAATCCCAACGCCACGCTCTACCACTGTAGTTCGGGTAAGGATCGGACTGGTATCGGGACCGTCCTGATCATGACCATTCTGGGGATGGACCGGAAGACGATCATCAATGACTTCATGCAGTCTAACCAGACCGGACGCCGCGTCGAACGCGCCTGGATCATGGAATACTACCGGGAAATTCTCGCCCGCTATGGCACGATGGATAAATACATCAATGACCTGTTGAAGTTTACGCCGGCCCAGCAAGACCAATTACGTGCCAAGTACCTGGTCTCCACGGATGGTAAGAACACCGCGTATCCAGCTGCCACGAACCCCAGCGCGCCACAGGTTCCAAGCACGCCGGCACCAACACCGGAACCATCAAAGCCAACGCAACCCAACACGCAAACGCCAAACAAACCAACGCCTAATAAACCATCTCAAAACAAGCCAACGCAGAGTGGAAAGCCTCATCAGAAGCAACCTAAGGCTAAGATTGTCTCAATGAAGAAATTCAATACAACATTCAATTACCGCTTGAAGGCTAACAAGAAAACCTTCAAGGACGCCTACCTCCACAAACTGAAGGGCCATACGCCTAAGAAGTCCGTTAAGAAGTGGAAGTTAGTCAAGGTTGCCAAAGTGAAATTCAAAGGTAAGATCACCACGCATTACCAAGTGAAGGACCGCGCTGGCCATCAAGTCTGGATCTTGAAAGGTCACGTTGTCAAAATCCATAAATAACTTTATCGAAATCACTACCGGCATCAGCGGCGTCCTCTCATAGTGGGGACGCCGTTTTACTCTATCATAATTTCACCAATGCAGAGCCGCTAGCTTAACCGAAACTAAATTCCCCGCAACTTTCTCGCTACCGAGCGTCAAATAGTCCAGTCCCTGAATCACCATCGACATCCAACTACGGCCACCACACAGAACGGCACCCACACTGTACGCCACCCACCACAATTTCTGGCACCAGCCACGCTAGCAAACCCCGGGGTCATCCGCCACACACGAACTACCCGACCGCGAAAATATCGCCCAATCCTTTGCTATACTTATCCCCTGTTAAGTCACGATTGACTTAACCATTCGATAATAAGGGAGACAATAGATATGCAATCAAACTTAAAGAAATCACTTTACGTTGGCCTAGCTGCCCTGAGTCTTGCGGGGGTTGCGACCGCCACTGCGACGACTGCTTCTGCCAAGTCCTACGCGACCGCTGGTGCCTATACCACTTTGAAGACGGACGCGAGCTCACGAAACGTTGCGGTTAACGGAACCAACGCCCTCTACTCCAAGCCCGGCACGGTCAAGGGTGCCAAAGTGGTCGCTTCCAAAGCAACCATGAAGAAACTGGCAGCTTCCAAGAAGTCCGCTAGTTACTTCCGCGCTTACGGCCAGAAGACTACCAACCGTGGCTCCGTTTACTATAAGATTGTCTCCATGGACGGCAAATACCGTGGCTACATCTACGGCGGGAAGACTGCCGGCACATTTGCTGGTGGGATCACCTCTGCCAATACCACGACGACGGCAACCACGCCATCGACGAAAACTTACTACTTAAAGAATCCAGGCACGGCGAACACGCTGTGGAGTGCCCCTAAGTACACTCAATACAAGGCAAGCAAGGTCATCAACAGTATGTCTGCGCTGGCTTCCGATTCCTTCACGGTGGACTCCGCGGCCACGAAGACCAAGGAAGGTTCCCTGTACTACCACGTGACCGATAACAACAATACCAAGATTACCGGCTGGATCTACGCGGGCGCCCTGCAGACTGGCGAAAATAGTGCCATCACCAGCGCTAAGAGTATCACGGTTAACTACGTAGATAACACCACGGGTAAGACTGTGAAGAGTGGCGTACTGATCACCACATCGAGTGCCAAATCTGGCGCCGCCTTAGGCACGGATGATGCCGCAACTGTCAATAAAGACATTGCCGCATCGACCTACCTGCCAGCCGGCTACAGCCTGTCGAACGCCTCGAACAGCTACGTCTCAGACACGACGACTTGGGGCAGTAGCGTGACGGTTCCCGTGACGGCAAACGTGTCCGCTGGGATCAACGTGGCCAGCTCATACGCGCTGAACGCCACCTCTGGCGCCAGTGAAAAATTGACCACGACGGACGCCTTAGCTGCCGATGGGAGTACGGCGGTCACAACGGCCCAAACCAACTTCACCACTAATTACCAAGGTGTGGGTGGCACGACCGCTTCACAGAGTGACCTGACGGCGGCATTGACTTCGGCCAAATTAAACACGATCTACGTGCCAGTCTACGAATCAGATAGCACGACTCAATCCACTAATACGGCCGGTAACAAGCTCTACACCAAGTACACGCTGAACACGGGCGCCTTACCAACCGGCATCACCTTCGGCAGTTCATCATTAGTACTGAACTACAACGCTGCCGGAAGCTATGCTTTAACGGCTGGTAGTGGAAGTATGACTGCACAATAAGACTGACTTAGAATCCAAATAAACTTGAGACTGCAGCTACACCTCCAAACTGAATACGAGAGCTGTCCCGCATAAGCAGCTCCGAAATATAGGAAACGGGAGAAAAACCATGAATTTTGGTTTTTCTCCCGTTTTAATTAGATTCAATAATACGCTACCACTGGGGTCTTGAAAGGAGCTAACTCTGAATCTCTTAAATTAACTGTTCACGATTAAAATTAAGACGTATCTCAACTAAACGAAAAGTGGTTACTCGTAATGAACAAGAAACACCCTATAATATTTTGACTAGAATCCTCTCAGCTCGAAGATTCATCTGAAACTAATTAAAAGAATCGTCCCGTCTCGAAATTACAGGCTCCCGACATTGAACCGTTCAATCTTCTCAAATTCTTGATGATAAGCATCCTCAAAAGTTTGTCCGTTGCGCAAACTACGCGCAGAATGACTCGTATACAATCTCTCCCAATTATCCCCAGTGGGAAACACCAGGTGGTATGGATCTAATACCACAATAAACAGTGTTGAACTATTATCCTCAGTTCCCACCCAGTACAAACTAATTACACGAAACTTACCACGCTGATCAGTCTGCTGCTCCGGCGTTTGAACATCAGATTCTCTAAAATCTTCCCGATACTTTTCAAAAGTATCTGCGCCTAGAAACTTAGTTATTACTGTCTGAAAGCGTTCACCATCATCCGCATAAATATTAATTGACTTGCATCCATGATTAATAATTGTTGGATCTTCCAAAAGCTTCTGCACTGCGACATCAACATATCCACCCGAGAAACTCAGCTTTTCATTCGGAAGTAAATTAGAATACGACACACTTGGTATGTCTTTCCCATCAAAAGAAGTATTCAAGAAAGCTACTTTAGCCTGTATGTCATGTGCATTTAATGCCGACTTCTCGTATGGTGTTCGCATTAAATGAACACCAGATCCAGCACCTAGTTTATTTTCGCTCTCAGGTTCCAACTGTACCTTAAAGTTCAGATTGGGCTTGCACATAGCCGACATAATCCTCCTTAATCTTAGCTGCATCCATCGGCTGATGGTCGTGTTCATTGCTTTTATCGAAAGCCTCACGCCAAGCCGAATCCCGATGAGAGCGTTCCACAAGACCAAAGTCATTAACATTATCAATATCTTTTATTAGGTCATCCATAAACAACTCAATTTCACGTTGCATTGTGCCATCTAGCTCTGCATTGATTGTAGCTGGCAGATCACTAATTTTACTGTGTTTACTCATTGCCCAGATCTCATTATCCACCGGCCCATAACGCCAAGCCTCAAAATCTGGTTTAAAAAGTTCAGACGGGTACTTTTTCGAGCTTGTGCCATCTGAAAATCCTGCATCTACATCGTAATTTATGTTCCCATAAGTAGCCGCATAAAATGCCCACAAGAAGTAGAGGCCCTTTTGTATCTTAATTGGTGTTTTATTCTCTAATTTTGAATACAGATAAGCCGCTGCATTCTTCTTATCTGTAAAAACATAGTCAATATTAGTCATTGATTTTCTCTCCCATTTTTTCGTTAGGCTTTTCTGGTTGAATATTTAAATTCATACACCTAATAAAGGCACCAGGTAGGTTATCTTAGACTTGTCTGTAATAGTAGTGTTTCAAATAATGATACGATTGAGAAGTCATATAACTCTTTTCCCTTATCATGCCTTCCTCGAGAAATGCAATTTTTCTCGGTCCCAATATTATCAGCATAACATACCCGCAAGTCAACACCTACGACTATCGTTTCACCTACCAATTAGTTATTCCCAATAATTATGTAATTCATTCTACTTGAATTGGATCATCAATTTATCAAAACGAGAACCAGCGTGGCCACTGATCTCACTTCGCCACCATGTCTTCCATGATTTCAATCAAATCACGGCTTGGATGTTCAATTTCGATATTATCCACAGTCCGGTACTTCAGTAAGGGTAAGTCTTCCTGCGGTACTTCATTTAGAAAGAAATAGCCGAAGGGAATCTTAGCGGCATTGCTGACATCTTTCAGCTGCTTTAAGGTCGGTTGTTTTTCTCCAGAAAGCCACAAATTTAATTTCTGCAGCCACTTATCGTTGAGATTTTGCGCATGATTCGCCACCCACTCCAAAACTACGGGTTGCACTTCAATTCTAACCGTTGCCATTTAGATTCCCTCCTTTCTCTTTCTAAAATAAGCAATTTTCTATTGCTAGCATACCATAAAGACTGGGCCAACAACCGGTAGTTGCTCAAAGTTACATCACTATTCTTACCGATAAAGATACGGATATTACCTACCCAGGACGGGCTAGTCGGTTAACGTAATAACCCGTATGACGCAAATCCCTTCCATCTTAAAAAGGCCTCAGATCAAAGATCCGAGGCCTCTCACATTATGCAATCAATTTAAATTATATGTTAAGCAATCCAGCTACTGTCAGAGGAAGTTGACGTAGGAGCGCCGCTAACAAGTTGTGCAGTGAAACTAGCCTTCAGAGTGTCACCATAAGTTGCAGTACGGTTATCACTTTCGAAGTTGGCTGCTGTAAAGGTAAACTTATAGTGCATTGCATCACCATTAGTATTGTAGTAAGTCTTCGTACCATCAAATGTACCAGCAAAGCCGCCAGCAATTTTGGCCAGGCTTGCAGCGTCAATGGTTTGACCCTTAGTACCACTCAATGCTGAAATAGCAGCAGAGCTCAACGTTACAGATGCTTCGTTGGCGCTCATTGCACCAGTCGTTAATGGATTAGTAATCGCGTAAGAACCATTGTCTACCTTTTCCACGTTCAAGGAAACCTTTGAAGTTGCAGCAGCAATCACGTCAACATACAGTTTGTTCCCGAAGGTAGCGCCAGTCGTTGATACAGGAGTCTTAGCCAGCTTGTACCCACTTGGCAATGAGTTAGCTGCGAACGTTTCTAAATTACTCTTAGCAGCGTTAACATTAGATCCAACTGGGTCGCCTGCCTTGGTCGTCGTTGCTGACGTCACGAAAGTAGCTGAACCAACTTGAGCCTTGTTAGCATCGCGGTAAACAACTGAAACACTGTTGTCATTCGTAGCAGCTGCTTCAGCCAAGTTAAGAGTCAAGCCACCGAACGTTGTGGTAGTAGCGTCCTTGTATCCCTTACCAGCATAAATCCAGCCGGCAATACTCTTGTTTTGGTTGTCAGTTACGTAGTAGTATAAGCTACCTTCACGGGTCTTAGTCTGAGCATCAGAAACAGTGAACGTATCTGACGAATTGGCACCGTACAAGCTAACACTCTTAGCCTTGTATTGCGTGTTCTTAGGAGCAGTCCAGAGACCGTTCTTCTTAGCATTCGTCAAATGGAAGCCAGTCGTCCGAGTAGGCATTGTTGCCTTAGTCGTCGTGCTAGCAGAAGTGATCCCGCCAGCAAAGACGCTCGTATCCTTACCACCGTAGATGTAGCCACGGTACTTACCATCCATGGTCACAACCTTGTAGTAAACCAAGCCCTTGTTCGTCTTGGCTACCCGGTATGCCCGGAAGTAGTCGCCAGACTTGCTGGAGTTAGCCAGCTTCTTCATGGTTGACTTAGAAGCCACGCGCTTAGCACCTTTAACGGTACCAGGCTTGCTGTATAAAGCATTCTTCCCCGTTGCTTCAACATTACGCGTAGTAGCATCCGTCTTCATGGTAACGTCAGACGATACCTTAGCCTTAGAAGCGGCGTCAGCAGTCGTGCTAACAACCGTAGCGGCCCCTAAACTCAATACTGCTAAACCCAAGTACAATGAGTTCTTTAAACTTTTTTGCATCTTTTGTTCTCCTCCGATGAAACTTAATTTATTGCAGATTATTGCAACATCTGTAAGTATATCAGGAAATTAAAAGAAATAAGTCCAGATTTAAAAATTTAACTTAAAGTTTGGTTCTATGATATTTGGTGTTGATGGAGAAATCCATCAACACCATTTTTGCATTAAAAAAGAGGCATACCACCTCTGTGCTACAATCAAGTCGACGAAAACCAATTGAAAGCGAGAAGAATGATATGTCCCAAGACAAGTCTACAAGAGATTTACTACAAATTAAAGACCAAAACATTATTAATTTTAAAGTTCAAGATACTTCACGTGATGCTTTACGTATCTATGCCGACTTAACTTATTCCGTCAGTGTTTGCCCACGTTGTGGCAAACATAAAATCGTCAAAAATGGGGCCAAGTCGGTTAATATTAGAATACCCAATATCAGCGAGAGAACAGCCTTACTGGTTCTACGTAAGCAACGTTTTCTTTGTAAGGCATGTGGTCACACTCAAATTGCCCAAACGCCAATCGTTATGAAGCAACATCAGATTTCTCAGAACGTTAAGCATGGTATCACTAAGGAGTTAACTACGGATAGAAGCATGGTCAGTATCGCCGCGCAATACAACGTTTCGACTAACACAGTTAGTCGACAACTAGTAGCCCTTGGGAAGCAAACTAGACCGGCCTACAATGGTTTGCCTAGCTCCTTGTGTATCGATGAATTTCGCTCTACTGGTGATCAGATGAGTTTTATCGCCATTGATGCAAAAAAAATACGATCTTATCACCATCTTGCCTGGACGAAAGAACAAAGATATTGGAGAATTCTTCCTAAATCACTACTCTCTAAAGAATAGAGAAAAGGTTACTAGCGTCGTCATGGACTTCAACTCTCAATACCAATCCGTTATCCATGAGGTCTTCCCTAAAGCCGATATAGTCGCCGACAATTTCCATTTGGTTCAAATGACCTTACGTTCATTGAACCAGACTCGCGTTCAGCTGATGAAGCAATTCCCTAAAGAAACTCGTGAATATCGTGTGCTTAAGTATTATTGGCGTCTCTATTTAAAGAACAATAAAGACCTTGAGAAGAACAAAACACAATGGTTTTCACACCTCAAAGACCATTTAACCCAAGAACAAGTTGTACTAGAAGGTATAGGACTAAATCAGCAATTCAAGAACACCTATTACTCAGCTCATGCGTTAACCGAAGCTATTCAAAAGCGTGATTATTCAGCTTTCACCGAAGCCTTGGGTGAAGTTGAGAACGTCAGTCCTCAACTTCTAAAGACTATTCATACCTTTATTCAAAGGCTGCGGGCTATTGAAAACATGACAAAGTGTTCTATCTCAAATGGTCCAATCGAGGGCGTTAACCGTAAGATTAAACAGATAAAACGCACTGCCTATGGTTACCGCAATTGGATCAATTTCAATTACAGAATACAAATTGAATTCAAAATCAGGGTCCAAAAAAGGGTTCTAAAATATCTGTTGTTGGTAATCAAATGAATTTGATTACTGGCAACGGAT
>CALNAJ010000012.1 GCA_937874695.1 uncultured Lactobacillus sp.
TAGAAGCTAGCTAATGGGAGAGGACTTCCATTTACACAAAAAATTTGACACTCCCGAGGGTAACTACTTCGTGATTGCCCAAGTCAAATCCTAAATTTAAGCGAACGGTGCGGAAAACGCATCGTTTTTTATTGCAGTTTAAAATCATTTTAGTTGCGCTAAACGTTGCTGTTAAAGGGATACGAGCTGAAATGTACCGTGGAATTCTATAAACACGTTAGCTTTTAGTTAGTTTTAGTTTACAAAAGCTAACTAAGATGCTAATATTATCAGCATCAAGAAAACGAGGAGGAAATTAACATGACGGATTCGAGTCGTGATTTATTAAAAAGTTTTGGGAAGCTCCTGCAAAACCGGGCCTTTTTGATGGCAGTGGGGCATCAGGCCGGTATGGGTGGTCATGGTGGACCGCACAGTGGTAATCGTGGCCAAGGTAAGTTGTTGAAGGTTTTGGCGCAGTCACCGAATGGTCTTACGAATGCCGAGATTGCTGAATTACTCGATATTCGGCCAAGCTCCGTGAGTGCGACCATCAGTCGGCTAGTGGATGCTGGCTTTGTAGAACGGATTCCCAGTCCAACTGACAAGCGGGCGGTCATTGTCCAGCTAAGCGAACGGGGGAAAGAGCTTTTCGCCCAGTACGATGAACACGTTGATACGACCGCCGATGAATTATTTGGCGGACTGACAGCGGATGAGCAAGCGCAATTGGGACAGTTATTAACGAAGCTGACGCATCAGGTCGCTGACCTTGACTGGGGCGACTTCATGGGACACCGGCCAACAGACTGGTCACACCGCGGCATGGGTGGCATGGGTCGTCCACGCTTTTAAATTTTAGTGATACCGGAGGCAAAGAGAGATGGAACGTAGAATGGTAGCGCCACGGACCGCCAAGCAACGACGAACAGGCAAGTTTGATTTCAAAGGATTTTTACACTTGATTCGCCAAACCAAGCCGAAGTATTGGCAGCTCTGGGTCGGCCTGACCCTAGGATTGATTGCAACGGGTGCCCAATTAGCGGTGCCTAAGTTTGCACAGTCGCTAATCAATGGCTTGGGGCATGCGATGAACAAGCCATTATTGATTGGCGTCGTGATTTTATTTGTCGTGAGCGCTGCTGTTAGCGCCGTTTCTGGCGCTTTGTTGGGGTTCTTCGGCGAGAACGTCGTCGCCCGCTTGCGGCGTAACCTCTGGCAAAAACTCGTGCGACTCCGCGTTAGTTACTTTGACAACGTGAAGACCGGGGAGATGACCTCACGACTGGTCAACGATACCATGCAGATCAAGAATCTACTGGCAAACTCGTTTCCACAAATGGTGACGTCACTCTTTCAACTCGTGGGGGCGCTCGTCATTATGCTTCTGATGGATTGGCGAATGACAGCCATTATGTTCAGTGCCGTACCACTGATGATGCTCGTCATGTGGCCGATTATGCGGCAATCTGGTAAGATTGGCCATCAACGTCAGGATGCCATGGCTGCCTTCAGCGGTGAGACTGACGAAACGCTCAGTGAGATTCGGTTGGTCAAATCATCTAACGCCGAAGGTTATGAAACGCAGACGGGGACGCAGCAGATTCAGGACCTTTACCGGATTGGCTTACGCGAAGCAATTTACGATGCCATTGCTAGCCCCGTGATGACCGCGACTATGTTGGCAGTCTTTGTAGGCGTGCTGGCTTACGCGGCTGTGCGGGTATCTGCAGGAACGATGAGTATGGGAACAATGTTTTCCTTCATGATGTACCTGTTCCAAATCATTGGCCCAGCAGGCACGTTGGCGCGGTTCTTTACCGACTTGTCTAAGGCCAATGGGTCCACTGAACGGGTTCGCGAGTTGCTGAGCGAACCGGAAGAAGCACTGAGTGAGGGAACGGCGCAGTCCGTTAGCGATGCAACCTTGGCTATGGAACACGTTGACTTTGCCTACGAAGACGGTCAACCCATTCTGCACGATGTGAATTTTGAAGCTAAACCGAACACGGTCGTTGCATTCGCAGGACCATCCGGTGGCGGAAAGTCCACGATCTTTGGCTTGCTAGAACGCTATTACCAGCCGCAGAGTGGTCAGGTGACCATCGGCGGGGCAGACGTGCGCGACTTTAATCTCAGCGATTGGCGCTCACAGATTGGCTACGTCAGTCAAGACTCCGCGATTATGGCTGGCACGATTCGCCATAATCTGACGTATGGCGCGAACCGTGACTTTACGGATTCGGAGCTGTGGCACGTGCTGAAGCTGGCTTCTGCGGACGGCTTCGTGGCTAAGATGACGGATGGTCTGGATACCCAAGTGGGTGAACGGGGTGTCAAAGTTAGTGGTGGTCAACGTCAGCGGTTAGCGATTGCGCGGGCCTTCCTACGTGATCCTAAGATTCTCTTGTTGGACGAAGCCACAGCTAGTCTGGACTCTGAGTCCGAAGCCATGGTGCAGCAAGCCTTAACAGAGTTGATGAAGGGCCGGACAACGCTGATCATTGCGCATCGCTTGAGTACTATCGTTGATGCTGACAATATCTACTTCATTGAAGATGGCCATGTCAGCGGTAACGGTACGCATCATGAACTGATGGCGAGCTTACCATTGTATCGTGATTACGTTAAGATTCAATTCAAAGAATAGGGAAACTCAGTTGAATAGAGAGGCAAAGCGCCGAATCGTTAAGATTCGGCGCTTTACTGTTTGGAGGATTAGAAATTATTTGGCGAGTTTTACGGCATGTTGGGTGTAAACCACGTGCCAGCCCTTAGGTAGCCCGTTAACGTGCTTGAACTTACCGGTATGTTTTTTGTAGGTAATCAGCTTGGCACCCTTTTTGAGTTGTCCCTTGGTAACCTTTAAGGTCCCGTTGAACTTAGCAGTCTTCTTGATTGTTAAGTGACCAGCGCGACTCATCGTCAGCTTACCAGCCTTAGCTTGTTGGAATTGTCCACGAACGGTAACCTTAGTTGTTGCCAATTTCAGATTACCTTTAGCCAGTTTAACGTTCCCTTTGCCCAGAGCAGTGGTGTTGGCAATTTGAAGGGTACCGCCTTGAAGTTCAGTGCCACCCGTGTATCGGTTGGCACCGCTCAAGGTGAGTCGGCCAGTACCGACCTTGGTCAGTTTGCCAGAACCACCGATTTGGTTTTTCCAAGTATCTTTGGCATTGAAGGTGCCCTTCTTTGCATCCATGTTAACTTTGACGTTGTTTAGGAAGGAACCGTAGCCATTAGCTGCAGAGAAGAGGTCCAAACGGCCCCAGCCTTCGGCATCATCCATTCCAGGGTAACCAGAAGGCATGCCAGTCGTGAAGAGGACAGCACGACGTTGGGTGTCATTTAAGTAAGGCAAACGGGTTTTAAGTAACACTTCGGCGCCCTTAGGGACACGCATCTCTTGAGTAGTGTCGCCGGTTTGATCGAAGCCGTAGGTCATGCGGTAACGGTAATCTTGACGATTCTTTTCGTAGCTCTTAAAGTCGTCTTGAGCGGTGGTATCTTTGCTGCCTAACAGCGCGTTAGATTGCGCGGCTTCGTAGCCGGCCTTAGCGGTGTCTTGGTTGGCGGGATCGTTCAAGACGGCTGCTGCAATAGCGGTACCGGTCATCCGGCCACCCATGACAGCCAGTGGTGAATGGCGGCCAGCAATGATTCGGTCATAACCCACTTCAGAAGAACGGGTTACCAATTGCTGGAACCGTTGGGGCAGAGCATAGGCAAAGGCGATACCGCTATCGAATGCAGCGGTAGTATGGCCACTTGGCAAGTCAAAGGAGTCGGGTTTTGCGTGGGCCATAATGTTCTCAACGGCTGGTAATGGTTTGACCGCTTTACTCAAGCGATAAGGCCGCGGCATGGCCACGTAATGTTTAGGTGAATTGATGCCGGAGTAAGGAGAACCTTCAGCCACATCAACGAGCTTGACGAGTGCACCCAATTGAGAATCCTGAGTTGCCCACTTGGGATTCTTAGGGCTGTAGTTGGCAGGTAGTGGGGTGCTAGGCATGGAAAGGTAATTTGTTTGGGCGTTGGCGTTTTTAATGAATGCAGGGGCGTAAGGTCCCAATCCTGAAATTAAGTTATAACGCAGGTCGCGACGGTCACTGAAGTAAGCCCGTTCCATCTCACTATAGGAACGGTCTTCAGTAACCTTGGCGGACTTGGCAAGGTTGAGATCAATCATGTCCTTATCGATTACTTTTCCCTTATCCCAATACTTAGTAAAGCCGGTAATGACACCAATTACGGGATCGCTGGTTGGGGTCATGTAGGTCATGTTATCCAAATTTTGGTGATATTCGTCCACCAAGTACCCATAGTTCGCCTCATGTGGCTTCAACAAAGCTGCCACATTAGGTTGCTTCGTCTTGGCGCTTGCGGTTGTCACGTTGGTCACCATGGGAAGGGTGACAGCAACCAATGAGAGCATGGCCGCTGCCCGTCTGGTCCAAGTCCGTTGTCTAATTTTCATGAAAATACCTGCCTTTCAAAATTGAGAGTGCGTTTTCATTTTTTGTTACAAATCCAGCATACCTGATGATTATCCCTTTGTCAGCAGGCTTAGGCAAACCAATACAGGAACCATACGAAATTGATACACAGCGTTCGGGTGTAGATTATTTAAGTATGACTATCCTTATAATGTCGCGCTTTCACAATTGCTCTAATAAAAATGACGACCCAATTCGCATGGCCGTCATGTTAGTTAAATAGCTAAATTATTTTCCAAAGTGTCGTTGCCCCAGTCTTCCAATTTCCGCAGAATCTGATGAAACATCACGCCAGTCCGGGTTAATCGGTAACTGTAATCATCCTCGGGGAGCGTTTCGATCAGCCCCCACTCCTTCAGGTGCTTGAGCCGCAATAGGAGATTGAACGTTGAGATGCCGCGGACTGTGACCCGTAGATCCATGAAATCCGTGGGGATTGGATCGAGCTGATACAGAATTAACGCGTACCAGCGCTGGTGGAGAATTTCTAAGCCGAGTTCGCTGCCTAGATTGAGTTGGGTTAAAGCCATTTGAAACCGGTCCTTTCGTCGTTAAATTTGTAAGAAGTTGAATAGTCGGTAACTGAGTCGGAGGCCAAAGGTCTTGTCGGGGTCATCGAAGTTGATGGCAATGAGGTCTTGAACCTTCTGCAACCGCTTGGTTAAGCTGTTACGGTGCAAGTGAAGCTGGTCGGCTGTGACACTGATCTTGCAGTCGTTTTCCAGAAATTCGAAGAGCGTTTTAAACAATTCGCTGTGGTGTTGGCGGTCGTATTTCTGGAGAAATAGGAGCTGTGAGCACATGGT
The DNA here is from genome assembly GCA_937874695.1 of uncultured Lactobacillus sp. Taxonomy (GTDB): domain Bacteria; phylum Bacillota; class Bacilli; order Lactobacillales; family Lactobacillaceae; genus Levilactobacillus. The sequence goes on from CALNAJ010000012.1 coordinate 5,285, forward strand.
ATTCTTCAATAGGGATGCATTATCCACTTGAGAAAGAATGACGTAAATATTATATTTTTGTGTGAAATTGACCACCGTCAGCGTGTCCAGTTTCTGAGCAATTTGGGCGGCCTGTTCACAGATGCTACGGAATTCAGCTGTTTTGCTGACATCGCTGTAAGCCTCTGAAATGAAAAAATAATGTTGGAAGAGTGTCCCCAACTGTTTTAACTGAGATTGTAGCTGGGACAGGTCGTCCGCGTTCAGCAGAAAAATCAGGCGCTGGTGATCTTCGGTCAATGGGAGTGGTGTAATGAGGTCACGGAGCTGTTGAATAAAGGCTGTTTGGTTAGTGGCACCAGCTTCAGGTGTGGCGGTCACGCAGACTATCTTATCCTCAAGAAGTGGCTGTAAGAGGGTCGTATCCGTTTGCGCTGGCTGAGTCAGCAACTGGCTGAAGAGGCTGTTGATCTCACTCTGGTTGGGATTTAGCGCGTACCGGTCGATGAAGCTGTTCATGACCCGGATGACGAGCTGAACTTGATCGAGGATAGTGGGGTGTCCCTTGGGTTGTGATATGAAGAGGTACCACGTGTTCAACGCCATAGGATTAATGATATGACGGGTGAATTCTAGCCGATTTTGACGATACACAGGTAAGCTAGCGTTGGGGTCCAGCCAGTCCGCGGGAACCTGAGTTAGCGGGGTGCGACTGTTGCTGATGACGCGACCGAATTGGTCAGCTAGGATAATTGCCTGGTCGAGATAGGTTGCAGCTAAGTCCGTCAGTGCATCGAGGGTTGAACATTGAATTGATTTTAGAAGAAAATCTTCCCTATTCATCTGGCAGATCCTTTCGATGTGCAATCTGCACACTGTTAAATTTGATTAGTGGGCGTTAAGCACTATGTATGCCCAACCATGCCGACATTACGGCAATTAGGCAATGAGAGTATGATATCAGTTGGTGGGCGACTTGTCTACGAAAGATAATTATTAGCAGACGATGACAATCTATACGATCTGGCAACCGGGCGAGCATTGGCACCGTCTGCGTAAAAATTCGGATGAATCGCCGTTAGAGTTGCGAGAGCAGTATAATTGAAATCAAACAATTCGGGAGGTCAGTGAAATGAAAATATTAGTCACAGGATTCGATCCGTTTGGTGGCGAGACGACCAATCCAGCTATTGAGGCAGTCAAACGGTTGCCAGACAAGATTGCTGGGGCCAATATCGTTAAGTTGGAGATTCCCACGGTATTCAATCGCTGTGCGGAGGTGGTTCGAACGGCTATTCTTGCAGAGCAACCAGATGTTGTCCTGAGCATTGGCCAGGCGGGTGGCCGGGCCGCCCTTACGCCGGAACTGGTCGCAATTAATCTGAGTGATGGTCGGATACCGGATAATGCTGGGTACCAGCCCGTGGATCAGCCGATTCAACCGGCTGGGGCTACCGCATACTTCACGCAATTGCCGGTCAAAGCCATGGTTCGCGCCATTCGGGCGGCTGGTTTGCCGAGTCGGATTTCAACAACGGCGGGGACTTACGTTTGCAATCACATCATGTATCAGGTTCAATATCTCCGTGCCATAGAGTTTCCCACGCTACGAGCTGGATTTATGCATATTCCATTTTTGCCGAGTCAGGTTACGGACAAGCCCAATACGCCGTCCCTGTCGTTGGCAGATGATGTCCGCGGTATCTCGGCGGCGATTGCGGCAATTGTTGCGGAAGAGGTGTGAACCTAGGAGAAAGTTACGTGTTAACTAGCGGACGCGTTAAGTAATTTGCGTATTGGGAGCGTTCCCGAAATATTTATATTATAATAATGTTAGTTCGACAGAGAATTTGATTGGAGGAATTAACATGCAGAAATATACTGCAGAGTTTTTGGGCACCTTTATGTTGGTGTTCTTAGGGACCGGTGCCGTGACCGTGGCAGCCGGCAGCACATTAACGATTGGGTTGGCCTTTGGGCTGGCCATTACGGTATCGGCCTACGCCTTTGGTGGCATTTCCGGTGGACATTTTAATCCAGCCGTCACCACGGCAATGCTGATCAACCGGCGAATCTCCGGGCGCGATGCCATCTGGTATATCGTTGCGCAAGTCTTGGGTGCCACCGCAGCATCAGCTATTATGAAATTATTTGTCGGTGGCCTGGGCCTGGCAACGAATCAATTAGGCCAGACGGACTTCCCCAAGATTTCCACGGGGTTAGCCTTCCTGGTTGAAGCACTCGTGACCTTCCTGTTCCTGCTGGTCATCTTAAACGTGACGAGCGATCGTCATGGCAACGGTGACTTTGCGGGGCTGACAATTGGGGTGACGTTAGGCTTTCTGATCATTGTGGCCTTGAATCTGACCGGTGGGTCGTTGAACCCAGCACGGTCATTCGGACCAGCAGTGTTCGCTGGCGGCAGTGCGTTGTCTCACTTGTGGTTGTACATTGTTGCCCCAGAAGTTGGGGCCATCCTGGCTGCGCTTGTCGGCCGGATGATGGGCAGTGAAGACTAATTAAATCCAAACTAAAAAGTGGTCGATTCCGTAGAGAAATCGACCACTTTTGTTTATTTATGCTGAATTTCGTCTACCTTAAACTGAACCATTTTTGTAATTAAGTCCTCGGGTAACGGCTTGTTATAGTCGAATTGAATGGCCCCTTTAGAATATTTATAGCGGCCTTCCAAGTCATCTTCAAACTGAATGATCGGCGTGCTCGTGGGGTAGAATCCCAAGTGATTCTTCATCGCCGCAAAGTACACGATGTCCTTGTCCTGGTGAAAGGCAGGCATCCCATAGCTCATCTTTTCGGTGGCTTCGGGCAGGAGTTTCTTGAGAATCTGGTACATGGCGGTTAACTGGGGCTGTTGCTTAACATCTGCATCTTCGATATAATCAGTAATGACGGTCATGAAAGCGCCTCCTAATTGGTGATGAACACCTTGTCCTGATAGTACCATAGATGGGGAAGTTTGCGGTAAGTAAAACGATTTACTTAGAACGATAATAGTCCATATGCTCTAGGTCATATGGACTATCAGAAATCAGTTTAGGCCGAAGCACGAACGCCAATTGGAACGGCTAAAATGAAGTCGATGATTTGGCTATAAACGGCCAGACTTTCAGCGGTAGCTTCGCAATCGAAGTCGTGCTCGTGGTGGTCGATTGGCAGGAGTTCTGCGTTCGGTAAGTATTTTACAGCGTATTCCGAGGTGGCAAATGGGACATCGGGATCGTTGGTACTGTGGATCAACAGGGTTTGTGGCAGCCGACTCAGATCGTTCGGTGTTAGTGAATACGCCGCAACATCACGCATGCTAGGTAAAAATTGGCTGAGCCAAGTCCCGAATTGTCGACCAGAAACGTATAACGGGTAACGGTCTTTCATTTCACCAGCAACCAATGGCTGTCGTTGAATTAAAGATTGTGCCGTCATTGGCAGGACTTTTGGAAAGCTATCATAGAATTCGGCAGGCATCCGGAACTCAGGGTAATCCAAGCCGGAGTAGCCGTATAGGTCAACCAAGCCATCCGCTTCAAGCCCATCCCGTAAGAGGAGGTAGGCGAGGTAGGAACCAGCTGAGCGGCCCATCAAAATGACACGGTCTGCATGAGGAATTTTGTCCAACATGACCTGAATAGATTCACGGAGGACGGGGAGAATCTTATCAATTTTAACCTCTGGAGCAAGCAGGTAGTCAAATGTAAAGAGTTGAATACCCGCAGCCGTGAACTTTTCGAGATAGGCTGTGGGGAGGTCGTCACGTTGCCCGAATTCTAAACCGCCACCGTGGAGATAGAGAATGGTGGCCGTTGGCGTTGTGTCGGGATCGTAACTGGTTGCCATCAGTGAGATGTCTTGGTAGGTATTTAAGTGTACTTGCGTTGTCTTCAAAACCGCCACACTCCTTCTAATTATGTAATCGGTTTCATTTTAACAAATTTTCAGTCGTTAAGGTGACAAATGAAAATGTTTTTCTAGTCATTTTGGACAATGCTCCCAATAAAGAAACCGCTTACAATGGGCAGTGATAAATAGTTAACTCCTAACTGGCAAGCAACCACGCTTGCAACTGATCGGCATCCTTACTCGTTCGCGCGAACATTATCTTCTGAGGACTTTAGGAGACGGCCGTTTATCGAGACTATTCTGCAACGAAGGTGGTTAAAGATTACATTCTAAGGGGTTTTGAAGGTGAAAACGAACGAGTATGAAGTAACTGAGCAGCAAATTGCAACGTTCAAAGAGCGCGGCTACAACGATGACTTACTTCCTAAGACCGGAGACAAGCGGAACATGGGAATCGGGAATTTCTTTACCCTATGGATGGGGTCCATCCATAATATTCCTAATTACGCGGCCGTCGGTGGTTTCCTATTCTTAGGTCTATCACCGCTTAACGTCATGATCGCCATATTCCTGAGTGCATTCTTCGTCTCCGCATTCATGGCCATCAATGGTATCGTCGGATCCAAGTATGGAATTCCCTTTGCAATGCACCTTCGTTCGGCCTACGGCAACCTCGGTGCGAAGCTACCCGGATTCTTGCGTGGCTGTGTTGCGGCGATTGCCTGGTTTGGGTTACAGACGTATACAGGTTCTCTAGCTTTACTGATTATGATCGGTAAGATTTGGCCAGGCTTCCTCGAAATTGGGGGATCGACCAAGATTCTGGGAATCAGTATCCCGGGCTTAATTTCATTCACCATCTTCTGGGTCTTGAACGTCCTGGTTGGATTTGGTGGCGGGAGCATTTTAAACAAGTTCACTGCAATTTTAAGCCCACTGATTTATGTCGTATTTGGTGGCATGGCAATCTGGGCAATCTGGGGTGCCGGTGGCTTAGGACCGATTCTGTCCTACCACATCGCGTCAACCTCCCATGCCAACCCACTTCTGGTTTACTTTATTATCTTCAACTCTGTAATTGCTGTTTGGGCAGCACCTGGGACCAGTATCGCGGACTTTACGCAAAATGCAAAGTCTACGAAGGCTCAGGCGATTGGCCAGACGTTAGGTTTATCAGTTGGTTACCTGATCTTTGCCTTCACCAGTGTGGTGATCTTGATCGGGGGCTCGATTCATTACAACATCCAGGAATGGAATGTTTTGAATATTATCGAACGGTGGGATAGCCTCCCCGCAATCTTGATTTCGATGGCCGTCTTCCTATTGACCACGATTTCAACGAATGCGACTGGGAACATTATTCCAGCCGGTTACCAACTGACCGCCTTATTCCCTAAGCGGTTGAATTACAAGAGTGGTGTAATCATTGCAAGTATCATTAGTTTCCTGATTATGCCATGGAAGTTGATGGAAAACGCAGACAGTATCTTCATTTTCTTAAATGGAATCGGTGCTGTTCTGGGACCAGTTGCTGGGGTCATGATTGCCAACTACTTCTTCATTCACTACCGGCATGAAAATCTGGATACCCTGTATATGGATCTGAATACCGGGAATAAAGAGATTCGTTATCATGGCATCAATAAAGAGGCCTACATCGCGACAATCTTAGCTCTCGTATTGTCACTCAGTGGCCAATTTATTCCAGCCGTCAAAGTGATTTCTGATTTATCATGGTTTGTTGGATTTATCTCTGCATTCCTGATTTACCTAGGGTTAAAGAAAATGGTGTCGAAAAAAGAACCGGCAACAGTTAACCAGAGTTTAAACCAAGATATAAAGGAGGAATAGACATGAGTCATGAATTAGTTATTAAAAACGGATTGGTCATCCTTGAGGGTGGCGCGGTCCACACTGATGTGGCAGTCGACGGTGGTAAGATTACCGCCATTGGGGAAAACCTGGATGGTAGTAAGATTGTTGACGCCAAAGGCTTAGTTGTTAGTCCTGGGATGGTTGATGCCCACGTACATATTACCCCAATGGGTGGTGGCTACCGGGATCAATGGGAAGGCTATGTCACTGGAACGGCTTCTTGTGCCAAAGGTGGGGTTACATCCTTTATGGAAATGCCTTTGAACCAAGTGCCAGCCACAGTTGATGGCAAGACCCTTGAAGAAAAGTATTCACACAAAGATGAATTAAAAGTGGATGTTGGCTCATTTGGTGGTCTGGTACCTTCAAACTTAAAGGGTGGCATTCAAGAATTAGATGAAGGCGGCGTCGCAGGTTACAAGTGTTTCTTAGCAACCTGTGGGGACCGGTCAATCGACGGCGATTTTGAAAACGTTGATGACTACTCCCTGTATGAAGGGATGAAGCAGATCGCGAAGACTGGTAAAGTCTTAGCCATTCATGCCGAAGACGCAGCGATTACCGACCGCTTGGGTGAAATTGCTAAAGCGGAAGGTAAGACGACCTTGGCAGACTACGTGGATACGCGTCCAGCCTTTACTGAAGTTATGGCTATTAAGAAGGCTATCTTTATGGCAAAGCAAACGGGCTGCCGGATTCACATCTGTCACGTTGCTTGCCAAGAAGGGGTTGACGCAGTTATCCAAGGTCGCGCTGAAGGTGTCGACGTTACCTGTGAAACCTGTGTTCACTACCTGTACTTTGCCAAGGATGAATTGGATTCAATTGGTGCTATTGTTAAGTGTTCACCACCAATCCGGGAACAAGCGCAACAAGACGCTCTGTGGGACCGGGTTGAATCAGGTGCAATTAGCTTCGTTACTTCTGACCACTCACCATGTACGCCTGACCTGAAGGATACCGACAATGCATTCGATGCATGGGGCGGGATTCCAGGTGTTCAAAACGACGTTGACGTGATGTACGATGAAGCCGTTCAAAAGCGCGGCATGTCATTGACCCAATTCGCCAAAATTACGGCTTCGAACCCAGCCGACCGTTACAACTTGGATGACAAGGGTCGGATCAGTGTTGGTAAGGATGCCGATTTCGTTCTGATCAAGCCAAATGCGCCATACACTTTGAAGGCGGAAGACTTGGAATATCGGAACCAAATCAGCCCATACATTGGCCGTGAAATCGGTGCGCAAGTGATGCAAACCATCTTACGTGGTCAAACAATCTACAGTAAGGAAGCCGGCGTAACCTCAAGCTTCCCAGGCCAATTCATCGAAAAGGCTTCAAAACAAGTCGCTGAAACGGTTTAGTTTAACGTAAAAATAACAGTGAGGAACAATCCATCTTTGGTAGAGATACCGGAGGGGATTGTTTTTTGTGTAAAGAGTGCGGAAGCAAGCGGTTAGCTAGTGAGCATTAACGTCAATAAGGGTGAAAGCCCGGGCCTGGCTTTTGCCCTTATTGGGGTTAAGCGCAGCTGGCTGCTTGCTGGAGCACGTTTCGGCAATGTAAGAGGGAAGCGAGGTCCGAACCGAACCGATTGTTTAATCCGCACAATCAGCAATATCCAATAAAAAATGTGAAAATCTCTGATTGTCTCAAAGAAAACGACAATCGTTTTAGCCAAAGCATGAAAATTAGATGATACGCGGTTGTCTAAGAATCAAAGCACACCCCTAATAGGAAACAACGCGGTACACTTCAAGGCTTGAAAGTCTGATGAATCCCAGAGCATCAAGGATTTCAGTGCGTGCGAAGCTCTGACTGATTCAAACAGCATTCCCCTCTGCAAAGCAGTCATTACAACGCCACAGATCATTTTTACCACCAGATTAGTAAATTCCCAGCCCCAACATTTGGCGTTTTTGGCCAAATCTAGTAGGAATGCAACAATTTCAGGATTGAATTTGGCCAAAGTGACTAATGATGATAGCAATGAAAGCGCATACAATAAGCTTGTAACATAATATGAAGGAGGTTCAAATTATGGAACTCGAAAAAGTTGTTGATGAACGACTTAAGAAATTGTCATCAATTGGTAGCGATCCAACAGGTGGGATGACGCGGTTGCTTTACTCCGATTCATGGTTGGAAGCCCAGAAGTACGTCAAAGCACAAATGGAATCAACCGGGATGGCAACTAAGTTCGATGATGTTGGTAACTTGTTTGGGCGGATCGAAGGTTCCGAGAAGCCAGAAGAAACCATCATGACGGGTTCGCATATTGATACGGTGGTTAACGGTGGGACACTCGATGGCCAATTTGGGGTCGTTGCTTCCTTGACTGCCGTCCAGTTCCTACAAGACAAATACGGCGCACCTAAGCGGTCACTGGAAGTTATCTCCATGGCTGAAGAAGAAGGTAGTCGATTCCCAACAGTATTCTGGGGCAGCAAGAACTTCGTCGGTATTGCAAATAATGATGAAGTCAAAGACGTTGCCGATGCTAAGGGTAAGAAGTTCGCTGATGAAATGCACCGCCAAGGCTTTGATTTTAGTGCTAAGCAAACGCGGCGTGATGACATCAAGGCCTTCGTTGAAGAACATATTGAACAAGGAAGCATCCTCGAAAGAGAACATGAACAAATCGGGGTTGTGAACAGCATCGCTGGTCAACGGCGTTACGACATTACCTTAAAGGGTGAAGCCAATCATGCCGGGACAACGCCACTGAGTTACCGTCACGATGCCGTTTACGGGATGGCTAAGATCGTGAATAACGCCTTGGACAAGGCTCACGAGATTGGCGATCCACTGGTCTTAACGTTTGGTAAGGTTGTGCCAAAGCCAAACACGGTTAACGTGGTTCCTGGGGAAGTCCTCTTCACCATGGATTGCCGCCACACCGATGCCGATTACTTAGTTAAATTCACCACTGAGATTGAAAACATGATGCGCGACGTAGCCAAGGAAATGGGCTTAGACATCAACATCGACCTCTGGATGGATGAAAAACCTGTGCCAATGAGTCAAAAGATCGTTGATACCATCGAAAGCCAAGCCAAGGCTGGAAACTACAAGTACCGTGTGATGCATAGTGGTGCCGGGCATGACTCTCAAGTCATTGCGCCAGTTTACCCAACGGCGATGATCTTCGTGCCAAGTATCAACGGAGTCAGCCATAACCCAGCCGAGAATACCAAGTTTGAAGACCTGGTCGAAGGTGTGAAGCTGATGGCAGACACGCTTTACCAATTGGCTTACAAATAACTTACTTAGCAAAAACCACACAAAACTACTCATTAAAAGGGAGACTTGATCATGAGTTACAAAAACAATCGTACCGGTTACCAAAAACAATTATTAGGTTCACGTTCCGTCGTTAAAGCAGGCAACTTCGCTTTGATTCCAAACGATGGCTTAGTTAAGAACAACGTGCCTGGGTTTGAAAACGTTGATGTTTCCATCATGGGGACCCCACGTTTAGGTGCTCACTTCGTTGACTACATTGCCAGCTTCCAAAAGGGTGGTAAGCACACAGGCTTTGGTGGTGAAGGCATCGAAACGGTTGCTTACGTTGTTTCAGGTAAGCTGAAGGTTTCCGACGGTAAGGAAGAAAATATTCTGACTGACGGCGGTTACGCTTACTTCCCAGAAAGTGTCATTATGACCATGGAAAACGCACAAGACGAACCAACTGAAGTCTTCCTCTACAAGAAGCGTTACCAACCAATCGCTGGCCATAAGGCTTACAAGATCGTTGGAAACACCCATGACCGGGCACCACAAGACTACGAAGGCATGACCGATGTTCATCTGTGGGACTTCTTACCAACTGATGACTTAGGCTTCGATATGAACATGCATATCCTGGCCTTCGAACCAGGTGCAAGTCATGCTTACATTGAAACACATTACCAAGAGCACGGGGCATACTTAATCAGTGGCTCTGGGATGTACAACTTGGACAATGGCTGGTATCCAGTTGAAAAGGGTGACTACCTCTACATGGGTTCTTACTCACCACAAGCTGCTTACGCCGTTGGCCGTGGCGAACCATTAGCCTACGTTTACTCCAAGGATGCTAACCGCGATCCAGAAATCTAACACACGACGACACACTCACACTAGACTCGGAGGGACAGCATATGTCAGATTCAGGAATTACGCTAGTTGATGCGCAAGAGTTACAAGATTTAATGATGAATAAGTTTATCGCCGCTGGGTTACCTAAGGTTCCTGCCGAAGAAACAGCACGGCACCTGACCTACGCCGATGCTTGTGGGATTCACTCTCACGGGACGGTTCGGGTAGCCTACTACGCCGAACGGATCGCTAAGGGCGGGGTCAACCTCGCACCAAACATCCAATTTGAAAAGACCGGGACATCTACCGGGGTCGTTCACTGTGACAACGGGATGGGACAATACGTCTGCAATGAAGCACTGACTTACGCAATCGGTATGGCCAAGGAAACTGGGACTGCCGTTGTCGGTGTGGAAAAGACCGGTCACAGTGGGATGCTTTCCTACTACGTCAAGCGCGCTGCTGAAGAAGGGTTAGTGGCCATCGCCATGTGCCAATCTGACCCAATGGTCGTGCCTTACGGTGGTAGTGAAAACTACTTTGGGACCAACCCAATTGCTTTCTCCGCACCACGTTCAAGTGGCGAACCACTGGTCTTCGATATGGCCACCACGGTTCAAGCCTGGGGGAAAGTTCTGGATGCCCGGTCAAAGAACCGTGAAATTCCAGACACCTGGGCAGTCGATGGCAACGGGGACCCAACCACGAATCCACACGACGTTCGTGGCCTGCTCCCAATTGCCGGGCCTAAGGGTTACGGCTTGATGATGTTAGTCGACGTGGTAGCCGGTTCCTTACTTGGCTTGCCATTTGGGAAGCACGTCTCCTCAATGTACGCCGACTTGACTGAAAAACGGAACTTGGGGCAATTCTACATCTTGATTGATCCAAAGAAGTTCACGGATCCAGATGATTTTGCTAAACAAGTGCAACAAATGACTGAAGAATTGCATGCTATGCAACCAGCTAAAGGCTTTGATCAAGTTTACCTGCCAGGTGAACGGAGCCAGATTCGCCGAAAGAAAGCGATGAAGGACGGTATCGAAGTGGCAACTGAAATTTACGATTACTTGAAGAGCGATACGGTTCACTTTGATAAGTACAATGGGCAAGGTGCCTTCGCCGAATAAATTAAACGAAAGAGAGTTGATAACTATATGCTGCACACAGTGATTGAAAAGAATAGTTATCAGGACTCCATCGTGCTCATGCTGTTGACGAACTACCTGGAAACTCTGGATGGCGTCAACAATGTACAAGTCATGATGGGAACCCCTGCTAACAAAGATATCTTTAAGACCGGTGGCTTAGCTACTGATGAGTTGGAAGCCGCAACCCCTAACGACATGGTGGTTGTCCTCGACGTTGATAACGAAGATTTGATTGACGACGTGGTCAAGAAAGCCAAAGTCTACTTGGATGAACAATCCAATGGGAGTGACGATGAGAACAGTGGCGAAGAACGGGTCAAGACCTGGGATAAAGCCTTAGAAGTTGCTAAGGATGCGCCGGTAGCGTTGATTTCCGTACCCGGTGTTTACGCCGCAAGTGAAGTTGAAAAGGCTTTGGACGCTGGCAAAAACGTATTCTGCTTCAGCGACAATGTGACGATCGAAGACGAAGCGCGTCTGAAACAAATGGCTCATGAAAAGGGCCTGCTGTTGATGGGGCCCGACTGTGGGACTGGGATTGCGAATGGCTTGCCATTAGCCTTCGCTAACCGGGTTCGCAAGGGAAGCATTGGTATCGTTGGCGCTTCCGGAACCGGGATTCAAGAAGTGACGGCCATCATCCATAAGATGGGCGAAGGGGTCACTAACGCCATCGGTACCGGTGGTCGTGACTTGAAGGCTCAGGTTCAAGGTATTACCTTCAAGGACAGCATTGCCCTGTTGGATCAAGATCCAGACGTTAAGGTGATTGTGGCCATCTCGAAGCCGCCTGCAAAGGAAGTTCGTGATGATGCGGTTGACCTGTTACGGGCAGCCAAGAAGCCAGTCGTGGCCATCTTCTTAGGTGAAAAACCAGAAGCCCACGAAAAGGGACTCTACAGAGCTTATACGTTGGAAGAAACCGCGAAGATTGCGGTTGGCTTACTGCACGGACAGGAACCTACTGGGAACGAAGACGTTGCCGTTAAGGTGCCTGATGTGAAATTACAACCTCAGCAGAAGTACATTAAGGGCTACTACTCCGGCGGGACATTAGCTTATGAAGCCGCAACCTTAATGAACAACACGTTGGGTCTCCATGCTAAAAATGGTGTCGATGGGTCAATCCTGAAGAAGGATGGCTACGAAGTGTTAGACCTCGGTGACGATGTCTTTACGCAAGGTCGGCCACACCCAATGATTGATGCCACGAAGCGGAAAGAAATGATGGTTTCAGCAGGGCAAGACCCTGAAACTGCTGCAATTCTGTTGGATATCGTGCTCGGCTACGGGACAACTGATGACATGGCGGGTGATTTGAAAGATACAATCATCAAGGTCAAGGCGGATGCTAAGGCTGAAGGTCGTGAATTACCAGTGATTGCCACCATTGTCGGGACTGACATGGATCCACAGGATTACAGTCAACAACAACGGACCTTAGCCGAAGCAGGTGTCATTATCTGCGAAAACAACGCCCAAGCCGTTAAGACTGCCTTAGCTATTGTGGGTCATCCAGTTGAAGAAACACCATTACCAATTCTGCCAGAAAAGCCATCGAACGTGAAGATGCCAGCTGTTTCTGACAAGCTGAAGGAAATGCTGACGGCCACGCGTTTCTTAAACATCGGGCTGGAAAGCTTTGCAGAAGCAATCAATGAAAGTGGTGGGAGTGCTGTCCAGTTTGACTGGAAGCCAATCGCCGGTGGGAATGTTGAGCTGCAAAAGGCCCTGCTGTTCCTCAATAAAGTCGATTTGAAAGTAGGGGTGTAATGAATGGTTTATAAAAGCATAGACGAAGCCAATCAGGCGGTTGTCTCAAAAATTATTGCCGGTTCACCATTCCTATTGGATGTTGTTCCCGCAATCGATGTTATCGATGAATTCAAGCACGGCAAGGTTCTGCTCCATGCCGGTCCACCAATTACTTATGATAAGATGATTGATCCCGTCCAAGGTGCCTGCATGGGTGCCGCCATGTTCGAAGGGTGGGCAGACAATGAAGATGACGCGCGCAAACTCATGGAAAGCGGCGAAGTCACTCTCATTCCTTGCCACCACGTTGACGCGGTTGGCCCAATGGGCGGCATTACTTCAGCGCACATGCCAGTCGTTGTGGTTGAAAACCGGACTGATGGCAATCGCGCCTACTGCACGATGAACGAAGGTATCGGTGCCGTCTTACGGTTCGGTGCTAACGGGCCAGAAGTTATTGATCGGTTACGCTGGATGCGTGATGTCTTAGGCCCAGTGTTGAGTAAGGCTTTGCAAACGCGTGAACCGTTGAATGTAAACGTTTTAATCGCAAAAGCCATTGCTATGGGGGATGAATTTCATCAACGGAATATCGCCGCTTCACTGGCGTTCTTAAAGGAAATGTCTCCAAGTATTGTCGCTTTGGATATCGATCAGAAGGACAAAGAAGACGTTATCCAATTCCTGGCTGATACCGACCAATTCTTCTTGAACATTATGATGGCTTCCGCCAAATCCGTTATGGACGGCGCCCGTCAGATTCAGGAAGGAACAATCGTCACGGCAATGTGCCGGAACGGTTACGAATTTGGGATTCGGATTGCTGGGATGGGTGACGAATGGTTCACTGGACCAGTTAACACACCACATGGCCTGTACTTCTCTGGTTTCTCCGAAGACGATGCGTCGCCTGACATGGGTGACAGTGCCATCACCGAAACGTTCGGGGTTGGTGGGTTCGCCATGATCGCCGCACCTGCCGTTACTCGGTTCATTGGAACGGGTGGTTTCTTCGATGCGCTGCATATTAGCGAGGACATGACAGAAATCACCACGGCATCCAATCCGAATTTCCCAATCCCAACTTGGGACTTCCGGGGAATCTCAATCGGAATTGATGCACGGAAGGTTGTTGAAACGGGTATTCTCCCAGTCATTAACACGGGGATTGCCAACAAGAAAGCTGGGTTAGGACAAATCGGAGCAGGGACCGTTAATCCACCGATGGAAGCCTTCGAGAAAGCTGTCCTGGCTTACGCTAAGAAGTTAGGTTTCGAGGAATAAATGCGTGAAGTAGAAGTTCTGGGCGACCACGTACTTCTGACTCTAGAAGATAGAGATTGGTATGTTCACAGTGTCTTTGAACATACCTTTAATTTAACAGACAAGCAGCATACGCCGTTGGTGATTCTGACCGGCGACCGCTCAAAACTCTTACCAGGTGGACTCTATCTTCCGCCACGCGACTTTAACGATTTATTGAGTCAGATCAGAGATACCCGCAAAGTTGCATTTCGCGGCGATTCATTCTATATCGAGACCTACCAAGATTTCTGGCGTCTCAGAATAGTCGACTCGTTTCGTGCCGACCTCTTAACGGAGGGGATTCGTTCAGACCGGTTAGGCTACTTACTGAATAACTGTCGCAACATTGACCGGCAAACTGGATTCGATCAGCCGTTTCAAGATTTCCTGACAGCGGAAACTTCGCCATATCAAAAAGAGACATCTTGGCTAACAAATGCCGTCACCGTCCAATGGGGAGTCGACTTCTTCATTGGCAGAGGCAGGGGGCTCACCCCATCGGGCGATGACTTTTTGTTAGGCTGGCTGCTCATTGATTGGTTGAGTGGCAACCATCAGGAACTCAGAGCGGCGGTCGCTTCTCGAATTGGAGATGCCAGTTATACCACCGATGTTGGTCGAAGTTATCTTTATTACGCCCTGCGGCGCCGGTTCAGTAGCGCATTACTGGGCATCGTTCGGTACCTCAAGGGCAACGAACCACTGGAGAATCTAGACAACCTATTGGCAGAAGCTATCGAGTATGGCAACACGTCGGGCATTGATTGCCTGGCTGGAATCGTGTCAGCACTAGTGTACAAGCAGGTCAATCTCGACCTTGATTTAAAATATTGATACGGAAGAAAGGGGGGAATCCCAATGGCTAAACGAGTTGTGATTGCGGTCGGCGGTAACGCCATTCTCCAACCGAAACAGGATCCAACATTTGAAGTTCAGATGACTAATGTTCAGAAGAGTGCTGAGCAGATCGCCAAGATTGAGGCTATGGATTATGAAATTGTACTGACCCATGGTAACGGTCCCCAAGTTGGGAATATTCTCCAACAGAATGAGCTGGCAAAACACACGGTGCCAGCACTCCCATTGGATGCTTGTAATGGTGAATCTCAAGGATTCATTGGTTACATGCTGGAACAAAGCTTGAAGAACACGTTGCGACAGAATCAGTCGTCGGCCAACGTTGCAACCTTGTTGACCGAAGTCGAAGTTGACCGCGATGATCCAGCCTTTAAGGATCCTAGTAAGCCAATTGGCGTCTTCTATGATGAAGACGAAGCTAAGAAGCTTCAGGCTGATAAGGGATGGATCATGAAGGAAGACGCAGGTCGGGGTTACCGCCGCGTAGTCCCTTCACCAATGCCGGCGATGATTCACGGTGTAGATTCCATTAATCATTTGCTGGAACAAAACATCATCGTCATCGCTGGTGGGGGTGGCGGTATCCCGGTCTATCAAGACGAGAACGGTCTGCTCCAAGGACTGGAAGCCGTGATTGACAAAGATCGGACGGGTCGGAAGTTGGCGGAACAAGTGAATGCCGACATCTTCATGATTTTGACCGACGTCAGTAACGTCTACATCAATTATGGCAAGCCTAACCAGAAAAAATTGGAAGCGGTTTGTGTAAAGGAAACCCAGAAGTATCTCGACGACGGTCAGTTTGCCGCCGGGAGCATGGGACCTAAGATTGAAGCAGCAATTGCGTTCGCCAAAACCGGGCGGACGGCCATCATCTGTTCCTTAGATGAGGCTGACCTGGCCTTACAGGGTAAGGCGGGGACGCGCATTAGTTATACTTAACCACGGCATTACTTAGCTTGGAAGATTGATTGTCAGGTAAAACACGAATGGTGATTCGGATTTGAGAGGTGCAACTGCCGGATCAACGGTTATCAACCGTGATCAAACTTCTTAAAGCCAGAGTCAACTGGCGGGGGATTAGCCGTCAAAGTAAACAGGAATCGGTGAGTCGAATTGGAAGGGCCATAGTGCCGGACCGGTTCGACTATCACCGTAACTCTATTGTGAAATTTGTTACAACCACATCAAAAATTCTGGAGGTAGAACGCTATGAGTCATCGTTTAGATGGAAAAGTTGCGATTGTTACGGGTGGTACGTTAGGTATCGGATTGGCTGTTGCCGACAAGTTTGTTGAAGAGGGCGGCAAGGTCATGATCACTGGTCGGCATGCCGATGTTGGTGAAAAGGCTGCGAAGAGCATTGGTGGCCCAGATGTCATTCAATTCTTCCAACATGATGCAACTGACGAGCAAGGCTGGCTGGACTTGTTTGATGCTACCGAAAAGGCGTTTGGCCCAGTAACGACAATCGTCAACAATGCCGGTATGGCCGTGAATAAGAGCATTGAAAATACCACGACCAAAGAATGGAAGCAACAATTGGCCGTTAACTTGGATGGTGTCTTCTACGGGACACGTCTTGGGATTCAACGGATGAAGAACAAGAACCTTGGTGCATCAATCATCAACATGTCTTCAATCGAAGGCTTCGTTGGTGACCCTAACCTGGGTGCTTACAACGCTTCAAAGGGTGCTGTACGGATCATGACCAAGTCTGCTGCCGTTGATTGTGCCTTGAAGGACTACGACGTCCGGGTTAACACGGTTCATCCTGGGTACATCAAGACCCCACTAGTTGACGATCTGCCTGGTGCTGAAGAAGCCATGTCAGCGCGGACCAAGACGCCTATGGGCCATATCGGTGAACCTAACGATATTGCTTGGATCTGTGTTTACTTAGCCTCAGACGAAGCCAAGTTTGCGACCGGTTCAGAATTCGTGGTCGACGGGGGTTACACTGCCCAATAAACCGGCAGTGCATCGTTACGTGAAAACGTATACAATAGAGTTGTAAACCCAAATCTTGCAGAAGGAGTGACATTCATGGCTAGTGTTTTAGTAACTGCAGCAATTCCAGAGTCTGCTTTGGCTATTTTGAAGGAAGCTGGACTGGAGATCGATGTCTATACGGGCAGTGGATTAATCACGAAAGAAGAATTGGTTAAGCGAATCGTGGGTAAGGATTATCTGATTACGCCACTGTCGACTCAGGTCGACAAGGACGTCATCGATGCCGATCCCAATCTGAAGATTATTGCCAACTATGGGGCAGGCTTCAACAACATTGATGCTGCTTATGCGCGGCAAAAGGGGATTCCCGTAACCAATACGCCAGAAGTCTCGACTGTTTCAACTGCTGAAGTGACGACGGGCCTGATGATTACGTTGGCGCACCGGATGGTTGAAGGCGATAAACTGATGCGGACCAAGGGCTTCGATGGGTGGTCACCACTCTTCTTCTTAGGCCATGAACTCTCTGGTAAGACACTGGGTATTGTTGGTATGGGCCAGATTGGACAAGCCGTTGCGAAACGGATGAAGGCGTTCGACATGAACATCATCTACTCACAACGGACCCGGCTTGATCCAAAGGTGGAAGCACAATTTGATGCAAAATTCGTCAGCTTAGAAGAGTTGATTCAAACGAGTGACGTTTTGAGCCTGCACTGTCCACTAAACGATGCCACACACCACATGATTGGGGCACCTGAATTCAAACAAATGAAGTCATCTGCTTACCTGATCAATGCCGCACGGGGACCCGTGATTGATGAAGCGGCTCTGCTGGAAGCACTGAAGGCTGGCGAATTGGTTGGCGCAGCGCTGGATGTTTATGAAGCAGAACCAAATGTCGATGATGGTTTCAAGGCACTGGATAACGTCATTCTGACACCTCACGTGGGGAACGCTACCGTTGAAGCGCGGGATGCGATGGCCGCTATCGTTGCCAAGAACACCGTTCGGATCGATCAAGGTCAAGAACCGCTGCACATCGTTAATTAACACCACCTTCATATTATGATTAGAGAATAGTTTTGGCGGAAGCGACTCAGACATGGGGGCTTCCGCTTTTGGTGACTGCCAGAATTTTAGTCGTAAATAGGTCTCCGATTCAGATCTTGTGATCAATTTGGCTGACGGTCCCATTTTCGAATGACTCTATAGCCGCTAAAGGGGTGAATGAAATAGATGACAACTCTGATTGCTATTCGCTACGCAATGGATAGACGGGTAATTATTTCGTGATTTAAAGCTTGTTCTGATCATAACAGAGCCCCTCGTAAATAGCGATAACTATCGTATTGGGGGTCTGGGCGATTAAAGCCGTGGTTAGTTCTTCGATTCAACAACCGCTGCCGACAATTGCCGTCGTGACAGTTGAATGCTGGCAGATGAGGTTCAAAGGGTATACAAAAGGGAGCAGTCGCCACTGCTCCCTCACACGACACCACACTAGACTTGCGGTTACCCATAGTATACGCCGTTCACGAATCTAGGACAACGCTTTCATTGATGATTTCATTATTTACGCGAAGCGACACAAAAGGAGAAGCGATTGGCTATATTAGCAACAGCTTCTCCTTTTGCGCATATGATAAGCCGCGCACTAGGACTGCCTAAGAGACTTTAGTGTCTGAACGGTTGGCGGTTGCATCAAGTCACCAGCACATAGCCAACAAAAGCACTAACTACACCCAAAGTAGCAGACATCGCCAAGTAGCTCATAGCTGTGAGAGGCTTATGATCAAGCAGCTTGATAAAGTCATTGGTAAACGTGGAGAAGGTGGAGAAGCCACCCAGAAATCCACTAGCAACCTGAAAGAGTAGTGTGGTTGGGGCCAACAGCCCGGTGGCGATTCCCAAGAGGCCAGAGCCGAGAATGTTAATCGTGATAGTGGCTACTGGAAATTGCGTCGGCCGAATAACCAGGTCGGAAACATAACCCACCGTGAAGCGGGTCAAGGCACCACAACCACCGGCTAAGCCGATATAGAGGATTGGCAGCATGGCATCACGCCCTTTCAGTGACGCGGGCGCTAATGCGGAAACCCAGGACGGCGGCGCCACACCCTAACAATAGGCTGGCCAACCAGTAGGTCACGGCCAACCCCAGTGCCCCTTGCTGTAGAAGGGTTACAACGTCCATGGAGAAGGTTGAGAAGGTCGTGAAGCTCCCAACGAGGCCGACTGTCAGACCGGCCATTACGGCTTCTGAGAGGGGAATTAAGGTGGGGAGCGTTTTCGAAATAAAAGCGAGGAGAAAAGATCCTGCTACGTTGATCAGGAGAATCGTCGTCAAATGGTGGTTGGTCATTGCGGTTAGGCCAAGTCGTAAGAGACTGCCACAGAAGGCAAACGCGAAGATGGCGCTGAGCTTTTTAAGCATGCTGAGGACCTCCAATTTGTGATGAACGCGCAAACACCCATAAGTGTCGCCACCCACGATTACTTGAAACATCTGGCAGTGGGTAGCACGCTTATGGGTGTTTGCATGGCGCTATGTGTGTTACAGGAAAGCTGAGACTATGTCAAAATGATGGAGAACTCGCTGAACGCGAGGCTTAGGCGTTAGCTTGCTTCTTGTGCAAGTTGGCCAGTAAGAACAGGATAGTTCCGACAGCCAGTAGAATAATGGCGATATAGAAGCCTAAGACCTTGGAACCAGTGGCGTCAGAGATGCTCCCAGTTAAGGCAGGGGCGATGATGGATGACATCATCCCGAAGAAGTTGAAGACCCCTAAGGTTGTCCCAACACCAACTGCCGGGGCATTTTCACCCAACCAGGAGATGATGATTGGTTCAACGGCTAATTTGCCCAGAAATCCGTAAAGAATCAGAGCAGTCAGTAGGAAGGCGGATGAGGTTGCTTGTACCGTCAGGAAGAGCATTGCGGCGGATAATAATTCTAGTACCACAATGAATTGAATCTTTTTATTTAAGTATTTGTCAGCTAACTTACTGAAGAATAAGGCACCAGGAATTGAGGCGAAGGCGACCAGTGATGAGGAGAATCCAATGGCAGCACCGTGGAAGCCCCGTTCAGTTGCCAGGAAGTTAGGTAACCAGGTCACAATCATGTAGTAGGCGTAGCAGGTTGCGAAATATAAAATGTAGGCGAAGAGCATCTTGGGCTGGAAGAGGGTGCTGAGGGACACCTTTTCTTTAACTTTAGGTTCCGCAGCGGCAGCGGCCTTAGCGGCTTCTTCGGCAGCTTGGATGTTCACGATATCATCTTTGTTGCTCTTAATAATAGCTTGGAATGCAATAACCATGCAGATAATCATGACAATCGTGATGTACATCATCGTTTGCCAAGGCATACCTTGTTGGGCGACTAAGAAACTTGAGAGAATCATACCGAGCCCGGAACCAACAGCAGAACCACTGTTCACGATAGCCGTGGAGAAGCTCTTCTTGTCGGCGGGGATGTTTTGTGAGGTCAGGGAGTAAGCGGAACCGTAGAAGGAACCACAGCCTAACCCAGCTAAGACGGAACCCACATAGATCATCTGAATGGAGCTGGCCATGGCCACGATGAGGGCGGCGATGGCGAATAAAATAAATCCGGGAATCAAGACACGCTTTTTCCCAATCTTATCGACCAAGAAACCCGCGGGAATCTGCATAATGACGTAACCTAAGAAATAAAAACTTGAGATCGAACCTAACGCGGTGTCAGAGACCCCGCCGCCAAGTGATGAGCGGATTTGGGGGTAGACCGGCGCAAGGGCAGAACGGTAGATCCAAATGGTAATCCAGCCGGCACAGAGTAAGATGACGATCTTCTTCCAATAGGCCATACCTGATTTTTCTGTAACTTTGTCCATGATAAGTCCTCCAATTTCACCATATATGTAAACGCTTACAAAGACAATTATAAGGAGATTCACAAGAAATTCATTGCATACTCTGCACCATAAATTAATGGTATTTGTCTATTTTAGCTAAATATGTTTTAATTAGGTTGATGAAAGCGCTAACTTTTATTTAAGGAGGCTAACTAAAGTGAGCACACTCAAAGAGTTACTGAACTTACCGCGATTCTCAGATTTGGAAGTCTTATCGATTCACAAAGATATGGAACGACCAGTCGAAAGTGTCGAAATTACCGAAACCCCCGACGTTGCTAATTTTATTCCGGAACACGTCATTATCCTGACAACAGCAATGGTTTTCCGGAATGGACAGGAGAAGTTGAAACCATTTCTGGCATCGCTCGTTAAACATAAAGTGGCCGCCCTAGGCATCAAGGTCGGCCGGTTCATCGAGAAGATTGATCCTGCCGTGATTGCCTACGCGACTGAGATTGACCTCCCTTTAATTAAGGTTCCAAGTACCCAACCATTAGGTGGCTTGCTGTATCAAATGCAAAGTTATTTGATGGACAGCAAGACGGAACAACTTACATACGCGTTAGATATTCAGAAGAGTTTCTCAAATCTATTGATGCACGATGTTAGCAATGGACGGTTCGTGGCGGAACTGGGTAAGATTATTAACGCACCAGTTATTATGCTAAATTCATGGCATAAGGTGATCGGAAGCTCCCAGTACTTTTCGGAGTCGGATCATCCGGCATCGTTTTATGCGGAGCAACTGACCCCGAAGAACTACGAAAAGATCAATGAGGACAAGAGCAATATCATGATTAAAGATATCAAGGGCGAAGAGATTCAAGTCCTGGGTTATCCAGTCAAAGTGGCCAATTATTTCCCGTATTATTTACTCGTGCTAAAGCCGGAACAAATTCCCTATCCAATCTCGGAGTTTGCCATCGAGCAGGCGGTATTGGTGCTGACATTTATTCTCTATAAGAATCAGAAGGTTCAGGAGTTCTTCGACATCATGAAGAGTGACTTCCTGTCGCAGTTGATTAAGGCCAAAACAGATCAGACTAATGAGAACCGTGATTGGATTGATTTGGGGGAGAATTATGGCCTGATTCAGAGCGATTACTACCGGATTGCGTTGGTATACTGCGTACCTAATGAGAAGAGTGAGAACCAGATCTTTTACCGTAAGGAAGAGGCAGAGGTCGCGAACAGCTGGCTGCAGGAACAGTTGCCATTGAAAATTCGAGATGTTGTGGCATTTAAGGTCAAAAATAGCAATGATATCGCGTTATTGTTCCAATCCAAGGAAGTTGGCTTTGAACGCACAGTGAAGACACTGATTGAGAGCCTGAAGACGGAGCTGGATATCAATCTGAGCTTTTCATTTGGCAATCCGTATGATGAAATTGAAGAAATCTCGAGTTCTTATGTGGAAGCTAAGTTGACTCTGGATGAGGTTAAGCAGCAAGAAACACCAGACATGCTAAATTACTATCATCCGCGGGGACTAATCAGCCTGTTTGAAGGGGCTAACGACGAAGATATTCACTATTATTGTGACAAGGTACTGAAAGACTTGGCGTATCCAACAGATCCTTCCACGATTGATTTACGGAAAACCCTGCAGTACTATCTGGATTACAATTGTGAAATTACCAAGACGGCGAACACCTTGTATCTTCACCGGAATACGATCAAGTACCGAATCAAACAGTGTGAAAAGATTCTGGGACAATCAGTTAAGAATCCTCAGACTAGCTTGAATTTGCGGCTGGCGTTGGAGCTTTCTAAGGTTGGGGATATTTCGATAGGGTAAAACGATGCTAAGGAAAAATCTTTAAATTTTTTTAGCCTTTAGTTTAAGAAATGAACACACTGCTGCTAAACGTGATATACTACTTTTTAATTGAGTAGTGATTTTAAGGTTAAGCTCAGTATCATATTAAAAAGGCAAAAATCCAAATGGATTTTTGCCATTGTTTTAGTGATTTATGTTATCAGCGTTTACCTTGGTTCTTGTTTCATTAGAAGCATCTTCTTTTGCAATGATATCATCGATTCCTTCACCTATTTTGGTAACTAAACCGCAGACCAGAGCATTTCCCATCATGAAATAACGAGAGCTTTTAGGCATGCCTTCAGTCCAATTGTCAGGGAAAGTTTGTAGTCGTTCACATTCGAGCGGGCTGAGTAATCTTAATTTCCCAGTTTCTTTGTCTTCAATAACGTGGGTGCTGCGGTTGACAGTATGCTCAGAGGTCAGCATTGTTCGTCCTGGTTTGGTTAGTGGATCAGGAAAAGACATGCCACCTTCTGAGTAGTAGTAAGAGAACCCTGTTGAACTAGTACGTTCTTCTTTCTTTGCACCTTTCAGATATTCAAATTTTTCGCGGCGGCCAGGTGTATTGTCAATAAATAGAGAGTCATCATCAATGTGCTCTAGAACAATATCGTTCAGAACGACGGATGGGCCATCATATTTTGGTGTGTATTTTGCAGTGAAGATATCTTGATTATGCATGATTCCGGTGTTTTCGAAATGGAAAGAAAAAGTGTCGGAAAAGTCAACAATATCTATATAGTTGTCGAGGGTTGTCTCGTTTTCTAAATGAAGGGCTTTGTTGATTGGCAAAGCGGCATTATATACGCTGTGTTCCAACAGAGCCTCTTTTAAGTTGATTGAGCTATCAATCTTAGAAAAATAATTAGTGTCTTGACGGTAGGCAAAGATGAATACACGACGACGACGCTGTGGAAATCCATATTCAGCAGCATTGAGAACACGCCATTGTGCACCGTACCCAAGTTGATTTAGTGTGTAAAGAATCATACCGAAATCTCTACCTCGATGACTCTTACCAGGTGAGGATAGGAGACGGTCAACATTTTCTAGTAATACAAAAGCAGGCCTTTTAGCTTCTATGGTATCGCGAATGTCCCACCAAAGAACTCCTTTTTTTCCTTGAATACCCTTTGCTCCTGAGTGAGCAACGGAATAATCTTGACAAGGGAACCCACCGACAAGTAAGTCCATATCTGGAATATTGTTTTTGTCTACTTTATTGATGTCTTCGTTGGAAAGGGCTTCAGTAGCGCCAAAGTGGCGAGTATAACAATCGAATGCGTACTGGTTTTTCTTGCCAGGTTCCCATTGATTGGCATATACGAAGTTCCATCCACTATTTAATTTGTCCAAGCCTACTCGAAATCCCCCGACTCCAGCGAAAAGTTCTGCAACTCGCTTTTGCATGAATGGTATCCTCCTTCTATAAAAAAAACTCATATCGTTAGTATAAACTATTTTTCAATTTTGATCAAGAACATACATTCGAAATGTTCTAAATGAGTGGATTGGGAGTAAAATAAGATTAAATAATTTTAGCCAATAGCAATGAATACTTAATTTTAAGAATGGTGATCCAAGTGAAACATCCTAAACGTTATGATACTACGAAAGCAACCTCTAAAAGAATGAGTCATGTTCATTTGAAGGGTGGTAAGACAGAGACGATGTTAGCCAAAGCGCTTTGGCAGCGTGGTATTCGGTATCGACGTAATTTTAAAGATTTACCTGGGTCACCGGACATTGCAATCACTAAAACAAAGATTGCTGTATTTGTAGATGGGGAATTTTGGCATGGGAAAGATTGGTTACAACGAAAAAAAAGATTGAAGAGGAATCGCGAATATTGGATAGAAAAAATTGAAGAAAATATACGACGCGATAAACGTGATGATAAGGAATTACGTGATATAGGATGGCAACCATTGCATTTTTGGGAAAAGGATATTATTAAGAATTTAGATTATTGTGTGGAATTAGTTCTTTATTACGATAAGTATAGATAGGAGGAAAAAATGAGCGAGTGTTTAAATAATTATGTGTAAATAGAAAAATAAGCAATTGAAAAGGGAAAGC
>CALNAJ010000013.1 GCA_937874695.1 uncultured Lactobacillus sp.
TTCTATACAATTCAGAAATCTTTTATGCATTTACACAAGATATTTTACGCTCTCTTACCCTCGGGATCTCTGAAGTTAAAGGTCGCTGTTCCCCCATTATCAACAATTTCACCTGCAGTTGCCAACCGATCATGTAGCGCCTTGAAGTCCTTACTATAGAACATTAAGGATGGTGTGCTCCCCAAAACCTCCGGTGAATACTGTCGAATAAATGCCTTCGCAAAAAAAGATAACTCCACGTTCGGCGCAATCTCTAGCACAATATTGTTAAACTCATCGGGTAACGTGTTAATCTCAACCACTTTTGCGCCTAAATTATCCTGCCAAAACTGCACAACTTGTTCCACATCATCGACATACAGCATCGTCCGCATCTTCTGCATACCCTGTCACCTCACTGATTTATTTGGTTACACCCATCCTATCATGAAAAGAATTTGATGCCAATTCCAAATTTAGCTGGCTATTCTCTCGAATATCGCGTACACTAGGTAATGCAGGCCACGCCTGTCCAGTTGCTCTGTACATTCCAGATGTATCCTATGGATCAACTGGTGCCCTCATCTAGGATTGATGGGGGCTTTTTTTTGCGCTCATTTTGATTGTACCCCGCAAAACAAGACTAACTATTACGCACAAAAAGGTTCATGATTAACGCCAATCACGGCGCCGATCATGAACCTTTTTAACGTATTCCAGGCTGTTTCAGTTGTCCTTGCTTTACCTATTTCACTCCCGTATACTTCTGATTAACGACTCATTCACAGTTCTATCATGCCGGATTCTCCTGGGAAAGTCACAAGCTTCCCTGTCAGCCATCACCGTTTCCCGGCATCAAAAAGGTTCGCTAACGCCCCGCCAATCGGCACGTTTTGCGAACCTTTCTGTTACGCATTTCTAGACTAATCGTCCAAATATTGCTTCGTTGCAGCCACAATGTCTTGCAGCCCAACCTTAGCATCGGAGAAGAACATCTGCGTGTTATCCAGCGAGAACAATGGGTTTTGGATACCTGCGTACCCGGTACTCATTGACCGCTTGATGACAACCACGGACTTCGACTTGTCGACATCCAGGATAGGCATCCCAGAAATCTCATTTCCACTTTCACGAGCCAGTGGGTTGGTAACGTCGTTGGCCCCGATAACCAGGGAAACGTCGGTACTTTCAAACATTGGGTTGGCATCGTCCAACTGCTTCATCTGATCGTAAGGAACGTTAACATCGGCCAACAGCACGTTCATGTGCCCAGGCATCCGCCCAGCAACCGGGTGAATGGCGTAGTTGACGTTGATGCCCTTTTCCGTCAGAACCGTTGCCAATTCAGCAACTTCATGTTGGGCTTGCGCTGCGGCTAACCCGTACCCAGGAACGATCATAACGTTCTGAGCGTAAGCCAGTTGCAGGCCAATATCATCGGCTGAAGTTTCCTTAACGTCGACCGGCACATCTGGACCAGCACTGCCACTATCACTATCGCCAGTCCCAAAACCACCGGCTAAGATATTAGCAACGGAACGGTTCATCGCTTCGGCCATTTGCAGCGTCAGGATCGTCCCGGCAGCCCCAACTAAGGCACCAGCGATGATCAGGACTTGGTTATTGATAACGAACCCGGCAAAAGCAACGGCCAAACCGGTAAAGGCGTTCAAGAGTGAAACGACAACCGGCATATCGGCCCCACCAATTGGCAAGGTCATCAGTAACCCGAAGATCAGTGCCATGGCTAAACCAAGAACCACGAACCAGATGTTGGTTGGCGTTGCCAGCATGAACCAGGCAGCGACCAACATCCCTAAGACAACGATAATATTGAGAATCTTTGCGCCAGGGAAGGTAATTGGTTTCCCAGGAACTTTCCCAGACAATTTTCCAGTCGCAATCAGTGATCCGGAGAAGGTAATCCCCCCGATAATCACATCAAGGAATACAGGAATCGAGAACGCGAGGCTTAAAGCAACCCCGTCACCCTTCATCAGGTAATCGAAGATCCCGATAACGGCAGCGGCACCACCACCCACTGCGTTGAACAGACTAACTAATTGTGGCACGTCGGTCATTGGCACCTTACGTGCCTTGACGACCCCGTATGCGATTCCGACTGCTAAGCCGGCGATGAGGACAATCCAACCAGTAGCGGTAATCTTACCATCGGCCACGACTTCGATAATAATCATAATAACGGCCATAAACATACCGATGGCGGAAAGCCCATTCCCTTTGCGGGCGGTCTTAGGAGAACGCATCATGTGCACACCCAGGACGTAGCACACCGCGGAAATTAAGTAAATTAAAGAGGCAATCGTTTGTAGGGTACTCATTTGGAATCATCCCCCTCTGATTTTGCTTTTGGTTTACGGTCAAACATGCCGAGCATCCGGTCGGTAACGGTATAACCACCCGCCACGTTGATTGCCGCAAACACGGCACCAAGGAATGCCAAGATGTAGAAGACCCAACTATTGGCTTCAGCCGCAATGACGAAGGCCCCAACCACAACGACACCATGAATGGCGTTGGCCCCGGACATCATAGGGGTTTGCAGGGTTGCTGGGATTTTACTCATAACTTCAAACCCAACCAATAGACTTAAAACAAAAATTGCTAGATTCGTAAATAATTCCTCACTCATCACTAATCAGCTCCTTTCGCGTCGTCTTGATCTTCAGCCGGCGTTTCAGGTTCTGCTGGTTTGCGTTCCGGCAGTTCCATGACAGACCGTAGCCGGTTACTAATAATTTCACCGTCATAGGTTGCCAAGAGTTCACCAACCACTTCATCATCGATGTCAAAGACCAACTTACCGTCTTCATTGACATCATTTAAGACGGCTTGCACGTTCTTGGCGTACATGTCAGAAGCGGAGGCTGGTAATTGACTGGCCATATCGCCGGCACCCACAATTTCGGCACCAAGTGGCGTTGTGACCGTTTCACCCGGCTTTGATCCGGCAACGTTCCCGCCTAAATCACTGGCGGCTAAATCCATAAATAACGTCCCCGTCTTGGCTTCGTCCACGGACTTCTGGGTAACCAGCAGTGGTGGCCGCCGCCCAGGCACTTGCGCGGTCGTGATGATCACGTTGTTTTGGGCGATAAATCCTTCCAATTCTGCTTGTTGCTGTGCGGTTTCTTCCTCAGTCAATTGCCGAGCATAGCCCCCTTCACCGGTGGCAGAAACGGAGGTCGTCAGGAAAGTTGCCCCTAACGATTCCACTTCGCCCCGTGAAGCTGGCCGAATATCATAACCGGAAACCATGGCCCCTAATCGTTTAGCGGTCCCAATGGCTTGTAGTCCGGCAACCCCGGTCCCTAAGACCAACACCTTAGCTGGCTTGGCAGTCCCGGCGGCGGTGATCATCATTGGGAAATACCGTGAGAAATGATCCGCGGCCATCAGGCCCACCTTGTAACCAGCGACACTGGCTTGCGAACTCAAAACATCCATTGTTTGGGCCCGTGAAACCGTCCGTGGTAAGAGTTCAAACGCTAAAGCTGTAATCTTCTTGGCGGCTAATTTCTTAACAAAATCAGTATCCGTCAGTGGTGATAACAATCCAATCAGTGCTTGCCCAGCCTTCATCTGATCAATGGTTGCATCATCTGGTTGAGCAATCGTGGCGATTACAGTTGCTTGCGTAATCGCTTCTGCGCGGTCAACGACTTTGGCACCGGCCTCGGTGTAGACTGCATCCCGATAGAAAGACCGTTCCCCAGCACCTTGTTCAATCAGCACTTGGTAGTCATTCTTGACGAGCTTACGTACGACGTCCGGTGACAATGCTACCCGGTTTTCACCAGGAGCTTCTTTTAAAACCGAAATGGTAATTGCCATTCAACACATCCCCTTTTTGATAAGCTGTTCACAAGTTAACTATAAAGCATTTCAGGTCACAAAACAATGCTTTCAGCTCCATTTGTGCACAAGCGACAATTCTTTGTGCCACGCGGCAGTAAGTGCTTCCAGAGTTCAATGAAATCACAAAATATTTTTCCATTTACACACTGAATTTTCGAATCAATTAGTTAAGTGGACTTGATAACAAGTTTTAACATTCACAAATAAAAGTGATGACTTTTTTTCAAATGTAACTTATTGGCCTAGACCCAACTCGTTTGCCACCCCGCTCTTGAAGATTAATCCATGACTAATTTTCACCTGGCTCATCAACAGCCTATCGCACCAGTTTTTCGCTGGTTCGACCACTCCCAGAGCATAACTTGCGACTCTTTTCAGTTGTATCACTGCGGGGTTTCATCCGCACCCCTTTGCTAATTCAAAGCCCAGCGATCAATAGCCTCACTCACCCCAGATTCGAAATCAGCCAAAGTCACGTGAGTCGCCACCGCTTTGACTTCCGCTGAAGCATTTCGTACCGCAATGGCACCGCCCACTTGCTTAAGCATCGCTAAGTCATTAGTACTGTCTCCAATGCCCATAATCTCTGCCGGCGAAATACCTAGGCGCTGTCCCAGCGCTATTGCAGCTTGCCCCTTATCAACACCCACGGGGTTCACTTCCATATATCGGTCCGATGAAAACGTACACGTTACTGGCTGTGAGACCTGTTGCTCAACTGCTATCCTCGCCGCTCGCCGAACTTCCCTATCTGGACTCATCGCAATTACTTTCATGATTCGCCCAAATCGAAACTGCGAGAACTCGCCCTGCATGGTCGTTGCCGATACGCCGCGTGTCTTCAAGTAAGCCAGGTCATCAGCTTTCGGGTGATAGATTGCCAATCCCCGTAACGTATACACGTGAATTGCCACGTCAAACTGTTGTAGAACTTTAAAAACTGCTGCGGCCACTTCATAGGGAAGTTCATGACTCATCAAAACATGATTGTCCCAATTTTCGACGATTGTGCCACCATTGTATGAAATCACGTATTGATTGGGTTGATTCCACAAGCCAAGGCGCCGTAAGAGCGGTTGGATGCTCAGAAAACTACGTCCTGTATTCGGCACAAATTTAATGCCCATTTGTGTGGCTCGCTTAATGGCGGCAACATTCGCGGTCGAAACACTCCCATCTGCTCGGAGCAGCGTTTCATCCAAATCACTCGTTATCATTCGGTACATCTTCATTCCCCCAATTGAATGAAGAGCCCGAGAATAGTTCCCGAACTCCTCATTTAATCGTTCACGTTTATTCTCGAATCTGATCTCGTCAGAACTCGATCATCATAACGTCTTAAGACTCTTCGATACCGGAGATTAATGACAAAGTGTGCATGTCATCACCCAAATCATCATAGAGCTTCCGGTAAAGCTTGTAGTAGTCATTGTAAGTCGCATGCTGCTCAGCACGTGGTTCAATCTTATCGCCCAGAACTTGCCACTTCTGAACTTCATCAACCGTTAAGGTATCTGTTGCCAAACCAGCCAACATCACATCACCCAGGTTGGCTTCCGCATCATCGACTGGTGTTCGTACCGCATAGCCCGTGACATCGGCAAACATTTGAACCCAGTCTGGTGAGTTCGTCACCCCACCGGCAATCACAATATAATCCCCCAGGTCACGACCCGTGCTCTCCATACTATGGCGTAAGGCGTAGCAGACAGCTTCTTGGAAGGCGTGGAACAGATCAGCCTTCGTATGAACTAATGACAGTCCGAAGACCATCCCCTTGGCATCAGAGTTCCAGATAGGCGCTCGTTCACCCATAAAGTAGGGCAGAACCACTAACCCACGACTACCTGCTGGCACATCCTTAGCTTCCGCCCCCAGGGTAACGTAGGCGTTAGGCCCGCCTTGATTGTGAACGGCAACTTCAGCATCCCCAAAGTTATCACGGAACCATTTCGTAATGGCTCCCGCTGTAGCCGAACCACTGAAGTTATAAACCAGTTCTCGTGATTTATAAGGATATGGCCAAACGATGAGTCCTTTACCCTTGATTGGTTTCTCACTGACAAGTGCGGCGTTCATGGATGACCCGATGGCAGCCACGTACCGGCCGGGTTCAAAGACACCCATCCCGATGTTCGCAGCACCAACATCAACACCCCCGGCAATGACTGGCGTTCCGGCATTCAATCCCAAGTCAGCAGCAACATCCGCGGTCAACCGGCCCGCAATCTCGGTCGCATCAACGAACTTCTGTGGCATCTTGTCCATCGGAACACCCATTGCGTCCATCATTTCCTTAGACCAGGTCCCCGTATTCACATCGTAGAAACCACCGATGTTCCCAGCAGCCGAGTAGTCAATGGAAACTTCACCAGTTAATTTGTAGATAGCGTAATTGTTCGGTGGTAAGAACATCGCCGTCTTCTTCCAATTTTCCGGTTCGTGATTCTTGATCCACAGTACCTTCGTGTAACCGTAGTACGGATCAACCACGTCATTACCCGTAATTTCAGATAACCGGTCCAGATCAACGTGTTCCTTGACCCATTCCGTTTCACCCGCAGCGCGCCGATCCATCCAAATCAGGTCTGGCCGCACAGGATTCATGTCAGCATCAACTGGAACACCGGAGCCACCATACAAGCCACTCAAACCAATTCCGTTGATATCATCCGGCGAGACACCGCTTTCATTAACGACCGCCCGGATGGAATCCTTAACGCCCTTCAGCCAGACATCTGGCCACTGCTCAGCCCAGAGTGGACGTGGTGTCAGAACATCGTATTCCTCCAAGTCCTGCGCAATTAACTTGCCGTTCGTGTCCATCAGGATACTCTTCGTCCCCGATGTCCCAATATCAGTACCAATCAAGTATTTCATCGTTATTCCCCTCTTTGATCAACTATTAATTGCGACGGTCTACCATGCCGTGAAGGCACCATCAACTAAGTAATCGGAGCCAGTGGAGAAGCTGCTGGTATCGCTAGCTAAGTATACGGCCATCCCTTGTAATTCTTCTGGCTTGCCTAAGCGGCCAAGTGGTGCCCAGTCGTTCCAAGTCTTGATCAGTGGCTTCAGGTCAGGTGAGTTCAAAGTCAAATCAGTCCCCATGTAACCAGGACTCATGGTGTTGACCCGCACGCCCTTCTTGGCCCATTCAATGGCTAATGACTTAGATAACTGAATAACCCCGGCCTTCGTGGCGTTGTATGAGCATTGTGGTTGTGGTCGGTTAACAATGTGGGCTGACATTGAAGCGGTGTTCACGATTGA
Organism: uncultured Lactobacillus sp.; assembly: GCA_937874695.1. Classification (GTDB taxonomy): domain Bacteria; phylum Bacillota; class Bacilli; order Lactobacillales; family Lactobacillaceae; genus Levilactobacillus. Next base: position 7,132 of record CALNAJ010000013.1, read on the forward strand.
ACCTGAGCCTTGCTTCAACATGTAGCGACCAGCAGCTGTGGAGCAAAGGAAGACGGCGTTCAAGTTTAAGTTGACGACCTTCTGCCATTGTTCAAACGTCATTTCTTCAGCAGGTACATTCAGGCACATGCCGGCGTTGTTGAAGGCGGCGTCCAACCCACCTAATTCTTTAACGACTGTATCGATCATGTTTTGGACTTGTTCAGGATCAGTAACGTCTGTCTTAATGGCAATGGCCTTTTGACCCGTAGCTTCAGCAATTTCACGTGCGGTCTGTTGGGCCTTGGCAATGTTGATATCGACAATTGCAACATCGGCACCGGCTTCGGCTAACCCAGTTGCCATGGCTTTACCCAAACCTTGAGCACCACCCGTAACGTATGCTTTCTTACCATCGAGACGCATTCTATCTAAAATACCCATGATAATTCCTCCTAAAAGATAAATGTATTTTGTAAAACGACTTTCTTTAATTCACGACTAAGCATAAACCCAAAAATTCTAGAAGTCAATCCTTTTTGGTACCGTTTTCAAAGTTTTTCGGTATTTTCATTCAACTACTGGGGCTATCCCCCGTCAGTCCTAGCTTTCAGCTGGTTGTGACTTTAGTCGTTTCTTTAATTCACGCACAATTTCAGCGTGTTTTTCCTCAGTTAAGGTCACTTTGAGCCAAAAAATAAGCGCAGCGATCACTAACAAGACAATTGGAATATAGAACATAAACATATTGAACTGGCTGACACCACTAGCCGAAATATCATTAGGTTTAGCATTCCCCGTCATGCCAACCATCACCGCAACGATACCGACAATCCCGTTAGACGCTGCACCGGCAAGCTTATCGATCAAGGGCCGAATCGACAACGTCACGGATTCATTCCGCACACCGTTGACCAATTGCCCATATTCAACACTATCGGTAATCGTCATTAGCGTTGCCAGGAAGATCAATGGGTATGGGAAGAAGTAAAACGACACTGCTAGTAAAACCAACAGCAAGTTTTGACCGGCAAACAAGAATAAAATATAGCCGATCAGCATAAAGGCAATCCCGCCAATGTAAATCGCTTTCCGTCGGATCAAAGCCTCCAAAGCGGGATACAGAGCAACCGAGATTACGCCCAGAACACAGGTGATTACGCCAACCCAGGTATAGGCACCAGCATTGCCCAAGCGATAACGGAAGTAATACATCAGCAAGGAATTGGTAACCACATAGCTAAACGCAAATAGGAAATAGGACGCTGCAATCCACAATAACTGTTTGTTCCGGCCGATTGCCCGAAAGATGTCAGATAGCGTGGTGTGTTTGACATTGGCCCGAATCACATTATGTTCTTCCTTCAAATTCAGAGAAGTAATCAGCGCCCCGCCGGTACACAGCACCGCCACGATAATCACATAGCCTGTCCAGCCAGCACGGGTTTGCTGACCAAATGGTACCTTAGAAATCCAATGTGAAAAGAGCATAATTGCTGGCGTAATAATCACAATCACAATTTGCGCCCCCAGAGTAGAGCCAATCCGTGAGGCCGTCCCGAATTTGGTTCGCGTCTTGGAATCCAAGCTGACCGCGGGAAGCAGTGACCATAACGCAATATCACTAAATGAGTAGAAGACATCGACAATTAAGAAGGTCACCGCAATCAAGATCAAATACATTGTGGGACTACTCCAAGCCAGCCCGAAGTAATCTGAGAACAAGAACACCAAGCCAACTGAGGCAACGACCGACCCAATCATGATCCATGGCCGGAACTTTCCCCACCGTGTATTCGTATTATCAACCACCCCACCAATCATGGGATCAAAGATAATCTCACCAACTCGAATCACCACAACCAGCATCGTGACGATTCCCACCATCTTCTCGTCGCCACTATTCGTAAATAACTGACTCGTCAAAAACATCATGAAATAAATGCTCAACGTGTTATAGAACGCATCATGCCCAAACGTTCCTAAAGCATAGGACAAGTACTTTTTCAATTTCAACACCCCACAGATAATTAGTATAAGTCATTTTGCAAACTCGTTTAATAAAATCGATTACTGCACTAGTATAAATGCAATCGCTTTCATAAGCAACCGGTTGAGCACTTAAATATTAATTTCACATTATTTGAATCAGCAACTTTCTCGGCTATACTACCGTTCTTCGGCTATGCGTGGGTGCACAGATAACACTTAGATGTGAATTATTCACTTGAAATTTTCTCATATATCTAAATAGTCGGCGTGACTATCTGGGTGTGCATCGCCCATTTTTTTGGTAGCGCTTACTTAATTGTGGAAAGTGGCTTTCTATTTTGTTTAAATGTGCTAAACTAAAGTCATTCAACCATTCAGAAAGGAGCACACCATGAGTACAAGTAATATGCAATCCATCCAACGTTCCAACTACTCGGATATTTATCACTTGCTGTATGACAACGAAAAACTTTCCAAACAAGATGTCGCGGATCAACTGAGTCTCAGCTTGCCCACGGTCAGCTCCAACCTCCAAAAATTAACTGAACGCCACCTGATTATTAAGAGTGGCCAATTAAAATCACTGATTGGCCGTCGGGCGACTGCTTACGCCATCGATCCCAATGTCAGTCTGAGTGTTGGCGTCGAAATTTTTCGCAACTATGCGACAATTGCCGTCTTGAATCTTCGCAATGAAGTCCTCGACCTCCACACAATCAATCTCCCCTTCGCCAATGACGATCAGTATGCTCAGGCCCTGAGTCAACAACTCCTGGTTTTTCTGCAAGCTAAGGGCTTCAGCCTGACTCAAATCAGTGGCGTGGGCATTGGTATTCAAGGCTTAATCTCTAACGATGGGACTACCATTCTTTATGGCAAAATCCTCGATTGTACCGGGATGAAAGCTGATAATTTTGGCCAGTATCTTCCTTTCCCTGTCACCTTCTACCATGACGCGGACTGCGTTGCCGTGGCTGAATATGCCAGCCAACCGACTGACGGGATTTTTCTGTCAATCAGTGAACATATTGGGACAGCCATCATCATCAACGGAAAGGTCTTCAAGAGCCCGAGCGGTCGGAGCGGAACGATGGAACACATCACATTGAATTCCACTGATGGGCCTATCTGCTACTGCGGTCGTCGTGGCTGTATTGAAACCTACTGTTCTGTCAGTTCCCTGCTCCAAGCAAACGAGGATCTCGGCACCTTCTTCGCAGATCTCCATCACCACGACGCGCAGATTGAACAGCGTTTCGAAACCTACCTCGATTACCTGTCAGAAGCCATCTACAATCTCCACATGTTTGTCGATCTTCCCATCGTGATTGCTGGTGAGTTAACGAAATACCTCAGTGAAGCCAACATCACCGCTTTAAAACAACGATTAGGCAAGTTGTCCGTCTTCCCTGAAACACCGGGATACTTACAACGAGGCACCGTCGTCGACCACGCTGTTGCCATTGGTGCGGCAATTCCGGCAATTCAAGAACTCTTACAAAACATCTAAATAAAACACAAAAACACCGCGGAATCGTGCTAGTTCAAGCACGGTTCCGCGGTGTTTAATTGATTTCAGATTTAAATGATCCACTTAGTTCGCAACCGTCTCCACCCAACGCTTCATTAAGAAGATGCTGATCAGAGATTCCAAAGCAGCCACGACCAACATACCAATCAAAGGAATCACCATGTTCGTCAGCCCTTGGACGTTAAGCGTCGTCATAACCTGATTGAGTTGTGAAAATAGGAAGACGCCCACACGCATCACCAACAGGATGACCACAATATACAGGATAGCATCCACGACCCGCTTACCCGCAGCTGGCAGGAAGTTATTCGTCGCACTGACCGTCAGATGGATCAGCGTGACCGTTGTCAGTGCCAAGATGAAGACCGTCAGCATGAGTAGTATCACAGTCAACGCAATTTGCGCGACATCACCACCATTGAAATCTACGTGGTGACTCATGGTCATGCCGCCTAATTCACTGCTGATCTTGTGCCAGGCAACGGCGAAGCCCACCAGGTGTAAGCCGACTTGTAACAGAATTAAGTACAGGAACATCACTAATGAGGAGGCCAAGTTTGCGACGTAAAAAGTGACGTTCTTGGCTGGAATCAATCGGTACGTGTCCCGTGTGAAAGCCAGTTCGGCCTGCCGGGCAATCAAAACAAACCCAACGACGTAGACCAACCCTGACCAGCCACTCACAGCTCCCAGAAAGTTCATCTGTGACATGTGCCCCGAGACCAGCGTCCAGATGAGACTGACCGCAATCGCTGCCAGTTCAATCAACATTAACTGGTTAACCGCTGAGAACTTACTGCGATTAAACACCCTAAATAGTTTGCCAAAATTAGTCATTGTCGTTGCCCCTCTCGTACAGGCTCTCATAGTATGCTTCAATCCCGATATGGAATTCCTCACGCACCTCATCAGCCTGCCGGTGTGCGTAGATGGTCTGATCCTTGACGATAACGATCTCATCCAAAATTGGTGCAATCTCAGAAACGTAGTGGTCACTGATCACCATCGTCGCGTTCTCCGGCTTCCACTGGATAATACTGTTGATGATCTTCTTACGACTCATACTGTCGATACCGCTGAAGGGTTCATCCAGCAGATACAAATTGGTCCGCCGTGCTAACGTCAGGGCAATGACCAACTTTTCCTTCATCCCCTTGGACAGTGCCGCCAGTTTTAAACTGGTGTCAATTTGCAAAAATGTTGCCAGCTCCGTGAACCGCTCCGCTTCGAAGTCCCCATAGACTGTCTCATAGAAATCAACGATCCGGGTCAGCTTCGTGTTGCCGGCAAACCCGCGGAGTTGTTCGGAGAAGCTCACGTGGCGTTTCCGGTCTGCTTCGGCGGCATCGCCATTCACCGTGATATCACCAGCACCCTTAGCACTCCCCGTAATCAGGCGCATCAGCGTGGTCTTCCCGGCACCATTTTCACCGAGTAGCCCCACGATTTTTCCAGGGGCCAGCGTTAAGTTGGCATCGTGTAGGATCGTCTTCATTCCTCGTTTATATGTCACATTTTGGATGCTTAAGCTGTCAGTCATTTGGCCTGCCCCTTTCGTTCAATATAGTGCTGAACGCTTGTTAAAATTTCTTCATCGCTGAGATTCAAGGCGTGCAGCTGCTGGTAGACATGCGCCAGTTGCGTCGTCACCAGTTGTGTTTTTAAGTCTGTGATTTTTGTCGTTTCCATAGTGACAAAATTCCCCCTACCGCGTTTGGATTCAATGATTCCGGCCGCAATCATCTCACTTAATGCCCGCTGAACCGTGTTTACATTGGCCGTGACGTCTACCGCCAATTGCCGTACTGACGGCAATTTTTCCCCTGGCTGTAGCGTGCCCGTGATGATTTCGTGGTAAATATGATTCTTGATTTGATAATAAATTGGGATCTTATCATCGAAATGCATGTACGCCGCCTCCCTAGTGTTATATTTTACTATTACACTATAACATCAATTTCACTGGCTGGCAACCCTCACACTCAAATCTAGCTACGCGTTGACATCTCCCGGGCAATCGCCCACACTGAGACTAAGTAATTTTTAAGGAGATTTGCTCAATGACCTGGCTACTCATAATTTTATTCGGCTTTCTCGCCGGCATGGTTCAAGGCCTGACGGGCTTTGGCGCAGCCATCATGATGATGATTTTTCTGCCCAGCATTCTACCGATTGCGGAAAGTGCCGGTGTGGCCTCGCTGATCATGGTGGCCAGCGTCCTAACGTTGGTACTGCGCTACCGTCACGACATTCACCTCAAGCGGATCATCATCCCTTTCCTGGTCTACGCCAGCGTGGCGGCCTGGTCGGTTCACCTCGTCCGGGTACTCGACGTCCATCTGCTGCGTATGCTCCTCGGTGGTCTGCTGATTGCGCTGTCCCTCTACTTTACATTTAATAAAAAAGCCGGGACCAAGCCCTATCCGTGGCTGATTGCCGGTATCTTCATGATTATCTCGGGCTTCTTCAACGGTCTCTTCGGCATCGGCGGGCCGCTGATGGCCCTGTACTTTCTCTCACTCGCCAACACCACCGGCGAATACATCGCGAATATCCAAACATTTTTCCTGATTGACACCGTCTACATCACCACATTACGGGTGTTCAACGGGATTCTAACGACCAGCCTGATTCCCTATATTCTGGTCGGGATGGTCGGCGCCATCATTGGAACGGTGATTGCCGCACGCCTGCTGAACCACCTGAATATCGGCACCGTGAAGCGGTATATCTACGTCTTTATTGGGGCGAGCGGACTTTATTACTTGCTGTTTTAGGGAGAAAGCCAACCGAATATGAGATTTTCTAAAACTAAAAACAAACGGTCACCCCAGCAAATTGAGGTGACCGCTTTTCTTTAATGCAATCTATTTAGCTCAGCCAACTATCCATCTCAAACTTCTTCATTTGAATGATCTCGCCAGCCGTTTCCGTCAATGTCTGCGTCGTTGCCGCCCGTTCATCATTAGTCGTTTGCCGGTCAAATTCTGCGGTCAACTTGGCTAGTCGTGCCTCATCGCTAAAGAGATATGGCAACGCCTTTTGCTGGCGCAGTAACCACCACAGATTCACATCCGCCGCTGTCAGTTGCTGATGGTCTATAGCCTCAGCCAAGTCGCCAGCGACGTGGGCGCGGCTGACATCTGTGGGTTCATAGATGACGTGCGGCTTCAGATTATTTTGGAAGATGACCCGCTCCACCTGACCATCCCGCTCTAACTCAGCGCCGATGCCGTCATAGATTTCGTTGACAATATTCCAGCTCGTGACGAGTTTTAACGCTGACTTGAGCTGATCATCCTGCTGCAAGTCATTTTGTAACCGAATCTTGAGCTCGTCTAAATACTGCGGGAGTACCGCCAACTTCGCCTGGTCAGCAATCTTCATTTCTCCCGCCGTTACGGTCAGAACGCCCTGATCACGTAGATCCAGTAACGTGGCCAGCACCAGATAGGCTTGGGTGGTAAAGCGTGTTCGTAACATGGGTTTCTTGCCAATTCTTTCAGTTAATAAGAGATAATTCTTTGCGGTCGTTAGTGACATTCGGGCATCCTCCTTGAAGATTTTCAATTATACTGCTTACATTTGATCAGTATAGCACATGAGACAGTTCGGATAAGCTCTCAGTTGTAAGCGCTGTCGGTGCGTGCTATTCTAACCTTGCAGTATCCCGCATCTTCACTAACCCAACATTGATAACCAAAGGAGATTATGATCTATGCTCTATCCCGTCAGCAATACTGACCGCACCGTCCTCGACCTCGACGGCACCTGGAAATTCAAGGTCGAAGACGAGCAACACCCAGTCGATGTCACCCAACCACTCGTCACCAGCACGTTCATGGCCGTTCCCGCCTCATTCAACGACCAAACGGTGGACCCCGCCATTCGCCAACACGATGGCTTCTTCTGGTACGAACGTGACTTTTCGATCATGCACGCCCTCCAAGACCAGCGACTCGTCCTACGTTTTGGTTCCGTCACCCACGAAGCCTGGGTCTTTGTGAATGGCGTCGAAATCACCCATCACAAGGGTGGCTTCACACCATTTGAAGTCGTCTTAAACGATCACCTCATCCCTGGTAAGAATCGCCTAACCGTCAAAGTCAGCAACCTTCTCGACCACACGACCCTGCCCGTCGGCAACTATCATGAAACGACCGATGCCGATGGCCGCGTGACCCGCCACGTTGATGAAAATTTCGACTTCTTTAACTATGCCGGCATCCACCGACCCGTCAAGATTTATACGACACCGCGCCACTTTATCAGCGACATCACCATTGTGCCAACTGTGGACTTCGCCACTGGCACGGCAACGGTCACGGTCACACCCGTCGGTGAAGGTCTCGACCTCACGACAACCATCTGCGACGCCACCGGTCAGGCCGTGGCGACCGTCGACCCAACGACTCACACGGCCACCATCCCGAACGCCCACCTCTGGCAACCCGGCAACGCCTACCTCTACATGGCACATGTAACGGGGACTAGCGCTGGCGAAGTCATCGACCAGTACGACGAACCCTTTGGTATTCGTACGGTTGCAGTCAAAGCTGGTCAATTTCTGATCAACAATCAGCCGTTCTACTTCAAAGGCTTCGGCAAGCATGAAGACACCTACGTCAACGGTAAGGGGCTCAATCAGGCCTACAACGTCCTCGACATCAATCTCATGAAACAGATGGGCGCCAACTCCTTCCGCACCTCGCACTACCCTTACTCTGATGAAATGATGCGGCTGTGCGACCGCGAAGGTATCGTGGTCATCGACGAGACGCCGGCTGTCGGGCTGATGACTCGCTTTGATTTCAATATGGATGCCGTCGTCCAACCCGACTTCAACGATGGGACCTGGACCAAAATGAAGACAGAATCGGCCCACCGCCAAGTCATTCACGAAATGATTGATCGCGATAAGAATCACGCCTGTGTCGTCATGTGGTCAATTGCAAATGAGGCCGCCAACTACTCCCTGGGGGCACACGAATACTTCGCGCCACTCTTCAAGTTGGCTCGCCAGTTAGACCCCCAGAAACGGCCATTAACCTACGTGGGCGAAATTCAGGCATCACCGGCCGCCGATAAATCATCCGACCTAGTCGACGTGCTGGCCCTCAACCGCTACTACGGCTGGTACCTCGACACTGGCGATCTGCAAGCCGCCGAGACGCACCTCCGCGCCGAACTACAGACCTGGCAAAAACTGTATCCCGACAAGCCGATCATGTTCACCGAATACGGTGCCGACACCATTGCCGGGGTCCACAGCGCTTACGGCGAACCGTTCTCCGAGGAATATCAGACCGATTACTACCGCACCTACAGCAAGGTCTTCGATGAGATTCCGAACTTCGTGGGTGAGCAGCTTTGGAACTTTGCCGATTTCCAAACGAAATTCGGTATTCAGCGGGTGCAAGGTAATAAGAAGGGCATCTTCACCCGCGCCCGCGAACCGAAGCAGGCCGTCCAGTACCTCTCCGAACGCTGGCATAACATTCCTGATTTCGGGTATAAGACTAAAAAGTAAAGTTGCTAATTCCATCTAAATAGCCGCCATCCCCTCGCACTTCTGCGACACGGAGATGGCGGCTATTTGCTAACGCTTTACCTTTATTTCAGCTCAGTAGGCTCAACTGACCAGCACTTCTGCGACCAGAATGGCGCCACCGAAGATCAGGACGAAGAGCACGACTGGCCAAACGAACTTGAACCAGTGCGAATACTTCATGTCCAGCATCTGTAGTGTTGCCATGACCAGACCGGTTGGGGCCAAGAAGAGCATCGCGTACTGCCCGAATTGGTAGGCCGTCACCACGGCGAACCGTGGAATATCAACTGTATCGGCCAGCGGCGCAAAGATTGGCATTGCCAGCACGGCCAACCCGGATGAGGATGGCACGATAAAGCCGAGGACGAAGAAGATCAGCATCAGGATCAGGATGAAGACCGAACCGCTCACGTGCGCCACCAGCGTTGAAGAGTACTGGAGAATCGTGTCAGAGATAAGTCCCTCGTTCATGACCAGGTTAATCCCCCGGGCAAGCCCAATGATCAGGGATACCCCGACTAGGCTCGCAGACCCATTGGTGAAGGCATCTACGACACCCTTTTCACCGATACCGTATTTTCCAGTCGCCGTCAGGAACATGATAATAATGGCAAATGCCAGGAAGGATGACGCCATGGTTGGGAACCACCAGCCCTGAGACATCACGCCCCAGACCATGATGGGGAACGTCACCACGAACAGAATCAGAATTAATTTCTTCCGGAAGGTAAACTCGCTACCCTCTTCGCTATCACCGGAGGCCACCGACCACATCTTGTTAAACGACGTGCGGTCCTCGTAGGTGTAGGAGAAGGCCGGCGTGTTCTTAACCTTCTTACTGTACCAGTGCAGGTACCAAATGACGAAAATGGAAGCCACAATCAGCCCAACAATCCGCCAAACGATTCCTTCCGTAAAGTTGATACCGGCCGCGTTGGACGCGATCACAACGGAGAACGGATTAATCGTGGAGAACGACGTCCCAACCGAACTCGCCAGGAAGATGGCCCCCACACAGACGATGGAATCATACCCCATCGCAATGAAGATCGGCACCAAAATTGGATAGAAGGCCACGGCCTCCTCTTCGATCCCACAGAGCGTTCCGCCCAAGATCATCAGGACGGCCACCATGAAGATCAGCATAAACTCGTGGCCCTTCGTCTTCTTGGTCAACGCCAGCAGGCCGGCTTCAAATGCCCCGCTGGCTTTAACCACACCGATGAGCCCCCCTAATACGAAGATGAAGACCATGATGTCCACGGCCTCAATGGTTCCACGCACCATACTACTGGTGATGGCCCCCAGTCCCGCCGGATGTTGTTTCAAACGTTGATAAGTATTGGGAATCGAGACGGCCTGGGTGATACCGCCTGAGGTAAATTCCTTGATCTGAATCTTAACACCCAGCTTATCCAGTTGTTCCTGAGTCGCCGCCACCTTTTCCGTCTTCCCCGAAGGCTTGGTGATGACTAATGACGAACTGGACGACTCGTAAGCAAGCTTGGAATAGGACCCCGCGGGAATCATCCACGTCGCCATCACGGCAACGATCGTTAAGATGAATAAGATCACAAACGCGCCGGGCATTCGCAGCTTGAACTTCTTTTTAGGTTGTTGTGCTGGTGTATCCATGTTGCCACCCCTTTGCTCTTAGTTGACTTCTGTCCTTGCTTTTAAACAATTCTGAAATTTGTGTCCGACTGTCGCCTACGGCTGCCAGGGATTCCGCCTGCCATGGGGACCGCTTACAGCCAAAGGACGGGCTTCCAGCTCGGTTTGAAACCTCGCGAGTTTCATGCGAGTTTCCAAACGCGTCCCACGCTGTAAGGCCAGGAAATTTCACTCTGGTCTAACAGCGTCGTCACGGCCGTCTGCATCCCTGGCCTCCTCCGGCTACTACTTCCGAGCAATTTAAGATTGATTTAATCTGCAGCCACACATACTACATATAACTCCCACAACATCACAGTACTAACCTGTACTCACCGTTTTGATTGGATCTAAGCCAACGTAAGCCGTGAGGGCGGCGTAAATTGGCTCAGCGTGGGAATCACCTAAGTGGTACGCCACTTAGGTAATTGGTGGGTTTGAAACTCGCTTCTCAGAGGTTCAAACCCAAGCCTAAAGACCGCTCTGTGGCTTTAGGCGTCCGCCCAAGCGTTCCAGCCAATTTACGCTGCCCGGTAAGGCGATTCAGTGCTTTGTTCCAATCCAAAACGCGGTCCCAAGAACGGGTGCTACGCCAACATCCCTTGGACCGCGCTCTATGTGTCTGCCGAAATATAGTGATTGTTGCGATTACTTAATCAGTGTGCCGACCTTCCCGACCAGCGCATCGTCCAGCCGGTCCAGTGAGGTGATTAAGGCCGTCCTGTTGCTACCCGACGCGACGAAGTCTAAGCAGGCTTCGATCTTTGGTAACATACTGCCCGGTGCAAATTGGCCCTCGTCAATGTAACGTTTGGCATCCGTCGCCGTCAGTTCACGAAGGACATCTTCATCTGGTTTCCCGTAGTTGACGTACACGGCATCGACCGCCGTTAGGATAATTAACTGTTCCGCCGCGATGTTAGCCGCCAGTAAGGCACTGGAACGGTCCTTGTCGATTACAGCCGGGACGCCCTTCAAGCCTGCTGGGGTCGCAACGACGGGAACCCCACCGCCACCGCCAGCGATGACCAGGTTATCATTTTCAATCAAATCATTGATACTCTTGAGTTCAATGATTGCTTTAGGTTGTGGTGAGGGGACCACTTGCCGATAACCCCGGCCCGCGTCTTCAACAAAGGTATAGCCTTTTTCGGCCACGATGCGGTCGGCATCTTCCTTGCTGTAGAATGCGCCAACTGGCTTGGTGGGGTGTTGGAACGCCGCGTCATTTTCGTCAACCTCGACTTGGGTGACGACCGATGCCACATCCTTCACGATTCCCCGTTGGTGGAGTTCATTTTGCAAACTCTGTTGGAGGTGATAGCCGATATAGCCCTGGCTCATCGCCCCACATTCGGGAAATGGGAACGCCGCCGTCTGGCCGTGTTCCGCCGCATAGTTCATCCCCAGGTTGATGGCTCCGACTTGCGGACCGTTCCCGTGACTGATGACGACCTTGTGGCCAGCTGCCACGAGGCCAACCAGTGAGGTTGCAGTGTGTTTAACCAATTGCAATTGTTCTTCCGGTGATTTCCCTAGGGCGTTTCCGCCGAGGGCCACAACAATTTTTGCCATTCGCTTGTCCTCCGCTTATTCGCCTAAGGTCGCAACCATCACCGCTTTGATGGTATGCATCCGATTTTCGGCTTCCTGGAAGACTACCGATGCGTCGCTTTCGAAGACTTCATCGGTCACTTCCATTTCGGTAATGCCAAACTTCTCTGCGATTTCCTTACCCACCTTGGTTTCCGTATCGTGGAAAGATGGCAGGCAGTGTTCAAAGATACAGTTTGGATTGCCGGTCTTAGCCATCATTTCGCTGGTAATCCGGTAAGGTGAGAGTAACTTGATCCGTTCCGTCCAGACTTCATCTGGTTCACCCATGGATACCCAAACGTCGGTGTAGAGTACGTCGGACCCCTTCACGCCTTGGTCCACATCATCGGTGATAAAGATGGTTGCCCCAGTCTTTTCAGCGATAGCTTCAACCTTAGCCAGCAATTCTGGTGATGGGTTCAGTTCTTGTGGGCAGACCAGGTGGTAGGTCATCCCCATGATTGCCGCTCCGATCATTAACGCGTTAGCCACGTTGTTCCGGCCATCACCCACGTATGTAAAGTGGATTTGGTTGTAGGGTTTCTTGAGAATTTCCTTAGCCGTTAAGAAGTCCGCCAGCACTTGGGTTGGATGGTCTTCATCGGTCAGTCCGTTCCAAACTGGAACACCTGAGTATTCGGCCAATGTTTCCACGGTCCGTTGAGAGAAGCCCCGGTATTCGATACCGTCAAACATCCCACCCAATACGCGCGCCGTATCCTTAGCTGATTCCTTCTTACCCATTTGTGTGCCGGAAGGGCCGAGATAAGTCACGTGGGCGCCTTGGTCGTAGGCCCCGACTTCAAATGCACAACGGGTCCGAGTCGAGTTCTTTTCAAAAATCAAAGCGATGTTCTTGCCCTTTAATTTTTGTTGTTCCGTGCCCGCATACTTAGCATTCTTAAGATCTTCAGCCAGTTGTAACAGGAAGCCCATTTCCTTAGGGGTGTAGTCCAATAAAGTGAGAAAACTCCGATTCCGCAAATTGTACATTGTTAATTCCTCCTTTGTTATTTACAATGACAGTATATGTAATCGGTTTCGTAAAACTTCACAAAGCTTCAAAGTATCAGGAAAATACTTTTTATTTTATATTGGTCTAGCCTCGGCTGCTGGCTCTAGTTAGTGATTCAAGTCTATGTAAACACTGGTGTGTCAATCATTGCGCGTCCTCTGCCGCACAGTTCACTCGCATATCATCTGGGCTTGAATCACGCCAAAGAATAAATATGATTATCAATCTCATCAACATTCCTCAATGACAGCAAATTTAGAACAGGGATTTCCTCGGCGAAACCCGCCAAGTACGTTACACTGAACAAGAATCGATTGCTATCAACTGGCAAGTTTGCTCAGCCGGAGGTAGGCAGGGATGGCGCCGGCCGTGACGGCAATGTTAGACCGGGCGCTCGATTTTTCCCGGCCTTACATCGCGGGACGCGTTTGGAAACTCGCACGAACCACGCGAGGTTTCAAACCGAGCCGGAAGCCCGTCCTTCGGCTGCAGGCGGTCCCCACAGCGGCAGAATCCCTGCCTACCGCAGGCGAACCCACCCCGTGTACAAGTCAAAGCAAGCATACATATAAATGCAACGTCCATTGTCCGTAATAAGTTAGGAGTTATTTCAAGATGTTGAAACAATCCCGCTTCATTAGTCACGAACGTTACCGGCGGATTCTCATTGCCGCCATCTGCATCGCCCTAGCCTCACAAGTCAACTTCACCGCCTACACGCCGGGGTTTATCCTGACGCTATCTGCCCTGCTCCTACCAATCTTTCTCTACTTTAACGGCGACCTGAATCCGATTCACCTGACTTTCGCTATTGCTGGGGCCTCCCCCATTTTCCGGGGCATCCTGTTGTTCATCGGTAACGATGTTAGTCGCACCGATAATCTGCGTTACATTGCGGCCGACATGGCCTTCTACGTCTGTTACGGCGTGCTTTATTATTGGTTGTACTGGCGTAAGGGCCAGCGCAACAACAGCTCTTTTCTACTGACGATCATCGTCTGCGACTACCTCGCCAACTTGCTGGAAGTCAGCATTTTAACTGGGTTCACTGATTACCACTACCGACTGTTTCAGCTGCTATTTGTCACCGCACTCCTGCGTAGCCTGATCAGCTGTTGCTTCGCCTTTCTCTACCACCACTTCACCCTGCTCGTCCGCGATGAAGATCACGAGCAACAATACTATCACTTCATCTGGGTAGCATCGGTCGTGAAGAGCGAGGTCTACTTCATGCGGAAGAACATTACGGAGATCGAAAATGTGATGAAGAACGCCTACCTATTGAATAAACAGTTGCAAAGCGCCGACGTCACGCCCGAGCAGCGCGAGATGGCCTTGGACATCGCCCGCGACGTTCACGAAATCAAGAAGGACTACCAAAACGTCATCTGTGGCCTGGGCAGCTCCTTTGGTAACGATCAAGCGACGCCCATGCAACTGGCCGATATTCTACGCGTGACCACCCGCTACATTCGCGAAGCGCTCAAAGACGAGCAACGGGGCATCGTTATCGATACCCATAGCCACGTCGACATCGTCATTCCCAACCACTACTACGTGGTCTCAATTCTCTCCAATCTAATCTTCAACAGCGCCGATGCTATGCTCGACCAGACCAACGGCTACATTCGCATTACGGTCGCTGACGCCGGACCGAACGTCATCATTACCGTTAGCGACAACGGCTCCGGCATGGACGAAGAGACCCAGGCCATGATCTTTCAGCCAGGATTCAGTACCAAGTTTGATGAGAACACCGGGAACGTTTACCGGGGCATCGGCCTCTCCCACGTTAAAATCATCGTTCAGGAACAGTTTGATGGCGACATTCAGGTCCACTCGCAACTCGGCAAAGGCACTAATTTTGAAATTACGCTCAGCAAACAACGACTCGCACAGGAGGTTTCCGCATGAAATTCTACATTGTCGACGACGACCCCGCTATTCCCATGATGCTGCGCCGCATTCTCGAACAAGACGCTAACAACAGCGTGATTGGCGTGGCGCCCAACGCCCAGAAGGCTATCGCCGATATCATGATTCAACACGTCGACATCGTTCTGGTCGACCTCTTGATGCCTGGTATGTCGGGAATTGAACTAGTTGAAAAGCTCAAGCACCTCCATCCCGACCTCCGTTTCATCATGATTTCCCAGGTTAAGGATGACGAACTGCGGGCCGAGGCCTATCAGGCGGGTATCGAATTTTTCATCGACAAGCCGATCAACCTGATTGAGGTCAAGACGGTCGTGGAAAAAGTATCTCAAAACATCCAGATGGCCGCTAAACTCAATGCCGTGCAATCGCTGGTTGGTGGCATTCCCACCGCAACCCCAACCGTAGACCCACACCAAGCCCAAAAAGCTAAAATTCTATCGATTTTGCGTTTCCTGGGCATCACCTCCGAGGCCGGTTCCGCTGATATTCTGGCCATTACACAGATCATGATCGACCAGCAGCTGAGCTTCCGCGAAATTGACTTCAACGTGGCCTACCACATCGACGACCGCGAAAAGAAGATTGTCTTCCAGCGGGTCCGGCGTGCCATCAAAACTGGCCTGACCAACCTCGCCCATCTCTGTCTCGACGACATGGGGGACGAGATCGTCGTCGAATACGCCAATACGCTCTACGAGTACAAGAACGTTCGCAGTGAGATGCTCTACCTGGAAGGCGAGCGCAGCACCCGCGGCAAGATTTCCCTCAAACGTTTCTTCGATGGCCTGGTACAAGAGATCTAACACCCGTTTCATTTCAAATTCAACCACTGACGTCACGGCCCACTTCTTCCAAGTCGCTGTGACGTTTTTTATGTTCCCTAGACACGTGACAAAACTGAAACGTATTTTTTCGTTGACAAATGTAAACGATAGTCTTATGCTATTTACATCGATTACGTTTGTAAACTTAAAAAGAAAGACAGGTTTGATCATCATGGATAAATTAGTTGTTACGATTAGTGCCATTATTGCGATAAGTTTCATTGCCTGGTGGTTCTTCGGCAAGCACACCACCGCTACCGTCGATGCCGCTGTGGCGCACGATAAGCAAGACGTCGATGTTGCCGTCAGTGGGGGCTACACCCCCAGTACCGTCGTCCTCAAACGCGGGATTCCTGCTCAGATCACATTTAACCGCAAGGACGCTTCCAGCTGTCTGGAACAGGTCGTCTTCCCCGACTTCGGTATCAATGAATTCTTGCCCAAGGACGAAAACCACGCGATTGCCATCGACACCAGCACCCCTGGCGAATACGAGTACGCTTGTGGGATGAACATGTTCCACGGCAAGGTCATCATCAAGTAACCCATCACACAACCCTATTGGAGGTCATCTCATGACAAAAACAACATCTGCACAAAACGCGACCGTTACCGTTGACGGCGGCTACCAACCCGACACCGTCGTTCTGAAGCAAGGCGTACCAGCCACGATCACGTTTAACCGTATCAATGACGCTGGCTGTCTGGATCAGGTCCAACTTCCGGACTTCGACGTGTTGGCCGATCTCCCACTGAACCAACCACAGGAAATCGCCATCGATACCAGTCAGGCCGGCACCTACAAGTTCGCCTGTGGCATGGACATGTTCCGGGGGAAGGTGGTCATCGAGCCATGAGCATCAAAAACCGTTTCGTCTTCTCGCTGATGCTCTCCCTCCCCATGTTGGTTGAAATGCTGACAGCCCCCTTTGGCTTCATGCTTCCCGGTGGCGCCTGGACGATGTTTCTCCTGACGACCGGTATCATGGCCGTCTCCGCGCGGCCCTTCATCCAAAGCGCCTGGGCCGCCTTTCGCCACCACCATGCCAACATGGATACACTAGTCGCTATCGGGACCGCGACGGCCTACCTCTATAGCGTCTACGCGATGCTCACGGGCAGGGCTGTTTTCTACGAGAGCGCGGCGTTCGTGATTACCTTCATCCTTCTTGGCCAATACTTCGAAGAGAAAATGAAGCACTCCGCCTCCGGAGCCGTTGAAAAGTTGATTGGTCTCCAAGCCAAGAGTGCCAACGTGCTCCGTGACGGTCAGTTCACCCAGGTTCCCCTAAGTGACGTTGTGGTCGGCGATACGATTCGTGTCAAACCAGGCGAAAAGGTCGCGGTCGACGGTACCATCGCCGACGGCCACTCGAGTATCGATGAGTCCATGGTGACGGGTGAAAGTATGCCCGTAACCAAGCAGACTGGCGACCACGTCATCGGTGCCACCATCAACGGCACGGGAACCTTTACGTTTACCGCCAGCAAAGTCGGTGACGACACCCTGCTGGCGCAGATCGTCGAGATGGTCAAGAAGGCCCAAACCAGCCACGCGCCCATTCAAAAGACCGTGGACCGGGTCGCCGACATCTTCGTCCCGGCCGTCCTAATTGTGGCCATCCTCACCTTTACCGTCTGGTACGTTGTATTGGGTGCCAGCCTCGTGAACGCCATGTTATTCGCCGTTTCAGTTATCATCATCGCCTGTCCCTGTGCACTGGGAATCGCCACGCCAACTGCATTAATGGTCGGTACCGGCCGTAGTGCCAAGATGGGCATCCTCATCAAGAACGGTGAGGTCCTCGAGGCGGCCAATAAGATCAAGACGGTCGTGTTCGACAAGACCGGAACAATCACCGAGGGTCACCCCCAAGTGACCGACATCGTGGGTGGCCCCGAAGTCCTCCAAGTAGCCGCCAATCTGGAGGTTGCTTCCGAGCATCCCCTGGCGACTGCAGTACTGGACAAGGCTAGTAGCACCGGCCTTACCCCCGTTGCCGCAACTGATTTCCAAGCCATTCAAGGCAAGGGTGTACAGGCTACGGTCGATGGCCAAGCCGCCTTCATCGGTAACGAGAAGCTCCTCGACCACTACGCCCTCACGCCAGAAATGACGCAGCAAATGACCCAGTTGCAAAATGCCGCCAAGACGGTCGTCATCGTGGGCCGCGCCGATCAAGTCATTGGGTTGATCGCCATCCAAGATGCACCCAAAGCTAGTTCAGCGGGTGCCATCGCGGCGCTCAAGGCGCGCGGTTTGCGGACCGTGATGCTGACCGGCGACAACGACCGAGTGGCCCAAGCCATCGCGGATCAAGTCGGTATCGACGAGGTCATCGCCAACGTCCTGCCTGGCGACAAAGCGGCGGCCATCACACGCTTACAGGCTGATGGCCCCGTTGCCTTTGCAGGTGACGGGATCAACGATGCACCGGCCCTGACGACTGCCGATGTCGGTATCGCCATGGGTTCCGGCACCGATATCGCCATCGAAGCCGGGGGCATCGTCCTGGTTAAAAACGACCTGCAGGATGTGGTTCGCGCCCTCGAACTCAGCCAAAAGACTTTCAGCCGAATCAAGTTGAACCTCTTCTGGGCGTTTATTTACAACACGCTGGGGATTCCCGTGGCGGCCGGACTCTTCGCGGCGCTCGGGCTCATTCTCAGTCCAGAGATTGCCGGCCTCGGCATGGCGCTCAGTTCACTCTCCGTGGTCGCTAGTTCGCTACTCCTGAACAAGGCTAAGCTCACGTCCACCGTTACGCAAACCACCAAAGTCGCCTAAGGAGGGCCAACCATGACTGAAAAATTCTGGCAAAAGGACACCTGGACCACCATCGCCATTGCGTTAGCTTACGTGATTGCGGCAATCGGAATTGGTTCCTTAATCGCACCTTAATTTAGACAAAAATCGTGTTGCCTAGCGGGTAAAAACTATCCGGTAAGCAACACGATTTTTTTGTTTATTTATAAAATCGTTGAATCATTTCTCAATCTAAATGGCATGCACCCTTGCTTGACGACGGTTAATCCGCCGCCCCCAGCGCCTGCACGATGGCGTCTTCAATACTCTCTGGCTTGGTAATTGGTGCGTAGCGGTCGATTAACTGACCATCTCGCCCAATCAAGAATTTGGTGAAGTTCCACTTGATCCGGCCGTGACCGGCGGTAGCTTTGAGGTAGGTAAACAACGGATCTTCGTTCTCACCATTCACGCGTACTTGCTTGGTCATGGGAAAAGTCACGCCGTAATGCAGTTGGCAGAAGTCGCTTGTCGCTTCGTCTGTGTCCAGCTCCTGATGAAACTGATTTGACGGTAATCCCAAGACTTCCAGCCCCTGATCATGGTACCGTTTGTACAACGCCTCGATACCCTCTAGCTGCGGCGCCAGACCGCACTTGCTGGCCGTATTCACGATCAAGACGACCTTCCCGCGGTAATCAGCGAAGTCGATCGTTTGACCACTCATTTCAGTTTCAGAAAAATCATAGATCGTTGCCATTCGAAAACTTCCCTTCTTGAAACGATTGTGCATAATCTAATTATACACTGATTAGTTTCAAAGGGCTGCTATTCTGCCGCTGAGTAGACCGTCGCAAAGCTACCGTTCCAGATTCCCTCATGGTGCTTGCGAATCACGGCCGCACTGAGTTCCGGCGTGTCGAAGGTGGTACTCATACCAGCCATCGTAATCATGTCAAAGCCGCGGTCGTGGCCAACTCGAAACGCCGTATCCACGCAGTACTCCGTCTGCAAGCCACAGACTTCCACACTTTCGGCCAGAATGTGGTGCAAGCGATCCGCCAGCCCGGTCTCGTAGAAGGCATCCGTATGGTACTTCAGAAAGACGGTGTCGTCGGCCTGTCGATGCAGTCGCGCATCAAGGCGCCAGGCATCGCTACCGTAGGCCATTTCGTCATCGGTGTGCTGCATGAAGATCACCGGTCGCTCCTCGTCATGGTAAATATCGAGGCGCTCGTTGATGCGATCCACCAGCGCGGCGTATCCCGCGGCCTGGCTCAGTCCATTCTGAACATCGATTACTAACAGTACATCTGCTTGTGGCATGGTTGTCATCCTTTCAGTACTTAGTTGCTTTGAGTGTAGCACGATCCTCTTAAGATTACCCCTCATACTTATTACTAATGTAAAAATCGCCGTTTCAGTCTCATCTTTTTTCGAAACTACCTAAAAAATCGCCTGCACCCGGTTAAGGCATGTAGACGATAGTGATTCAACGCATTAATGATTTTACATTTTTATCAATTATACTTGAAGGAATTCAAATTTTTCCACTTTTCTTCCAGCATACTTAAAGAATTCAGAAACACACGCCGCCTACCGGTAAAATCCAACCGCATCCAGCGTATAGGTCCCCGCAGTCACCGCAATCGTGACATGGTGTTTGACAGCGGACAAGCCCAAGAAAACGGCATTTTCCACTTTATCGGCGGCCCGCTGTGGTTCAAAATTGGGGGCTAGTAAGTGACCATCGACCTTGACCGTCAAGCGACTAGTCGCCACCTGCTTGCCATACAGCGCAAAACCGGTCCCGGTGAAGTCAAATGCTACTTGAGTCTCCGCACCGGCAGTCCCCGTCGACAGGGTCCGGTTCCAAATCGTATTGCCCAGTCCACAGACGTGTTGCCAGTCACCACGATACGTGAGCCACTCATCCAAATCGTCGAGCCGTTGATACTGAACACCATCGGCCACATCGTTCTTCTTCACGACGATCTGGGTAATCTCCGTGTGATAGTAGCCGGTTCCCAGCTTGACGCGACCGCTATAGTGCGGATTGTCCGTGTCCACAAAGGTCAGCACCGTCTGACCGTCGATGCCCGCCGTCAACTGATTGCCACTGACGCCAAAGCTCAGCTGGTGAATCTGCGTCAGGTCCAGGCCATCCACGTAACCCAAGGCCACAACACCATCGTTTTTCAACAGCTGACAACTGCCATCCGTTGCCATCTTGAAGACGTACGGCGCACTCTCTAGCCGTCCCTTGACGTCCGTGACCTGGTACAGGCCGATGCCAAAGTAATTGCCGGTCGGCGAGTTCTGCTGGGTCGTGTCGTCGAATTTCACAGAGACCATCACGGTGTAATTACACCAGCGGTCATCCCCCAGCGTCAGATTCGGCGCATAGGAATATTCCCAGTCCAGCGCACGTTGGGCCTCGGTAATCTGCTGGCGCAAGACCCCCTGACCATGACGCTGCTCGACTTCAAAGGCTCCGCCCTGGTCCGTCGTGTAGCGCGGCGTGCCACCCCGAGTCGTGTGGTAATCTGCCGCATAACCGAAGTCATCCTGATAGAAAATATCTTGGCTATCCGCCACGTCCAGTAGCGTATTGGCCACCGGTGCCGTTTGTCGGGTGTAAAGAACCTCGGTATCCGTTCCCAGGTCCAGCGTCGTTGCGGTCACAATGCTGTGAGGGCGAACGAGGACCGTCAATTTACCAGCCGTGGCTGTGAGCGTTTCTCGTTGCTGTTTCAACCCGCTATCGTAGGCTTGTCCCGCTTCTGGGCCACGACTTTCCCACACCGTGACCGGCTTACCGACCGCTGGCAGATTGACGAGTGACAGCGTGTATTGCCGCGGACGCGCACTGTCGTTGACCAAAATAGCTGAGAAATCCTGTTTGTCCGGTGCCACCAGCGTCAGATAACTTGGCGCATCCGTATGGCTATCTAGATTCTCCGTCCCGCCAACCTGGCTGTCGCAGGCACTCGGTAAATAACGCCAGGGGGTGCTCTCGTGCCAGCCGGCTTGAGCGAAGTCCGTGAAGTGCTTCATGATCTGTAGCCCCACATTGTCGACCTCAAAGTAACCGGACCACGGGTGACTCGCCGTGATCAGCTCCTTGTGGCTGTAGTTGACGCCGGGATAGTAGGCCGAAACAGCCGGCTGGAAGATGTAGAAGGTCCGACGGGAATTCACGTAACTCTTGATCAGCCGGTTGGCCACATCCAGGCCACTCTGTTTGCCACCAATACCATCACCGGAACTGGCGCGCACCCGATATTTACCAAAGGTCATCGGTGCAATTCCCTCGCTGTACCAGACCTCATGCTGGTGGTCATCGGCCAAGCGTTTGTATTGATTATGGGGCCCATCATCGGTATTGTAGTGGTATCCTACTGCCGTTACCTGTTTGAGCAGTTCACGATCATTCAGCATGGCATCGCCAAATTCGGTCTCGTAGTTCTGGTCAGCCGCAATCAGCTTGATCTGGTGGTAACGGTCCACAGGAAAGTCCGCCGGGAAATCAGTATCGTTATGTAACCGATCGGCAAACCACTTGATCCAGCGATACATGGGATGCTTGGTTTCATTTCTGTCCGGGTCCACGTAATCAAAAAGGTAACCGAACTGTCGGTAGGCCGCCACAATGGTCTGCTTGTATAGTTGATACATCGGCTCGTAAGCCGTCTCTGGAACGTTGTGGTCGGGGTCGGCACTCTTGACCGGCCTCCACAACGGCCGCAAGTAGCCGGGTTCACCCCACCGCAACAGACTAGTCTTCAGCTGGGGATTTAACTTTTTGGCATCGGCAATCAGCTGGTAGCCGGCGCCTCGTAGGACGTTGGTTGGCTCATCGGCACTGCGTTTCGTCGCCGGTTCGGTCCCGGACGACGTGTTCGCATCGTCCCCGAGTTCTAGCTTGACCATTGACATCAGGGGGTGCTGCCCCCCGAAGAGAATTTCTAAGATCTGCTGGTAGCTCTCTGGTTGTTCCCATTTGTAATCCAGCAAGAGCCGCGACGAGTTATTGCAGCTCAAGTACCCGAACCCCTTGAAGGTATTGGCATCCTGCGCCGACGTATCCAGCAAATCACCATCAATTGTTACCTGTGTTGTATTCATGTCTGATCACACACTCCAATCTATCAAAGGTGAAGAAATTTAGAAGTTTCAAGTTTAGTAAACGTTTTTCCGAAATTTACGGCTATAATAATTATAAGGAATGGAATACATAGACTATAAATAAATCTAATCGAAGGAGGACTACCCGATGACAACCATCAAGGACGTGGCAAAAAGCGCCGGCGTATCGGCATCTACCGTCTCTCGCATCCTAAATTACGATGCCACCCTCGCCGTCAGCGAAGACACCCGGCGCAAGGTCCTAGAAGTCGCCGAAAAGTTGCAGTACAAGAAGAAACCCAAGAAGGCCAAGCAGTCTGGCACTAAGATTGCCGTGGTCCAATGGCACTCCGACAAGGAAGAACTCAACGACCTGTACTACTACCAGATTCAGTACGGCATCGAGACCAAAGCCCTGAGTGGCGGCGTTTCCGTTGACACTATCTCATTTAACAATATCGCCAACATCGACCTCGCCGGCTACTCGGGCATCATCGCGGTGGGTAAGTACGATGAATCCGAAATCCACCGGTTGGCCGGCTACCACAAGCCGCTGGTCTTCATCGGGGAGAACTACCTGCTCTACGGTTTCGACAGCGTCCAGAGTGATTTCCTAACGCCCATCAACTGGATCATTAATCACTACCTAGCTGAAGGTATCACCGACATCGGTCTGATTGCCGGCCAAGAGGAAACGCTGACCGAGCACAATGCCGTCTACGATCCAAGAGCCACGACCTATCGTAACCGACTCGTCCATGAGGGCCTCTTCAATCCCGACTTCCTCTTCACGGGCAGTTACGGCCCGGACTCTGGCTACCAACTGATGGAACGCGCCATCACCGAGCTGAAGGAAGACTTACCACACGCCTTCATCATCGGCAGTGACTCCATGGCGATCGGGGCGCTGAAGGCCCTGAAGCAACACGACATCGCCGTCCCGAGTCGTGTCAACATCATCAGCTTCAACGACGTGGCAATTGCCAAATACGCCTACCCGGCGCTGACAACGGTCCACGTCTACACGGAGATCATGGGCGAACGGGCCTTCGACCTCCTGCAGGAGCAGATCAAGGATGCCAACAAGATTCCAGAATCCGTGGTCATCAGCACCCGGATCATCAAACGAGACAGTAGCATCTAACACACCGCGATGCCGGTTAGCGGCCTTCAAAAACAATCCCACAACTAATCCAAATAAAACCGCAGTAAATCCAAGGTTCTCAACACCTGGCTTACTGCGGTTTTTAGCTGTTCAATTGGTCCAAATTATTTAGAAACCGACATCGCTAAATTTCCACGTAAACCCGAGTCAAGGTTTCCTCAACGCTATGAAACAATGCTAGTCCCCTCACACACAATTTATAAAGTATCCAAAAGAATCAACTAACTTTGAACTAACACAACGTCAGCCGAGAGGGCGGTGAAAATCAACTCAGCTATGGGAATTTCCTTAGCTGCTGTGCCGCTTAGGAAATTGGTGTCTTTGAAACTCGCTTTTCAGAGGTTCAAAGCAAGCCTAAAGACCGCCCTTTGGCTTTAGGCGCCCCCCCTCAGCGTTCCGGTTGATTTTCACCGCCCGGCAAGGCGCCAACGATAGCGTTAATTCTTAAAGTTATTGTCGATGTCGAGCCAACGATGGCGGAGATAGAACGCCGCTTCCTTCGGCTGACGGTCCCGCGTGAACAGACCCTTCTTATTCCCATTGACCCGCATGTTTCCTTCAACCGTTTGGAAATCGGCCAAGTTCCACGGCTGTTCCCCACGAATAAAGTCGTAGGAATCGAAGACCCGGTTGAACATCTGTAGCAATTCAATCTGGTATTCTTCACTCCACATCACGGATGGCAGTTTGTGCAGGCCCGGTTGAGTGTCGGCACCGTATTCGGAGAAGACAACTGGCTTGTCGATGTCCGAGGCCGCCCACTTGTCGAGTTCCTCACGCAGGCCAGCTTCCCCATCGGAGATTTCGTAGCCCCACTTGTGATACCAACCAGGGTAACGGTTCAACAGGTAGAAATCAGGGAACTCCTTGCAGTAAGAGGTATCGAAGGTGTCGTCTTCATTCAGCGTGAAGGTCCGTGGCCGTTGATCAGGGTCCAAGGCCTTGGTGGCCGCAAACATCTTCTCAAAGTACGGCACGGCAGATTCACTGGACGTGTCCGGTTCATTGAAGAGGCTCCAGGCCAAGACGCTCGGGTGATTCTTATCCCGATGGATCATGTCGGTCACTTGATCGAGGTGCTTCTTGTAAAGTTCCTCGGTCCAGTCGCCGTCAAAGAAGGACTGGTCGAGGCCCCCGAGGAAGCTGGCCGCCGCCATCTTAAACCCAACGGCGGGCACCTCATCGATAATCAGAAAGCCTTCGCGGTCGGCAAAGCGGTACACCTCTTCGTCGTAAGGATAATGAGACGTCCGGAAGGAGTTGGCCCCCATCCATTTCATCAGCTCGAAGTCCCGCTTTTCCACGTTGAGATCGAAGGCCCGACCGGCATAGATGCTGTCTTCGTGCCGCCCAAACCCTTTGAGATAGACGGGTTTGCCGTTGACTTCAATCTGATGCCCAGCGATGGTAATCGTCCGAATCCCAATCTCATCGCTGTATTCATCAATCAAGTTGTCGTTGGCCGTAACTTGAATCGTCAGCGTATAGAGGTGGGCGTCGCGCACGTTCCACAACTGTGGGTGCTGCACGACAAGGTCGCCGGTTCGGCCATTACTGGTGGCCACGATTTGGTCGTCCTTATCACGCAACGTGACGCTCACGCTACCGGCGGATTGACTGGTCGTCACGGTGTAATGAACCGTGGCCAGGTCATCCCCCAGCGTGGAAACGGCGGTGTAGTCCACCACGTGATTCTCCGGTGTAGCGACGAGATGGACGCTACGATTCAGGCCGGAGTAATTGTAAAAGTCAAAGAATGGCTTCACCATTTTCTTCCCGTTCTTCAGCACGGCCGTATCACCGGCTGGCAAGGCATCGCGGTGCAACTCATTGTTCATCTTGAGCACAACTAAGTTTTCCTCGTCAAATTTCACGGCACTGGTAATGTCGGCGAGAAATGGCAGGAAGCCGCCCTCGTGACTGCGAATCTCCTGACCGTTGACGTAGACCGTCGCGCGGTGCGTAGCGGCACCGAACCGCAAGCCAATCAACTTGCCGCGCAGTGAGCCGGGCACGAAGACGCGCTTGGCATACCAGAAGTCGCCAGTGTATTCACGAGAATCCTTGTCCGTAAAGAAGTCGTTAAAGCTGGCTGGAACGGGCATCTCGATTGGATCGGGTAATTTAGTGGTCCAGTTGTCGGCCAGTCCCTGGCTTTCACAGTCAAACTCGAAGTCCCAGAGACCATCTAGCTTCTGGTCAAAGCGACATTTATTGGTTAGTGGGTAGAGTAACTCTTGTTCCATAATGTCTGATTCCTCCAAGCTCTATTTAAATTCATCCAGGGTGACCTTGGTGGTCTGCCCGTTCAATGTCATCTCAACGCGATTGCCGACCAACGCAATGGTTGGCAACGCAATCTCACCGTTAGCATCCAGGCTTTCCAACTCACGGTCCCCCAGGTAAAGCGAAACCAGGGTATACTTCCCAGGCTTCAAGATCCCCGTCTGTAGCGGAATCTTCGTCTTAGGGAAGTAGATGTTGGTATTGGGTTCCGGCACGGACAGTTCGACCTTCAAGTTGTCTGACAGGCCAACTAGCCCGGTGATGCCGACCCGCGTCTGATAGAAGACGGCATTCTTGGCTTTGACCGCCACCTCGTGTTCGCGAGGATCGCCGCTATCGGGACCGGCAAAGCTTCCTTCAGCCACGTGTAATTCCCGTGCGGTATCAATCTGGTGAATTCGCACGTGCCATGGCATATCTGGAATCACGTAGTTCTTGATATCTACGTCATCCCACGGTTGCCAGTCGGAATAAACGTAATCGTCATGAATCTGGTAGTCAGCATACTTGAAGGCCGTCCGCCAGAAGTTCTCGGATTCGGAGACCGCCAGCGTGTTGTCGAAGGCCCCTTGCTTGAGCAATACAGAACCCTTAGGCGTACTGAATCCAAACGATGAGGAGTACACGTACTTTTCATATTTGGCAGCGCCCGCAGCGTGTTCGTGGGAATGTTGGCCGGCAGTAAAGGACTGGACTTCCAGCCCCGTCTTACTGTGCGCGACCAGCATCCGGGGCTCCGGCTGCTTCTTGAGCGGCTCGAACTTAAAGTCATCACTTTCCGGCGTCGTCCAGAACGGATCGTCATCGGGGAGTGCGTAGAAGATAAAGGTCTTGAGCGCCCAGTAGGCCGAAGCGGGACCGTTATAGCCTTCCGCGAAGACCATGTTCGGGTAGGCGTAGCCGATAGGAATCAGGCCATCCGTCGTGAAGATATTCTGCTGGAACCACCAGCGTAAGTTATTTAAGAGTAAATGCTTGATGTCGCCCAACGCATAGCCCTCTGGCAAGTCGATGTGCGCATACGCCGCAACTGCCCAGAAGGCCGCTTGCGCAAACCGATAGTCGAGGCTCCGACCATAAGGTAAGGCTGCCCCGTCCGCCGCAAACCAATTGGCATAGCTCGGCACGAAGGCTTTGGCACGTTCCCGCAACAAGGTGGCTTCGTCCCCCTGCCAGTCGGTCAGGCCAACCGTGAGTAAGGTGAAGAACTGGTAAGCAAACGGAATGTAATTATCGATTTGATTCTTGTAGCCATCGTAGGACCAGCCGTGGTCAAGGTAGTGGGTGTTGGTGATGGCGTAATCATCGGCAACCAACTGTGAATGGTCAGCGTAACCGGAGTCCGTGATAAATTTGTTGACCATGGCCTTGAAGAACAGCCAGTTGGTCTTCGGCACGACCTTGTCATTGACTTGGTCCATCCAATCCACGATCTGCTTCTGTTGCTTCGTTGAGAGACTGTCCCAGAAGTTAGGTTTGGTCTCGTATAGAAAGGCTGTCAGCGCACCCATTTCCACGAAGAGCTGATCGTAGTCGCCGAGGTCACCACCCCAGTAGCTGTCCGATTCGGGATCAACACCGGCAAGAATCCCCTGCGTAGTCATTTCAAACCAGTCGGAGTAAGCCTTAACGTTCTCAGCGTTACTGAAGAAGGGACCGAGGCCCCACAACAGGCGCATAAAACCTTCAATTTCAGTCTTGTCTTGAAGGTAGACTGCCCCACTATCACTCATGCGGAAGCGACCCTTTTGCTTCTGCTGACTCAGCACATCCATCGCTGGGTTAAGAATGTCCAGCAGCGCCGACTTCACATCCGCCTTACTGCGGAGTGGGTTCGCTTTGATTTGTTCGTTGAATAACTGTCGTTTCAAGTTAAGTCCTCCTTTACTTATCTTTCGGGTGAAAATTATCGCCTGCGGCTGCCAGAGATTCTGCCGCTGTGGGGACCGCCTCCAGCCAAGGTACGGGCTTCCGGCTCGGTTTGAAACCTCGCAAGATTCGTGCGAGTTTCCATACACGTCCCACGATGTAAGGCCAGGAAAAGCCAACTGGTCTAACATCGTCGTCACGGCTGGCGCCATCTCTGGCCTCCTCCGGCTAATCTCGTTTTCACCCCACAATAATCGCTTAAGTCGTATAAAACTAAGTAAACTGTCGTATCACTAATAATAATTATCCGTAATGATTGGCACGTTTCAACCACTTTTCGAAAAAGGCTCTACGCCGTTAGTGACATAGAGTCTTCCATACGTTTGCTCATAAACGTAGCTTTTTTCTAACACCATTTAATCTGGCAAAATTACCGAACTCTCTTAATCATAGCGATAGCAATCCCACCGACTAATTCCATGGCGATGGCGAAGATGAAGATTGCACCGTAACCAAAGGCGGCAACGATAGCTGAGGCCACCATGGCACCCAACATCTGGCCTAACGTGTTGGCCAAGTTGATCAGCCCTAAGTCTTTCCCAGCAGTATCAGAGGAAGGCAAAACATCCATGTTCAAGGCACCATCGACAGAGTTGTATAACCCATTCCCGAAGGCAGCGATAACGGCGTAAACGAACATTGCCCATGGCTTTTGAACAAACAGTGGGAACAATGCGGCAAAACCTAAGGCAAAGGTGGCAATCACAACTGGTGCCTTAACCCGGTTCAGCTTGTCGGCCAGTGGTCCCCCAATCAAGGCGAAGATCACACCGATAATTAACATAATTGAGGAGAAAATGGAAATTGACTTCCCAGCTTCTGCGGTCCCTTGACCAATATAGTCGGTGAACAGGAAGAGTAAGAAGGTCGTGACGATGGTTGACCCAACAACCATGAAGAACTTACCCGTCAAAGCTAAGTAAAAGTCCCGTGCATCGTGCGTTGGGAAGAAGAAGTACTTCTTTAATGTGTCCTTATTGATAGCAACTTTAGGTTCATCCATGTTCCCTTTTTCTTGAATCAAGAGCAAGTGAATGATGGCCAAGACAACGGTACTGCCGGCCATGAAGTAAATCCCCATCTTAACGTTACCCAAGAATTGAGCTGCTAACAGCGCAAACCCTTGTTGGGCGATGGTAAAGCCGACCCCGTAGAAAGTCGAAACAGTTCCCCGCCATTTCGGCGCAACCCGGTCCGATATTTGCGGATATATCGCCGCAGCGATAGCGTTTTCGGCTGCAGCCGCGATGATCCAGATAAGGATGATAGCCATGATTGACTTAACATTGGCAATGACGACCAGTGAAATCGCAATGGCAATCGTGCCGACAACAATGTAAGGCTTCCGTTTCCCAAAGCGGGTCCGGGTAACATCAGAGAATGCCCCAAATAACAGGTTGGCAATCGCCCCAGTGATGGAAGCGACCGTGGCTAAAATCCCAACGGCCCAAACCTTATGTACAGGGTCCAATTGCGCGAATAATTGCGGGATTAAAACACTTCTAGTGGATCCAATTGGCCCGTACCAGCATAATGGCGCCAAAAACATAGCGGATGAAACCATCCAAGGCAGCTTAGGTTGTTCCTCGTCTTTAACTTTGGCGTTGGTAACGACCCCGACACCAGCCTTGACGGCCTGTTTGTCCGTCTTATCTTCTTTCGACATTATTTCTCACTCCTAAGTATGTATAGATTTTGTAAGGGCTTTCTTTTCATTGCAATTAGGGGGCTCCCTTTGAGCTAATACTGGGAGCCTTCTCAAGATTACTAAATCGCAATTTGTAAAACGCTTACAAACGAATTATAACGCTTTCATTTTGCAAAGTATAGTTGTTATTTAGTAAAACATTATCAATTTTTGTGGTTATTTACTAAACACACTGTTATGCCGGCTTTCAGGCCCCTGATTTTTTTAAACTTAAAAAGCAGCGGCCGCCGCATTGGCACCGCTGCTCTTTCATCATATTCCGCAACTCACGCTATCAACTTGTGATCGCCATTGGGTAAGCTAGCCTTAATCATTAGTGCATCTGGCCAAAGAAGCCACTACATCCGCAAACCAATAGTTACTAAATAACCGGACTTATTGATCAGATATTTTCGCATCTTTACGTAACTTCTGCAGATCTTCAGGCCGTACTGCTACTTGAACTTCACCCGTTTCTAGATTGACATCTGCTATCACCTTGACCGTCTTCATCATAACACTAGGCACGCGACGCACAATCTTCAAAGGAAATCCGCCGGCTAAAACCTCATATTGTTGGTGCACTGGTAAACCCTCCCAGGTCATATTTGCCCACAGGATAACATGTTCTAGGAAGGATGACCGTCCGCACGACTTACAAATAATCTAATAAGTCCGCTTCAGCTTAGTCGACACGTCTTTTCTGAAACGTCATTCTCAACCACCCAATAATTGCTGGCAGTAAAGAAATGACGATAATCCCGAGAACGACTGCAGAGAAATGAGCTTTAACGAACGGAATATTCCCGAAGAAGTAGCCGCCACCAACGCAAACGGCGACCCAGGTAATGGCTGCACTAATGTTGTATTTCAGAAAACGTCGGTAAGGAAACTGCGAGCCAGCTGCTACAAAGGGCACAAACGTCCGAATAATCGGGAGAAAACGACCCAGGAAAATGGCAATCGGTCCGTGCTTCCTAAAAAAGCGTTCCGACTGTGCTAAACGCTCTTGATTGATCAATCGGTCAAACCACGAATGACCACTCAGTGCGGCGTTCGTTCGTCGCCCCAGGTAATAATTGAGCGAGTCACCCCCGATTGCCGCCACCAAAAAGAGTGGAATGAATAACCAGATGTGCAGACCATATGTGGGATTAGCCGCCAACGCTGCCGCCGCAAACAAAAGTGAATCGCCCGGTAGAAACGGCAAAATAACCGCACCGGTTTCTACAAAAATAATGGCAAATAGGATCAGATAGGTCGATCCGCCAAAAGTATTGACGATGCTGACCAGGTGACTATCAATATGCAAGATAAAATCGATCAGGTAGCTCATGTGGTCTCCTCCTTGATGCTTACACGATTTAATTTCTACCCTCATGATAGCCAAACACAACGCTACCTAAAATAGAACCCAAACGAGAATTACCTGTGATTTTATCAGAAATCAGCCTAATTAATCTGTATCTTCCCCAAATACCTATAGTTTCCGAAACTGGCTTTCCTTAAAAAAAACAATCGCGACTAAAGGGCCTCAAATCACTACCATCACTGATTTGAAGCCCTTAGAAACAATCCTATCAAAGTTTGAATTTTTTCTTTTAAACCAGCGCCAACACCGCAAAGTTAATCACGAACAGCGCCGAGACAATCCAGATTAAGCCATGAACCTCTTTAGCCTTGCCTTCAACCGTCTTGACCAGGCAGTAGAAGATGAATCCAGCCGCGATTCCGTAAGTAATGTTGTAGGCAAACGCCATGATAAACGACGTCATGAAGGCTGGAATTGCCTCGCCAAAGTCGTGCCACGGAATCTTACTGAAGGAGCTCATCATCATGATGCCGACCAGAATCAGTGATGGCGCAATGGCCGCCGTTGGAATGATCGATAACAGTGGTGAGGCCAGCGAACTCAACAGGAACAGGATGGAGACGACCACACTGGTCAACCCGGTCCGGCCACCCGCGCCGATCCCCGCGGAACTTTCCACGTAGGTCGTCAGGTTAGACGTCCCGAAGATTGAGCCTACCCCAGTCGCAATAGAATCGGCGAACAACGCCTTATCTAGCTTCGACTTGAAGCCGGGTTGCGCTTCCAGCTCCAGCTCCCGTTTGCCGGAGAAAATCCCCGTCTGACGACCGGTTCCAATAAAGGTTCCCAGCGAATCAAATGTATCGGAGAGACTGAAGGACAGAATCGTCATCAATACCAGAATCACCCGATTATGTTCGGCAAACAGTGAGCCCATCCCCTCGGACGAGAAGGCTGCTAAGAAGGTCGTCCCCAGTTGATGGAAGGATGACCCAATCGAATAGCCACTCGCGAGGTGCAAGTTCGTCACGCCCATGGGAATCCCAATAACCGTTGTGGTTAAGATCCCGATCAGTAAGGCCCCCGGCACCTTACGCACCTTAAAGATCACGGTCACGACCAGACCAATAACGGCTAGAATCAATGCTGGAGAATTGAACACTTCTAGTGCTGGCGTGATACTCCCATTGGTCACGACGGAACCAATCCCGTGCTTGAAGGTCTCCTGCGTGGCGTTAAACGCCTTGCCATTGACCGTCAGGATACTGCTAGCATCGCTGGTAAACTGCAGGAAGTTTCCGTTCTTCAGCCCGACGTAAGCGATAAATGCCCCAATCCCCCCACTGATAGCGAGTTGGAGGTTAACCGGAATGGCGGAAATCAACATTTTCCGAATCTTGGTCGCCGTAATAATGATGTTAATAATGCCACAGAAGAAGACCAACGCTAATGCCTGTTGCCAGGTAAAGCCCAGCCCCATGACCACAGTGTACGTGAAGAAGGCGTTCAGCCCCATCCCCGGTGCCAACGCATACGGCACGTTCGCAAACAATCCCATGACCAAGGTTCCGGCAACGGAAGCAATAATTGTCGCGAGGAAGACCGCTTGTTGTGGCATCCCAGTCTGTCCCAGAATCTGGGGATTAACGAAGAGAATATACGACATGGCGAAGAAGGTCGTGACCCCCGCACCAATTTCAGTACCAACGGTGGTTCCTGACTCTTTGAGCCTGAAAAACTTATCCACGGTGGATTCCTCCTATAAAATACGAACATTAAATAATAAATAAAAGTTAATTGTCAGTTTCTATATGGAGAACTATACCAGATTATGCCGAATAAGCCAAGAAAAATATACGATACACGAACTTAATGAATTTCGTCACTATTGGTGTTGGGCCACCACTAATGGCCCTTTTCTCAAAAAAGCAAGTAACCAAAAAAACACCGGCAAGCCGACTATCATCAACTTGCTGGCGCCTTATTTTAGAATTCAATTTAGAACCTTATCCGCTAACCTTTGCTAACGTCTTCTGAACCTTCTGCGGCTTCTCTTGACGACCGATCAACAATAGCCGTAACGTATTTAGGACGGCAATCAGCGTCACACCGACATCGGAGAAGACTGCCCACCACATGGTTGTGATGCCAAAAGCGGCCAGCGTCAGGAAGAGAATCTTGATGCCGAGGGCAAACACAATGTTTTCCCAAACAATCTGCTTGGTCCGTTTGGCAATCGCAATCGTCCGCGGAATTGCCAGGGGATCGTCATTCATCAGCACCACATCGGCCGATTCAATGGCAGCGTCAGAACCCAACGCGCCCATAGCAATCCCCACGTCGGCCCTGGCTAAGACTGGCGTATCGTTTAACCCATCACCGACGAATGCCAGCTTTTCTTTAGGCCCTAACTGGGCTTTCAAAGCCCCCATCTCAGCCACCTTATCCTGTGGCAGTAACTCTGCTTTAACCGTATCGATACCGATCTGTTGGCCCACAGCCTGGCCGACCTGGCGATTATCACCGGTCAACATGACCGTATGTTTCACGCCGTCCTGCTTCAGTGCGCGCAGTGCTGGCACCGTGTTTTCCTTAATCGCATCAGCAACTTCAATAGCCCCCTGATACTGGCCAGCTAACGCAACGTAGACCATGGTTCCGGTCGTACTGCTTGGCAAGTCAGCCGTTACACCAACTTGGCGCATTAACTTGGCATTCCCCACGTAAAGTGGTTGTCCACCTTGTGTAGCCTTCACACCCAGCCCCACCAGTTCTTCGGCGGTCGACTGATTGTCGGTACTCAGACCAGCCATCGCCACAATCGACTTGGCAATGGGATGCGGCGAAGCTACCTCGGCAGTTGCCGCCAACTTAATCAAGGCCGGCTTACTGAGACTGACCGGTGCCACGTTGACCACGGCAAATTCGCCGCGCGTCAGCGTTCCCGTCTTATCGAAGGCTACCGTTTTTACCTGATTCAAGGCTTCCAAATAGTTGCTGCCCTTGATGAGCACCCCACTGCGAGAGGCCGCACCGATACCGCCAAAGTAACTGAGCGGCACGGAGATGACCAGTGCACAGGGACAAGAGATCACTAAGAAAATCAGCGCCCGGTAGAGCCAGTCGGCAAAGGGTTGGGCAAAGAACAGCGGTGGCACAATGGCCAATAACGCCGCCATCCCAACGACAGCAGGGGTATAAACCCGCGCAAATTTTGTAATAAAGTTTTCAGTCTTCGTCTTCTTATTAGTGGCATCCTGAACCAACTCCAGGATTTTGGCCACGGTCGAATCTGCGTAAGCTTTCTCGACCTGGAGCTCGATCACGCCATTGCTGACGATGGTCCCACTCAACGCCTGATCACCAGCGGCGACCATAGTCGGCTTGGTTTCACCGGTCAGTGCCTTGGTGTCCAGGTAGGTCTCCCCACTCGTGACCGTGCCATCGGCGGGAACCTTTTCTCCTGGCCGCACGATGAGCGTGTCCCCCACCTTAATCTGATCCGGTGTAATCTGCTGCGTATGGCCGTTGACTACTAGGTTCGCGTAGTCGGGCCGAATCTTCAGGAGCGAGGTGATGGACTGCTTAGACTTGCTGACGGCAGAATCCTGGAAGAACTCCCCGATGCGATAGAACAGCATAACCGCAACAGCTTCAGGATACTGCTGAATCGCCAAAGCACCAACCGTTGCAACCGTCATCAAGAAGGCTTCCCCAAAGAGCTTGCCGTTAAACAGATCCTTCACGGCATCCACGAGGATCGGGCCCCCCACGAGCAGGTACGCCAACAGGTATAGCCCAATTGTAACCGCTTTCAATAATGGTAAGAAACCGGCAATGGCGAGGAGCAACATACTCCCTAAGATCATGGCTAAGTTACGTTTGGTCTCTGCTAATTTTAAATATTCCCGCATCGTACTCGCCTCCTGAAATTTGATATGAATGGTCGCTCATATGTATATGCTCATCATAACATATCTAAAAGGCGTGTCAACTGTTAAAGTGGCCAAACTTGCACCGGTCTTTTATGATAAAATGATAGCTATGGTGACTAATATGGAAAAACAAAACAATCAGCTTCCCACAACCGCAGAAATTAAAAAGAGCGTTGACCTCTTTAAAACCTTTGGTGACGCAACCCGCTATCAGATTCTCTCGTTACTCTACCAAGGAAGTCGCACGGTCAGCGAGATTACGGCCGTCATGGACGTGTCGCAATCCGCCATCTCCCATCAGCTCAAGACCTTACGTCAAGCCGGATTGGTTGTCGGCAATCGCGACGGTAAATTCATCAAATACACCCTCGCCGATGAACATATCTTTGAGATATTCGAATTGGTTAAGGAACATATTCAAGAATAGTTAGACCTCAAAAGGCGCGATTTCCCAGTGAAATCGCGCCTTTATTTTTAACTTTTGGTTTTCTGATAGACCTGACGTAGCCCCCGGACATCCGCCGGAGACAGGGACATTTTTCCTTGATCCAGTGGATACATGACTGAAGACCGAGCCATACTGTGGTCGAGTCCCAGCGTATGGCCTAGCTCATGAATCGCCACAGAATCCTTGAATGCCAACGCATAGGTGACATTCAAGCTAGCCGTCGCCTTGTTACGGATAGTCATCCCCCGAAAGCTGACCGTCTCTGTGATCTGCGGACCACCACGACCAAGTTCTACGCTGGTCTGACGCCGAGTGACCTTCTTATGGTAGGCACCGAAAGTGATCTGATTCTCAGTCTGGGCCGCCCTCCCTGCTTTCAGGTGAACGATCCCCGTATGATTATAGACGTGAACTGCGTGGGTAAATGCCTGCCGCTCCTTAGCCGGTACATTCTTGGCAAAGTGATACTTGTAGGTCCGTTTCAACTGCTGCCCAGCAACGATGGGTTCAATTGGCGTGCCGGTGGCCTGCTTCGTCTGCTTGTGACTGACCTGTTCCACTTTGACGGCAGATTCCGGTTGTTCAGAACGCGCTGACGCGTCACGACTACCTTGACGTTTCGTCGGTTGCTGGTGACCGCTAACCCAACGCGTCACACCTGCTTGTAACTGAGTGACCTCACCGGGCACGTTGGCAAATGGCCCCCAACCAGTCTTCGCAACGAGCACTACGACTACTAACGCAACAACTATTAGTAATCGCCTGACAACTTTCACACTGATCTCCCTTTCTCAATCCCGTAATCTTGTTCGGGTTAAAACGACCCAATTAGTGTGATTTTACCTGGGTGTTGGGTGAATAGCAAGGATTTCTCGAAACACAGAGCAGCCTATCTCAACATTAAAAGTCGTGAATAAGTTGCCACGACCCTGTCGAATTGATTGGGCGCAACGGCCTGGTGAACAGCCGCCTGGTGCGCCGGTACCACTATCTCTTGCACAACTTGGTCAAAGTAGCCGGTAATCAGCCCCGCCACCGTTTGACCACTGCTCAGTAAGAACTCTCGAGTCAACATTGCCGGAATGATCTGCTGATCCTGCAAGACCATCAACTGCGGTAGCAACGTTGCGCTAAAGCACCCCGCCGCCTGACCATCCTGGTAAAATTGCTGGAGTCGTTGACTATAATCGTGCCGAACGCGCATAAACTGCTGATAGAGCACGGGATAATCCTGCTTGAGGTCGCGTAAGAAGACGGCCGTCGTCGTTCCCAGGTAGGCAATATTCGCCGTAAAGGCCTTAGGCAACGCCGCCGCAAATGCCGTTGGTTCAGCGATACCCGTGGGCACCCGTAAATCCGCCACAAAATCCAGGTAACGCTGTACCATGGCCGTGATCACGCCATCTTTAGACCCGAAATACTGGTACAGTTTAGCCCGACTGACATGCATGATTTTGGCCAATTCATCGACCTTAATCCCAGCAAACCCATGAACAATCACGTTCTCCTGAACACTCATAATCATCTGTAGCTTGCGTTCTTCCTTATCGATCAATCCCGCCAGTCCCTTCTTTTTTTGCCCATCATACCTTATTTCCGGAAATCAGACAAATTATATTGTTTAGACGTTTTAAACAATAATAGTATATTTTATATTGACTTCCGTTAAAATCCAAGCTATCTTTAAAGCAGTTAATTCGGTTCGCGAAGGGAGAAACGCATGCTTTCAATTGCCTTGGGTTTCGTTGGTTTACTGCTGTTAGACTTACTATCTATCTGTCTCTGTCTGGTCCAAGAGAACGTCGCCAGGTCAACTGCATTACCCCGGCCGGTAACAGTGCCCACCACTGATCAGCAGATCTTCCTAAATCTACCGCGGGAGACTTGGTGTCTCGATACTTGCGATGGCCTATGTCAGGACGCTTGGTACGTGCCGGCTACCGGAGCGTCGCACCACACGGTTCTTTTATTTCACGACTTCCGGGCGGATAAAGCTGGTATGGCGGACTATGGTATGCTGTTTCACCGTTTAAATTACAATGTCGTCCTCATCGACAATCGGGCGACTGGTCAGAGTGAGGGGAAGTATACCGGTTACGGCTATCTAGAACGCGTCGACGCCCAGTGTTGGATAGATATGACGATTGCCAAATTAGGGACCGAGACAGAAATCGTCTTGTTCGGAACGGCCATGGGAGCCGCCATTGTTGCAATGACTTGCGGATTGCCTTTACCGCCTAACGTCCGAGCGGCTATCCTGGATTCTTCCTACACTACCGCCATCGACGAGCTACGCTACCAGGTCAATCAAGCTTATCACTTGCCGGCCTTTACGGTTGGCCTGACCTCAAAGCTCGTCAAGCTTCAGGCAGGCTACTCCCTGGATCAGGCCAGCCCATTGGCGGCTTTAAAAAGCACTCGTCTACCACTCCTGTTCATTCATGGCGCTGACGACGAGACGACGCCCGTTAAAATGGCTGACGAACTCTACACACACTATCACGGTGCCAAAGAATTCTGTGTCATCCCCCACGCAGCCCACTTACAGAGCTACGCCACGGACCGAAAACAATATGTGACGCGGATAGTCGGATTCCTAGATCACCACGCGGCTTAAGTTCAATCCGTCTCGCTGCTTGGCCACAAAATAGACGTAAAGAAACAGCATACCTACCGATTGAAACCGGTAAACACGCTGTTTCTTTGATTTTAGCTTTTTCGTTTGTTTTTAA
Source organism: uncultured Lactobacillus sp. (assembly GCA_937874695.1). GTDB lineage: Bacteria > Bacillota > Bacilli > Lactobacillales > Lactobacillaceae > Levilactobacillus. The sequence goes on from CALNAJ010000013.1 coordinate 45,579, forward strand.
AAGGGGCCCGGATAGTCTGACACCGCTATGCCATGACGTCTTCACGAACACGCGGTAACACCAGACCCACAAAAGCCAGCAACATGCCCACGCTGAGGACGGCCATATACCACGGTAGCGTCTGAATGGCGCCGTTGTGCAGCCAACTCATCCCGTAGGTCAGCGCACTGACTAGTAGATAATAACCCAGACTGAACCAGCCACTAGCGCTTCCCATAACCTCTTCGTAACCAATCAGCGCCCGGTTCAAGGCATTGGGCAACGTCACGTTGAGGCCTAGAAAGGTCAGGAAAATCCCGCCGATCATAAATGCAGGCTGTTGCCAAGTAGCCGCTAAAATTAAGCCCCCACTAGCCATCACACTGAAGATCAGGCCACGCAAGGCCACCTGTTCCGGTGTCCAAAAGTTCAACAGGCGATTCACGAGCAAGGCTCCCAGCAGGCTAGCACTCGCTAAGACCAGCCCGAGCCAGCCGTACTGAACGGCCGAGTAGCCAAAGTGAGTCATAAAAACAAATGGTGCCTCAGCATAGTAGCTGAACAAGATGCCATTGATGCCCCCGATTAAGAGGCCGTAGCCCCAGACGATGGGATCACGAAGCAGCCGACGCACGACCTGCCACTGGTGAACCTGCGGCAAGTGGCCGTCTCGCGGTTGTGTTTCTGGTAAGCAACTCAGAGCGTACAGCCCAACGGCCACAGCCATCGTAACTAGCGTCGCAAAAACACTGCGATAACCAAAATAGGCCTGCATGACCCCACCGATTAACGGTCCCAGTGCCGGAGCAAGCGCCATCGCCGCACTGGTTCGCGCAAAGACCTTGGCTCCGGTAATCCCACTGAAACTTTCACGCATGATGGTCTGCGTCACGACCGAACCGGCGCTGGCCCCGAGGGCTTGCACCAACCGCCAGCTAATCAGAACACTGAACTGTTGGCTGAAGTACAGACCCAAGTTGCCGACCAGATAGAGGGCAATCCCGGCTAACATTGCCGGACGACGGCCCCATTTGTCGGCGAGTTGCCCCCAGAGGAGCACCCCCACGGCAAAGGCCACGAAGTAGGTACTCATCGTGAGTTGTACCTGATTGGCACTCACATTAAAGGCCCGGCGCAACTGCGGTAGCACCGGAGTAAAAATAGATTCGCTGATTTGTGGAAAACCAACGAGGGTAATCATCAGTCCCAGAGAGGGAACCGATTGACGGACGTTTTTCATCGTTTTTCTCCTTAGAATTTACTTTACGGAAAAACGTCCTTGTCCGTTTGCGGGGACACACGCCATTAAGCTGTTGAGAGTCATGGGTTTGCCACCCCTTTCTGTTCGATGTTTGATTTAGGTTACGGGAAATTGTCAGACTTGTCAACCTCATCAAAAATAGGCCGGCCCGGATATCTATTCCGGATCGACCTATTGCTATGTTCGTAATTATTTGAGTAAGTACTTCGCATCCAAGTCATGATCGAACGATGTCAAAATTTTTGGACCCTCATTCGTAATCACAATGGTGTGTTCATACTGGCAACTCAGGCTCCCGTCAACCGTTGAAATCGTCCAACCGTCGTCAGCCGGTGCGCTACATTCCAAGCTACCCACGTTGATCATGGGTTCGATCGTAATGGTCATCCCCGCCTTCAACCGCGTGCCATGACTGGCCGTGCCATAGTGCGGAACGTCTGGATCTTCATGCATGGTCGGGCCGATGCCGTGACCAATGTAGTCGCGAACCACACCATAGCCCAATTGGTTTTCGGCGTAATCCTGAATTGCAAAGCCAATATCGCCGATCCGGTTGCCCACAACGGCTTGGTCGATTCCCAAATAGAGGGACTTTAACGTCACATCCATTAATTTTTGAACCTCGGCGGAAGCCTCCCCCACAACGAATGCGTGGCAAGCATCGCTCAGGTAGCCGTGATAATCGATGACCGTGTCAACCTTAACCAGGTCACCAGCCTTGATCAACTCGTCCTTGCTAGGGCAACCATGACAAATCACATCGTTGACACTGACACAGGTGGAGTACTTGTACCCCTCGAAGTTCAGCTCGCCGGGAGTGGCATCGTGGTCAATGATGTATTTGTAGGAAAAATGATCGATATCCCAGGTCGTCATCCCGGGCTTGATGTAATCTGCTAGGGCGTGGAACAGACCGGCCAGAATGTCGCCGGCTGCTTGCATCCCCTGAATTTCACGCGTTGATTTTAATGCTATCATGTTGCCTCCTGATGGTGAGTGTCATTTAAATTCTGTCTTAAATTAGTATACCCTACTGAGGACGGGCTTCAACTGCAATTGTGACTTTCAGCGAGAATTCAAGGCTGTGAATAAACCTCAAGGAGGTCACCTTCCTCAAAATCGGTGTTGACAACGTTTTCATCCGATTTTCACACCTGAATATTCAAATGAAACGTGTTACAATCAATCTTGCTGTGTCAAGAACGTAATTTACGTAAAAAATTTTAAAAAAGGAGGTTCCTACAATGTCACTCACGAAACGCGATGTCCGCGACTACTTGATTGGGTTTACCCTAGTCTTGGTCATGGTCGGTATCGCCACTTGGCTTCACGATTACGAAATTATTCTGCCAGAAATCGGCGCACTCACGGCCGGTATGTGGATCTACCACAATCCGACCTGGGTCAGTCAGCCCTTCAAAATTTTCCTAGCACCATCTGGAACGGCGGTAATTGGTTTTATCGTCAATCAATTCCCCATCAGTTATCCCGAAAAGGTTGGTATCACACTCCTTCTGATTCTCTTACTACTCAATGTGCTGCGCTCCACATTGGCGCCATCCTTTGCGACTGGGCTATTGCCGATCATTATCAATGCAACCCACTGGTCATTCATTCTGGCTATCTTCGCGTTTACACTGACACTGATGATTGGGGTCCTCCTGCAGGGTCACTATAAGGGGTTACCCGCTGGCAAACCGCTGCGCTTCCAGCACATGCTGGGCTTCGTACTCGCAGCGGCCGTTTGGGTTGGTGCCGTCTGGATTGCTGGTTATCCGCAGATGGCCGGTATTCCACCAGTTCTGGTCGTCTTCTTCGAAGTTTCACAGATGCCCAGTTACAGTGGTAGATTGGCCCTGAAGCAGATTATCGCGTTGAGTGGTGCTGCAACGATCGGTGTCCTGGTCCATTTGGTTATCACCTCGTGGCTCCTATCCGCGCTGATTACGCTTCCCTTGGTCTTCATCCTGTTGCAACTGCTGCGAATTAAGCTACCGGCCGCGTACGCCTTTCCGCTGTTGGCGCTGGTGCTCCCAGTAAATATGTTCCATACCTTACCGATTGCCGCGACTCTTGCGGCCTGTTACTTCTTGGGAACAGTCTTCGTTTACCGCAAGCTGGTGTCATTACGTGGCTTGGCATCGGAAAACAACTAATTTAATCCTGATCACGCGGACCAACTCTTCGGAGCTGGTCCGTTTTTTGGCATTTACATACTCTTTACCTAACCAACACCCAGCCTTTACAAGCGTTAGGTACAATTGGAATTGCCGTACGCTCTCGGTAAAACATAATTCCACGTGAAAAAGGAGACCAATCGTGTTAGACATACTTAAAGCAGCCATCCTCGGTATCATTGAAGGCATCACAGAATTCCTGCCAATCAGTTCGACGGGACACCTCTACTTAGCCGATGAATTTGTAAAATTAAACGAATCGACCGCCTTTGTTAACATGTTCATGGTGGTCATTCAACTCGGGGCTATCATGGCAGTCGTCGTCCTGTATTTTACCAAACTCAATCCTTGGGCCCCTAGCAAATCAGCCCTCGAGCGCCGACAGACGTGGACGTTGTGGTTCAAGGTCATCATCGCCGTGCTCCCCTCAGTCATCGTAGGGCTTCCGCTGAACGACTGGATGGAAGCCCACCTGACGAGTTGGCAAGTCATCGCGGCCACCCTCATTATCTATGGTATCTTGTTCATCGTGATTGAAAATTACAACCGGACCAAGCGACCGCGCTTCACAGACTTGAATCAGCTACCGATTAAACTCGCTGTCTTTATCGGGCTCTTCCAAATCTTGTCGATGGTCCCTGGAACCTCACGCTCCGGCGCCACTATTCTAGGTGCTATTCTGATTGGCACCTCACGCTTCGTGGCCACGGAATTTTCCTTCTTTCTGGCCATTCCCACCATGTTCGGGGCATCGCTACTAAAAGTGCTCAAATACTTTCTTCACGGCAACACATTTACGGGTAGTCAAATCATGGTTCTCCTGACCGGGGTCATCGTGTCGTTCGTCGTGGCCTACTTGGCCATTAAATTCTTGCTACACTACATCCGGAATAATGACTTTAAACTATTTGGTTGGTACCGTATTGTGTTAGGGGCCGTGGTCATTACCTACTTTGGTTTTCTGCATTGACCGCTATCCAAGTTTAATATGTTGAAAATCATATTCACAAAATGTATAAACCTAGCGGAACATTCACCAATTTCATTCTGCCTTACCCACACATATTTCGATATGGAATTAATCAACGGCATTAGCGAGTCATCACCACAATCCAATCATATTAAGCGTTTTCAGCAACGTTATACACATTAAATGATGAGATTACGGGTAATTATTCCCGGTTTGCAACAATCTGCAATCAAATGTGACGGGCTTTTAACTACACAGTAACTAAACTGCAATATTTCTCAGGTATGCTGTTAAGTATTAAGAAAACAGATTGGATAGATTTAAAAAAATGTCGAAATCAAAACTTACAACTAAATTTGCAACACTTTTACTTTTATTTGGATTTTCCTTCGGCATGGTGACCGATGTTACGTCCAGCTTGGTGCCTGAACAAACAACTACTGCTCAGGCTTCTACTCGTGTGTCTGCTAGTCAGGCCAAGAAGATTGCCAAGATCAACGCCGGCCTGTCCAAAAAGCAAAAAGCAGCGAAGAACTGGATTGCTAAGCGCGAATCCAGCTTCAATTACTCTGCCCGCAACGGTCGTTGTTACGGTCGTTACCAATTATTGAAATCTTACCTGCATGGTGACTACTCCCCTGCAAACCAAGAAAAGACTGCTAACAACTATGTCAACAATCGTTATGGGTCATGGACCAAGGCCAAGCGTTTCTGGCAAAGTCATCACTGGTACTAAACCAGCGAATCTGCTTAACGGCAGTTTCAATTACATAAGTATTTTGCGTAATGGCAGTTAGACCCACAATGAGTTTAACCGCCATTTTTTTACCCAAAAATTGATGAAAGAATGGTTTCTATGAAAAAAATCATCAGTCTAGTACTGCTTCTTTTGCTTGTCGGCGCCGGGTTATTAGTGGTTCCCCACTTGACCGCAGCCCAACCTGCACGGACTGCCACGACTACTGCTACACAACAGTCCAAGAAGCCGGCCGCACCCAAATTGACACTCAGCAACCTGCAGCACAGCAAAACACTCACCTACAGTAGCATCATTTACTTCGCTGTCAAACATTCCAAGCTCCAGCGCTGGCAAGAAGTTTCCGACTTCAAGCTAGGTTGGCAAGTCGAAATTTACCCACGCAACGGCCAAACCAAGTATTTGGTGTGGCCCGACCAACACATTCAGGATAGCGCCAAGAACCTCGCCCCTAACTGGTTCCGCTTCAAGGATAGTCAGCATGTCCTGTACGACAGCATGATTGTCCACTCCTTTCGTAAGGATCAGACCAAGACTGCAAGTTTGACAGAAATTGTGAAGCAAATCAACGCCGACCATGCTGCCGCCAAGGTCCGTGCGATGCCCCAACGGCTGAGTGTCGTGACTCACAAATAACGCGTTGAACTACCGCCGCTTCAACAATAAACAAAAAGAGTCTGAGATTTTATCCCAGCCTCTCTACATTCAATCTTCTAAATCCGCAAAAATTTCACTTTCGGTCCCAACGTTGATTAACGATTCAATCCGGTCTAATAGCATCAGTAACCAACCGAAGGCCATGACGAACGCGACCATTTCAAACGCCGTCAACGAGAAATACCCAATCCCGCGAAACATGACTTCCGCAACGACTAAGGCCGCCCCGACACCATAGGACAGATACAGAAATTCCTTGGTAATCTGAGGGAGTAGCCACCGGACACCAATGATCAGCGCAATGACACAGTAAATCAGGAAACTGGCCACCTGGTCATGCAGCATGTGTGACGACACGTTATTGGGAAAGACCCCTACCAGCCCTAGATTCAGGGCCGTTAACGTCAGCAACCCCCGTAGCAACGTCAACCGCAAGGAAACCGGATAGTTTTCCTGAAGACTCACGAATAAATAGTCAATCAGGGCAATCATCAGGAGTGCCGACAGAATCAGCGTGGCGTTAAACTGCCAGCCGCTAGAAGCATTCCGTGTCCCCAGAAAACTGAGGTTATGTTGCCACCAGTAACGTTCGTTGTTCACCGCCATCGAGATGACCACCCCGCTGATGATGACCAGCGTGAGAACCGTCGATAACACACCGGCGTCCACCGCCTGAGCGAAGTAAATCATCGCTAGGTTAATGAACACGCCAAAGACAAAGATAATGATACTCGACGTGATCCGATCAAAGCTGGCACCGTTGAACAGCATGCCCAGCAACCACATGCTCCCAACCAGGACCAGTGCCAGAATCAACGCAAACGACAACACAATCACCGGAAAATTTCGCCAGTAGATATTCTTCGTAAAGTGGTTCTGAGGATTGTTCCGATCCCGAATAAAGAAAATCGTAAATAGCAGTGTACCCATCACGACACCGGTAACAATCAGCCCCGTCGCTAATGAATCATTCCCGGAAAGTTTCAGATGGCGCAGGCCCTGCCACCGACAGAAAATATAATAGCCAATACTGACCACTAGAGCCGTAATTACCGGCCACCACATGATTTTATTTTGAAAGATCCGTCGCCGCGACTCGGCAAATTCGACCACCAAGCGATCACGCTTCACGACCAATTTGACCGGCGTCCCGTCCTCCAGCTTGAGTTGCTCGCTGATGTCCGCCGGAATTTTTAAGTTAAAGTCCTTACTTTTCATGTTTTCCTCCACAGCTCTATAACCCGTTCTTTCCAATTATAGCAAATCTGACGGGGAATTAACGGGGTTTATTGGCTTGGCTGGTGATTCCACGCAAAAAGGCCGCCTGTAATTAGCAGGTGACCCGATTGATAAAACTATTACTGTGGTCTGTGAAACTTAACAGAACTATCCTATTCCTAATCGTCCGCGTGAACATCAAACGCATCTAACAGCATTTGCTTTACACCAGGTGCATCGGGATCATGTTGACCCTTACCTTTGTCCAAACCAACCATCATTGCCATTTCGTCAGCAGTCAGCGTGAAGTCAAAGATATCCAAGTTGCTCTTGATCCGGTCGGCATGTACCGACTTAGGAAAGACGATAACTCCCAGCTGATTTTCAAAGCGCAGGATAACTTGGCCGGCATTCTTGCCGTACTTTGCTGCTAATTGCGTAACCATGGGGTCCTTCAGCAAGTCTTGATTGCCTTGGCCCAGTGGCCCCCAGGATTCAAGCTTCACATCCCCAGTGGCCATCAATTCACGAATCGCCGTTTGTTGGAAGTAAGGGTTGAATTCCACTTGGTTCACGGCTGGTAAAGTCGTAAATTGTGGCACGAATTCATTCCAGATCTTGGGTGTCATGTTGGAGACCCCGATTGACCGCAACTTGCCGGCCTGTTGTGCCTCTTCCATTGCCCGCCAAGCACCCGGAACATCACCATAAGGTTGGTGAATTAGGTAGAGGTCCAAGTAATCCAGGCCCATCTTTTCCAACGACAGGTCAATCGCTCGCTTGGCTGGTTCGTAACCAAAATCCTGCAGCCAGAGTTTGCTGGTCACCCAAATCTGGTCGCGGTCAATGCCACTATCCTTGATAGCCCGGCCAACTTCGGCTTCATTGAAGTAAGCAACCGCCGTATCAATGTGCCGGTAACCAATCTTTAAAGCTTCGCTAACGGCGGTGTAAGTGGAACCGTCACTAGGAATCTGAAACGTTCCAAACCCAATCGCTGGAATCTCATTACCATCATTCAATTTAATTGTTGGCATTGTCATTTTTAGTTTTCTCCTTTTAGAGCTTTCAAACTTGACCCGAAGATCTGTTCAATCGTTACTGGATCACGGTGGTCAAAGAACTGGCTCTCGCCCTTGTCCAAGGACGCCATCAGCTGCATTTCTTCAGCGGTCAACTCAAAGTCAAATACATCAATATTCTCCAGCATCCGTTCCTTATGAACAGACTTAGGAATCACGGTGATGCCGCGTTGCAATAACCAACGAAGAATCACTTGACCGACGGACTTATCGTGAGCCTGCGCAATCTGGGCAATCGTTGCGTTGGTGAAGATGTCGTGCTTGCCTTCAGCGAACGGTGCCCAGGCTTCGACCCGTACATCCTCACTTTGATTGAAAGTCACTTCAGTTGGTTGTTGGTACCATGGATTAACTTCAATCTGGTTGATGACCGGCTTAACCGTCATCGTCAATTCCAGATTCTTCAGTTGATCGGCATAGAAGTTGGAGACCCCGATCGACCGAATCTTACCGGCCTGTTGGGCTTCTTCCAATGCCCGCCAAGCGCCCATCGTATCACCATAGGGTTGATGCAACAGGTAAAGGTCGAGATAGTCCAGCCCCAATCGTTGAAGAGACGCATCGATACCCTGTTTGGCCCGGTTATAGGTGAATTCGGAAACCCACAGTTTGGACGTCACGAAGATATCCTCTCGGGAAACTCCACTTGCCTTGATGCCGCGACCAACGGCTTCTTCATTTTGATAAGCCGTCGCTGTATCTAACAGTCGGTAGCCAGATTGCAGGGCTGCCGTGACGGCGGCCTCGCATTCTGCTAAATCGGGAACCTGAAAGACCCCAAAACCAAGTTGTGGCATCTGATTGCCATCATTTAAAGTTACCATTGGGACGTTTGCCATAAATCACATCGACCTTTCCTGTCTTGAATACCTCTACTATAATCGTTAACAGACCACTTGAAAATTACCAGTTGAGCATGCTAGTATACAGTCAGCGTATACTACAACTGAGGAGGACGACCTATGCTTGATAACTATCTCTTAGAAGAACTCGTCACCTTTGCCCAAACGGGAACTCTGGCAAAAACGGCCAGTCAACTCAATGTCACGCAACCAACTGTCACCCGTGGCATGCAAAAGCTAGAGGCTGACTGGGGCGCGCGGCTCTTCGACCGTCAACCGAATCGAATCACCCTGACAGCAACGGGCCAACTCGCTGCTCAGGAAGCCGCTACGCTTCTACAAGCGCAGCACGAGGCCATTGCCAAGGTTCAGAACTATGACCGAAACCAACGCGTACTAAACGTTGGCGCCATCATCCCTGGCCCCCGGATTCTCCTCAAGAGCGTGATGCCAACACTTTCAACCCATGTCAAAATTTCTCAGACGCTCATTACTGCCAATGAGCCAACAGCGCTCCTCACTGATAATACCTACAGCTTAATTTTCTCGCCACGGCCGCTGAAAACGGCCATGGTAACATCCGACTATCTCGGTAAGGAACGTCTATCCATCAATCTCAATCGCTTCATGTATCAGGCCAACCAATCCAGCATCACCTTTGCCGAGCTCAAAGACTTGAGCTTCCTGGTACTAGCCGACATTGGACCTTGGCGGACAATTATCCAGCAAGCCATTCCTAATGCCAAATTTCTCTACCAGGATCAGCGCGAGGCATTTGAAGAAATCAGCAAATACGCCGACTTCCCTTCCTTCAGTAGTAATTTTTCAAACGATGATCCCCTCTTCCCCCAACCAACTTCAGAGGATAGCCGTGTGCGGATTCCCATCAGTGATGATAGCGCGCACATGCCCGTCTACGCGGCTTATTTACGCGCTAATCAGGCAGCCGTCGAACCGGTAATTACGGCTTTGACCGACGCTTGGCCGAACTAAACAATTTCAACTTGTATAAGGACATTAGTTGTTAAGTTTCGTCCCATAACTAGAAGCTATAACGTAAAATAACTTATGGGTATTAGACAGACTAGCCAACACCGCTTAAACTAGAGCCTAGTGAGTGCGGTTTTAAACGAGCCGTACCCCTCACTAGTTGCTAAGTAAAGATTCTTTACAATCATCTTGGAAACGCTTAAAATTTTTGTATGCAAGTCTAGGAGGCTATTTAAGAATGAAATCCACTATTTTTATGGAACCTGGAAAAGTTGAAGTTGAAGATATTGAAAAACCAGCGATTCAAGCCAGCGACGATGTTATTATCCACGTTGTCCGCACCTGTGTCTGTGGCTCCGACCTGTGGGCTTACCGCGGGTTAGAAGACAAGGCCGCTCACTCCGAAAACTCCGGTCACGAAGCTATCGGGATCGTTGAAGAAGTCGGTAGCGACATCACGACGGTTAAGCCCGGCGACTTCGTTATCGCACCCTTCACCCACGGTTGTGGCCACTGTGCCGCTTGCCGTGCCGGTTTTGATGGTGTATGTCAGAACCATACCGATAACTTTAGTAACGGTGTGCAATCCGAATACATTCGCTTCCAACACGGCGAATGGGCCTTGGTCAAGATTCCTGGCCAACCCGAAGACTACAGCGATGCTATGTTGAACTCTCTGTTGAGTTTAGCTGACGTCATGGCTACTGGCTACCACGCCGCTCGCGTTGCCAATGTGAAGACTGGCGATACGGTCGTTGTCGTTGGTGACGGTGCCGTTGGTCTCTGTGGGGTTATCGCCGCACAAATGCGCGGTGCCAAGCGGATCATCGCCATGAGTCGTCACGAAGATCGTCAAAAGTTAGCTATTGAATTCGGTGCCACCGATATCGTAGCTGAACGGGGCGATGATGCCGTTGCCAAGGTCCAGGCCTTAACGAATGGTGCCGGTGCCGATGCCGTCTTGGAATGTGTCGGGACGGAATTGTCTAACGACACGGCCATGAAGGTTGCCCGCCCAGGTGCTATCGTGGGTCGGGTTGGTCTGCCTCACGAACCTAAGATGGACATGACCACTTCCTTCTACACCAACACGATTATTGCCGGCGGTCCTGCCTCCGTAACGACCTACGACAAATCCGTCCTGCTGAAGGCCGTCTTAGATGGCGACATTCACCCCGGTAAGGTCTTCAACCAACAATTCAAGTTGGCTGACATCAATGATGCTTACCAAGCCATGACCGACCGTAAGGCTATCAAGTCCTTAGTTGTCATCGACTAATTTATTGATGAAGTCAAACACGCTGTGTGCTCTCTTAAAAGAGCATTCAGCGTGTTTTTTTGTAAAAAAAAACGACCACAGAATTACTGTGATCGTCCCCCATTTATTCATTAAGTTACTCTTTAGCTATTTTGAAAGGTGCTTATTTTTCAACTGCGAAGCCACCGGTCCAGCCAATCTTTTCGCCAGCTGCCAAGGTCATTTGTAAGAAGCCAAAGCTTTCCAATTCATGTGCCCGCTTCAATGAGCCAGCATCGACGAAGGCAACGCCACTATCAGTCAATGCAGCAGCCAAGGATTCCTTAGCAGCGGCATCGTCACTGGCAGCCATCACCGTCGTCTGTTGATCGCCAACCTTACGACTCATCAGCGTTGCAGCAAAGGTTGTGTTGAAGGCCTTAACTACCTTAGAATCTGGCAATTCAGCTGCGATTTGTGCGGCAGCAGAACTGTCAGCGGGAACGACCAATTCATCCCAAGTTTCAAAGTTTAGTGGGTTCGTGATGTCAACGACAACCTTACCAGCTAAGGCAGCTTGGTTAGCCTTAGCGATACTGAGAGCCGCATTGTAAGGAACAGCGAGCACAACGATGTCGCCCAAGTTTTCAACTGGATCCTTAGAGTCAATAAAGCTGACCTGATTGCCACCTTGTGTGAAGACGTCACCGATTGCTTGACCCATGTTTCCTTTACCAAAAATCGTAATTGCTGCCATAATGCAGACCCCCTGATTTGTTTTTTGTATTAGTTTTAAGTACAGTTATAAGAATAAGCTATTTCTGCATAATTGTCAATACATTGGATTCAGAGAGATAAAAAAGTGATTTTACCTGACTTTTTGTTCAAACTGTTATAAAATAAGATACAGAAATAAAAAGGAGGCGGCCATTCATGGCCAATACACAGTTCAGCGATACCATTCACGTACTGGTCTACATCGCTTACTTCAAGGGGAAGAAAATCACCAGCCAAGAAATGGCAAGCAGTCTGGAAACATCCCCAAGTTTGATTCGTAAGATTATGGCTAATCTCAAGCGAAGCAGTCTGTTGGCACCAACCCACGGACCCACTCAGCTTGCCCTAGCTCACGATCCGGCGGAAATTACCCTCAGAGACATCTATGCCACTCTGCCGGGACAGGCACCCCTACTCAATGTGGACACTCATACCTCGCAAAACTGTCCGGTCGGTCAAACTGTGCCAAAGGTATTGACCCACTATTACCAGGAGATTCAGGCCGCCGCAGAAGCTAAAATGGCTAAAATTACCTTACAAGACATTTTAAATGACGTCACCTTAATGCAGCGATTAACTGCAGAATAGAAGAAAATTGTGATCGCATCCGAGCCTGGGTGCGGTCTTTTTTAGATTAAAAAAGTTCACGGATAGCTGTGTACCCATGAACCTTGCTTACGACTATTTAGTTTTCCAAGATACTGATTAAACCCGACACTAGTAGAATACCAAGCTGAATTACCACCATTGCTTTCACCTGTTTCTTGATAGTTGCTAGACTACTACTCTAGTAGCTTCAGCATACCGGTTAAGTAACTTTCTATATACATCGTTAATAAAAGATTATTCTGACAAACTCTCAGAATTCTTCCTGAAATCAAAAAATGGCTGATTCCATCGGCAGAATCAGCCACTTCCAGACAACATCTCTGACACTATTGGGGAGTTGGAACTTTATACGCATCAAGTTCAGAGCCCAGCTAAATCATCACGGCAACGGAAGAGCTGTCGTCATGCTTAACTATGTTCCCATTATGCCATCTGTTGTTAATCCCAAAAAGTACCCGTAAAAAAGTTTCTGCTGAGAATTTTTCAGAATCGCATTCAAGTCATTTCTATAAGTTTGTAAATAATTAGTCAACGGTAATCTGCATCCGGCCGTGACGTTTGGAATGATAGAGATTGCGGTCAACCCGATTATAGAAGTCCATGGGAGCCTTATCGTCGGTGGTAATTGCCGAGACCCCAACCGAGATTGATAGATTAACCACTGTATCCTTCACAGGAATCTCAAGATGATTGATTGCCGCAAAAATCTCATCCACAATGGCTTTGGTGGCCGCAACATCGTAGTTGGGGAAGAGAATGTTGAATTCTTCTCCACCGGTTCGGTATAGCTTAATACTAGTGTCATGGGCGGCCAAAACATCCTGTACAGTCCCTGCAACTCGCCGTAAAACCACGTCTCCGACTGAGTGACCATACGTATCGTTGAACTGTTTGAAATGATCGATGTCAAACATCATCATGGATAACGGCTGACCATTTTGCGTACTCTGATTAAACAAATATTCCATGTCTTCAGTATAGGCCGCAAAGTTATTCGTCTTCGTCAGTGCATCGTGGGTGGCATACTTCGCTAGTTGCAGCTTGATTTCACTGTCGTGAGAAAGCATCGACACGTAGATGTAGAGTAAGACTTCAAAGATAATGAGGTACACCCACTCTTGCCACATTGTCAGCCACGAAAAATCAAATTTCAACTTCATCCAGAACCACAGCAACGCCCCAAAACCACTTATAGTTGCCAGATAGTAGGCCATAATACAACGCCGACCCTGCAGTCTCGTATGAATGATACTTAAAACTACAAAAAATGTCATCAACGTTAGTGAATGTGCCCAAGATTGCCAGTATCCCAGTGACCCGTTAAAGACCATGAAAATAACCCCAATGGGAAAAAGTAGGTAATAAGAGATACGAACGTTAATAAAGAACGCACAGAACGTCACAGCAATTAGCTCAAAATTCATAAATTGCCAAGAATCACTCTGCCCCACAATCAATGATTGCATGGCAAAAACAAAAACAATCATGTAAATCAGGCCATACCAAGTATTAACTGTCTCATCCGTGACACTGATCCGACGTGTGTGGGTCCAGGAAATCAACCAATTATAGGTTACCCAGTAAAGCGTCAGAACCCCCAAGACAAAGAAAACACTGGTTGTAAATGGTGGCACCTGCCAATGAGACCAAGTCATTAATAAACCCTCTTCTTTTAAAAATAATGTGTTCACCTTAAGCCACTTACTGATGACGAATTTGACTAGTCAAACTTTATTTGCCAAAACGGCACTAACTCCATCATACATACTCTAATAATAATCCTTCAATTCACACAAAAGTATAACCAGAAGTGCCTAAGTGCTGAATTGTGTAAACATTTTCGAATACGTAGTTAATTCTCGTATTAACTAGTTCTATACAAATATATTCTAGTGTTAGTCAACTGTCTCAGGTTCCCAGAAATTATTGAAGAAGCTCGGACACTCCCAAATGACCGACGTGGGAAACTTATGTATCCGTTTTCTTGGAGGCCTGAGTTTTGGCAATATATAATCCTAAAAAAGCCATTCCTGCTGATTGGGAAGCGGGTCACTACCATTGGCTTGTAAATAATCCATTCCTAATTGCTTAGAGAATCTTTGGATTCAACAATCCCCTTACCCTATCAAAAAGACAAGTCCACAAACGACTTGTCTTTTTGATATTTCATGATATTTTTTTGAATTTCAAATGCTAATATACCAAGTATTCCGGCTGATAACCAGGACCTTTACAAACTCTTTACACACGGCCATCACGCGCCATGATATAGTTGTGGTATAGACCAGAACACATGACTTTTGACCGCAACTAACTGTTCTTATCAGCAGCTGCCGCTTCATCGACCTTCACCTCATACCACCCTGTGAGTCGTTTAACATTGATCACGACGCGTTCAAATGACAGAATCGAGAGGAGTAAGAGACATGGTAAATACTGAATCATGTATCGGCTCCGGCCCCCTTCAAACAGGAGCAGAAAGATAAAACCACCGACCAGCGACAGCCTTAACAGTTGAATAATATTTCGCCGGGGGCCAAATCCCAATGCGATAATTGTAAGTAGGGCCACCCACCAAATCTGCGCGGCAAACCGAAAATCAGCAATGTGCCGACCATATAAGAAAATGAAGTTTTTGAGTTTATTGGTTATTCCCCGATTGTTAGGCTTTTGACTCTCCATGAAAAAATGCCCTTCTCTTAACCAACCAAAGGTTCCATCAGCCGTATTATTACGCTGTTTTTTAACTAAAAATCTCAGGTAACCTGTGGGTCCCAGCTTTTTCAGTCGTTTCTTCAACATCCTTACTGAATAGTCTGTTTTCTGCTGACTAGTTGGTAGAAAACTCATAGCGACAGCTTGCTTAGGGCTGTATCCTCCTCTGCCATATACGCCCATCGCCATAAAGTGAATGGCCGGAATAGCCCGCGATCTATCGACCTGAATATAGGTTTGATTTTGTACCCGCGTATTTACGTATTGATAAGTATAGAATGCACTTTCAGACATAAATAGTAACATTGACAGTGCGATAAACCAGTGTTGTGGTTTAATACTCTTACGTCGATTCAACGCGACTAACACTTCCATAATTATAATGGCAATCACAGGAATAATCGATGACGGCTTAATGAAGTAGGTCAACATCACGCTGATACCAAATCCAGTAGCGGCCGCAATCCGTACTAATGAATGTAGCTTACTTTGTCGTACGGCAAAGTAGCAAAGTAAATAAAACGAAACTAATGGCAGGCCCCATGCATCAGTATAGGGCATGATAATACTGGGAAAAACAGCCAACCAACCAGCCTGGATGTACATGGCTGTCCCCATAGCCCGCTTCTGCAAAATACGGACACTGAGTAAGTTAAAAATTGCCGATAAATCGACAAAAAAAAGTGTCACAAAATCGAAGAACTCCCAAGAGGTTTGATTAAAAGTCGTCGACAACCAATGCATGAACAACATAATTGGTAAGTTATTCACGTTTAAACTAAAGTACGCCGTCACATCAGGATTAAAGACACTGTTAGGGAACGTCGCTGTGTGCAACAACATTCCGGAGTCAAACCCACTGACTGGATGGACAAAAAATACAAAGAATATTTGTCCCACGAGTACCATCAATAAAAGCAATGATCCCGTCCGCAACTTGTCCGTCACAAATATCCGGTAGAGCCACGCATGAATCCGTGGATACGCATAATTCATGACCAAAATTGCCACAATTCCAATCACTAACCCCGTCGTAATCATCGTTGTACTGGTTCCGAATGTCGCGTTATCCCCCAGAATAATATTGGGTGATGTGAACGCAAAAAAAAGAGTCAGGAAAAAAAGGATTTTCCAAAAAAGGTTAATCACTGCCTGACTGAAATTATAAAACCTACGCATGATCATCTTCCTGATTATCCTGACTGGCTTCTACTTCCTCTTGAGATGGGAATTGACGTTCAGTGATATCAATACAGTATGACCGTGTTGGGGAGTCGCTGACTTCAATGCGTAAAAGGACCGCGTTATTTTTCCGTAGAATGCCGTCGATTTCGTTGAACAAGTACTCCGTTACATTTTCAACAGTTGGATTAATCACCCGAAATTCAGGTAAATCGTTCAGATATTTACCCGACAGCTCGTTGATCGCCGTGTTTAAGGATTTTTCGATATCAAAAAAGGAAACCATCCCTTCGAAGACGTGCAGTTCACACACAATTTCCCAGGTATGATTATGCTTCTTCCCAGTCCCTGACTTCCACCGAACGGCATGACTAGCATTAACATATGATTTGATTTTATAAGTCCGTTGTTTCTGCATCACTTATTTTCCCTTCCTGTCTCTACGCCGCTGCTCACGAATTGTTTCAAAATCATCACGCAGCACCGCCATTACCCGACTACCCTCTTCATTAAAGCCACGCATCCGCCACGAGGCTTTGGTCGTCATCGCATTGATAATCCCAACTAGCCGAATCCACGAACAGATAAACATGTAAATGGGTAACGTCAACGTCACCCACCACAAATGTTTGTAAAAGCGCTGCTCATCTGGATACTCATGCATCAAAAGAAGCACACTGACAAAATTGACGACGGCGACAAAGACATAAAGAACATAAATCACCAGGTAAGACAATAGAATAACCAGTGGCGAATACCCAAAAGCAATCAATGCAAAACTCGCGAAGGTCCAAATCATCCGCGGAAACGCAAATGTATGATCAATAATCATCCGCCGCACCAAGAAATTCTTGAAGAACCCCTTCAGTTCAGCTGATCGCTTCATATAGTTTTCTGTAACTTCCAATTCCCCACGCTGCCACCGTTGTCGTTGGGCATATAGTTCGGATAGTCCAGAAATCGGCTCAACATAAAAGATTGCATCTGCACAGATAACAACCTTCTTGCCCAGCCGCGTCCGAATCTGAAAGGTCATATCTGTATCTTCACCGATTGTATCAATGTCGTAAAGGAATGTCTCCATCAAAACTTCTCGACGGAAGGCGGAAAACGCCCCCGACATCGTAAACAACTGGTCCCGAGCAGCCTCCATCGTTCGGCCTGACAGGAAGGCCTGTGCATACTCATAATATTCATTTTTAGCTAGAATTCTGTGTCCCCAGCCCTTAACGCCTTTGACCAATTCTCGTTGCGGAAGAATGGCCCCAGTCATGGCAGCAATACCGGGATCGTTTTCGAACTGCAACACCATATTTTTCACGGCGTTAGCTTCCAATAGGCCATCACTATCAATGTTGATGACGTAAATGCCAATACTCTGATAGATAGCTGTGTTCAGTGCTCGAGCTTTTCCTTTATCCGTGTTGACATACCGCAAAATCAATTCTGGAAACGTGTTTTGTGCTTTGGCATAGGCGCCAAAGCTCCCATCCGTACTCTGATTATCTGCCAAGATTACCTGCATGGCACTCTTAGGATACGTCTGGTTGTTAATCGATTGAATACATTCAAATAAGGTCTCTTCTGAATTGTAGACCGGGACAATAATCGTGACCCAGGGCCACTTGCCTGGCGGCGTTAATTTTTTCTGATGACGCCGCATCCGCATTAACTTAAAGGTAGAAATGAGTGCTGGAATAATTTCAACCACGATCGGAATCAGGGCCCAAGTAATCCAGAAACCCATTTTGGTCAGGGCTAAATTAATCCAGTACATCAAAGTTTATCTTGCCTCCAATCAATGAACTCCCGGTAGATACCACGTGCCAATTGAGAATAGGTAAAGACATTGTAATACAGAGCAATTACTAATACATAGAAAACCAGTCGACCAATCACCGAGTGCGCCAGGAAAAATGATTGCCCACCGCCAAAATGAACGATAACAATAACGATACACAATCTTAGGACATTAATAGCATAGATGTAAAATAACCCAAATAGTGCATAAAACACCTTTTCCTTCCGATGATACGTGGGGAAGAAGACTACCAAGCCGACAAACGCGCAGGTTTCAATGATGCCGGAACATTCATAATCAATTGACATAATTACGGGATTGGTCCCGTTCGTAATATATACCATACCGGTGTGATACATGATCTTACTCCAATGGGTAATATCACTAAATAGTGCAACCCCATGGATCACTGCATGCGTAAAGAACCAGATCCAATACGGATGACTAAGTGATGTGAGAATGAAGAAGAGTCCGGCACTTCCGACAATGAAGAAATATGCAGAGAGTCGCGCTCTACGCAATACTGATAAGGCGTATAGCCACACCACCGTTCCCACTAGGATATTTACGTCCATGAACACCAGTCCTATTAATTGTTTTGTTAACTATCTTTGGTATTCGCTAACGTCTACCACATACACATGCATTACTTCGTCAACGTTGGATCATCCTTATGCTTGGACTTACCAGACTTTCTAAATTTAAAGTAGCCCAGACCCGCAATAGCTAAACCAATACCAGAGAGGATATAAGGACCGGTTGACCCACCAGCAACACTGACTTTAGTGTTCCCAATGTTAGGGTTGTACATGGTGATAGTTTGACCGGTCATTGTGGAAACATCGAGCTTTCTGAGATCAACTCTAAATTCGAGAATATTATGTCCATTCTTATTTGTAGAAGAATATCCATTACCAACTGTCCCATACTGATCGCCTTCATTCCACTTACCAGCAATGAAGGAAACAGGCTCAGCGTCTCCCTCTTTGACGTTGTTTGGCATATACTTAGTCGAAACAAAAACCTGTTTACCACCTATATCAAAATCGTAATCACCAACTGCGGGGAGTTGAATATTGCCCTTCATTTGGACGTAAACATAAACATAATCCCCATCGCTGACCATTGCCGTATAACCATTGTAACCTTCCGTTAAGTCAACGTCTTTCCAATCCTCAAATTTACCGTCAATTCTAATGTTTAGATTATCATTGTCATTATTAGCATTGCTATCAGTCGGTGTCGTCCCCTTGGAACTCTCATCAGATTTACCATCGATAGTTCCACCAGAAGCCGCAACACTTGAACTGCTATCCGCTGAACCGGACCAGTTAATCGTTGCCTTTGCTGGATTACTACCAATATCGTAATTCATGAAGGAAGCCACCTTACCATCAGCTAATTGCGTGAGCTTCAATTTTGTCAAATCAACACGAAATTCAGCAACGTTATGAGACTTCACGTTAGAAACATAGCCCGACCCGACGGTATCATACTGCTCACCACTACTATAGGTACCAGCAACCACGCTAAAAGCCTTTACTTCACCGGCACTCACGCTACCAGTCATATTTTTGGGCATCAGATAATAGGTTTTCCCGTCGATTGTGAGTTGATAATTACCATTCTGTGGGATACCACCATACTCCATCTTGACATACATATCTAAATACTGCCCATCATTCTTGAGCGCTAAAGCATTCTCATTATTTCCCTCAATGACATCAGCATCCTTCCAATCGGAAAAATTCCCATCAATGCTCACACCATCGCTGGCTTGGGCAGTTACGGGCGTTGGTGCCGTTACAAACACGCCGGCTAGTCCCAGCGTAACGACCCCCGTCATTATTAACTTCCACAACTTCATAATTCATGTTCCTCCCTTCGGAAACGCCTCAGACTTCTCCTCAGTCGATTACTTACTTTTAAACGGAAATTCTCTATACATGGTTATACTATGCCATCCAAGTAAATTAAGCAAGATAACAATTCTTCCTGCTATCTACTTAATGAATTTGGAAACGTATAGGGTTTAAATATTCTTGGACAACGGGAGACACGCTCTTATGATTATTATAGTTCATACTATCCATCTAGAATAACAATCTATCGATCCAAAGCCCCCTACCATTTTGTAGTGGCTAAATTATCCTATAGAAGCAAAAAATGCTTAGACTGTGAAAAGAAGTCTAAGCAATAGATTGCATAGTGCTTATTGGCCTTACATTTGAGATCCATCAAAGCGCTTCAATTCATCCAACATCGCAGGTCGCCGTGCATACTTGACTCGCCACTCCTGAATGAGATGGTCAACGGTACTCATCCCCATTGGAAAAGTCGTCATTTTATTTAAGATCTTCACGATGTCGCGATAATGTTGCCGATCACCTGTTTGTTCCGCCATCTGCTGCGCGACTGCTACATACTTCTGGAGCAACTGCCGGGAGAACTTGGGCGTTAACAATTTTTCATAAGTCTGAACGCCAATTAATCCCCGCTGTGCTAACACCGTCTGCAACAGTTCCTGATACAAGTGATCTTCCGCGTAGAATTGGGCGACATTCGCATGCTTTGGCAACGCAGCCAATAGTTTCTCGCGTTCCGCCGGCCAATCCGCCGCCGGATATAGCGTCTTCAATTCTTGGTATGCCTCTAGGTCGGCTGGACTATAAGTTGTGACAAAATCCCACAATTCTTGACGATAGGCTTCTGGTCGTTCCGACCGCTTATACAATGTGAGTAATTGCCGACTATACTTTTGAACCAATCCCCTCAGGCCATCAATCTGCCCACACTTTCGACCATTGACTAATATCTGAATCGCCCGATCGTAGTTCTCAAGCTGTAACGAAAAGTCTACGTAATACTGTCGAACACCATCATATCTGATATGGGCACGACAGAAGTCTTCAATCTCATCATCCGACGATTCCAATTTAACCAGCGTCTTCAGATGATACATGGCCCATGGCTTAGCTTGCCATTCGTTTCCAGCCTTTTCAGCATCATCAAGTTTTTCCGTCGTCCACGTCAGCTTCTTCTGTAAGAATTTGGGAGTCGTAAAGTTCTTGAAGAGAATATTTTCAATATCGTCTTCAAATACTCACATGGACGACTGCGAATGTTTTGGGAACCAGGTGAAGGCCTGCCGTTTCAGTGTAGCGTCTGCCTGGTCGATCACCTGTTGCCAAATGTCCCGACACTACCAAATTCAGTAGTGACTTCAAAATGACGCAAAAAAGATAAGCCCTAATCAGACTTACCTCATTAGCATTATGCAATGACGTGAGCTACTTAGCCGCAACCAATGCCGCAATATCAATCTTCTTCATCTGCATCATCGCCTGAATCTGAGCTGGTGTTTGCGTCAACTCACTCATGTTTTGAGGGACGATTTGCCAAGAGATTCCAAAGCGATCCTTAGCCCAGCCACATTGTTCAGCATCGGGAACGTGGGAGAGTCTTGCCCAACAATAATCGATTTCAGCTTGATCCACACAAGGTAGCGTAAACGAAATTGCTTCGTTGAATCGAAAATCCGGGCCACCATCGAGCGCTAAGAATTTCTGCCCGTTCAAGTGGAATTCAGCAGTTAAAATCTTACCAGTCATCCCATCGAAGTGGGCATCTAGTTTTTCATCCGGATAGTACGTCACGGCGTCCAGCGTTGAATCGGGGAAAACCTGCAAATAGTAGTGAATGGCCTCGTCACAATTGTTATCTGCAAACCACAAGCTTGGTACGATTTTATCCATCAGCAACCTCCTGGCGAATCCTATTTTTCGTTAAGCCTACCGGATTTGACCATCGGATGCAAGACTTAATACCTGCTGAAAAGCAATGATTTTCAGCTCACCGCCCCGGACATAAAGCGCTATCATAACCGCAATTATAGCCAATTTCAGTGCTGTCCCTTATCTTTACACAATCAACATCACTCCTTTACATCCACTTAGTATCCTAGGTACTGTACCAAGCCAAGAGGAGGAGTTAACAAAATGAATAAACGAATGAGTACCTTAGTCACTGCCCTGCTATTGACCACCACGTTAGGTTGGCAACAACCTTTGTCGACCATCACGGCATCCGCCAAAGCCAAGACGACCCAAACCACTAAACGGGCCAAAGCTAAGACGGTCAAGTCTACGTCGACCCATATCAAGCTTCAAGGCGCATCTAACGCACGTGATTTAGGGGGCTACGTGAACGGCCACGGCCAAAAGATCAAGGCCCACCGTTTGATCCGTTCGAACACCTTATCCAAGTTATCCAAATCCGACCAAAAGAAGCTGGTTAAGACTTATCACGTGGCAACTGATGTTGATTTGCGGACCGTTGTGGAACAAAAGATGAGTCCCGATGTCAAGATGAAGGGGGTCAAGCTGGTCAAGGCCAACGTCTTCAAGTCTTTCGGTGCCTTCCCTGACTTCTCTAAGAAGAACGCCGGCGACAAGATGATGAAGAAGTCTTACCACGATGCCATCACCACCGCACAGGGACGTAAGGCTTACAAGTCACTGTTCCACCAATTATTGAAGAATCCTAAGAACAAGGCTGTCCTCTGGCATTGCTCTGCAGGTAAAGACCGTGCCGGCATGGGAACTGTCCTGGTTCTCTCCGCACTGAACTTCAACAAGAAGGCCATTGCAAAGGATTACTTAAAATCCAATACATACCTGGCCCAAACCAATAAGGAAAATCTGAAGAAGCAAGAAGCTGGCTGGAAGGCCCAAGGCAAGACGGTTACCCCTACTGTCGTTGCCAACTTCAAGGCACAGAATGGCGTTAAAATGGCCTACCTGAACACCATGTACAAAGCCGTCAACACGAAGTACGGTAGCATGGACAACTTTCTGCACAAGGGTCTTGGTTTAACCAACACCCAACTGAAGCAACTGCGGGCAAACTACCTGACGGCTGCTAAGTAACAATTCTCTAGCATTCAAATGATACCGAAGATCCCCAGGGTTGGAACTGATAGCCAACTCTGGGGATTTACTTTATCACTATTGCAACATAGTTATGTCACCCTAAATGACACCTCACAAGAAAGCGACTAGGCTCTTGAATTAGTCCCGTCACTTTCATATTATTATCTGACAAATCCAGTTAATCAGCCAAAGATTAGCAGATACCCGATTTACTATTTTCCAACCTTCGAATAAATTTCAGGCACCTTGCGCACCAACTCTCTCCGAAAAATTAATTGCTCTGTTCGCTAACATTGCTTTATGTTTTGCAATCACAATAACTGGTAACTAGTAGATCAAAAATCTGGCATAATGTAGTTATACTGGTTTGAAAGGCGGACAGGCAATGAAAAATCGTTACTTCGACTTAAACATTGAAAAGGTCTTGGACAATTGGGAAATTCATCACGCTATTCGTGAAATTATTGCAAACGCTTTGGACGAAACAATATTAACAAATTGTCGTCAACCTGATATTTTTAAAGACGCCGATGAAAAATGGCACATTCATGACTACGGTCGCGGCCTAAATTATGAACATTTTACGCAAAACCAAAACGTAGAAAAGCTCCAAGCACCTAATGTCATCGGTAAGTTTGGGGTTGGCTTAAAAGACGCTCTAGCAGTCTTGCATAGAGCCAATCGAAATGTTCAAATAGATTCTAAGTATGGTCATATCCATCTTGCCATGCATGCAAAGGATGGATTTAACGATGTCCAAACACTTCATGCAGTTTTTGAAGATCCAATTTCTACAAACTTTATTGGTACAGAATTCATCTTAGAAGTTACCGATGAAGAGATGAAACGAGCTAAGCAATTATTTCTTTACTTCGAAAACAAATCACCCATCGATCAGACCAATTACGGTGATATCTATACGCGAACCAATGATACGGCAAGCATCTATGTTAATGGCGTCAAAGTAGCCGAGGAAGAGAACTACACTTTTGACTATAATATTACCAAACAAAACGCGGCTTTAAAAAAAGCGCTCAACCGTGAGCGTTCATTTCTTGGCCGAACTGCCTATTCAGCTACCGTTAAAAATATGCTACTCACTAGCACATCATTAGATGTCATCTCCACCCTCCTAAACGAATTAAAAAAGATTCCCGAGGGAACGCAACGGGACGAAATTAACTACTTAGATGTGCAAATTTACGCTGTTAAAAAATTCAATGCGCTAACACCAAGTGTCTTTATGTCTTCGTTAGATGTATACGAACTTTCCGAAGATGATAAAGAACGCATCAGGGAGAGTGGCAGAGAACTCGTCATTATCCCCGATAACGTCTATGAGCGTGTAAAGCATGATACGGATGCAGCAGGAAATCGAATTGGAACAATAGAAGTTGTTCAACAGGAATACTCTGATAATTTTGAATATCATTGGGTTAATGCAGAAGATTTATCGAAAAATCAAGCCGCGTCTTGGGCTTTACGCCAGTCAATACTCCAACTTTTCAACGAAACAGCATTTGAAAATAAAATTCGCATTTCAACGTCAATTAACGAGCTTATATCTGGCGATACGTTAGGCGTCTGGGATGGTAAGAACATTATCATTAAGCAGAGTGTTCTAGACGATTCGAGCAAATTTGCTGCTACTCTATCCCATGAATTGGCTCATGCCATTAGTGGTTTCCCAGATAATTCTCGAGAGTTCGAGAACATGCTAACCGATATGCTGGGGAAGTTAGCACTATCATCAATCTCATCAAGTCATTCCCATTCGAACACTATTTCCGAATCACACCCTAATCAAACACCACCTAAACAGAGCTTCTTCAGTCGATTATTCAATAAGTAACCCTTCAAACTGAATGACATACAAAAGGCGGTTATACCCAAATGTATAGCCGCCTTCCACAGACAATTCTCCAAGTAATTTTTTCCTTTTCTACACCATCTGCTTAACGGTAAATCTCCACGCAACAGCATCAAGTATCACCAAGTTAATTACGATCGTATGCCCAAACAGCCAGCGGTGCAAAGATCGCGACAATCACAACATCAACCACCAAAACCAATAAGGCTTCATGCGTCCAACTCCCGGTTGCCAGAATCTGTCGAATGGCGGTAATCACGTAGGTTACCGGATTCAAGTTGGCAATAACCCGCAGCGGCTTCGTTAATGAATGTAAGGGGACAAAAGCATTCGACATGAACGAGAGTACCAACATCGTCATCAGTGATGCACTATTGACGGCCCCCGCACTCTTAGCCAACAGACCCATCAGTGCGAACACCCAGGACAGTGCCCATCCCGTGACGATTGCCAACAACCCAATCGCAACGATCCAGCCGAACCCGACACCTGGACGCCAGCCCATGAGATAGCCCGTCGTCAACGATGTCACTGTCGCAATCAACAGGCGTAAGCTATCAGCGAACAGCTGACCGGCTAACGGGGCAATGTGCGCCATCGGTAATGACTTGAACCGGTCAAACACCCCAGAGTCGAGATCTTCTCTGATTTGTGTGCCCGACCCAGACCCCGCCGACAGCATCGTTTGAATGAGAATCCCCGGGACAATCGTTGGCAGATAAGCCTGAACGCCACCGGCAATGGCACCCCCAAATAAATACCCAAACATTAACATAAACAATACCGGTTGAATGATCACATCCATAAAGTTATCTGGATTGTGAATTGTCTTTAATAAGTTCCGATAAGCCATCGTGGCCGTATTCATAAAAACGTTACCCTTGTGCATTCGTGCATCCATTTTGCATCCCGCTTTCTTAGTTCTTGCCGATTGTCAAATTCATGAAGACATCATCTAGCGAAGGTTCTTTAACCGATAAATGATCGATAGTAATTTTGGCTTGCTTTAATGTCGCTAAAATTTGTGTTAACTGAGTGACTTGCGCTAAACTCATGCTCAACTGTTGCCCAGCCTGTTGAATGGTCCCTGTTACCTGGTCAGCCAACAACTTCACTGCTTGGGTAACTTGGGCGGTATGACTCACGGTGAAGTTCAACTTCGTCCCGCCAATTTGTTCCTTGAGTTCGACTGGCGTCCCCATTTTCACAACCTTGCCGTGATCAATGATGGCTAGATTGTCTGCCAGTTGGTCGGCCTCGTCGAGGTACTGGGTCGTCAGGACCACCGTTGACCCCTGCTTCACCAATCGGCGAATCGTGTCCCACATCTGGTTACGCGTTCGTGGGTCCAGACCCGTTGTGGGTTCATCCAAGAAGATGAGTGTCGGCCGCGTAATCAGGCTAACTGCCAGGTCCAATCGCCGGCGCATCCCACCAGAGAAGTTTTTCAACGCCTTATCCGCAGAATTTTCCAGGGAGAACTCGTTAAGGAGTTCCGTCGTCCGCTGCTTAGCGGCCTGTCGGGACAGGCCGTTTAGTCGGGAAAAAATCATCAGGTTCTCGCGAGCCGAAATATCTTCATCAACGGAAGCATATTGCCCTGTGAGGCCAAACATCGACCGCGCCAGTCGCCCCTCTTTGACCGTATCGTGACCAAAAATTTTCACTTGGCCCGCATCGGCCTTGAGTAAGGTGGTCATCATGCGTAGCGTCGTGGTCTTTCCCGCACCGTTAGGCCCGAGTAGCCCAAAGACTTCTCCCTGCCGGACGTTAAATGAGATGTCATCCACAACTGTTTTTTCGCCAAATTTCTTAGTTAAATGACGCACTTCAATTGCATTAATCGTTGTCATATTAATTCCCTCTTAGCTTTGCTTTTTAATCAGGTCCCCCTGACTAAAATTATAATAAGGCCCCCTGATGAATTTGTCAACACTTTGGGTAAAATCCTTAATGCCACTTCCAGCCATTGTCGGGTATAATGGCCATAGGGAGGGCGATGACATGCCTAATTTAACGAAACAAAAAAATGCGGCTGGTAAGCTGATTGAATTCGGCATGGTCAGCCATACTGCCGACGAAGTAGCTCAACGTACCCACGCAGACAAGGGTGACCGTCCGTTGCGGTTCCAGGGCCAAGGAAAGATTCTACTGGCGCTATCGCAAGACGACGGTCTGTCACAAAAGGAACTGGCAACGCGCCTCAATCTAGCGGTACAATCGACGGCCGAATTTGTTAATAAACTAGTCAAGAAGCAACTGGTCACCAAAGAAAAGTCAACGACCGATCGTCGTAAAACCATCATTCGTCTGACCGAGCTGGGCCGCGAAACTGCGGCAACTGAAACGTCAAAGGTTCCAGCTTATTTAAACTCGCTGACGGATACTGAACTGGACCAACTCACAACAATTTTAACGAAGATCAATGATAATCTTTATGATGAAATCGATGCGATGACGCCGGCTCAGTCTAACAAGTTCAAGGCAACTGTGGCAGATCACCTGCGCGATTGGTTTATGTAGTTTATGCTTATACGCAAAAAATACGGTTGGCCCCAATTGAGGACTGACCGTATTTTTTCATAACTAGCTTTAATCAACTAAATGGAACTTTTCAAAATGCGCCTTCAGGTAATCCACCGTTAGACTCTTGGCAGTCTTGATCAACTGTTGCGGCTCACCACTGGCCATCAACTGGCCACCGGCTTGCCCACCCTTGGGGCCGAGATCAATCAGATAATCGGCGTTGGCCATCAGATCAAGATCATGCGTGATGATGATAATCGTGGCCCCCTTGGCCTTCAGGCTGTTAATCACGCCCAGTAGTGTCTGCACGTCTTGGGGGTGTAAGCCGACGGAGGGCTCGTCGAAGATAAACAGGGTCTTGCTCTGGCGCTTATTCAAGTGGCTCATGAGCTTTAACCGTTGGGCCTCCCCACCGGACAGGCTCGGCGTGCTTTCGCCTAAATGCAGGTAGCCCAGTCCCATTTCATCCAATAACTGAAGCTGTTTCTCAATCTTAGGCACCGTTTCAAAGACAGCTAACGCCTCACGGACCGATAAGTTCAGCAGGTCGACAATATTGTAGCCGTGCCACCGAATCTGTTGAATCTCGTCCTTATACCGTGCGCCGTGGCAGTAAGGGCAGACTTCTTCCATGTCTGGCAAATATTGAATATCCAGGGTAATGGTCCCCAGTCCACCACACTGCTCACAGGCACCTTGCTTGTTATTGTACGAGAAGTAAGCGAGGCCGAACTTCTTGGCCTTGGCCTCCGGTAAATTGGCGAACATGCGGCGCAAATTATCCATGATGGTGGTATAGGTAGCAATCGTCGAGCGGGCGTTCTTCCCAATTGGCTTGGCGTCCACCGACACCACATCTTTCAAATGGGTCTGTAAGGTCGTCACTTGTTTCGGCAGAGCGGCTTTGTTCTTCGCCGCCTGAATGGCCGGAACTAGACTGTCCAGAATCAAACTCGTCTTACCGGCACCAGAGAATCCAGTAACAGCGGTGATTTCGTTGCCAGGGATGGTCACGGCCACGTCATGCAGATTAAAGTAATTCTGAACCTCAAAACGCGTGGTGAGTTCGCTGGCCTTCTGACTAGCGGGCACCTTGTCATGCATGATGTTGGCTTGCCCCGAAATGTAAGGTCCAATCAGTGACTGAGGATTCCCCACTAAATCCTGGGGCGTTCCCTCAGCAATGATTTGACCGCCAGCGTCCCCCGATCCAGGACCAATCTCAATCACCCAATCGGCAGCTGAAATGATGTCGACTTCATGATCGACCACAACCAAGGAATTTCCTTGCGCAATCAGCTCTCTAAAAATCCGGATGAGCCCCTTAACGTTATCGGGATGTAGCCCAATGGAGGGTTCATCCAGCACATACAGGACGCCCGTCGTCTCCGTCCGAATGGTCTTGGCTAGTTGGAGCCGTTGGAGTTCTCCGGTCGACAGCGTATTACCATTACGTGATAAAGTCAGGTAATCCAGTCCCAGCTCCAGCAACGGCCGCAACGTATCCGTCAAATTCTTGAAGAGCACGTCAGCCATAGCTTTCATCTCAGCTGGCATCTCTTTTTTTGCCGCAGTTTGCCACCCGGCTAACGATCCCAGCGTCAGGTCGGAGACTTCCGCAATATTTTTACCCCCGACTAATTGCGTCAAGAGTTCTGGATTCAACCGCGTCCCGTGACAGGTTGGGCACACAGAGAAGTGGAAAAATTCGTTGACCTTCTTGATGGCCCGATCACTCTTCACTGTCTTCAGAGAATCGTAAACGGCCTCGTGAGCGTTCTCGTACAGCGTATTGCCGGTATGGAACACGCGACCGGTCGAGGTCCGAAAGTCCACGGGATACTGTTTCTTGGCACCATTGAGCACAATGTCCTTCTCCCGGTCGGTGAGATCCTTGTAGGGGACGTCAATGCGTACACCCAGTGTTTCCGCCACCGTCGGCATGAAGTTGCGACCGGGCAGATGCCATGAGGCCACGACCCCTTCTGACAGACTGAGATTCTCATCACCAATCAGCTTATCCTCGTCTAAGGTCTGAACTGTCCCCGTCCCATGACATTCTGGGCAAGCACCGCCAGAGTTGAAGGCAAAGTCTTCGGCAGATTTCGCCATGAACTCGACCCCACACTCCGGACAGGTCACGATCCCCATCTTGCTGTCTGCGCCACCTGGTAGATCCATGGCCTGGGCAACTTTCAGGCTGGGCGCAATTCGATGACCGTTGGGACAAACCATCGAGCCAAGCCGTGAGAAGATGAGGCGCACGACGTTAAATAGCTCACTCATCGATCCCACCGTTGAACGCTCGGAAGGGACTCCGGGCCGTTGCCGCAGAGCGATAGCGGATGGAATATGCCGAACTTCCTGGACCTGTGACCGCTTGCTTTGACCGATTCGCCGTCTAGTATAGGTGGACAGCGCCTCCAGGTATCGCCGCGACC
Organism: uncultured Lactobacillus sp.; assembly: GCA_937874695.1. GTDB lineage: Bacteria > Bacillota > Bacilli > Lactobacillales > Lactobacillaceae > Levilactobacillus. The sequence goes on from CALNAJ010000013.1 coordinate 75,601, forward strand.
CTTCCGCATATAAAATCCCCATGGCCAACGAACTCTTCCCGGAGCCCGAGGGACCTGAGATTGCCACAAATTGATTCAATGGAATATCCACGTCAATATTTTTTAAATTATGGACATTCCCACCACGTACACTAATATGTTCACGTTGCTTATCACTCGTTGCCATATTTGCCCACCTTTACTTTTAATTCCGTTCATGATACTTATCATTTTAACCTATCTTGTAACGTTACAGTCAAGTCTAAGGTCCCAAAAAGAGGTTCAATTCGCAAGTGAATTGAACCTCTCAAAATTCCCTCATCAACACCCATTGACAAAGAACCTCTTTTTTGACTAAAAATAGCACTAGTCCCACAGTTGGTGGCTAGTCCTATTCATGTGCTCTATGATTCAGTTTCCCCCATCACAAACGTACGCTTGTCATTGGTCCAACAATCCTCATCACCCACTGCACATACAAACTCGGTACCATCTGCTATAATAAGCTTTAATAATAATGATCTAGGTGACGTTATGAAAATAAGAATGGAAGACGTGGCAAAGCTTGCCGGTGTCTCAAAAACGACAGTTTCAAGAGTGCTGAATAAGCGCGGCTATCTTAGCGCGGAAACGGTTAAAAAGGTTCACGCGGCTATGGATGAATTGAACTATCGTCCGAACGTGGTCGCCCAGCAATTATTTAAACAAGAAACGAAACTCGTTGGTTTGATTTTCCCAACGGTCAATAATCCTTTTTACGGGCAACTGGTCGCTACGATGGAAAAACAGCTTTTTAAACAAGGCTTCAAAGTTCTGATTGGTAATTCGATGAATGATTCAAACAAAGAACGGCTTTATCTGCAGGAGTTGATGGCGCATCAGGTAGATGGTCTAATTATCGGCTCCCACAACCAAGGTGTTGAAGAATATAAACATGCCAATCTTCCCATCGTGGCAATTGACAGTACCATGAATAGTGATATTCCAGTGGTGTCGTCCGACAATTACATGGGTGGCACGTTGGCGACGGAACTATTGATCGACCATGGTTGTCAGGTCATCATTCATACCAATGATCCCGAGATAATTAAAAGTCCAGCCCAGCGTCGGCGCCAGGCGTATGAAGACACAATGACTAAGCACGGACTCAAGCCAGTTGTTTATACGCTGGATTTTGATTTAAATAAAACTGAAAAACAAAAACGAATCCGCGAAATTTTTCAGGAACACCCAGACGTTGATGGCATGTTCATCTCAAATGATATGGACGCTGCGATAGTCATGGATATCGCCACCCAATTAGGCCGACGGATTCCCAATAATTTAAAAATCGTGGGTTATGATGGCGCTGACATCACTAAAATGTTGCTGCCAAATTTAACGACCATTGTTCAACCAATTGATGACATGGCTAACAGTGCCGTTGAAACCCTATTACGGCGAATTACTGACAGTAATTATCGCCATGATCAAACCTTCCCCGTTTCAGTTTGGCAAGGAAAAACCGGATAAAAAATATGGAACCGGTTGACATATCTAAAGTAAGCGCTTACAATATATTTTGTTAAGCGCTTACTTTTCGCTATGTATGTCAACCGGTTACATACAAATATTGACTGGTTGCGAATGCCATGGAAACGCAGGAGCAACTCTCCCAGTCGGAATGAGAAGGAACTTGGTTTAACATCATGAAAAATAGCATAAATCTGAAACAAGAAATAAAAAATCCTAGCTACTTGCAGAGTGCAACGACGTTATTTCTTTATTTTAGTTCATGGGGAATATGGTGGGCATTCTTTCAAATTTGGTTAACCAACACCCTGCACATGTCTGGAACACAGGTCGGCGAGATATTTTCGGCAAATTCGATTATTACAGTTATTTTGATGACGGTTTACGGTGGGATTCAAGATAAATTGGACATTAAACGTGGCCTGTTATTAGTTTGTTCCTTGACATCAGTCCTTGTTGGCCCGTTCTTCATCTTTGTGTATGGCCCCTTATTAAAGAGTAGCTTCTTAGTTGGCCTGATACTAGGTTCATTACTATTATCGATGGGATTCTTGGCAGCCACAGCTGTCTATGAAGCATTATCGGAACGAATCAGTAGACGGACCCACTTTGAGTATGGGCATGCGCGGATGTTTGGGTCCTTAGGTTACGCAGTTTCTGCCATCTTTGCAGGTCTCATCTTTTCTATCAATCCTGATTTAAATTTTATCGCTAGTTCAGTTTTAAGCTTGATGTTATTTTTAGAGTTGAAATATTGGTATCCAGATAAAGACATCAAGAAAGAGGTAAATAATAGTTCACCTTCAATCAAAGATATGTTCCGCGTTTTAAAGCGGATAGATGTTTGGAAAATGATTATCTTTGTCATGTTGTCATGGACCTTCTACACAGTTTTTGATCAACAAATGTTTCCTGGATTTTATACAAAGCTATTTGCTTCCCCCAATGCGGGTGAAAGAATCTATGGCTTATTAAATTCACTAGAGGTTTTTGGAGAATCAATCATGATGATTGTTATTCCCTATGTGATGAAGAAAATCGGTGTCAGAAAAACATTGCTTTTAGGTGTTACGGTTATGTTCATCAGAATCGGCGGATGTGGCATTGCCAAAAGTATCATCATGATTTCATTGGTTAAAATGTTACATTCCATTGAGGTTCCCCTATTTATGTTAGCCATTATCAGATACTTTACACTGCATTACGATGTTAAGTTGTCAGCAACGTTGTATATGGTTGGCTTTCAAATTGCCGCCCAAGTTGGACAAATTATTTTATCAACTCCCCTGGGGATTCTGCGCGACAACTTAGGCTACAGATCGACATTCTTATTTGTCGCTGCAATTGTATTTATCGCCGTTATCTTCGGCTTCTTCTTCATCGAAAAGGATGATCAAAATGTGGGAGGTGACCCGCTATCCTAATTGCTCTGAAATAACCAGCTTAATTGATTAACTACTATAAAGTAATAGCAGGTTTACAGGAAAGGACAACTAACCATGAAAAATAATTTAGACTATTTAACTAAGAGTCAGGACGCAAGAACTGCCAGATTATCAAGTTATGATCAAGATGGGAAAAATCAAGATTATTGGATGATTCCAGCAGGAGAATCGATTACTTTAGGTGAGATTGAAGGTCCCGCTTGCATCACGCATATGTGGATGACTTCATTCTGTCGCAAGACAATCGGACCTGGGATTGTAGATCCTATTATGGGGAGTCACGTTGCCCCTGTTAATGAAATTGCCAATCCGTTAGGTGTTACTTGGGAAGAACAAGATCCTTTCTATTACCGGACGGCATTATTTAAAATCACCTGGGATGACGAAGATACACCAAGCATTTTAGCTCCATTAGGCGACTTCTTCTGTATTGGAAACTCGTTACCAGGGAATTTCCAATCCGCCCCATTCAACGTTTCTGTAAAACCCGAAGAAGCCAACAAGTTTGGTGCACCCGCTGCTAGAAATTGCTATTTCCCAATGCCATTTAATAAGAAAGCTAAGATTGAGATTATTAATCAAGGTGACTTACCGTTTGGGCTATACTTCTATATTGATTATGAAATGTATAAAAAGCCTTTGCCAAAAGATACTCTGTACTTTCACGCAAACTGGAACCGCAGCCTTCCCTGCCGTGGATGGGGCGATGATTTACAAGTAAACAGTCCTGAAGTCCAAGACATCAGCAACTTATCAGGTAAAGATAATTACGTCTTGTTAGATACTAAAGGAAAAGGTCACTATGTCGGTTGTAATCTTTCAGTTACTCACTTCCAAGGCAGCTGGTGGGGTGAAGGTGACGATATGATCTATGTCGATGGTGAAAAAGTCCCAAGTATCAATGGTACCGGGACCGAGGACTACTTCGGTCATGCCTGGGGCATGCAGAAGAATAGTTTCCTGTATAATGGGTCAATTATTCATGAAAGCGATATGCCAGGTTATCAGGTCTCTTATCGATTCCATCTCCCAGATCCCGTCAGATTCTCTAAAGAAATCAAGGTAACCATTGAACATGGGCATGCTAACCACCTTTCCGACGATTGGGCCTCAACGGCTTACTGGTATCAAACTTTGCCTTCTCCAAAGTTAAGTATTTTACCAGTTGAGAAACGTATTCCAGTCGTTGCCAAAATGGATGTCCCAACGTTGAGCGATGCTGAAAAGCCTACGTTAACAAAAGAACAAAAAGAAGCATACGCCAAGACTGAAAAGAGAAACGAATGGTACTCAGCAGGTAAAAACAAAGAAATGCAACTTAAATTTGATAAAACCCACCGTGCTGAAAAGGGTAATCTTGCAGAAGCCAAAGCGGTAAGAAGCAAATATCAAAAAGAGAACGATTAGAAGAAGGTGGTAAGTCATGGATAGCCAAAAGGTAAATATAACTGAACTTACTCGAGAAATCTCTGAAAAGGGACAAGTAGTCGGCAAGACACCGTCACGCTTGAATTATCACTTTATGCCGCAGATTGGCTGGATGAATGATCCAAATGGGTTTATCAAGTATAAAGGTGAGTATCATCTGTTCTACCAGTTTTATCCACACGGAACCTCATGGGGACCCATGCATTGGGGTCATGCCAAAAGCAAAGATCTATTGCACTGGGAATATCTGCCAGTGGCACTTGCCCCATCAGAAGCCTATGACTGTGATCCTAATGTTGAAGGCTACGGCTGTTTTTCAGGATCCGCAACGACGCAAAACGATGACTTAGTTTTGATGTATACCGGAGATGTTGATAGCAAAGAAATTCCACAAACGCAAAACATCGCAATTTCAAGTGATGGTATTAACTTTGATAAGGTCGATGTGAATCCCGTAATTCCTAACTTCCCTAAAGAAGCGACTAAGGATTTTAGAGATCCAAAATTATTCAAAGTTGATGACACCTGGTATTCAGTGATTGGAACCCATAACGAAACGTTAGGTGAACTTGCTTTATATCGCAGTAAAGACCTTCTGAAATGGGACTATCTTGGAATTCTTGCCCAAAGTAATGGTAAACAAGGGACGATGTGGGAATGCCCTAACATTATTTTATCGGATAAAAATGACTTTTTAATTGTCTCCCCAATGGAAGGGACAGTTAATCTGAAGCCAATTTACATTTCAGGAAAGGCCAACCTGAAGGAACCTAGCTTTAAACAGAGTGGCCAAGGTATTCTAGATTATGGGAACGACTTCTATGCGCCGCAGACCATGGATGTCGACGGTCGGCATATTCTGATTGCTTGGATTAGTCAATGGTTCTCAAAAATGCCAACAGCAGATGATGGCTGGACGGGTGCAATGACGATTCCACGCGAAGTTACGATTAAGAATGGCCGTCTCTATCAAACACCAGTCAAAGAACTAGAGACGATTCGAGTTGATCAGCTCTGTGAAATCAAGAACCAGGAAGTTACTCATCTTGAACAAGACATTCCTGAAGCTTCAGAACTGAAATTCAACTTGCAGATACCAGAAAATTACGACGGCACAATTGAATTGGAAATTGCTGATCGTGAAGACACCACTCAAAACTGCAAATTAACAATTGATTTGAAAAAATCAGAAATTATTTTAGACTGTTCAAACTACAGCGTTGAAAAGCGGGAGATCTGTAAAGCACCCTATGAGGGAACCGGAGATACCATTGATTTCGATATTTTCTTGGATACGAATTCAATCGAAGCTTTCATTAATAATGGCGAGACGACAATTACGAATCGCATTTATCCAGAAGCCAAGCTAAAGACCATGAAGTTGGTTTGCGATAATCAAAAACCATTTGTTGTTAATGCCTTCTCTGCATGGAAACTGGATAAAACGATTTAGAGACTGTCGGAGCGTTTAGAAAAATCTGTTTTAGTAGTTACCAACTTACGTTACGTAATTGTAGCTTGAAATTGTGACATTAAGATTTAAATCGAAGGAGTCGTGACATAGCTAGTCTCATTTTTGAGGGGCTAGTTATGTCACGACTCCTTCGTTGGCTCCAAACATCGGTCACTAAAACAGCTATTACTTCGTTCCGGGTACTTAACTTGTAATACGCATATTCTGATTAAAGAAGGATGATCCAAGACTCGTATCAACAGGTCCGCCCTACTACAAATATTCCTATGTCAGAACTGACAGTAACTATAGACAGCAAAAGTGACGATTCCTTTCGATGAGGTATCGCCGATTTTTAAGCTTTAAACCGTTTCGCTTCTTCACATAATCCTCAGGAATCCATGGAAATCGACGTCTCCTCTCCAGCCAACAGCATTACGTCCACTGCCATTGCAACAGGCGCTGATGTCTCTTTAAAAACTAACCATACTACAGAGATATTGCATAGTGCTGAAACAACAGCAAAGACCTTTTTCCACTTTAAAAATAAAATTGGTCTTACCAAAGTATACAGTATACTGTACAATATACTCATGAGGTGATCACATGAATAGAGACGACATGATTTCACGGCAACTGCTACAACTGGCTCGCAGAATTAAGCAGCGCCGAAATTTACACATTAAGAATTTGAATTTAACCACAGAGCAAGGGGATGCCTTGCGATACTTTGCGGAACATTCCCATCAAACAATCGCGATGTTTAAGGACTATCAAGGGATTACCCACCAAACTGCCCGGGTGATTGTCCAACACATGGTAACTGCGGGGGTCGTGAAACTAGTGCCCAATCCTGACGACGGCCGCTCAAAGCTAGTCGTGGTGACTGCGCTAGGATCAACTAAATACGACCAACTCGATAAACATGGCTGGAAAACGAGTGCAGAACTTTTCGCTGGCTTTACACCGGAAGAACAACAACAATTTCTAGCATTAGCCCGACGCGCTAATGCTAACTTAGAAGGGAAATGATTTGGCGTGCACACACGCTTATATACCAAAGATGTTACCTTAGTTTTAGTGGCCAGTTTCTTTTATTTAATGGGACCCATGTTAATCAATCCGATTATTGCCGGATTTTCGGCTAATATCGGTGCGAGCAGTATTTTAGCCGGTGTCATCGCTGGAGCAATGAACTTGACCGCGCTAGTTTTGCGGCCATTAGCTGGAAATTTAACCGACCGCGTGTCTAAATACACTCTCACGCTAATCGGTGGCATCTTACTTTTACTAGCGAGCTTAGGCTATACGTTGACCACCAACGTGGCATTAGTTCTGATTTCTCGAGTGATTAGCGGTGTTGGCTATACGTTATGTTCCGTCTGTATGGCCACTTGGATGGCTGACCTCTTGCCAGCGGACCGAATTGGCTCTGGGATGGGCATTTATGGGTTGGCCAGCGCCTTAGGAATGGCCGTGGGCCCGGCAGTTAGTGTGTATTTATACCAACACTACAGCTACCAAAGTGTCTTCTGGGTCGCCGCCCTATTCAGCATTCTCATGTTGATTGTCATTCAGTTTGTCGGCAACCATGGTCGTCCCGTTTCCCCACGCCAAACGAGTACGACCTCTGCCCAAAAAGTTCAGTTGGTTCAACCCAAAGTCATTCCCTTGGCAGTCATCTTACTGTTATTTTCGTTACCCTATTTTGCCACAGAAAACTACATCGTGAGTTACATTGCTCACCGACACTTCGCCGTGCCGGCGGGCGTCTTCTTTCCCACCTACGCTATTATTTTATTGGTAATGCGGATGACCTTACGCGATGCGTTTGACCACGTGCCATTCAAGAAATTCTTCTGGCTATGCTTAGGCTTTAATCTGTTGGGCATCATTGGCTTAACGGATTTAAGCAATTGGTTCATGTTGTTCCTGGGGGCCTTTGGCTTCGCAGCTGGTTATGGTTTGATGTTTTCAATTTGCCAAGCGAAGGCGCTATCTCTTGTGCCAGTATCGGATCGTGGCTTAGCCAACAGCACCTTCTATATTGGCATCGACCTCGGGATGTCTGGCGGACCGATGCTGGCGGGACTCATTACGGCTATGCTCCCTTGGTCATGGCTTTACCCAGTTATGGGATTGACCCTGCCAGTGATTGTGGTCGTTTACTGGATCAATCGCCGGTCTTTGGCCTGATAGTCACTTGAATTTAAAGCTTCCTCGAGCAGCAATTTAGAGGGATAACTGCTTAATCTAAGCGATTCCCTTAACGACGATGACTGGGGCTTCGGTGGTAAAAACCGGTGCCCTAACTCCTGACAAAACCCATCGTGTCATTGTAGAAAAGGCATCGCTACATGTTTAAATTGCATGTAGTGATGCCTTTTCTATTGATCTTAATTAGTTATTTGGTGACAACACTTTAGAGCATTGTCAATCTTAGCTGGCGTCCGCGTCTTCCGTCACAAATGTATGCTTGTCATCCAACACGTACTGGAACTCAACAGCGTTCAACATCAAGCTAGCCCGGAACAACGCCTTGATGCCTTGTTCGTTACTCATGACTACGAAGAACTCACGATCCGTACCACTCACGCGTTGGAACGTCTCGTACTCGCCGGTATACCCTTCCTTACGAAACAAACCAATAATCTTCATCATTTCAATCTGCGTTACTTCTTTATCTGCCAAATTCAATCTCTTTTCTCTATGCTAAATTTTCGGTCAGCAGCGGCCCCTCTAGTGACCGCTAGTGACATTTTTTTCCACGAAAAAGCCGCCCCCACAAACGAGGCGGCTCTGACGCAATCAGGTAATTACTTACCCAACTTCGTCTTGTTAGTCATGTTTAATTTGTCATCGAAGTCGTAGACAACTGGTTCACCAGTAGCCATTTCGAGGTCCATGATGTCATCGTCGGAGATCCGTTCGATGTACTTGCTTAAGGCACGTAATGAGTTACCGTGGGCAGCGATGATGACGTTCTTGCCGTCAAGTAACTTAGGTGCGATTTGGTCTTCCCAGAAAGTACTAACCACGGTACATTGAACCCGTTGATAGAACTGACTTACGTAACTATCTTTTCTCTAGATAGTTGCCAGTTAGTGACAAGAAGAAAGACTCAAATGTCAACTAAGGAATTCAATATTCTATCTAAATATAATAAAGATAGAATATCTTGCAAACGCTAATCACTTAACTCTTCCAAAAGTGATGCTGCTTTATTGTAGTATTCTCTGCCCTCCTTTACAAGATAGAGTAGCTGAGATGCACCTATATAGCCTTGGATAAAGCGCCCAACTTGCGGAGTAATATTCGTTAAAAGCTCTGCAGGAGTAACTGTAAATTCCTCATTTCTTAAGACTTTAGTTGAGCCAACTTTTTCATAATATTTATTCTTTCCCTCAAACCGGAATGTTTGAGGGTTATACAAAATGTCAATATGACTATCAGCATTTCTAAGCCGATCATCCCACCCATCGACAAGTAAGCTATGCTCTCCACCATCAAGCTGTCTGAACAGGTTCAGTTTATTTGATGAAGGTTGCTTATCATTCAACTGAAGATCATACTTTTTTCCTTTGATTATCTGTTCTACTGCAAGGATAAAAGTGAATAGTTTCATACAGTACTCAAACCCATTAGCATAGTCATGGAGGATTGCATGTGCTAGTTCTATTCTTTGCAATGCATCAACATCACTCTCATCTGAAAGCCTAATCGATACATTTCTTACACTTCTATGCTCCGTCAAGAATCTAGTATATGAGCTCATTGTTTCCAATTGAGGCAACTCCTTCGTTCCCATCCAGGAAGCTGTCATAATGTGTTTTAATGACTCTGAATCAGCAAGCATAGCTTTTGTAAACAAATCCATAAAAGCTAAAGTATATGGAATCGTTTGCTGATCAAATTCAGGATCATCATAGATAGACAAGAAGGATAAGTAATTAAACTCTTGTGTGGATACCTTTTCCCTCTTCATGAGGAGATTCTGTGATACATCTCCAAAAATTCCAGCCTTAGTCAGCGTATCCAAATTTTGAACCGCACTATTAAATAAATCATTACTCATCACATTAATTCCTTTCCGGTAATTCTCAAAGTTGCCTTCAAGATGTACAGCATACAGTGTCGTTTCAATTCACAGTACTATATATTGTATCATAGTGGGTGTGTATTAACTTAATCATACGCTCACTTATTTCAAAAGTTTTTTCATTCATTTAGTTTTCAAATTCTATTTCACCTTAATAACACCACGGTTCACAGCTCCTCGAATACTCAACTTGATAGTCTCTTCTACCGAGTATTGTGGGTGATAACCAATGAGTTTCTTTGCGTTCTCAATACTATACTGACCGCTACGTGCGATGTGATAGTACGTCTTGTCACTATCAACCGGACTATCTAACTTGGTGACCCAGTCAGGCCATGGTAAAAAGTCAATTTTAGCTTCTTGATGGAAGAACTTGTACATCAACCGAGCATAACCATACAAGGTAATTGAATTCGATGAAACTGCATGAAAGCTTTCACCTAGGGCCTGATTACGATGTTGGATAGCATCTACGAACTGTTGGGCTACATCACTGGCATGCACATGATGCAATGTCTCCATACCAAAATTAGGCAGAGTAATTTGCTTCCCGTCAGCAATATCTTGGAAGACTTGTCTATTTTGATTACCCTCAGGATTAATAATATCCCAACCTGGACCAGAAATTTGACCAGGCATGATCACGGTTGCTGGGAAACCATTCTGGCGATATTCTTCTTTCAAGTACCGTTCACTCTGATATTTATTCTTTCCGTATTCATCTAAGGGTGCCTTCACACCATTGGGATCGACTGGCAAAACTTGTGCCCTGCCATGTGCCCAAACGGAAGAGCAAAACAAATAATGGCTAAGCTTGGTTTTCTTCAAGGCTGTCACAATTTCTTTGGTGTTTTCAAACCTAAAGTTCACCAAGTCGATCACAACATCAGCATCCAATTCAGTTAGCTTTTGTGTGAAAGTCTTCGTATCATTTCTATCTAATGCAACAAACTTTGCACTTTGCCATGCCCAGTCATCAACGTAGGGCTGGCGTTCATGCCGACTGATTGCGATGACTTCATTTCCTAATTTCACCAGTTTAGGGACCAAGTAAGAGCCAATATGACCGTAGCCACCAATAACAACAATCTTCATTCTTTATCCTCCTGTTTTGTAAAGACTCCTTCAACATGATCGTCATAGTGAGTCAATTTTTCTTCTAGTCTTGCATATGCCTTCTGCATATTCTTAATCCGATGTGCCATATCGACCAATTGTCCTTCCAACAGTTGTTGACGTTCCGGCTCCATCCTTGAACAACTGGTAATAGGTGACCAACGTTGAAATGCCGATTCCTGAGCTCCGCATACAAGTAACAAAATCAATCCATTCAATTTCATTTTGTGTGTAGTCACGGTACCCACGCGAATCCCGTGGAACTTTGGGAATCATACCTGCTTTCTCCCAATATCGAAGAGAATCAATCGAGACATCAAATTTCTTAGCAACATCGCTACTTTTCACTTACACTCACCTTCATTTCTGATTACATCATAACCTATGGAGTGTGCTCCATAGCAAGAGGAAAATCGCGTACTTTTCAAAGAGCCTCAAAAAGGTGACTAGCTCCATTGATAAGAGCTAGTCACCTTATATTGCTTACTATTCAGCTTTTTCCGTCACAAACGTATGCTTGTCATCCAGCACATACTGGAACTCAACGGCGTTCAACATCAAGCTGGCCCGGAACAGCGCCTTGATACCCTGTTCATTACTCATGACCACAAAAAATTCCCGATCAGTGCCACTGACGCGTTGGAAGGTTTCATACTCACCCTTGAATCCCTCTTTACGAAACAGTGCGATAATCTTCATCATTTCAATCTGAGTTACTTCTTTATCTGCCAAATTCAATCTCTTTTCTCTATGCTAAATTTTCGGTCAGCAGCGGCCCCTCTAGTGACCGCTAGTGACATTTTTTTCCACGAAAAAGCCGCCCCCACAAACGAGGCGGCTCTGACGCAATCAGGTAATTACTTACCCAACTTCGTCTTGTTAGTCATGTTTAATTTGTCATCGAAGTCGTAGACAACTGGTTCACCAGTAGCCATTTCGAGGTCCATGATGTCATCGTCGGAGATCCGTTCGATGTACTTGCTTAAGGCACGGAGTGAGTTACCGTGAGCGGCAATGATCACGTTCTTGCCGTCGAGTAACTTAGGTGCGATTTGGTCTTCCCAGAAAGGCATAACGCGTTCCAGGGTAACCTTCAAGTTTTCACCACCGGGTACGATGTTAGGGTCCAAGTTAGCGTAACGTGGGTCCTTAACAGCTGAACCTTCAGCGTCTGCATCCAAGAGTGGAGGCAAAACATCGTAAGAACGACGCCAGATGTGGACTTGGTCATCGCCGTACTTTTCAGCGGTTTCCTTCTTGTTCAAACCTTGTAAAGCACCGTAGTGACGTTCGTTTAAACGCCAAGTCTTGGTTTCTGGAATCCAAAGTTGGTCGGATTCTTCCAAAACGTAGTGTAACGTCTTGATTGCCCGCTTCAGGACTGACGTGTAGGCGTAGTCGAACTTCATGCCAGATTCCTTGATCTTTTGACCAGCAGCCTTGGCTTCTTCGACACCCTTTTCGCTCAAGTCAACGTCAACCCAGCCAGTGAACTTGTTAGCTAAGTTCCATTCACTTTGGCCGTGGCGAATCAATACTAATTTTGCCATCACTTATAACCTCTTTCTTTGATAGAATACCTTGTTATTTTACACCATCTAGCGGTGAATTTCAGCTTAATTGTGCGGTTCTTTTCATGACACCGCTTACCTATCACATTTATTCCCTCACAAGCAGGGAAATCGCCTAGGATTTATCGTCATCCTCATCGGAGCCATCCGACTTTCCGTGGTGATGCCGATACTCGCGAATCTTCTGCACATCGACCTGGGGCCGCGGATGCAGGCCATGAACCGGCCGCACGCCCAGTATATCCAGGAAGAACGTGAAGATGGGAACCCCCACGATCAGCCCCCAGACACCAAACAGTTGCTCACCCGCTAGTAATACCACAAAGGTATAGAAGATGGGCAGTTCTGTTCTGCTCGACATGAACTTCGGGTTCAGCACGTAGGCTTCCAGCGCATGGGCCACCACAATCATAATTAGAATATAAACGATGTAGCGGACACCACCGACTGAATATCCCAGAATCGTCAATGGGACCACAGACACGATGACCCCGGCAACTGGAATCAAACTCAGAATGAAAATCATGATCGCCAACGTTGGCAGCTGTGGCATGTGCATGATGGCCAAAACGACCGTCGTAATCACCGTATTGCAAAGTGCAATAAAGAATTGAGCTTCCAGCACGACACCAAACGTATTGACGAACTTCGTCGCAAAGAAGTTAATATCTTGGAAAATCCAGCCATAGGTACTCGTCAGAAAATGCTTAGAAAACGACGCCATCTGTTTACTTTCAATCGTAAAGAAGTAGCTCAGAATCATCGACATGAACAGCGTTAACCCAAACGATCCAATGGTCGAAATGTAAGTTAAGACGACCTTGGCCCCATTCTGAAGCTGGTTAACGATATCAGAACTCTTAATGTAATCCGAAATCCACCGGATGACCTCATTACCATCCGTCTGCGGGTTCTGGTAGAACTTAAAGAGTGTCTCCCCACCCTTCATGGACGACGTAATCAGCGCCGGCAGGTAGGTCGTAATCGCCAGGTACAGGCCACCAATAATAATGATGTACGCCAGCGATACAATCAATCCCGGTGGCAGCTTGACGACCTTTCGCACCGCCTTGACCAGTTGTAAAATCAGAAAAGTAAAAATAAACGTTAGCAAGATCATATTCATTTCGGACCGGATCAGCCACAAAATAAAGATCAGTACGACCAACACCACGAAACGGCGGAGTCGAATGTTAGCGATAAACCGTTCCCATAAGCTCAATTATAAATCCCCCATTCCATCTTAATTTCATTATACAACATCCCCGTTGAATCCCTAGTGATTTTCAACAGCTAGTAGTGGGTCACCCGCCAAACTGGCGACACCCCACCGTTTGCGGCTTCGCAGAAAGTTTTGGTCTGGCTCATTTTAGATTAAAAACCGCGGTGAACGGTAGCCCAAAAGCCCCATCCATCGCGGTTCGATGTGAATTCTCTTTAGTTATGACTCAACGCCCTCTAAGACTGCCGACCGTTGATTGCTAAACGTCAATTGTAAGTCATCCAAGCCCAACGCCTTGTGGATAATGGCCGAAGCCCCACCCTTCAAGGACGCCTCCTTGGCATTCTTGGTCAGTAACAGCGGTGCCTTGCGAATAATCGCCATGTCATCGACATACTTTCTCACGGTATCCATCATCTCCGGCAAGAGCTCCAGAATCGGTGCATTTACGATGATAGCATCCGGTGCAAAGGTATTCGACAGGTTGCCAAGTACCTTTGCCAGATAGTACGAGAATTCATCGAGAATCGACAATAACTCTGGCCGGTGCCCAAGATAGTCGCGGCGAATCCGGTTCACGTCCACGTGATCTAGCTTCTGATAGGCCATGATCCGCTGGAGGACGGTACCCTCCGCTACGTACTCATTGACCGTCTGCATACTCTTTTCCTGGTAGCGGTCGGCCAGTGGACAGGTGCCAATGTTACCCGCCTCACCGTTGTGCCCGCGGTAGAGGTGGCCCTCCGTCACGATTCCGGCGGAGACTTGATCCCGAATGGTCACGGAGATTAAGTTACGGTAGACGCCCTCACCGGCGAAGTCCCGTTCGTAAATAGCGGACTCGTTGGCCAGATTTTCCAAAATAACAGGAACTTGGAACTTGTCGCCAAAATACTTCGCTAAATCAAAGTTCTTGAAGCCCTTCAGTGAGGCGCCGAGAATTTGATTTTCATAGATTGTGCCATCCAGTCCAAAGGCAATGCCCAGCAGACGATTGTCACTCTCCGCCACGGTCGTCGCGATCTTCTCATCGATCATATCCAACACCGTTGTGAGATCCACGTCACGGGTGGACACGCTCGCATAATTCTCAGACCGGCCGTCCAGCCGACTGGTAATCATCGAGAACCGTTGCCGTAAAATGTTAATGCTGACGACATAGCCATACCCCACGTTTAGCAATGCCATGACTGGTTTCCGACCACCGTTACGCGTGCTGACACCGTGACCCACTTCACGGATCAGGCCTTCGTGCAGCAGCTGGCTATAGATGTCAGAGACAGTCACCTTGTTTAAACTAAGATTCCGGGAAATTTGACTACGCGAAATGGGCCCTGCGTTAACGATCTGCTGAAGCACTTGCTTCTCATTAGTTGTCCGCATGATATGTTTGTTGATAATCATAATTTTCTGTAACGTTCGCTCGCTGTGGCTTCGTGGTGATTTGGGAATCAAATCAGTTTTAGGTCTCGCCCCATCCCCCAAGATCGGTGCTCACCTAGCCACTGCGAGAAGCGTTACTCTACCCCCCTTAGTAGAATTTTCTGATTCTAAGTATATAGTAAATCACGCTTACCAATTTGGCGTGAAAAACGACTTGTGAAGTTTTTGGGGACTTTCGGGACTGTCGCGGCGGGAACCCCTTGCTGTTGTAGGCTTTCTAGCCACTAAATTGCTTGTAGACCAATTATTTATATTATATACCCACCTAAACTATTTGTTCGATAAACTTACCATCTTGTCAAATTTTAGAACTCATTCGTTAGAAATGGTAAGTTTGCTTACCAAATTAGATGGGCCGCTTTACAAATTGGGTAAAAACATGTCATTGACTCGTAATCACTGTAAATTCGTAAAATCTATCATCAACGGACATTCTAGCCCGGCCAAATGTCACAATCCTCGAGCAAACAAAAAGAACGCCACCGCAGTCGCGTTCCTTGCTAGAAATTTATTTCAGATATTGTTGCGTGTACTTCGTCAGGGAAAGTCCCCTCTTGTTCGCCTGTTGTAAGGCTACCCGCACGTCCTGGTCACTCATGGCATCAGCCTGACCGCCAGCAGCGTTGATCGTCTTCCGGGCGTTACTGATCTGACCATCGGTAATCGTCTTACCGTCCAGCTCCTTTTGGCTCTGCGTGACGGTGTATTCGTTACTGCCGGAGTAATTACTTGCCGCCTGCTTCTCAGCGGACGTCAGCGAGGCGCTAGAGCTGCTAGCGGCACTGCTACTACTGTCCGTAGAAGACGAAGAGGAGGATGACGCTGCCGAGCTTGTTTCACTCGTTTGGCCGGCATTGTTCGACTTCCGTAGAGCCAAGGCTTGATCATACAAGTCCTTGTAGTAGCTCTGACGGAACTTCGCGTTGTTGAAGAGTTCATCCAATGTGGTGTTGGATTGCCCGTAGTTCAGCGCCTTGTTTTCACCTTGTGCCTTGTTTAAGATCTGCTTGAATTGTTTAACGTTGGCTCTGATTTCCTTGACCTGCTTGTAGCGGTCCTTGGCGCGCTTGACCAGCACCGTTGATGCATTCGTCGTGTCCTTGACTTCCCCGTAGTACTTCTGGGCACTACTGAAATGCCGGGCTTCCAATGCATTCTCGCCGGAAACGTACCGTTGTGTCTGTGTCAGGTAGTGTTGCGCCGTCTGATCATTCAGCCGCCGCTTCAGAGCATTCTGGAAGTAGCTCTCTGCCTGCGTATAATGCTTGCTTTGAATGGCTGTACGCCCGTTGGCCATTGCCGCTTGGTACTCTTTAGCTGTTGCGTGATGATTCGAATACGCGTAACCGCCAATCAGCAGTGCCACAACGATTGTTGCCACGACCCATACCCATTTTTTCAAAATGAAAGACCTCCGCTGGTAAATTATGCTTTTATTATACCATGCCTGTTCCGTGAATCGGTGGATTTTACTGGGCTAAGTCAGCTAAAGAAAAGGTTAAGCGCTTACACTAAAACCTTCCCCTTACGTTTACCCCATCGATAGGCGTATAATGGCGTAGTAATTTTGTTTCTTCATTAATGGAGAAACCGGAAAGGACCCATGACATGCTTGAAAAAACTTTCTACAAAACGTTTCTGAGCCACACCTTTAACATCCCTGTCCGCGTCAACTATTGGGACGGCACCAGCGATGTATACGGGACCGGCACTCCTGACGTCACCATCACCATTCACGAGGCCATCCCGGTTAAAGAGATCTCTCGCAATGCCTCGATTGCATTGGGTGAAGCCATCATGGATGGCAAGATCGAAATCGACGGAAGTATTGAAGACTTACTGACGGCCGCTTACGAAAACGCCGACAGTTTCTTCCACAACTCGAAGTTTATCCACTTCCTGCCGAAGCAAAAACACACCGAGAAGGAAAGTAAGGCCGATGTCCAGAACCACTACGATATTGGGAACAACTTCTATCAACTGTGGCTCGACGATACCATGACCTATTCCTGTGCCTACTTCGAATCACCCGATGATGATTTGTATACCGCACAAGTCAACAAGGTCCACCATATTATTAAGAAATTAAACCCACAACCTGGCAAAACGCTGCTGGATATTGGTTGCGGCTGGGGAACGCTGATGCTGACGGCGGCCAAGGAATACGGCCTGCACGTCACTGGGATTACCTTGAGCCAAGAACAATACGATTACGTTAACCAACGGATTCAAGACGAAGGCTTAGCCGACGTTGCCGAAGTTCGGTTGGAAGACTACCGTGAATTGGGTAACGAACAATGGGACTACATCACCTCCGTAGGGATGTTCGAACACGTTGGCCAAGAAAACTTAGGCCAATACTTCGACTGCATTCAAAAGTACCTGATGAACGATGGGGTTGCCTTGATCCACGGGATTACCCGTCAACAAGGTGGCGCCAACAACGGTTGGTTGAACAAGTGGATCTTCCCAGGTGGTTACGTTCCTGGCTTGATTGAAAACACCACGCACATCATTGAAAATGGCCTCCAGATCGACGACATGGAACCCCTTCGTCGCCACTACCAAAAGACGGTGGAAATCTGGGACAAGAACTTCAATGAACACCGTGATGAAGTTGCCAAGATGTTTGACGAAAAGTTCGTGCGGATGTGGGATCTTTATCTCCAAGCTTGCGCGGCATCGTTCAAATCTGGTAATATTGACGTGATTCAGTATTTGATTTCAAAGGGCCCTTCTGCCCGGATGTTACCAATGACGCGGAGCTACATGTACGATGGTACTCACGCCCAAGCGCCGGTAACGGACTAATTCAAATCTTCAGGTGACCGCGGATCATCTGATACTTAAAGCACCACTCGACTCGGATTGATCACCGGGTTGGGTGGTGTTTTTTGATTTTGGGTGGAAGCCCTCGCCTGCGGTTGCCAGGGATTCTGCCGCTGTGGGAACCGGGAAGAATCAATTGCCCGGTCTAACACTGTTATCACGGCTGGCGCCATCCCTGACCTCCTCCGGCTAAGCTAGCTTTCACCCAATACATAACAATCATTTATCCCCAGGAAAACAGAACTCAAAATGGGCTTCTGTTAAAAGATTTTTGAACTGCCGTCTCCGAAAAGCCTGCTAGGATAGTCCTTTGCTTCATCAACCTATATAAACCATTGTTGGTGATTTTCATCTCTGCTTTTGCTGGACTGGTAAGCATGTTATAGTTGGCCTTACCAAGCAAAGACATGCTACCATTTTGTAAAGAGCCCCACAGTGAGTAAGTCACCTATTCCTATCTCGTCATCGGAAAAACTAGAACGTGATATCAAACAAAGAATGATTGACCGCGGGTGCTCTAACGTACACGCTGAAAAATTAATGCTCGAATATCGCGAATGAATTAAATCTTGGAAATACGATTACACTACACCTAATCGTGGTACTCATCAGTCTGCAGCCAACATTGCCGATAACATTATTATGTATGACAAGCCCTAATTTCACTATCCAAGCGTAATTCTTAATGGATACAGACGTTGCTATTCTTCTGAAGGACTGAGCTATGACAAAATAATTTTTACCCTAAAAAAGGACCTCACCAACCGGCAAGGTCCCCTTAATTTTATAAATTTGATTTGGTCACGCCATGAACATCGACAAGATGAAGACGCCAATCAGGCCCACGATAACCGAGATGGCCATCGACCGGGTACGGTAAGCGACAATGATCACAATCACTGCCGCCAGCATTTCTGAATACTTGTTGAGTAGCAATGCATAGCTGGCACTGTCAATGAAGATATCCTTCACAACCAGCGCCGTAAACAGTGATACCGGCACGTACTTCATCCATTCGTTGAACCATTCCGGAATCGCCCGCTTCGTGAACAACATCAGCGGGAAGAAACGCGGGATAAAGGCCACAATAAAGCCTAAGATAATTAGCCAAAAGTGTTGCGTACTGTTCCACGTATTAACTGCGTTCATATAGCTCTCCCTGTGTCCTAATTAGTATCCGAATGCTCCACGGCTTCTTTCTTGGACCCCGGACTTCGCAGGCGCCACAGCCAATGACTGTCGGGCAACCGTTTGCGAAGGGTGACTTCCAAACCGAAACCAATCAGTGAAGCGATAATTGTCGAAATAACCAACCCTAACGTGCTCTTGGTCAGCATCATGCAGGCCGCTGCGAGCACTCCTGAAATCAAGCAAATCACGATAGTCAGGCGGTTCTTGATCTGCATAACGATCATGTACAAGAACAGCGCCGTCAGCGCGAAATTAACGATACTGAGATCAATCTTCAAGGCATTCCCAATCAGACTCCCAACAACGTTACTAGCCGCCCAGAATAGCAAGGAATAATGCTCCACCATTAGAGCTTCCCTACCCGTCCACTTTTTATCAGTGGCAAATTTTAAGTAGTTAATGGCGTAATTTTCATCGTTTAACGAAACCGCGAACATGAATAGGAAGCGATTAGATGAGCCTTTTAAGTATGGTGATAAACTCGAACTCAGTAATGCATACCGTAATTCCAGGAAAAACAGCATCAAAACAATTGATAGTAATGGGGAATTAATAGTCAACATCGTGGCAATTAAAAATTGTGCCCCACCGGAAAAGATCATCAAGGAAACTAATCCAGTCAGTAAGGTATTGAACCCTGCCGCGTGTAGCAAAATCCCACAAGCCAGCCCAATTGGAATGTAGCTTAAATTAAGGGGCATGGCTACCCGCAATGTCGACCGCCATAAGGGTTCGTTGGGGTCCGGCACTTGCTTGGGGTTTGGCCGTCGTTTATTCAAGAATGTTTGCCTCCGTCGAATACTCTGAGATATGAAGCAACCTAACGGGTTCCCCCGTTATGCATAAAACCACACGATGATATTTTAACATGTTTCAGGGCATTTTCATATAACATATACAATATTTATCAAGGATGAGCCCGCATTATTCCCGGTTTCATTAAACGTTTGTGAAAAATCACGGCAAGTTTTCATAACTTATTAACGCATTAGAAATGATGCCCATAAACCTCTAAATCAGCAGTGAATCCCGTCATGTCCGCAATCGCTGGCAAGTGCCCCCAGTGCGCATAACCCGCCTTTTCGAAAAGATGCCGACTCGCCTGGTTATGACCGAAGATCCGGGAGATGACACTGGTGATGCCCAACCGCGGCGCCTGTATGGCAACCCAATCCACCGCTTGCGTCCCCAGATGCTGTCCCTGATGGCCAGCGTCCAAATACAGCGCAATTTCAGCCGTATGACGGTAGCCTGCCCGATCACTGTAACGTTCCAAGCCGACGAAGCCGGCGGTCTCTCCGTCGCTCTCAATCACCCATAACGGGAAGTGCTGCGGGTCAAACGAAGCGAACCAAGGCTGACGCTGCGCCACCGTCACCGGGGTTAAGTCGGCAGTGCTTCCCTTCGTAGCGACTGCCTGGTTATAAATCGTAATGATTGCGTCCTGGTCGCTGACCTCGGCAATCCGAAAATTAACGGACATACTGTCTCCTCTTTTCTCTCATCTGCAATCCATTATACGCAAAAAGTGCCGCGAAACCAGAGGCTTCACGACACTTCTTAATTTTTAGGAATGAGCATTCGTGTTCGGATCTTCAACCGCTTGTAACTTTTGGTTGTCATCCAATTGCGAACGTCCCATCAAATGCTTCTTCTGCAACCAAATCATCGTTGGCCAGAGCAGTGCTAAACCAAGAATGGTAAAGAGTGCTAAGACCCACAGTGCTTGACCGACCATGCCGGACATCCCCGACGTAATGGCTTGACGGAATCCAAGGATTGAGTAAGTCATTGGTAGGAATGGGTGCACGACGTTGTAGAAGTGGTTCGTTACTTCCATTGGGAACGTCCCACCGGAACCACCTAATTGCAGCATCAGGAGAACCATGGCGATGAAACGACCAGGGTTGTCCAGTAACATTGACAGGAACATGACGATAAACATCGACGCCTCGGCGAAGAACACGGAGATCAGAATCATCTGACCTGGGTGATCGACGGACAAGCCACCAAGCATCATCAATGCAGGTTCAATCAGCCCCATGGCGAGTCCTTCGACAGCACCAATGGAAACCTTACTCAAGAACCAACCCGTAGCGGTCCCATCTTCGCGAGAAACCTTCCGAATTGGGAAGGCAAAGTTGAAGACCAAGGCCCCAACGTACAAGGCAACGGACAGCACGTAAGGTGCTAAGGCGTGACCATAGTTTGGCACGTAACTGTAGCTTTCATGCTTCAGCTTCGTTGGTGCGGCAAACATGTCGGCCGTCTTGCTACTCAATGGTTGTGCTTGAATCTGATCAGCACCACTCTTCAAGGACTTGGCTAACGTACCATTCCCGTCAGAGAGCTTCTTGGCCCCTTGCATCAATTGATTACTGTTGTCGTCAAGTTGCTTCGACCCAGCAGCCAATTGGTTAACCCCACTAGTCAGCGTTGGTACCTTGCTGTTCAGCGTGTTTAAGCCAGAAGTCAGTTGACCGGACCCGTTCATGAGTTGTGCGGATGAGCTGGTCAGCTTGTTGCCGGCAGCGGTTAACTTGCCCGTGTTGGCGTTGAGCTTGTTGACACCGGCAGCGGCTTGGTTAATACCAGAGCTTAATTGGGAAGCACCAGTTGAAAGCTGTTTAGAACCACTCTTCAGAGATGGTCCATTCTTAGCTAATTTCTTAGAGCCATTAGCTAATTCTGTCACCCCTGCAGTTAACGCAGGAACACTATTATTAAGTGTGGTTAAGCCACTTGTCAAAGTTTTAGATCCAGTAAGCGCACTAGAAACTCCTGCAGTATAGGTGTCCAATCCGGTACTCAATTCACTGGAACCAGAAACTAGTTTCTTCATGCTGTCAGAAGAATTACCTAATTCCTGAATAGCTTTAGAACTATTTTGCAAGGTAGTAACCGCCGTTGACAGCTGCGTCAATAGCACAGCAGGATCCTTTTGTGATTCCTGTGGCTGCGCTTGTGCTTGCTCGAATACAGTTTTCAGTGAAGATGTACGAACAGATAAATCATTAACAGAGCTTTGAAGAGTCTTCAAACTCGTCTGCATCGAATTTACAACACCCAACAAGCCTTGAACGTCGGCTATCAATGATGCAGTGGTAGTGGTATCAGCACTGCGAGTCCCCGCCGCTTCACTTGTTTTAGTAGTGGAAGAACCTTCTATTGATCCAGCAGCATCTGCCGTATTACTTGCATCAGCTTTGACTACCTTAAGAAGTCGGTTAGCTTTGCTTGTATCTTGGTCATCAATCGCCTTTTCCAACTCAGCAGTATCACTGACTGTCTTATTAGCATTAGCTTCTGTACTACTTGCACCACTAACTGATGTCTCTTTTTCTGTAACTGTAGACCCTTCCGAAGAACTGTCACTTGCTTTTTGCGGCGTAGCTCCGGCAATATCATCTTGAGCCTTTTGTATTATTGCAGCTACTCCGGCTTGACTAGTAGGATCAGATAAGTCCGCTTGAACGCCCTCAATATCACCTAAATCCTTCTCAATTCCTGCAACATTTTCTTTTGTAATCTGCTTATTTTCAGCCAACATCTTCAACGTGTTCTGAAGATCAGTCAGTTTACTAGAGTCACTTGTTATACTAGTCAGCAACGCCAACCCTGGGGCAAGTTCATTTAAAACAGACTGCATTTCAGTCATACCACTAGACAATTGATTTGCTCCAGACTTAAGTGCTGGTGAATTATTGTCTAACTTCTTTAGGCCTGCAGTCAAGGACTTACTCCCTTTTGTCAGCTTGGTAACACCACTAGCCAACGGACCAACCTTTGTTGTCAACTTACCAAGACCAGAGTTTAATGTATAAACCCCATTAACATACTGATAAGTCCCTGTATTCAATGTCTTAGCACCAGTAGCCAACTTGTTGGCGCCAGCTTGCATCGTTGGCATCTTAGCACTCAGTTGGCTGACACCACCAGTAAACTGGTTAACGCCACTAGCGTACTGTCCAACCCCGCTGGTATACTTCGCCAGTCCAGATTGCAGCGTCTGTGAACCGGTCGACAGCTTTTGAATCCCCGTAGCCAATGGCGTAACGGAAGTCTTCATTTGTTGCAGGCCATTGTTCAGCGTGTGGACCCCAGTCGTGTAGGTGTTCAGGCCATCCGTTAAGGTAACCGTCCCATCCTTTAACTTGGCGGAACCCTTGGCAGCCTTATCCATCCCTTGGCCGACAGCGTAGATCTGCTTGAAGGTCGCTTGGGCGTAAGCCTTCGTCACCTTGGCGCGGATTTCGCTATCCAGCTTGGATGAACCCACTTCACTCATGACTTGGGCAATGTAGTTAGCAGAACCGTTCGTCTTGTAGGTAAACGTCATCTTCTTGGGATTCTTGTTCAGCGCCGTTGCGGCGTTGGCAGAGAAGTTCTTAGGAATTGTGATCACCGTGTAGTACTTGTGGTGTTTCAACCCATCGGCCGCCGTCTTAGCGGACACGAACTTCCAACCCAATTGCTTGTTCTTCTTCAAATTGGTAATCGTTTGATCCCCAACGTTTAGCTTCTGGCCCTGGTAGGTCACCGGTTTATCCTGGTTGACCACCGCAACGGGCAGTTCGCCGGTCTCCCCATATGGGTCCCAGACCGACTTCAGAAAGAAGATACTGTAGAGGAATGGAATAAACATAATGGCAAGAACGGAGATTAAAATCAACCGATTATGCCGAATGTAATTCCATTCGCCTTTAATCATATTCACAAATGCCAACTCCCTTTATCCTCAAAATTGCTTTAAAATTGCGCGTTTTCAGCTAATAATAAAAGTATCTTCGCACACTAATGCTTGACTTGTCAAAAATACAACACGCCATCGACAATCTTTAGAAATCGTCACCAATCCTATCATATCGGCGTTCAGGCGTTCTCACATATAATAAATTAAATTTCATTGGGCACAACGTTCAGGTAATTTCCTAACGATATGCCTAATTGTAACGTGCCTGAACGGCAGCCACCTTGACCGAAATCAAGTTGATGGCGCTATTAACAATAATAACCGAAAATAGCCCAACCGGCACAACTATTTTACCAAAACTTGTGAAATTCAGTGGCCGCACAAAAAAATCGCTCACCAGCTGGCAAGCGACTCTTCACTCTTCTTATTTAGAATAAAGCAACAATTGACCGCCACATCCGAACGAAGACGTTGGCCTTCTCAACGGATTGCGTCACCTTCAATGGCACCTTGGTCGTCTTGGTATTGCCCAAGAAGCCCAATTGGTCGCCCTTCAAGGAGATGTTGGCCGTTCCGATCGTTGCATTCTTAGTCACAGGCGCTTCCAAGTCACCCTTGTTGCTGTACTTGGCCTTCAACTGCGTCTTAGCAGAAACGTTGCTGGCGACTTGGTCGTCACGAATCCACAACTTGATATCCTTAGCCAGCGCTGTCTTAGCGGTCTTGGCCTTGGCATCGTGCGTCGTGACCGTCTTAGCACCCTTGATCTGAGTCCCAGCCTTGTAGCTGACCGTCTTAAAGTTGTTGTAAACATAAGACATCATCTTCTGTGTTTGTTGGAAACGTGAGGCATCGGTCTCTGACTTGTGGGCTGCGTGCAGCACAACCGTCACGATTCGGTTACCATCGTTGTTGGCCGTCCCGGTAAAGTTTGCGCCGGCAGCGTCAGACGTCCCCGTCTTCAGGCCGTCCACGTGAAGCTTGGCGTACGAAGCGGACAAGCCCTTCAGCATCCAGTTCCAGTTGTCCATCTTAGTCGCATCGTTCGTGCCCTTTTCAAACCACATCTTCTTGACGCTTGTCGTCTGTAAGACTTCGGGGTACTTGTTCAACAGGGCGACTGCCAACTTCGCTTGGTCGGCCGCGGACCATTCGTTTTCTGCGGAGCCCTTAACGTTGCTGTAGCCTAGCTTGCCGACTTGCTTGTTGGTCAGCCCGCAGGCGTTGTAAATCTTAACGTCCGTCATCCCCAGCTTCTTGGCTTGTGCCTTCATCTGAGTGACGAATGCGTGTGGTGAACCCGCAACGGCACTCCCCAAGGCTTCAACAGCCCCGTTGGCCGAGTAAATCAGTGATGCTTGATACAGGGCTTTGACCGTGTACTTGTGACCGGCCCGTAAAGGCACGTTAGACAAGTTCGTGTTTTGAGCGACCTTGGCGATATCCTTACTAATGGTAATCTTTTGATCCCACTTCAACTTACCTGACTTGATGGCGTCCAGCACCATGTAGATCGACAACAGCTTGGTCATCGAAGCGACGGGCAGTGCTTGGTCAGCGTTCTTGTCGTACAAGATCTGACCGGTCTTGGCGTCGACCGCGATACCGGCCTTCACCTTCAAGTTAACCGTGGTGCTGTTACTGCTGGTTGCGGCCTGGGCCGTAACCGGTGCACTCAAACTACTGATACCACCAGTGACCAGCGTTACCGCGGTCACCAGCCCAATAACGAGTTGCCGTATTCGTTTCATCATTAAAATCAAAACTCCTCTATCTTATGTAAGGCCGAAACGGCCCTTGTTTTTTATGCCAAATTCAATTTAGTGATACAACGCTTAGCTTACTGCACCCGGTGTCTTCAACCGTTGTGGGATGGCCAATGGCTGGTCGTGCTTGACCGGCAAGTGAATCACGAAGCTGGTCAGTGCATCGTCCGACTCCACGTAGATATACCCACCGTGAAGGGCCACGATACTCTGCGCAATGGCCAAGCCCAGACCAGTCCCACCAGTTTCCTTAGAGCGTGACTCTTCCACCCGGTAGAACCGTTCGAAAATCATGTTCAAGGATTCTTTCGGAATCTTCGGCCCATCGTTGGTCACACGGACCTCCAGTTCGGTAGGACTGAGTTGGTTCGCAACCAAGTTGATATGTTTCCCACCATCGCCGTACTTCAAGGCGTTAGAGACCAAGTTGTTGAAGACCCGCACCAACTTCTCGGGGTCGGCCTCCATCATCATCGTTTCCGATGAATTCTCAGCACCAATCGTCATGCCCTTCTTCTGGGCCTCCAGCTCAAAGCTGGCCCCCAACTGTTCGAGCATCGCTGCCAAGTTGATATTGGTCAAGCTCAGCGGCGTATCCGTCTGGCGGACCTTGGTGTACTCGAAGAGGTCGTCCACCAAGGATTTCATCTGTTTAGACTTCAAAAATGCCGTGTGCGTGTACTTGAGGAGGTCATCCTCACTGTGATACTGCTTATCCTCAATCAGCCCCAGATAGCCGATAATCGACGTTAACGGCGTTCGGATATCGTGACTGACATTGGTGATCAGCTCGTCTTTGGATTTCTCAATGGCGCGTTCCTCATCCATCGAATTGATAACGGAATCGACCAGTGCGTTGACGGAATCCACGACCCGCTGCACGTCGCCACTGACCCGAAACGGAATCCGGTGGTCAAAGTGGCCGTTGGCAATATAATGCAGCTCATCAATGATGTGCCGCAACTGCATTTGCCGGTAACGCCGAATCAGCCGCCACCAAACGACCAACGCATCAGCCACTAGCATCAGGCCAATGAACAGGTTCTCCCAGCTCCAAAGCTGAAAGTGGTTGGGCCCCAAGACGACGGATCGTTTGATGATAAAAATCCCATCACGCAAGCCAGGATTACTCTCGATGGCCTGCACGATCAGTACCAGCAAAGCCAGGTTCAGCATCAGCAGGAGGATGACGGTCACGACCCCTTCCATGAACAGTGCACTCTTCTCACGCGTGGTTAGCTTCATGGTTGGACCTCCCGGGTATTAAATTGGTAAGTGTTGATTAAGTCCATGTTGCGCTCCTACTCTTCTGGTTACGGTTTGGATTGTGGTGACTTGGCTTTGGGGACTGGTCGGACTCGTGACTTGGGATAGTTTGAACCATGATTGCTCAGTGATCAAATTTTCTCAGCCCGCTTGCCCGTTCAGTTTACGTTGCCGAAACGTGTTCCGCGAGGCAGCCGGTTCCACTTAACCCCATTCAAGCAAAAATCCAAACCCGGGATTTCCACCTGAATGACGTTAATGCTCACCGACTCCCGCCTCGCTCCACACTCTTTTCTTTATCGTGATTCAATCTTATACCCAACGCCCCAAACAGTCTGAATGACCTTTTCGCCGTTGGTGGCATCTTCGATCTTATCCCGTAAGTGACTGACGTGGACCATGACGGTCTTGGCCGATACGATACTTTCCTGACGCCATACCCGTTCGAAGATTTCATCCGCTGAGAAGACGCGATTGGGGTGACTGGCCAGTAAGTAGAGAATCCCGAATTCTAAGGCCGTCAGGGAAACTGTCTTGCCGGCAATCGTCTTAACTTCGTGGGAGTCCTTGTTGATGGTCAATGTCCCAATATCCAAGATATCAGGGCTGTCATCGGTCACTTGGTCTTGGCTCCGCCGTAACAGTGACTTGACCCGGGCCATAACTTCTAAGGGGTTAAATGGCTTGGTGACATAATCATCGGCACCAGAAATCAGCCCTTGAATCTTATCCATGTCGCCAGTCTTCGCCGACAGAATCAGGATTGGAATCTGGGAGTCCTTCCGAACTTCCTTCATGACTTCGATTCCACTCATTTCAGGCATCATGATGTCTAGGATCATCAAAGCAATGTCTGGCGTGGTGTGGAGCTTGGTCAAGGCTTCCTTCCCATCGTAAGCGGTGATGGGTTCGTAACCTTCATTTTTAATGTAAATTTCAAGTAATTGTGCAATTTCTTTATCGTCATCGACAACTAAAATTTTCATGTGGTCTATTCTCCTTTAATCAGCTAGGCTAATTCACTAGCAGTCCTGCCCCGTAGGTTTAAGTCTATTCTAACAAATAACCTGGGCCAAGCGACCGGAAAACCCGAACCTTTAGCCGGGCGTAAGGCACTTAACCATTCCTTAATCTTACACTATTTTCGAGTGACTCGCCAACTCAACAGTTAAGGTTCAATTAAGCCCAAGACATGGCTCCGATGGCGGCTATCTCTCATCAATCTAGCCGTAAATATCGCGTCGATGACCGATTGACAGCGTCAAAACTACCAGCTTGTCAGCTTGTAGCTCACAAATGATTCGGTAGTCACCCACCCGATAGCGCCATAGTCCGGCAAGATTAGCCGCCAACGCCTTACCCTTAGTAGTCGGGTCCGCAATCCCATCAATATTGGCATAGAGCCACCGCGAAATAATCATGGCCTGATGTTTGTCCATCTTACGTAGTTGCTTAACAGCGTCATGGCTGAATTCCAAACGATAGCTCATTCCTTAAACCCACCGAACTCGTCGATGACCTCCTGCATAGAGAACGTCTTCTGACCGCTCTCCTGGTAGTGCTTGTACGCCGCCTCAGCCATCAAGGTATCGTATTTGTCCTCTAACTGTTCCATCGAATACTTCTTAACTAGATCAGATAGCGATGTGCCATAGAACTCTGCCATATGGGTCAGCCAGGCCTTCTCAGCTTCACTCACTCGGATTGAAATCATTGCCATTCGTCTTCACCTCATTTGTATTACATTGTATTACACCGTTCGAACAAAACCTAGGGGATTGCTCAAAAAAAGCTAACCCCATGTATCGAGTTAGCTTTGGCGGGGCTCCTTGTCAAGTAGACAACCAAATAATTAAAATTGTTATGCAACTTT
>CALNAJ010000014.1 GCA_937874695.1 uncultured Lactobacillus sp.
ACAGACTGCCATTGAAAGATTCCGGGCTTGTTCGGATTAAACTTGTAATTTGCCAACTTCATGAGAATCATTGGTACAAGTATAGCACCTATGACATAAACGTAGTATTGTTTAGTGTTCATAAAGCTCTTTTATTTAAGAATTTTTCAATCAGCCATCAAAGATTCGTTTTTTATTTATCACATTACGCTTTTTTCAACCCCACAATTGTGGGGAATACATGTACACTACTCAAAACTACTGGATCACCCTCACAGTTAGTGAGGAACACTGTGCTATTCAACACCACCTAAAAATCAAACAGGTCTAGTTAACTATACTGGACTTCCAAGCCTGTTCATATTTCCTTAAATACTTTAAGACAACCCTAAATATCTATTCACTACGTTATCCCCATCCCCAATCATACTACGAAATGCTTGGGAACCCTCCTCTTGTTCGCAAGTTCGACCGATAAAAGCCGAATATCACTATTTAAGTTAAAAGAACTCTGTTGCTTTATCATCGTAGTTGGTTAACAACTCAGAATACACGCCTTCTTTTAATAAGACATATATTTTATCAACTAAATCTAAACCCATATTGGAAAGTAATACGCTTTTTCACAAATCACATTCTGTCACTTATGATACGGACTCCCATAACCTACCTAACAGCGATTAATCCCAATAAAAACCGCGTCATTTGTGATACGGCGACCCCTCATTAATCATAAACGCCCGGTAAACCTGTTCCGTCAGCACCAACCGCATCAACTGGTGCGGCAACGTGAAGCGGCCAAACGAGATCTGGGTGTTCGCGCGCTTCAGGACGGCTGGCGTCAGTCCCAGCGAGCCACCGATGACGAAGGTGATGTCTGAGTGGCCGTAGGTGGTCAAGTCCTTTATTTCCTTGGCAAACTCTTCCGACGAGCGTTCCTTTCCCAGGATGGCCAGTGCGTAGACGTATTCGCGGTCCTTGATTTTACTCAGGATTCGTTCGCCCTCCGCCGCCATCACCTGGTCCATTTCTGCCTGCGACATACTTTCTGGGGCCTTTTCATCCGGCACCTCGACGATACTGAATTTGCAGAAACGAGAGAGCCGCTTAGCATACTCCGCGATCCCCTGCTTGAAGTACTTTTCCTTTAGTTTACCCACGACGACGAATTTGATGTTCATAATTATCCTCCTATACACAGGTTGTCCACAAAGTTATCCACAGGTGTACAATCTGTTTTCCTAGATGTTGGGGGTCAATTGCGTCCCACCTACGACATCTATTTTTTGCTAAAATGTCAATCCTTATTAAGTTATCCACCGTTTTTACGCAAAACAGACGTTCGGCGTTCCCGCTTACAATCCTTGATGTGTCAGCCTTTGAAAGCCATTCACAACGGATAATTTTTTTCTTTCCACAGTTATCCCCAGTGCCTGTGGATAACTTTTACACCGCTATCAACGCCGTTCTAGTCCTGTTCATAACTTTTCTACCGGTTGGGGTGCTGTTTGTCCCCCAAGTTATCCACAGATATAAATCCCGTTATTTTTGCGGCTGAATTACGTTGGGGGGTTCACGTTAGTTCGTTCGGCCAGCCAACCGGCGGGTACGTTTTCATCCCACCTCAACTGACCCTAAACTTCGGCTTTTCATTGAATAGTTTATCATACGCAAAAAGCGGCCGCTGGAAAAATCCAACGACCACTTTCATTTTGACTAACTTTCTGAGTTTTCCGTGGTACTCGTGGTGTTCTTTAATTGCGAACTACTCTCGGTCAACTTGACCTTCGTCGTCTGCTTCTTACCGTTATGGTAGTAAGTCATCGAGACGGTATCGTTCAGCTTATACGTGTAGAGGATATCCCGCAGCGTCGACTGGTCGGAAATCTTGTGACCACCCAACTCCGTAATGACGTCATACTTGGCCAGGCCGGCCTTCTTCGCTGGTGACCCAGACGAAGCGCTCATGACCACGACCCCGGCATCCACACTAGATGGCAGCTTCAGGACCGACTTCTGTTGCGAGCTGGAAACGTTGGCTAAGTCGACATAGGTAATCCCCAACGCTGGCCGCACAACCTTGCCCTTCTTCACAAGCTGGTTGATGATGTTGACCACTTCGTTTGACGGAATGGCAAAGCCCATCCCCTCAACGCTCGTGCCTTCAGCGTCACTGGCAATCTTCGATGAGGTAATCCCCACGACTTGCCCACCGACGTTGATCAGCGCCCCACCAGAGTTCCCAGGGTTGATCGCAGCATCCGTTTGGATAACCGTGGCGTTCCCGGTCTGTGTTCCGGCAGAGTTCGTGGTTTCAATCGTCCGCTTCTTGGCGGAAATGATCCCTTCCGTCAGCGAGGTCGCGTACTGGCTACCCAGTGGTGACCCGATTGCCAAGGCGGTCTCGCCAACCTTGATCTTATCGGAGTTCCCGAACGAAGCGACCGTCTTCAAGTCAGCACCATTAACCTTCAGCACAGCTAAATCAGTCACGGAATCCTTCCCGACTAACTTCGCTTGGAGCTGCTTACCCGAGCTGGTCACGACCCGTAACGCTGACGAGCCGGAGACCACGTGGTTGTTGGTCACGATGTAAGCCGTATTGCCATCCTTCTTGTACACGACCCCGGAACCTTCCGAAGCCTCTTCCAATTCGGATTTCGACTTGCTGGAATTAGAGGACGAACTGTCCCCGAACAACTGCCCCAGCGTGTTGCTACTGCTATTCTGCTTCTGCAGGTTGACTACGGAGACCATGGCCCCCTTGACCTGGTTAAAGGCCTTAGTGGATTGGCTGGACACGTTGACCGTCACATTGGACGTCTTCGTGTTGCCATTGGAGTTACTACTGCTAGGAACAGCAGTATCATTAATACCACTATTATTAATATACGAAATACCACCGTAAGCCACACCACCGCCAAGTAGTCCGGCGACGGCCGCCGTAACGGCCACCTTGGTTAAAGTGATACCGCCCCGCCGCTTCCGTGGTTGGGGTTCCGGCGTGGGTGTTGGTGTTGCCTGGTTATTATCATTAGTTTGATTGTTTTGATTATTATTGTTGTTATCCATAGCATTGCGCAAAACGCGCGCTAACCCTCCTCTTTCGTCGGCCGGGGCGCTTAGGCCCCCAACCGTATTTTTGATAACTCTTATAATAGCTGGATTGTGTGAATTTTTTTTGACAAATCGTTGCCGAAGTCCTAAAGTTTACGTTTTCTTTATAAAGCGACCAGTGGGGTGGCTTCCTCTGGGTTGGTATCGATCAACTGAAAGTCGTGGCCCACGCCAAAGTCTCGGTTCTCCATCATGGAAGCCACGGTCAGGTGACACAGCGACTGCATGTTGTTGTGCAGGCTCCGGTGACCCAGGTAAATCTTCTTGGTCCGGTTGCCCAACACATCCATCAGGGCATCGGCGCCCTCTTCGTTGGACAAGTGCCCCTTGTCCCCAAGGATGCGTTGCTTCAGTGGCCATGAATACTCGCCCATCCGCAGCATCTCCACATCGTGGTTACACTCCAGTAGATAGGCATCGGCATCGGCGATCACACCTTCCACGTGTTCCGACACGTAGCCAGTATCCGTCAAGATCACAAAGGTCTTGCCGTGGTAGTGAATCGCGTAGAATTGGGGTTCTGCAGCATCGTGAGACACTGAGAAACTCTCCACGTCAATGTCGCCAAACGTTTGGACGGTATCCGGGGCAAATAAGTTCTTCTGGGCCAGATCAACCTTCCCGATCTTCGAACTCATCGCGTCCCAGGTGCCCTGGTTAGCGTACACATCGAGTTGCTTGTAACGCCGCGCCAAGATCCCCACGGCCTGCCGGTGATCCGAGTGTTCGTGGGTGACGAGGAGGGCGTTCACGTCCTTCATGTCCCGGTCGATATTACCCATTAACTTTTCAATCTTCTTGCCACTCAACCCGGCATCAATCATGATGCGTTCGTTGGGGCTCTCCACGTAGCACACGTTTCCCGTACTGCCGCTGGATAACACGCTGATACGTAGGTCATCCGCTGTTGCTGTTTCCGTCCGCAAATCCATTCGACCTCTCCTTAAAATTCAATACCGTAATAATACCGCATTTCGACAGCCTTGTAACTAATATTCATTTTCTTTTACTGTCGACCGGTCATTGTTGCCCGTACCCAGATAGGGCAGTCTCTACTGCACCCACCGCGAGTCGCTGATTAATTTCATCCCGCAATCCAAAATACCTCAAACAAGTAAAAAGGCGGCCGTGGCCGCCTTTTCTTATTCGCTAGTTGTCGCGGTTCCGCTGACGGTCTTGACGTTGCTATCCGACGTCAGGATTGCCCCGGTAAAGGCATTGACGTGTTTCAGCTGCAAGACGCCCGCGTTACTCCCACTGTTGGTCTTGACCGCGATGACCCAGGTTGGAATATAGACGCTTACTATTCTTTAAATTAAAGTAGCGGGTATAGGCCAGCTTGGTCCACACAATCTTGGTGTTATTGGCGATCTGGTTGTATTGGTACAGCCAAATCAACGCCTTACGTTCGGAAATCGTATCCGTCTTTTCACGCAAGGTCTTCACATCCGTCAAGTACCCCTGCGTGTAACCGGTCACGGTGCCGTAGTTCGTCAGGCTAAACCGAATCTCACCGAATTTCGAATAAATCTGTCCGTCCGTCACGCGTTGCGTGTAGACTACCGTGTTACGGCTGGACAATTGCTTATTGTATTTATACTCGCCGCCGTTCAGAATCAACGTGGCGTTGTTGACGACCGTATCCAAGGCCTTATCCGGATGATCAACGTTCACGCCGGTAATCGCGCTCTTGAACGTCGAGGTGAAGGTTCCATCCGATTGATAACGGACCGTCTGATCCGACAGCGTCGTCAGCTCACTCTTCACGCTGTCATTATTACTCGTGGAGACGTAGTAGCCCTCACCACTCTGCTTGGACGGGGAACTGAACTTGATGTCGTCCGTCCGCATTTCCTTGATGATCGTCGTATCACTATCCGCCGAACGACTGGAGGTGGCATCCGTCTGACCAGTCGTATCGCGTTGAAACGCTGCGAACAGGAATATATCAATTGCAATGAACGCGACTAGAAATAGCCACTCGATGCGCCGAAAATCCATGCCAGATTGCCCTCCCTTTCAGCAGATTACTGTTGTTGCTTCAACAGTTGCGTGTAGGTCTTCCAGCTGCCGTTATAGTGCACGTACCACGTTGGTGTCAGGTTAACGACCTTATCGGATGATGAGGACGTCAGCCATTGATAGCCAATTTGGAGGCTACTGATCTTAGATTTATGATAACCGGCAGCGGTCAACTGGTCAATGACGGCCTGGGTACCCGGCAACGTGACGGATTTCTTATCCGTCGGCACTGGGACCTGCAGGCTATACAGTGAGAAGTTGTAACGGCGGACACCCTGCGAGAGCATCTGAATCCGCGCCGCGCCGTAGTTACTCTGGTTAAAGATCGGGAACCCTTCGACGAAGCTCCGATAAGTCACCGTTGAATTCGACGAACTATAGCCGTAGTACCGCAAGTTTTCCATCGGGATCCCAATGGTCTTGACCGCACTATAACTAGCCTTGAGCGCCTGACTGAAGCTCAGCGACGACTGCAGGGCACTGTAATCCTCGAACAACGCGGTCCCCTGCTTATTGTAAACCGTCAGTTGCCGCGAAGCCCCATCACTATAGATGGTATTGTCCTTGTTCTTCTTCGCCGAAACGTTGGTCGACTCCCCCTTATTCAAGAGGCGGGTCGTAAAGTAATCGGTCGACTGTTGGTTGACCAGGTAACTATACGATGGCACGGCCACATTCGACTTGACGTAGGCTGTGGCCGAATCGCTCAGCCACTGCATCTTCACGTTGATCCGAAAGAGATTTTCCTTCATGATATTGCGAATGGCTGAGGCGTTCGCTGACTTCACCGCTACCTGATAGACATCTTGGTCCTTATCGTCCAACAAGTAGATGTGGTGACGGTCATTCAATGGCACCACAATCCGAGAAAACCGCGTCGCATGACTATTCAGGGTGCTACTGAACACGGTATTAAACATCTTCACGTTAATCGGGCTCGCGTAAGATAGCATCAAGCTACTCTTCCGCGTCAGATAGGTCATGTATTCACGCTTAGAGCTAACATTGACCTTGTTGACCCGACTAAATTCCCATTTAGACAGTGCCTCACGTAACTCGGTGGTCAGATTAACTTTCCGGTTATTCAGGAGTTCCTGATTCCCGTTGGCATCACTGTAGACCACCTGTGTTGGCAAGTAGACATCCTTTTGCGGCCGGGTACTTAACTCGGTCGTGGGCGTATTCGAACTGCGTTGGCGGTTCCGCTCGTACTGCGCCGGATTGGTCCAGATCATCGCGGATAAAACCACGCTGACGGTGACCGCAGCGGCCAGCCCCAACGGTAAGAAGGCTTTAGTTATCTTCATCCCAAAGATCCTCCTCCTCGTACGGCTTGTAAGGCAGGGAAATATAGAACGTTGACCCCCGTCCTTCGCGACTGTCGACCCAGATTCGGCCACCCAAAAGCTGGACAACTTCTCTGGAAATTGCTAATCCCAGACCAGTCCCACCTTGGGCCCGTGAACGGGCCTTGTCGACCCGGTAGAAGCGATCGAAAATCCGTGGAATATCTGCCCGCGGAATCCCGAGACCTTGGTCAGACACGCTGAGAATGACGTTATTGTGCGTCTCCAGCAGCCGGCAGGTCACAGTCCCCCCATCTGGGGAATACTTGATGGCGTTATTCATTAAGTTATCGAGCACTTGCGTGAACCGGTCGGTATCGATTTCAACCCAGAGGTCCCGCTTGGTAAAGTCCCGCTTGATGATGTAGGTCTTTTCAGGCCGATCATCCTGCTTCAACATCATATCAAAGCGATCGAGGACGTAATTAAAGAGCTCATTTAAATTGACCATTTCTAAGTCAACCTTTTGCGTCCCGGAGTCCATCCGTGACAAGGTTAAGAGGTCATTGATCATCCGAATCATCCGGTCGGTTTCTTCTTGCGTGACCTTCAGGAATTTCGGTGCGATCTCAGGGTCCTTCCAGGCCCCTTCCGACAGGGATTCGATGTAGGCCCGCACACTCGTCAACGGCGTCCGCAGTTCATGCGACACGTTGGAAACGAATTGCTTCCGGTCCTGATCGATCTTCTGTTGTTCGGTGACGTCATGGAGCACACAGACCAACCCGGAAATAAAGCCAGACTCCCGTTGAATCAAGGAGAAGTAGGCTTGGAGGATCAGGTCGTGTTCCTTAGTAGAAAAGTCCAAGACTAAATCGTCCGGGTCCTCTAACAGTTCGCGCAACGTATAGTCGTCACGAATGTCCAAGAGATCCAGAATTGATTTACCCACAGCGCTGTCAGTTTCCGTATCCAGGAAGCTGGCGGCCGTTTCGTTAATAATGGTGACATTTCCGCGCCGATCGGTGGCAATAACCCCATCGGTCATGTGCGACATCACGGAATCTAGCCGGCGGCGTTCGGATTCAGTGGATTCCTGAGCCTCTTCCACCCGCACAGACAGGTTATTGACGGCACTGGCCAATTGCCCCAGTTCGTCGGTCCCATAGACCCGCACGTGCCCGGAGTAATCCCCTCGGGCGATTCGCAGCGTCTGCTTCTTCATTTCATCGATTGGCCGAGTAATTGCCCGGGAAATAATGATGGCCATAACCAGGCCCAGTATGATGGCAACAAACGTCGCGGAGACGTAGATCAGCGTGATTTGATTGATATTTTGATAGACGGAATCGAGACTCGACCGCATGTAAATAACCCCGACCAATTCACTGTTGTTGCCCTGGGTGCGAATCAATCGCGTAATCGTCGTGTAGTAACGGCTATTATTTTGCGAGTTATAGGTCGTGCGGATCACGTCACGGTTGTTATAGATCGAGTTTTTAATGTTATTATCGGTGGTCTTTTGGCCAACGATCCCTTGGTTGTCGACTTCATTGGTTCCCCGAATGGTCCCCTTGTTGTCGATAACCCGAATCTGGGCGTTGTTGGTGTTGTTGATCTCCGATAAGGTCGATTTAATCTGTTTATCTGCCTTGGTGGTATTCGTCGTCGACAGCTCATCCGACAAGCGGTTTACGATGTACGTTTGCACAACTTGTTGGGATTTAAACGTGTTTAAGTTTTGACGTTCCAGTTGCCGGACGAAGACGGCACCAACGATCTCCAGCGTTAATAATAGGAGTAGCGCGAAGACCAGCGCGATTTTAAAGTGAATCGACTGGAAAAATTTAATTTTGCTATTCACGAAGTCACATACTCCTCCAATGCGAGATTTAGCGGTAACCCGCTAGCTTAGGCCTGATCGGAATCAGGGTTGCGCAAATAGTAACCGACACCCCGCCGCGTTACCAACCAAGTTGGGTGACTTGGGCTGTCTTCAATCTTTTCACGCAGACGACGCACCGTGACATCCACAGTACGCACATCGCCAAAGTAGTCATAGCCCCACACCGTTTGCAGCAAGTGTTCCCGGGTCATGACCTGGCCGATGTGTTGGGCCAAGTAATGCAATAATTCGAATTCACGGTGGGTCAGTTCGATGTTGGAGCCCCGCTTAGAAACGGAGTAGGCTTCGGGATGAATCGTTAAATCACCGATCTCAATGTCTTGGTTTTCAGGTTCTTCAGGTTGCGCGTGCGCCGCAGTATTCTGCCGCCGCAAGTTCGCCTTAACCCGTGCGACCAGTTCTCGGTTGGAGAATGGCTTGGTCACATAATCATCGGCTCCTAATTCCAGACCAAGGACCTTATCCAATTCAGAGTCCTTCGCCGTGACCATAATGATTGGCATATCGTGTTTTTTACGGATCTCCCGGGCAACTTCCAGCCCATCGACCTTAGGCAACATTAAATCAAGGATTACCAGATCCGGATCGCCGTCCTCAACCTGTTGAATCGCGGCCTCGCCATCATAGGCGACGTCCACTTCGTAACCCTCTTTTTCCAAATTAAACTTCATAATATCAGTAATAGGCTTTTCATCATCGACAACTAGAATTTTTTTAGGCATAATTAAAAATTTCCTCCTTAAAGGGAAATACAGTCCGATCCGATAATTGCAGGATTATCGGCAGGCCAGCCATTGGATGTCAAGGAACCATCGTCAACGGGGCCACTACGATTATTGTACGGTTTACGTGTTACTCGTTTAAAGTCAAGGAATAGTGGATCAGTCATTGTCACCGATCCGGTGTTTTTTAGGTGCGCTGACCGGCCTGATAAGGTTCCAGAGTCGGGAAAACAACGCTATCTGAATTATAACACATCATGAAGTTTCTTTCAGTTCAGAGCTCAAGCGGGTTTAAGGTGGTGTTAAAGAAACATTTCCCGGGAAATGTTGAAAATGTATTAGACATATCGGCTAGTTTTGTCTGATTTTGATTTTTTTATTATTCTCGTTCCCACGAATCCATCCCGTTTTGGCTTAAAACCGGCTAAATCCCAAAAAAAATTTTATTTTTTTCAAACGCGTTAAATTCCCGGTAAATTAAGGGATTAGCAGTATATAATAACCAATTTTTTGAATAAAAATCAACTTTTTTTCAAAAAGGGGTTGCGCACCCCTAATCCTCATGATATGATAGTTCTCGTTGATATGGAAGACATACAACAGCAACAAATCAATCACATGGGCAGTTAGCTCAGCTGGCAGAGCAACGGACTCTTAATCCGTGGGTCCAGGGTTCGATCCCCTGACTGCCCATAACTACTAATCAGCTTTCACGAAGACAACTTCGTGGTTGCTGATTTTTTTGTGTCTTCAATTTATAAATATCCGTTTTTGTTATGTTTATTCAGTTTTCGTTGACACCCTATGATCTGGGTAGTAGCGCTTATCTTCTGTCCACTCGTTTTACTCCCCCTCCTACTATATTAGTTAAAGCATGCCATAACTAATATAGTAGGAGGAGCTTAACATGAACGACCAACCCTTTTCAACAAATATGCTGACCTTAGAGGTTCTCGACGCTATCTGTGACCGCTTGGGGATTCGGCCCAGCGCCTTGATTTTTCTCGACCACGATTTTTCTAATGACGAGGTGGCGGCACTGGAGACCTATGTGACACAGCACTCGCTCGCCCGCGTTAAGACAACGATGACTGATCTCACTGCCCAACTTCTCACGATCAAGCCAACTTTCACGCCAGAGGCCGCGCAGACGATTGCTCGTGAGCTTTGCACCGCCTGGCTCCAGGAAGACCGCTATACCCAGACGTTAACACTGGCCTAAGTGCACTCGGCATCTACCTTTGAGGCGACTATCATTTTCTCTCTTTACTATGAGAAGATGACAGTCGCCCTTTTTATTTTTCCCTTTCGTGACCAACATACCTGGACTTCTGACAATTAAGGTACTAAAGTAGTTTTGTATTTACATATTAATCGACCGACGCAACTGGCCATCGACTGGCTGTTAACGTCCCGCCATTTTACATAGAGAGGCCTGGTTTTACGATGAAGTACCATCTATTAGGAATATTAAGCTGTCTCGTCTTGCTGGGGAGCGTTCCGGCCGCTGCTGCGACAAAGAACCCCACCCCCACAACCAAGTACCGCTACGCCACTAAGAAGGCGTCCGTCTACACCAAGTCGACGAGTAAATACTACCGTTCCGTCTGGAGCAATGCGCGGTCGGCTTGGAATAAGAAGAAAGTCTTCAAATGGTCGACCACGAAGAATAAGCAATCGCGGTCGTATGTGACCACCGTCAGCAAGAAGACTGGGATCTGGACCAATGCGACCGGAATGGCCTACAACGGCAAATCCTTCGATAAGAAGGGCAATCAGACTGGGGCTGGCATGTATCTCAACCGGACTGTGCTGAAGAAATACAAATACAACAAGGCGCAACGGACCAACGTGGCCATTCACGAGCTCGGGCACGGTCTGGGACTCGGTCACAACACGGCCAAGTCTGTCAGCGTTATGGGCCCAACTAACCGGAAATACACCATTCGAAATTGTGACGTTCGAGGCGTTAAGAAGGCTTACTCAACCCCAGCTAAGACGCGGGCGACACTGGCCTCATCTGCCAAGCCAGAGCTAGAAGTCGACCACATTAAGGATTACTCCAACGGTATCACTGGAGTCCAGAATATCAAGCGGACCGCAAGTGTCATTGTCGAGGGTGAAATCGTCAAGAGTGTCAGTCATCACAAGGCGCCGAAGAACTACTACACAACCCAGACGATGCGGATCGACCACCACTTTAAGGACAAAACTGGCAAGACTGTCACCTTCACCCAAGGGGGCACCAAGAATATGGCTGTGGCCGAAAGCGAAATTCTTCCTAAGAATGAAGAAATCGTGGTCATGCTGGCTAAAAACGTCAACGGCAACTACTACGTCATCAACGATGGGCAAGGCATGTTCGTGGATACTCATAAGAATAACGGTCACGAATTATTCGAACACGTCTCAGACCACAATATTTATACAGAAGATATGCTCCATTAATCAAAACCGACGACTGCGGGAATTCTCCCTAAGTCGCCGGTTTTATTGGCTTTAGTGGTAATTTTATAAGCGATTTTGTATACAATTCGTCGTATAAAGCGGTTAAACGTTGACTTAGCTACTAAACTTCCGTAGTGTGAAGGCTAAACTAGGAGGCTAATGATGAACAAACTAACCCTAGGTGCATTTGTTGCTGTGATTCTCGTGGGTACCGGTGCCGGCCTAACATTTAAGGCCAGTACGACTAGTGCGCCTTTCAACGTTACCAAGGCTCAATACAACGGTCATACCCACAAGCTCCTCCTCAAGACGAAATCCGTGCGCGCTCAGAATCTCAAGGTCACCTACAAGGGGAAGACGATCGCACAATCGTCTCGCGCTGCCAAGCACCACCATTTCAAGGTCAAATTTCACGGCTACGGCACTTTCAAGGTCACCAATGGCCATCTGACCAAGAAGGTCACTGCCAAGCGTTACGCGACCACTAAGCCGGTTCTCCAGTCTGCTAAGACACCGGCTGGCCAACAAAATTGGCAACCCACGGTCAAGGTTCCGGCACATAGCAAGGTCGTCCTCAAATTCCGGGGAAAAGTCTATCACGCCGATGCACAAGCCAAGCACCTGGTGACGTTTAAAGTTCCCGTTAGGACCCGCTCGTCCGATCAGGCCTTTCGTCAGGAACAGGTGACATTAACCGCCAAGCAGCCTCATAAGAAGACCAGCAAGCTCCTTCAACGCAAGATTGGCCTCGACTTTCCCGCCTAAACTAAAAAACAGCCATCCTCAAGGATAACTGCACGTCACTTCAACGCGAGTGGTAGCGCCGAATCGCCTCAAACAGGTCGATCACGGCGAATAAACTGATGAATCCACCCACACTCTTTAAAATTAAAAGACCATAACTTAACCAGAATAATTGCCCCTGTGACAGATAATCGATGGTCCCCTTGGCTAAAACCACGGGAACCAGCATGCATAAGAATATTTCTAATAGGTCAACCGTTTGCACAACTTGATCTCGCAAGATTTTTTGAAAACTCACTGCGCAGCCTCCTCCAGGTCGGACCCACCCCATTTAGTTGTCGATTTGCCGCCGACTGACGTCAACGTTCCCCCAAATCAACGACCAAAACGGTTCCCCGAGGTCCTCCTTGGTCTCATAGTACCACAAACTAATCGCTAGCTGATTAGTTTTCTGATACAACTATTTTCAAGCTTAAAAACAAAAAAAGCCGCCCGCAATTTTGCGGCACGGCTTTCTCAGATAGGGGTTGGATTTCACTTGGTGAGTGGGGTCTCTCGGGGCGAACACTCACGGCTATTGTTGCTTTGTTGTCATTTACGGCTACCGTGTGGTCGACTTATTTCCAGTAAGCGTACTTGTACTGTGCATCAGTCATCATGGTGTACTTCAAGCCACCCACTTGGTTTGAAACCAGGTGTGCTTTGGCTTGTTGATAGAGTGGTACAAGACCAGCTTGTTGGGTCACGTACTTGTCGGCTTCCTTCATCAGGTCCCACCGTTGTTGTGTAGTATAAGTGGAGGTATCATCGATCTTCTTTAACAGGTTGGTGTAGTGAGCGTTGTCCCACTTCGTGAAGTTAACCGGACTGGTGCCG
Organism: uncultured Lactobacillus sp.; assembly: GCA_937874695.1. Taxonomy (GTDB): domain Bacteria; phylum Bacillota; class Bacilli; order Lactobacillales; family Lactobacillaceae; genus Levilactobacillus. Next base: position 13,101 of record CALNAJ010000014.1, read on the forward strand.
TCAGCCATTTGTAAGAAGTCGGATGGATCCCGCCAACCGGTGTTCCAGCCGTCCAGGTCGATGTCGAAGTTCCCGGCAGAACCCTTCGCAATCTGTTGAGCCAATGGCATGGACTTGATAGTCAACTTCAGACCAGGCATGTATTTTTGTGCTTGCTGTTGCAGGTATTGCGCCGCATGCTTTTGTTCATCAGTGTCGGCCGTCAGTAATTCCAGGCTGGCACTCTTAATGCCAAGTTCCTGTTTAGCCTGGTTCCACAATTGCGTGGCCTTCTTAGGATTGTAACTCAACAGGTTACCAACATCTTCAGAGAAGTCCTTACCAGTAGTTGGATCATCACCATCGCCGTAAGGGATCAAGCTCTTGGCTGCGGCTGATCCATCCTGTAAGACATTCTTGGTCAGCGCGTTCCGGTCAATGACGTAGGAGAAGGCTTGCCGTACCTTGGTGTTGTGCGTCACCGTCTTCTTGTCATTGAATTCCAGGAACCGCATGGAACTGTTCAACGTGGTCTTCAGTTCTTTATTGTTGGCATTTTGCTTGATGTACTGGCCGGATAATGTCGTCTCTTGGACCTTGCCAGACTTGAATAAACTAGCGGAGGTTCCTGGGTCCTTAACGACCTGAACGGCAACCTTGTTGATCTTAACATTCTTGGCATTCCAGTAATGCGTGTTCTTCACGTATGACCAGCTATCCGTCGTGCCACTCCAACCAACTAACTTGTAGGCCCCTTCGGACATCGTCTTTGTGGATGACGTCCCATAATTACTACCATACTTCTTAAAGAGATCCGTCTTCATAGGATATTCGGAAGTTGCCAAGATGTCTGGCAACCAAGGTTGGGCCTTTGATAGGGTCAACTGTAACGTTGACTTGTCCAGCGCCTTTACACCCAGTGACGAGACAGCCTTCTTGCCGGCTTGAACAGCATCGTAGTTCTTCAGGAATTTCAGTTTGTTTGCAACTTGTGATTTTGACTTAGGATTGATCTGCCACTGGAAGGAGGTGACGAAATCTTGCGCCGTGACAGGATCACCATTGGCCCACTTGGCGGCCTTCTTGATCTTGAACGTATAAACCGTGCCGTTCTTCGTCGGCTTAACGACCTTTTCGGCCACACCGGCAACGACCTTACCATTCTCGTTCAGTGTATACAGCCCTTCTTGCGTCTGAGCAATGATACTAGAACTGTTGGAATCTCCAGAAATTGCTGGATTGGCCGTAGCCGGATTCCCAACCATGGTGACGTTCAATGCTTTATCGTCGCTACTCTTGGCCTGCGTGGTGCCACAACCTGCTAATGCTGCAATTGCCAATAACCCGAAGCTTAATCCTACTAATTTTTTCATAATCCAATCCCTCATTTCATTCAACTAAAAAGAGCCACTCATCCTCGTTGGTTTCCTCAAACCAACAAGGGCGAATGACTCGCGGTACCACCTTGTTTTATCTCTCATGGAGCTGATCACAGCCAGCTCTCCGTGCGGTAATGGGCACGACCCAGGGGTAACTACTACTTTCATTACCGCGACGCTCCGATGCGCTTCACCCTAACCGTTTGATTCGGCTCTCATCGGCCCGAACTCGCTTGGCAAATTGATTAAGGTTACTCTTCATTGCTTGGTCTCATATATTGATAATAAATTTATCATCATTCATTATCGCTGTCAATGCTTTTATAAATATTCATTTTTATGTATATTTTATGAATATTCGGGTAAAAAAAGAGCTAACCCTTATCCCTGTAGGTTAGCTCTCCTGTATATTCGTGTTTAAACACTCAAAAATACGTTCAAATTCGTTTAGATATTCATTTTAGTGTTGTGGCTGATTCTGTTGTTGCTGTTGCCGTGTCGGTGAGGTGGTCGTTGTCTGACGACTGACCGTCTTACCTTCTTGGCTCGTTGTGGTCTGCGTCTTGATTTCGACGTGACCGCTCCCCGTTGTATTCGTGACTTGTACCGCCGTCTGCCCAGATGTGGGCTTTACGACGGAATCCGTAATCGTTGACTGATTCCGCGGTGGCTGCGCAAATAGTAGCAAGCCGAGCACGAGACCAAGCAACAGACCACAGACTCCCCTTATCCGTTTTTTCATGTGCTTTCCCCTATTTCCCTAATAATCCAGACAATTTCCTAGTGTCATTATACACCATTCGCGTCAGAACTCATTTAAAAGTTTCCACACGGTGTTGGTTCCCGGTAATGATGACGCCGTTTAGCGCCAAGATTGCCAGATTCGCAATCGCCGCAATAATGAAGAGCAATGTATAGGAGGAATGATCAATGACGATCCCCCCGAATAATGGGCCGACCGCCTTACCAACCGAGGCCCAGGCGTTGGCCATACCCTGATATTTGCCTTTAACGGCAACCGGCGTCAGATTGTTGACGATTGCTGGAATGGCTGGAAACGCCGTCGCTTCACCCATCGTCAGGATGACCATTGCAATCACGAAATGCAGATAATCCTTGGCGAAAATCAGCGTCACAAACGATACCGCAACGAAGAAGATACCGGCATACACCTGCATGTAGAGGTTGCTAATGTAGTGAGAGAACCAATTGATCAACGCCTGGAAGACCACGATGAGGCCCGCGTTAAGCGTCCACAGCAGACTGTAATCCTTCATCGGAATGCCCATTCCCGTCATGTAGACGGATAGGTTCGACACCCATTGTTCGTACATGATCCAGATGACTACCAATGAAATGAAGAAGCCCGCCATGATGCGCCGATTGGGCAATGCGATATGCACGTGTTGATTTTCCTGTTTAACAATCTGCCGCTGCATCACGGCTGGCGCGTGGTAGCATAGGATCGCCACGACCAGAAATAGAACAAACAGGCTCGCCGCGATTCCAAAGAGCAAGGTCACGCTGGTATTATAGATATACCCCACCATTGCTGTTCCCAAGACGACCCCCAGGTTCTGCGCAAAATATAACATGTTAAATATGTATCGCCCATCACGACTATGAATCGTCGTCCCGAGTGAATTGACCATCGTCAACGTCCAGCCCGATGCTAGCCCTAAGAAGATCAGTGAAATGGGGAACGCCGGCCAGTCGTGATTAAAGATCAAACTGCTCAGCGTCAATAGGGAAACGGTAACCCCACCGATTGTCAGATAATATGGATTCAACCGATCGAATAACCGGCCGCCCAACACACTCCCGACCACGTTTGCCAGGGAGTAAAAGAGCAAGACGATGCCGACCTCGGTCAGCGAGGTCCCCAACCGATTGTGCATATAGATCGTGGTCAATGGCCAAATGAAGCTCATGCCGATACTGCTAAACAGCGCGCCTAGTAACAACCAGCGGAGCCGAATTTCTTGTTTCATAGTGCTCCTCCTTTCGCAAATTGCATGTTAAGCTACATTCTAGCACTAGCCTCCAGGAAATAACTACCCGCCAATTTTCGGAAAGCGTTGTCATTTTGATGACCGCAAGCTTTATAAAATTTCTTACATAAAAGGGAGTTCTGCTCATGTCTATCTTATTCATCAACGGTAGCCCACGCCGTCAAGGCAACACCGCAACCCTCGGCGACCGCCTACTCACCGGCATTCCCCACACGACTCTGAGTCTAGCCGATTATCAGCTCAACTTTGTACAAGACCAGCGTGAGACCAAACAGCCCCAGCGCAATCTGACCGATGACTATGAGCAACTCATGACCACCTACTTTGCCCCGGCTAGCGATATTGTGCTGGGCACACCGGTCTACTGGTATGGGATGACCGGCCAGCTCAAAGTTTTCATGGATCGCTGGTTTGACAGCTTTAGTCACGACTTCCCGTTTGCTGACAAGCGGATCTACCTCTTGATTGTTGGCGCCGACCAGCCCGAGATTAAGGCGACCGGCATCACCCAAGCAGTCCTCAATTCCTGCGATTGGCTAAAAATGAACTTCTGCGGAACAGGCATTGTTACTGCCGATGGACCGCAAGATGTGGCCAATCTCGTAACGCTCCCTGCTAATTGCCAGACACTTCGGCGGAAAATTAAAACTAATACCAAATAATGTTTCATGTGAAACATTTGCCATCTGAAATAGCCCCGCACCAGCTAACAGCCGGTACGGGGCTTGATTTTAGACAAAGAAAAAACCACCGCTCGGGGAAAGCGATGGTCATCGGAGTAGGGGTAACGTCATTATACTAATGACGTTAACTATTTTTTCATTATTCCAGGGGAGGAGGAGTACATGAAAAAAGATTGTTAATCTTTGGTAGAAGCAACCGATTGGTTAACTTCTATGATTCATATAGTAATCTGAAAATATGACGAAAATGTGAACTTTCTAGCACAACCCTATGAATTTTGCGTATAAACATCATTTATCCACTTATTTTCACGAATAAAGCAATAATTGTGGGTCAAAACTTGATTAAGGTCAATTTGTTCGAACCCATTTCGACCATGATTCGCCCTTCGCCACCGCCACTCATCACACCTAAAAAGGGCCTTGAACAGCCACGGCCGTTCAAGACACCCTCACTAAACCTATTGTTGCCCATCCGGCACGTAGGCCACGGATGAGAATTTATTGAATGATTTTACGAATAACAATTTGACGGTTCCCCGAGGACCCGACCGGTTCTTTTCAATAATGACTTCAACTTCACCGACATCTTGATCCCCATCATCACGGGGATCACTGTCGTTACCGCCACCGCCGTCTTCATCGCCATCGCGTTCGTAATAGTCATCACGATACAGGAAGGAAACGATATCGGCATCTTGTTCGATTGATCCGGATTCACGGATATCGGACAGCACAGGCCGCTTGTCTTGCCGTTGTTCCACCCCCCGTGAGAGCTGGGACAGCGCGATAACAGGCACGTGAAGTTCCTTAGCCAGCTTCTTGAGTTGCCGCGAAATATCGGACACTTCTTGTTGCCGACTTTCGTGGTTGGTTCCTTCAATCAGTTGAAGATAATCGATCACGATCAAACCCAAGTTACCTTTTTCCTTGGCCAGACGCCGACACTTCGCCCGAATTTCGGTAATCTTATTCCCGGCCGTATCGTCGATGTAGATGCTGGCCTTGGCCAAGCTTCCCATTGCCACAATCAGATTCTGCCACTCGTCTTCTGAGAGCTGCCCGGTTCGCAAATGGTTGGCATCGATGGAGCCTTCCGCACAGAGCATCCGGTTGACCAGCGATTCCGCACTCATTTCCAGACTAAAGATTGCCACGGTCTTATCCGTCTTGGTACCGACGTTTTGCGCAATGTTCAGCGCAAACGCCGTCTTCCCCACGGCAGGACGTGCGGCGAGAATCATCAATTCGTCGTCGTGCAGCCCAGTCGTCATCTTATCCAGCTCGGCATACCCCGTCGACAGCCCCGTGATGACGTCTCCTTGTTCGGATAACTTGTTAATCTCTTCAAAGGAGTTGTTCAACACGTCGCGAATCGGCTTGAAGCCAGATTGATTACGGGTCTCCGCCACACTCATGATGTCTCGTTCGGCATTGTCTAACAGGTCTGAGACGTCCTCATCCTGCTGATAGCCTTGCGTGGCAATGTTCGTCGCTGTTTGGATCAGATGCCGTAAAATGGCCTTGTCGTGGACAATTTTGGCATAGTAAGTCGCATTGGCGGCCGTTGGTACGGCACCTGCCAGCTCGGCAATATAGGTGATACCACCCACATCGTCCAGTTCGTTTTTCGCCGTCAAACGGTCCGTGATGGTCACCACATCAATGGCTTCATCGCGGTCGTTGAGGTCGATCATGGCTTGAAATATAATTTGATGTTCCCGGCGGTAGAAGTCCTCCGGCGCCAGGTATTCCAACGCATCCACCAACGCGTCGGTACTCAAAAAGATCGCCCCGAGGACGGCCTTTTCGGCATCGAGGTTCTGTGGTGGTGTATGGTCTGTTAGTACGTTATTATCCATGCTTAACTATTTACCTCTTCACTGGCCTCTTCAACAATAATCAGACATTCATTCTACCATGTAATTGGTCGCCAGGTAAAATCAGATGACTGACCCATTTCTGCTTAGAATTCTACTATGAATCATACACTAATTTCCCCGTCTCGCGATACCCAAATGCCTCGTTCAAAATGGCGATAGCAAAAAACCGCCAGTAACACAGCGGTTTTCAATGACTTATTTATTTTTGCTTCGCTGCCACGTGCACGCGAATCTTGGCGGTCACGTCAGTGTGCAATTTGACCGGCACGTTGGTGTAGCCCAACGACCGAATTGGTTCTGGTAATTCAACTTTGCGCTTATCAATCTTCAAGTCGAATTGCTTTTGCAAAGCTTGGACGATCTGCTTGCTTGGAATGGAGCCAAACAACCGACCATCTTCACCGGCCTTAGCCACGATCTCAACGACCGTCTTATCGTCTTCCAAGTGCTTTTGCAGGTCCTTGGCTTCGGCTAAGTTTTCAGCTTCACGCCGTTCTTCCGCAATGCGTTCACCCTTTAACTGGCTCATCGCAGCTTGGTTGGCTTCTTTAGCCAACCCGCGTTTGATCAGGAAGTTTTGGGCGTAGCCATCGGGAACATTCTTGATTTCACCGCGCTTACCTTTACCGCGGACATCTTTCATAAAAATGACTTTCACGTCGGTCACTCCTCACTCATCATTCAATATTGTTACTTCTAATCCTACGCCGAAACGCCGCTAGAAGCAATTAACTACGTGGTTGCCGGCTCTGGCTCGTCAGAGTGGGTCAGAATATCCAGCAATTGTTGCTTAACTTCAGCCACGGACTTGTCGCTGATTTGAGTTGCAGCGTTAGATAAATGACCACCGCCACCCATATCTTCCATAACCAATTGCACGTTGATCTCACCCAACGACCGAGCCGAAATTCCCACGCGGCCATCCGCGCGGCGCGTAATCACAAACGACGCGTCCACGCCAGACATGTTCAATAGGTCATCGGAGGCTTGAGCCGCCGTGACCGGATCGTAGGTTTGATCCTCTTCACCGGTAATTAAGGCCATGTCTTCGTTGACGAACTCAACCATTTCAATCAAGTGATTGCGTTGCAGATAACTGTCAACGTTTTCCTTCATATACTGTTGCATTTCAATCGAATCAGCGCCGGCAGACCGCAAGTAACTCGCGGCATCAAACGTCCGGGTCCCGGTCCGTAACGAGAAGTGCTTGGTATCCACGAAGATCCCGGTCAACATTGCCGTTGCTTCCAGCTTATTGATAGGTTCCCCTTCTTGGGACTGGTACTCAAACATTTCGGTGATTAACTCACACGTCGAGCTGGCATACGGTTCAATGTAAACCAACAGTGGATTTTCAGGGAACTCTTCACCCCGCCGGTGATGGTCGATGATCATCACGCGATTTTCCAAGCGGTGATAGAGGTCTGCCGAAATGGAAATCGACGGCTTCGAGTGGTCGACCATCAGCAACATACTCTGCGCAGTGGTCTTTTCCAAGGCCTCTTGCGGCGAAATGATGGCGGCGTCGATGTCGGGGTAGTTCTTCAGATTATCCAACAGCCGTTGCACATCCGAATGAACCGTTTCCTTATCTAACACAATCCAACAGGTTTTGTGATTCATTTTGGCAATCCGGCGAATCCCCAGGCAAGCGCCTAATGAATCCATGTCCGGTTGCGTATGACCCTGAACGAAGATCTGGTCGGACTCGTTCATCAGCTCTTGCAGGGCTTGTGAAATCATCCGGGCTCTGACCCGCGTCCGCTTCTCCATTGGATTGGTCTTGCCACCATAGTAACGGGCTTCCTGATCGGCGGCCTTGACCACAACTTGATCCCCACCCCGGCCGAGGGCTAAGTCCAGATTACTCTGCGCTTGGTCCGCCAGCTTGTTCAGGTTAGGATCACCGTAAGCAATCCCGATACTCAGGGTCAACGGGAAGTTTTGCTTCGACGTTGTCTCTCGGATCGTATCCAGAATTTTAAACTTATCGGCTTCGATGGCCGCTAACGACTTGGCGTAGGCCAAGACGAAGTAGTGGTCGTCATCCAGTTGTTTTAAGTACATATCGAACTGTTGCACCCACGAAGATAATTCGTTAGTCACGTAGTTTCGCAGGTTGGAAATATCCTGATCGGTCATCGACTGGGTCACTTCATCGTAGTTATCCAAGAAGACCTGGCCAATGGCGATTTTTTCATTATCATACTGTTCTTGAATCAACTGGTAATGCGTGATGTCGTAGAGGTAAACGGCATGAAAATCCGGCTCCACAAACAACGTAAAACGGTTGTCGCGCCATTTCACAGTCGTCATCGTCTTAGGTTCGGCGTCGTTGATCAATTTGGCAAGTTCTGCATCCACATCGTTGATCGACCGACTCAACACGTCGGTATCGCCGAAATAGTTCTGCAGATACGGATTGACCCATTCCACCTGATCGCTATCGCCCAGAATCATGACACCGGGCGGCATCCGTAGCAGGGCTTCTTGCTCACCCTGTTGAATTCGAAACGACAGGTCGGAAATGTACTGCGTCGTGTCGTCACCGATCTCCGCCATGGTGTTGAACACCACCAGCGTCGCGATTCCTACCAGGATTAAGACGATCACGCCAAAGACCCAGTTCAACAGAAACGACAGGACAATTCCAAGAATGGCCAGAGTAGCCGTCATGATAGCGATACCGCGTAGACGCCGGTTCTGTAAGAACTCGGGTATATTGGATCGCGAAAATAATTTTTTCATTTTGCTCCTCATCTGATTCATCTGGAAAAATTCGTTTTGGCCGCCACTTCACGGGCTTCCCGCGGGGGGACCAAAAAGTTACAAATAATACCTATATTTTATCACACTACCGGGCAATCACAAAACCTACCTGCGGCAAAGAACCCCGGCATGGCGGGGTTGCTTACTATTCTTTAGTTGGTAATGCTTAAATAACGGCAGTTTTAATAAAGCGCTATCAATTTTGTAAAAATCCTTGACCTTGACGCCACGGCAACCTCTATAGTAAGTTCTAAGCAAGAACGGAGGTGGTCACGATGATTTACAGCATTCAACAACTGGCACGGCTCGCCGGCGTTAGTCCCCGGACACTGCGCTACTACGACCAGATTGGTCTATTACCCGCGCAGCGGAATCCAGCCAACGGTTACCGAACATACCCAGCTTCGGCGGTCAATCAGCTACAGTTGATTCGCTACTTTCAGGAGTTTGACTTCAGTTTAGTACAGATTCAAACCTTACTCGCTCAGTCCCCAGTCGAACAAACGGCGGCTCTCACCGCACAACGGGCGCAACTCGTCGCCAACCGTGACCATCTCACGACCCTGCTGAATACTTTGGACCGCACGCTAGCGGCCCGCAACGGAGGTCCCCAAATGACAGATACAGAAAAGTTCACCGTCTTTAAGCAGCAACAACTCGCGCAAAATGAAGAGAAATTCGGTGAAGAATCGCGCCAACGCTACGGTCAAGCAAAGGTTGCCGCCAGCCAGAAAAAATTCGCTGGCCTCAGTAAGAATGACTATCAAACCATGCAGGCCACGGAAGTAAAGTTGGTAACGATGCTCAAGGAAGTCGCAACTACAGGTGACCTCGCCAGCGATGCTGCCCGCGAGGTCTATGACTTACATCGGCAATGGTTGTGTTTCACGTGGAACAATTACTCGGCAGAAGCCCACCGTGGCCTGGCTCAAATGTACCTCGATGATGACCGTTTCGCCCGGTACTACAACGACCGTGTGGGCTTAGCTAATGCGACCAAAACACTGGTGACGATTATTCAGCGTTATGCGAGATAGCCTACTAAAAGTAACCATAATTTCAGTGAAGATAGCGAATATGTTACGATAATTACGAACAGCAACGAGGCATACAAATCAAAAACAGCTAACTCACTGGAGGTGAACAAAATTGAAATCAGGCTTCGGTCAACGCTGGACACGTGAGCTCAAGCAGCAATATAATCCCAAGTCGGTCCGCCGTTTGTTAGCCCTCATGCTAGCACTTCTAGTAGTCGCATTTATCTTTGCGTTTCTGGGATATGCAACGTTTGCGTTTGGTTGTCTAACATTTGATTTCTTTTTATTTGCTGACTATCTGACCAATGTATTGGCTAGACACAGTATTCATATCGTTTTCAGCATTCTCTTAGGAACATTAGGTGGTGCTGTTGCTTACGGTATCGCTGGTCTGTTTCTCATGTTTTTAAGCAAGTAAATGCTAAGAGGGTAGAACCATCCTCAACGGGTGTTTCTACCCTTTCACTTTGATTTCAAAGCCGTCCCATTATTCTAAACTAGCCATTGTACGGATACTTTATACAAATTGAATTCGTAATTGCTTATGCGTTTTTTGCGCAATCTCTGCAAGAGTTTTGTTGCTTGCTGTCACTGCTCCTGCCTCGATCCGAGCAATTGTTGATTGTGATTTGCCAATCAGATTGACAAATGCTCGTTGGGAAAGTCCTAAGCTATCTCGTAATTGTTTGACGGCAACGGCAATCTCTAAGTCGACTTCCGCTTGGTCATACGCCTGAGCAAATTCTGGACTTACCGTTTGTCTTTCCTGAATATAATCATCCACTCTTTTTAATACCATTAGCGCTCATCCCTTCTGATAAAGATGCCTCGTAGTCTTTTCCCACGATTAATTTCTCCGAGGATTTGACCGAAGCTCTCCGTCCTAAATTTACGCATTCGGATCCTTAATCTGACTCCACGGCATCACATGTAGCATCCACGAGATGCCATATTTATCGGTGAAGTGACCCATCTTGCCGCCCCAGAACTGTGTCTCAAATGGCATATCAATCGTCACCGTTCCGGATACACTGACCCGTTGATAGAAGTCCTCAGCTGCCTGAGCACTGGCTGGATCATCAGCATTAATATCCAAGATCATATCAATCTGATTCGTGGGTTCCGGTTTGCCCCGAAAGGCATCCGCACACTGAAAGCTCATCCCAAGAATACTGAATCCGGCGTGAATGGTAATATCGTCCAAATTTGAATCCGATGGCAACCCGAACTGCTTCGCCTGTGCTGCATCTGGACTGAAGCGATAAACGTCCGCGGCCCCAAAGACCTCTTGATAATAGACCAAGGCGTCCTTGGCACTCTCAAACGAAATACTGGGAATCAATCGTGATTGCATGACAAAACATCTCCTTGATTTGAATAGCCTAAGTGTACCAAGTTCACGTTTGACTGGGTAGTGATTACCCTCAACCAGCTCAGAATCTCCGGCTGTTTTAAAACAAATGTTTCATGTGAAACATCATCAAGAATTCACTCCAGCAAAATTATTTTTAACCAAAAGACTACTATAAAGCATCTCCGCCACATGATTGCTTTACCTCCACAATTTCCAATTTTCCCGTTGACAATCCCCATTTCCGTGATAAACTAGCAATTATTAACAATTGATTAGAAAATTAAAAAGTGATGATGAAGTCCAGTAACGCAGGTCACCCCTTGTTAGCGAACCCGGTTTAGTGAGAGCGGGTCAAGGTCGCCAGCGTGAACATCCCTTCGGAGCTGTTTGCTGAAATTAAAGTAAGTCTATACCGGTAGCAACCGTTATCAATGCAGTGAATCGCGAGTGTGGTTCGTATCCCAGTAGATCCTAGACTCTGGGAACGTTCCTCTAGGAAGCTCGCCGTTCATGGATAGTGCTACTTTTTGAGTAGCAAAAATAAGGTGGTACCGTGCAGACTGCGCCCTTACGGAGATTTTTTTCCGTAGGGGCGCATTTTTTATTTTCAGGGTATTTCTAATCAATTGAAATTCTAGGAGGTTTTTGTATGAAGCATCTCGCCTATACCGCGCCGTTAGTCCTGCTCTTACTCTTCACCCTGAGTGGCTGCGGCAGCGCTGCCGGTAACACCACTAAGGATCGCACACTTAACGTCACGCTTCCCAGCGAACCCGCTACCGCCGACCCCAACAAGTCGACCGATACCAACAGTGGGAGCGTGATCTCCCAAACCATGGAAGGTCTCTATACTTATGATCAATCCGGCAAGATCGTTGCCGGCGTCGCCACGAAGGTAGTTACACCCACCAACAACGGCAAAACATATACGTTTAACCTTCGAAAGACGGCCAAATGGGCCAACGGACAGGAGGTCACCGCTCAGGATTTCGTCACCTCACTACGCCGCTGGGTCGACCCGAAGACCAAGGCCCAATACGCCAACAAACTTTCCGCCATCAAAGGTTACGCCGCTATCCAAAACGGTAAGGCGGCCCCATCCACGTTTGGTGTGAAAGCCCTCAGCAAGACCAAGCTCCAGATCACGCTGAGTCAGGCCGTGCCCTACTTCGACGACCTCGTCTCCGACTACTATCCTCTGAACACCGCCACCGTGAAGAAATACGGGCAGAAATACGGGACCAACGCCGCCAAGACCATGAGCAACGGGGCCTACAAGCTCGTTGGCTGGACTGGGAGCAACTCGACTTGGACCTACGTCAAGAACACCCACTACTGGGATGCCAAGAACGTGAAAATCAAGAAGGTCAAGGTTGACGTCACCAAGGATGAAAGTACCGCGGCCACACTGTTCAAGAGCGGCAAGATCCAGGAAACGACCGTCAGCGGCCAATATGTCCGGGCTAACGCCAACAACAAGCAGCTCCATAAGACGTTGCAAGGTCGGCTACAGTACCTCTACGTCAACAGTAAGAAGGCCGCAACCAACTCCGAAAACTTGCGACAGGCTGTCTCCTACGTAACCAACCGGGAAACGCTGGCCAGCAAGGTCTTAGCGGATGGCTCCAAGCCCGCCCTCAATGCCGTTCCACGAGGCGATCAGGCCAATCCGAAGACTGGCGAAGACATGGCCGACCCAACTGGGGAACCTCCTGCCGACCGACGTTGCCAAGGCCAAGACGTACTGGACTAAGTATTTGAAGGAAACCGGGAAGACTAAGGTCACCTTGAACCTGTTGACCGACGACACCGATGATGACAAACACGTCGGCGCCTACCTCCAATCCGTCATGGAAAAGAACTTCAAGGGCCTGACGGTCACCACGACCTCCATCCCCCACGCCCAACACGTGGCGCGGGACTTCGCCGGCACCTTTGAACTAAACCTGACGGGTTGGTCTACCAATTTGCTAGATGCCTCAGACTTCCTAGACCTCGCCGCCAAGGGTAATACGGTCAACTTCACCGGCTGGAATGATACCCCATTCAACACGCTTCTCGCCAAGGCAGCCACCCAAACGGGCCTGAACCGCTACAACACCTTAATGGACGCCAACCAACGTCTGATGGCGGTCAAGGGCTACATCCCACTGTACCAGCCTTCACAGGCGAAACTCGTCAGCAAGGATGTTGGCGGATTGAAGGATACGCTGTTGCATGGTGCGCAGTATAAGTATGCGTACTGGAAGTAGAGAGTGGAGCAAGCCGCTTAGATTCTGAGCATTAGGGAAATAAGGGGATTCTGTTCGGCCTCGCCGAGCAGGAGTCACTTATTTGTCTAAGCGGAAGAATCTGGCTTGCGCAACTCGTTTCAGAGGCCGCAAGTTTCCGGATATAAGGGCGAGAGACAATTTAGCTCTTTAAGCCAGACTAGCCATTAAAAATCACTCGCCGGACAGGAGGTCTTAGGTTTCTAAGCGGAAGAACCTGCCTTGCGCAACTCGTTTCGGAGGCTGCATATTTCCGGATATCAAGGCAAGAGCAAGTCCAAAGAACCAAACCAGAAGAAATACTAACAACGAACCGAGCCGGTGCTTAATGGGGTTAAGCGCAGGGACCTGCCCGACTGAACACGTTTCCAAGGCCCCATATTTCCGGATATAAAGGCGAGAGCAAGCCTAACGAACCAAACAAAACTAACCAGCAACAACGCTTTAAACCAAAGTAAAACCAAGTTATCACCATTCACACCAAAGCCGCCCGTACCCCAAGTCCCCAGTCCACAACCACCACCAAGACATCCTCAAATGTTTCCCGGCGGCTGTGATCCCTGGTACTTCAGGTCTGCGCGGCGTTTCACCAGAACTATGTATCAAACCAAACCATAACGATTTCTATACATTCTCACCTATATAATCACGACACAAAATTCAGGAGGAATTTATATGACCAAAACCACTTTCTTTAATTTCACCTTATTCGATGGCACCAACGACCAGAACCAGTCCGACGCGTGGTTTACCGTCGACGATGCTTCCGGTAAATTAGTCGACCGCGGGCAGGGTACGCCCGCACCGGCTGACACTAGCGTCGATCTCAACGGCCAATACGTCATGCCGGGCTTCATGAACGTTCACGTCCACGTCACCGCCGACACGCAGTCGCTCCAAGGTAAGGAACACTCCGAAGCCGAGGCCGGTGTCCTGGCCTTCACCAATTTACAAACCCTACTTAAGTCTGGGGTCACCTATGTGCGGGGATGCGGGACCGGCTACGATGCCGACGTTAAGCTGAAGAAGCTTCAACAGTCCGGCCAACTGCCCCATACGCCGCATATGTTGACCTCCGGCAAAGCCTTCTCGATGACGGGTGGTCACGGGGACTCCCCTCACGGCGGTCACGCAGTCGACTCACCCGATGAAATGCGTAAGGCCGTCCGCACCGCATTTAAGAATGGTGCCGAGAGCATCAAGGTCATGGCGACCGGTGGTGTCATGACGCCCAACGACTTCATGGAAGACGCGCAGCTCTCCGTAGCCGAAATGCACGTGGCCGTTGAAGAGGCTCACCACAAGCGTCGGGTCGTTGCCGCCCATGCCGAGGGTAATCCCGGTATCCAAAACGCCTTAGATGCTGGCGTGGACTCCGTAGAACATTGCTTCTACGTCACCGAGGATGAGGCCAAACAGATGGTTAAGCAAGGCACCTACCTCACGCCCACGCTGATCGCCGAATGGGTCATCCCCGAACAGGGCCACGGCGTCTTACCCGATTGGGAAGTCAAAAAAGCCGCCGATGCTTTAGATGACACCTACGTCAACATGCGTCGGGCCTTCCAACTGGGGGTAAAATTCACCTGTGGAACCGATGCCGGGACGCCCTTCAACGGCTTTGATTTAACCCCCAGCGAGTTTGGTCTCCTGACTAAATTGGGTATGACACCTGCTCAGGCCTATCAGTGTTCGACCCTGAACTCGGCAGCCTTGATGGGCGTTGACCAGGAGTACGGTACCCTGGAAGTCGGCAAATTCGCTGACTTCCAAGTCTTGAAGGCCGATCCACTCGCCGATACCGCCAACGTTGTTCAGACCGATAAGCAGGTCTATCTCAGCGGTCACCGCGAATTCTAAACCTTGTTAAAGAGCAATACGTCCGCACGGGATCCGACCCCTGGTGCTGGCGCATTGCTTTTTATAGTTTTGCCCCCTTCGCCAATTATTTATTTCGTTATGTTAACGATTTACTAATTGACTTTTATCTTTTTTCCGTTAAACTGAGGAGAACTTCCTCAGTTTCGAGGAAACTACTAGTGGATACACCAAAGTAAAAGCGGATAACCTAAAAATGGACCAGTCACGACTCACTCTGGTCCATTCCTAATTAGCTGATAAACCTGCTAAACATGTATTGATTAAAACAATTCTAGAATCGTCGTTGCATCTGTCGAGACAATTCATCGGTAGCTTTCATCGCGGAAAAGACATCGCGGGCGCTCACCGGAAAGCCCATGTTGTGAATGGTTTCTCCGGACTGAACCGTCAGTTTGGCAACCTTCATCAGGTCCTCATCACTAGCTTCATCTAGGTGAAGGTCAGCCAGAGTCGTTGGCAACCCCAAATCGGCTTCAAAATCCAGGTACCGTTGGAACTCAGCGTCGGTGGCGCCCTCTAAAACCAAGTTGAGAAGCGTTCCGAACGCTACCTTTTGCCCGTGCGATAGCTTATGCACGTCACCAGACAGTGCGGTTAGGCCATTCTGAAAGCTATGGGCCGCGGCCAAACCAGAACTTTCGGCCCCCACCCCACTCAGGAGAATATTGGCCTCGATGATGTGACTCAATGCCGGTGTGACCACGTGATCGGCGGCTGCGGAAACGGCTTGCCCGGTGTACTTGAACAACAGCGACTCGCATTTCTCGGCAAGCGCTAATCCGGCGGCCGTCTGATCGGTCTGCAGCGGTAATAACGTGGTTGCTCGGGCCCGTGCGACCGTCTGGGCTTCAACGTTAGTCGACAGAGCGTCCGCAATCCCATCGACCAGAAAGCGCACGGGAGCTCCGGCAATCACGGTCGAATCCACCAGCACCAAGTCAGGGTTCTTGTTGTAGAATTGATACTTCAAGAACTCCCCATTGGGTGAGTAGATGACGCTCAGTCGCGTGCACGGCGAATCGTTCGATGCCAGCGTCGGGACAATCACGACGGGCACGTGGAGCTGATCGCCGACAGCCTTGGTGGTGTCGTTGGTCTTTCCACCGCCTAGCGCGATGACAAATTTGGCATCCCTGGCCTCTCCGATGGCTTGAATCCGCGCAATCTCTTCCGGCGAACTCTCACCGTTGAAGTGGATATGCTCAATCTTAAGTCCGTCCGCCGTCAGGTGATGATAGAATTGCCCGCCCACTAATTCCCAAACAATATCGTCGGCAATCAACAGGCCACGGTTACCAAACGGCGCAATATAACGGGCCGCATGCTGCAGAAGCTGGTCACCCTGAACGTAGGTCGAGGGACTCGCAAATGCTGTAATCATTTCCAATACCTCCTCATTGAACTAGTTCCCATTCTAAAGAGTTCTCGCGGAATCCAGCGACCGACGACTCCGCTTCCCCGACTTAAGATAGCCAATGCCCGCAACTAGTCAAAAAGGAGGCTGTGGTTGTTAGCCACAGTCTCCTTAAAAGACGATTTATAATACCGTTAATCCTTAACTGTTGCCGTAGCGCCTTCACTCTTCCGGTGCCAGTACAGTTCGATTTCTTCCAACGACTTCCCTTTGGTTTCGGGAACCTTGCGCCAGATGAAGATGGCCGCAATCATAGTTACCGCCACGTAGAGCATGAAGGTCCAGCCTTCCCCGATATTCTTGGTCAGAATTGGGAAGGTGTAGCTCAATGCGAAGTCACTCAACCACAAGATCAGCGTACAGATGGACATTGCCCGCCCCCGAATCTTGGAGGGGAAAATTTCCGACAACATGATCCAGGTCACCGGCGCTAATGAAATAGCGTAGGACGCGATGGCTAACAGGATGAAGGTCAATGTGACCCCACCAGGTGCCTGCATGAAGAAACAGATGGCGACAACCAACAGGCACAGCGACATAGCGAAGGAGCCCCAACCCAATAAGGCTTTCCGACCAACTCTATCGACCAATCCTAAGGAAACAATCGTAATAACCATGTTGATGACCCCGATGGAAACGGTCGCCATGAACGCCCCGTTCTGTCCGAACCCGGCACCCTTAAAGATTTCCGGTGCGTAGTACATGATGGCATTACTCCCGGAGAATTGTTGGAAGATCGCCAGCAATACCCCAATCATCAGTACGGGCAACCAAGTCTTATTGAACAAATCTTTAAACGAGGTGTCGTCGACCACCTTTTCGGAAGCGACAATGTCATCTAACTGCGTTTGCGCCGCGGCATCGTCACCTTCCACACGTTTCAAGACGCTCAGTGCTGCATCTGCCTTACCGTGTTGTTGCAGCCAACGAGGACTTTCGCCCGCTGGAATCAATGCGAGCAGGAACAATACGGACGGCAAGACACCGACCCCCATCATCCACCGCCAACCGGTAGAGACATTCCAAGCCTGTGTAGACCCGGACACGATGGCGGCGTTAACGAAGTAGACCACGAAGATTCCAATCGTAATGGCCAATTGGTTCACGGTGACCAGTTTCCCTCGAACCTCCGCTGGCGCCATTTCGGCAATGTACAGCGGAGTAATCAGGGAGGTCAATCCAATCCCAATTCCGGCAAGCATCCGCCAGATGACCAGCGTCATGTAACTCCCAGCCAACGCGGCCCCAACTGAGGAACCAGCGAAAATGATGGCTGAAAGTACCAGAATCTTCTTCCGGCCAAACATATCACTGAGGACCCCAGCAATCGTAACCCCGATGGCACAGCCAATCAGGATACAGGAAGTGACCCAACCGACTGCCGCACTACTCAGTGCGAACTTGATCTGCAAAAAACCAACGGCCCCAGAAATGACGGCGGTGTCGTACCCAAACAGAAGTCCACCCAAGGCGGCCGCACAAGAAATTAAGATCACGTAGGAACTTAGTTTTTTCTTTTTCATTTTTATTTTCTCCAATCGTTGATAGCTGAAAATAGGCGTCTCAACTTATCCGACGGACGGACTAGAAGTCGAATTGCCAACTAGTCTGGCGGTCAAAGTGTTCTCCTGGCATCAATGTCAGCGGCGTCAGATCACTGCTCTCTTGCGGGGCGACCTGGGCTTCAAATGCCACACCACCATACTGGCCGATTTTGGCTGTGACTCCCGGCGTATGGGCGAAGTGGTTGGCCGTGTAGACCACCACTGCTGGTGCCGTTGTTTGCATCCGCATGACCCGATTCTTTTGCGGCGACGTCAGCGTAACCGCGGGCTGACGGCCACTCAACATGAAGGGGTGGTTCAATCCCCGCTCGGCCACGATTTCCGGGTCATCCCCATCGAGAACGGCTCCGAGACGTTTGCCCCGGCGGAAATCAAACACGGTGCCGGCAACCGCTGCGCGGCCACGATACGGCAAGCTCTCCGCATCCAAAGGCAGGTAGTAGTCACTCGCAATCTTCAAGTGCTGGTTCGCCACGGTCGTCTCCGAACCATCCAGGTTAAAGTACACATGGTTGGTCGGATTGAAGACCGTCACTTGGTCCGTCACTGCCTGAATGCGGTAGGATAGCCGGTTTTGATTGTCCAGTTCATAGCTCACCTGCATTTTCAGCGTTCCCGGATAGCCATTGGCACTATTCGGATCGACCAATGTCATCGTCACCTTGACGCTACGCTCCGTAATCTGCGGTTGAAAGGCAAAGACCTGCGTATCCGTTCCCGTGCCACCGTGAGCGTGATTCTTGCCACTGTTCACTGGCAGCTGAATCAGTTGATTGCCCAGTTGCCACTGACCGCGACGAACGCGCCCCACGATTCGGCCAACCGTACCGCCCAAGTAGTTCCGTTCCACGGCATAATCGGCTGGTTTGGGTAGCGACAGAATGACATTCTCAAGACCATTTTCAGTGGGTAACAGCACCTGTTCCAACGTAGCCCCATAGTTCAGCAGTTTAACCTGCATCCCCTGGTCGTTAGTCAACGTTAGTTCACAGTAGTCCTTACCCGCTTGATGATCATACTTGTTTATTGTAATATCCATGGCTTAGACCTCGGGTTTCACAAAGTTAACGTGACGGAGGACCCCTTGGTGGTGATTATTAAGCGCTAAGGCCCGGTCGAAGAAGGTCTGTGCCTTGGCTGTCTGGTTCAAGCCCAAGTATCCCAGCGCCATCAGGTAGTCACAGTGGACGGAATTTTTCGCTTGATAGTCATCGTCAAACAATAGAGCATCCGGCAGTGATACCGCGAAATAGTCCAGCTTGAAGGTGTTGAAGATGTGTTGCTCCCCAAAATTGATCAGCTTGTAATAACGGGCCTTCGCAGCGTCTGTTCGTCCCAACTGCTCGTCAGCCAAAGCTTGATAGAAGATGGTATCGGCCGGCTGGTCGTTGTAGTACATCATGTCAGTCGGTTCACTCAGGCCCTGTGTTGCGGCTTCGAAGTGCGTCTTGGCCGCGGTTTCATCACCTTTAGCCCGGTACGCCATCCCGAGATAGAAATCAATCACGTTGTTGACCGCGATTGGCAATTTACCTTCACCCAAACTCCGCGGATAAACCAAAGCTTGTTCTAACTTAGCAATGGCGCTAGTACTGTCACGCTTCCGCAAGTCCTGCTTGGCTAGTTCGACCAATGCGTATTCATACTGCGTGCTGACCTTACCTTCGCCACCTTCCCACGGATGGAAGATGTGCGCCATCACGGCATCGTAAGCCTCCTGATAACGGCCCGTCTCGTTCAATAGCGTCACCATTAAGACGTAACTGTCATCCCGTTGTGAAACGAGGTCGCGATGGTCTTCCAGGAATTGTAACCGGTCGGTCAAAGGATCGTTGAGCTTCTCGTGAAGGGTTGCCAGCTCGAAGACTAAGCGACTATTCGTTGGGTCTAACTTGAACGCCGTCGTCAATTCCGTTAAGGCAGCCTGGGGATCATTCTCCCGATTGAAGTAGGCAATGGCTAAATTCCGGTGCGCCATCGCGTAGTCTGGATTGACCTGCGCACAGTGTTCCCACAGTTTCGTGGCCGTGGCATACACTTGCCGGTCGTAGAAGAAGTTCCCTAAATAGTAGGCAGCTAGGCCGTCCTGCGGGTAATTTTCACAAATATACTGCAGCACCCGGACGTCTTCCAACCGGTTCGGGAAGACGTAATCCGGTGAAGCCGCGGCCCCAGCAGCGGCGTAGGCCGTCGCATCGGCCGACCGATCCAACTTAGCGGACAGATAGGCCTGATAGTAGCTCTTCAGGGGATGTGCGTCCGGATAGTGACTGATGATCGCCAAGGCATCGGCATATGCCCCACTACGGCTGTATGCCTCGGCTAAGGCTAAGTAATTGTTGAGTTTGCCATTCAACGCAGCCGTCAGCTGACTTTCAGTCTCCGCATTGGTGGTTAACCGGTAGGCCTCGTAGCGGTTGGCCAGGTCAATGCGGTCCAGTTGCGTGTTCTCAGCGACTAGCTGGGCTGCCGCCGTGGTCTGGCCCAATTGCCGTAGCAGGCTAACCTTGAGCGTCCGGGCCGCCATGTCGTGGGC
This sequence comes from uncultured Lactobacillus sp., assembly GCA_937874695.1. Taxonomy (GTDB): domain Bacteria; phylum Bacillota; class Bacilli; order Lactobacillales; family Lactobacillaceae; genus Levilactobacillus. The sequence goes on from CALNAJ010000014.1 coordinate 33,863, forward strand.
ACCGGTAACCAGCGACTGGTCAACGAACTTCAAGGCGGCCGTCAACTCGCCACGACTGGCCTTGATCTGAGCCAATGCGAGAAAGGCGACGGATTGGGTTTCGTGCGACCAAGTGGCCTTGAAGAAGTGGTCATAAGCAGCGACCTCTTTACCCTGCATCCGTAAGCTCAGCCCCAAGTGATAGTGAGCAGCACCACTCGCCGGATTGGTGTTGTGCGCCGTTTGCCGTTTGATGGCCGTTTCAAAGTATTCCTGACTCTTCGCAAATTGGCCACGCCGATACAGGAGCAATCCGTAGGCATCGTTGATTCGGTAGTCACCGGGATCGCGTTTCAAACCTTCTAAGTAGTAATCAACTGGCCGATACGTGGCGTGCCGGTATTGTTCCAAGTGTTGCCCTGCCAAATAAAGTTCATCGTTCGTCTGTAATTTCTCTGGCGCAGCGATTTCCTTGGCGGCATCTGGAATCTGTTCCACTTCATCCTTGGCTGGTTGGTAGCTAACCAATTCCCGGCCGGTACTGTCGGTCACAACCACTCGGAAGTCGTGGTCGGCTCCCGTTGGATTGGCCATCGTTTTGTCAAAAGTGTCTGTGGGACTCAACGTTTGCACGTCGTCGGTGAGGACTTGCGCTTTCTGATAAAGCTTCACGTGAGCATCCTTGAAGACAGACGTTGCGTAGACTTTGATCCGCAGGTCGCTGCCATCTCGCTCCAAGTTCACGGCGGCATTGATGGTCGCATTCTTCACGGCCCCAACATTTTTGTACGGCATGAAGTATTCCGTCGATGACTTCTCCTCGTGCGGCTGTAGCCAGGTAAAGTCAGGCTGATTATCGGTAAATGTCCCCACCATTAATTCGATGTAAGGACCGTCGTTATCGGTCAGTTGATGATCCCAAGACTTCCCAAAATCACCATTACCCCAGGTCCACTGCTTCTTCCCGGGTGATGTGTGATGGTCGGCCACGTGGAGGAGCCCCGCATTCTTTTGGTGGTCGTAATTCCCCAAGAAGTCATACTCGGAGTGCGCCGCCATGTAAGACGTCGGTACGGGAACGTTCTTATAACGAGAAATATCGACACCGGCAGAGTAATCGACTTTATAATATTCACCCGTGGCAATTGGGAAGGTCGATACGGCCCGTTTCCCATGGTCAAAGACGGCATTCACGTCCGGTGGAAAGATGGATTGGGTATGATCATTGACTGGCACCGCTGGGTTGGCCCACCATAGGAATGTCTGTGGCAAGTCGGTCGGATTCTTAAAATGTTCGTTCAATTCGAGGTAAGACTTGTCAGCGTACATGGTAAATCCGACGGAAATCTTGGTTCCATACATCCGGTCAATATCACTCATCCACAACGTCTTAGACCCATCGTCATGGCTTTCGAGTTGGGTTTCAATTGGTAGGAACGTGTCTGGACGGTGATGTTGGGGCCAGTTAAACTCGATCCCCCCAGAGATCCAGGAGCCGGTGAGTCCGACCAATGCCGGCTTGATGACGTGGTTATAATAGACGAAATCATAATTGTTGGTCTTGTCGAGCGCCCGGTAGATCCGGCCACCTAGTTCTGGCAGAAAGGTCACTTGTAAGTATTGGTTCTCTAGAATAATGGCATGATAGGTGTGATCTTGCTTCTCATTAAAAATTCTTTCGGTGACCGGGAAGGGATAGACCTTCCCGCTGCTTCCCTGATAGACTCGTTTTTCCAAAAACATCGGATTCTTCTCTGGCTGACCCGTCTTATATGTCGGGATAGTTAGTTCAGTTTCCGTTAACGAAACGCCCGTAATCGTATTCAGCATACACACTCGTTCCTTTCCTCAATCTAGCCTAAGCTTAATATGGAAAGCGCTTTCTTTGAATGCACTAAAAGACCAGAAAGATGGATTATCCGTGTTTCAAACGGTATACTCAAGGTAGTTCAGGGGCTTGAACGTCCAAGTCTCAAGTGAAAGGAGGTCCCCACATTGCGACGCCTACAGGATTTCGACAACGAATACTTATTTGTACTGCCCAAGGACGTCCTTCAAGACTACATATTTTCGCCAATTATCGCGAACCTCTACGTGACTGACCTGGGGTTCTTCCCCAACGCCCAGTATCACTACGTCAACCGGGAACAGGGCTCAGCCGGCTGGGTCATTATCTTCTGTACGGGCGGCGCCGGCACGGTAATCGTCGACGGCAAGACCTATCACCTGCATCAATACTCGCTGATCATCATGCCACCGGGAATCAAGCACACTTACTACGCCTCCAAGGACGACCCCTGGGATATTTATTGGTTGCATTTTCGGGGTAAACTGGCCGAGGAATACGTCAACGTCTCGCCCAAGCAAGCCCACTTCATCGACCATCTCACTAACGAGCAGGTCAATTCGACCATGCGACAGTTCTGGCAGATGATCAAGTCCTTCATTCCTGGATTCAGTTATGATGCCGTCTTCTACGTGTCGCAGGTGTTAGGCGTCCTGCTGGCGACCCTCGCCATGGACGACGCCAAGGCCAGTACTCCCGGCAGTAACTACGTCGACGCGGCGATCCACTATATCTACCAGCATATCGATGAACCCATCAAACTCGCAGATGTTGCCAACGAACTGGGTATTTCGACCAGCTATCTCAGTCGCAAGTTCCGAGAGGTGGTCAACTCCAGTGTGATTGAATTCATCACCTCTATTAAGATGAAACGTGCCAGCCACTACTTGCAGTACACCAACGTCCCGATTCAACAGGTTGCGCGACGACTGGGTTACACGGACAGTTACTACTTCTCGCGCGTCTTCAAAAAAGAATTTGGCCTGTCACCACAACACTTTCGAAATCGGCTGTAAGTGCTCATGTTTCGCCAATGAACGACTAAAAAGGGCTCCTGCTAGTATGTTCTAGCCGGAACCCTTTTGATCAATTTTGCCGAAAAAAAAGAACCAACACCTGAGTGTTAGTTCTTAAAAGACTACTCTTCGCTAACGAATGGCATTAAGCCCATGATCCGTGAACGCTTGATAGCAATAGTTAACTTACGTTGGTTCTTGGCACTAGTACCAGTAACCCGGCGAGGTAAGATCTTACCCCGTTCGGAGATAAACCGACGTAATAAGTCAGTATCCTTGTAATCAATGTATTCAATGTGGTTGGCTGCAATAAAATCAACCTTCCGACGGCGACGGCCGCCACGACGTTGTCCTGCCATGAGAAATTCCCTCCTCGTATTTTAGTGTTTAGAACGGTAAATCATCATCGGAAATGTCAATTGAATCGCCGGTGTTCGCAAACGGATCAGCTGAGTTGTTCCCAGCGTTGTTGCCGTTATTGTTACTTGGGGCTGGATTCGAGTTTTGCGATGGGGCCGCCGGAGACGGGTTCCCACTCGTAAATGGATTGGCATTTTGATTCTGATTCTGTTGAGGAGCATTATTCGCTGGGTTACCGCCGTAGTTCGTGTTGCCGCCATTGTTGTTCGCGTTGCGAGAACGTGGTTCGAGGAACGAAAAGTCCTCGACAACAACTTCGGTAACATAAACCCGTTGGCCCTGTTGATTTTCGTAATTCCGGGTCTGAATCCGACCTTCAATACCGACAAGGGAACCCTTGTGGAAGAAGTTCGCAAAGTTTTCCGCGGACTTGCGCCAGATGACGCAACTTACGAAATCAGCTTCCCGTTCACCAGTTTTGTTGGTGAACCGCCGATCAACGGCCAAGGTAAACGTGGCAACAGCAGCACCGCCTTGGGTGTATCGTAAGTCAACATCCCGTGTCAGTCGGCCAGTTAGTACTACTCGGTTGATCATTGCTGAATAACTCCTCTCAAAATTAAAAGTTTAAAGTCAAATTAGTCTTCGCGCTTAACGATCATGTGACGTAAGATGCTGTCGTTGATCTTAGCTAAACGGTCAAATTCGTTCAATGCTGCATCGTCATCAGCGTTTACAGTAATAACGTGGTAGATACCTTCGTTAAAACCACCGATTTCGTAAGCAAAACGACGCTTAGACCAATCCTTTGAATCAAGGATGTTGGCACCGTTATCCTTAAGCAACTTGTCGAAGCGTTCAACCAAAGCGGTCTTTGCGGCATCGTCAAGGTCTGGACGAATAATGTAGGTAATTTCGTATTTAGTAGTTTCCATGAATGTTACACCTCCTTATGGACTTCAGGCCCCCGCTGCGATGCGGGAGCAAGGAGAGACTCTAGCGAAAGCCAGATACTCACAAGCTAGTAGTATAGCATAAATCATTTCGTTAAGCAAATCGGGGCCGACCGACGGGTGCTGCTTACGTTACACTACTTAACTACGAGAAGAATGGCTAAATATTTTTTGTTTTTCAAAATTAATTTGCTTTTTTCAAACAGTGGCTGCTCATTCGCGGTCTATATAGGGTTCTAGGCCTCATCAATGACAAGAAACGCGGTCAGGTCACCCTGATCGCGCTAATTGTTTTAATTTTATTTTGCCCGTGGCACCTCGGCTTCGGCCTCATCTTCGGCCTCGCGAACCAGTGACTCGACCAACAAACCATCATGCATGAGAAATAACGTGTCTTGAATTGCTGCCCATTCACTCATCATTAGTCGGTTCCTCCTAATATGTCTGCTATGCCTTTACCTACATCATTGCCATAATGACACCCACAACTGCTAATCTGCTGCCACTCACTGTGCCATCGCGTGTGCTTGAACCAACAACGCATAATCGTCCGCCAACATATAATCCGATCCATGCGCATCTGCCCACGCAATACCTTCGATCAATATCCGAATTGCCTGCTGTGGCTGCCTCTGCATCAAACAAATTCGTGCATACTGGTTAAAAACCATGCAGAGATTTTGACTGCTATCTATCAAACGTTGTTCCCGAATGATGGTCAATGCACGCTCAAATCCGTCATAATTCGGCTGATCTGTGGTAGCCGCTGTCATATAATTTTCAGTTGAGAAAAGCAATACTTCGAGCGTCCGATACCGCTGTGGGTGCTGTGGCATCATCATAGTTAACGCGGTCCGAATGCTTCGCAACGCAACCGTCGCGTCATGAGTTACCTGATAAACCGTACAACCGTAATAATAATAGTATGCTTTTAAATCTTCATCAGTTGTCAAAACCCGCAGACGGCCCGGACGCTCCATATAAGCCTTCAGGTCAACGTACCGCTGCTGACTGTACAATCGATGGACTTTATCGCCAAACGACGGTAGGCGACGAATAGGATAGTTCTCCTTGAGCATCTGGTTGTGGGGCAATCGCAGGCGCTCACACAACTTAGTCAGTAAGCTTGCATTGGGAAGATCAATTCCCTTCTCAATATTGCTGATCATGGCTTGCGCACAGAGTCCTGCAGCAAGTGTCTGCTGGGTGAGTCCCAGTGCTTGTCGCCGAGCCTTTAAATTATTTCCTAGCACAGTGACTGCCGTCGCAAAATCAATAATGGTCGTTGCCATGGCGCCTCCGCCCCCCTTTGCTTTTCTCAAATCAATCTCGCCAATCGATATTATTTTGAGCTTACCAGACAGCCGAGCTAAAGTAAACACATTTAACTATATACAATTATTTAAATAATTTAAATTACTATCGTTATAAAATTGGCTTAGCATCGCGGATTAGGATACATATTGACATATAATTGGGTAACTGTTTTACATTACCAAAATCCGTCATTTACTATTGTATACTCTCGCTAAGTATGAGTTAATTAGACAAAGAAAAACCGCTCAGCCTAAGCCAAGCGGTCTCGTTAACTATTATGCTTAATTTTGACGTTTGAACCAATTCAAGCTGAGGAGACCCAAGCCAATCACACCGGCTAGAGTTGCCAACCAAACGGACGATTGTTGTTCACCTGTTTGTGGCAATGTAGTCGTCTGACTCTGTTGCTTAGCGGCTGGTTGTCCCAGTTGTGTTGCCTGGGGCTGCTTATTCGTTTTGGCAAAGGCTACCGTTGCGGGGGCATTGGACTTCGTTGTAGTCCCCTTGGCTGCCTTTTTAACAACTGCTTTGGTGGTCTTCTTAGTGGCCTTAACCTTGTCAGCAGCGCCACCGTCGATTGTGGCCCCATCCCCACCAGTCACAACATTGCCGTCATCGGTGTCCGGCGTCACCGGATCAGTTGTATGATCAATATCTGGTGTCGTTGGATTGGTCGTGTTCCCGGTCTCCGTCCCAGGATTCGTAGGCGTCGTAGGCTTAGGCATCGTCCTTTGCCAAACGTAGGTCCCGGCCATTGTGGCCCCGTCGTAAGCGTCCATCAGTTCAGCGGCCGTGTAGGTTGGCCCATTCGGCTTGTCGACCGTCCCCGTGCCCACAAACTGCCAGAGACCGGTGTAGTCGTCGGAAGGGGTGATTTCGGGAATCGCCATCTTCCACTCTGGATAGCCCTGCGTGTACATCGCATTATTCGGTCCTAAGGTCAGTTGCTTCAACCCAGTCATCCCATAAACTTGGTGATAAACAGCAGAACCAGCCAAGTTCGTCAGGTCAAGACTGCTAAGCTTCACGTCATTCTGAAACATCGATGAAACATTCCATGTTAAATTCCAACCGGTTAAGTTGATGTCCGTCAAGTTATACATATTACCGAATAAATTAACCGCCTGGATGTCTGGCTTAATCTTCCAGTTACTAAGATCCAGCGATGTGAAGCCTGTACCATTGAAAGTATCAGACATCAGATTGACCTTGCTAGTGTCCCAATTCTCAGTATCAAGGGAGGTCAGCATCTTATCGCCTTCAAACATGGCGGAAATATTTATAGGTGTCTTGCCCAAACTACTTCCCATCTTCACACTCTTCAGGTGCATGTAGTTCTCACCACCAAGTGAAAACTCTGGCCCCGCGTTTGGCCCCTGGAACATGGCCAACATATTATTAACTTTACTCATATCCCAGCTACTAAGGTCAATGTTCTCCAGTGCATAGTTGAAAGCAAACATACTGTCCATAACGTTAACTTTAGAAGCGTCTACATTCGCCAAGCCCTCATAGGATTGAACCTTAGTCCATTCATAAAACAAGTGCGAACACTTCCAAGGCAAGACTACGCCATTATCGAAAATAACCTTCGTGACGTTCCGTTTAACCGCGTCCATTTCGCTACTAGTTCCAAGCGTCCCCGCCTTAATCGTGATGACGCCCTGATCATCCATGCTCCATGGGCTAGTGCCCCAAGTCCCAGTCTGGATAGCTGGCACAGCAACGTCCCTCAACATAGATCCTTTAAAATTGGAGACTGGTGCCGGTTTAGGCGCAGGTACCTTAGGCGCTGGAGGAGTCTTCTCTCCAGTGTTTGTTGCTGGTGGTGTCACGACGTCTGGCGTGTTAGTTGGCGCTTCAGGAGCTTTAGGCGTCTCTTTGGTATCGTTTTCATTTTCGCCGTTTTGAACGGGCTTCCCATTCGTTCCCCCATTGTCACCTTGTTCTTCAGCCGTAGGGACATCTTTTTCAATGTTCCCAGTTGGATTCTCAGATTGCTGATTATCTTTCTGCGTATCAGTTGGCACAGGTGTCCCAGTGTTTTGTGAATTGTTGATCTTCTGTTCTTTGCTATTAATGTCGTTAGCCGTCGACGCAATTTTATTATTTTCTACGCTTGGATCACCATTCGAATCCGGTGCTACATCCGCGTGAGCCGTGTCAACCTGGTACCCCACACCAGCGATAACACCTAAGATTGCTAAAGTAGTCAACTTTTGTTTTGACTTATTCCCCAACTTATTAATCATGATGCTACCCCTTTCATGTGTAACACATCTCAATATCTGTCTAAATAAAGTATAGGACACATTGGCTAATATGTCCATACTGCAGAACAATTAACATCTACTTTCATTTCTATGGGTATTGATGAAATGAAATAAAAGTATAACTAGTTAACAATCCAGCCATGTAAGCCACCTCAAAAATCGCTGGTATCACGCGGGATTACGCCATTATGCTCGTTATCTGAGTGAATTTAGCAGTAGTTCCTAAACCAACTTCCGGTAGCTAAGCCACGAAAAAGAGGGAACCTACCCGTTGGTAAATTCCCTTTACGATTATTCTTTCATTCTATTTTCAATCGGTTCCAGCAACGAGCCCTTAGATGCACTGATTGGCTGCTTTCTACGGCCTTATTCATCGTCTACGATGCCACCACCATTGCCAGCTCACTACCGATAGCAACAAGCCACTCAAGATTGCCCACCATCCGTGGTTTGCCTCCCCGGTTGCGGGTAACACCTGATTTTGCCGAACGTTAGCTCGACCGGTAGAGACGGCAGATGCCCCGCCACGACGGTCTGGCTGTGGACTAACCTTTTCAACTTTTCTCCGCTGCTTTTTTTATTTTGATGAACCTTGATTAGTCGTATCCGTCGATATCAAGTCGCCACTTCCACCGTTTTCCGCGGTCTCGACCGATTCGGCCGGCTTCTCCGGTTCAACAACTTGTGGTGTTGGTGTTGGTGTTGGTGTTGGTGTTGGTGTTGGTTTCACCACCGCGTTCTTCTCAAACAACAAATAAACATTTTGATTGCCCTCACCATATTTCCCGGGTAATCCTACGCCTAGTTTAAAAGTATAACCCACCAAGCTATCCGATACATCCTTCGTGAACTGTTCGACCTGATAAGCCGCTCCCGTTTCCCCTTCAAATACTTCTGGTTGATGAAGCTCCCGACCGGTTGATTGCTCAAGGTACCAGACCCGTACCGTCTGCAATTTGCGATATAACAGCGTTAGGACTTGTGGTTCCAACGTGAATACCCCCTGAGTTGGGAGTGGTGCGTCACGATGGAGCCTGTACCCCGCAATCTCTGGAGCGACAATTGGAAATTGCGTCCCAATTTTCCCCGTCTGAACGCTATCTGGGAGCAACCGATTACCCTCATCATCCACGGCGCGCAAGGTCACACTTCCCAAGTCAGTATTTGCTTTTAAATAATACAAAACAACTGCCTGTGCTTGCCTCCAAAATGTCCCTGTCAGAGGAGCATCGGCACGTTGATAGCGATAGCCTGGAAAATCCGTTTTAATCGTAAATGGCGCGTCAACTATGCCTGAAAGATACCGGGATTGTTGAAGGTCTTTATTGGTAATCAAATCGCGATAGTAGACAATCACGGGCGCTGCCTGAACCTCTCGTACATACGTCTCCGCCATCGCCGGCGTATAATGTTCCTCCAATGCTTTAGCCGTCAATAATTGTCCCTGCGGATGATCAACGGTTCCCTTGCCCACAGCATGCCAATGCTCGTTAGCGTGGTATTGAAAATCACCACCAGAAGATGCACCGAGTCCGACTGTAAAGTTCTTGGCATCTTGTAATAAATTTTTCGGCCCCAATCGTAAAATATGTAGATATGGCATATTTCCCAACATCAGCTCTACACGACCTTCGCCCCAATACCCCGTGGAATCATCGTTGTAGTCCAAATGTGTCATATCAAATCCCGACAGGTCGACTTTCCTTGCCTGTGACAAGTAAAACAGCTTCTGGAAACTGCCCGCATGTGACGTCTGCCAACCACTAACATTAATATCTTCGGCAGCACTGGCCGCAAATAATTGTTCAAAATTCACGACATTGCGCACATCCCATCGATGAAGGTCCAATGACCTAACTCCAGCTCGGGCAAACATTTGACTCATTTTTGTCACGTGGCTGACATCCCAATTTTCAAGCGGTAAGCTTTTCACTAGAGCTTGACTAAACATCTGTGACATATCCGTGACGTTTCCTGTTTGCCAATTGCCAATATTTAAGGTCTCCAGATTATGGCAATCTTGGAACATTCCGACCATCGTTGTCACGTGACTCACATCCCACCGCCGTAAATCCAATGTCATCAATCCCGTATGTTCAAAGGTATTGTCCATATAAATGACGTGACCGGTATCCCACTCATCTCCCAATTGCAAATTTCTTAGCGAGGGGGTCTCCGCAAACATGCTAGCCATCGTTGTGACATTCTGCGTTTGCCAACCTCGCAAGTCCAGACTGGTCAAATTATTCATTCCAGAGAACATATTCGATAGATCATCAACCTTGTTTATCGACCAGCTCCGCAAATCTAGCGACTGAACGCCACAATATGTAAATATTCCCTGCACAAAATCTAATCGCGGCGTTTCCCAATTCTCAATACGCAAAACTTGAAGCGAATTTGTCCCCCAAAAAGTCTTCATCATCGACGTGACTTGTCGCACATCCCAGCTTCGCAGGTCCAATTCCTTCAAGGATTTATCAAATTGAAACATGTTCCCCATATTCGTCACGTGGCTGGTATCTACTAAATCTGCGCCACTAAATCGCTGTAGCTGGCGCAGATCAGAAAACATATATTCACTTTCTGCTGGAAGAACCACTTTTCCAGTAAACTGGATCTCAATAATCTGATCGGCATACCGCCGCCAACTGCCATTTCTCGCAAAGTTACCGGCACCAATCTTTAAGATCCCATCCTGAAAGGTCCACTCACAGGTCCCTGTTTTCCCGGTAATAACCTGACTATCATCTTTTACCGCATTTGTCGTCATGACCTTATCATCTTTGACTTCCGCTTGTATCGGTGATGACCACATCATCAGTCCCGTTGCCGCCAAACCAACAATTAAACTTACTTTCAAAACGGACATGCTATGACAATGGTTATGAGTGTTCCCAGCTATCTTCAACGTTTTTCTCCTCCAACTAATGTTATCGTAGAAAGATTATGGTCTAGACCAAGTATACCCGACGTAAAAGTAGAAATCTACCAAAATCATTTACAAATTAAATTATAATTGTGGTTGCTTTTCGACAAAAAAACTAGCCATCACCTAAAAGGCAATAGCTAGTTTCTCAATTATTCAATTTAAGCTTCCGGTGCATCGGAATCCGGCGTCACTGGCGTTGAATCGGTTGCGGGGGCGTCACCGTCCACCGTTTCACCCTCAACTTCAGCGCTGTCGTCTTCCTTATCGACCTTGGCCATTGTAGCCACGGCGGTATCGTCGCCCAGACGAATCAGGTGTACCCCTAAGGTTGCCCGACCGGTCTCGGAGACATCGCTCCCGTTGAAGCGAATCATGACACCCTTGTTGGTGACTAACATCAGATCTTCATCACCATCCAAGGTAGTCAATCCGGCTAACGGCCCGTTCTTCTCAGTCACGTTGACGGTCTTGATACCCTTACCGCCACGTCCCTTGATTGGGTATTCGCTAGCTGGCGTTTGCTTCCCATAACCCTTTTCGGAAATGACAAACACCCGACTGTCCGGCTTGAGGACGCTGGCTCCAATCACGTAATCACTCTCACGCAACCGAATCCCACGAACCCCAGTGGCTGAACGTCCCATTGACCGCACGTCCTTAGCCGCAAAGCTAACGGCGTAGCCTAGATGGGTCCCGATGATCATGTTGGCATCACCATTGATGATGTCGACATCGATCAATTCGTCATCATCCTTCAGGTTAATGGCCTTCAGACCATTGCTCCGGATGTTGGCAAATTCATCGACTGGCGTCCGTTTGACCGTCCCTTGGACCGTCGTGAAGAAGATGTCGCGTTCGGCATTTTCTCCCGGATTGGCCACGTTGATCACGGCCTGCACATGCTCGTTGTTGTTGATACCGAGCAAGTTAATGACCGGAATTCCCTTGGCCGTCCGCCCGTATTCAGGGATTTCATACCCCTTCATCCGGTAGACCTTCCCGGTGTTGGTGAAGAACAGCAGCATGTCATGCGTGGACGTTGCCACGAGGTGTTCAATGAAGTCATCTTCATGGACACCCATACCTTGAACCCCTTTACCACCACGGTTTTGAGCCTTAAATTCGGACGTTGGTAACCGCTTGATGTAGCCGTTGTGGGTCAATGAGACCACGACGTCTTCTTCGGCAATTAAGTCTTCGTCTTCCAGACTCAAGACTTCACCGACCATCAATTCAGTCCGCCGAGCGTCGCCGAACTTGTTTTGAATTTCCATCAATTCGTCGTAAATGATGCTCTGTTGACGTTCCTTGGATGCCAAGATTTCCTTGTAATCCTTGATGTTCGCCATGACATCATTGTATTCCTTCTCGACCTTTTCACGTTCCAGACCAGTCAGACGAACCAACCGCATGTCCAAGATGGCTTGCGATTGCTTATCTGACAGACTGTAGCGCGTCATCAATTCATTCTTCGCCACTTCAGCGGTCTGTGACTGCCGGATAATGGTGATGATTTCATCGATGTGATCGAGGGCAATCCGCAACCCTTCCAGGATGTGGGCCCGGGCTTCAGCCTTCCGTAATTCGAAGGCCGTCCGCCGCTTGATAACTTCCAACTGGAAGTCCAAGTAGTACTGCAAGATTGCCTTCAAGCCCAAGACTTTAGGCGCACCCTTGACGATCGCCAACATGTTGATCCCAAATGAAGTCTGCATGAGGGTCATCTTGTACAGGTTGTTCAGAATCACTTCGGCACTGGCGTCACGCCGGACGTCAATGACGATCCGCATCCCCGTCCGGTCGGTTTCATCGTTGACATCGGTAATGCCTTCGATTCGCTTGTCCCGAGCCAATTCGGCGATCCGTTCGATCAGCTTGGCCTTGTTAACCATGTAAGGAATTTCCGTGGCCACAATGCGTTGCTTGCCGTTCTTTTCTTCTTCGATGTCGACCTTCGCCCGTAAGGTAATAGTGCCCTTCCCGGTCTCGTAAGCCCGGCGAATAGCAGCCTTCCCCATAACGATCCCGCCGGTTGGGAAGTCGGGGCCTGGTAAGACCTCCATCAACTCAGCCAGACTGGCATCAGGGTTCTTCATCAAGATGTGCAGGGCACTAATGACTTCCGTCAGATTATGCGGCGGAATGTTCGTGGCCATCCCAACGGCAATCCCGGAAGCCCCGTTAACTAACAGGTTGGGGAAACGTGAAGGGAGCACAACAGGTTCGCGTTCGGACCCATCGTAGTTATCTTGAAAATCAATCGTATCTTTGTTAATGTCACGCAGCATTTCCATCGCGATCTTACTCAACCGCGCTTCGGTATACCGCATGGCAGCGGCCCCGTCACCATCGACAGAACCAAAGTTCCCGTGACCATCCACTAACATGTAGCGGTACGAGAAGTCTTGGGCCATCCGCACCATGGATTCGTACACAGCAGAATCACCATGTGGATGGTATTTCCCGAGGACATCCCCGACCATCCGGGCAGATTTCCGGAATGGCTTATCGGGGGTGATCCCGAGTTCGTGCATATCGTATAGGATTCGACGGTGGACTGGCTTCAAACCATCCCGCACGTCTGGTAACGCCCGTTGCACAATCACACTCATCGCGTAATCCAAGAAGGATGTTCGCATGGTTTGTGAAAGGTCAACGTCGGTAATCCGACCTATATTGTAATCTTGATCAGCCAAATTTTTACCCTCCGTTCTTCACTAAACATCCAACTCGGCGAAGGTGGCATTGTCCTCGATAAATTCCCGTCGAGGCGCAACCTTGTCCCCCATCAACATGCTAAACACTTGGTCAGCGTTGATGGCATCCTGAGCATCGACCCGTAAGAGCCGGCGGTTTTCCGGCTTCATGGTCGTGTCCCAGAGCTGTTCGGCATCCATTTCACCAAGCCCCTTGTACCGTTGAATCTGAGGCTTTGGTGCGGGTGGCAATTGCCCTAATAATTCTTTCAATTCATCATCGGAGTCCAGGTAGCGTTGCATCTTCCCTTGCCGAACCCGATACAGGGGTGGGCAGGCGATGTACACGTAACCGGCATCCAACAATGGCCGCATGTAGCGGTAGATTAACGTCAACAACAGCGTCCGAATATGGGCCCCATCGACATCGGCATCGGTCATGATAATTAATTTGTGATAATTAGCTTTCGACACGTCAAAGTCGGAGCCAAAGCCCGTTCCCATGGCGGTAAACATCGAACGAATTTCTTCATTCGCCAGAATCCGATCCATAGAGGCCTTTTCGACGTTCAAAATCTTCCCCCGAATTGGCAGGATGGCTTGCGTCAACCGCGACCGGCCCTGCTTAGCAGAACCACCGGCGGAATCCCCTTCGACAATGAACAATTCGGAAATGGCAGGATCCTTAGACGTGTTATCGGCTAATTTCCCAGGCAGGTTAGAGATTTCCAACCCACTCTTCTTCCGCGTCACTTCTCGAGCACGCTTAGCAGCGACCCGCGCCTTAGATGCCAACGTCCCCTTGTCCACAACCTTGCGGGCAATATCAGGATGTTCCATCAGGTAGCGCATGAAGTGGTCGGCGAACGTGTGATCCACGGCAGTCCGGGCATCGGAGTTCCCTAACTTGGTCTTGGTCTGACCTTCGAATTGGGGATCCGGATGCTTCACGGAAACCACAGCGGTCATCCCTTCACGAACGTCATCCCCGGTCAGGTTAGGTTCGTTATCCTTCATCAGCTTGTTTTGCCGAGCGTAATCGTTCACGACCCGGGTCAACGCACGTTTGAATCCTTCTTCATGGGTCCCACCTTCATAGGTGTGAATGTTGTTGGTAAACGTCAACAGGTTGTTGTGGTAGTCGTCCGTATACTGCAGGGCCACTTCCACGGTAATCCCGTTTTCTTCACCTTCAACGTAAATCGGGGGTTCAAATAATGTTGTTTTATTTTCGTTTAAGTAGTCAACGTAGTGGCGAATCCCACCTTCATAGTGGAAATCATCTTCAGTTGGCGTTTCTGGGCGTTCGTCACGAATCGTGATCCGCAAGCCCTTGTTCAAGAAGGCCAGTTCACGAACCCGGGTCGTCAACGTCTTGATATCAAACGTCGTCGTTTCCCGGAAGATGTCTGGGTCCGGCAAGAAATGCACGATGGTGCCGTGACGATCTTGGTCCAGCCCCTCTTCCATGACGTACATGGGTTTATCAACGTGGCCACGTTTAAAGGTAATCCCATAACGCTTGCCACCCCGAATAACCTGAACTTCCAGATGAGTTGACAGAGCGTTAACGACGGACGCACCGACCCCGTGAAGACCCCCGGAGACCTTGTATCCGCCACCGCCAAATTTACCCCCGGCATGCAGGATGGTATAAACCGTCTCCAAAGCGGGCTTCCCCGTTTTTTGTTGCGTGTCGACAGGAATCCCACGACCGTTATCAGAAACAGTAATACTGTTATCCTTTTCGACCGTGACATGAATGGAATCCGCAAAGCCGGCTAAGGCTTCATCGATCCCGTTATCCACAATTTCCCAAACCAAGTGATGGAGACCTTGGGCACTGGTCGAGCCAATGTACATCCCGGGCCGTTTCCGGACCGCTTCGAGGCCTTCTAGGACCTGGATTTGGCTGGCATCATATTCTCTGGCTTGTTCTGCCTTGGTTTCGTGTTCTTTATCAGCCACTGCTTAATCCTCCTTTGTTGCCGGATCGCCACTGGGGGCAGATCCATCAGCCACCACCGTCCCGTTAGCCACGTGAAAAATGGTCGGGTCTTTAATCAGCTGGCGGGTAATTCCGCTCAGACTGGTGGTGGTAATAAACGTCTGTACTTTATCCTGGATGGCCTTCAGCAGGTGGGTCTGCCGGGCATCATCCAATTCAGAAAGAACATCATCAAGTAACAAGACCGGATATTCCCCGGTCTCTTCTTTCATCAGGTCAATCTCAGCGAGCTTAACGCTTAACGCCGTGGTTCGCTGTTGACCCTGAGAGCCAAACGTCTGCACGTTCTTCCCATTGACGCGAAAATGCAGATCATCTCGGTGCGGCCCCACCAGAGTTGTCCCCCGGTAAAGCTCCTTGTCCTGATGTTCTTTATAGAGCTGCGTTAGCGCCGCACAAATGGTGTCCGGGTCCGTCAATTGGTCCTCTGGTACCTGGGTCGCGTAGTGAAACGTCAGCTCTTCTTTTTGCTGAGAGATCTCGGCGTGAATCGCCTGCGCCCAGTGCTCCAGCTTATGTAACATCCGCAGCCGCTGGGCAATGATCTCCGCACCATACGCGGCCAGTTGGTCGGATAAAACCGACAAAAACAACAGGTCGCGATTTTGCTTATGCTGTAAATCCTTGAGGTAACGGTTCCGCTGCTTTAACAGTGTCCGATACTGACTCAAGTTGTACAGGTAGCGCGGATTCATCTGGCCAAACTCCATGTCCATGAAGCGCCGCCGAACAGTCGGGGCGCCTTTGACAATGGCGAGATCTTCCGGTGCAAACAAAATCACATTGAGCTGGCCGATATATTGTGACAGTCGAGCCTGCTCAAGGTGATTCACTTTGGCGCGCTTACCTTGACGTGAGAACGTTAATTCTAGGGGCACCGACCCCACCGACTTCACGACTCGTCCGCTAACCTTCGCCGTTTTGGCTTCCCAGTTAACGAGGTCGTGATCATTGGCTGTTCGGTGACTTCGCGTCAACGCAAGAACGTAGATTGCCTCTAATAGATTGGTCTTGCCCTGCGCATTCTCTCCCAATAAGACGTTGATTCCGGGTCCTAACTCGAGATCAGCACTGGGATAATTCCGAAAATGCTGCAGCTGCAGTTCTTGCAAATACATTATTCACCCTGCTTTGAGCGTATAAAAAATAATCCTGTACCAGGTACTTCCACCGTATCACCAGGATACAGCTTGCGGCCCCGCCGGTTGTCCGGCTCGTCGTTGATATTAACGGTGTTTTCCCGCAAATACCACTTGGCTTGACCGCCAGTACTGATAATGGATTCTTCTTTGAGTAACTGGCCTAAAGTAATGTAGGGCGTCTCAATGAAAACTTCTTTTTTCACAATTTCACCCCTCTATATTCTTCTTTTATATTATACCGCATTTTAGGGAAAAGTACAGTTTAACTGCTTTATTTTTGCGTTCTCAGCCGATTTAAGCCCTTCCTGATATTTTTGGTAAAAAACCGGTAAATTTGCTCTAATCAAAAAATAGCGGCCTTTTAACGATTTTTTTGTTTTTTCAGTCCTTTTTTCAGGCTTTTCTGAAAATTGCTGAAAATCACGAAGCATATGCGCACGCAAGTAACGAATTTCACGTGGAAATTGTTGGGATTTTGACGTAGTTTTCAGAAATTATAGCTGTTGCGGCTGAATTGGGCGATTTTTGAGGGGATTGGCTGGTTTGTTCTCGTGTTTAATCTATGATATTGGGGAGTTGTAGCGGTTCTACTCAATTCGGCTAACGATGGACCAGTTTATTTTGGCGTGCTGCCATCATTCAGGAGTTGTAGGCAGGACTAATTTCCTTCCCTCTGGGTGATTTCACTTTACTTGATTAGAACCCTCTCTAATTTCCTTCTGGTTCGAGACCCCCCTAATTCCACATTGCTGAAACGTGCTCCACAAGGCAGACTCCTGCGCTTAACCCCAATAAGGAAAAAGCCAAGTTCGGGCTTTTATCCTTATTGACGTTAATGCTCAGAGTCTAACCGCCTTGTTC
The DNA here is from genome assembly GCA_937874695.1 of uncultured Lactobacillus sp. Taxonomy (GTDB): domain Bacteria; phylum Bacillota; class Bacilli; order Lactobacillales; family Lactobacillaceae; genus Levilactobacillus. Next base: position 51,246 of record CALNAJ010000014.1, read on the forward strand.
CGCACTCTTTTACAAAAAAGCGCCACCCCTTTACGAGGTGACGCTCCGTTAGTTTCTAAATTTAGAAGGTCCGTACCGGCGTAATCAATTGAATGAAGTTGCTGGTATCTTCCGTTGGGACCAATGTGAATGGCCGCAATGCTGACGTGAAGGCTACGCGGATCGTCGTTTGACCGAATGACCGTAAAGCGTCCTTCATGTAGTCAGGGTTAAAGGAAATCTCGAGGTCATCCCCGGTAATTTCCTTAGGGTCCAACGCTTCTTCAACATTCCCGACATCTGGGGAATTACTGAAGATGGTGACTTGGTTGTCCGCTGGTGTCAATGTCAGCTTAACCACGTTGTTCCGGGATTCATGAGACAACAGCGAGGCCCGTTCAACAGCAGCCAATAATTCTGGTGCTTCGAATTCGACCGTTGTTGAAGCATCCTTGGGGATCAGCCGTGAAGTATCTGGATAGTTCCCTTCCAGTAACCGTGAGTAGAACGAGGTGTCCCCTAGTAAGAACAACACTTGGTTTTCTGAGAATTGCATCTTCACGTCGCTGTCATCGTCACCAATCATTCGAGAAAGTTCAGTTAAACTCTTCCCAGGAATGATCACGTCAAAGGCTGCGCTACTTGGCGTAGGCAATTCAATCTGACGTTGTGATAACCGGTGACTATCCGTGGCGACCGCCAAGAATTGGTTGTCAGCCAATACAAAGTGAACCCCCGTCAAGATTGGGCGACTTTCTTGGTTGGAAACGGCAATAACCGTCTGACTGATCAATTCCTTGAAGACGGCACCAGATAACACAACGGAATCAGCGGCGTCAACTTCTGGTAAGTGCGGATAGTTGTTGGCATCTTGCCCATTGATATTGAAGGCTGCGGACCCGGACGTAATTTCCGTTTGGAAAGCGTCCTTAACCGTCACTGTCATGGTTTGTTCTGGCAAACGTTTAACAATTTCACTGAAGAAACGGGCCGTTAAAACAATGGCTCCTGGTTCATCAATGGTTAAGCCAATGTCTGGATCATCCGCCCGAATCAGGGATTCGATTGAAATGTCAGCGTTCGAACCAGTCAGTAAGAGGCCCGCATCACTAGCAACGATCTTGATCCCCGTTAAAATGGGAATTGTGGTCTTAGACGAAATGGCCCGTGACACATTGTTGAGTTCCTTAATGAAGGCCGCCCGGTTAATGGAAAATTTCATAAGATGAGACACTCCTTTTTAGTGGTGCGTAGTTTACTTAATTAAAAGAAAAAGACAGTAGCCGTAGTAGAGCAGTGTATTCTGTGGATAACTTGACGAAATAGCTTGTGTTACTAGCTTTTCCACCTGTGGATAACTTGTGGAAAACTTTAGAGCTTTTCCTTTTTTATCCACACGCTCTGTTAGCCATACGTCTATCATACCCTAGTTGGTCACAAAAAAACCGTCACGAGTCTGCTAACTTTGTCGCGCTGACTCGGACGGTTTCGTCCTAGCGCCGTAATTCATCTTTCAGATTATCGATGTCCTTTTGCAATTCGGCATCGGTCTTCAGTGAATCCTGGATTTTATCGTAGGCGTGGATGACCGTGGTGTGATCTTTACCGCCAAATTCGTTCCCAATACGTGGCAGTGACGCTTCCGTCAGTTCACGCGATAGGTACATGGCGATTTGCCGGGGCATGACAATGGCTTGCTTGCGTTTCTTTCCCTTCAAATCCTTAAGAGAAACGTGGAAGTAGTTCGCCACGCGGTCCTGAATGACCGGAATCGTGATGGCATCCGTGGCGTTGGCGAGGTTGAGGCTCTTGAGTGCCTCAGCGGCCAGGTCAGTCGTAATCGGCTGATGCATCAACTGATGGTAGGCTTGCACTCGAGCCAATGCGCCCTCAAGCTCCCGCACGTTAGAGTCGATTTGCCCGGCGATGTAGCTTAAGGTGTCGTCGGGGATGTCGATCTGATCGGCGTCGGCTTTGTTGCGAAGAATGGCGATTCGCGTTTCCAAGTCTGGCGGTGTGATGTCGACCGATAAGCCCCAAGCGAACCGCGAAACGAGGCGGTCCTGCAACTTCGGAATCTCATTAGGTAGTCGATCGGAAGTCAGGACGATCTGCTTCTCATCATCATAAAGCGCATTAAATGTATGGAAGAACTCTTCTTGGGTTCCTTCCTTATTAGCAAAGAACTGAATATCATCGACCAGTAGCAGATCAACGTTACGATACTCCTGACGGAACTGCTCCTGCGTCCGGGTTTGAATCGCATTGATAAAGTCGTTCGTGAAGGCTTCGCTAGTGACATATTTGACCTTGGTATCCGGGCGATCTTCAAGCATTTTATTGCCGATCGCATGCATCAAGTGGGTTTTACCAAGGCCCACGCCACCGTAGAAGAACAGCGGATTATACATCACGCCTGGTTCTTCGGAGACAACTAAGGCCGCTGCATGGGCCATTTGGTTGCCTTTTCCGATGACGAAAGTGTCAAAAGTGTAGCGGGAGTTCAGCGCGGTTTCCTTCATGAAAGTCGGTGTTGGCTCGGCAGTGGCCGGTTCCTCGGGGGTCGCGGTCTTTGCTTTGCGTGTCGCCTGTTGTTGGCGTTCGCTTTCGATGATCAAAATCGGTTGAATATCTTCGTGAGCGGCTTGGTATGCGTATTCTACCAATTGCTGGTCCAGGTGTTGGTGGGTCCAGTAATCACGATGCAGGGGTGACGGGAGTTCCAACGTTAACTTATTGCCATCTAAGGCAATTGGCTTGGCAGTTTCGATCCAAGTCTTATAGGTCGTTGGTGTGTTATTTTCCTCGAATAACTCCTTGATATCAGTCCATAAAGTTACCATATCTGGCACTGATGTATCCCCCTATTAATTATTTAGATAGTCATTTCCCATTTGGGCGTAAGACCCCCAAACGAAAACGTAAGTCCAGTGTAGCATGAAGAAAAAAAGTTTTCCACAGGGTATTTTGAACTGTGAATAATTGTTTCACAGAAAGTGGAAAGAGTTATCCACAGGCGGTCTGGTGTCTGTGGATAGTTTTACACAATTTGAGTTATGCACACCCGATTGTGGACCAAAAACGTGATAGTATCAAGTGTTTCACAAGTTATCCACAGAATCCACTGAACCTATAAAAGTAAAATAAACAGGCTGTGGAACAGTGGATAACCGGGTGGGAAAGTCAGGGAAAACTTTTGAGCAATTTTAGAGTTATCCACAGTCAAAGTGCATGAAACAAATTTCTTCGGGGAGAACTTTTTTATGGAAATTCAAAGTTCCTATTTCCATTCTGCCGAATTTATGCTAATATGTTCAGGAAATGCATTTAGTATTTGTCTGGCTCCACCAGATAAAAAATAGTCATAGTTAAGAGAGGAGATTTTACGATGAAGCGCACTTTCCAACCAAAGAAACGTCACCGTTCACGTGTCCACGGCTTCCGCAAGCGTATGAGCACTAGCAATGGCCGTCAAGTATTAGCACGTCGCCGTCAAAAGGGACGTAAAGTATTGTCTGCATAGGCCGCTGATAGTTCAGTGGTCTTTTTATTTTATCTGCGAGAAGACTGGGACCCTAATCTCTCGCGGACTGTTCAACAAATCGTTGAGAATTTTGGAGATGCACCATGCGAAAATCTTACCGCATTAAGAAAGAAGCGGAATTCCAGCAGGTCTTTGAAACCAGAAATTCGGTCGCAAACCGGCAATTTGTGGTGTATTCAATGGAAAAACCTGATCAATTACATTTTCGAGTTGGCATTTCGGTCGGTAAGAAAATTGGGAACGCGGTCCACCGTAACTGGGTGAAGCGCCGGATTCGGCAGAGTCTACTCGAGTTAAAACCCTACCTCAAGCAGGATGTGGATTTTCTCGTGATTGCTCGGCCCCGGGCGGACGGCATTTCCATGACTGATGCGAAGAGCAGCCTGATTCATGTTTTGAAGCTGGCAAAACTGCTGGATTCCAACTATAGCGAGGAATAAAAGTGAAAAAGTACAAACATACCCTACTTATGCTAGGTATTGTGAGCTTAGTCTTTATCCTTTCCGCTTGTAGCAATGCACCAATCACCAATCATAGTACTGGGATTTGGGACGGCTGGATCGTTCTGAACTTCTCCCGGGCAATTATTGGGTTGGCCAACATGTTCGGCGGAAGCTACGGTATCGGGATTATCATCTTTACGGTTATCGTGCGGATTATTTTACTCCCACTGATGATTTTCCAGACCCGGAGCATGCGGAAGACGCAGGACTTACAGCCACAATTAAAAGCCTTACAGAAGAAATACTCCTCAAAAGATCGCGAAACGATGCAAAAGATGCAGGCCGAACAGCAAAAACTGTATTCGGAAGCGGGCGTTCACCCCATGTTGGGTTGCCTTCCTGCCGTCGTCCAGTTGCCAATCATCTGGGCCTTGTATCAAGCTATCTGGCGGACGGCCGTTCTACGGTCCGGGAGCTTCCTGTGGTTGCAATTAGGCCACAAAGACCCGTATTTCATCCTACCTGTCTTGGCCGCTGTCGCCACGCTGATTAGTTCGTGGTTAAGCACCAAGTCAATGCCAGAGTCCAACTCAATGAGTACCATGATGATCGTCGGAATGCCGGTAGTGGTCTTCTTCACTGCCCTGAACGTGCCATCATCACTGTCCTTATACTGGACGATTTCCTACGTGTTCCAAGTTGGCCAAACCTTGTTAATTCAAAATCCGTGGAAGATCCAAGCGGAACGCGATGCCAAGGAAAAGGAAAAGAACGAACACGAACGCACGGTCAAGAAAGCAATTCGACGTGCAAAGCAAAGCAAACGCAAGTAAACAGTTAGCATAAATGCATTTTATCGGCGCGGGACTTCGGTTCGGCGCTCTTTTTGTACAGAGAGTGGAGCAAGCCGTTTAGACTCTGAGCATTAGGGAGCTAAGGGGCTTCTGTTCGGCTTCGCCGGGCAGGAGTCCCTTAGCTTTCTAAGCGCAGGAGTCTGGCTTGCGGAACTCGTTTCGGCGGCCGCATATTTCCCAAGTGTTCGGGTGAGAGCAAGTTTGGCTCTCTAAGCCAGAGCAGTCAGTAACGGCCTCGCCGGACAGGAGAACTTAGCTTTCTAAGCGGAAGAACCTGCCTTGCGTAACTCGTTTCAAATCAGAGTGTGAAGGAGGGCGGTAGGTTCTGAGCATTAACGTAGATAAGTGCCAGCTTGGCGGAGCCGAGCCGGTGCTTATCTGGGTTAAGCGCAGGGACCTGCCCGACTGAACACGTTTCAGAGGATGCATATTTCCCAAATATTTTGGCGAGAGCAAGTCTAGTGAACTAGGTTGAATTAAGTATCAGCAACTACTCTGAACAAGAATCCCTTAGCACCTTAAGTCAGAGCAGCCATTAACAATTACCAGGCCAGCCCAACCCGCATCCCCAAATCTACACAAATCCCGCCCGCCACCCTAACACCCAATACAGTCTCCTCAAAATAACCCGCACCATTTCGCACTTCTCGACAGATTCTAAGAGTCTCATATTCCCCGTCATTTTCGGGCTGAATTACGGGGTGCGCCGCAAGCATTATGGTATACTGAATTTTAGCGAAAAAGACATGGAGGAATGGACGATGACAATCTACACGGGCAAAACGGAAGAGACAGCGATTGCAGCGGGGTTAACCGCGCTCAACAGTCGCCGCGACCAAGTGGTAATTAAGGTGGTCGCCACTCCGCGAAAGGGTTGGCTGGGAATCGGCCGGCGCGATGCCATGGTGGATATTGTCCTCAAGACGGTTGCGGAAGCTTCATCCGCTGCACCAACGCCAACCTCAGCGGCGTCAATGGTCAGTTCAACGGCCTCATTGAATTCGGCAGCCGCTTCAGTGGCACCAGCAACTGCAGAACCAGCTACGGAAGCAACATCAGCCTCAGCGGAACCCACAGTGACCCCTCAGGAGCGCCGTAAGCGACGTGAGGCGGCTATCGAAGCCGTTCAGGACTACTTGGCAACCATTGTCGAACAACTGGGCATAGACGCCACGATAGACGTTGAATCGGGTGCGCACCGCCAAGTCCGGTTGGTCTTTACCACGGATAAGGAAGGGCTCCTGATCGGCAAGCACGGTCGGACCATCAACGCTTTACAGAGCTTGGCCCAATTATTTTTGAACCATCATGGCGCTGCTCACGTGGAGTTAGAATTGGATGTTGCGAACTACCGGGAACGGCGTGCGGCTACGTTAGGTCGCTTGGCGGAGAGCACGGCACGCGAGGTCGTCGCGACCGGGAAACCCATTTATTTGGACCCGATGCCGTCGTTTGAACGTAAGCAGATTCACGCCGTCTTGTCGAAGAATCGCTACGTCACGACGTATTCTGCAGGGAAGGAACCCCATCGCGCGGTCGTCATCGAACCGGCATAAGTTTCGTTTGACAAACGCGCCGTTACCCCTTATAGTGAAGACAATCATTCTTATCAAGTTTACGATAAAGTAGTGAAAGTACTTTATCCACGCACAGTTAGGTGGCGTGGAGTAGGTGCTTTTTTTTATGGCGTTAAATGATACGCCCGGGGTGAGCGCTTGCAACATTAGCTGATTTAGTACAGCGCCGCGTGACGAAAATCAAAACTTGTTTAAGACAATTCAGACAGTAGGAATTATAAAAGGAGGATGGCTCATGACAGTCACCACAACAGAATTTGATACGATTGCAGCAATCTCGACGCCGCCTGGTGAAGGTGGTATCTCGATTATCCGCTTGAGCGGTGAGGAAGTCTTCGACGTTGCCTGCAAGCTCTTCAAGGGCGCAGACTTAAAGAAGGTCGGCACGCACACCATTCATTACGGCCACATCATCGACCCCGAAAATGGGGAAGAAGTGGATGAGGTCATGGTTACCGTGATGCGGGCCCCTAAGACCTACACCAAAGAAGATATTATCGAAATCAACTGTCACGGTGGTATCGTGGCCACGAACCGGATTCTCCAGCTGTGCCTGAGCTACGGCGCACGGTTGGCCGAACCTGGTGAGTACACCAAGCGGGCCTTCCTAAATGGCCGGATTGACCTGACCCAGGCGGAATCCGTCATGGATCTGATTCGGGCCAAGACCGACAAGTCGATGAAGGTCGCCTTGAACCAATTAGACGGTGATCTGTCGAAATTGATCAGAAATCTTCGTCAGGACATCCTGGATGCACTGGCTCAGGTTGAGGTCAATATCGACTATCCCGAGTACGATGACGTGGAGACCATGACGACCAAAATGCTGTTGGAGAAGGCCCAAGAGGTCAAACAACATATTAAGACGTTGCTGGCGACCGCTAAGCAGGGGAAAGTCCTTCGTGAAGGTCTCGCCACGGCAATTGTTGGCCGGCCTAACGTGGGGAAGAGTAGCTTGTTGAACCATTTACTCCACGAAGACAAGGCGATTGTGACCGACGTTGCTGGGACCACGCGTGACGTGATTGAAGAATACGTCAACGTTAAGGGTGTACCGCTGAAACTGATCGATACGGCTGGTATTCGGGATACAACGGATAAGGTTGAAAAGATCGGGGTCGAACGGTCACGGAAGGCCATCAACACGGCTGATTTGGTCATGCTGGTCTTGAACGCCAGTGAGGCCTTAACGACCGAGGATATGCAGTTGCTGGACGCTACGGCTGACACGCAACGGATCTTAATTTTGAATAAGACAGACCTGCCACAGAAGCTGGATATGTCGGTGTTGAAACAGTCTGCCGGCGACAGCCCGATCCTTGAAACCTCCATCTTGAAGAGTTCAGGGTTGGATCAGCTGGAGGAAACGATTGCGCATCTCTTCTTTGATGAGGGAATCGAGTCCAGCCAAAGTACGGTGATGGTGACCAATGCCCGGCACATCGGGTTGTTACATCAAGCCAGTGACGCCTTAGACGACGTCATGCACGGCATCGCTGCGGGGATGCCCGTGGATCTGGTGCAGATCGATATGACGCGGGCCTGGGACTTGCTCGGTGAGATTACCGGGGATAGCTACCAAGACGAGCTGCTCGATCAGCTGTTTAGCCAGTTCTGTTTAGGGAAATAACGTTAAATGAAAACCACAAAGAGACCGCTTGACCGCCGCTACGACGATCAGGCATGGAGGGAAAGAACCATGACTGAAGTAATTGAATATCCGGGACAGGACTTCGACGTTATCGTTGTTGGAGCCGGTCATGCCGGTAGTGAAGCGGCACTGGCCGCAGCCCGGATGGGCAACAAGACCTTACTGATGACGATCAACCTGGATATGGTGGCATTTATGCCATGTAATCCATCCGTTGGGGGTCCAGCTAAGGGAATCGTTGTCCGGGAAATTGATGCCTTGGGTGGCGAAATGGGCCGTAATATCGACAAGACCTACGTTCAGATGCGGATGCTCAACACTGGGAAGGGCCCGGCCGTCCGCGCCTTACGTGCCCAAGCCGACAAGCATGCCTACCACGCTGAAATGAAGCACACCATCGAACGCGAACCCAACTTGACCTTGCGTCAGGGGATCGTGGACGACTTGATTGTGGAAGATGGCGCCTGCAAAGGGGTTATCACCAACACCGGTGCGCGTTACCGGGCTAAGGCCGTGGTTATTGCGGCCGGAACTGCAGCTCGCGGTAAGATTATCATCGGTGAGTTAATGTACTCCTCTGGTCCTAACAACTCTCAGCCAGCCAACAAGCTGACGGCCAACTTACCTAAGTATGGTTTTGACCTGGAACGCTTTAAGACCGGGACGCCACCACGGGTCGATGGGAACACGATTCACTATGACGAGACTGAAGAACAACCTGGGGATAAGGAGCCGAATCACTTTAGCTTCACGACGCCAGATAGTGCCTACCTTGACCTCAAGAACCAACTGTCTTGCTGGTTAACTTACACGAACCAAAAGACGCATGAGATCATCAAGGCTAACCTCAACCGCGCCCCAATGTTTACGGGGGTTATTGAGGGTGTCGGTCCGCGTTACTGCCCATCAATCGAGGACAAGATCGTCCGCTTTGCCGACAAGCCACGTCACCAACTCTTCCTGGAACCAGAAGGCCGGAACACCGACGAATGGTACGTTCAGGGGCTTTCAACGTCCATGCCAGAAGAAGTACAACAGAAGATTTTGCATTCTATTCAAGGTCTTGAAGACGCACAAATGATGCGGCCAGGCTACGCCATCGAATACGATGTCGTTTCGCCTTACCAATTGCGGCCAACCCTGGAAACTAAGCCGTTGAAGAACTTATTTACGGCGGGCCAAACCAACGGGACTTCCGGTTATGAAGAAGCTGCTGGCCAAGGTCTGTTAGCCGGGATCAACGCTGGGTTGCGGGCGCTGGGTAAGCCGGGCTTCACGTTGAAGCGTTCCGATGCTTACATTGGTGTCATGGTCGACGACCTGGTGACCAAGGGAACCAAGGAACCTTACCGTCTGTTGACGAGTCGGGCCGAATACCGCTTGATCCTGCGTCACGATAACGCTGATTTGCGTTTGACGGCCAAGGGTCATGAATTGGGCTTGATCAGCGACGAACGCTACGATGCTTTCTTAGCCAAGAAGGCCGCTTTACAGGCTGAAATCGACCGTCTTAACAGCATTCGAATCAAGCCAAACGACGCCATCAACGCTTTCATCGAGAGCCACGGTGACAAGCCATTGCAAGATGGTGTGTTAGCCGCAGTCTTCCTGCGTCGGCCATACGTGGACTACAAGACGTTGCTACAGTTTATTCCAGCAGCGGAACAACCAGTCGACCGGCACATTGTGGAAGAAATTGAGATCTCACTGAAGTACGCCGGCTACATCAAGAAGGCTGAAGCTAACGTGGCAAAGCTAAAGCGGATGGAAGCCAAGGCAATTCCAGCCAACATTGATTACGATGCAATCGATGGTCTGGCAACCGAAGCGCACCAGAAGCTAAAGAAGATCCAACCCGAAACGTTGGCACAAGCAAGTCGAATCAGTGGGGTCAACCCAGCTGATATCGCGATTTTGAGTGTGTATATCGAACAGGGAAAGATTGCAAAAGTGAAGTAAAGTTCGGAACCGACTGCCTGTTGGCACACGTTTCGATGATGTAAATTTGAAGATAAAAGAGGATCACGATATAAAAATCGTGGTCCTCTTTTTATTATCATTGAATTAATTATTAATGATTATTATTTTATTAATAATAAGGATACGGAATCTTTACACGTTCTTTGCAGAAACCACATACAGACTTGCTAAGCTGGGTGATGTAGTGAGACAAGTGCCACCGCGCAATTAGTTTGAGGGAAGGCCGATTGTGCCACTGTGACGAGTGGTTTCTTTCGTATGGGAGCGAAAACGTCGTCTACCACGGGGAGGGTACATTGGTGGGCGATGATTGGCCGGGAATCACAGATAAATTTCGACAAAATTGAACTCTGGGGAAAACCATTAAAATCACTGGGAGTTTTTACATATGCGAATGAGTCTGTTGGGCCTGGGAATTATCCTGGTCGTGATCAGTCACGGGTTGCACCACTATACGTTGCGTCAGCTACAACGAGGGGTCAGACGACAGACACGGCGAAGCGTTTCCGTGTATCATGGCTTCTTGTATCTCGGTCTGGCGTACGTCGCAGTGGGGCTGTGGCGACCGGCATGGTTGAATCCGCGAGTCATTGGTCTGCTGCTATTGGTGGATGGTATTGCCCTTGCCACGAGTTACTATCAGCACCGTCATCGGCAATATCCGGGTAGTGCGCGGTCATTGTGGCAACGACAAGCGTGGTACTTGGTTGGCAGTCAGATTCTGCTGGCAATTGTCTTACTGGGGACGTTGGCGACTTTGCCAGCGCCGTGACATGTAGATGGTCATTCGGAGACCCGTTAACGCTGAACAAACAACGCTAACGGGATTTTTAAGTTATTGGGGGACAAATGATGAAACGTTATTCACCAGCAGCCGCGCAGCAAGCGCTGTTGCAGATTTTAGATGAAGTGAATCATAAGCAAGAGATGGTCGTCGTGACGCCCACGGATGGCAACGACGCCAACTCGGCCGTGATTGTCGCGAAATCTGAGTGGGAAGCACTGAAGGCCGCCTTGGAAGCGGCCCAGCAACCCGTGCAGGATGCAGGATACCTGGATCTCGATAAGATTGAATGGGGCTAAAAAAGCCGCGCATCCGTGGGGATAGCGTGGCCAGTTATTAATTTCCACCAAGGATAAATGCTCTACCAATGGAAGCAACTAAGAAAACGATTTGAAGCGTCAGGTCAATCCGATTTAACGGATTGGCATCGGTCGTACTCTCGAAGACGTTAAAATGCAGCATTGCAGTGATTAACGAACTAAAGCAGAGAAAAGCAACGATTTTGGGATCCTGAAGGAACAGCATGGCAAGCAGTAGCACTAACGTTAAAATGATGACGCCAATTTTAGCGGGGGTTGCTGAGAAGCGGGCTTCGGTCATGGGTCTTCACCTCGTTTCGCTTAAATGAGAATATGAGATTTCGGTTATAACTTGTTACCATCATACCAGAAAATCTGGTTAAAGGGGTAAATTAATGCTCAAAAGTTAATATAGTTTCCAATTTTCAAAAAATCGCCCGCTAGCATCATTGATTGCTAACGGGCGATTCGTCTATCTAAGCGAGAAGAACATGTTTAAGGGAGGCGTAGGAATCCGCCTCGTAAGTCGGATGGTAATCGACGGATTTCACAGCGTGGCGCGGGTTGAACCAGACGCTGTCGAGATGCGCGTTAGTCGCACCCAGAATGTCGGAATGCAGGCTGTCACCGACCATGACGGTATTTCCTGCGGTCATCGTTGGATATTGCGTGAAGATGGGGGCAAAGAAGCGCTCATCCGGCTTGTCATAACCCACGTCCTCAGAGATGAAGATACTGTCGAAGAAGCGAGTTAGTTGGGAACCAGCGAGCCGGTTGAGTTGGATGGATTTGGTGCCGTTGGTCCCGGCAATCACCGTCACGCCGGCACGGGTGAGCTCTGTCAGAAAGGTTATGGCCCCAGGCAAAGTGTAGTAGTTGTGATCGAGCATGCTTTTGTACTGCTTTTCAACGGCGGGCCCATCGACGGTGACCCCCATCGCGCCAAAGGCTCTGGCAAAGCGGGTATCCAATAGGGGCGCGCGGTCTGCGCCCAGTTCGATTTGATGCCAGACGTCCTGGTTGATCTTAACGTAGGTAGCAAGCCCGCGCTGTACGTCGGTCACGCCATACTTTTGAAGGAGGCGGGTTACACCTTCATTTTCACCACGGGTAAAGTCGAGGAGGGTGTCATCTAGGTCAATAATTGCGTATTTTTTCATGAGAGCGCGCCTTTCGGATTGGTTTTGTCGATTTTAGCATAGATTCTGGGGATGATAAAGGTAGGGAAGTCACATTCTAAAAACAACGGATTTTTGAATGTTGACCACCGAATTTTACCTGAATAATCAAAATATCCCAGTTTTTGAAGTGTGAAAATTTGGCAATATTAAAACCGCGTCACCTGAATGCAACGCGGTTCTGTAAAATTAAACGTTTTTTGATCGGAACACCTGTCCCAGGATCCAACCTAGAACAACGCCAATCAACGCTGGAACAACCCAGCTAAAGCCTTGTGCGGCTAGTGGTAATTGGTTGTTGAGGGCGAGAATTGCGCGACTCCAGCTAGCCTGTTGTAAGCTGCTAGGGAGTGCCGCTACAGCTGAGAAGATGGCTGGTATCAGCGTGAATAGCATCGCTAGGCCGAATAACCAGCGACTGGTACCCAATAGTGGTGAAAGTACCGCTAGCACGATCAAGACGATGGCCAGGGGGTACAGGAACATCAGCACGGGTGAGGAGTAGCTGATGAGCTTCGTCAGACCCACGTTGGCGAAGAGGCAGGGTAACACGCTGGCAAAGACGATTAGCCAGGTGTAGGACAACCGGGGAAACATCTCGTGGAAGGTATCCCCAAACGCTGAAATCAGGCCAATCGCTGTCTTCAGGCAGGCAATGATCACAATCAGCGCCAGCAGGATATTCCCAAACGTGCCGAAGTATTGGTTGGCAATCTGCGCCAGGGTGATTCCGCCGTTGGCCGCCGGGGCAAATTTACCCAGGCTCATGGTTCCCATTAGCGCCAGTAACGTGTAGATCAGGCCCATCAGCACGACGCTAATGGTCCCGGACTTGATGACATCTTTCGCAATTTGGCCGGGTTCGGTGACACCCAGCGCCCGAATACTGTCGATGACGACAATTCCAAACGCCAGTGAGGCCAGGGCATCTAACGTGTTATAGCCTTCAGTAAAACCAGTCGCCATCGGACTAGTCGCATAAGCCCCGCGAGCTGTCGCAGAGAAGCCGCCCATCGGTTTGATGAATGTGGCTAGAATCAGTAAACCAAGTAAAATCAAGAAGGTCGGTGTCAGCCATTTGCCAATGTAGGTCATCAATTTTCCTGGATTACGGGACAGTAGCCACGCAACAACGAAAAATAAGATGGAAAAACTGGCGAGAACCAATCCCTGATGCCCACGGCTGACAAAGGGCGCCAGGCCAATCTGATAGGACGTTGTGGCCAGCCGGGGTAGGGCAAAGAATGGCCCCACGGTTAAGTAGAGGAGAATGGTAAAAATGTAGGCGAATGGTCGGTTGACCTTAGTCGCCAGGTCGAAGACCCCCTCACTACGGGTCAGACCAATCCCAGTGACCCCTAACAAGGGCAGGCCAATCCCAGTTAGGAGGAGACCAATAACCGCCCAACCAACGCTATGGCCGGCTTGTTGACCGAGAAAGACGGGGAAGATCAGGTTACCAGCACCGAAAAAGAGCCCAAAGAGCATCATGCCAATAAACAGGAGTTCCCGCCAAGATAATCGAGTTTTCAAAGTAATCGCAACTTTCTATAAGCATAAAGTACGGTCGTGCAGACCATAGGTAAGCATATCAAAAAAGGGGCCCCGTGGGAACGGGAACCCCCTATAAATTTATTTATCAGCAACGGTAAAGCGTGCTTGGTGATGTTGTGGGTGTTCAATTTCATCTAAAATTGCAACGGCCATGGTACCCGCAGAGGTCCCGGATTCCTGGTTGGCGTTGACCAAAAGTTCGTCGTCACCCATTAAGAATGGTGTTGCGTCGCCGGGATGGAAGTTCGCCGCCGGTGATACGCCGACCCAGTTGACGTTGTCTACGTCGCGCAGGAAGTTGAGTTCCTTTAATTGGTTTTGTGGAACGCTCAAGAAAGCAGCGGCGTTAGGATCCTTAGCAATGTCCTCGACGAATAAATGATGGTCATCGCCGGTTTGAAGGCTACCGGCGCCCAAGATGAAGACGAGGCGCGGTTGCGTCGTTTCCCGTAACTTGGCAGCTAGACTCGCTGCGAGGTCAACGTGTTGAAAGGCCAGACTTGGTGCGGTTGCGAAAGCGTCGATAACCACATCGGCCGTGGCGAGCTCGGCTGGGGTTAAGGCAAAAGCATCTTGGACCTTGGTCGTCAGGTTAGGATTAACTGGCAACTTAGCGAGCTTTTCCGCCGAACGGGCCAGCGCCGTGACACTGTGACCACGCTTTAAAGCTTCTGCAACAAGTGCTGATCCGGCCATCCCGGTAGCACCAATGATTGAAATTTTCATGAAAGGACCTCCTGTATTTGCTGCGATCAGTATACCGGTTTTAACGAAGATCACCAACAATTATGGCTCGACGTGGTTGCGGGTGTGGTAGAGTAGGAGAAAACGCTGAGGAGGCACTATCATGAAAAGTGTGGTTCAGGGACAGTTGGTTCATTTAACGGAAATGCGCGATGGGGATGCAGAATGGCTCCAGGATACGCAGTGGGAGCCCGGACTCTTGCGGAATTTATCGGCCGATGCCTTACATCCGTGGACGGCGGCCGAATATACCGAACTGGCCGCGGACCCGGATAGCGATGATAAATTTTTCTTTATGGTGCGCGCCAACGCCGACGATGGCTTGTTGGGCTGGGTGATTCTTGATGAGATTCAACTGAAGAATCGGCGAGCAGAGCTGGGGATTGCGTTGCCAGTTGCGAGTGATCGGGGCCAGGGCTACGGCGTAGATACGCTCAATACGATTCTGTCGTTTGCCTTCAATGAATTAGGTCTGCACAAGGTAACACTGGACGTTAACGCCAATAATCAGGCGGCGTTACGGGCATACGCAGCCGTTGGATTTGTGCGCGAGGGTATCAACCGCGAGGCCGTTTATCAGGACGGGCAATGGCTCGACCTGTATCAGTTTGGGATTTTAGCCAAAGAGTGGTGGACTGTTTCACGTGGAACAATTCCAGACGAAAACACCACGGCCGACAATTAGAGTCGCAGTGGTGTTTCACATGAAACATTTAGGCGCTAGGCCACGGTGAATCGGTTGTGACGTGCGCATTTAATCCGGCTTGTTCCTGACGGCGTTCCTTACGTTGCGCGGTTCGTTGGGGATAGCCAGCACATAAGTAACGTTGTTCATCGGTGACCGGTGTGACGCTAGGAAGTGGTGCTGTGACGGATTTATCGTCAATGACGTAGGTGATGAAGCAGGTAAACCCGACGAAGCGGTCGCCAGTCGTCAGGTTCTCCCCAACAATCTTGACGAAGACCTCTAGCGAGCGCGTCCCCGTGCCACTGACGTAGGCCTCCAGAATCATGGAGTCGTCGAGATGAAAGGGCCGTAGAAAGCTCACGTGGTCGAATGAGGCCGTGACGACGGTTTTATGGGTGAGGCGGACGGCCGCCACGGAGGCGCTGTCGTCTACCAGTGAAAGAATCTTGCCGCCGAAGACGGTCTGGTGTTCGTTTAAATCTGGTTGAAAGACCCGGTGGGTGGTCACAATAAGCGTGGCATTGCAGGGCACGGGCGTAGGTTGAGTTGTCACAGGCGTCACTCCATTCGTTAACAGTTATCTTCATTCTAACAGACTGCAAATTAGGTTACAGTATTATTAACTTTTCGCTATATCTTGGCGGAATCCTAGAGGTTGGGGCGCCGGCTTTGCTATACTGAATCTAAATTAAGCAGGAGGGGTGATCGTGTGAATTATCGTGGCGAACCGTTGGATTTAATTCCAACACTAGACTTGGCACAGACGTATCCATTGTTGGAATGCACGTTGAGCCTGATGCACCCCATTGATGTCGAGCGGCTGACGGCGGCGGTTAAGACAACACAGACCGTGGTACCGCAAATCCTCAGTCGCTATAACCTGCGACGGAATCGATTTGAAGAACAGCCGGCGAGCATTGACCACGTCATCACGGAGTACAGTGCCAGTCACGACCCGGGTCGCGGACGGCTGGACGTTTTACAGGGACCACAGCTGAAGATTCAAGTGATTCATTACGCCGATTACGACCAACTGCGGTTGATCATGAGTCGCCTGCTGACCGATGGTGAGGGCTTTAAACACTACCTGTATCTGCTCGCAGCGGCCTACGATGGTCAGGACTTGGCGGATTTTGTGAATGAGCGAAGTGTTCGCCGGATTCTGAACTACTTGCGGCATCCCCACCGCCCCATCCCGCAAACGACCGATGCGCCAGTGGCAGAGGGCTTCCCACAGCTACAGGGGGATGTTCACCATCATAAGGGTGAGGCCTTGATTCCACGCGTGGAGAGTCGGCGCTTGCAGCAGCGGGCGCGGCAGCAGGGTGTCACTATGAATGCCGTGCTCCTGTCAGCCTATGCGTTGTCATTGTTCTCTTTAACGGGTGAGCGCCGACTGGTGATTCCGTATCAGGTCGACCTGCGTTTGCAGGGGCCGGTAGCGGCGACCAATGTGGTGCAGGTGGCTAACCTGACCAGCGAAATGGCGGTGCCAATCACGGTTCAGGAGGGAGATACCCTCCAGGACGTAGTTGCGCGGACGCAAGCGACAATTAGCCAGTTACGGGATAGCTTGGCTTACCTGGCACCGTTGGTGGAAATCAACCGGATGAGTCGCGCCTTGCCGCCAGAGATTGTGCGACGGTTAGCTGGGAAGCATCGAGAACAGTCAGTGGTCTCTTTTGCCAATTTCGGCCACGTCGACCATACACGGCTGAAATTTGGGGATACTCGGGTCACGCAAATCTACTTTGCGGGGACGTATCGCGCCATGCCGAACTTTCAGCTGACGGTGAGCGCCTACCACGAGGCGTGGACGCTGGCATTTCGAATGCTGGGGTCGGAACCAGATTATCAATTAGGTATTAAAATTTTAAAGAACGTTGTGGCCCAGTTGAATCAGTGGGATCATGGCAAATAAAAATGCGAGCCTTACTATTTCTGGTAAGACGCGCATTTTTGATAGAACGAGTTAATTGAGGGCCTTAACGTACTTGGGATTAGCGGTAATGTAGCCGCCAGCGACTCGGTAACGCAGGGTCCCGGCTGCCGTGGTGCTGGTTCCGCGAGAGTAGTCCCAGCCGAGTACTTTGAAGACGGCATGGGTCTTCTTCGGGTAGTGCTTATTCTTCTTCGTCAGGTTGACCGTAGAATAGCGGTTAACGGCGGTCTTAGCCTGAACCTTGGCAGGAACTTTATACTGACCAGCGGTGACGAAGTGCTTGTTGGCGGAAATGTACTTACCATTGGTGAGAAGAAAGCGCGTCGTGGCACCATGCGTCACGACTTTCTTGATGGTGAGTCGGGTGCCTTGCTTATAGGCCGTCCGGGGTTGCTTGAGTGCAGCCGAATTGTAATCATTGATACCACCAGGGTTGATGACCGTCACGACTTTAGGGGCACTCTCGTAGTAGGCTTGAGTGATGTAGGCCGATTGGGCCGTGATGTAGCCCGTCTGACCATAAGTTGCAGAACCCGGATTAGTGTCGCGAACTTGATAGCGTGCGTTACCAGCCGTGGATTTAGCTGTGCCAATAACGGTAAAGGTCAGCTGTTTCAGCTGCGGCTTTGGGACGAACCAGGCCAGTCGACTAGCAGTCGAGAAGTCCTTGCTACTGTAGAAGCCAATTTTCTTGGTAGCTGTGACGATGAAGGGCTGAGAGGTGGCCGTGTCGGGTTCGGCAGGAGCAGGCGTGTTAGGTGTTGGTGCTGGTGTTGGCGTGACTGGAAGGGGTCCCGGAATTCGCGACGTATCTGATGGTTCTAGCACGTAATGGACATTTCCCCTTGGTGTAGAAGTGGATCCGTCGTACGCGGCAAATAGGGCAGCCGTTGAATCGAAACTGGTACTGCCTTGGGGATCGTAATAGAGATAGTTGTCAGGTAAGTTGTGATAGAAGAGGGATGGTGTTTTGCTGAGTAAGGTAACATTACCATTGCCAACATCCACCCAATTACCGGTGAAGGTTGTAATTGATAGATCAGGTTCCTTAACGGTTGTTTGGTTAAGAATAATTGAGGGGCTCAACGTGATGTCAGTAACAACATCTTGGGTATCAAATATGCTGGAAAAGCCATCGACGCTATTTATATTTTGCGATGAGAAGTTTGCCAGATTGATCACCAGCAGAATGGCACAGGCTTGAGTTAAATTGTTAATGCTAGTAATGTGACTAGAATCAATTTCTGATAAATCTAGATAAACTAGATTCTGGTTTAGACCGAACATATTGGCAAGGCTATGATTGTTTGCGTCGAGGAACTTAGGAGCTGTAAATGTTCGCAGGGCAGAATTGGCGTAGAACATGTAAGACATGTCGGTAACTTGACTAGCGTCGATATTTTTTAAGTTTGAGTAGTCTGTTACATTTTTAAAACCAGCGAATAGAAAGGATGAATCAGGACTAAGTGTAAGTGTATTTGCAATGTCTATCTTGGAAACTTTGTTTTTAAAGTCAGTTGTGGTAAGCCCGGCGGAGTTTCCCTTTTGTAAAGCATATAATAACTGTCCGCTTCTTTTTTGCATAAGACTACCAGAAAATGGTGGCATAGTTCCACTTTTAAGCGTCAGTGTGCCATTCTCTAAAGTCCAAGGAACACTGGTTTCTCCAGATCCGATGATTCCTGAATAAGTTTCATCAGGCGTGTTTTCGTCTGCCAGCGCTATGGTGGAATTATGACCAGCCTCAGAATCATTGCAATTATTTCCAAGTCCAAATAGAGGACTCAATCCAACAGCAAGTCCCAAAACAATTAAACCAAACTTCCATTTCATACTGAACGGCCCCTCTCTTGAAGGTGAATGACCAATGAATTAAACCAATTAATGGACTATATGATTAGATTAACATTTCACAAGAACGAAAGTTGTAATATTGACTTGTTAATTTAAAGATATAATCGCGCCCTAACAATGATAAATGAGCCTATTATAGCTAGATGAGGCCACGAACTTGGCAAAAGAACTGCAAGAAAATCGCAATTCTCGTGTTAAAGTGAGCAAACTAACGCATCAAAAAGGACATCCGGAAGACGCTCCGAGATGTCCTAAAATTCAAATTAAATTAAGCCTTAGTGGTCTTACCTTGATACTTCACCAATCCCAGTGCACCGGCATTGCAGACGAACAACATGACTGCCATGGCAGCGTAAGATTGGCCGGTCAGACCGACTAATGGGGAGGCTAAGCCCCCGCAGGCGTTCTGTGCCAAGCCGATGACGGCGGAAGCGCCCCCGGCATTCTTGGTGGCTTGGTCCATAATGATTGTGACCGTCAGCGTGAGCAGTGCACCAATAAGAATAACCATGACGAGCACCAGTCCGCTGACGACCCAGACGTTGGCCGGGAAGAAGAGCGTGGCCAGTAAGACCAGACTCACACCCGCCGCAATCACCAGCAGGCTCGTGACCTGTTGCTTGTTGGAATACCAGCGGGAGAGTTGTCCCGGCAGATTACTCCCAACCACGATGCCCAGACCGTTAAAGGCGTAGAGCAGGCTAAATGTTTGTGGCGCCATTCCAAATCCAGTTTGAAAGACGAAGGTCGAGGCCGAAATGTAGCTGAACAGGCCACCGTAGACCAACCCTGTGGCCATAATTAGGGGCCAGAAGGCCGGTTGAACGACTAGCCGCCCCATGGCACCCAATGAGCTTTGGAAGCCCCCAGTTTGGCGCTCACTAACGGGTAGTGATTCTGGCAAGCCCAGCGCTACCGCGAGAGCGATTACCCAACCGATGATGGCCAGTAGAATGAAGATGGCTTCCCAGTTAACGTAGTGGATCATGAAGCCCCCGATAATCGGGGCGATGATCGGAAAGACTCCATTGACAGTATTGAGTAGCGCATAGAAGCGCGTCAATTTCTTTCCGGAGAAGAGATCACGGGCAACAGCTCGGGCCATGACTTGACCGGTCGCGCCCGCCAATCCTTGAACGAATCGGAGGATAATTAATAAGGTAATTGAATGAATAAAGGCCATTGCGAGGGAGACCAGACCAAAGATCACGAAGCCTGCAATGAGGGGCTTGCGACGGCCATATTGGTCCGAAAGCGGCCCGGCAATCAATTGGCCGAGGGCCAGTCCAATCAGACAAGCCGTGATACTCAGTTGCATGAGCGAAGCGCTCGTGGCAAACTGTGTCCGCATTTGCGGTAAGGCTGGCAGGTACAGGTCAATGGCCAGTGGCCCGGTGGCACTGACGGTCCCCAGCAAAAGTGTGAGCCAGATTTGTCGGCGCCGTGTAAGGATAGGATTCAAAAGCAGTCAGCCCTTTCAACGTATTATAAATTTCGCAATAACCAGGGGTGACGACGCTGGACCGCCACTCTATTGCAGAATGGCGGTCCAGAACGGTCATTATGTAAGGCAAAGCGTATTGTATCATTATTGCTGGAAACCACTGAATTTGCAAGCCGAAAAGTGACAGGAACCTTGCAATTACGTCTCAATCGTGTAAATTTTGCGTAAAGCTTGGGACTTTGAGAAGGTTAATGATATGATTAAAAACGTCCCCGTCACCCAAAATAAATGTTCGTAGCGTGGCGGGTGGTGTATGATGATAACATAATTAATGATTCCCGAAAATAAGGAGTGCCATCATGAAAAACTTAAAAAACTTGAAGGAAATTTTGAGTTGGATTGTGCCAGTCGTCATTGGGCTAGCGATTGCCTTAGCCCTCAAACAATTTGTGTTCACGCGCGTGCGGGTCGACGGACCATCCATGGAACCTAACCTGAATAATAATGAAAAGGTCTTTGCTTGGAAGATGTCAAAGGTCAAGCACCTGAGTGTCATCGTCTTCGATGCGCACGGTGAAGACCCCGCTGCCAAGCCCAATACCAACTATGTCAAGCGGGTCATTGGCTTGCCAGGGGACTCAGTGAAGAGCAAGAATGGTTACATCTACGTGAATAACAAGCGGGTTAACCAGAGCTTCATTAGCACTAGCGAACGGACTTCCGGAACTGGGAATTGGACGTTAGCCAGCCTTCAGCGCCAAAATGATTGGCAAGGCGGTAACAACGGAAAGATTGCCACGGTTGTGCCTAAGGGCAAGTACTTCGTCTTAGGGGATCATCGGAGCGTATCTAACGACAGTCGTTACTGGGGATTCGTCGATAAGGACAAGGTTTTAGGCGTCGTCAAGGTGCCATCCTGGGCCTCCAGTAAGACCAAGCGGGTCAATATCAACTCGCTGGCTTACTAAAGTTAAATCAAACAAGATAGAGCGTCGTCAGTTACAGCCATCGGGGTTGCGACTGACGACGCTTTTTTAGTTGGGACAGCCAGATTAATTTGAAGGAGACGCTTACATTTCATAAAAATCGTAGTATCGTAGAGGTTATATGAAAAGAATTGAGGAGATGAATCCCATCAAGAATACCTTAAAGCAACGGTGGACGGCCCTGATTCTGGGTTTGGTCATCAACGCGTTTGGCAGTGGGCTCACGGTGGCTGCCAATATGGGCGCCAGTCCGTGGATGGCGTCCGAAGTCAATCTGAGTGAGTGGTTTAAGATCGGTATCGGCTGGCCGGTGTTTGTGGTCAGTTGCCTGGCCGCGGTCGCCAATCAATTTTTACTACGGCGTTGGGAACCCCGGCGCTTCTTTGGCGAAATTGGCTTCATGTTTTTCGTCAGTTTCTTCGTCAATTTCTTCACGAACATGTTCTATCGCATGGGCATCCTCAAACTGTCGATGTTTACGCGCGGCTTCCTCGCGGTGGCCGGCGTCACCATCTTCTGTATCGCAATTTCGCTGTACCAACGGGCTAATTTGGTGATGCATCCCAATGACGATACGACGAATATTCTACGATTCATGTACTGCCATGGTAACGTCCTACATGCACAGCTGTTGAATTTCATTCCGCCCGTTACAATTATTGTGGTCAGTTGGATCGTGACGCACAACCTCTTTGCGATTAATTTGGGGACGGTCTTTGCGTTGATTTTCACCGGGACCATCATTAATCTAACGGATCGGTTTATTTGGCCGGGACTCAAGCATAACTTTGCAGTTCGTCCGGTCGAGGAGGCGACGAACGATTAAGAATTCAATGCCGCAGCGCTGGCTGGCGTTAGTGGTCGGGTTAGTCGTCAATGCGTTTGGCAATGGTCTGTCGGTGGCCTCCAACATGGGAACCAGTCCCTGGACGGCTTCGGAGGTCAACCTGAGTCACTGGCTGGGCACGAGTGTGGGCCTGGCGATCTTTGTGGTTAGTTGTCTGGCGGCGATTGCCAACCAATTACTCCTACGCCACTGGGACTTTCCACGATTATTGGGCGAAATCAGTTTCGTTTTTTTCTTCAGCTACTTCGTCGATATCTTCTCGGGAACCTTTACCAGAATGGGGATCATGCAGTTACCGGCATGGGGCCGACTCCTGTTGGCGATTACGGGGATCATGATCTTCTGTGCAGCCATCTCGCTATATCAGCGGGCCAATCTGGTCATGCATCCCAACGATGACACGACCAATATCCTCCGCTTTCTCTACTGTCACGATAACGTGGTGGTTGCCCAACTGCTGACGTTTACGCCGCCAGTTATTATCATTTTGGTCTGCTGGCTTAACACGCATCAACTGTATGCGGTCAACTGGGGGACGCTGTTTACGCTACTCTTTAATGGGACGCTGATTGGTCTGGCGGATCGCTTCGTTTGGCCGCAGTTACACCATAATTTCCGGGCGAAACCGGCTCACTGACCAGCTTGACTTTTTGGTGAATTTAGAATATGCTTGCGCACGTAGTTTAGGGAAGGAGGCGGCTCATGGCTACCACAGGAAATGACTCAGACATTGTCAAATGGCTCTCGATTGCTAACCGTTATACACGGATTGCCCTGGATCGGCGGCTACAGCCGTATCGCCTGAATGCCAGTATGTATTACTACATTCTTCGGCTTCACGAGCAGCCTCGACTCACCCAGGATAAGTTGATCAGTCTGACCTATCTGAATCCCAGTAATGTGACGCGGGCGGTCAATCAGCTGGTCAACTTGGGTTATGTGCGTAAACGCCAGTCCAAGTTGGATCGGCGGGTCTATGAGTTGTCGCTAACTAAGCGTGGTGAGCGGCTCTATCCGGAAATTGTCAAGATTCGCCAAGAGGTGGCAGACAGCCTGCTGACGGAAATTCCGGCGGCGGACCACGATGCCTTAGTCGATCAGATTCGCCAGCTAGCACTGACGGCGGTCGCCAACGAGACGCCGGGACAAGCGCAAGATTAAGTTAAATGACCTAAAATGGTGGCGCACCGACAGACGGTGCGCCACTTTTATGATTCGGTTTGTAATCGGTTACAAATAAGGATTGACAAGAGCAAGTAGGGATCGTATGCTTGGGTCGTAAATGAGTGAGTGCACACTCACGATAAGGAACAGGTCAGGAGGAGTTTACATGGTAACCAACACGATTGATGTGCGGGACGTGGCGAAGAAGTTCGGTAGTAATCCCGTGCTCAAAAAAATTAGTTTACAACTACCAGTTGGCCAGATCATGGGATTGATTGGTCCCTCGGGGGCTGGCAAGACAACGTTGGTCAAGGCAATCCTCGGCATGGAAAAGGTCGATGCTGGAACGACGACGGTCTTGGGGACAGCGATGCCCAACCGCAAAGTCATGCAGCGCATTGGCTACATGGCCCAGAGTGATGCGCTCTATGAGGATTTAACGGCGCGCGAAAACATTCGGTTCTTTGCGGAATTGATGAGCGTTCCCAAGCAGGACTTGGCGGGCGCTATCGCACATGCGGCACAGGTCGTGAATTTAAATGACGCTCTCGATCGCCGCGTATCGGCGTATTCCGGGGGGATGAAGCGGCGGCTGTCGCTGGCCATTGCGCTGGTCCAAGATCCAGAATTATTGATTTTGGATGAACCGACCGTGGGGATTGATCCCGAGTTGCGACAACAAATCTGGGCGGAACTGTACCAACTCAAGTCTCAGGGGAAGTCGATACTGGTCACGACCCATGTGATGGATGAGGCGGAGCACTGTGATTACCTCATGTTGATTCGTGAGGGGATTGCGCTGGCCCAAGGGACCCCGGCGCAGCTAGAAAAGGATTATGATGTGGCAACAATCGAACAAGTCTTTCTGAAAGCGGGGCGGCTACAAGATGAGAGTCATCGCAATCTTTAAACGCGTTTTACGTGAAATGATCCGGGACAAGCGGACGCTGGCACTGATGTTCCTCGCGCCCCTGTTCATCCTGACATTGATGTTTTTCCTGTTCAATACGAGTTCGGATACCGTGGCGAAGATTGGGGTCAGCCGGGTGGATACGACGGTGGTCAAAGCCATTAAGAACAAGCATGTTAAGATCACGCACTATAGTGCCAAGGCAACGGCGAAAGATAAGGTGCGCGAGGACAACCTGGCCGCCTTCATTAAGCAAAAAGATGGCAAGCTGACGGTGACGTATCAAAATAGCCAGCCTAGCGATTCAGCTTTGGTGCGTCAGGCATTACAGGGTGGCCTGACCAAAATCAAGGTCCAAGCCCTAGCCGCGGCAACGCAAGCGCAGAAAAAAGCTTTGCAACAACAGGCCAAGGTACTGAAGACTTTGGTCGCCCAACAACAGAAGATGGCGGTCGCTCAGGGAGCCAAGGCTGGTGCCACGCCAGTACAATCCCAGCAAACGAAACTCAAGGCCCCCAAGACTTATAGCATCATGAGTCACTACCTCTATGGCAGTTCGGACTCAACTTTCTTTGATACGTTCTTGCCAATTCTTTTAGGCTTCTTCGTGTTCTTCTTCGTCTTCCTGATCTCCGGAATTTCATTGTTAAACGAACGGACGACGGGAACATTAACGCGTCTGTTGGCGACCCCAATCCGTCGTGGGGAGATTATCACCGGCTATCTGATGGGATACGGGTTATTCGCACTGGTACAGACCGTGATTACCGTTACCTTTGCGTTGACGGTCTTTCGGATTCACATGATTGGGAGCGTCTGGCTGATTCTCTTGATTAACTTCCTCCTGGCACTGGTCGCGTTATCCATGGGGATCTTCGTGTCGACCTTTGCCAATTCGGAATTTCAGATGATGCAATTTATCCCAATTCTCGTGATTCCACAGGTCTTCTTCTCTGGTTTGATTCCAGTCGATCAGATGGCCAACTGGCTACAGTGGATCGCGCACATCTTCCCACTCTACTATGGTGGAAATGCCTTAATGAACGTGGCTACCCGGGGTGTGGGCTTCGCTGGCATTGCCGGTGAACTGAGCATTCTGGTCCTGTTCGCAGTGCTTTTTACCGTTTTGAATGTTGTCGGGATGAAGCGTTATCGGAGGGTTTAAGATGGAAAAGGATACGAGTATTAGCGAGGCTTTTCAGGCTGTCATGGCGGCAAATGGCGACATTCCCCCCAAGCAACAGCAAGTTTTGGCAGCAAGTCTAGAACTGTTTGCCCAGCAAGGGTTTGACAATACGACGACCAAGCAGATTGCCGAAAAGGCCGGTGTTGCGGAGGGAACCGTGTATCGGCGGTATAAGAACAAGGATGAGTTGTTAGCGGGGGTGTTAGCCCCCTTTATGACGCAGGTCTTACCCAACCTGATCAAGGAATTTGCGCAGCAAGTTGTAGCGCGGCCATATCTAACGCGCCATGAAATGATCAGCGCCATTGTGCAAAATCGGCTCGATTTCATTAAGGAAAATGGGGCAATATTGCGGGTCCTGATTCGCGAGATTTCGGTAAAAAATGACTTGAGAAGTCAATTTATCACGCACGTGGGTCCCCTGTTACGGGATAATTTATTCCCAGTGTTGGACCGGCTGAAGGCTAATGGTGAGCTGGTTGACTGGCCTGATTCCCGGATTGCACAGTTCATGATTGGTACGATGCTTACGGAATTGGTGCGAGCTGTTTTACTGCCAGAGGACGTTTCAACTGCCGCACCGGTTATTATTGAATTTATAGAAAAGGGTTTAGCGCCCAAATAATGGTGTCAGAAAAGTGGCGGATAGCGCCACTTTTTTAGTCGTCACGATGTTTAAGTTGCGTTGCGGGATCGATGTTAAAGACGTGTTGGGCAACCCGTAGAAAGGCCGTCATTTCTGGTGTATTTTCTTTGCTGGTTCGGTGAGCCATGATGAGCTGGTAAGTCAGCAACTGTGGATCAAGGGGGATGGTTCGGACGGTTGAGGCGGTCGTGGTTGGTGTTGGCAGGATGGTCCAGCCGGCCCCACGTTCAACGAGTTGTTGAATCGTCGACAGGCTATTTAGCGTCAGAGCGGGTTGTAAGAAGAGGTGATGGTCTGCCATAAAGTGCCGTGTGATTTCACCCAGCACCATCTGAAGATCACAACCGATAAAGGGTTGATGTAGCAGGGATGTTAGTTGCTGGGGATGCGTGACCTGGGGAATTGAGAAAGGATAAGACGTTGGTACCAGGACACTAAAGGATTGTTTGTGCATGATACGGTAGAAAAACGCACTGTGATGGGCTGACTTGGGTCCAATGTAGACGTCACTTTGGTTGTCGGTTACGGCTTTCTCCGCAGCGAGCGAGGGCATCTCGTGGATATCGAGGTGGTACTGGGGGTATTCCTGGAGAAATTGACTGCCCAGTTCCGGGAGAACTTGGGTGGCCATGCTTTCGGATAGGGCAATTGAGAGATGACCAGATTTAGATTGTGCAAGTTCGTGCATAGTTTGGTCGAGGTCACTGAGCTGCTGCTGAATTTTTTGCAAGCCAGCCAGGTACTGCGCGCCAGCATAGGTCAGTCGGGTCGGTTTAGTTGTCCGGTCAATCAGTTGGATACCCAGTTGCTGTTCAGCTTCCTTAATCGTCCGACTGATATAGGGTTGGGAAACAAATAGATGCTGGGAAGCAGCCGTGATGCTCCCTAGATTTTTAACCGCCGTTAGAATTTCGGCGAGCCGTGTGGTGCTAAATGCCATGGTAATCACCTCACTATTAGTATAACCATTTAGTTCTGAAAACGGTATCACAAAAGTATTCGACTTTGTGATTTATCGAACTATACTGAAACTAATCAGTTAGGTTTCTCCCAAATGAGTAAGAAAGGTGAGTTCAGATGAGTAAAAAATACAAATTTCTTGAACCCTATACGTTTGCAAACGGCGTCACGGTGAAGAATCGGGTGGTCATTCCGCCAATGACTGAGGCTTCTGGTTTTGAGGAAGGGTCGATCACGTCCGATGAGCTCCGGTATTTCCGGATGCATAGCGGTGGTGTTGGATTGTTCATTTCTCCCGTCGCTAATGTCTCTGTGAGTGGCAAAGGATTCGAGGGCGAGTTGGCCATTACCAATGATCGCTATCTTCCCGGGTTAACGAAGATGGCCAGTGCCATGAAACAGAATGGGACCAAAGCGATTCTACAAATCTTTCACGCGGGCCGCATGTCGAACTCTAAAATTTTACGTGGCGAACGGCCCGTCAGCGCTAGTTCAGTTGCTGCCGAACGGCCAAATGCTGAGGTTCCTCGTGAGTTGACGGGGGATGAAATCGACCAGATTATCTCAGACTTTGGTGAGGCTACCCAGCGGGCTATTCAAGCTGGATTTGATGGGATCGAACTCCATGGTGCGAATACGTACCTGCTCCAGCAATTCTTCTCTCCACACTCCAACCGGCGGACTGACAAGTGGGGTGGTGACGTTGATGGCCGGATGAGCTTCGCGTTAGCCGTGATTAAGCGGTGTCATGAGGTAATCCAACAGTATGCCGATCGGCCATTTATTCTCGGCTACCGGCTGTCACCGGAAGAAATTGAGACGCCTGGGATTCGATTGGCCGATACGCTTCACCTGGTTGACGTCTTGTGTGGCCAACCGCTGGATTACCTGCATATCTCGATGGGCTACGCTTGGCGGACGTCACTTAATGATCAGTCGGATTCGGAACCACTAATCCTGAAGATCAAGCGGCAAGTCGCTGGACGGTTGCCACTGATTGCCGTCGGTTCCGTAGAGAAGCCAGCCGATGCCGAGAAGGTTATGGATGCTGGCGTCGACTTTGTTGCGTTGGGCCGTGAAATGTTGCGAGAACCCAACTGGGTCCAGAAGGTTGAGACTGATGACGAAGCTGGTATTCGTTATACCATTTCCGAACAGGACCTGGATGAGCTAGGGATTACACCGGCTATGTGGAATTTCTTAATTGTTCGATTGAAGTCGGCAATGCATATCTCAAATCAACCCGATTACGACAAGGACCAATTTGACCATAAATTAGCACCGCACGAAGGCGCCTAAATGCTAACGTGTCGCGAGGAGCCTGGGATTTTTCTCCAGGCTCTTTTGCTATTCAATCCTATATGGCTGAAACGTGCGCCAGCTAACCGCCATTTGTTCCACTCTTTTGATGAGTTGCCAAGATTAATTGCGTCCATCCCGGGAAAGGGTTAGAATGAATCTAGATTAAATTATGAGATTTCAATGAGATTTCTTATAAGCCATTTGAGAGAGGAGTCATTTTATGTCAGAAACCAAGACTGATCATGAATTAACCGCTGCCGAGACGGCGGACTTACATGCTGACCTCCAGCAACAACCTGCTCACGACGTTGTGAGTCGGGCGGTGATTAAAAACGGGGTGCTCGCTGCTGCCGAAGATCCACAAGCGGCCGTGCGCTTGAACCGAACCTTTTCCGTGGAACTCGATACGGGGAAGGTTTCCAATCAAAAACATTCTGGTCGTTGCTGGCTGTTCTCCACGTTAAACACGATTCGCCATCAATTTGCGGCGAAGTATAACGTGAAGGATTTCGAGCTGTCACAGAGTTACCTGTTCTTCTGGGACAAGGTTGAACGGGCCAACATCTTCTATGACAATATTTTGCGGACAGCGGACAAGCCGCTCGATGACCGGGAAGTTGCGTTCTATCTGAGTCGCCCCGGCGATGATGGTGGTCAGTGGGCCATGGGTGCTTCACTTGTTCAAAAGTACGGGGTCGTTCCCGCGAGTGCAATGCCAGAGTCCTTTAACACCAACGATACGGCAGGCTTTGCGACCACGTTGAACCTGAAATTGCGCAAGGATGCGTTGGCTTTACGGCAGTTAGTGGCCGATGGTGCCAGTGAAGATCAGATTGCGACGACCCGGGGCCAAGCCTTGAAGGAAGTTTATCGGATGGCGGCTTACTCATTTGGTGAACCACCGACTACGTTTGACCTCGAGTACAAGGACGATAAGCACCAGTATCACCGCGATGCTGGTCTGACACCTCAGGGCTTCTTCGAAAAGTACTTCGATATCGATCTAGATGACTACGTGGTAATCTCCAATTCACCGGACAAGCCATTTGATCAGTTGTACAGTTTACCCAGCCAGGATAATATCGTTGGTGGTAAGCACATTACCTTCTTGAACCTGCCAATGTCAGAATTGAAGCGGACGGCAATCGCCCAACTACAGAGTGGTGAGGCGGTTTGGTTTGGGAACGATGTCGACCAACAGATGAGTCGCGAACGGGGCTTCCTTGACAGTCAATTGTTTAAGACGGCCGACTTGTTTGGGGTCGACTTGAGTCTGACGAAGGCGCAACGGCTGGCTACAGGTGAGGCCGAAGTGACCCATGCGATGACACTGACTGGGGTCGACTTGGTTGCCGATGACCCAACTCGCTGGAAAGTTGAAAACAGCTGGGGTGAGAAGAACGGCGACAAGGGGTACTTTGTGATGACAGACGACTGGATGGAGGACTTTGTCTACGAAGTTGTCGTTCACAAGCGGTTCCTCACACCGGAACAACGGGCAGTATTGGCCACAACGCCTAAGGCTTTACCTGCTTGGGATTCTTTACAATAATAGAATGTGAAGTACTTCAACAGTCAGGTTGAGGTGCTTTTTTACTGCCGATAAGCTGAGCTGAGACTAAAAAAGCCGCCCCTGGTTAGGAGGCGGCGGCCATTGTTTGGTTAGGACAACGGCATGTCATCGTTAATGACAAAAATAGAGTTGGTTAAATTGGTTTCTGAATTTAAGCCCATCTTAAAACGAAAATGTGAAGAAACTGTGAAGGAAATTTATGGATTATTGATGGAAACAATTAGCTATTCCTTGAAATGAAACTGAACGCAGCTAATTCAGGTGGTGGATTACTTTTTTCTAATCGATAAGTTACATTATTTGGCAAAACACGAGGGAATTAGAACGACAAAACTGGAAATAAATATGATAATTTATAAGTTCTATAACTAACACGTAATTGATTAAATTAAAAAATCACCAACTAAAATTTTGGTTGGTGATTTTTTCTTTATAAGTTGTGGGTTCAAGAATTAATGGTGTAAAAGTCCATGGTGGGGGTGATCAGCGAGTGGTTGTGGTTGGCCGGCATGGTATCCCGGACGGAAACGGTCGATCTGCATTTGCTTGGTCCGCTCGCGTTCAATCCGCAGTTGCGTCTTTAGTTGACGCGTCTTCCAGAAGCCGTGAGCCGCTACCGTTACAGGAATGACTTGTAAGAGTACTGTGGCTGGAATGATCCAGCTCTTGTCACTGATTAGGTCGGTGAACCGGTGAATATCCTCTTGATCCAGTGGGGCAGCAATCGGTAAGCATTTATGTTTTAACATCTGTCATCACACTCCTTTAGGCCCTATCATAACCCAAAGTGTGAGCGCTGTCAGCCGTTGTGTTCCACGTGAAACAAACTATCGATTACGCCAGTGACTAATAAGGTGCAGGACACCTAAAACTGCGGCGATGCCTAGGACGCCTGTTTCTAGCATAGCAATGCCACTGACATGACGAAACTGTTGGTAGAGTAAGACAGCCCCGACTAGCAGCAGGCCGCCCAATCCAGATAATATTTGCTTTATGACGACCGCCTCCAAACTAAAAACGGCACCACATTTGCGGCACCGTTTCGGATTACATGACTACCCAATTAATTAGTTGCCAATCTTGACCATCACGGCTTGGGTGACGTCGTTGTCGATATCGCGCGAGATGTGGTAACCGGCGACATTCAGCTTGGTGGCCTTGTTGGTGCCGGTCAGCGTCTTCTTAACGGTGAACTTTTGCGTCATTGGAATGTCGGACAGCTTACCCTTGAAGTTGATGACGGTATCGTCACCCTTGGTCTTAAAGGTCGTGTTCAGCACACCAGACTTGTTCAGTGCGTTGGCTTTCTTAGCGGCGGCATACGTCTTGTAGAACTTGTTGACGTTGTAGACCGTTACCTTGCCGTCCTTGTTAAAACGGTAGGCTTCCATCCCAGAATTACTCTTGGCGTTGACCGCACCGGTCACATACCAGAGCTTAGTTGAGTTGGTCAACGTGGATTTCACGTCGGCCTTCTTCGTCGTTTTGTTTTTAAAACTTGCTTGTTGGGTACTCCCCGATTTACTACTCTTACTGCTGCAGCCGGCTAAACCAATGGTCAAAATGGCCAATAGGCTAAAGACGGCAGCCAGTGTCCGGGTCTTCTTCATAATCCAATCACCTCATCAAAAATGATAACAGTTTTAGAGTCCGCGTACAAATAGCGTGCTCCCCGTCCCTCAATAGTATAGCATGGTGGCTTCTAGAAAAACCGGAACGCCCCGTTAAAAAAGCGTTAAGTTCCGGTAACAAAATCGGTGGAATTTGGAAAACTAAAGACGAACGCATGTTTTTTCTGATAGAATATAAATTAAGCGAATCACGGCATTTGAGAGGGGAATTTGATCATGAGTAAACGGCACTATCGCCGGGGTCGGCGGGGGAGTCGCATTTCTATTTATGCGGCAATTCTGTTGGTCGTTGTTGGGGCTATCGGCAGTCTGGGTAGTCAGGGTAATTCGACGGCGCGGCACATTACAACCGCTGTTAACAAGGTTGTCGGGTCATCATCTAGCAGTCAGGCCACGAGCAATACGGTTGCCAGCACGCCGAAACAATCTGTTGCAAGTCAGGCGCTGGCACAGCAAAAGTATCAGGGCACTCAGATTGTTGCGGTTAATCACAACAAGCCCACGTTTAGTCAGGCGCAGTTGTCAACCAAGAAGGGTGGCTGGGCCACTTACGGGACGTTGGATAATCTGAACCGGGTCACGACGGCCAATGCTTTATTAAATAAGAAGTTAATGCCGACGGCCAAGCGGGAACCGCTGTATGTCAGTCCAACAGGCTGGAAGAATAAGCCATATACGGTCAATGGCAAACGAGGCTACTTATATAATCGGAGCCATTTAATTGGTTATCAGCTGACGGGACAAAATAATAACTTGAAAAACTTGATGACCGGGACCCGGTCACTCAATGATCCCGGAATGACGGCTTACGAGAATCCGGTGGCAAGTTATCTGAAGAGTCATCCTAGCGATTACGTCCGTTACCAGGTTGAGCCGGTCTTTCGGGGCAGCGAACTGGTTGCGCGGGGAGTCCACATGCAGGCCCAATCGGTCGGGAGCAAGGGCGTCTCGTATAACGTCTATATCTTTAATATTCAAGCGGGCGTCAAGATTAATTACAGTATTGGGACAAGCCAATACGGTGACCCAGCCGCTGCGTTTTAAATTTAGTGACAGTCAGCAAAGCGCGTCACTTCTCGGTTGGGAAGTGACGCGCTTTTGCAATAGCAACTATCGTCGATTCATGTAGCGGTAAATGAGATACAGGACCAGGCCGACAATCAAAATTGTCCCAATCATGGGGTTTTCACGAAAGATCCAGTGGAAGATGCGCACGGAGTGGAGGCCATGCAGGCCACCGATTAAAGTATAGAACTGTGTAAACATGGGAGACCTCCTAATGATTTATAGCAATTATAATCGAAAATTTTAAAAAAACTAAAGACTTTTTGATGTTTTGGCGTATGATAAAAAGACAGAGAACAGAGGAGGGTTTACCCGTGAGCGTGAATTATATGCTTATCTTTGAAATTGTCGTCGTGATTAACTCGGCGTTAGCCTTTGTGACGGTGTTTCGGGAAAAGCGCGATATCGCCGCAACTTGGGCCTGGATGTTGGTGCTGGTCTTACTGCCGGTAGTAGGCTTTATTGCCTACGCCTTCATTGGACGAAAGTTACCAAAGGGCCGGATGTTTCGACTGCAACATCAAGTGGCGGTTCAACTGAATGAGCGGCTGACGCAGCAGCGTGAACAGCTTGGCACAAAGATTATGCCGGCCGATAAGATTAGCCACTCGGTCATCAACATGGTCAACATGTTTATGGAGAC
Source organism: uncultured Lactobacillus sp. (assembly GCA_937874695.1). GTDB lineage: Bacteria > Bacillota > Bacilli > Lactobacillales > Lactobacillaceae > Levilactobacillus. The sequence goes on from CALNAJ010000014.1 coordinate 84,674, forward strand.
CGATCAGGCATTCTTGGCCCGGCAAAATCGGGTGAAGATTTTCACGGACGGGCATGATCTCTTCCACACGATGTTAGAAGATATTGAGCGTGCCCACTCCAGTATTCATATTGAATTTTACACCTTTTATAACGATAAGATTGGAAATGAGATTCTGAATTTGCTGGTCAAAAAGGCCGCTGCTGGTGTCGAGGTCCGCGTCATCTATGATCCATGGGGATCGATGGGAACCTGGAAACGATTCTTCAAGCCGTTAATGGATGTTGGTGGGCACGTGGAACCCTTCCTGGGGACGCGTTCGGCCGTCATCGACTTCCGACTGAACTTCCGTGATCACCGTAAGGTCGTTACGATTGATGGTCAGGTCGGGTACGTCGGCGGCTTTAATATCGGTGATCAGTACCTGGGACGTAAGGAAAAATTCGGCTATTGGCGTGACACGCACCTGCGGATTGTTGGTTCGGGGGTATTTTCACTGCAGGCCCGCTTCATGTTGGACTGGAACGCCACGGATAAGGATCATCCCTTCAATGACCGGAAGATTGATACCCGCTACTTCCCGCTGAGCAAGGTTAAAGGCAATACGAGTCTCCAGATTGTTTCGAGTGGACCGGATTCCGACCTGCAACAGATCAAGATGGGGTATATGCGTCTGATTCAGACGGCGGAGAAGACATTGTGGATTCAAACGCCATACTTGATTCCAGATGATAGTGTCTTGGACTCCCTCCGGATTGCGGCTATGGCCGGAATTGATGTCCGGATCATGATTCCTGACAAGCCGGACCACGCCTTCGTTTACCGGGCAACGCAGTATTACGCTCGCCAACTCGCGGATGACGGGGTCAAGATTTACTACTATCATAACGGGTTCATCCATGCCAAGACGATTGTGGTGGATGGGCGTATTGCCTCGGTAGGGTCAGCGAATATGGACTATCGGAGTTTCAAACTGAATTTCGAAATCAATGCCTTCATTTACGACGAAGGAATTGCGCGCGAATTAGAGGGGATCTATGAGAAGGATATGGCCCATAGTGAACTGATTACGCCAGAAATGTTTGATCAGCAGTCGCTGTACTTGAAGTTTAAGCAAACGGCATCCCGGTTATTATCACCAATTCTATAAAAGTTAAATAATGAACTCCCGGTCGCTGGACTGGGAGTTTTTTTAGTTGTCAATAGTGTGCTGACTGAGGAATCAGGCTGAATTGGAGCGGTTGAGCAAGGTTGGTTGTTTATTTTTACCAACTTAGCGGTTATAATAACCTTAGGACAATAAAACGGTTACAAAATGAAGGAGTCGCTTGATCAGTTTGGGAGGAGTCGGCGTGAAGACTGAGGAGGTTTTATCATGAAGCGCTTTGTTTCATTACCAGTCGTAGATTCCAGCCTCTACTTATTTGGCGGTCATATGCGAACGGTTCCCGGGGGCTGGCAGTTTTTTGAGCAAAAACACCAAGCCTTTGAGTTAATGTGCGTGGTTGATGGACGCCAAACAACGGAGATTAAGAACTTAGCCACGTACGATTACGGTGCGGGGGATACCATAATCATTTCTCCTGGGACGTTGCATACGAACCAAAATAGTAGTGCAGATCAGGATATGACCTATATTTGTTTCCATTTCAACATTGAAAATTTAGCGTTGAAGTCGGAAATTATTGGTAAAATTGCGAATACAGTCATTCCTGCCAATCAGCCAATCGCCCAGTCTGCGGTGAAAACGGCTAAAAAGATGGTGGCATATAGTGCTGATAAGAAACTGAGTAAGGAACAGGCTAATCTAAAAATCCAGATTGCCGTTTTGGAATTCTTCTATGACCTGACTGAAAATCTGCAGAGCTATGAATCCCGGCATGGCGAGAAGTATACGGAAAGTGAAGCTAAGACTAGCCGGCAGATTGCGACGATGATCAAGGAACGGATCGAGCGGGATGAGGCGGTTAACTTTACCTTTGGCGATATTTGCCAAAAAATTGGGATTAGTAGTGGTTACGGACATCGGACATTTAAAAAAGTTTATGGTGTCACGCCACTTCACTACATTGAAAGTCAGAAATATAACAAAGCTAAGATGTTGCTGGGGTCGCCAGAATATTCGATTGAGGATGTTGCGGATCTGATGGGAGCAAGTAGCGTGTCCAATTTTAGTAAGCAGTTTAAAAAGTGGGCCGGCACAACCCCAAGCAAATATCAGCGACAAATGAAGCAAAAACGGCGCGTACGGACCGTTAAGGAAAGTGGTTACTTCGAGTAGTTTCACGTGCACAAAGTAACAGCTCTGTCCGGTAAAAGGTTAATTTACCGGGCTTTTATTTTGTGGATTAGGTCACAATTTGACTAAAAACAGTCATGAAATAAGATAGCCATTTCTTCTGGAAGCGATTACAATGCAGTTGTAGTTAGCTAACAAAATAAAACAGCGGGTTAGCGGTTGGCCATGCTAAGTTCGTTGTTCTCAAGCTTCAGCGATGAGGCCTGAGAGGAGGGTAAATGGAAAGCCGGTTAGCGCTGGTCGTGAGATTTACTGAGTTGTTCGATAAATGATGCGAGTTTCAGCAATTTTTTTACCTACCTTGGTTGGTTGCATCTACCAACCAGACGACATAATTTCAATGGACGTCTTCGTAAATCAAATTGACTTACGAAAGGCGTTACAAACATTTCCTTTGAAAGGGGTTTTCGCATATGGCCTCAAATAGTCAGGCTAATGCCACAAATGCCCAAGACAATCCGCACGATGAGTTTGCCAAGCTTTCTTGGCGCGAGCGAATTAGTTATGGTGCTGGGGATTTAGCTCAAAACTTAATCTTTGGTACGATTGGGTCAATGTTACTTTTCTACTTAACCACTGTTTACGGGATTTCCGCCGCAGTTGGTGCCACGATTTTCTTAGTTGTTCGTTGGGTCAACGTTTTCTGGGATCCGTGGGTTGGTGCCTTCGTTGATAAGCACAACTTCAAGTCTGGGAAATACCGTCCTTACTTGATTTACTGTGGGATTCCAATGACGATCTTCGCCGCAATGCTCTTCTTGCCAATCGATGCTGTACGAGGCAGCGTTATGTACGCCTTCATCGCTTACTTGGCAACGGCCTTGATTTACTCCTTCGTTAACATTCCTTATGGGGCCTTGAACGCTTCATTAACGCGTGATAACGATGAAGTTTCCACTTTGACTACTGTTCGTATGACTGAAGCCAACATTGGTAACTTATTGGTTTACACTTTCCTGCCATTATTTGTTCAGATGGCGTCTCCTAACCCACAATCAAAAGATATTGGGTTCTTCGGGATTCACATGAACTTAGGGGATTACACCTCACCAAAAGCTGGGAAGGCTTACTTCTTAGTTATGGGTATCTACATGATTATTGGGTTCATCATGTTGATGTGTACTTACTTCGGTATCAAGGAACGGGTCTTACCTACTGCTAAGGAATCCGCTGCCGTTAAGTACTCCGACTTGTGGGTTGAATTTAAGCAAAACAAGCCTTTACAAGTCTTAGGTTCATTCTTCCTGATTGGCTTTACCTTCATGTTCTTCGGGAACACTGTATGGCCATTCTACATGCAATACAACATCGGTCACTCCGAATGGATGGCTTCCATTAACTTGGTTGGTTCCATTCCTGGTATCTTCTTGGTATTCTTATGGCCAATCATCCGTAAGAAGATCGGGAAGCGTCAATTCTTCTACGCCTTCTTGGCTCTGTTCATTATTGGGACGTTAGTTCTGTGGGCTTGGGCTATGCCAGCCTTCAAGGATGCCACTGCTCTTGGTTACATTGGTCGTTTCTTACAACAATGGGGGATCACTGCTGCTACTGGTTACATGTGGTCATTGGTTCCAGAAGTTGTTTCTTACGGTGAATACAAGTCTAAGAAGCGTGTGGCTGGTATCATCAACGCCATCATGGGTCTGTTCTTCAAGATTGGGTTAGCACTTGGTGGGATCATCCCTGGTTACATCAACGCCTTCTTCAAGTTTGATGGGACCAAGACGACTCAAACTTCTGGTGCTTTGATGGGTATCCAATGGTCAATGATCTGGTTACCAATCATCTTTGCCCTGATTGCTATGTGGATCATGAGCAAGTACACCTTGTCTGATGCTGACGTTAAGCGGATGAACGAAGAACTTAACGCTGAACGTCAAGCTGAACTTGATGCAGCTGACGAAGGTTAGACTTTTAACTCTAGTTAACTAATTTTGTTAAGGAAAGGAAGATTCTTTTATGAAGATTCAAAACCCCGTTTTACCTGGTTTTAACGCGGATCCTAGCATGATTCGGGTTGACGACACGTACTACATTGCTAACTCGACGTTTGAATGGTTCCCTGGTGTTCGTTTACATGAATCCAAGGATATGGTTCACTGGAACTTATTACCATCACCACTGTCAACAACTAAACTGTTGGACATGGTTGGTAACCCTGCCTCTGGTGGTATTTGGGCACCAGACTTGAGCTACGCTGATGGCAAATTCTGGTTGATCTACACCGATGTTAAAATCACCGACGGTCCATTTAAGGACATGACCAACTACTTAACCACGGCTACGGATATCCGCGGACCATGGACTGACCCAATCAAGGTTAATGGTGTTGGTTTCGATGCTTCCTTGTTCCATGACGATGATGGTCGCAAGTACCTGGTTCAACAAACCTGGGATCACCGTGAATATCACCACCCATTCGACGGGATTACCTTGACTGAATTTGACACTGACACGATGCAACTGAAGCCAGAAACGGCCCGAAACCTTTACAATGGGACCGACGTTAAACTGGTTGAAGGTCCACATCTGTACAAGATCAACGGTTACTACTACCTGTTTGCTGCTCAAGGTGGGACTGTCTTTACCCACCAAGAAGTTGTTGCACGTTCTAAGACGCTCGACAAGTTATCCTTCGAAAGCGAACCAGATGGCCCATTCATCACCAACATGGATACGCCAGACTTCTACTTACAAAAGCAAGGTCATGGTGCCTTAGTTAACACACCAGGTGGCGAATGGTACTACGCATCATTGGTATCTCGTCCTTGGAATCACAAGAACGAATCTGCTTATGACCCACGTGGTTGGAGCACACTCGGTCGTGAAACTTCCATTCAAAAGGTTGAATGGGACGATGCTGGCTGGCCACGCGTTGTCGGCGGTCATGGTGGTCAAGTTGAGGTTGAAGCACCTAAGGATGCCATCTTGACGAAGGCACCTAAAGACCACTCACAACACGATGAATTCGACAAGTCAGAACTCGACTTGAACTGGAACACCTTACGTCAACCATTCACCAAGAAATTGGGGACGGTCGGCAATGGTGAATTGAAGTTAGTTGGTAACCAATCATTATCCAGCAACTTTGACGTTTCCTTTGTTGCACGTCGTTGGCAAGCATTTAACTTTGATGCTGAAACCAAAGTTAAGTTCGACCCATACACGTATCAACAAATGGCCGGTTTGGCTAACTTCTACAACGACAAGCACTATTCTTCAATCTTCATCACTTGGGATGAAAAGAAGGGTCACGTTATCGAAGTTGCCCAAAACGACGACAACAACTACACGTCTTACTTGAAGGACGATGCAATTGCTATTCCTGATGGTACTGAATACGTTTGGTTCCGGACGAAGGTTCGCAAGCAATCTTACACTTACGAATACTCATTTGACGGTAAGAAGTGGGAAACTGTTCCAGTTGAACTGGATGCAGCTATTCTCTCTGACGACTATGTCTTACAGACTTCTGGTGGGTTCTTCACCGGTGCCTTCGTTGGATTATACGCTGTCGACTACGCTGGTTACGGCCAAGCCGCTACGTTCGATCACTTCGACTACCAAGAATTACCTGACAACGTTGCTTCCGAAAACCTGGTTTCTGAGGACTAATTGATTGGCACAATTCTCAGCCGGGTGTATGATAGCGCCAAGGTAATGAATCGGTGAACTGGATTGAGACCGCTTTGTCGGTCAATTCGCCGGGACATAACCGGTGCTAGCAACAGATGAAGTATGTAAATATGTAGAGAAAGTCCCCCCGAGTAATCGGAGGGGCTTTTTCTGTTCGGGGTTAACTGTGACTCTACAGGAGTGTGGATGGGATAGCGAGGATGTTGCCTCGCTATCGTTTTACCCAGTAAGCAGTCGATGAAAGCGACAAGTATATGGATGAAATGATTGCGAGTCAGATACTTAGGTATCGGCTAGTCAGTCTGGTAAGCTAAATAATCAAGTACATTGCGAGTTGGGCCTTACTGCTAGCTATGCTAAAATATGGGTAGTAAGAAGGGGTGGTTGGATGCTGAAACGACGGGGATTTTGGGGCTTGATTTTAGGCCTACTGGTCGGATTGCTGTTTGGTGTGGCGGGACAATCTGTGCAGGCAAGTGCGGATTATACGATTTCACCATATCGGGTAAATGTTCAAGTCCTTAAAAATGGGGATGCCAATGTCACCCAAAAGATGACGTACCAGTTTGATGATGATTATCATGGGGTATTTGATGTCCAGGATATGCGCGGTATTCAGGGCGGCCAATTGACCGATGTGCAGTATCAAGTCAATAATGGCGGTACGGTATCTGGGGTAGCAGCAACTGATGGTCAAAACGGAAGCTATGAATTAACGCAAAATAAAGAACGTATGAAGGTTAAGCTGTATCAAACGGTAAGCGATGGTGACCAGATGACTGTCACGTATCGGTTCCATCTGCGAGGGGTCGTTAAGAATTATCGCGATACCGCGGAATTGAATTGGAAGGTCATTGGCGCCGGCTGGGATGTGCGGTTGAACCACGTTAAGATTACAATTCAACTACCACAGACGAAGATTTCCAAGCTTCAAGCTTGGACGCATGGTCCATTATCCGGGCACACGCAGGTCGATCGTCAGCAGGGAAGAGTCGTCATGACGGTCGCACAGAATCCGGCGGAATCATTTGTCGAAAGTCACCTGTTATTTCCAACGGCAGTGACACCGACAAATACCAACAAGGTGGCTAAAGACCGCTTAGCGGCGGCACAGCAACAAGAAGCTAAGTTAGCCCGGCAAGCAAATCAGAAACGTCAGCAGTCACAGTGGTTACGGCGTGGGGTTTTTCTAGCACTGGTTATCCTGCTGGTTGGTTTTAGCGCGCGTTCGTGGCGCTGGTATCATCGCCATCCAGCGAATAAGCACGCGCATCCGACACCCATTAATCATTCGTTTGAGGTCCCAGGCGTTACCCCGGCTTTGGCGCAGTCATTAGCTGATGGGGTGTCACCTAATACGGATGCTTTGGCCGGTGAAATCTTGGCTGCGGCAGCACGGAAAGAAATTACGTTGGAACCTGTCAAGAATGGGCGCAAGGAAACCGTGAAGCTGACTAAGAATGGGGAACAGACCAATAGTTTCCTTGATAAGTGTTTTGCGCAAATCGGCAGTGACGGTAGTTTTACGCTGCAGGAATTGAAAACTTTTGGCAAGCACGATGAAACGGGTGAGCTGAATAAGTGGTTTAGCGAGTGGCAAGAGTCGGTTGATAATGTGGCAGATGCTTATTACGATGAAAATAATTTAAGTTTACGTGAACGACTCATTGGGACACGGCTGGGCTTGAGCGTCTTGATTATACTCACGGCGGCAGCCAGTTGGTTGCTGGGAGCGACGGCCGGTAAGATTGGCATCGTGACTGGACTTGTTGTCTTGATTGCATTCTGGATATTGGTTGGCCGTTTCTATCGACACATCGATCGAAACAATGCTAAGGGTTTGGAACAAGTCAACGAATTAGCCGGGTTCCGACGGATGTTAAAGGACATTGGCCACTTCAACACGGCGGAAATTGGTGATTTAATCCTGTGGGAACAAATTTTGCCGTATGCGGCGGCATTTGGGCTAGCACAAAAGGTCGCTGATAAGCTGGCCGTAGACTTTGGTTCAGCAGCGTTGGATACGGATCTAGTTGTCTTCTATCCTTTATTCTATGGTGGGATTGGCTTGCCACTTGGTGACGCTTTGGGTGATAGTTTGTCCACCGCGTTACAGTCGTCTGATACGAGTACTGACAGTTCAATTTCTGGCGGTTCCGGTGGCTTTTCTGGCGGTAGCTCCGGCGGATTTGGCGGCGGTTCCGGTGGTGGTGCATTTTAGGTAACAAGTGGAGATCCTCTGAAGATTCACCTGTAACGGCGAATCCCCAGAGGATTTTCATCGTAATCTGATAAAATAACGATGAAATTTTGTGCGTTGTGGCGCTTGTTCCACATGAAACATTACAATGCCGTATCGTTTGGCGAGAATGATTGACACTGTGGGCCGAGGTTTGTAAATTGGAGACATAGTGGTTTATTTGAAACTCGTATTTTAGAAATTCACTGGAGGTCTCAACATGAAAATCGCACACCACCGGTGGCCGTTGTGGATCTTGTACTCCGCGGCATTTATGGTGATTGCGGCGTTTAGCTTTGGCATCTTTATCATTGCTAATCGTACGTTGATTTGGAATATGGATGGGGTGACGCAACATTATCCTTTAATGTTGGAACTTCATCGCTTACTGACAAAAGCGGGACTGGCTGGTGTTACGGGCTGGTCATGGACTTTTGGCCTGGGTGCAGATAAACTTACGACTCTAGCCTATTACGTATTGGGAGATCCTTTTGCCTACCTATTGGCAATATTGCCAACGCGTTTAATTGAGGCCGGGTATGGCTGGTTTGTTATTTTGCGATTGTATGCGTCGGGGTTGGCGTTCTTGGCATTTACTCGTTGCTATGCGTTCAAGCCATTTAGCCGGTTATTAGGCGCCCTGACGTACGCGTTTGCTGGATACTCCCTTATGATTGGGGTACACCATCCCTTCTTCATCCTACCCATGATTTGGTTACCTCTGTTATTTCTAGGGATCGATCGTGTATTACGTGGAAAGGGCTGGGCGTTTCTCGGCGCGATGACTGGCCTGACCGTTTTGAGTAATTTTTACTTTGCTTACATATTAGGATTGGGCAGCTTGATCTATGCTGTTATTCGATATTTGAGCTTGAAAGAACAGGGACAGCTCCAGGTGAAGTTACGCCTCGCTATCGGCCGACTGGTTGCTGCTGCGGGGGCGGGACTGCTCCTATCAGGCATCCTGTTGGTACCGTCGATCGTCATGATGTTGGGCTCCACTCGAGCTGGCAGCGTCTTTGCTAACGGTTTGTGGCTGTATCCTGCGAGTTATTACCTGAAATTAGGTAATGCAGTTCTCACAACGGGGAATCCGCTGAGCTATTGGGCCGTCTTTGGCATGACTGGGATTGCCTTTCTAGGATGCGTCTATACCCTCGTTCATTGGCGACAAAATCGGGCGGTTGCTGGGACCCTCGTCTTAGTGGTTATTGGGCTGGTTTTTCCAGCGGTCGCCGCATTTTTTAATGTGTTTTCGACGCCGTCTAATCGATGGCTGTTATTGGTGACGGTCCCCGTCGGTCTAGCAACGATGGTGCTGTTGGATCACGTGACACAACTGACCCTGCTGGATTGTTGGTGGCTGGGGGGAAGTGCGGCCGGGCTTCTGGCGATTGTATACCTTAGTAATGGCCTGATCTTTAGTAATCCGGCGCGAAACCTGATTACCTATGGGTTGTTTCTGGCAACGGTGGCTATTCTATTAGGAAGCAGCCAACAACCCGCGCGACTAACACTGACCTTGGTCGGTGTCTTGCTAAGTTTGAATTTAATCAATAATGCGTGGGGGTATTATGACCCTAACGCCAGTCCGCAGGCCACACAGCAGTTGCGTAAGGGTGATGCCACGGCTTATATTCGTGATTATTACGATGGTGCAGATCGTGCGGTTCAGCGAGAGAAGACCTTCTCTCGGAGCAATACAACGCCGAACTTTAATCTACTGCGAACCGTAGGGAATAATATGGCGATGGCTCATGGATTGCCGGGCCTCATGTCTTATTTTTCGGTTCAAAATGGCGCGGTCGGTCAGTTTAGCCAAGACATTCAAAATTCAGAGTACACGATGAATTCGCCAATTGGGCAGGGGGATGACCGCTCGTCTCTGAATCATTTACTCGGCGTCAAGACCATCTTCGCACGAGAAGATCAGGTGACCAACCACGCGGCCCTACCATACGGTTATCATGCTGAGAAAAAGGTTTATCCAGAGCAGGCCGTTTATGGCTTGTCTAATGGGGTGGGAACGCAGCGGTTAACCACGAGCCTTAATTTCCCATTAGTCTATACGCAGCCTCAAGCGTTGACGGCAAAGCAGTGGGACCGACTCTCCGCAGTCAATCGTGAGCGTAGTTTGACGCAGGCTGCCATGACCCAAACGAAAGTGGCTGGGGTGCAGACGGCTAAGTATCATTCTCCGGCCCGAACACTGAATTATACGGTAACTCCGGACGTTGTCCCGGTTATTGATAGTCCCAATAAAGTTGTTCAGTATCGGTTAAAGCAGGCATTAGCTGGGCAAAAGAAAGGTCTCAATGACAAGCAATTAGATAATTATGGCAGTTCAGTGACTTCCCCGAAGTTGACCGTTGATCAGAATGGACTCATCAGTCAGAAGGATGAGCAAAAGTATGCCGATCAGGTGCAACTGAATCAAAGTCGACCACAGCTGGATCAAGTACTGACGGCCAATCAACAGATTTTACAGGATACAGCGAGGGCTAATCAACATGGACTGCGGCAATTAACGAGTGATGTTCAGGGAAATCAGATCAAGTATACATTGACCTTGAAGCGGCCTAAACAGGCTCAGGGAACGGAACTGTATCTGGCCTTGGATGGGATTAGCGCTAAGCGACTGACCACGGCGCAACAGCTGCAAGATCAGGATAATACCAGTATTTTAGGCAATACACCACGCTCAAATCTGACGAAACTGAATGATTGGCGAGATGCGGTTAAGAATCCAGATATGGGGGATTACTGGGTCAAAGTTAAGACACGTAATGAGACGAATAGTTTTTCTCAGTTCGGGATCGATAATCTTTCGGATTACGAACCGAAACACCAGGTTTTATTGAATCTGGGCTATTCAAAGCAACGGCGACAGACGATTGACGTGACGTTTAATGCAACGCGCCAGATTGACTTCAAAGCCGTTAAGCTTATCGCAATGCCATACGGCCAATCCTATGATCAACGGGTACATGCTGCTCAGCAGCGCGGTTTGAAGAACGCGACTGTTAGTGCCAATCGGGTAACGGGGGATCTGACAACGACCCAGACTAGCGTTCTGACCACATCGATTCCTTACTCTAAGGGGTGGCGGTTAAAGGTTGATGGCCAGCCAGTTGACACGCAGGTCGTTAACGATGGCTTTGTCGGCGCGCGGTTACCAGCTGGAGAGCATCATATTCAGCTGACCTATCACACGCCTGGATTTATTCTGGGGTGCTGGCTAACGGTGATTGGTGGCCTTGTCCTGATCGGTGCTGGTAGCTGGCATTGGTGGCGTCATCCACAGCATCGGCACTAAAATTAATTCAGAAAATTTTGGCTCGGTTATTTTTTAAACCCGGGTTATAATGTGACAGACAAAGCGCGTTCAATTCCATTAGGGACTGAACGCGCTTTTATAATCTGGTGGAAAGCTATTATATGAAAAAGCACGCGCCCCATATTTAATGGGGTCACGTGCTTAGAATTAATCAGCGTTTAAAATCCAAAGGAAGAGGATAAAGACGACGGCCAGGCCGTACATCATTGGGCCAACTTCCTTGCCCCGCTTAGCGGCAATCATTGTCAGTGGGTAGGTGATGAATCCTAAAGCAATCCCATCTGAGATGCTGTAGGTCAAGGGCATACCCAAGACAATCAGGAAGGCTGGTGCGGCGACTTCGAACTTTTCCCAGTGAATGCTCTTCAGGGATTGGGCCATCAGGACACCCACGATAATCAGGGCTGGTGCGGTGACTTGGTTCGTTACCACTGCCAGCAATGGGGAGAAGAAGGCGCCAAGGATGAAAAGAATGGCTGTCACGATAGCCGTGAAGCCGGAACGACCACCAACCGCGATTCCGGCGGAGGATTCAACGAAAGCGCCCATTGGGGAAGTCCCAAGTAAAGAACCAGCGACCATGGTGGTGGAATCGGCCATCAGAGCCTTACCGATACGGGGAATCTTGTTGTCTTTAACCAAGCCAGCTTGTTCAGCCAAGCCGACTAATGTTCCCGTCGTATCGAAGAAGGTTACCAATAAGAAGGTCAGAACGACAACGACTAACTGTAAAGAATTGATACTACTAACATGGGTCAGACCCACCATGAAGGTTGAACTAATGCTAGGAATACCGGCGACGATATGAGCAGGCATTGGAATCAAGCCCGTGATTAAGCCCAGGATGGAGTTGGCGACCATCCCAATAAAGATGGCACCAGGGACCTTGGCACTCATTAGGACTAACGTTACCAACAGACCAAAGATGGTCAACCAAGTGCTGCCGACCTGTAAGGAGCCAAGTGTGACGACCGTTGATTTGTCGGCAGCAACTAAGCCCCCTTGACTCAGCCCAATAAAGGCAATAAACAAACCAATTCCGGCGCTGATAGCCATCTTGAGGTCTCGCGGAATGGCGTCGACGACTTTTTCCCGTAACTTGAAAGCCGTTAAGATCATAAATAGAATGGAGGCCACAAACACACCGGCCAAAGCGGTTTCCCAAGGAACTTTCATCCCAATAACCACGGAATAAGCGAAGAAGGCGTTGATCCCCAGACTGGCGGAGATGGCGATAGGGTAATTGGCGAGGACTCCCATCAAAGCACATCCGAATGCGGAAGCGAAAGCCGTGGCGGTGAAGACCGCCCCCTGGCTGATTCCGGAAGCTCCCAAGACTTGCGGATTAACAAACAGGATGTAAGCCATCGAAACGAAGGTCGTGATTCCGGCTAAAATTTCTGTTTTGTAATTGGTTCCTAATTCTTCAAACTGAAAAAACTTGGCAATTCTCTGCATCTTATGCGCTCCCTTAAAACTTAGTAGAACACGAACATTAAGGACTATAGTTCGTGTTTTTCTCTCTAATCACTACTAAAAGAGCTTAACATTTATTCAAGATGAATGCAATTACGAATTAGAAATTAAATTATAAAAATAAAGTTCGTAAATAAAAGAGGCAGTGCTCGAGTCACTGCCTCTTATTTATAGATAGATTCAATTTAGTCTGGATCTGCGAGGGATTTGCCATTGGCGGCAGTCTTGAAGCCAGCAAAGGCAGCATCAATCGCTTGATATTCAGCAGGCGACAGCGTCACGGTGAGTGCCTGTGCATTGGCCGCAACTTGATCAGCCCGTTTAGCGCCTGGGATAACGACACTGATCAATGGGTTCTGCATGTACCAAGCCAGAATTGTTTGGGTAACCGTTGCCTGATGGGCTGCTGCGATTGGCTTGACGGTAGTCAGTGCTTGTAGCGCTTGGCCATATCGGGGCTGCTGGAAGTCACTGATCTGACTGCGAATATCGTCAGCCGGGAATGAGACGTCGCCATCGTATTTTCCGGTCAGCAAGCCAGAGGCCAAGGGGAAGTATGGGACGAAGCTAATCTGATGGTCCTTGAGATAGGGCATTAGATCAGACTCGTGGTCGCGATGGAGCAGGCTAAATTCGTCTTCCACAACGTCGACATAACCGTCAGCGTTCGCGTCCTTAACTTGATCGAGACTAAAATTTGAGACGCCAATAGCCCGAATCTTACCCTGCTCACGTAGGCGTTGCAGTGCACCGACCGCTTCGGCCTTTGGCGTTTGCTTATCGGGGAAGTGGATGTAGTAGATATCAAGATAGTCCGTATTCAGACGCTTGAGGCTGGCGTCGACCTGCTGGGTCAGAAAGCCAGGATCATTATTAATGACCTGTTCACCAGTGGAGAAGTCCTGGGCGCCCTTTGTTGCCAGGACAAAACTGTGGCGGTCAAAGTCATGCATGGCTTGACCAACGAGCTCTTCGGAGTGTCCAAGGCCATAGACAAAAGCCGTATCTAAAAGTTGAATACCATTGTCGAGGCCGGCTTTGACGAGACTTAGGCCGTCTGCGTCCTGTAAATTGGGAAAAAAGTTGTACCCACCGACCGCGTTTGTTCCCAGGCCGAGTGGGGTCGCTTGAACGTCACTTTTACCAATCGTTACCATTTCGTGTGTCATCGTTTACCTCCTAAATAGATAGATATTGCGCACAACATTACAAGCCTATTATACCGGATTGTTAGTGTTAACGATTGCGAGAAGTTTGCCAATGGACTATCAGTCATTGGGGACTTTCTGGTACACTGGGAGGCAAGGAAAAAGGAGCGGATAACAGATGACAACTTATGTAATCGTGGGTGCAACGACATTGGGTCAAAGTGTGGCGCGGCAGTTGGTCACGCAGGCGGACAGCACGGTTCGCATCGTGCATAGTCCCCAAGAACAACTACCGGCAGATTTAGCCGATCAAGTGACAGAGTTTACGGGCGATTTGACGAAGGAAGCCAGCTATCAAGAGGCCTTAAAGGACCAACCGATTATCTTTTCAGCCTTGACGGGGATGGACGTGGACCTGGCATTTGAGGCACTCTTTGATGCCCAATACCATCAGCGCCTGCAACTGACGCGGTTCGTCATGTTAAGTACGGCAGGCGTTGACCAGGAAGTTACCGGTGAATTGGACTACCCAGGGATTACGGACGTTAAGGAGTACCTTAATCAGCAACGTTACGCGGCCAAGTTGGTCGATGAAGCGGAATTTCCCTATACCATTTTGCGGCCTATCACGTTGACTGATGATCCAGCAATGACGCCCAAGATTATTAAGGAAGGTGAAACAGTCCCAGCCGGCCATGTTTCACGTGAAACAGTTGCAACCGTTGCTAAGCAAATCGTGATTAATGGTGGTTATGACTACCAGTCATTAGCAATTTGCTAAATCTTTCGCAAAGTTTTGTGTTTCCCTCGAAATTATTACTTGTTGTGGGCAATTCTTTGTTAAAATAGGGTCAGTGGGGTGAAGTCATTGGCATTAAATATAGATAGTCAGCAATTACAGGCGATTCGAGAGCGGATGGGTGAGGCCAATCAGCGGGCACACTTCGTTATTTTCCAGTCCGTTGAAAAGAAGACAGGCAAACCTCTGCGACTTATCACAGATATTGAAAGCTTTCGGGCAATCCAAGAACAACACGCTGAGGATTCTGAAATGACGATTATCCAAGATATCGTGCCGATTACGGATGCGCTGGCACGATGGGCAATTGCGGAAAATATGGCAGCACAGCAAACAAATGATACCAGCGTCTTAACCGATCTGGAATACTATACCAACGAAGTTCTAAAAGAAAATCACCAGGCCGTTAATCCCCCGGATGACGCCCAGAATTAAGTAGCTTAACGATCCTGTTAGGCTGCTTTTTTATGTACAAATTTATAAGACATTTTACGGCCGAACCTCTAAAGAAACTGGTAAGATAAAGGTAGTTTCAGGGGAGCAATTTTTGAGGAGGGATCGTTATGAAAAAAGGAAAGTGGCATCAGTTAGGGTTACTGGTGGCGGTAGCTGCATTGATCACGGGGATGGGCGCGTTACCCGCTCAGGCGAAGGGTGCAGCCAAGGCAAAGACCGTCACGTTCGGCCAATTAACGAATAAGAACCCTAAACGATTGGCGGCGATTAGACAGGCAGCGCGGCAACAGATTCTAGTGCAGACACACGCTAAGGGCAGCAAGGTCGCAGCAGTCTACAAAGTTAAGTTACCAAAGAACATGGCGAAGAAGGCTACACTGACCACTAAAGGGTTGCGGATGAACCTGCTAGCTAACTCGTTTAAGGTTAAACAGATCACGATTCCCTACACGCAGTTAAAAGGAAAAGTATTGAATCGTTATCTGCCAAAGGCCAACCGGACGAAGGCAGTTAAGACGACCAAGATGGTTGCGTTGACCTTTGATGATGGCCCCGACAAGACGCTTACGCCACGGTTGTTGAAGACGCTGAGGAAATACAAGGTCCATGCGACTTTCTTTGAGACGGGGCAAAATGTCAGCCGGTACCCACAAATTTCGCGGGCAGTATTAGCTGGTGGCAATGAATTGGGTAACCATTCATGGAACCATCCAGACTTTAACAGCATCGGCACGGCGAAAACCGTCAGTCAGATCACGCGTACCAATCGGGCAATCTACCAGGCAACGGGGACATTGCCACAGTATGTGCGTCCACCATACGGGAACGTCACAGCTGCCGAGGGCCGAGCCGTTGAGCAGCCGATCATTCGCTGGTCAGTGGATTCTCGTGACTGGGCTTACTTGAATAAGAATAAAGATATCAATGAAGTGATGAAGGATACCCGAGGTGGCGACATTATTTTAATGCACGACATCCACTCGCAGTCGGTCGCAGCGGCACCGACAATCATTAAACGCTTGAAGGCCAAGGGCTACAAACTGGTCACGGTTAGCCAATTATTGAATAACCAAGCGTTGCCAGGACTGCAGTACTTCGGCGCCCATGATTACCGCACCGTTGGAAAATAACCAATAAAAAAACGATTGATTCCACGAATTTCGCAGAACCAATCGTTTTATTTTATGCTAAAAATTCTTGAGCGAGTTGTTGGTAAACGTGTTGAACGTGTAGGAACTGGTCCAGATCCACAAACTCATTAGTTGCGTGGGCTTCATTCCATTCGCCGGCACCGTAAACGATGACAGGAAAGGCATTGGTTGACTTGGTAAATTCGGAAGCATCCGTTGCCCCGTGAATGACTTGTAACTGCGTGTCGCGGCCAAATTCCTGATCGGCAATCTTCTTCGTTAATTGGACCAGTGGTGAATCTTGGCGGCTGATAATTGGCTTAAAACTGTAGTCCACGTGAAGTGTTAGGTGTTCGTCTTTTTCCTGATTGAGATGGTCAACAACATCATTCAAACGTTGAATAACGGCGGCATTATCGAATTCGGGGATGGGACGAATATTACCTTGAAGTTCGGCCTTTGCCGGGATGCTGTTGACCTGTTCGCCACCGTTGAAGACGGTCACGCTGTGTACCAGCGGTCCGAGTTCAGGGCTCACCGGTGCATCGTCAAAAGCAGTAGCCTCGGCGGTGATGAACTTAGTTAAGTTCGTGACGGCGTTGATACCCTTTTCTGGCATGGAACTATGCGCGCCCAATCCTTGCGAGTAGACGTGGTAGTTGAGGGAGCCGTTATGGGCATAAACAATGTTACCGCCAGTGGGTTCACCAATGACCATGGCACTGAGGTCGTCGGCCAACCCTTGTTCCGTGAGCATACGTGAGCCCATGGCCCCATTCTCTTCACCAACTGTTCCGATGAAGCGAAGGCGGCCATTTAAGGTCGCTTGTTGGTCGGCTAGATTAAGGAAAGTGATGACCATAGCGGCCAGACCACTCTTCATGTCAGCAGCACCACGGCCGTAAAGACGCCGACCCTCAATGTGTGCGCTGAACGGATCAAAGGTCCAATCGGCAGGATCACCGGTTGCAACAGTGTCCAGGTGACCGGAGAGGGAGAAGACCTTGTCGCTGGTCGGGTCACCAATCTCAGCAACGAGGTTACTGCGTCCATCTGCGTAGGGAATCTGTTTGGCAGAAATGCCATGTGTGGCGAAAACCTTTTGAATATAGGTGGCCACTTCAGCTTCGTTACCGTTGACGGAATTAATCTGAATCAACTGCTGTAAAATTTTAATTTGTTCACTATCATCCATAGAGACAAAGCCTGCTTTCTCATCATTTTTTAATATTAATTCCTAGTGTAGCACGCTCAGGCAGTGTTGGCGACTAATCTGTAAAGAATGCTCGGGCATACAATAAAATTTATAGCAAACATATGTTCGCTTTTGCGCTGGCTTGTGCTAGAATATAATCAAGTTAGATAGTGAGATCGGTTGGACAGCATGTGTCTTTTGACGCGTGTATCATGAACGTTATTGAGGCATGAGAAGCGCCTTAACTCGCGAGGTTATACCAGTATGTGGGATTAATTAGGAGGTCGGCAAATGAGTTTACAATTTATTTTAGGTAGCGCAGGGCAGGATCACCGGACACCTATGGTGACGGCGATGGCCCAACAAGTCACAACGCAGCCCGCGGATCAGTGTTATTACATTGTTCCTAATCATATTAAGTTTGAAACTGAAGTTGACGTCCTGACCGATTTAAAACAAATATTAGCATCAGATCAAGCGCTGTTTGCACAAACGCAGGTCCAGGTTTTTTCATTCACGCGATTAGCCTGGTTCTTCATGAAAAATGAGCCAGTGTATCAAATTCCTCGAATTTCTACTGCAGGGCTCAACATGCTGATCTATCAGATCATTCAGAGCCATGCCGATGAATTGACGATCTTTCGTGGGGAAGTTGATCGGCCGGGATTTGTTAGCCAGTTAACGGCGCAATTGTCGGAGTTCAAAGTTGGGCAAGTCACCGCTGCGGACCTGATGAATGCGATTGGTCAACTGAGCACCAACAACGCTGACCTACAGGCGAAGCTTCATGACTTAATGGTTATCTATGAGGCCTTTGAGCAGCAGATGCTGGGAAAATATGTGGAAAATACGGATTTGCTGAATCAACTGGCAGATTTTTTAGCCACCAAAATTGACTTGAGCCATGCACATTTTTACTTGGAAGGGTTCTCACAGCTGAGCGCGCAAGAACGTAAATTGACGGCGGCCCTAATTGAACGGGCGGCCAGTGTTACCGTCGCGCTGAATTTGGATAAGGGATATCCACAGGACTTGCCAGATACCACGGCACTGTTCTTTCAGTCGGGGAAACTCTACCACCAGCTCTATAGCGTGGCGCGTGCCAGTCGGATTCCCGTAAAAACTGACCAATATGCGCGAACGCCGCGGGTCTCTAATGACTTACTGGCATTAGATGGCTTTTGGCAGGCCTCAAGCGCGATGACGCCGCAACCGCAGCCCGTTGACCAAGCGCCAACACACATTCAGATTGTGCAAGCAGCCAATCGCTACGTAGAGGTTTCTCGAGTGGCGACCCAGATTCGCCAAATGGTCGCTAGCGGTCAATACCGCTATCAGGATTTCTTAGTTATGGCCCGTCATTTAGACCACTACCAGACGGTAATCGACCCGATATTTAAGGCTCAAGAAATTCCGTACTTCGATGATGCTGACGTCCAAATGGCCGACCATCCCTTCGTCGAATTAATCAATGCTCTATTCGATGTGGAACGCCGAAACTACCGATATGCCGATGTTTTCCGGGTATTAAAATCAGAACTACTTTTACCGCAAGATGACACGGGCGAGCCCATGGCGTTGCCTAAATATCGTCGTGCACTTGCGTTAACGGAGAACTTTGTCTTAAAGAATGGGTTTGAGGGTCAACATCGCTGGACCCAGACGAAGGATTGGGTCTACATGCGGTTATCAGCTGGGGATGATCAGGTGCAGACGACTCACGATGACCAGATCACGGCCCAAATTAATCTGATTCGTCAGTTTGTCGCGCACACACTACCGCCATTCTTCGCACGGTTAAGGGCTGCTAAAACCTATACTGATGCGGCTGCAGTGATCTATCAATTCTTGGATCAAGCGGGCGTCAGTGCCCGGTTGATGGCTTGGCGTGATCAAGCCATCGCGGCCGGAGATTTGATGCGTGCTGGCCAACCGGAACAGACGTGGGCGACGTTCTGCCAAATGTTGGACGAGTGCCATAGTATTTTAGGCCCACTACCGTTCAATCAAGCAGATTTTCAGGCGTTGCTTCAGTCCGGATTTGCGGGGGCTAAATTTAGCCAGATTCCATCGACATTGGATCAAGTGACGATTACCGAAAGTGGAATCGTCCAAGCGAACAATCGGAAAGTGACGTTTCTTATGGGGGCGACGGCCGATGATATGCCGGACAATCAAATTCCAACAAGTCTTTTGGCGGATAATGATCGCCATGATTTGAGTGAGCAATTACAGGCAGTGGATGAAGATAGCTATTTGCGCGATGATGCGGCGACACAGTTGGCGGGAGAACCCTATCTCAATTACTTAGCCTTTTTGAGTGGCAGCGAGCGGCTGATTTTTAGTTATCCTGCTACGAGTGATGAAGACCATAATGGCTTGCAGATATCGCCATACGTCGAACGTATTCGGCAGTACTTTAAGTTGCCAATTATTGTGGTACCGGCCGCGCCAAAGGCAGAAATGACCGATATTTTACCGTTTGTGGGAACACGCCGCACGACACTGCGCCACCTCGTGCAGGCGAGTCACGACAGTCAATTGCGTGAACAACCCCTGTCACGGCCATGGCTATATGTTCTCAATGAGCTTAGTCATGACGCAAACTATGGTAGCTTAACAACTAAGTTACTAGGCAGTTTGAGCTATCGTAATGTGCCAGAGCATCTGACGCCAGATATCGTGACCCAACTGTATGGGCAAAAGATCAGCACATCGATTTCAAAGCTGGAGGAGTATTACTCTAATCCATACGCCTACTTCTTAAAGTACGGCTTGCGCCTACAAGAACGGGATGTCTTTGAGCTATCGCCGGCTAGCACGGGTGAATTCTTTCATGCGACTATGGACGGCTTGATGAAACAGATCAAGCAACAAAGTCTAAATCTGGCGGAGCTCGATGAACAGCAATTACAGGAACTGACGACGGCAGTCATCCACGAGGTGTTGGATACCACGACTAACCCGCAGTTTGCTATCTTGGAGAGTTCTCACCGGATGCTGTATATTCGTCAGCAGTTGATCAAGACGATGCGGCAGATGGCCAAGACGCTCCAGGAACAAAGCGGGCGAACCAAGTTGCGGCCGAAACGAACGGAAGTCCAATTTGGGTTGGGCGACCAGAATGGGCTGGCGGCCCTGTCATTTGATCTCGGTAAGCAGCGTCAAGTAACGGTTCGTGGTCGAATCGATCGCTTGGACGCACTAGAACTCAAGGATAAGACGTTCTTAGGCATCGTGGACTATAAGAGTTCCGAGCATAAGTTTAGCTATCAGGATGCTTATTACGGGCAAGCTATGCAGATGCTAACGTACCTGGATGCTGTGAAGAAAAACATGCCCGAGTTGTTGGCCGGAGAGTCCGGGGATGTGCAGCGTGCGGAATTAGCTGGGGCGGTCTATTTACATTTACAAAACCCAATCTTGCGGGCGGCAGATGTGATGGACGATGATCCGTTAATGGCACTATTGAAAGCTGAACAATACCAAGGATTATTGTTGGATGACCCTGACTTATTGACGAATCTGGATTCTTTATTTGCGGCGGATGATTATCATGGCAGTTCGTTACTCTTCCGTGGCTTACGGCGGGGTGTTAAGGGAAACTATACGTCTTACAGTAAGATGCTGGTCAATCCGGGTGAACTGGATCTGCTCTTGCAACACACAGAGAGATTGATCAAGCGGGCGGCTACGGAAATCTTCGATGGTCACGTTGATTTGGCGCCGACACGGGAACAAAACAAAACGGCCCTTCAATATTCACCATACAAGTCAATCATGCAGTTTGATCCCTTACTGACAGAGAATAATTATCGTGATCTGCAGCCACTTAAAAAAGATGACGTTATGACACGGATCAAGGAACAGTTAGAACAGGAGGATCCCGATGGCAAAATTTGAGTTTACGCCCAGCCAAGACCAAGCGATTCACGAAGCGGGCAATAATTTATTGGTATCGGCCTCGGCTGGTTCTGGTAAAACGCGGGTACTGGTTCAGCGCGTCATTGAAAAGCTCAAGGCCGGAACCGGTATCGATGAAGTATTGATTGTGACCTTCACGAAGGCGGCTGCGGCTGAAATGCGTGAGCGAATTCAGACGGCGTTACGCCAAGAGTTAGCATCTAGTCAGGGTGACAGTGAACGGCAATCGTTCTATTTGCGGCAATTGAACCAGTTACCCGTCGCTGATATCAGTACCTTGGATGCCTTTTGTTTACGAATCTTACAACATTACTACTACGTGATCGACATGGATCCCGTGTTCCGTTTGTTAGCAGATGAGACGGAGAATGCCTTACTACGTGATGAGGTGTGGGCTGATGTCCGCGAGCAACTCTATGCTGAAGGTGAAGCCCTAGAAAAAGATGGTGAACAGAACTTGTTTGCTCGGTTGACGGAGAATTTCTCCGGGGATCGTAACGATGATGGGCTAGCAGATTTGATTCAGCGAACTAATACATTTGCTAATGCGACGGCGGATCCTGCGGCGTGGCTCACAGCCTTGCCGGAGCCGTATCATTTAGACAGCGAACAGCTGACCGCAACTCATTTTTATCACGAACAACTGCAGCCATTATTCACGGCGCAACTACAGCAGATCCAGGCAGATTTGACCAGTGCCCAGCAGTTAGCCGAGCAGGCCAATCTAACCAAGCAATTTGACCATCTGGCGACGGTTCTCAGCAGCTTGAAAGCCACGTTGGAACTTGTAGACCACGGCAGTTGGAATGCACTAAGAGCGGCCGTCAGGGACTTTAATTGGGGCCGAATGCCAAGTGTTCGCAAGACTAACGAAGATTATGCGGTATATAATCACCTCAAGACGACTTACTATGATCCAGCGCGGAAGCAACTAGAGACGTTGAAGAAGGGATACTTGATTCAGCCTGAAGAGCAGGCAATAACGACGATTCGACGGTCCGGCGAATTGGTGGGCGAGTTAGCCCGGGCGGTGAGTGCCTTTCGAGATGCCTATACAGCGGAGAAGCAGCGGCGCCACGTTTTGGATTTTGCCGATGTGGAGCACGCGGCGCTTGAAATTTTGACGCGGGATACCGACCAATCTCGGCAAGTTGCCGCGCAGTTACGCCAACAATATGCCGAGATCATGGTGGATGAGTATCAGGATACGAATGGCTTACAGGAAGCCATTCTGACCGCAATCGCGAAGCCGGCACCTACTGGAAACTTGTTCATGGTGGGGGATGTTAAACAGTCTATCTACCGGTTCCGGCAGGCAGACCCAACGTTGTTCATGGATAAGACCGATCGTTACACCGCCGACCAGCAGTCTGGCAAGCTGATTGTTTTAGCTGAAAACTTCCGCTCCATGAAGAACGTCGATGATTTTACCAACCTGATCTTCAAACAGTTAATGGATCGGGAGCTGGGTGAAATCGACTATACAGGAGCCGCGCAGTTGAAATTTGGGGCAACATACTACCCTGAAGATGTGACAAGTACAGCTGAACTCTTGGTGTACTTGTCGGATGAGGATGAGAAGTCGCCTGGGTCTGCCGACGCGGCGGATCAGGAGCCGATGGATGCTACCTTTCAGGTGGATAATAAGCATCAGGGTGAAGTGCTATTGACCGGGAAGAAAATTCAAGAATTGATTGCAGCGAAAACACCGATCTATGACCGTGACGCGCACAAAAATCGGCCAATCAAGTACGGTGATATTACCCTATTGACGCCGACGCGCACGAATAACTTAATTATTACGGATGAATTGCGCCGGTTAGGTATTCCCGTCGTTGTTAATGATGCGCAGAATTACTTCAAGACCACGGAAATTCAGATTATGATGGCGCTCCTCAGAGTCATTGATAATCCCTATCAGGATATTCCGCTGGCAGCGGTTCTGCGTTCGCCAATTGTTGGACTCAATGAAAATGAACTGGCAGCCCTCCGAATTAATCAACGAACGGGGGATTACTATCAAGCTGTTTTGCACTACCAGCAGACTTATGCGGCGGCAAACGCGAGTGATTTTCAACAGACGCTTTATGAAAAAATCAGTCACTTTTTGGAACAGTTGGAACGCTTCCGCGATGTTGCGCGGCAAAACCAATTGGTGACGCTGATTTGGCAGATCTATCAGGATACCGGATTCTTGGACTATGTCGGGGGGATGCCAGCTGGTGAACAGCGGCAGGCCAACCTTCATGCGCTGTATGAGCGGGCACAGAGCTATGAACACAGTAGTTTTAAGGGCTTGTTTCAGTTTGTGCGGTTCGTTGAACGGTTACAGGACCGGGACGATGACTTAGCCGGTGCACCGGTGCAGGCCGCCGAGAACGCCGTGTCAGTCATGACTATTCATGGGAGTAAGGGGCTGGAATTTCCAGTCGTCTTCATCATGGATGCATCACGACAGTTCAATCGTCAGGACCAACAGGGAAGTTACGTGATGAGTGGCAAACAGGGAATCGGTATCGATTATCTGGACCCTGTCAGTCGGATTAAGGCACCTAGCTTGCAGAAGCTAGTCACGGCTCAGGCCATTTCGCGTGCGAGTTTGGCGGAAGAAATGCGTAAACTTTACGTAGCATTGACCCGTGCGGAGTCGCAGATTTATATTGTCGGGTCCCATAAGACAAAGGAAGAGGCCTTGAGTGTCTGGGAACAGGCCTACCAGAGTCCTAATCTGGTTTTAAATGCCACATTGCGCGAGAAAAGTACTGCGGCAAATTACCTGGATTGGATTGGGATGTGTCTGGTCCGCGACGCAAAATTCGAGGATGACTCACAACCGGCTGGCGAGGCGCTGCCTGCCCTAGCCGGAGATCCAGCCAACTTCAAAGTGAGCTTCGCAACGGCCGATGATTTGGGCCCAGCCCCAGCGGTCAATGCAGCAACGGTCGATTGGTTCAAGGAGACCAGCAGCGTAGCGGCTAAGACGGCAGAAACCGTATCCGGGAGCGAGGCAATTCGCCAGGTCATGGACTTTAGCTACCCTCATGAGGCGGCCACGCAAACAACGGCCTACCAGTCTGTTTCGGAGGCAAAGCGGTTGTTTGAAGATCCTGACAATGCCACGATTGGCGACTATCAGCCAGTGGGTAACGGGCAACGTGGCCGGCGGTTCGTGACGCATGATTTTGCTCGGCCAGAATTCTTACAGACCGTTCGGGCACCGTTACCAACCGAAATTGGGACGGCAACCCACTTGGTCTTGCAGCAATTGGATGTGACGACAACACCAACGGTTGCGACGATTCAGGACAAGATTGATCAGTTAGTGGCCGATCAAGTATTGACGTCAGAGGTTGCCGCGCAGGTGCGCGCAGATTTGATTTTGCAATTCTTCACCACGCCGGTGGGACAACAGATTCTCGCCCACCCCGAGGAATTACATCGGGAAGTGCCATTTTCCCTATTGATGCCAGCCAAGAGTCTCTTCCAAGACTTCAAGGAAGCCGATTCACAGGTCTTGGTTCATGGGATCGTCGATGGGTATTTGCAAACGGAGAGCGGCATCATTCTCTTTGACTACAAGACGGATCATGTGAATACGAACGCCGTTGAACAGAGTACGGCCAAGATTATTGACCGTTATAGTGGTCAGGTCAATCTGTACGCGGCGGCACTTCAGCAGATGACGGGGAAATCCGTCACAGCACAGTATCTGTATTTGTTGACGACAGGAACCTTAGTTTCCGTGCCTAGCAAACAATTAAGAGCCTAAAAAATAATCCTCACCGCAACGACTAAAAGCCATTGTGGTGAGGATTATTTTAGAGAATTAGTGATGAATTAAGATCAGTGAAATCAGAACAAAAACTAGGACGACCATGACGGCAATGACCCCAATTAGGCGGCGATTAAAGTGATGGTCCAGGTGATAAACGTAGCCGAGCACACCGGCCAAAGCCAAGAGACCGACTACAGCTAGAATGATCAATTTAAGTTTAACGTCGAAATCCGTAGTTAACATGGCGCGCTTCCTTTTCTCTAAGTCGTTGGCATTATTATACCAGAGAATGGGCTAATCGCGTTCCAATAGGAGTGCGATGCCCATGCCGCCACCGATACACATGGCGGCGAGGCCGCGATGCAGATCGCTGTGAAGCAATTCATGCAAAAGGGTCACGACGATTCGTGTGCCAGAGGCGCCGAGTGGATGGCCCAAGGCAATGCTTCCGCCATTCACGTTGAGCTTCTCGCTAGGGAGTTTGAGATCCCGAGCCACCGCGACGGACTGTGACGCGAAGGCCTCATTGATCTCATAACGGTCAATGTCGTTAACCCGTAAATGGTGCTGGTCCAGAACGTCTTGAATCGCATAAACGGGTGCGTAGCCCATGATATCAGGATCGATGCCGTTTTCGTGATACCCAGTCAGTGTTGCCAGGTAAGGGATGTTGGCAGCTTGAGCTGCAGATTTACGCATCAGGACCAGCGCAGCGGCACCATCGTTTAGACCGGCTGCATTTCCCGCAGTCACGGTACCATCGGCGCGAAATGATGGTCGCAAGGCAGCGAGTTTTTCCAGTGAGGTGTTGGCGCGGACGGCTTCGTCCTGGGTAATCAGTTCATCGCCAACCGGAACCGGGACGATTTCATCGTTGAATTGAAAATGTTGCTGTGCCGCAACGGCTTTTTGTTGAGAGTTCAGCGCGAAGGCGTCTTGGGCCTCGCGACTAATGTTGAAGCGTTCCGCAACATTTTCCGCCGTGATCCCCATAGGCACATGGGTGAAAGCGTCGGTGAGGCCGTCGCGGGTGAGGCTATCCGTGAGCGAGACGTCGCCGAACTTGTGTCCCCAACGGGATTGATTGTTGAGATAAGGCGCCTGGCTCATGCTCTCCGTGCCGCCAACCAGGACAGCATCGGCGTCTCCCATGAGAATTGCCGCTTGCCCCAAGCGGATGGCCTTCAGGCTCGATCCGCAGACCTGATTGATGGTCATCGCCGTGCTCGTGACTGGCAGGCCAACATTGAGTTCAATCTGCCGGGCAACGTTTTGTCCCAGGCCAGCCTGTAGGACTGTGCCAAAGATGGTTTGCTGAATCATGGCGGGGTCGAGACCGCTACGGGTGACAGCGGCCTGGGCGGCAATGGTACCTAATGTGACGGCCGAAACGGACCGCATGCCACGGCCAAATTTGCCGATGGGAGTCCGTGCCGCACTAACAATAACAACTTCTTCTGCCATGTAAATAAGCGCTCCTTTTTTCCGATAAGTCTTCGAACCTTAAATATAACCGACTTTAACCATTTTGTCTTGAATTTAGACGGGGAAACGGTGAGATTTCGCCTTTTCTTAATGATTTTGGATTTTGATCTGCTGGCACAACCGAATGATAAGCCATGATTAGATTGTTATTAATAATTTCCACGATTATTAATAGTGACTTCTATAGGGCGTATGACGACTATTTTTGATAGAAATCACCCGTCATTTTCCATTCTGCCGGTCATCGCTTATAATAGAGAGTGGAATTCAAGACAGATAGGGGAATTGTAGTTATGGAAGAGACAGATGCAACAGCCGAACTAATGACGCCCACGGAGTTCTTGACCCCGGAGCACTTGACGCGGTTATCCGCAAATCAGCAAAAGTATGCGTCCGATATTCTACAGGATGTCACGCAAGCTCGCGCAGCCGTTAACTTAGGAACCGGTACCTGGACCGCGCAACAGGTCAGTGGCACTTTGGCAGCTTTACCAACGTTAGTCGATCGACCACACGTCTATTATGTCGCCGTTATTCCAGTACTGGTGGCTTATTTCAAGGCGCAAGCCGCAGCCAATTTGCAGGATTTACTGGCTGCTTTGAAGCAAGCGCGGCCTGCTTTAGTGGAGAAACATGCCGAGGTTGCCGAGGAACAACAAGCCTACGAGGGTGTTGTATCGCTGGTTGAAGACTGGTTAGGGGCCATGGAGACGCAACCGGAAGTCCGCAATTTAAGTGTCGCGGATCGACAACGGTTCGTCACCATCGTACATACCACGGCAGAATTAATGATTACGGGGAAGCAACTTCAGCCGGTCGACTGGGATGCTGAGGCTGTTTCGTCTATCATGTTTGGGCCATTCACCCATTTGTTAGATGAAAAGGATCGTGTGCCCGAACTTTTCAATCTGGTACCTTTTGCCTTGACGACATTGTTCACTTACCTGGCCGATCAACAGCAGTTGAAGCAGTCTCAACAGTTGCTGGCATGGGTCGCGAAGAATCATACGGCTTTGGTCACCATGTACAATCCCAAGTTGGAAAGCTTCTATGAAGAACTAGCTTCAGCCATGCGGCGAGCAGGCATCGATGCCAATGATCACGACGCCGTGGATGCCTTCACGCGAGACTATTTGAATGCCCATCCGGTGACCGGACGAGAATTGTTCACCACGGACCGTCAGTTAACCAAGAAACGGCCGGCTAAACACTTAAAATACAGCCGTAAGCAACGACGCAATCGTCGCAAAAAACGGTAATTCAGACGAAATAGGTTTACAAAAAAACGTCTAGGACAATTTGTCCTAGACGCTTTTTGATGTCTCAAGCAATTAAGCTTCAAGGTCGTCGATGACTTCCTGAGCCACGACAGGATCCGTGGCGTAGGGGGTATCGACACCGTTGATTTTTTGATAAGCATCCTGGCCCTTGCCAGCAAGAATCACGAGGTCGTCATTCGTTGCTGTTGCAATGGCGTGGTGGATGGCGTCTTCTCGTTGCGGAATGATCGTTGTCTGCACCTTGGTATGGTCGATATAACTATCGATTTCCTTGGCAATGGCAATCGGGTCTTCGTGACCTGGATCATCCGTCGTTAAAAAGGCGACGTTAGCGTAATCGTTCAACGCTTTGGCAAAGCCTTCGCGCCGGTCCTCACCCTTATCGCCGGTGCTTCCCAAGACCGCCGTGATTCGGTGATCCGGAAATTGGGCGTGTAAGAAGTGGAGGAGGGCGTTCATGCTCCCCCAATCGTGGGCGTAATCAATGTAGACCGTTCCATGTTGCTTAGTGGTCAACACTTCCATCCGTCCCGGAATGGTGGTATTTGCCAGTCCCGTTTGCATATCGGTCACGTGGGCGCCAGCCAAGGCACTGGCTAGAATCGCCGCCGTGGCGTTGCTCTGATTGAAGTCGCCGGGAACGGAGACGCTGTAAGTCGTTGCCAAATCGGCAAGCCGTTCAGTGTCCTGGTTGACGGTCAACCGGAATTTGCTAGCGGTCAACGTGGCTTCCTCACTGGTAAGTGAGACCGTCGCGTTGGGCTGGTCGACGCCATAGGTGAAGATGTGATCGAGGGCCGTTGAGACCGTCGCTGCTGCCAGAACCTCGTCGAAGTGGTCGGTATCTGCATCAATGATACAGTTATCTGAGTTCAACATTAACTGCATTTTGCAGAAAAGGTAGTTGGCAAAGTTTGGGTGCTCGTTGACTCCAATGTGGTCGGGGGAAATGTTCAAGAACAGTCCCACGTTGAACTTTAATCCGTAGACGCGGTCTAACAGGTAGGCCTGCGAAGCAACTTCCATGACTAGAACCTTCTGCCCGTTAGTCACGGCCTGTCGCATTTCCCGAAAGATATCGAAGGACTCCGCCGTGGTCAGGTGGGCCTTGAATTGGTCTTCAGGTTTAGGGCCCAAGATGTGATTGATCGTGGAGAACA
This sequence comes from uncultured Lactobacillus sp., assembly GCA_937874695.1. GTDB lineage: Bacteria > Bacillota > Bacilli > Lactobacillales > Lactobacillaceae > Levilactobacillus. Next base: position 113,995 of record CALNAJ010000014.1, read on the forward strand.
TCGCAACTTGTTTAGGGAAAGTCTGTTCCAGGATATTTCTGGTGAAATACGTGGAGGTCGTCTTGCCCTTGGTCCCGGTATACCCGATGACGAAGAGGTCATTCTGCGGAAAGCCAAAGTACAGCTGAGCGGCTAAGGATAAGGCCTTGCGCACGTCGGTCACGAAGATTCCGGGGGTGGCAATGTCGTAGTCCTTTTCAGCCAAATAGCAACTGGCACCGTTGGCTACGGCTTGGTGAAGGTAGTCCACGGAGAAGTTGAATCCTTTGCAAACAAAGAGGCTATTGGCGCTGACTTTGCGGGAGTCATAAGCTAACCCGTCAAAATCGACGTCGTCAGATAGCGTTGTTCCCTGATACAGATTGTGTTCCTGGAGGAGCGCTATCAGCTGGTTTACTCTCATTCGATTGCCTCTTTTCGGATTAGTCGTTTGGCCGCATGGTTGGGAAGAGCATGACATCGCGAATTGATGCGGAGTCGGTCAGTAACATCGTCATTCGATCGATACCGATTCCGAGACCACCAGTAGGCGGCATACCGTATTCCATAGCTTCGATATAGTCAGAGTCAATCCCATGAGCTTCTTCGTTCCCGGCAGCCCGTTCAGTATCTTGAGCTTCGAAACGTTGACGTTGGTCGATAGGGTCGTTTAATTCCGTAAAGGCATTCCCGAATTCATCACCGTTAATGTAGAGCTCGAACCGGTCGGTAAACCGAGGGTCCTTAGGGTTCTTCTTAGCCAGTGGTGAGATTTCAACGGGGTGACCGTAGATAAAGGTAGGGTTGATCAAGTTGTCTTGAACCTTTTCTTCGAAGATGGCGTTGATGATGTGGCCAACCTTCCAGTATGGTTCGCAGTGAATGCCGTTTTCTTCGGCTAACTTCCGGGCGTCTTCATCAGACATTGGTTGCCAGAAGTCGATGCCAGTAGCGTCCTTAACGGCGTCAACCATGTGAACCCGCTTGAAGTCAGAGTCGAGGTCAATGTCCTTACCTTGGTAAGTCAATTTCCCAGAACCGTTGACCTTGTTAGCCACATAACGGAAGATGTTTTCCGTTAAGTCCATAACATCGGTGTAGTCGGCGTAGGCCGTATAAACTTCAACCATGTTGAATTCAGGGTTGTGCCGTAAGTCGGTCCCTTCATTGCGGAAGTCTTTGCCCAGTTCGTAAACCTTTTCCATACCACCGACGATTAAACGCTTGAGGTAGAGTTCGGTTGCAATCCGCAAGTACAATGGAATATCAAAGGCGTTGGAGTGGGTCACGAATGGCCGTGCTTCAGCACCACCAGCTTCAGTCTGAAGGACGGGGGTGTCGACTTCCAAGTAACCTTCGTTGTCGAGGTATTCCCGAATAGCCTTCTTGATTTGAGTAACCTTGATAAACCGATCAAAGCTATCGTGGTTCGCAATCAAGTCCAGGTACCGTTGACGGTAGATGGTTTCAGGGTTCGTCAGACCATGGTACTTGTCTGGTAATGGCCGTAAAGCCTTGGATAAGAATTCAAAGTCAGTGAAACGTAAAGTTAAGGCACCGGTGTTTGTCTTGATGACGTAACCCTTGGCACCAATGAAGTCCCCTAAATCTAACGTCTTATAGAGAGCGTATTTGTCTTCGCCAAGTTCGTCTTGACGGGCGTAACCTTGGACGACACCAGTTCTGTCGAGCAAATCGATAAACCCGGCCTTGCCGCTGCCACGCTTACCGGTAATCCGACCCGCAACAGCAACATAATGTTTGTCTTCCATCAGCTCTTCTTTGTCATACTTATCGTATTTTTCAGTGAGCGACTTACTGTCGTCAGTTCTATCGAAGCGGTGACCGAAAGGCGCGATGCCCTGTTCTTGTAAATTGTTCATTTTATCCCGACGAACCTGCATCTGATCATTCAGATCGGTCGGTGCGGCATTATTATTTTTGCTGTTACCCATGTTGTGTCCTCCTATTAAGTATTGATTCAAAAGTTCTGTGAATCCAGACCTCCCTTAAATTTAGTTGATTTTAGGTCAATAAGCAAGCCTAATCGCCCGTTAAATAAGGAAAAAAGTGAAAATTGAAAATGGTATTCGGGACATTCTGGGAATGAAAACGCTTTACCGAATAATTGGTTCATTTTCTCTGGATAGGTGGTTTCGATGTTCTGGGGAAACGTGATAGACTGATGGTTATTGTGAGGAGGCGTTTGGCATGTACAAGGTGATCCGGTCCTTGTGGCCGCTATTGCTGCTGGGATTACTGGTCAATACGGCTTACAGCGTGATGTGGCCGTTAACAACGATTTATCTACATAATAACCTCAAGCTGAGCTTGGTTGTCAGTGGGGTGATTCTCGCGGCGTACTCAGGATTTAACGTGTTAGGCGGTTATCTCGGCGGGGTCTTGACCGATCGTTTCCATGCCAAGCGGGTGGGCCTTGGTCTACTGGGTGGTTTAGTCCTCGATGCAGTGATTGGCTTCTTTTGGAATGGTCGGCTGGCATATCCCATCGTGCTGATCATCTTTGGTCTCCTGACGGGAGGAATGCTGACGTTGATTACGGCGGTAGCGGCACATCTCAGCCGGGGGAGTGGCCGCGTCTTCAATGTTCTCTATATCTCCATTAACTTAGGCCTAGTCGTGGGAACCGCAAGTATTGGGGTCCTCTTTCACCACAGTCTAAAACCTATTTTCTTTCTATTAATTGTGTGTTATCTATTGGCGACTGGCTTGTGGGCCAAATATGCAGGGAGACTGTCGCAGCCCGTTCGCGGAATTCGCAAGGCTACGGTTGCGTCTCAGAATTCAACTAAGCACAAACAGTTAGGCATCATGCAAATTGGACTGGTTCTCGTGAGTCTGACGCTGATGTGGCTAACCTATGCTCAGTGGATGAGTAACGTTTCCGTTTATATCCAGAATCAGGGATTGGGTATCCGTCTGTATAGTCACTTGTGGGTATACAATGGGCTTCTCCTAATTGTCGTACAATCTTTGATGACCAAAGTCAGTCGGGTCAAGGCTTTACCGGCACAAATCGTTATCGGTTTGGGGGCAATTGGTGGGTCGTTTCTTCTATTAAGTAGTGCAACTGGTACGGGTGTCTTATTTATAGCGATGACCTTACTGACTTTGGGGGAAGCTATCTACGTACCAGGGGTACCTGCATTGATTAACGTATACACAGTTGGTAATGAGGGTAAGTACCAGGGACTGGTTAATGCATTCTCTTCATTAGGAAAAGCAATTGGCCCCGTGATGGGCGGATTAGTTATTGGTGCATCACAGGATTTTTCGCGATTGTTTTTGATCTGTGCCGCGGTCAATGGTCTTGTTATGCTGGCGGTGGTCGTTGGTGTCCTTCCAGGATTGAAAAAAGTGGACGAACCATTATGAACTTTATATTAGGGAACACACGGCCGACCCGTATCGAAATGCTGTCAATAAGGTGAGTCATTCGCCTTTTGAAAAAGATGCAATTTTTTTGCAATTTTTGTTGACGATTGTCCCCCTGGTTGGTATAGTTATATCCGTTGCCAATTCACAACGACAAGCTAGACCAATTTAAAAGATTGAAATTGCTTGTTGACAGATGAGTTGATAACGTGATATGATTACTAAGTTGTCGCGTTTGCGATAGCCAATCAGCGAGAAACGTTGTTAAATCAAACTTCTTGTTGACATCACATCAGTAACATGATATGATTATTAAGTTGATTGATACGTCAATTAACTAAGTAGACCTTTGAAAACTGAACATTGTTTCGACAAACCAAATATGTGTAGGGCG
>CALNAJ010000015.1 GCA_937874695.1 uncultured Lactobacillus sp.
AGTGATTGCTTTGGGCTTTTTAATTTCTGTTCGGATTAATTATAGAATTTGCCAGTTGAAAATCATTGATTTTGAGTGAGTGGCAAGTTGGTTATTTGTGATTTGTAGGTGGTATATCTGTATTCGGGATGAGAATGTAACTTTGATTCCATAAGAAAGTGGGTATAGTCATGGCACATCGTTCAGCGGTATATCCAAGAGTTAGTTTGAAAGAAACATTAGAGTTTATCAAACAATTAACTGGTAAATACGGTGAAGGAAAAATCAGTCGAAAAGAAGCTATGGAAGCTCTTGGCGTTACAAGTAATACCAGTTCGTTTGTTGGTAGAATATCAACGGCCCAACAATATGGGCTGATTAGTTCCAAAGAGAGTGTTATCGCTTTTACTGACAAGGCTGTTAATTACCTACATCCTTTAAGCGATAGTAGTTTAGAAGAACAAAGACTTGCGTTGATCCAAAGTCCAGTACTATACAAGAAGCTATTGCAGCAACTTGTGGGGCATCCATTGCCTACGTTAGGTGTACTCAGTAATCTTCTGGTGCTCAATTATAATATTTTGGCGAGTGCATCTGATAAAGCCGCCCAAATTTTTATTGATAGTCTGAAATACGCAGGAGCTATTGAAGCGAAGAGTAATTTAGTTGTTCTTGATCATAATGATAATGTAAAAAATGTGGTTAAAGCTGACGAGAAAGTTGACGTCGAGCATTCTGAGATTGTTGATGAGGACTTTGGTAATTCGGAAAAAAACTTTGTACAGGTGACTAGTGTAATGCCCGGAAGAAATGCAATGATTTCTATTCCATGGGACTATAATTCAGATAATGTGTCTGCAACGATGAAGGTATTTGATATTCTTATTAAAGAAGCGGAATCTCAATTTAATGACAACTAAGCAACGTGGAAATTAAGGTGAAGTGGTTCTTTTAAAGCAACTTTTCTAAAGTAGTGTCATAAATAATATGGAATTAGACTTCGTGAGTATGAAGTACAGTAGGCGTAAGTGAGGGGATACACCAGATGGATAACTATCTGATGTATCTTTTTTATGTGTATATTGATGTTACGCGTACACTACATTATTTTAATGTAGTAACTGCTATTGTATCTAACCATGTAGCAATTATTTGATGGCTTGAGCGTATAAGCCTGTCCTTTTGTAATGAATACGGCAAAGAATAGGCTTGATAGTCACAAAGAAATCATTTGAGTCGCTATGAAGGATTGGCGACAACAGTGTCTTTTATAGAAGAAAGAGGCAGGAATAACCGGCCAATTGTTTAGACGGCGTCACAATCCTTTTAATATATAACACAACAACACGGTTAATGTTATTATAAAATACATATGGTGTTCATAAGTTTTTCACATTTCACTGTTATTCTGAAATTACTCGAAAAGAAGACAGCTCGCCACCCGCTTGAAGATGGAGGATTGCCTCATGAAAAAATGGCTAAGAATAATTTTACTAATAACGTGTTTCGTTGGTTTGACATCGTTTCTGCGCACGCAAGCGCAGGAACGAGAAGCCAGTATTTCAACGGCAACTCTCCAGGACAAGACGGGCGGAGTTGTTACGGAAGTGTCCAGTCACCAACCTCAGGATCTGCAATTGGAAATAGCCATTGAGATTCCTGAAGGCGAGACGGTAGTAACGCTGGATAATGAAGACAACGCTAAGTTTAAGCCAGGGGAAATTACTGACTTAGACCCGGACAAGGCTATTACAGCCGAAGTTGATGAAGAACACCAACTCTTGCTCAATAACGAACAAGAAGAACCACAGAATGTGAAGCTGACTGTGCCTATCAAGTTGGCTGACCCACTCCTTATCCCAACGTTGCTGCTTAAGCTGAAGCTTGGCGACACGCCGGTAGATGTTGAAGGTATTCATGAAATTAAAGTTAAGGCTGAGGACAGCGACGCGGATGACGAAGCTTCTGAAGAAACAGTAGTAGAAGACAAGGATAAAGATACTTCTACCAAAAAGAAAGATTCGCAAAAGACGAAACAAAAGAAGTCGCAGAAAACTGTAACGCCTAACAATGACAACAGCACGACTAAGAAGATCGCTGAGAAAACTAAGGAAAATACGCCAACAACCAAGGAACCTACGAACACTGAAAATGCTAAGACATCTTCTACGACCAGTACTAAGAGTGTACAACAAATAGTGGACCCAAAGAGAAGGTTGACCGATGAAGTCATCAACATTCATCGTGGGCAGGTTCAGATTGGAAGTTGGTCGGATGACATGGAAGTTGGCGGGACTCTCTTGGAAAAAGGCAATGCTGAACTCATACTCAAGAGATCGGATGCAAATGGATCAAATACTGATGGATTTTATCTTGATGATAAATTTAGGAAACACTACTACGTTTCCTATCAACAAAGAGATAATTCAATATCTTACGCTGTAGCACTTCCAAAAACCCCAGACTTAGAGGATCAGACCATTGAAGTTTATTACCCAGATGTTGGTGCTTATACCGCTTCGGATACGGCTGAAAAGCTAGAAGAGAAGATGGGCGCTATCGTCAAAATTTCAAATATGAAGTACCGCAATAAGGATAAAACGCCGAAAAGACTGCAGGAACCTTTCATCGATTTCTCCGGTAACTTCTATTCAGGTATCGTCTACAACGGAATCGAAGAACTCGATATCGATATCACGTTTACGAACGAAGATGGAACCAAAGCGCTTGAATTCCCTAAATTTGTTAGTGAGGAGAATCACAGTGCCTACTTCACGTTTGGTTCGCTAAATGGTAATACGGACGATCAACATGAATGGGCTGGTACCCGGTTGAACTTACCAGCAAAATTATCTGCAGATTCATATGTTGAGCCTGACACGGAAAATGAAGGTTGGTATGAAGGTGTCGGTGTAGGTGCTAGAAGGGGTACTGAAGAGTGGCCAGGCAATTGGGGGGACTTCCTCGGTGCAACTGACTATGAGAAAGGTGCGGTTTCCTTCCCACTGACTGGAGTAGTTCAACAGTTTATGTTGAGAAGTGAACTTGGCTTCACTTGGCAGTCATTCTCTACAGGTTCCATTGTTCCGCTGAGACCAGAGGAGCCTAGCAAGACGGTTCATTCTACCGATGATTTTGGCCTCGAGTTTAATGATTTAGATGGCGCAACAATCAATCGTGACGAGAATGATATGAAGAGTTTCTACTACACGGTTTATCAGCCAACTTACCGTATTCCGGACGAGTCCGTTGCTAAGCCCAATAAGATTATTTTGACGGATAGATTGCCAGACGGCATGTCGCTCAATCCGGAAGAAATCGTTTTATATAATACGGATGGTAAAAAGATTGAATATGAGGCGTCTGAGAATCCGAAACGTGAGGAGAAGACACGTGGTACGCTTGCAATTAAAGGCCAGAGCGTAACGTACGAATTATCCGATGATGAAATTGAAGCGTTGGACTTCAACGGAGACCCATTTGCCTTTCAAATGCATGTGAAGTTTGATGCCGACTTCGTAGGAACTTTTAAAAACCGGGCCAAAGTTGCATTTAATTCTGGCGGAGACTACGACTTCGAAGGCAAAACAAACAAAGTTGTGACCCGTTTCCACCGAGGCATAACGCTAAAGAAGCTGGGTGACCTCCCGTGGGACCCTGCGAAAACTGAAGAACTCGAGAAAGTTGGCTTCATCGTTAAGTCTAGCGATGGGAGGACCACCAAAGTTGAAACCGACGGCAAGGGTGAACTCGTCCTCCGCAAACTGAACCCGAAGAAGACTTACACGATTACCGAAGAAGTTCCCAAAGGTTATGTCTCACCGCAAGAATTCACTTTAACCTACAACAAGGACGACAAGCGTTGGGAAATCTCTGGCAATTCAAAACAAGTCGTCATCTCCGGTGGTCAGAACAGCCAAGTCATCACCGTAACGAACAAGGTTAAACGGGGTGGCTACCAGTTCAAAAAGATTGATGGGACCACTGACAAGCCACTGGCAGGTGCCGAGTTTATCATCCGTAATAAGGATGGCAAGTACCTGACATTTGACGGTAATCACAAGATGACTGGTGTCGTGGATACGCATCAAGAAGCGACTCGGCTGACGTCCACAAACGACCCCATCAAGGTGACGGGCCTGCCATACGGCAAGTACAAGTTAATTGAAGCCAAAGCCCCAGATGGCTACGTTGTCGGCACCACGCATAAATTTACCGTTTCGAAAAAAACGCAAGGTAAAACAGAATTGATTAAGAATGACCCTTACAGCCTGCCCGTTACTGGGGGCCGAGGAATCATCTGGTTCATTAGTTTAGGGCTCATACTCACCCTATCGGCACTCGCCATTTGGCGCACTCACCCTAGAGGAGGATAACCCATGAAATTCAGAAAACTACGACATTTGGCCCTGGCGACCTTCGCCTTCTGTGGCCTTACGCTAGGTAACCACATGACGGCGATCGCCAGCGAGACAGCAACTGACCCAATGCCAGAAACAGTTACGATGAAACTGCATAAGCTGGATAACATTGGTGACGGGACTGACCCGAAGAACAAGGTTCGCGGCGAGATTAAAAACACTGGGGATGAAATTGAAATCCCTAAAAGCATGGCTCCCTACAACGCTAAAAAGTATGGAAAAGTAACCTTTAGCGTCTATGATATATCCAAATTTTTCGAGGATAAAAATGGAGACAAGATCCAAATGACGAGCAAGCAATTTGAAGATAAACGAGATAAATTGCTTGCAACGATTACCGCTGGAAAGACTGATCCCAAAGAATTGATTGCCGCTCAAAAGAAGTTTGCGGCGGATAACGAGTTAGCGCTGGTTAAGACCGAGGTATTAAGAGGTTCCGATGGTCTCCTAACTTTTGACGGCATTCCAAACAACGGGTTCTACCTGATTATGGAAACCAAAGCGCCTGCTCACCACTTAACAGGAATTGCGGCCCCAATGATTATCGGGTTGCCCTTGAGCGACAAGGACACCATCCACCTGTACCCTAAGAACATCGTTGCCCGTGACGTCGACCCGGCGATTCATAAGGTTGGGATTGACCCCACGGAACCGACTAGTGGCAAGCATGTCGCGTTAGAAGGTGTGGTCTTCCAGCTACGACAGAAAGGTAGCCGGAAAGTCCTTAAAACGTTGACCACTGATGAAAATGGCGATATTGAATTTGGTGGCTTGACTGTTGGTACCCAATACGTATTAACGGAACACTCCGTTGAAAAGTATCCTTGGTACGAACAACCAGAGGGCAGAGACATCAAGATTTCCCTAACGTTTACCGTCGATAAGGCCGGTAACGTTAAAGTAGTCAGTGCACGGCCAGACAAAAAGTTTTTCACAGTCGACGGCCCACGGATTGGCATCGTGAATCACCTGATCCTTGGTGGTGCTCAGTTCAAGAAAATCGATGCCAACTCAGAAAAAGGCTTAGCTGGGGCAAAGTTTAAGGTTCAAAGCCTCGGTAAAAGAGGGACTCACTGGGCAGTCTTCAAGGATAATCAGTTTGTAAAGTGGGTCAAGAGTAAAGCAAAAGCCACGGAATTAACTTCCGCAGCTGACGGGACTTTCAGCTTCACTGGTCTCCCGTACGTGTACGACGAGAAGGTTAGAGGCGTAAAGCAGTACAACCTGGTTGAAACGCAAGCACCGGCCGGCTATGCCCTCGTGAAGGATGTTATCGAGTTTGACGTCACCAATGATAAGGCCACAGACATTGAGACTAAGACTATCGAAAACGAACGCTACGCTCTTCCGATTACTGGGGGGATGGGTATCTGGCTATTCCTTCTCATCGGGAGTCTCCTGATGGGTGGCGCGGGCTACCTGTACTACCGGCAACGCAAGGCAGCGTAAATCAAATCGACACTTAGGCAATTTAGAGAGGGGGACCCCCACATGCGCAAATGGCTAGCAATCCTACTATTCTGCTTAGGCTTGGGCCTGATCGGCTACCCAGCCGCAAGTAACGTAGTGGCTCGCTGGCGGCAGCAGGGGGTCCTCGTTTCGTATAAAAATCAATTACAAACGGCGAGTGCGAGGCAACTCAAGACGCTGCAACGCTCGCTGCAGAATCAGGAAACGGATAAGCAGACAGCCACGGTCAAGGACCCGTTTAAAAAGAATGAAAAGAAGTTCATCGAGACGGAGCCCCTGGCGCTCGTGGCGATTCCCAAGATTGATGTAGAGCTACCCGTGTTTGCCGGGACCAGTGAACAAGTCCTTCAGAAATATGCAGGACTGGTCAACGGTACGGATATTCCGCAGGGAAAACACAACCAGCACAGCTTGATCACGGCGCATGGTGGGTTGCCCGGAGCTCAGCTGTTTACCGACCTCTGGCGGGTGGAGCGTGGCGACCGTTTCTACCTGAAGAATGCGTATGGCTTGATGACCTATGAAGTCACTGCGATTCGAACGGTGAAGGCGGACACGCGGCAACCCATCAATCGGACGGCAGCGAAGAACCAGGTAACGCTGATGACCTGTACGCCGTATATGATCAATACTCACCGACTCTTGGTCACCGGCAAACGGATTCCAAACGAAGCCGAGACGATTCCCCCAGGGAAATTCGTCTGGAACCGATACAAGACGGTGGTCCTGATATTGGCGATTCTGGCACTGATAGCCGGCACATTGATGGGTTACCGGCGATACAGACGCGCGAAGGAGGCGAGCTAAATGGCAAAACGGAAACGACACAAAAAAAGTTCCCTCTGGTTGCTGCTGATGTTTCTGGTCGGTGCTGGGCTGATCCTTCTAGGACTGACGCAAAGCTTTTCGGTGACCGAGCTGGGTGAGAGGGCGACGCGAGAGATGACAGTCGAGAGTGTGAAGCAGGCCAAGCGTGAAGCACAAGGCGAAACGGCCCCCTTCAACTACGCGAAGACGTCGCAACTGAACCCGCTCACGGTCGGGAGTTATGGCCTACGGGAGTTGACTGGCACCAGTAACTACGGAGCGGTTGGTCAGCTCCGGGTTCCAGCAGTGGGATTGGACTTACCGATTGGCGTCGGTGTCGGTAATGCCGTGCTGGTTCGTGGGGCGGGGACGCTCAAGGCGGACCAGCAGATGGGCCAGGGTAACTACGCACTGGCGGGGCATTACATGGTCGCTAAGCGTCTCCTGTTCTCGCCGCTAAAGGGCGTTCACAAGGGAGACAGCGTGTACCTGACGGATAAGCAGCAGGTGTATCGGTATAAGGTCACCCGCGTCCAGGTGGTCGATCGTCACGAGGTCGAGGTCATCGACGATGTTCCCGGCAAAAAGCTGGTGACACTGGTGACTTGTAACTCCGCGAAACGGGGCGAGCCCAAACGGTTGGTGATCCGCGGGGAGTTGCACTCGGTGGAGCGGGCGCAGGTGTAGGAAGTATGGTGTGAATGTATTCTAAATCTCAATAGTATAGATAAAGGCGGGGCCTATTAAGGTACCGCCTATTCTATTGATTAGGCATCACTGGGTGTACTGAAGAGATTGTAAATGTTTATCAAATTAGTGCTTCTAGTATTGGATGTTTATGTGGGTAAAGGTAATTAGATTTGCATGTTCACATACTATATTGTATAATTTTGACAAACATGATATTTCCTCATAATTTTTGAGGGTGATCCAATAGTTTGTGATATTGATACGTATTCCCCACATATACCGTGGGGCTGAATTAAAGGTTAAGGTTAGAAATCATTAAATGTAAGCCTAAGTGAAATATATTTAGATTATTTGCAAGGGCTTATTTGCTAGTGGTTTTATATTAATGTTCTGATGAATCTGATAATTGTCATATAAAGGAGAAATCTGTTATGACCGATATCAATCGTATTGTTATTTTAGAGGAACAGAGTATCAAGGGTGGAAATTCGCTTGATGCTGTAGTCTATAGACGTTTTGCCACTTTGGTAAGGCATAATATGATTACTCAGGAAGAAGCTGAAGAAAAGATTCAGGAGTTGATCATAAAGAAACAGAAGACGAAAAAAAAGAAACGAAAGGCAATAAAAAGACAGAAGAATACTCGGAAATTAAAAGAAGTGCCATCCCCAAAAAAGCGTGATAAGCAGAAACAAAAGAAGAAACAGAAAAAGCATGAAGATGATTTGATGAGAGAATGGTATGCAAAGACTGGGGAAACAGATATTTTTTGATTGAATAGAGCTGTTTGGCCTGAAACGGTTGTAGTTTACTTGACCGTAAGCACCTTGCCGAATATTTAAAATTTTGAATGGGTTCAGCCTGCAATTATGTCAGAAAAGACTTCTACCGTGAATAGCGGTGGTTTTGATGTAAGAATTAATAAGAGGACAACGTCAATGCGGATTGATTTTTAAAATTCTCAACTTAGAACTGTGGAGGGGCTTCTCCCTTGACTGTAACGTAACGTCATAGCTTATGATGAATCACAGCATGTAGGTTACTTTAAGTCTGAAGGTGGGGTGGCAACCGTATGAAACAAGAATCACTTTTCTCAAATCAACCGCAGAACACGCCGTTAGCCAGTCGGGTTCGACCTAAGGACTTGGATCAGTTCGTTGGGCAGCAGCATTTGCTCGGGACTGGTAAGATTCTTCGTGAAATCATCGAAAATGATCAGGTCTCGTCGATGATCTTCTGGGGCCCACCGGGTGTGGGGAAGACGACCCTGGCCGAGATTATTGCGCGGAAAACACAGTCGAGCTTCTTGAGCTTTAGCGCGGTGGATAGCAGTATCAGTAAAATCAAGAAGATTATGAAGCAGGCGGAGTTGGACCGTGAGATTGGGCAGCGAACGATGGTGTTTGTCGACGAAATTCACCGGTTTAACAAGGCCCAGCAGGATGCATTCCTTCCTTACGTTGAACGGGGCAGCATTATTTTAATCGGGGCGACGACCGAGAATCCCTCGTTTGAAATCAATTCGGCCTTGCTGTCGCGGTGCAAGGTGTTTGTGCTGAAAGCTCTCAAGCAAGACGATATCGTTACTTTGCTGGAGAATGCGCTAAGCAATCCGGAGGGCTTTGGTAAACAGACCATCAAGATTGGCCAGGATGAGATTCAAGCCATCGCCAACTTTGCCGATGGGGATGCTCGGACGGCGCTAAATACGCTGGAGATGGCGATTCTAAATGGCGACAAGACGGCCGACGCGACAACGGTCAACATGGCTGATCTCAGCCAGCTGATTGCGAAAAAATTTGTGCTGTACGACAAGACCGGTGAGGAGCATTACAACATCATTTCCGCGCTGCATAAATCCATGCGGAATAGCGATACGGATGCGGCCATTTACTGGCTATCGCGAATGTTGGAGGGTGGCGAAGACCCGCTGTATATTGCCAGACGGCTCGTCAGATTTGCGAGTGAAGACATTGGGCTGGCGGATACGAATGCCCTTAACGTGGCGATTAACGTCTTTCAAGCCTGCCAATTTATTGGAATGCCCGAGTGTGACGTCCACCTGGTCGAGGCGGTGACGTACCTGTCGCTGGCGCCGAAATCCAATGCCATTTACAAGGCAAGATTGGCTGCGGCCAAGGATGTGAAGCAGACGGCGAACGATCCGGTGCCGCTTCAGATTCGAAACGCCCCGACGAAGTTGATGAAAGACTTGGGGTATGGCAAAGGTTATGAGCTGGCGCACTACGCCAAGGATAAGCTGACGACGATGAAGACCATGCCGCCATCTGTCGCGGGGCATGAGTATTACCTGCCGACTAGTGAGGGTAACGAGCGGCGATTCAAGGACCGGTTGGCGCAGATCAAGGCGTGGCACGAACAGAATGGGTAGACAGATGAAAGGTGCTCTCAGCAATGAGGGCACCTTTTTTTGAAACGATAACTGACTTAAACGAGGGGCTTGCTGCGGTCAAAGTTCATGTCCATTGGCCGGATGACGGACCAGGTTGAGTGGACAACCTTCCAGTCGTCACCCTCCCGTTGGTAGACTTCAATGCAGTTGTAGCGCATGTCGTTCAGAGAGGTTTTCGCGAACAGTTGGTAGGTTAAAATGGCCATATCATCGCTGGCTTGGACCCGGGGTGAGACGAAGTCGTACGAGTCGGCGAAGAGCTTACCTTCAACGTTGGCGAGAACAAAGTCTTTGATCTCGGCGTAGGTGTCAATCCGTTCTGGTTTGAAGCTGTCGAAGTATGAAAAGCTCTTCTGAGACCAAATAGTGAGGTAGCCAGAGGTATCGCCTTTGAACCACTTGTCCAGTGCGCCTTTTTCCAGAGCGATAATCTTGTCGGTTAATGGGGTATTTTGAGTTGTCATTAGTTTTCTCCTTTGGTAAATGTCTGTATCACTAGTGTAAGCTGTACCGTTACGTCACAGTCAAGGAGGATTTTAGACGATTGTTTCATGTGAAACATAGGCTTTTGAGAAACACAAAAAGGACGATGCAGGAGCTCTCCTTATGGATAGTTTCCGCATACGTCCTCTTGATTCAAAATAGAGGATTGATCACTAACTTGAATCGCAATTATTTTTCGTTTTCGAGTTCCAGCAAGCGTTGGCGCAAGGCGTCATCGTAAGCGGTCAGATACAGCCCATACTTCCCACGCTTCATCAGGACATTCAGAACATTGGCGATGAACGTCTTGTATTCATCCTGGGTGAATTTCATATCCTTACGCTTCTTGAAGATTTCCTTGTGGGAATACTTCTCGGGGATGATAGTCATCGTGTCGGTGGTCTTGTCGTAGCCGAAGGAAGGGCCGATAATCATGCCGACGTAGTTCAGGTCAAAGCCTTGAAGGGTATAGATCGTCCCAACTTGAGTGATGGAGCCCTCACGCTTGGCCCAGTGCGTCCGCTGTGGGTCCCATTCATCCCAAGGCAAGTTGAACGTATCCATTTCAACGTTGTGCCGCCCGTCGATTCGTGGGAAGCCAGAGGTCGCAACGACCCGGCTCATGCCGACTTCCTTATTACGTTTCTTGATATTTTCGAAGAGTTCGCCAGCGGTATCAAACATTTTAAATTTGAAATCGCTGTTTTCTGGGAAAGTCTTCAGTGGTTTTTGCGCGGTTAAGTCGTCCATCCAGGCAACTTGTTCATCGCTGGCGACCATCCGGTATTGGAAATTCATATCAAACATTTTATAGGGATGGGAACCGATCGTCTTGAAGAGAAGGTCCTTGTCCCAATACATTTTTGATTGGAAGACTTGGTCGAAGTCATAGACGACAACGACAACCTTGGCTAGGTTCATCAGGTCGGTGAGTTGGTTCTGCCCGCGGTAGTGCGCGTAGGGTTCTGACTTGGAGTAGAGCAGGTGGGCCTCATCGACGAAAATGATATCGTATTTTTTATGATTCTTTTGCGCGTAGTTGATCAGTGAGGTTGGTCGGCGAATTGAGTTGACCTTCATGTTGGGAATGGATTCTGCGAGGTCTTGGTACGCTTTATACAATTCGGGATGGTTGACCACCAGAGACGTCTTGTAGCGGCTGTCGGTCATGTACTGACGCACGAGCTCCATCAGAACGACAGACTTACCGGTTCCGGCAGCGCCTTGAATAATGGCAACTGAGGAAGTATCGCCGGTGAGACCCTGCTTAATATAGTCGTTAATATTGGTGATTACCGTCTTTTGATCGTCTGAAAGATCATCGACGAAGAATTGTGCTTTTAGAATTTTATTCATTCTGGAACTCCTTATGCATTAATTGGATTCGCGTGGGCACTAATGTCAATACTCGCGGAAAAAGCTATTGTTATTATAGCAGTTTAACTGGGGGTCGCTGGATATTCTTGGAAATTATGATTTGAGATTGACTGACTAGATACTCGCGAGAATATAGAATTATTTGATTGTGGCCGATGTAGCGCTGATGTATGCTTAAGAAGCAAGTTGATTGAAAACGCGACTTTTGTGATTTTCAAAGGCCGGTGTGACGGGATTCCTTTAGTGTATTCCCCACGCATGTGGGGGTGATCCCAATTAATTGCTTGTTAAGCTGGTGGACATTACGTATTCCCCACGCATGTGGGGGTGATCCTTACCTAAGCCTCACGTTGCAATGTTAGTACATGTATTCCCCACGCATGTGGGGGTGATCCCCATTATGCCGTCCCCTTTGCTGATTGACTGAGGTATTCCCCACGCATGTGGGGGTGATCCCTATTAGTCGATGGTACCACCATGATAACCGGGGTATTCCCCACGCATGTGGGGGTGATCCGTTTGCACGTCGATGATGACTCAGGATCAGGTGGTATTCCCCACGCATGTGGGGGTGATCCCAAAGGAGACGGTATAATATGGTTCAAATTTACAGTATTCCCCACGCATGTGGGGGTGATCCCATTGCCAAATGGTGAGCAACTTAAGCCCGCTGGTATTCCCCACGCATGTGGGGGTGATCCTAAATACCAAAAACCCTTCTGCAACTAATCCAGGTATTCCCCACGCATGTGGGGGTGATCCTAATAATGTTCAGAGACTTGTTCAAGATTGCAGGTATTCCCCACGCATGTGGGGGTGATCCCCATACTGGAACCACTATTAATCACAGCATGAGGTATTCCCCACGCATGTGGGGGTGATCCTCCCGGCCGGCGTGTTGTACTTGTATTGCAGAAGTATTCCCCACGCATGTGGGGGTGATCCTTATTGAGAAATTTCTGGTAATCACTCCGGGTGGTATTCCCCACGCATGTGGGGGTGATCCTGTCAGGCAACTTGACAAGGTGAGCCGTGGTGGGTATTCCCCACGCATGTGGGGGTGATCCTTTTGGAAGACGCCACTAGCTGCCCGTTCAGCAGTATTCCCCACGCATGTGGGGGTGATCCTACCAGCGGGCCGTGTTGATTGTTGGAAAGAAAGTATTCCCCACGCATGTGGGGGTGATCCCGTGTGCTTGATTCTGGAACATGATCCAATTCTGTATTCCCCACGCATGTGGGGGTGATCCCGACGGCGTAAGCGACTTGCTGAAAGGTGCCGGGTATTCCCCACGCATGTGGGGGTGATCCTACTTACGTTTATTACCCTGCATGTAAAATGGAGTATTCCCCACGCATGTGGGGGTGATCCTATCATCTTGCAACGCATCAGTATCTACCGTCTGTATTCCCCACGCATGTGGGGGTGATCCCGGGGGTGGGCCTATGGCGACAGGCAAATATAAGTATTCCCCACGCATGTGGGGGTGATCCTAAGCTGACTTAAAAAGTCCACCCGATTGAGCTGTATTCCCCACGCATGTGGGGGTGATCCCGGCTAAATTAAGGGCAACGCCTGAATCTTTGCGTATTCCCCACGCATGTGGGGGTGATCCTGCCAATCACAATCAATAACCTGGATCAGGTTCGTATTCCCCACGCATGTGGGGGTGATCCCAACCACCGTCCGAACGCTAAGCCAGTACGCGCGTATTCCCCACGCATGTGGGGGTGATCCCGGTTAGGGCTTGATCAAGTATCCGTAGTTGTGGTATTCCCCACGCATGTGGGGGTGATCCCAAGTGTGACGCCCGCCCCAGCAATATCGAAGAGTATTCCCCACGCATGTGGGGTTGATCCCAAGGGGCAAGTGATTGAGTTGAAAGTGCGGATGTATTCCCCACAAATGTGAGGCTAAATCTCAAAAAATAATATTTAATAGGAATATTTAAGCCTTTATATGATGTTAGGGAAGGTGTAATCTAAGACATATAATGAATACGCTTTCACCAAAGGGCTAAATCACAGTATTTTGGAAACTAGTGAAGGCAGAAAACATGTAAATAACATTATTAATCATTTTGTATATTTAATATGTTGACTTGAGACAACCTAACCTGTATCTTTGAAAATATAACATAAAAACAGTAACGCTCAGTGCCAACATAGGCTAGTCAAAACGGATTCGTGACAGATTTCGAATAAAAGGGGCGGGTAATACATATGGTGATGGAACTATCGGAACAGGCATCAGTACTGTGGGCTAAGAAACGTTCAGAAGAAGACCACCAATATTGGTTGCCGTTAATTGTGCACTTGGTTGATACTCAAAACACAATCAATTGGCTGTTCAATCACTGGCTGAGCGCTGGGCAGCGACAATTACTCATGGGATCGCTGTCGGAAGAAGCCACGCAACATTTGGTGAAATTTGTTGGGTTCACCCACGACTTGGGGAAGGCTACGCCCAGCTTCCAAACGAAGAAATCGTATGATCGTGATGATTCGCTTGATGAGCAATTAAACAGTCGATTATCTCGTGGTGGGTTCTTAGAACTAGATCAATTAAACTTAGCATCCGCCAACAAGTCGCCGCATGCCCTCGCCGGGGAAGCCATCCTCGAAAAATTTGGTGTACCCGAATCAATTGGTGCCATCATTGGCGGTCACCATGGCAAGCCAGCTAGTGAGAGTCCCGATGAACAAATTGAGAATTACACGGCCAATTATTATCAGAGCGATAATAAGCCACAACTTCAGCAGCCGTGGCAACAGGTGCAAAAAGAGCTGTTTGATTATGGACTGAATTCGTCGGGCTATCAAGCCGTCACGGATATTCCAGATATTTCTCAACCACAAGCTGTCGTTTTAGAAGGGTTACTGATCATGGCAGATTGGTTAGCTTCCAGCGAGTATTTGAGTCAGGACGAAAGCGTGCCACTCTTTCCACTAATTACAGTCGACCAGTCTTGGCACGACATTGACCCGACGCGTCGGTTTCGGCAGGCGATGACGGCGTGGGATTTAGGTGGTGAATGGGATCCGCAGCGTATCGATTTGAAAGACGCTTATAAGAAGCGTTGGGGATTCAATCCACGGCCAGTTCAAAAAACGATGACGCAGGCAATCAGTGAAACTACAGATCCGGGAATGGTGATCATTGAAGCACCAATGGGACTTGGAAAGACCGAAATTGCCTTACTAGCGGTCGAACAACTAGCGTATATTACCGGTAGAGATGGCCTCTTCATGGGTCTGCCGACGCAGGCGACGACCAATGCCATGTTTGATCGTGTGACGGATTGGTTAACCTTCTTAGCACAGTCACAAGGCGAAAACTTTCCAGTTAAGCTGATGCATGGTAAAGCACAATTTAACCGAAATTATCAGGGTATTCCTAACGCAATGAACGTCTATGATTCTGACGATGATTTTGGAGAAGTTGTGGTTAACAGTTGGTTCTCTGGGAAAAAGTCGATCTTAACAAAGTTTGCAGTGGGGACGATCGATCACTTACTCCTGATGGGACTAAAACAAAAGCATCTGTTCCTACGACATTTAGGATTGAGCGGAAAAGTCGTGGTTATCGACGAGGCTCATGCATATGATGCGTATATGAATCAATACTTGTATAAGGCTGTTGAGTGGCTAGGTGCCTATCACGTACCCATTGTTATTCTGTCGGCAACCTTACCAAAAGCGAAACGAAATAAGTTGCTAGAATCCTATTTGAAGGGAAAATATGGTCGGAAATACAAGCAGCAGTTGTCCGCACCCGAAGGATGGGCAGAAACCCAAGCGTATCCATTACTCAGTGTCTTAGATGGCAGCCGAATTAAACAGGTTGCAGAGTTCTCTGGTCAGAGTGATCAAAAACCAATGGCGGTTCAGGTACAACAGTTAAATTTGGCAGATGATGACTTGATTGCACAAGTTGTCGATAAAATTAGTGCGGGCGGTATCGCTGGAATTATCGTTAATACGGTTAAGCGTGCGCAGACCTTGGCAGAGTTGGTTCCAGCCGATGTTAAACTGATGGTTTTGCATTCAGCATTCTTGGCAACGGACCGAACGAAACAAGAGACTAAGCTGCAAGCAGCCATCGGTAAGCACGGCGAACGTCCAGCCAAGATGATTGTAATTGGGACTCAAGTGTTGGAACAGTCCTTAGATATTGATTTTGATGTTTTGTATACAGACATTGCGCCAATGGATTTGATTCTACAAAGAGCAGGTCGGCTTCATCGGCATCAGATTGCGCGTCCGGCAAGCTTACGTGCACCGCAATTATTTGTGATGGGTATTCAAGGACCCGGTGACTATGGTGATGGTAATGAGATTGTCTATGGCAAGTATCTACTCATGAAGACCGATCATTTCATGAAGGACACGATGACTTTGCCGGACGACATTTCACCATTGGTGCAGCAGGTATATGATCCTAAAACTGATGCCGAAATTGCCGATATCGCTGCAGCTAGAGAAAAGTTTACGACAGACTTTGATCAAGAAAAGAGAAAAGCGGGTGTCTTTCAGGTTGGGGACCCTAATTTTAGGTTCGGGGCCACGATTCATGATTGGCTGGGACGGAATCTGGGAAGCGTTGATCAAGACGAGCAGAAAGCAAGTGCTGCGGTTCGCGATATCAGAGAAACGTTGGAAGTTATTCTGGTACAACACACAGCAGAAGGCAATTTTTTGCTAGATGGTCGTCCACTAAGAGATGTGCAGCCTCAAGAAATCGCGCAGCAAGTGATTCGAATTCCAGCAGCTGTTACGCCGGGAATTGACCAAGCGATTAAGGACTTGGAGACGTTGACCAGTCGATGCTTTTTGGGATGGCAAAGCAATGTGTGGCTCAAAGGGGCACTGGCACTACCACTGGATCAAGATTTTTCAGCCGTTTTTGAGGGCTGGCAGTTGTCGTATTCTTCGGAATTCGGGCTAAAGTACGTAAAGGAAGATGAGGCTCATGGACAATAAAAGCTTTAATTTAATAACGGAACCGTGGCTTAAAGTCATTGAATTGGATACAGATCGAGAACGCATGGTTTCTTTGGCCGACCTGTTTGAGAATGCGCAAGATTATCGTCAACTGGCTGGTGAAATGCGTAGTCAGGATTTGGCCATTCTACGTTTCTTGTTGGCAATTTTAACGACCGTTTACTCGCGTTTTGACGCGGCTGGCGAAGTATATCCTTGGCTAAAGGCGAGTGCACAGTCACCGCAAACGTTTGAAATTGATCAGGATGAATTTAGCCAGGATGCGAGTCAGGAAGATCTGCTAGAGACGTGGCAACGCCTTTACAAAGCTGGTAAATTTTCTGAAGTGGTTACGCGTTACTTAAAGGCATACGCCGATCGGTTTGATTTCTTTGGTCAGAAACCTTTTTATCAGGTGACGACCGAAGATTACGATGCCTTGGTTCCCAAGAATAAAAGCGTTGCTGCAGGCAAGGGACAGGTTTTAGTTAAACAACTCAATCGGCGGGTTTCCGAAAGTGCACATTCACCGGCCATCTTTGCGCCGAAGTCTGGCGAAGTTAAAAATGAGATGTCGTTAGATGAGCTAGTTCGTTGGTTGATTACGTATCAGAATTTCACTGGCGTTACCGACAAAACTAAGGTCGAAACGGAAGAAAAATTTTCGAATTCGGCCGGGTGGATTTATCGAATCAACCCAGTTTTTGCCAAAGGAAACTCTCTTTTTGAGACGTTGCTGTTGAATCTAATCTTGGTCGATAAGCGAGACGATTCTGGCGATTCCATCCTGCAGAAACCAGTGTGGGAGTACCAGTCAATTCGGGCATATATTGATCAACGGAAAAAACAAGTTTTGCCAAGTAATATTTCAGAACTATATACGGCTTGGTCCAGAATTATCCATATTGAGTGGGATGAAACGGGCCAACCAACTCTCTTTAGCGCCGGGATTCCAATGTTTGGCTACGATAATGCGTTGATTGAACCGATGACGACTTGGCGACGAGACAAGAAGACCAACGACTATCGACCGGCAGCCAAGGGATTACGTTCACTGGGGATTGCGATGTGGCGTAACTTTGGTCAATACGTCAAGGTTAGAGAGGCCGACGATATTCATGAGCCCGGATTAGTTGTGTGGCTCCGGCTCCTTAAATCTCAGCACCTGATTGCTCACGACAAACCATTACTCTTGAATTCAGCGGTCCTGATTAGCGATGGCAATGCGACGTCGCAGTCGCCTGCCGCAGAAGTGGTGGATGACATGCAGATGCAGGCGGATGTTCTGTTTGATTCGGAGATAGCGGATTATTGGCCAGTGCGAATTGAAGACGTGATTGAACTCACACAGACTGTGGGGACCGATTACTATCACTTTGCTAGTGACATTGGAAAGATTCGTAATCTAGATGTACGGTCGTTTGCTGGTGGCATGAGTGCGAAGTTTTATGAGCGGTTAAATGAGCCCTTCAAAGATTGGTTAGAGGGACTGACGGGCCAAGATGACCGGGAAGCAAAAATTAATTTATGGAAAACGCAGCTCAAAGAGATTGTGACAATGGCAACGGACGATGTCATGCAGGCAAGCTCACCCAGAGACATCAAGGGTATCTCAGGCGAACGTGGTCCATTAAATATCTTCACCGCGAAGAATCACTTGATGTATAACGTCCGGGTTCATCTTAATCTGTAGGAGAGGTGATGGCAGAACTATGACATATGAAATTGAGAAAACAACAAGCTGGATTATTAGCGATCTTTATCGCGGAGGCAATCCCAACAAAGCAGTTCTATCCAGTCTAAGAAATGCGGCTACTATGGAAAGTCAACGGGCACAGGCGGTGTGGCCAATCATGATGGCACGGCTGGATGCACGATATCTGAGTAGAAATGGCACGCCGACTTCGGCTGAGACGGCCGTGTACGCTGCACTGCGGTTCTACGCTATTCATCAGCAAGGTAAGGAACAATCCGTGTATGGTTCAGCTGGTGGTGAAGACCCCGAAGGACAGCAACTCTTTGAAGCATTGGGCAAGATGCGCAGAAATGAAGAGACACGGGTGGCATTGGATCGTCGAGTTCAGCCATTATTAGCGACGACCAATGCGGCGAGTGTGATTAATGGACTGTCACATTTGGTTAGCATCTTAAAGGCCAACAATGGTACTCAAAAGATAGATTATGCGCACCTGGCACAGGATTTATATGGGTTACAAGGAAGCTATGAGCGCGCCAATCGCGTTCGCTTAATTTGGGGCCAACAGTATTTTCGGGAAAATCAGGCAGGATCTAAAACTAAAGGAGAGAAAAACTAATGACTGAAAGAAACTTATATGTCGACGTGAATGTTTTACAAACCGTGCCATCTTCAAATATCAACCGTGATGATACTGGGGCACCTAAGACGGCGCTCTATGGTGGGGTTACGCGGGCACGGGTCTCTTCACAGAGTTGGAAGAAAGCCGTTCGGGATATCTTTAAAGCAGATAATGTTTCTGCAGGAACGCGGACAAAAAAAGCAGCTGATTTGTTGGCGAAACAACTGAAAAAGCTTGATGCCTCGTTGGATGATGGGACAGCAATGGAGAAAGTTGGGGAAATCTTCAAAACAGCTGGCATTAAGCTGGATAAAAACAACGAAACTGGCGCGCTGTTACTGATCAGCCGGGGCCAAATCGACAAGTTGGCCCAATATGCGCTAGATAACGAAGAGTTAGATAAAAAGGAAGTTAAGAAGGTTCTGAAAGGGGACCAATCCCTGGATCTGGCTTTATTTGGTCGGATGGTAGCGGATAATCCCGAATTAAATGTTGACGCGTCAGCTCAGGTGGCTCATGCAGTTTCAACCCATGAAGTTGTTCCAGAATACGATTACTTTACAGCGTTGGATGACGAACAACCTAAGGATACGGCTGGTGCCGCTATGCTTGGGAGTATCGATTTTAACTCCGCAACGCTCTACCGTTATGCGAACGTGAATATGAATGAGTTGGTACATAACTTAAACGCAACGGATGCCATTCATGGAGTGACGGACTTCATCAAAGACTTCTTGATCTCTATGCCAACTGGAAAGCAAAATACTTTTGCTAATAAAACACTGCCTAGCTATGTCCTGGTTACACTCCGGACGGATACACCTGTCAATCTCGTGTCGGCTTTTGAAGAACCGGTAACGTCCAATCATGGATACGTTAAGAAGTCAATCGACAAACTTGAAGCTGAATATAACCGGACTAGTGAATACGTTGATCAACCAATTACTACGTTGGTTCTGGGCAAAGCAGACTCTCAAGTTGGGGAAAGCGTGGCCAACCTATCCGAACTTCTAGAGAAGGTGACGGCAGCGTTATCAGAGGTGGTTCAGGATGAAAACACTAACGATTAAATTAACGGCACCGTTGCAATCGTATGGGAATGAGGCAACCTTTGAGCGGCGGACAACGAATGATTATCCAACTAAGAGTGCAGTGATTGGCATGGTAGCAGCGGCCCTCGGATATCGTAGAGCAGATGCCCGTATTGCGAGCCTAAATGAGTTGCACTTTGCGGTTAGGGTCGATCAAATTGGCCGGAATCTGACGGATTTTCAAACGGTTGAGTGGAAGAAGGATACGCGAAAAATCACGTATCGGGATTACATTCAGGATGCAATATTCGTGGTAGCTTTAGGTAGTGAGAATGAAGCCTTAATTGATGAAGTTAAGTTTGCCCTTAAGCATCCCAAGTTCCAATTGTTCTTGGGACGTCGTTCGAATGCCCCTGCGGGTGTGCTTCAACTCCACGAATTTTCTGAAGAAGCCCCGATTGAAGTCCTGAAGCAGTTCGCTTGGCAGGCAGCGCCGTGGTATCAACAAAAGCGGAGCCCCCAAACACTTGAAGTCTTTGCCGATGCCGATTTGATTTCAGATCATTCAGACGTCATGGTTAAGGACCGAGTAGTGTCCTTTGATCAGCGCAATCGGCGTTATGGGTTTCGTGCAATCTCCAGAATCAGGATTGGGGTAACCAATCTTAAAACACAGAGTGATGACGCTGATACGCAGCACGATATCATGGGGTCCCTCGGAGAGGAGTAAGTATGTACTTATCAAGAGTAGAAATTGATAGCAAAAATCGTGCGAAGACAAAAGATCTCACGCACCTTGGCGCCTATCATAATTGGGTGGAACAAAGCTTTCCTGAGGAAGTCGCAACGAATCAGCGTAGCCGACATCTTTGGCGAATTGATCAGTTGGCGGGTAAGCGATACTTGCTCATTTTAAGCGAGAATAAACCGGATGTGATGGCGCTCGAGCGGTACGGTGTTTCAGAGACGGCGATGGTTAAGTCATACGATCATCTGGTAGACAGCATTCAGGAGGGACAGGTCTTCCAATTTCGCCTAACAGCCAATCCGAGTTATCGGGCAAAGACGGTTGGCACTAAGCAGGGGCGGGTTGTGCCTCATATTACGGTGGCACAACAGCGCCTGTGGTTGGCAGATCGGGCTGAAAAATCTGGCTTTCAATTGATTAAACAGAGTGTCGTTGGTGAGGCCGATGATAAAACGACTTTAGCATTTGATATCGTCAGTCGTGATTGGCCAGTTCTGCATCGGAAGGCCGGGCATGGTCCACGACTGAGCCGGGTTACTTTCGAAGGACTCCTACGCGTTAGCGATGTGGCCGAATTTAAGCAAACTCTGACGCAAGGAATTGGTCGGGAAAAAGCTTTTGGTATGGGATTAATGACGGTGATTCCGGAGGCGTAATCATGTCAAAAAAGGAAGTCGGTGCTAAGAAGCCGGAACGCTATGAGCTTGGTCGTGTGCGCGATCGAATCACGTTTCTATATTTAGAACATGCCAAGCTCAACCGGCAAGACAGCGCCATTCAAGTCATGGATCAACGAGGCATTGTTTACGTTCCCGCAGCGATACTAAGTGTGTTGATGCTTGGACCGGGTGTGGACGTGACGCATCGTGCCATGGAGTTGATTGGAGAATCTGGCCTGGGAGTCGTTTGGGTTGGAGAACGAGGCGTTCGTCAGTACGCGTATGGGCGTTCGCTGAACCATTCCTCAGCGTTACTTGAAGCGCAGGCTAAGTTAGTGTCAAACCAGCGGTCGCGGCTAATGGTGGCTCGTGAGATGTATCAGATGCGTTTTCCCAATGACGATGTTTCCCAGTTAAGCATGCAGCAGTTGCGAGGAAAAGAGGGGGCACGGGTCCGTCAGGTTTATCTTGAGCAGTCACGGAGGACCGGGGTTGCTTGGTCTCATCGGGAGTATAATCCGGATGACTTTGATTCGGGAACGCCGATTAACAAGGCGTTAACGGCAGCGCATCAGGCAATTTATGGTCTGAGTTATAGTGTGATCGCTGCGCTAGGTGCCTCGGCGGGGTTAGGATTTGTCCACACGGGGCATGATCTATCCTTTGTGTATGATTTTGCCGATTTGTATAAAGCAGAATACTCTATTCCAATCGCTTTTAGTGTGGCCGAAAAGTTCGGGGCCGATCCGGATATTGGCTCCAGAACACGGTTGGCCATGCGAGATGCCTTTGTAGATGGCAAACTGATCATTCGGATGGTAAAGGATTTGAAGGCTCTCCTAGGCATGCCAGCCGATGCTGAAGAGGCTGAGGTGGTTAGTCTGTGGGATGACCGTCTGGGCCTTCAAAAATTTGGCGTTCAGTATCATGAGCTGCAAGAAGATGATAGCCGATGATTGTCATCACTTTGACGAAGGTTCCTAAGTCACTAAGTGGGGACCTAACAAAATGGTACCAAGAAATTCAGACGGGCGTTTACGTCGGTAACGTGAGTGCGCGGATTCGAGATATGTTATGGGATAGAATCATGAAGAATATAGGCCATGGTGAAGCTACCATGGTCTATAATGCTAACAACGAATTTGGCTATCAATTCAGAACGACGCGTAAGGATCGGGAGGTCATCGATTTTGATGGTATTCCGCTGATGATGCATTTGAATGAGGCAAATGGGTCAGTCAAGCATGGATTCAGTGATGCTGCAAAATTCCATAAAGCCAAGGTCATGACGCGGAAGCTATCGCGAAGACCCCATCGTTCATCAGGATCAGCAATGGTCACGGTTGACCTGGAGACCACTGGATTGGATCCCACGAAGGATGAAATTATCTCAATTGGAGCCGTGAAACAGGAAAGCGGGGCCAAGGTGGAGCAGTTCTATAAGCTGGTTAAAATTAATCGGTCTGTTCCGCCTAAAATTACAGAGCTAACTAAAATAACTTCTGAGATGTTGAAGTCTGATGGTGTTGACTTGGCGTCGAGTATGCAGGACCTGAGAGATTTTGTCGGAGACAACGTGATTATTGGGTATAATTTACGATTTGATGAAGCATTTCTGACCAATGGTTTCAGAAAAATTGGGCAACCAGACTTTGCCAATCGGATGTTAGATTTGATGCCGGTGGTTAAGAAGGCCAATAAGTTTCTGGATAATTACCGACTACAAACGGTCATGGATGAGTATGACATCAAAAATGAAGAGCCCCATAATTCGTTGGCAGATGCCCAAGCAACTTTTGAGTTGGCAACCAAGTTAATGGAAAACGGGACTTTTGAGATTTAAGAATCGCGGTATAACTGCGTTTTCTTAGTGTATTCCCCACGCATGTGGGGTTGATCCCATATTCAATGAATGGCATGGCCTCACTTGGCTGTATTCCCCACGCATGTGGGGTTGATCCCATCAGCTATACCCTTTTTGTGTCTGGCAATTGGTATTCCCCACGCATGTGGGGTTGATCCCCATTGTGGCTCATACCACCGTGATTCCAGACAGTATTCCCCACGCATGTGGGGTTGATCCTAATTGAGCTTGTAATAGGGGCTTGTGAACACAGTATTCCCCACGCATGTGGGGTTGATCCCTAGCTTCTACTCAGCCAGTTAGTCAGTGCTTTGTATTCCCCACGCATGTGGGGTTGATCCTGTAAGAACTGGCAATCGCTTAGATTTGATTGGGTATTCCCCACGCATGTGGGGTTGATCCCATTTGGAAATTTCGGCGATACAATGCAGTTAGGTATTCCCCACGCATGTGGGGTTGATCCTACGACGTCATGAACTACTACGGACGGATCGCGGTATTCCCCACGCATGTGGGGTTGATCCCTTGTTGCATTGTCGCGGTCAGGGTCGGTAAAAGTATTCCCCACGCATGTGGGGTTGATCCTCTAGGTGAGCGAACGGATGGCCAAATAGCTCGGTATTCCCCACGCATGTGGGGTTGATCCCAGGGCCTGAAAACAACAATGAAAGATGGGGCTGTATTCCCCACGCATGTGGGGTTGATCCTAGTAAAGATATTTCCGCTTTCGTCTGGGTATGGTATTCCCCACGCATGTGGGGTTGATCCCGCCAGTGCTACCAGCGCAATAGTTCCGGGCGAGTATTCCCCACGCATGTGGGGTTGATCCTCAATGGATTTTCAGCCATCGCGTCCCCTCCTAGTATTCCCCACGCATGTGGGGTTGATCCCGAGGCCATCTATCCGCCAAAAGAGGGGAGCCTGTATTCCCCACGCATGTGGGGTTGATCCTCTCGTCGGCGACTTGACCGAATTCAACTTTCCGTATTCCCCACGCATGTGGGGTTGATCCTAGCCGGTAACGGTCGCCAGGTACGGAACTGTTGTATTCCCCACGCATGTGGGGTTGATCCCCGCGACCGCCTAGCGGCCTTTTTTTATAGCTGGTATTCCCCACGCATGTGGGGTTGATCCTACTTGGTGACAGCACTACGATCCTTTTCGTTCAGTATTCCCCACGCATGTGGGGTTGATCC
>CALNAJ010000016.1 GCA_937874695.1 uncultured Lactobacillus sp.
CCTGCCAGGCTTTTTATGTACTTTAATTGTCCCATTTCAACTAGCACAACGGGTCTAAGGATATCTCTAATAACGCATGGATATTCTTGTTTTCCCAAGTTCGCGACACATTTAAAAACCTGTCCATAACTAGACACTTTAACGCAGCTGTACTTAAGTTATTCCTGATCAGGTCTTAGACTAACACCTATTATCGATCATTTTTAAAACAGTCAAAGGAGCCTAATCAATGGAACCGCAAGTTAAAGAATTCGTGCAACACGTTAATGAAGCCGACGCCATTCTAGTGGGCGGCGGCAGTGGTTTGTCGAACGCCGCTGGGATGGACTTCTGGTATGAAGCCAGCCCACTTTTCATGAAGCACATGAAATACTTCTACGATAAATACCACTTTAAAGGCCTCTTCAACGGTTTCTACACCCACTTTGATTCCCCGGAGGAACGCTGGGCCTTCTTCTTGATTGCTTGGAAGATGGTTTTTGAGATTCCGGCCCAGAAGAAGACCTATGAATACCTTAGGACCGTGATTGGTGATAAACCCTACCACCTCATCACCACCAACCAAGACGGCCTATTCAAACAGTACTTTCCCGCCGACAGCGTCAGTGAGATTCAGGGATCGCACTACTTGCTTCAAAGCAAGAACACCGAAACGGATAAACACCTCTACGATAACCAAGCTATTGTCGAACGCCTATTACCCAAAATCAAAAATCACCGGTTACCCCGCGAAGAC
Source organism: uncultured Lactobacillus sp. (assembly GCA_937874695.1). Taxonomy (GTDB): domain Bacteria; phylum Bacillota; class Bacilli; order Lactobacillales; family Lactobacillaceae; genus Levilactobacillus. Next base: position 737 of record CALNAJ010000016.1, read on the forward strand.
TTTCCCGTAAGTCCCATCGATGGCGCCCCCCTAACCTTCTGGGTACGCAGTCCAGAATTTCTAGAAGACCAACGCTACCACGACGAATACCAAAAGATCAGTCGTTTCCTGGGGCAACACGCTGGTCAAAAGATCCTATTTCTCGAGATGGGTGTCGGGCGGATGACCCCCATGTTCATCCAAGAACCCTTCTGGGAAATGACGCACTATATGCCCCAAACCTTTTACGTGAACATCAATCCCAAGGATGCGCTGACCAGTCCCGAAATTAAACACCGTTCTCAATTAATCAGCGCTGATATTAACCAAGTGCTTAAGGAAGCTGCTAGTTTCATGCAAGGAGGAGCCCATGCCTAATTCAATTCAAATCGCCCAACACTGGTTAACCGATGCCGACGCCATCTTAGTCACCGCCAGCAATGGATTATCCATCTCCGAAGGCCTCAATCTATTCGCCCAAGACGCCAAATTACACCAGGTCTTAGGCGACCTAGCCGATAAGTACCCGCTGTCAAACCTACTCACGGCCCTAAGCTATCACTACCCCGACCCATTGGATCAGTGGCGTGCCTATGCCCGGATTACCGAGTATTATTCCCATAATTATCACTCGTCATCCTTAATGACCACGTTAAAGCACCTTCTAGGGAATAAGCCCACCTACTTCTGGACGTCCAACATTGACCACCACTTCGACTTAGCCGGCTTCCAGAACACCTTCGAAATCGAGGGTAACTGGTTAAGCGGCGTGTGTCGCGAACATCCCCAAAAACACGGAACGGTGGACCTCAGCGCCCAACTCCACCAGATTTACCTGAAGGACCAAGCCGGGACCCTAACTCTTGCCGACCGGCCCACCTGCGATCAGTGCGGTGCCCCATTAGTCCTCAACCTAGCGGGCGAAGCCTTTCAGGCCGATAAAACGCGGGCCCATGGTTTCACCGACTTTTTGCAAACCTACCAGAACCAAAAACTCCTGGTTCTGGAACTGGGAATTGGCCCCCAAAACCAGCTGATCAAAGCGCCAAGCATGCAGCTGGTGGCGGATGCTCCCCATAGTCACTACCTCACCATCAATAAGGGGCAGCTCTACATCCCCGATAACATTATCGACCGCGCGATTGGCTTCTCGTCAACGATTGACCAAGCCTTCCATGCTCTGACCACCGGGCAAGCTCAGGGGCTCCAGATTGAGGGGCCTACCCAGCCCCATCCCCAGTTGACACCTCAACAACAGGCTAAACAGGAACAAGCTGCCCAACCTTTCCTGCCCTTCTACATGGTTAACCAAGGAATTCGTCCCGGCGAATTGACCATGTACCTGACCATCGATGCGCAACATCCCGCCCACTTCCACTTTGTCGAACGGGGTCAAGCCTGGATGTATTCGATGGGCGACGCCGTGGTGGCACACTGCTTTACGCAAGAAGGGAAGTACTACCAGGTTCAGTTAGGACTGGATAAAACGAAAGATCAAGTCCACGGCTTTTACGTGGAGGCCGGAACCTTCATTGCCTTTGAGCACCTGACCGGCGATGGCGCTGGTTTTTCTCAAATCAGCGGCAATATTCCGCCACAAGACAAGGGCCAGCTGATGGTTCCCAAGCCGGATGCGCTGATCAAGTTGTTCCCTGAGCAACGCGCCTTAATTGAACGGTTAGCCGTCACGACGCCGACCCACTAAGGCTGAATTCTCCGCCAAACTAAAAGCGAAAAGGAATTCTCAGTGGTAGAATTCCTTTTCGCTTTTTCAATCGTCAGACGCCATCCCCTGTTCAGTCCGACAAATCGCCTTGGAAGGCGGTATAGCCGCTATTGATGAACCGGTTCAACAGGCGGAGGTCATGATACCACGCGTCATTCTTGATGAACCCATTCTTCTTGTTCATGGCAAACGACCCGTGGACCGTGTAAATAAAGAGTTTTTCCGCATCCACCGCACTGAGGCCGGTTCGCCGTTGGATGGCCGGCACCATCCGCTGCCGTTCCCGGGCAATGATTTGGCCCACAATATATTCGCTGAGCATGGGATCCATCAGCAGTTCATGGTACTTGTTGGAGTCGGCGACGCGTTGACAAGCGGCCAATTGCGACTCATTTTCCTTAAGATAATCCATATCCGTCGATTGGGCACCAGCACCCAGCGCCGTCAGTTGCCGATTATCCGTAAACATTAGCGCATCATCCAGCACTGCATTCAAAACATTATCTAAGCCATCAAAGTGGAGATAAAACGTCGACCGGGCGATATCGGCTTCCCGGCACAGCTTCGTCACGGTCATGCCGAAGTAACCATGCCGTTTGATCAGCTGAATAAACGCATCTTTGATGACCGTGATGGTATACTGCGTACGACGATCCGTCTTTCGCATTAAAAAACTCCCTTTCGCGATACTGTCTTCTCGTCCCCCAAGTTTTTTCCGAACGAGCGTTTCAATCCAACAACCTGTCCATTATTATAGATACTGTCCGAAAAATGTAAAGTCGTCTCACTCATGGACGACATACCGGTGACCCGCCGAAATATGTTCGACGAGGCCATTCAATCTTTCAAGGAAGTGACACCATGTTACAAAAAATTGCCGTCTTGGCCGATATTCACGGAAACCTGTCCGCACTGACCGCCGTCTTAGCGGACGCTCGCCAGCAAGCCGTCACGGATTACTGGTTTCTAGGTGATCTCTTTTTACCGGGGCCAGGCGCAGAGGACCTTTACCAGGCCTTAGCCGCGGTCCAGCCCAGCGTCTGGTTGCAGGGCAACTGGGACCAGGGGATTCAGGCCCTAGTTGACGGTCAAGTCCAGCTGGAGGACCCCTCCGAAGTCTACTTCGCCCGCCTAACCCAATATCTGATCGAACGTCTATCTCCCAACCACTTCCAGGCACTAGTCAAACAGCCCATCGCCACCAGTCGCACGGTCAATGGCCTGGACTTCGGGCTTTCCCATAACCAACCGGAGCGCTCGACCGGTCACGACCTGTACCCTAACCAGGCCGAAGCCCACTTCGACCACCTGGTGGGACAGCATGACGTGGCGGTCTACGGCCATATTCATCAGCAGCTCCTCCGGACGTCAGACCAAGGGCAACTGATCATTAACCCGGGAGCGACCGGCCAACCTTACAGTCCCTACGCCAAGTTCATGGCCGACCAGCGGGCCCACTACGCCATCCTGACCATCACCGATGCCGGTCAGCTGTCCGTTGACTTCCGCAAAGTCTCCTACGACATCTCCCAAGAGATCGCACGGGCGAAACAACAGGAGCTGCCCTACTTCGACCTATACCGCCACTTACGGCAAACGGGGTTCACCAGCACCCACGACAAGGCCCTGCTCAGTCGGGTAAACGCCGCTCAGGGATATCCGCAAGAGGTACAGGCTTACTTTCACCGTTAACCCGCATCCATTCTTACCCGGTTCACTGCTAAAACAGCCCAACTACCGATTACGTTTCAACGCCAGCGCCTGCCACCAATGACTTGCGCTTAT
>CALNAJ010000017.1 GCA_937874695.1 uncultured Lactobacillus sp.
ACATTGCCTCAATTTGCATCTTACTTAAGTAGTTTTCAGACGGACCCTAGTCAAATGCAATAAGTTTCGATATAGTATTACTATATCGAACTACATAAGGGAGAATTTATGAATAAATATGTTATTGCTATTGCAACAGCTACCGGATTTCTTTTAACTAGTGGGATGGTTGCCCAAGCTACTATTAAAAATACAAGTGTTAAGTTTTCTAAAGTATCTAGCAAGAGGACATATATAAAGGGAGTAGCAACAAAGTCAGCTGCAATTAGAATTAGCCGTTATAATATAACGTATGCTTACGGGAAAGCTACCAAAAAGGGTAGGTTTAACTTGAAATTAAAGCACAAGTTACATAAAGGACGACATTATCGCGTAACTGTATCTAGAAAGGGATATAAAACCTATACAGTGCATGTTAAATTCGTTAAGAATAATACAGGTTATTTATTTCGGAAAACAAAGACAACAAAGTCTGACGGTTCGTCTAGTAAACCTACTTCTAATAAAGCAATTATTTCAGAACCAAACAAGTCTAAGACGGATGCAGATCAAAGTATATTAAAGGCTGGGAGCAAACAAGAAAAGACAGATAATGCCCAAAATACTATTTCCAAATCAGATATGGATCCTTATGACAGTAACTATCCAAGTTGGTTAGAGAAAAAGAATAGAGACATGTACGACAGATATCAATCTGAGATTAAGACGAATGATCTTAAATTACAAGCGGATAGTACATTGATCAAGGATCTTACTAATCAAAGACCTCAGGCTGAACAAGAATATAATGATTATAAAGCGTCTATTCAGGAAGATGTAACTGCACATAATGGCGGTTATACAAATGATGAAATTGGTAGGTTATATGACTACAATCATGCAGTTATAGACATTGATCAGCATATAAAAGATTTAACTAAAGATATATCTGATATTAAGATACAAACTTGGTACTTGAAAGCACACTTGAATGGACTTAATCCTAACAGCCCAATGTATGGATATTAATATAACATCCATTTTTACGAGATGATGATAAGGTCCAATAGTTTAAATCATTTTTTAACTATTGACTGATTTGTATGAATGACAGGGGCTCAATTCTACTGTGTCTTGAAGATATGGTTATCGTAAATATTTGCTTATAGTTTGACTGTGTATCTAGCTAATTTACCTATAGGGTGGGTAGATATATTTAACTTCTTTAAGACGAATAAAGGGTTCTTATTACACGACGTAATTAGTCGTGTAATAAGAACCCTTTATTAGCTTTAAATAATACTAGTCAGAAAATTATTGGGATTATTAGTAAGGCTTTGTCCCGAAGTGCACAGCCGCTGCTCCTAAGTTGAACTGGTGGTAGTGAACGTGTGTTAAGCTGGCCTCACGAAACATCTTGGCTAGTTCAGTGACAGATACGAACCTGTGCGTCGATTGTTGAAGGTAGTTGTAAGCCTGATAGTGGTGCGCCACCACACTGCCCATCAGGGGCACCAGGTGACCGAAGTAGACCTGCCAACCGGCGTGAATCACCGGATTCGTCGGTTGCGACGTTTCCAGACAGACGACCTGACCGCCGGGCTTGACCACGCGGGCCATTTCCCGTAAGACCTGGTTGGCATCCGGCACGTTTCGCAGGCCAAAGCCAATCGTGACCACATTAAAGCTGTTGTCGGGGTAAGGAAGATGCATGGCATCCCCCTGCCGCAATGTGATGCGGTCATTTAGCTTGGCGGCACGAACCTTCGCCGTGGCCTCCTGTAACATGACTGGGCTAAAATCCAGTCCGGCCACGCGACCGGCGGGGCCGACCGCATGGGCTAAGGCCAACGTCCAATCGCCAGTCCCGCAACACAGGTCCAACGCAAAGTCACCGGGGCGGACGGCCATCATGGTCATGACGCGTTTGCGCCAGACACGGTGGGTTCCCAGACTGATGACACTATTCATCTGATCGTATTGCGGGGCGATCTTATCAAAAATAGCTTGAACGGATTGCTCCGGCGTGTGGTTGGTCAGTGCCATGGGCGGCCTCCTTTACTAGAGCCGGTACTTTTCGTCGATATCGTCGTCTTGAGACGTTAAGATCTTAGGACCATCATCGGTGATGACCAGGGTGTGTTCGTATTGAGCGGACAGTGAACCATCAGCCGTCACGTAGTATTCCCAAGACTTGTCGTCCGTTTCGCGAGAAGCGATTTCCCAAGTTCCCAAGTTAATCATGGGTTCGATGGTAATCGTCATGCCGGCGCGTAACCGCAGGCCCTTGCCAGCTTCACCATAGTTAGGCACGTTAGGTTGTTCGTGCATGGTTGGTTGAATCCCATGGCCGATCAGCTCACGGACATCACCCATGTGTTCTTCGCCTTCCGTGTAGGCCTGGATGGCGTGACCAATGTCACCAATCCGGTTGCCCACAACAGCTTGGTCGATTCCCAAGTAGAGGGACTTCTTGGTGACGTCCATCAAGTGTTGGGCTTCAGGACTGATCTTGCCAACGGCGTACGTCCAGCAAGAGTCGCTTTCAAAGCCGTCCAAGTTAACGGTCATATCGACCGCCACGATGTCGCCTTCCTTTAACAGTAAGTCCTTGCGAGGAATGGCGTGGGCCACTTCGTCGTTGACGCTGACACAGGTAGCGTACTTGTAACCTTCAAAGCCCTTTTCGGAAGGGGTGGCACCGTGTTCCGCGATATATTTGTTGGCAAACCGTTCGATTTCCCAACTTGAAATTCCTGGCTTGATGATGTCGCGCAGGCCCTTGTGAACACCTGCAAGTACGGCACCGGATTCGGCCATCTTTTTAATTTCACGATCTGATTTAATGGTTATCAACGTGTTACCTCCTCAAAATTTCGTTTGCGACAGCCGGTTGTGGGCAATCCCAAACGTTTCCATACATTACTAATCTACACCTAAATTAAGATTTAGGCGAACCGACCACGTGAAAAATCCAGGCCCATCAACGGGACGCATCCTTCTTGAAGAAGTGGCTTTTGATAAAACCAGCGGCGGCTAAGGCCAGGACGACCAATAGCGTTGTCTTGAAGTCCGTGACGAACCTGAAAATCAGAAAAGCAATCAGGCCGACCACGACCAGTAAAGTCAAACTTTCAACAATGATCCGCGTCTTCATCAGGCGTTCCTCCTCAGGTGACGGTTCCCCGTAAAAGCACGTTTTCGGCACAAACGAGTCTGAGACAATTGTCCCAAACTCGCCGTGAGGTGGTGCTGTGCTGATTTCAGTGGGCAGGTGCCCCAATCGTTATTCGGCTTTCAGTCGGTCGATGTTACCGTTGTCGACCTGATCCAGAATCCGTTTTGCTTCGGTGATGCGGGCGTCACACAGGAAGTTCATTGCGTTATCTTTTTCCTCTTTAGCCCGGTTCATTTGTTCCGTTAAGAAGTTAATCTCGTCGTGTAAGTATGCCACTAAGTCCATATTTTACCCTCATTCCTTGCGTAGTCCGCGACGGCTGAGTTGCCTCAACCTCAATTAGTTTCATTGTACCAAAGATTAGGGGATAAGTAACTTGATTGCATAGCGATTGCCGGGGCGCCTGAGTTTACAGGCCATCGGAAAAGGACTAGGATAATAACCAGTTGATAATGCTTCTAAAGTAGGCATAGGGAGGAAGAATTATATGGAACAACCGATTGATTTACAGGGAAAACGCTACAATCACTTGGCGTTCATCTGGACGTTATTGGCCGGGACCTTCACCATGTCCATCAGCCAGTCATCGCTGTCGACGGCGTACCCGACGTTGATGCGTTACTTCGGGGTACAAGCCTCGACCGTGCAGTGGCTGACGACCGGCTTCATGCTGGTAATGGTGGTCATGATGCCCGTGAGTCCCTGGCTCTTAAATAACATCCGCTTTCCAGTCTTATTCGTGAGCGTGCTAGCGTTGTTTGATATTGGGACGTTTATTATCTACTTAGCACCAAGCTTCGGCCTGATGATGTTGGGGCGGGTGATGGAGGCCATGGCGGTCGGCATCATGTTTCCGTCGTATCAAACTGTAATGTTACGGATCACCCCGGAGAAACAGCGGGGTGGCGTGATGGGGATGGCCGGCCTGGTCATGGGGTCGGCGTTAGCGGTCGGTCCCATTATCTCCGGGATCGTGCTACGCTACACGACCTGGCAGGGACTGTTCGTGGTCTTCATGGTCATCATCACCATCGTCTTCTTGGTAGCACTGAAGACCATCAAGGACGTGATGCCACAGCACGAGTCACACCTGGACTACTGGTCCGTGATCAGCAGTGTTGGGTTCATTGGTATCCTGTACGTGGTCAACCAAATTGGTAAGACCGGCGTCAACTGGGGCCTGATGGGTGGCTTGCTGGTGGTGAGCCTGCTCGCAGTGGCGTTCTTCGTATGGCGGCAATTTCAGACGACGGAACCCCTGCTGGACCTGCGTGTGTTGAAGACATTTAACTTCGACTTGGCGGTCCTGTTGACGGGGACATCGTACATTGCCTTGATCGTCGTCACGATTGTCTTTCCGTTGTATTACCAGGAAGTGCTGGGCCTTTCGCCATTCGCATCCGGGATGGCACTGGTCCCCGGGGCGGTCGTGTTGAGCCTGTTGAATCCGTTGACCGGGAAATTGGCCGATCGTATTGGGTTCAAGGCGACCATGCTGACGGGGATGTCGATGATCGTTCTTGGCTGGCTGTGGTTGGCCGTGGTTACGCGTCAACAGTCCTTGATCGCTATGATTCTGATTGCGGCTCTGATTGAAGGCGGCAATGCCTTTGTCATGATGCCCGCGGTAACGTTGGGTGCCAACTCGTTACCCGATCAGCTGATTTCACACGGGACGGCGGTCATTACGACCGTTCGGCAGATTCTCGGGTCGACCGGGGTCGCCGTAGCTACACTGATCTTGGCCATGGTGACGGCGAGTCACGTCAAGGTCACGTCGCATGCGGCGGCCACGTTGGCGGGCTATAACGCCGTCTTCGTGACGTTCTGCGTGGTGGCGGTCGTTGGCTGGATCTTCGCGGCGATGTTGCGGGATGGCCGGAAGCGTCAGACTGCTAAATAATGAATTTGTTTTGGAGGCCCATTTGTCGCGTGACAGGTGGGCCTTTTTTGACGAATTTTCAAATCGAGTGTAATGAGTGTCCAATGAAGATTTGATGGTCAATGTTCTTTTTGCAGACGATAAATGGTTTGTTCGTTGAATTGGTCTACAATGAGATTAGCGATGACGAGTCTGATTGAATTTTCTTGAAAGTGAGCGTTCAGGAATAGTGATAATCATCGGAAGGAGGGGAGAAATTTGAGAAAGTCAGTTAAATTGTGGTTCAAGAAGAACCGTAAATGGGTGGTCGCGATTGTTGTACCCATCATGTTAATTGCAATGTTTCTTCCCGTTATCCCTAGTAATGCAGTGCGTTTATGCATTTTTGAGAGTGGTCATCCAATTGCTGCGCTATTTTCGGGGCCCAGAAAGCTACCTAAGTCGGAAATTAAATATTACTCTGGTAATAAGCAACAAATGTACTATCAGGTTAACGTCCCGTTTGAGACGGAGAGTGCAGATATTGATGTGCTAACGGTAAATAGGACGGCTAATCAGCAGGTTTACCAGAAGTATGTGGCACATTTATCCATAGCATTGGGGCCTTAAATAAGCACAGTTACGTGTTGTTTATGGCGTGGCTGGAATTGTATTGCGTAAATTAAAAGCTGCATCAAATCGGTCGTCATGGCTGGTTCGGTGCAGCTTTTTCACTATCAGTCCACGCGTTCAAAGACTTCACAGAAGCAGGGAATCTGCTCGTTGAAGGTGCGGCCCATCTCGTGGTAGGCAGCGGTGAAGAAGGCGCGGTGTTCCCGCCGCCACGTGGTTAGTGTGCGGTCGTCTTCGCCTTCGTGATAGGCGTGCTCCTGGGTGACTTGGTCAAAGGGGACGACCTCGGTAACCTTGGTCTGCGTGATACAGACGGGTTGGTCATGGGCGTCTAAAATGACGTTGTACTCGCCCACAAAGGGGAGGGGCTCGTCGGCTTCGTAGAGGTCGAGCGCCGAGGTCGTCGCGGTCTTCCGGCCAATTTTGACCAGGTGTGCCAGCAGGTCAGCGGATTCGTCGGTTGCGCCAAAGGCATAGGTATCGTGGTGTGTCGTGGTAATTTCGGGGTGAGCAGCTTTGAAGTGCTGCCAAAAAGTTTCAACGTCCATGGGAAGCCTCCTAAATAGGTGTTGGGATTACTGTACGCCATCTGGCTAAGTTAGTCTAGGAACCCTTGGTTAACGATGACGGCAAACAATTGGATGGCCTAATCCAATCTTAAGGTGGCCATCTTTGAAGTTAAGCTGACGACGCGGTGCTTCGCTAAATGGCTAAAGACCGCTATCTCTCTGTCACAAAACTGTAATCAGCCAGGCGTATCTTTTCATTGCCTTTTGCCTAAAGTTTCTTTAGAATAGGTTCACAGCGAAAATTTTAGCGAGGTGATAGATATGGCATACGTATTATTGTTCGGTGGTATTTTTATGGAAGTTGTTGGAAGCTTTTTCTTGAAGCAAGCAAACGGGTTTCGAAATTTAATACCCTCGATCATGGTGTTGGTGGGGTACTTTAGTTCATTGATTTTGGTGACACTCGCCATGCAAAAGCTCCCATTGGGGGTGACGTATGCCATGTGGGCAGGTCTCGGCACAGTGGCGACGGTTATTTTGGCTGCTGTGGTGTACCGGGAACGGCTCAGTCTCAGCCGAATCAGTGGCTTATTGGCCATTGTTGTTGGCGTGATTCTATTAAATAGCTAAAAGGGGGTCTGCACGATGCGGGCATGGTTACAGTTGGTATTCGCAATCGGTGTCGAAATTGTCGGGACAAGCTTGTTGAAATTCTCAGATGGGTTTACCCATCGGTGGATTGGGATTGCGGGGATGTTCCTCTACGGACTAGCAATCTTTAGTTTCTCGTTAGCCTTACGGCAGCTCCCCCTAAGCGTGGGCTATGCGGTTTGGGCCGGCGTCGGCACGGCCATTACTGGCCTGATCGGCGTCTGGGCCTTTGGTGAAATCTTGACGGGATTTAAAGTCGTGGGTTTTATGGCTATTATTATTGGCGTGATTTTATTAAATCAACCCGTTAAGGCGAGCAGTCCGCGGCCAGTTAGTCCGTGGGTTCAACGGTTACGTTCACGGACCTCGAGTCATTAATCAATTAAATTAAAACAGAGAAAGCACCGTTTCGTCCGATTGGAGATGAAACGGTGCTTTTAGTCTGGCCAAATATTAATGGGTTTCCGCAAAGCCGCGGCGGCCGCCCGGCTTTGGAATCTGGTTCTGCATCATCACGCTGAAGCCACCGTCGATGGCGAGCCCCGCCGCGTTGATGTAGCTCGATCGGTCGCTGGCCAGGAATAAGATGGCATTAGCGATATCGTCGGTCGTCCCAATCCGCTTGCTGGCGGTCAATTCTTTCCGGCCGTTTTCGACTTTCGGGTCCGCGTAGAAGGCCGCGGACATCGGCGTCTTTACCAAGCAAGGTTCCAGAACATTGCTGCGGATACCGAACATGCCCCATTCGGCCGCGACCTGTTTGGACAACATGTTCACGCCGGCTTTGCTGGTACTGTACGCGCCGCTGTAGGTTTCGGGAATGTCACTGGCGACCGTCGAGATATGTACGAAGGTCCCGTGCTGTTGTTTGATCATCAGCTTGCCAAATTCGTGGGTGACCAAGTAGTAGCCATTCAAGTTCACGTCGAGGACCTGCTTCCAGGTTGCGTAGTCGAGATCTTCCAGTGGGTCAAACTTTAAAATGCCGGCCGTATTGATGACAACGTCGACGCGGCCAAACTTAGCTTGAACCTGCTGGACCGCTGCTTTGACGCTGGCCTCGTCCGTGACGTTGGCGGCTACGGCGAGCGTTTTCGTTCCATAATCGGTAGCGAGTTTCGTTGCAAAGGTAGTCACGGCGTCCTGTTTCATATCCAAAGCGACTACTTTGGCGCCTTGGTCGGCGAGGGCTTCACAAATTTTGGTTCCCATCCCGCCGATAGCACCCGTAACGACACAAACTTTATCCGTTAAACCTAACCATTTATCTGACATCAATTAATCCTCCTTAAAAATTTCGTGACGGACAGCGGCAACCGGCATCTCGTGGCCGGTCCAGAGCTTAAATGCCGCTGCACCTTGATTTAACAACATGCCTTGCCCATTGATGACGTGCGCCACCTTGGCCTGCTTGGCCACTCGCATCAGCTTGGTTTCAGCCGGCGCATAGACGGTGTCGAAGACCGTCATGTTGGGGTGGAACCAGGTGGGGTCATCGACCAGCGTCTTGTCAATCAGTTTGCCCATCCCTAAACCAGTTGCATCGGTATACAAGTCGCTTGCGGCAATGGCATCGCGAAACTGAGCGCGGTTCTCCAAGGGATAGAAGGTGGCGTGACAGTCGGTCTGCTCATTGATGACTTGGACCACGCGTTTGGCATTAGCCACGGATGAGTCGTTGATATTAAAGACGTTCAACGTCTTCAATCCGGATAAGGCCGACTGAATTGCAATCGGCGTGCCGGCACCGCCAATTCCCGCCAGCGTCATGGTCTTACCCGCCAACGCGACCCCGTCATCCTTCAGCGCATTGACGAAACCAATCCCGTCGGTCGTGTACCCGGTCAGTTCACCATCGTGATTGACGACCGTATTGACCGCACCAATCATCTTGGCCGCGGCGTCGAGGTGGTCGAGCAAGGGAATCACCGCCTGTTTAAATGGCATCGATACGCTAGCCCCCAGCATCTTAAACGCCCGAATGGCGCCGATTGCCTGTGGCAAGTTATCCGGATCGACATCAAAGGCTAAGAACCGGTCGTTCATCTGTTCCTGAGAAAAGGCAAAGTTGTGCATTGCCGGGGACTGGGAGTGCGCGGCTGGGTGGGCAATTAACCCGATTAATTTCGTGTGACCATCAATTTCCATGACTCAAGCTTCCTTTCAAAATCATTCAGTTGGAACTGAACCTGATTGCGCCTCCGGGTCGGTGAAAATGGGCCGTGGCGCTGAGGGCGGACGTCCGGAGCCAAAGTGCGGTCTCCGAACTTGTCCTTGAACCTCTGAGAATCGAGTTTCAAGGACACCAATTCTCTAAGCGGTCTAAGTCCTGCCACTAAGAGAATTCCCACAGCTGAGCCCATTTTCACTGACCCTGCGGCTGACGTAGTGTCAGTTCGCAGCTGATTTATGTATCCGTTACACTGACAAGTTGATGGGACTCGCAAGATTATGTAAGGTGTGTTGCCTTTTGAAGTCACCCCGATATAGTTGGTTTCGGTTTAAGAAACGTGTTCAGTGACTCAACATCAGTTACATAAATCGACGCTAAGCAAACATTGACAGCGCTTTACACCTTTTATGGTAAGACAGCCGCGAGGCGAATGCACTTATTATCTTGTAAAGTTGCTTCCCTCCACCTAACTTTTAAGCTAAACTGATGGTTAAGACATTTATGAAAGGGGCTTCACCATGCAGACACCAGCATCAATTGATTTGGCTTCATTTTATGCAAATTCCGACCGCAATGTGGCGGTTTTGGACTACAACACGCGCTTTATTACCAGCATTTTTGACCTCGTTAACAGTGACGAACTGGCCGATTTTGTGCGCTTGTTCCTCGACGAACAGCGCGAACACACACCCGAAGTTGCCGATCCAAGCACCACGTTTAATCTGGTCACGCCACAGGTTTATCTCGCAACGATCAAGGCGATTTTGACCGATCAGCCGGACGCCTTCGCACAGTACCAAAAGTCAGAAATTCTGGCCAGCATCGAAGACCTCTATTCGTATTACCGGACGTACTTGCGGGTCGCAACGATGACCATCAAGCAAAATGACGTGGTCGCCAGTGAATTTATGACCATCGACCAACGGTTCAACGACCTGGTGATTCGCCTGTATCGGACCATCGAAGAAAAACTTCAGGGACATGCCAACCACGTTTACCGTCAAGTGAGCGCTGGTTCCAGCGCCTGCATGTTGTTGCAACAACTCAAGTGGCCGATGCCCGCGGGTTACGAAAAGCTGCAGGACATTCGCTTCATTGACCGGTTGATGTTACGGCCACCAATGATGCTGCACACCAAGAGTAACAAGCGTAAAGGGACGTTTACGGCGACGAAGGTCAATCCGTTGACGAACTTCAAGGGCACGGAAGACGATTACTACTGTTACCCGGCGATGATTGGCGAGAGTCTGGCCTACATCTACTTCCACCGCGATTACATGGCCTCAGGTTTGGCATTGGCCAACTTGTTCCAGCTCGCTGACGTGAAGCAGGTTGCCGGTCACAAGCCGGACCTGGTTCTGTTATTCGGGACGCCAGGGGTTGCGAGTGATACCGATCCTGAAAACGGCCACTACTTCTACGATGAAGCCAACGACATCTACGTGGGTCAGGTCCCTTATAACGACCAGACCACGTACTTTGGTTACATGAAGAAGATGTGCTTGACGCTGCATAACCTGCACATGATTGCGCAGAAACGCCTGCCAATTCACGGGTCAATGATGCGGATTACCTTTGCCAACGGACAGACCAAGACCGTCGTCTTCTTCGGCGATTCCGGTGCCGGTAAGTCCGAATCCATCGAGGCCTTACAGCAGATTGCCGATGATAAGATCGTTAGCATGGAGACCATTTTTGACGATATGGGCAGTTTCACGTTGCAGGGTAAGGAACTCTACGCGCAGGGAACGGAGACCGGGGCGTTTGTTCGGCTCGATGACCTGAGCAGTGAAGTGGCCTTCAACAACATGGACCGTGGGATCTACATGAACCCTGAGCAGAAGAACGCGCGGGTCATTATTCCAGCGAACACCTGGCCACGCGTGGTTGCCCACCACCACATCGACATGTGGGTCTACGCCAACAATTACGACGATGCCGTGGGTGTTCACCGTTTCGCTGACCAAGAGACGGCCAAGGCAACCTTCATCGCTGGCAAACGAAAGGCGTTGGGCACCACCGATGAAGTGGGGATGAGCACGACGTTCTTCGCCAACCCATTCGGGCCAGTGCAGGAACAGGCAGCCACCCAACCAATCATCGACGCCGTCTTCGATCGTCTGTTCACGGACAACGTCTATGTGGGTGAAATCTATACCCATTTGGGCAACGACAAGTCACAGGACAAGCTCAACGAGTCGGCCCGGCAATTGTTGGACGAACTGCTGAAGTTGTAAAGAGTGTGGAAGCAGGCGGTTAGTCGGCGAGCATTAACGTCACACCGGTGAAAATCCCGGGTTTGAATTTTGGCTGGGGTGGGGTTAAGCGCAACCGACTGCCTGCTGTAACACGTTTCAGCTATAGTTAGGGGTGTCACCACCGCCTGCGGCTGCCAGAATTCCGCCTGCTGTGGGGACCGGTCCAAGCCTGAGAAGCGGTCTTGAACCTCGACTTGAAGCCGTCAAAGTTCAGACGTCTCCAATCTCGTCCCATGACCTAACCTGACAAAAGACGTCAGCTAAGGTCATCGTCACGGCCGGCTACGTTCTGGCCTCCTCCGGCTAAACACTGTCAGCAAATGGATTATAGCTCGAGGGTTACGCGTTCAGTTAGAGTACAGATACAGCAGTTTCACAGTGAACTGCTGTGTCAGAATTAGTCCTACACTTACTACTAATGTAAAAATTACAGAAATAGTCTCATGTTTTGGCAAAATAATTTTAATTATTTCTCAGACCAAGAAAAAGTCCCGGAACACCGACCACGTCAAATGGTTGGTGCTTCGGGACTTTTATTGTCTTTCGCAAGGTGAAATTGGTTGGGATAATGAAGCAGCACAACTATCATTTGTGGGTCAACCACGCCCGTTTAAAAACGGACGCTTGTGAGAACCACACCCCACGGCATGGCGACCACAATTTGCTTAGATACAGCGCTAGCCTACGAATAGGACTTATCCGCTAATTACCAAAGCCTTTTAGGTCCGCAGGTTGCCAGGCGGACTCATTGCATACAAGAGTGCTAAAACCTTAGCTAAAATATTTTCAGCTGCGTTATGATCACGCACATGAAACATGCCACAACTGGGACACGTCCACTTGCAATCAGCCAACGTCCGAGATGCTCATTGCCAAAGCATGGTTCCGCAACATATTTTTACTCCGCAGTTCTTCAGCTACGACTAAATCGTGGTTTTTGATCAAGGCCGTAGAAACGTGGTGCAGGAGGTTCTTGCTTGATGGTAGCATACCATATGAGCATGCTGTATTCATAACAAAACAACTTATAATAATATTTATGGAGGTGCCATATGAGTAAAGATATTGGCGGAACAATTCACGAACGAGGTTACGTTTACAACTTTCATTTTCACTTGATCTGGGTTACTAAACACCGGCATGAAGCATTTACAACGCCAAAGTTAGTCGCTGAAATGACTGACATTCTAACGAAAATAGCCCGACTAAACGAAGTGACCATTGAGCAAATGGAAGTAATGCCGGACCATATCCACTTACTACTAAGCTTTAAGCCCAAGTATGCACCAACCAATGTTGTCAAAGCTTTCAAGGGTGGTTCGGCTCGCCTGTTCTTTGAATTACATCCCGAGATAAAAGCTCAGAAGTTCTGGAGTGGACATCTCTGGTCTCCTAGCTACTTCATGAGTACCCTTGGTAATATGAGCAAGGAAACCGTAGAAAACTAACTACATTGCCAGTCAGCGAAAGGGATAGTGGCCATTCATCCCTTGCTTGAAAGCAAGGGAATTCTGCCTAATTTATATTAAAGACCTTCGGCGTTAGCTTAGATAGTTTCTCCTTATTCAAGTGATATTTATTGTGTAAAAATGCACGATTCGAGATAAGTATAGCGAATAATCAAATGATAAGTCCAGCAAAAGCGTGATTATTTTGCCAGTAAATGGTTGCGGGTAATTTCAAATTTCCCTCCAAATAAATTGGTACTGACCAACCGGTTAGTATACAATGAAACCGGATTCTAAATTGGAGGAAATAACTGATGAATATTACACAAGAAGTTGCTGGCACCATTGCGAACCAGACCGTAACCAAGTACCTGTTAACCAATAAACAAGGCACGCGGGTAGCCGTTTTAACTTGGGGCGCCACGCTTCAAGAATTTAGTGTGGTCGAAGGTGACCGCCGGCAACAATTGGTCGTTAGCGAACCAGATATAGCGGCTTACGAGCAAAATGGATTCTGTTTATGTCAGGCATTGGGCCGAGTCGCTGGCCGAATTGCTGGCGCGCAATTTGACCTCGATGGGCAAACGGTTCATTTGGAAGCTACTGAAGGCCGTAACGCCATTCATGGTGGGCCCCACGGTTTCAAGAATGTGAACTGGACGGGAACGACCAGCACCACCGATGAGTCAGCTAGTGTGGCGTTGACGCACACATCGACGCCTGCCGATGACCGCTATCCCGGGACGTTGGACACGACAATCACGTATACACTGACGGCTGACAATCGCCTAGAAATTAGCTTTACGGGGACCAGTGACGCTGCCACGCTCTTCAACCCAACGATTCATACCTACTTTAATGTGACTGATGACCAACAGAGCATCGACAAGCAATGGCTCCTGTTGAGTGGGGACCACCGGCTCGAGCTGAATGCTGAGAAAATTCCAACGGGTAAAAAACTCCCAACGGCCGGGACTGGATACGATTTCAGCCAACCACGAACGATTGCGGATGGTTTGACCCAGCTCAAGCAAGCGGGTAAAGTCGAATACGATGATGCTTTTGAAGTGGTGCCAAGCGCAACCACGCCAATCGCAGCTATCGGGGATGCCGGGGGACATCGGCGGGTCGCCCTCTACTCCGACCGCAACGCCCTTGTCGTCTTCACGGCCAACCCAACGGATAAGAAACGGGCAGCGGCTCGTGACTACAATGCGCTGGCACTAGAGGCCCAGGCGTTACCGGATGCGATTCACCACGCTGACTTCGGTGATATCGTACTGCCAGCCAACCAAACCATCACCCACAAGATTGCCTACCAATACTTGGCTGGCGGCAAGGGGTAGTCAAAGCAACTACGCCTGCGGTGGCTTGGGATTCCACCGCTGTGGGGACCACCTGCAGCCAAAGGGCGGGCTTCCGGCTCGGTTTGAAACCTCGCGAAAGTCGTGCGAGTTTCCAAACACGTCCCACGCTGTAAGACCGGGAAGAAACGAGCGCCTGGCCTAACACCGCCGTCACGGCTGGTTCCGTCCCAAGCCACCTCCGGCTAATGGCATCTCTTTGACTTTCCCAGGCCGTCAGATGTATTAATTGGTTATAGGGAATCAAAGTACTGCTAAGTAATTTCGATTGGGTCGGAAATAAACGGTCATAAGAACCCTAAAGATAGTGCTAAGTTTACGTAGAAACTTAGTTAAACTTTTACCAGCAACGTGTCAAATTACAAGTGTTGCTGGTATAGTAGTGTTATTGAATTTAAGTTAACCAGCACCATCAGGGGAGAAGCAAAAAGTATGATGGCATGCTGGTTAATCATTGTTTGGGTAAGATCCGTGTCAGCCGTGAGGGTGGTGCAAATCAGCTCAGCCGTGGGAATTACCTTAGCGGCTAGCCGCTAAGGTAATTGGTGAGTTTGAAACTCGGTCTGTGAGGTTCAAACTCAAGTCTGGAGACCGCTCTTTGGCTCCAGACGTCCGCCCACAGCGTCACGGCTGATTTGCGCCACCCGGCAAGGCGAAACAAAGATCGACCCCAGACAAAATGTTAAGTGATAATCGAAAAGGAGCGATTTAGATGAGTTGGCAAGAAAACTATCAGGTTTGGCAACAACAGCCCACGATGATTCCAGCAATCAAGCAGGAACTAGATGCCATTGCGGATGATCCAGAGGCGCTGAAAGCAGCCTTTAGCGGTCCCATGAGCTTTGGGACTGCCGGTATGCGGGGTGTCATGGGACCCGGTATCGGTCAAATGAACGTGTACACCGTGCGGCAAGCGACCGAGGGGGTTGCCCGTTACTTGGACACCTTGGATGACGCTACGAAGCAACGTGGGGTTGCCATCAGTTTTGATTCCCGTTACCATTCCACGGAATTTGCCCACGAAGCCGCCCACGTGTTGGGGGCTCACGGAATTCCTAGTTTCGTCTTCGATGACTTACGGCCAACGCCAGAATTGTCGTTTGCGGTCCGCCATTTACATACGGCCATGGGGATCATGATCACGGCCAGCCACAACCCGAAGCAGTACAACGGCTACAAAATATACGGGCCAGACGGTGGGCAAATGCCACCCAAGGCGTCCGACATGATCACCGACTTTGTGCGGTCTGCCAAGGATGTCTTCGCCATCAAGGTGGCCGACGAACAACAGTTACGTGCTGACAAGACGCTCCAGATCATTGGAGAAAATGTCGACCAACCTTACCTGCAAAACGTTGAGAGCGTCACGATTAACCATGACCTGGTCAAGACGGTGGGCAAAACCATGAAGTTGATCTACACACCATTACACGGGACCGGGAAAGTTATCGGCGAACGGGCGCTGCGTGGTGCCGGCTTTGAAAACTTCACCATGGTGCCGGAACAGGCCATTGCCGATCCAGAATTCCCAACGGTACCGTTCCCGAACCCAGAATTTGCACAGGCCTTCGATATGGCCATCGCGCTGGGGAAGAAGGAGGGCGCCGACCTGCTAGTCGCCACCGATCCCGATGCCGACCGATTAGGAGCCGCCGTTCGTCAACCGAACGGGGATTACCAACTGTTGACTGGGAACCAGATTGCCTCGATTTTACTGGCCTACATCTTAAAGGCCCGCAAGCAAGCCGAGCAACTGCCAGCTAACTCACGGGTCGTCAAGTCCATCGTTTCCACCGAACTGGCCACCAAGATTGCGGCGGCTTACGGCGTGGAAATGAAAAACGTGCTGACCGGTTTCAAGTTTATTGCCGAACAGATTCACCAGTACGAGACGACTAACGACCACACCTTCCTGTTTGGATTCGAGGAAAGTTACGGTTACCTGATCAAACCATTCGTACGGGACAAGGATGCCATTCAATCCACGGTGCTGTTAGCGGAAGTCGCTGCCGACTACAAGCAACGCGGCATGACGCTTTACGATGGGATTGAAGAACTCTACGCGACCTACGGCTACTTTGCCGAGAAGACCACGTTTGAGGAATTCCCTGGCGTCAACGGTGCCGACCAGATGGCCCACCTGATGAGCGAGTTCAGAGAAAATGCACCGAAGTCCTTTGGTGACAGTGCCATTGAGACGGTCGAAGACTTCTCGACGAGCGTTAAGACGGAAGCCGACGGGACGACCAGCAAGATTGATCTGCCACAGTCAAACGTCTTGAAGTACTGGCTGAGCGACGGCACTTGGATCTGCATTCGGCCTTCAGGGACCGAACCCAAGGTCAAGTTCTACATCGGGACGAGTGATCAGACCGATGCGGCTGCCCAAAAGCGGTTAGCGACCTACGAAGCAGCCTTGAAGCAATACGTTGATTCAGTGAAGTAGGATTCACCTCAATTAAAAAGTATTTCAATGCAGTTAGTCGATGCCTATAGGGTGTCGACTAGCTGTTTTTTTGTGACTGCAGCGCATCCAGAAAGGCAAACGGTTGCCATGCCGGCTAATGGTGTGGTGGCTTGTTTTCAATAAATTTATAGGCAATCGTGGGCTTTCACCAGGACACGGGTCGAAACGGCTGCTTTACTGATCACTTTACTAAAATTTTTATACTAAAAAGACAACCGGTTGCAACCAATTTCCTCCGGTCACTACAGCGGATTACCGAATATTTTTCACAATAAAAGTGGTTGCATTTAAGCTGACGAAACCCTAGAATAATAGCCGTAAAGCGCTTACATTTTAGTTAAAAATATATTTATATTTTTACTTAGGTGTAGGTATCTATTTTGAGAAATCAGAGGTGTGTCAAAATGGCTAAGAATGAGAAGATTACGTTGGACCCCGCGAAGTTCGCGGCAGCTGTTTTGGGAGGAAACGCGCAGTACCCGGATGAGGAAAATAAGTTGTACATCAAACGGCAGCTGACGCTCTACCTAGAAGCAACGTTACTTGCCCAAGACTTTAACAAGTTGGAAGAATCCCAATTTGATATGGCCAAGGCACAACAACGGGAGGATGTTCTCTCCAAGATCATTGAACACCGGTATCACTAGACTAGTGGTCACCGTTAGGGGTTAGAACGCAGTCGCTTGTTGAAAGGCGTGAAAGAACAATGGTTAAGCAATATCTCTCATATGCTCTAGGGGCATTCGGACATGATGCCTTCTATGCAACACTTAATACTTATTTTGCAATCTTTGTCACCAGTGCCTTGTTCGTGGGAAAGGGTTCCGCCGCTGAAGCCGGAATCGTCACGACAATGGTCGTTGTCATTCGTTTAATTGAAATTGCCTTTGACCCGATGATCGGTGGGATGGTGGATAATACCGATACCAAGATGGGGAAGTTCAAGCCATGGCTGTTAGCGGGGGCTATCGTCAGTTCAGTTGGACTGATTCTTATGTTCTCCAGTCTGTTTGGTTTGGCAGATTCCAACAAGTCCATTTACTTCCTGGTCTTTGGGATCGTCTTCGTCATTATGGATATTTTCTACTCGTTCAAAGACATTTCGTTCTGGTCCATGTTACCAGCCTTGAGTGTGGACACTAAGGTCCGGAACCGGTTTGGGACAGTTGGTCGTTTCGGGTCTACTCTGGGTTCTCAAGGGGTCATCATTGTCATTATGCCATTGGTCATCTACTTCTCCCAGAAGTTTTCTGGGACCCACGGCTCTACGGAAACACGCGCCGGTTGGTTAGGATTTGCCATCGTGATTGGGCTTGTTTCTCTGTTAGGGGCTTTGGCCACTTTCTTTGGAACGAAGGAAACCAAGAACCTAATTCGTGAAAATACGGAACGGACCCGTTTCCGCGACGTCTTCAAGGTTATTGGTGAAAATGATCAATTGATGTGGTTGGGTCTCTCCTACCTGTTATTTGCCTTAAGCTACGTGGTCACGAACTCACTCTTGATTTACTACTTCCAATACGTCATTGGTAATGCGAAGGCTTACAGTGTCGTTGGTGGGGTTACGGCCATCTTAGGAATCATCTCAGTGCCACTGTTCCCAATCATTGTTTCCAAGATTACGCGGCGTGGGGTCTACGTCGGCGGTATCTGCATGATGTTAGTCGGTTACGTGCTCTTCAACTTTGCCGGTAGTAGTGCCATCATGATGTATATTGCGGATGCCATCTTCTTCTTCCCATACCCTATGATCTTCCTGGCGGCCTTGATGACCATCACCGACAGTGTGGAATATGGGCAATGGAAGAACGGTACGCGTAACGAATCCGTTACCTTGTCAGTCCGTCCCTTGATTGATAAATTAGCCGGGGCCTTCTCAACTGGGATCGTGGTTATTGCCGCTGTTCATTCTGGGATGACGGGTAACGCCCAACCTAGTGACATTACGGCTCACGGAATGTTTATCTTCCATTCCTTCATTTTCTACATGCCAATGATCTTGTTAGTCATCTCTGCTTTGATTTATGAATTCAAAGTCACTTTGTCTGAAAAGAAGCATGCCGAGATCGTTAAAGAATTGGAAAGTAAGTTAAAAATGGAAAAAGCTGAAAAAGAAGCAAAGATTCAATCAGAAAATTAATTGAGCGTTGTGAAGAGCCTGGGTGATGATGCCCGGGCTCTTGGTGTATGTGCTAACTGGAGGGATAGTTTCCACAGCCAACAGGACTCAAGAAGTAATGAGAACGAAAAAAGAAAGCGCTTTATAAATGGATTGACAATCCCAGCAAAAGCGTTTATGATAATCGTAGTAAAAGTTTACTAAAAATTTATTGAGGAGTTAATCGCCATGGACTTTGCCAGCTTAGCAACTGAATATCAAGAAAAGTTTGATGCTGCACCAGAACGGGTCTTCTTTTCTCCCGGCCGGATCAATTTGATCGGTGAATACACTGATTTCAACGGTGGACACGTCTTCCCAGCTGCAATCAGCATGGGGACCTACGCCGCGTACTCGGGTCGTGATGATCGGCAGTTCCACGTCTATTCGGCCAACGTCCCGGATGCGGGCATGTTGACGTTCTCACTGGACGACTTGGCCTTTGATAAGGCTGACAACTGGGCCAACTACCTGAAGGGGATGTTGTTCGAGCTGGCGAAGCAGGACCTGACGATCGACCACGGTTTTGACCTCTTTGTTCACGGAAACTTGCCTGACGCCTCAGGGTTGTCCTCATCCGCCTCCATGGAAATGTTGATGGGTGAAATTCTGCACGCCGCTTATGGTATGAAGTTGGACGAAGTCGAAATGGTTAAGGTCGGCCA
The DNA here is from genome assembly GCA_937874695.1 of uncultured Lactobacillus sp. Lineage (GTDB taxonomy): Bacteria > Bacillota > Bacilli > Lactobacillales > Lactobacillaceae > Levilactobacillus. Next base: position 19,345 of record CALNAJ010000017.1, read on the forward strand.
ACAGGTCGAAAATGACTACTTTGGCTTGAATACCGGGATCATGGATCAATTTGCCATCGGTATGGGGAAGAAAGACCAAGCCATGCTGTTGGACACGAATACCATGGACTACGAGTATGCACCACTCAGCTTGGGTGATAACGTCGTGGTCATCATGAACACCAAGAAACGGCGGGAACTGACCGATTCTAAGTACAACGAACGACGGGCTCAATGTGAAGAAGCCCTGCGCCGGTTACAGACCAAGCTGGACATCAAGACGTTAGGGGACTTGGACGAAGACCAATTCGACCAGAATGCTTACCTGATCAACGATGACACGCTGATCAAACGGGCGCGGCACGCCGTCTTCGAAAATCAACGGACGTTGAAGGCCTTCAAGGCTTTACAAGACAATGACCTCGAATCCTTTGGCCACTTGGTCAACGCCTCCCATATTTCTCTGAACTACGACTTTGCCGTGACCGGGAAGGAACTGGATACGTTGGTTGAGACCGCTTGGCAACAACCTGGCGTCTTAGGCGCCCGGATGACCGGTGCTGGTTTCGGTGGCTGTGCCATTGCCATTGTTAAGAAAGCCAATGTAACCGACTTTGAAGCCAAGGTCGGTCAGGTCTACGAAGACACGATTGGCCACAAGGCAGAGTTCTACGTCGCAGAAATTGCGGACGGCCCTAAGGAATTGCAAAAATAGTCTGGTTACTTGGGACAAGGTGAATGGCGGTCACGTCGCCTAGCCAACCCAATTTAACAGCGAAAAAAACTAGTTTTAAAATAAAATCAGTCAAAGCGTCTTCTGATTAACGACTAGGTTAACCAAGGCGCGACATAATTGAGGAGGAATTGATGATGACAGTTTTAGTTTTAGGTGGTGCTGGTTACATTGGCTCACATGCCGTTGATCGGTTAATTCAAAAGGGATACGACGTTGCGGTCGTCGATAGTTTAGTAACGGGGCACCGTGCCGCCGTTAACGACAAGGCACGTTTCTACCAAGGGGACGTGCGCGACCAGGAATTCTTGAACAGCGTCTTTGACAAGGAAGATATCGAAGGGGTCATGCATTTCGCCGCCTTCTCCATTGTTCCAGAATCCATGGAAAAGCCACTGAAGTACTTTGACAACAACACGACCGGGATGGTTTCGTTGCTGGAAGTCATGAATAAGCATAATGTGAAGCGCATCATCTTCTCGTCAACGGCGGCCACTTATGGCGAGCCTAAGCAGATTCCTATCAAGGAAACTGATCCACAGATTCCAACCAATCCTTACGGTGAAAGCAAGCTGATGATGGAAAAAATCATGCGGTGGGCCGACGAAGCTTACGGCATCAAGTTCATCGCGCTGCGGTACTTCAACGTGGCTGGGGCCAAGGAAGACGGGAGCATTGGTGAAGACCACCATCCCGAAACCCACTTGATTCCAATCATCTTGCAGGTCGCTGCGGGTGAACGCAAGGAGCTCTCCATCTTTGGTAGCGACTATCCAACCAAGGACGGGACCAACGTCCGTGACTACGTCCAGGTTGTCGACCTGGTCGATGCCCACATCTTAGCGCTGGAATACCTGAAGGCTGGCCACGACAGCGATGCCTTTAACCTCGGTTCATCGACTGGTTTCTCCAACAAGGAAATGTTGGAAGCCGCTCGGAAGGTTACCGGTAAGGAGATTCCTGCCAAGATGGCCCCTCGTCGTGCCGGAGATCCTAGCACGCTGATTGCGGCTAGTGACAAGGCGCGGGAAGTCTTGAACTGGCAACCACAGTTTGACAATGTGGAAGATATTATTCGGACGGCCTGGAACTGGAAGCAAAAGAATCCAGCTGGCTACGATGACCAGGACGAGGCAAAATAAATGGCACAAGACACAATCCAAACGTTTATTGATCAAATCGTCCAGTCCCCGGCACCTTACACGGAGCTGGATCGGCAGTATGTGACCAACCGGATCTTTGCACTGATTGGCGATGGTGATGCCCAGACGACCACCAGTGCCGATTCCATCGACTTGGTGGCAGCTATGGTCGAGACGGCCATAGCTAACGGTAAGATTGAGGATGCGCCAAGTCCCCGTGAGATTCTGGAGTCCCAGTTAATGGACTTCATGACGCCGTTGCCGTCCGCCGTTAACCGTGGCTTCTGGGACCGGTATCAACAGAGTCCTAGCGCCGCGACCGACTGGTTCTACCAGTTGAGCAAGGCGAACAACTACATTAAGACTAGAAATATTGCGCGCAACGTGGTCTTCCCAGCCCAGACACCGGCCGGCAAGTTGGAAATTACCATCAACTTGTCCAAGCCGGAAAAGGACCCGAAGGCGATTGCGGCCGCTCAAACGCAGACGCAGGTCAGCTATCCATTGGACCAGTTGTGCATGACTAACGAGGGTTATCTGGGGCGTCTCGGCTATCCCGCTCGTAGCAATCACCGGATTATTCGGATGATGCTGGGTGGTGAGACCTGGGGCTTCCAGTACTCGCCATACGCCTATTTCGCTGAACACGCCATCTTCTTGGCCAAGGAACACCGGCCAATGGTGATCAACCAGCATACCTTTACCAACCTGTTGGAAATCGTCCGGCAACTGCCGACCTACTTTGTCGGGAGTAACGCCGACCTGCCAATCGTGGGCGGCTCCATGCTGACGCACGACCATTATCAGGGGGGCAAGCATACCTTCCCAATGATGATGGCACCCGTGGACCGGGCCGTTGATTTGGGAATTAAGGGCGTTACTGCGGGAATCGTGCAGTGGCCGATGACCGATATTCGGTTACGCGGGACGCAACCGGAACCGCTGATTACGGCGGCGACGAAGGTCCTGAACAGCTGGATCGACTATTCCGATGAGTCCGTGGATGTGCGCGCCTATACCGAGGGCACCCGTCACCACACCATCACGCCAATTGCCTACCGGGATGGGGCGGATTATGTGTTAGACTTAGTTTTACGGGATAACCAGACGTCGGCTCAGTATCCGGATGGTATCTTCCATCCGCATCAGGACGTTCAGCATATCAAACGGGAAAATATTGGTCTGATCGAAGTCATGGGTCGCGCCATTTTACCCGCACGGCTGAAGGCCGAAATGGCTGAAGTCAGCAAGTATCTGTTGGATCAGCCCAACCAAATTGCACCGATGCATCAAGCATGGGCCGATGGGTTGAAACAGGCCAACACGATTACCGAGGCTAACGTAACGGCAGTTGTCCACGAAGCCATTGGGAATACCTTTGCTCGCGTGCTGGCTGATGCTGGGGTCTTCAAACGAGACACTCAGGGTCAAGCTGCATTAGACAAGTTTATTGCGCAGGTTTAATTCTGACAGGAGGTGATGGTGATTGCAGCCACCTTAAAAGATATTGCGAAGACAGTCGGGGTCTCACTAGCGACCGTGTCACGGGTCTTGAATTACGACCGGACATTGTCGGTCAGTGAGTCCACCAGAAAACAAATATTTGAGGTCGCCGAGGACTTGAATTATACCAAGTCTAAACGCCGGGCCAATGCCCCGGTCAAACAACTGCGGGTCGCCATCGTTCAGTGGTATTCGAAGTCCAAGGAACTCGATGACCTGTACTATATGGCGATTCGATTGGGTCTAGAGAAACGCTGTGAACAGCTCAACATGCTGGCCACCCGGACGTTTCAGAACAACCTGCAGGCCATTGATCCGGACGTGGATGCCGTTATCGCTATTGGAAAATTCAGTGACGAACAGGTTCAGACGTTGTCCCAATTGACGGGGAACTTAGTCTTCGTCGATCAGGATCAGTTGGGTCACGGCTATGACAGCGTGGTCACGGACTTTGACGTCGCCGTGCAACAGGTCGTCGATTATTTCTGGCAACATGATCAGCATGAGATTGGCTTGATCTGTGGGAGCGAGTCGACGACGGATGGCAAGCTGGATGTGCTGGATCCGCGGTACACGGCGTATTGCCGTGACTTGCAGGAGCGGGGCGCGTTCGATCCCAAGCTGGTCTTCACCGGGGATTACACCTCGGAATCCGGCTACGAGCAGATGCAGGCTGCGGTGACACGACTGGGAGCCAAGTTACCCCACGCCTTCTTCGTGAGCAACGACCCAATGGCCGCTGGGGCACTGAAGGCGCTGCGTGAGAATGAAATCGCCGTGCCGGACCGCGTCAGTATCTTCAGCTTCAACGACACCACGATTGCCAAGTATGTCTTCCCCGAGTTAAGCAGTGTCCACGTGAACACGGAGATGCTGGGCGCAGAGGCCGCCGACCTGGTGGCCAACCGCTTGCAAACGGGTCGCCGGACGCCACAACGGGTGACGATTGGGACTGAGCTGATTGTCCGCGAGAGTACATTGAAGTAACAACGTGACTGCCTGGGTAAGCGGGGTAGTAGACGCTTACAACTTACACCAGCTCTTAAACGTCAGCGTTGGTTGAATGATGAAATAGATAAAGCTCTGAATCCCATTAGATTAGGATTCAGAGCTTTTTACATAGGGGAAGGTATGTTCTTAAAGGTTCTTTGAATGGCAGCTAGGGTCAAATTTTGAGGCACTGTTAGAGATTAACCATACTTTTTGTATGTATTTCGGCGCGGTATAATAGATTGTATAATTAAAAAAGGGGATGTTCTAGTGGAGAAGCAAGGATACACAGCCGCTAAGGCCAAGGCTAATAAGAAGTGGAATGAAAAAAATAAGGATCGTATGCGTTACATTAATGCTCGGTCCGCTGCACGGAGCTTCATTCGGAACAAGTCTACTCTGGATGATCTGCAGGAGCTACAAGAACTGATTGACCAACGCAGAATTGAATTAAAGGAGCAGTAGGGGCCTTTTAGGCAATCTTGAAGTGGACTGTCAAAGTTGGAACGAAAAATTTTTATGTAGACTTAGTGATATTGCAGAGTTATACGTGAATAAATTGCAAGGCGACTCTGATTCGTACGTTCATGCGACGGCGGCCCAAAAGTATATTTAAACACTGCAGTAGGGAGAAGCAGATTGAGTTTCTTATTTCGGATTAGCGTGTTTAGAAAATAGATGAAGCCCCGGATCTTAGTGGATTCGGGGCTTTTGGTGTATTTTTACTTTGAACGGTCGAATTTCTTAGCCCGGTTGCTCCAGGTTTCCAGTTCGGTGAAGACCGTTTCAATGTCAGCTTCCGGGGTGTCTTCGAGGACTTGATCCCAGAGGGACTGTTTGACCTGGCGAACCGTCTTGCAGGCGGCTAGTCCCTGGGGAGTGATGCTGACCCAAGTCGTGCGATGATCGGTGTCGTCGGGAGTGCGGGTGGTGTAGCCGGCCTTTTCGAGTCGGGTCATTTCGCGACTGACCAGTCCCTTATTGATGGCGAGCTCGGTCGTGATTTGCTTGGCCGTTACCCGGTCGTGTTCACTGATGAAGAGTAGAAAGTTCGCATTAGTCCCGTTGATGTCGGGCAGCGTGAGCTCGCGGTTCATGGCTGTCTGAAAGCGCCGGTGGAGTGCTCCGATAAATTTCCCAATTCTAACGATGTCCAAGGTAACGGCCTCCTTTTTTATTTAGTATATCATAAAATATGGTTGACAAATAAACTAAATGCGACTATTCTGTAATAGTTGCTTTATCAACTATATGGAGGATCTAACATGACTTTTAAACAGCGATTGCTTTTTACTTTGTTACTATGTATCGGTATGGCGGGCAGTATGAGCTGGTTAGGAATGGCAGTTAACGCGGGCATTAATCTCACGATGTGGCGGGTATACTTGCTGTCGATCATTCCCACGATTATCTTTGCCTTTATCTTCAATCTCTTGGTTGCCAGTACTCTGAGTACCTTGCTGATTAAATGGTGGACACGGGGGATGGCCAACGCAGACGCGATTCACCTTAAAGCCGGGACGATTCGTAGTTGGACGATGCTACTGGTAATGTGTTTTACCATGAGCACGCGCGCTTTGATCATGAACGGCACGCTGGGTCACATGACAGCGGTACAGTTCATTCTCAGCTTCTTTGAGACGCTGACAACGGCCTACTTTATCCGGGAACTTTTCATCATGCCGGCGGTTCGCCGGATTATGGCACGCTCACGGCACGCCTAAGCGTGGATAGTTGGCAATGTTCCGGGAGTAGGGTGCTTAGCAAACAATCAAATTATCAAAAAATCCTCAAGATTGACTAGTTTAGCCATTCTTGAGGATTTTCAGCTTTCAAAATAAATTCAGAGCAGCAAAATAGGACCACGACGGTTGTCGTATCCCTATTTTACTGGTGTATCTTTCACCTTTACAGAGACTTTACACACGGCTATCACTAGCTATGCTATAGTGATTGGTACAAACCAAATAATTGATTTAATTTTCAAGGCTTACCAAATCTTTACCCGGTCGGCCGGTGCCAGGTACATGTCGTCACCTGGTTGAACGTCGAAGGTGCTGTAGAAGTCGGCAAGGTTCTTGAGTTGAACGTTAGCCCGTAGCTTGGCTGGCGCGTGCACATCGATCGATAACAGCAGTTGCATGTATTCGGTCGTGGCCTTCATCCGCCAAACATTGCCCCAGTTGATGAAGAAGGCCCGCAGGTCAACGTCATCTTCCGACTTAGCGGCTTCGAGCGCACAGCTCAGACCACCAGCATCGGCAATATTTTCGGAAACGGTCAGCTTCCCGTTGACCTTCTGGCCGGCGAAGTCGATCCCGTCAAATTCGTTGATCATTGATTTAGCCAAATCTTGGAAGTGACTGAGATCGGCATCCGTCCACCAGTTGTTCAGGTTCCCAAATTCATCGAATTGGGCACCGTTGTTATCAAAGGCGTGGGAGATTTCGTGGGCGATTACGGCCCCGATGCCGCCATAGTTAGCGCTGCTGGATTGTTCCAGACTGTAGAATGGCTTCTGCAGGATGGCAGCGGGGAAGACGATTTCGTTGTTGGTCGGAGAGTAGTAAGCGTTGACTGTGTTGGCACTCATTTCCCACTTGTCACGGTCGACGGGCTTGCCCCAGTGAGCGAAGTGGTCGGCGAGGACGATTTCGCTGAATCCCTGTAAGTTGTCGAAGAGGGACTTGTTGGTGTCGACCTTGAACTTGGCGTAGAGTGGGTCAATCTTGTCGGGGTAGCCGACCCTGATTGTTAACTTCTGTAGCTTAACGACGGCCTTTTCACGAGTTGATTGGCTGAGCCAGTCGTTGGTCTTCAGGCGGTTCTGGTAAACGCCCGCCATCTTAACGACCATGTCGTGGACGTCTTTCTTGGCAGCTTCGCCGAAGTATTTGTGACCGTAGTAGTCCCCAACAACTTGGGAGAAACTTCCCATGGCCAGGTAATAAGCGGCCTTTTCTTGAGAACGGGCTTCCTTCTTACCAGAGAGGGCGCGGCTGTAAGTGCCACCGACTTGACGATACTCTTCGGTCAGGAGGCCGGTTGCGTCAAAGGCGGTGTTGACCAGCATCCAACTCTTAACGGCGTCGAAGTTTGCTGGCGTCAGGATGTCGTTAACGGCATCGAAGAACTTCGGCTGTGGCAGGATGACGGTCTCTGGTGTGTCGTGCAACAGATCGGTGATGGCTGCGGTCAGGTCAAGTGCGTTGACCTTGGCATCGACATCGGCTAACTTACGTGGGTTGTAGATCTTCACGTAGTCGGCAGCTTCTTCGGAGGATTTCACGTGTGGGGCGATTTGGGCATCGAAGGTCTTGGCCTGTTCGACAATTTTGGCAGCTTTGGCGCTGTCGTAGCCGAGCATTTCCAGGAGCTTCGTTGCCGTTTGTGTGAAGATTGGCATCAATTGCTTAGCAGCCGGATTGTCCTTACTGTAGTAAGTCTTGTCGGGTAAGAAGAGGTCTGGTGCGTCCACGTACAGGGCGTACTGGCTGGTGTCCTTCATGTCGGGTTCCACACCCACGCCAATTGGCACAGGTAAGCCCAGACGGTGCCATTCGGCTAAATGAGCGCTGAGGTCATCGAAGTCCTTGAGCGCTTCAATCTTGGCCAACCATGGATTGAGTGGGGCGGTGCCAGTGGCTTCGCGTTGGGCAAAGTCGCTGGTCATGCCGTAGAGTTTCTTGAACTCCGCCATTTCGGGATTAGCCGGCGTTAATTTGCCCGCTAAGAGGTCACTGAAGTCGTGCATCAGGGTGTGCTCGATGTTGTCAGCCAGGTCCATGAAGCCCCCAGTCGACGCGTGGTCACCGGGGATGGTGGCCTGAGCGGCCCACTTGCCGTTGACGGCGTCGTAGAAGTCCTTAGTCAATAAGGATTCGTCCACTGGAAAGTTATCAGCGGAAGGTGCATCAGAAGCAAAACGATTAATACGCATAGGAAATCCTCCTTAAAAATAGTCATTAGTGACAGGTTAACCCATTTGCGGATAAAAGGGAATTGATTTTATCATGAATCTCTCATAAAACCGACAGAAGGCAATAATAACGGGGTCGGAACCCATGGCTCTGACCCCGTTATCCCCTATTCCGATGACGGAAACTGTATGCTTGTGGTAGCTCAAAGACTGTGTGGGTCTTAACGTGGCGGGCCGCTTTCCCCAATTGGAGCAGGTGACCACCGCGTTAATCGGAAGGTGACAGTGGCGGTGAGGCTATTCACCGCCGAGCGCCTTACGCTTTGCGTGCAGAATTGGCCGCTGGAACTTTGGCCGAGTCCGATCCCAAACCGCAATGTTTTGTTGGTACTGGGTGAAGAAGTCGGTGATATCTGCTGCAGTCAGACTGGTTGGAATCTGATTCCAAGTCTCAGCACTTTGCAGGAAAGCCTGGCGAATGTCATGCTCTACGGTGGTCCCCTTATCGGTCAACCGCAGGTACTTCACGCGGCGATCGTCCATCTTAGCTTCCTGTTCAACGAATCCGTCCAGTAGCAGGGCCCGTAACTTACGTGCCGCAGCCGAACGGGTGGTGCGTGTGGAATCTGCCAATTCACTGAGCGTAATATTGCGTTGCTCATGAATTTGTTTCAGCAACAGGTACTGTTCAAAACTAACCGAGTACTGACCGGTAATTTGTTCCGCCGCATTGATCAACACCCGAAAAATTTCCCGATACTGCCGTAGGAAATTTTCAAATACTCTTTCTTCGTTTTGCATAATAACTCCCCCTTGAAAACGAATCTAGCCGGTTTAGTAAATTTTGACGCGCAAAATCACCGCACCTATTCACTACCTCAGCATACCGTTATTATGCCGCCTGATTGCTAGGGATAAAAATGATTGCGCTTAGGGAGGAAGGGTTAGGACAATTCAGTTTGTTATCTGGTTCAGGGTATGCGCTAACTAACTTTATCCTAGTAACTCGATTTTGGGTTCGTTGGTGGATAACCGTCGCCTGCGGCTGCCAGGGATTCTGCCTGCTGTGGGGACGCTTCAGCCTGATAGGCGGGCTTCTCGCTCGATTTGAAGCCACGAAGAACGCGTGTCTTCAAAGTCGCCCATGGGCCTAGGCTAGCAAAGCACGCCAGCCTAGGCCATGATCACGGCTGGCGCCATCCCTGGCTTCCTCCGGCTAAACTAGTTCTTCACACGAACATCGGCGAGTTACTAGGATTCGACGGTTAGCTAGATTGTGACTGACAGGCAGGCGAAACACTGACAGCCGTAGGCGACCGACCGTATGAAAAAAGCCCAGCGGCAATATCCGCTGAGCTTCATCGATAATTATTTTGTCATGTAAATGTAGAGGTGATCCATTGAAAATCCGGTGTTGAAGCGGATACCGTTGGATTCGATGGTCTTGGTCGTCGTAGAAGAGCTATTCTTCTTGGCATCCTTTAAGACCTTTTCAAACTTGTTGATGACGTATTTTGGCTTGGCATTCAACGTGGTTCCCAGCAGGGCGAAGGTGGTTCCAAACTTCTTCTGACCGGTTTTAGTCTTCATCTGCTTGGTTGGCGTGATCATGGCTAAGCCCATCAGCTTACCATCTTGGACGTTGGCCCGAACCGTGGTGTACTTGGTGTCGACCAGGTTCTTCACGCCGTCCTTGGTCGTCGTTGGTAGGAGGCTGTCCTTGGCCTTCTTATTGGCCGTGGCCATTTCGGCTTGTAACTGCTTAGCAGCGGCCTGTTGCTTCTGTGCGGCAGCCGCAGCGGCCATTGGATCGGTCTTGGCTAAAGCTGTCAATTTCTTCTTAGTGGCGGCCTGAGTCTTTTGCGCGGTTTGGAGTTGCTTTTGCACCTTGGTTGGTAAGTAGGTGCCGATGACCATCTGGTTGTACTTGGCGGCGAGCTTCTTGTAGTTGCCTAAAGCCTTGACCTTCTTGACAGTGATCGTCTTCTTAGCACTGCCCGCAGTGATCTTGACGGTTTGGTCCTTAGTTGCAGCGGGAACTTGGAAGAAATAAGCACCACCATTGGTCTTAACGGTTTGCTTCTTACCGTTGTCAATTTGGTAGTTCACGTGTTTGGCACCAGCCGTCCCTTTAACGACGGCGGTCAGTGCAGTTGGGCGATAAGTATTTTTCTTCGTGGTGACTTTATTATTCGAGCAGCCGGCCAGGGTCAACGCAAGTAACCCCAGGGCACCCAACAAAAACTTCTTCATTATTTTGGAAACCATCCTTCTATTATTGAGTCGTTTGATTAATTTTACCACAAACCGTAAGGAATGCCAGAATGAGAATCGCCTAAACATTTGCCCAGAACCCTAAAATTCTCGTGAAAATTTGTGCATTTACCTTTCCACGAGGCGTAATTATTGCTATGATAAAGGTGTTGAAAGCGATACCACATTGATGGTTTAATATGGAAAGGACGGGATATCATGTATGAACGGATCTTAGTACCAATGGATGGGAGCAAGAATGCCCACAAAGCACTAGTGGAGGCGACCAAATTGGCGAAAAAGCTTGGATCGAAGTTGTTCATCGTTTCCGTCGCTAGTGATCAGACCTATGCCCACTACGGCGCGGAATTCGGCAGTGAAATTGTGACCCACTTCAAGGAAGCAGCTTCCAAGTTCTTGGATACCGCTGTTGAAGAAGTGAAGCAGGCAGGTGTGCCCGTTGAAACGCGGTTCAAGACGGGGCTACCAAAGCCAACGATTGCCGTAACCTTGCCAGAAGAATTGAACACGGATCTGACGGTCATTGGCCGTTCCGGATCGCACGGTTTAGGGCGGGCCATCATGGGCTCCACCACGAGTTACGTGGTTCACAATTCTAAATCAAGTGTATTGGTCGTAAATTAATCATGTTTTAGGGACCTGGCAGTTGCTGGGTCCTTTTTCTTTTGGGGTTAACTTTGTTGAAGTTTTAAATGAAAGAATGCATTGGCGCGTATTCAGAAAGGACGGAGGACTAGTGACATAATTGTCAGTGCGTTTGTTCTAACACGATGTAAAGCCGCAGGGCTGGTGAAAATGGACTCAGCTGTGGGAATTATCTTAGCGGCGAGGGTCATGCCGGTTAGATAATTGGGTGGGGGTAAGACGCGGTTCTAAGCGGCTTACCCCCAAGCCTAAAGACCGCTCTATGGCTTTAGGCGTCCGCCCTTAGCGTCCCAGTCCATTTTCACCAGCCCGAAGGCAAGTTGCAAACAAAAATAAAACGCACCGACAATAAATGTCAGTGCGTTTTACGGTAAGGCGTCAGATTTACTTTTTGTTCTTTAACCAACGTTGTAAGTCTGAAATTTCGTCGCGTCGCTTCCGGTCCTTTTTACGGTTAACCTTCCGACGACCTTGAACGCCATTTGGATGTGCTTTTCTCATTGTAAAAACCCTCGCTTAATTAAAATAACAATCGGGTATCATTCTATCGTTAATCCACACAAATTGCAAGGGCTGCCTAGGATTCTCCAGTGATTCACCCCCTGGTAGGGTTGCTAGAGCAACGATTCATGTGATTTGGTTAAAATTTTCATTGGGCGAAAAGTAACCCCACGGAAAGTGGTATATTGAGTATAACGCGTCAACGGTTGGAAGGGACAGGGAATATGCAAGGCTTAGTTAAGAAAAGAAAGGTCACCCTTGGCCTGTGGATAGTCGTGCTGCTGATCGGTGGTTTGTTGGTGTGGGGAACGCAACACAATGCCAGCCTTTACCACGATCCCATCATGCAGGTGACGAGTGTCCAGAAGGGCCAGGCAACCAAAGAGGAGGATGACTTTCACAACGTGGATTACCAGACCAAGCAGAAGCTGTCTGGTCACATCCTGAATGGCAAGTACCGCGGGCAAAAGCTAACGGTCACCAATACTTATTCGCTGTCTGGGGCGATGGATCAGCATTACCGCAAGGGCAGTCAGCTCTTCATCGTTGTTCACCAACACCAACACGGCCAACTGACAGCTACCGCCAAGGACGCCAAGCGGGATACGGCACTGGTCTTCATGCTGTGGTTGGTTGTAGGCCTATTACTGCTGATCATGCAGTTCAGTGGCTTCATGGCGTTTCTCAGTGTGGCACTCAACGGAGTACTGTTCCTGATGGCCATCATTTTAAATGGTTCAACGCAGGGCGCTAGGGTATTATGGATCTTCGGCAGTCTGGCCGTGGTCTTCGCGGCCCTGACTCTATGGTTGGTCATCGGTGCTAATCGGCAGATGCTGATTACGTTGGCGACTACATTAGGGGGGACGGCATTGTCGATTATCGTGGCGCTACTGGTCTTTCATTTTACCCACGAGAAGGGGATGTACTACGAGTCCATGCAGTACGTGACCCAACTCCCACGGCCGTTGTTCCTAGCTGAAACGTTGCTGGGATCATTGGGAGCCGTCATGGATGAATCGACCGATATCATTTCATCATTATTTGCTTTAAAACGGGAACGGCCCGAACTGTCGGCCACTCAAGTCTTCAAATCCGGCCGACAGATTGGGAGTACCATCATGGGGCCGCTGATTAATGTGCTCTTCTTCATCTTCGTGGCAGACACCTTCCCAATGGCGATGCTCTACTTGAAGAACGGTAATAGCTGGGGCTACACCTTCTCGATGAACATGTCGATGGGGGTCGTGCAAAGCTTGATCAGTGGTATCGGTATCGTGCTCGCCGTGCCGTTAGCGAGTTACCTGGCGAGTCGCTTCATAGAAAAGAAGGTGCGCGCATGAGTACGATTACCGTTTTAGGCTTGGTCTTGTTAGTTCTGATGGTGCTCGTCGGGGGCAAGGCTGGTTTCCAATCATTTCTGGCACTCCTCCTGAACTTCGGCCTGCTCTTTCTGGCTATCGTGCTGGTGGCCTTTCACTTTCCGCCACTGCCCGTCACGCTGGTAGTGGGGATGCTGGTGCTCGCACTGACCATCTTCATGAGTAGTGGCGACGATCTGTCGAGTACCGTGGCATTTCTGGCCTCGGCGGCCGTGCTGGTCATTCTCGTTTTACTGATTGTGCCGGTCGAGCACTGGGCGTTGGTCCAGGGGTTCGGTCCAGAAGACAGTGAGGACTTGGAGGGGCTGTCCGTGCTGGTCGGCATTAATTTTGTGCAAGTCACGACCGCCACGGCCATCCTGAGCACGCTGGGGGCCATTGCGGAGGCCGCTATGGCCATTGCAGCGGGACTCAGTGAAATCCTCGAGCAACACCCCAAAGTGTCCACCAGGGCGCTCCTAGGGGATGGTATCGCCGTGGGAAAACAGATCATCGGGACCACCTTCAACACGCTGTTCTTTGGCTTCTTCGGGGGCTTCCTGGCGTTGTTCATCTGGTTCACGGGGGTTCACTACTCGTTTGGCGAGATTCTTAACGATAAAATCTTCGTATCGGAGATTCTGATGATCCTCTTTGCCATGGTCAGCGTAATTCTGACGGTGCCAATTACCACCTGGGTGATGACTCGAGCGGTCGCTGGTCAGCGGAAACGTGCGGCGAAGCAGATGAGTGAAAAATAGAATTATTTGTAAAAAAACAGATAAAACTTGAGTAAGTACAGTGCTCAAGTTTTATCTGGTTTTTACGTGTAATCGGTAAAGGCCGATAAATTGTTAAATAAAATAGCCTGACCTTGACGATTAAAAACTAAAGATAGGTTGAAACTATTCGTGTAAATGCTAACAGAGTCCGCTAACCGCGCGATTTTGGGGAGATTGGTTAACGACTGTTTGTAGCGTTTTATAATCAAATCAGATGGGATACCATGTCCACCCTTTTTGACCCGTTCAGCGACACGACTGATGGCTAAATCAGGTGTGGGAAGGGCAAGATATATCAAGGTGACCTGGAAACCTTGCCTTTTGACGTCGGCAATTAACTCGGGTTGTGTCCGTCCGTTGCCGGATAGCGTTGTTTCAACATGAATAGATTCATGCTCATCAAGTGCACGATGAATTTCTCTCAATTCTTGTCTCATTGCGTGAAAGTTATCCGATGTCTTCCGCCAATTTCCGCCGCTTTGGCGTAGAATCTCATCGGCATTGATTCGCTTGGTATTTTTAAATAGAAGTGGTTGACTGTCATATAGCGTGCTCTTACCAGCGCCATTAATTCCAGCGATAATTATATATTCTGGCATAATCAGCGAACAAAGTGTTTCCGCTGAATGACCTTACGTTGACGTTCACCTAAGGCATAATCGTAAAGTGACTTGAATACGGCCTTCTTAGACGGGGCTTTTTCGTGCAGCGCACGGTTCATCAGTTCTTCAAGATCCGCCTCGCGGGCGAGTTTTAGAATTTCATTCAAGGCTTCATCAATCATCAAAATCACCGTTCCCTTCGTATTGTTTATTTTACCCGAAAGCTCTCGAATAGCCTAAGAATTTGCGGTCTAGTTGGCAAATTTTTGACGGCCGCAGGCAAAAGGTATCGCCAGTGCAAAAAAAAACGAGGCTGGAATAATTTCCAACCTCGTTTGTAACTATTAAAATTTAGTTGCTGCTAGAGCTCGAACTTACGCTAGAACTACTGACAGCTGAAGCGTCATCGGAACTTGCGCTGGCACTCGTGGCCGTTGCAGTGGTTTCCGCTGGCACATCCTTCACGTCAGTCAGGTTGCCGGAGTAAACCCAGTAACGCGTCTTGCTAGTCGTGTTCTTGGACGTCTTGATCCGGTACCAAGTGGTGCCAGAACTCTTCTTAGCCGTCATGTCAATGTAGTAAGTCTTGCCAACCTTAGGGGAAATCTTGGACCAACTTTGACGCGTGGCGTTCTTGTTGGCACCCTTAACGTGGTTGTACAGGTAGTACTTGGTGTACTTGCTACTCAACTTAGCTTGCTTATTTACCGATGTGTAATCAGCACTAACTAACTTGGTATGCTTAACGTTCATCGCGTTGTAGTACTTCTTAACCATCTGGTAGAAAGCGGCCATGGTGTATTTCTGACCGAAGTACTTCTTCCCGGTGGTAGAGTAGTAGCCGACTGGGTCGGTATGTGAAGAGCCACCCAGGTTCTTGGCAACGGATCCGTGAGACCAGACCGTTCCCTTACCGTCATAGGCGGCATCGTTAGGTTTCAAGTTGTATTCGTTTAACAGGTAGGCCGTGTACCAAGCCGCGTTAGAAATTTCGTGGGCAAAGGCGGACTTGCTGTGAACTTCCACTTGTTCAAATTGAACGAAGCGCGCGTTCCCAGGGAAGCCGACCCCCCAAGCCAAGTAATCGGTATTGGCAATGTTGATGATCCGGGAGCCATCGACGAAACTGTGAACGAAGGCGTTGTTATAGTTACGCTTCATGTAAGCAATTTCGTTATAGATGGTTGAAGATGGATTGGCCGTTTCGTGAATGACGACACCTTCAGGCTTGGCCTTACCATGACGATACTTATTCTTTGGAAAGCCACTCCAAATGGACTTGGTAACCTTAGCAGGCTTAATATTGTTGCTATTAATATAATCGTTCACCTTGGAACTTGCATTAGCCGTCGTGGTGTTGGTCATTCCGAGAACGCCAACGACCCCTAAGGCGGCCAGTGCGGTCAATACTACTTTATGCATCTTCACCCTGATCATCCCTCAAATCTTTTTAGTATACTGCGGCTGTAGCACCGCTCAGTCGATATTCTTCGTTATCAACTATATACAATATCAGCTAGCGCGACAACCGCCAAGCTGGGCCAAAACTGTAATATTACGCGATTAATATCGATACTGACGGGATTTGTTTAGGGTGTTTGCAAATACATTAAATGTTTACGACACCTGTAATGTGGCTGTAACATTGCTATGACAGCGGTTTCGAGCCGTTAGCCGCCCAATTTTGTCGGCTGGGATCGATGTGGAGCTTCTGCTGGCATTCGGGACACAGACCGTAAACTTCAACGTGGTTGCTGGTAATCAGGTAGCCAGTCTGAGCTGCGGCTTCATCGTTTAATCGCTGTTCAATTTGCGGAAAGTCAGGAGCAAAGACGTCCGTGATCTTGCCGCAGTTTTCGCAGATGACGTGGTAGTGAGGCCGGCCGTAAAAGTCGTAACGCAAGCCACCGTTGTCGTTGGGGAGTTCAATGACGACACCCAGATCGACTAATAAATTCAGGGTATTATAGACCGTGGCCATACTCAGGTTGGGGAGCTGACTGGCCAACGCATTGAAAATCGTTTCTACCGAGGGATGATTGTGATGCGTGACGAGGTAAGTCAAAATAATTTGCCGCTGGGGCGTGACGCGGACATGATGGTCCTTCAGGGTCTGTAAGGCCTGTGTCAACAATTGTTGTTGCGTTGCCATGATGCTATCCCTCCTTAGTCTTAAAATTACTAGTAAATTTCTTGTTTATAATCACTCTAGTTTGCCTCTATTAAACCACACTTTGGCAATACTTCCAGTTTTATGCCTCACCGTAGAATCCTAGACGGCTGAATTGAATAACTTTGATTTTTAGAGTTTACTTTTACAGGTAACCTGAGTACAATGTATTTATTAGCAGTTGATAATGATTCTAAACTAGAGGCAAAAACCATTATTTTCTGAACAGGTGGTCACAAACTATGATGATACCACAAGAGCCGGGACTCGTGGCAAACCACTTACTAAAAGTTGAACCACATTTTAGTTTGTGATACCTAACTTTTATTTATAAGAGTGTTAAGATAATAGACGGATATTATTTGGGGGCGGATAGATATGAAGAAAGAGAAGAAAAAGGCAACATTGGCCCAACGGATCAACGTCCTACGGGCCAGTGTGATGGGGGCCAACGATGGTATCCTCTCCGTGGCCGGGATTGTTGTTGGGGTGGCCGGTGCTGCGACAAGTAGCTTCGCCATCTTTATTTCCGGGATTGCTGGCATGATTGCCGGCACTGTGTCGATGGCTATGGGAGAATATGTTTCAGTCAACGCTGAAAAGGATGCGCAGCGTAAGGCGATTGAGACGCAGACCGTGGCGTTAGACAACGACTACGAGGGTGAATTTATTTTCGTCAGGGACAAATACTTAGCGAGTGGGATTCGACCGGAACTGGCCGATCAGGCGGCGCGGGAAATGATGAGTGAAGATCCCCTCAAGACCACCGTGCGGGAACGGTTTGGCTTTAACGTTGGGGAATATACGAATCCGTATTCCGCGGCGATTGCGTCGATGATTGCCTTTCCTACCGGGTCAATTCTGCCGTTGCTCTCGATTACCCTGCTGCCAGAGCAGTGGCGGATCATTGGGACGTTTATCGCCGTGATCATTGCGTTATCGATCACCGGCTATACGGCCGCCATCTTGGGCAAGGCCAACCGGTGGAATGGGACCAAACGGAACGTCATTGCCGGAATCTTAACAATGCTGGTGACTTACGGCATCGGGAGCTTATTTGCATAGAGGGGGGCCAATTCCATGGCAGAAAATGAAGAAGTACGCGTCAAAAAGCAAAAAGAAAAACAAACGATGAGTGAAAAATTAAATACCTTGCGGGCTGGGGTGCTGGGCTCTAACGATGGGATTTTAACCGTTGTTGGGGTGCTGTTCAGTGTCGCCGCAGCCACGAACAATCAGTTTACGATTTTTATTGCCGGGCTGTCCGACCTGTTGGCCTGTGCCTTCTCGATGGCCTCGGGGGAATACGCCTCCGTTAGCACGCAGAAGGATACGGAAAAGTCAGCCGTTGCGCAGGAAGCAGCGTTGTTGAAGACCAATTACGCCGACCAGGAGGCTGCGGTCCAGAAATTTTATGAGGAACGGGGCGTTTCCGCAGAGACCTCACTGGCCATCGCGCAGGACCTGATGCACAAGGATGCCTTGGCTACGGTCGTTAATGTGAAGGAAGATATCCAGCTCGGTCACTACATGAATCCGTGGAACGCCGCCTTTTCTTCACTGATTGCGGCCTCACTGGGGGGCGCCTTTCCCCTGATCGCCATGAGCCTCTTTTCCACGGCTTGGCAGTGGCCAGCGACGATCATTTCAGTTTTACTTTCGGTAACTTTAACCGGGTTTCTGAGTGCTAAATTAGGACACGGGTTAGTGCGGACGGCGATTATCAGAAACGTCATTGTCGGGATTATTACCATGTTCATTCACTATTACGTGGGGCAACTCTTCTAAGTGAAATATCGCTGCTTTCTTAGCGCATTGCCAGATTCCTAGTGTACAATGGGCCAATATCTTTTTGAAAGTGAGGAATTTGGTTGAAGCGCAAGATGAGTTTATTTTCATTAGTCATGCTAACGCTGAGTGCCATCATCGGTTCAGGTTGGTTGTTTGGGGCGGGAATGGCCGCTCAGATCGCCGGCCCGGCCGCTATCCTATCTTGGATTTTGGGGGCCGTGGTTATCGGCCTGATTGCATTGAATTATATCGAACTGGGAACCATGTTTCCGACGAGTGGGGGGATGAGCCAGTACGCGGCTTTCTCTCATGGACCCTTACTGGGGTTCGTCGCCGGCTGGTCCAACTGGCTGTCGTTATTGACGATTATTCCAATCGAAGCCGTTGCCGACGTGCAGTACATGAGTTCCTGGCCCTGGGCCTGGGCGAACTGGACTAGGGGATTCTTGAAGGATGGGAACATTACCAATCAAGGGTTAATGATCGTTTTCCTGTTTATTTTGGCCTTTACGTTATTGAACTTCTGGTCAGTGAAGCTGCTGACGAGATTTACCAGTTTTATTGCTGTTTTCAAATTAGCCATTCCCACGTTGACCATTATCGTGTTGATTGCAACGGGGTTTGAGCCGAATAACTTTGGGCACACCGCGGGCTTCATGCCTGGTGGGAGTGCGGCCATCTTCTCGGCAACGACGGCTGCGGGAATTATCTTCTCGTACAACGCCTTTCAGACAACGATTAATATGGGAAATGAAATCGAGCACCCGGAGCGCAATATTCTCTGGGGCATCGTGATTGCTTTTGGAAT
The DNA here is from genome assembly GCA_937874695.1 of uncultured Lactobacillus sp. Lineage (GTDB taxonomy): Bacteria > Bacillota > Bacilli > Lactobacillales > Lactobacillaceae > Levilactobacillus. The sequence goes on from CALNAJ010000017.1 coordinate 38,545, forward strand.
CAGCACCGTGATCTATACGCTCCTGCAGGTTGCCTTTATTGGCTCCGTGCCGCCAGCAAATCTGGCCCACGGGTGGCAGGGTGTTAACTTCCAGTCGCCGTTCGCGGATATTGCCATCCTGTTAAATCTGGGTTGGTTGTCAACGTTGCTATACTTGGATGCTTTCGTCTCGCCATTCGGGACCGGGGTGTCCTTCGTGGCCACGACGAGTCGCGCCTTGGCCGCCATGACGGGGACCAAGCACGTGCCGACCCGGTTGGGGGAAATCAACCGGAAATACCAGACCCCACGGCGGGCCATGGTGGTTGACATGTTGCTGGGGGTCTTACTGGTTGCCGGTTTCCGGAACTGGAGTGCGTTATCTAACGTGATCTCCACGTCGACGCTGATTGCTTACCTGACGGGGCCGGTCACTGTGACTGCGCTTCGGTATCAGGGGAGCGATTTCGTCCGGCCGTTTCGACTCCACGGGATTCACGTGTGGGCACCGGCCGCCTATGTGCTGGCCAGCTTGGCCATCTACTGGGCGAAGTGGCCGACCACGGTCGAGGTCTTTGGCGTCATTGCTTTAGGCCTGATCTGCTACATTTATTACGAAGTCCGCCAGCCAGCGGGATGGCACGCGTTACGCGCGAGCCTCAAGGGAAGCCGCTGGTTATTGGCAGAAATGGTCTGGCTAACGCTAATGTCGTACGCCGGCAGTCATGAGTTTGGCGGGATTGGGCAGGTTGCCTATCCCCTAGACTTCCTGGTCGTCGCATTGGGTAGCCTGGCTTGTTATTATCTCGGGGTTCATGATGCTTATCGGAGTGATTCCTTCGACATCGCACGCGAATTAAATCAGCGGGTGACGGAAGAGGATTAGTTTTTTAGGGAGAATTTAAAGAAGCTGTAGGCCCAATTGGAGGTCTAACAGCTTCTTTTGTCGTTAGTGTGTGATTTATATTGGTGATAAGACCAACATTTAAGTGATTAAGTGGAAGCCAGCACGGGCTAAAGCCATGTTAGCCGTGAGGGCGGTGTCAATCAGCTCAGCCGTGGGAATTCTCATAGTGGCGATCTGTGCCGCTTAGAGAATTGGTGACTTTGAAACTCGGTTCTCAGAGGTTCAAAGCAAGCCTGGAGACCGCTTTGTGGCTCCAGGCGTCCGCCCACAGCGTCACAGCTGATTGACACCGCCCCGGTAAGGCGACTGACTTTTGACCACAGTAGGCAGAACCCCTGGCAGCCGCAGACGGAGCAATAAGTCTAACGGTGGAGGCGCCAGGTCCAATCGGCATCGGCGGTATTTGCCGTAAAGCCGGCCGCTGCCAGCACCGCTTCATCCAAGTTAATGGACGGTGTCAGTGTGAGCTCGGTCAGTTGTAATTCATCGCGTCCAAAATTAACCAGGCGGTCGACGATTTCCTGTTGCTCGTTAATCGGCAACCGTTTGCCCTCTAAGCCAGCGTGGCCGGTGTGAGCGGGTAAGTCCAACGTGAAAAAGCCGCCCCAGCCCACCAGCTTGTGGGTCCGGCGCCGTTCGATCCCCCAGGTTAAGGTGGATTCCTTCATGGTGGAGCGCATGGTATTGTTGATCCAGTCGGCAGTTTCGGCGAGATCGCGATTCGTGAGCGTGGCAACATTTTTTAATTTGAAACGGGTAAGCCAGTCGAACCGAAAACTAGGTGTTAACAGCGGGTGGTAACCCTCAAAGCTAGACATTTACAGTGATTCCTTTCCTAAAACCAATTTACCCTATTGTACCGGTAAATCGACTAGGTTGCCAGTGACTTCGTCAGGTGTTGTTGGCTGAGCTGTGCTATACTTGAAATAGATATGGTAAGTTGAAAGGGGTAGCACACATGACGGAAGATTTTTATATTGGGACTTACACCAAGCGCATTAGTCGCGGGATTTACCGGGTGAGTCTGGACACGAAGACGCCTAAGCTGATGGATTGCGAATGGTTAGCGTCTGCTGGTAGTCCGACTTATATTGCGAAGGCCGCTGAGAAGCGCCTGTATGTCATCAACAAGAAGGAAACCGATGGCCAGACCCAGGGTGGTTTGATTATCTATGATGTTTCCGAAGAAAAGCCACGGGCGATTCAACAAGTGCTGGAACACGGCGCTTCACCAGCCTACGTTGCGGTTGATGAAGCCCGGCAATTGGTCTACACGGCTAACTACCACAAGGGCTTGGTTGACGTCTATGCTATCGCTGACGACGGAACTTTGACGGAAACCGACGAAGTTCACGATGACGATCCAGTTGGGCCGGCACCGGAACAAGCCGATGGTGCGCACCCTCACTTCACTAATTTGACGCCGGACAACCGGTTGGTCGTTTGTGACTTGGGGACGGACAAGGTCTACATTTACGACGTTTCTGACGCTGGTAAATTAACGGCCGTTAGTCACGTTGACCTGCCAGCCGGTTACGGTCCTCGTCACATTATCTTTGATGATAAGAAGGGCGTTGCCTACCTGGTCGGTGAATTGAGTAGCAACGTCGCTACCTTAGACTACGATGCCGCTGCTGGTAAATTAACGGTTAAGCAAATTAGCCACACCATTCCCGATGACTGGACGGCACACAACGGTTCAGCTGCTATTCGTTTGAGTAGCGATGGTCGGTTCGTGTACGTTTCCAACCGGGGTCACAACTCCATCACGGTCTTTGCGGCCGATGACGAAGGCAAGCTGACCACGGTGCAACGGATCTCCACGGAAGGTGACTTCCCTCGCGACTTCAACATGAATTCCGACGAGAGCTTAGTGATTGTCGTCAACCAAAACTCCGACAACGCCACGTTATACAAGCGCGACGCGGACAGTGGTGAGCTGACGATGGTGCAGAAGGACTTCATGGTACCGGAAGGCGTTTGCGTGGTGCCGGTGAAATAAAGAGTGTGAGTCAAGGCGGTTAGCCAATGAGCATTAACGTCATAAGGAGAAAAATCCTGGGCTTGGATTATTCTTCTTGTGGGGTTAAGCGCAGTTGGCTGCCTTGGGGAACACGTTTCGGCAACAGTAACTTGGTGCGTAATCACCAAGTTACTGTTGCCGTCACAAAATAAAATACCAACAAAACTAAAAACGAGTAACCAGCATAAAAATCTGGTTACTCGTTTTTTAATGGCTATAGATAACAGCTGTTTCAAAAAATTCCGTGAGCACCCATTCTGCAAAACCTAATCTACCGGGAACTGTTCCTTGAAGTACCCTGACATCAGCTGTAAGTGATGCTCCAGACTCAACCGTTTGACCACACCCAGCCCAGGGAAATGCTGGTCCCCATGGTAGGCGGCCAACTGTTGCGCCGCGGGAGTTTGCGTGGCCAATGGTTGTTGTGGCAACCACTCGGCTAGCTTAGCCACAGCCTGGAAGAACTTCTCCTTGGGATGGCGGAAGTCGTCGCGGTCAGTGGAAACGAAGCGATGGATACGGAGCTGATTTCCTCGGAAATACGTGAGGTGCAGGGTGACCGCTTTGGCGGGATAACCGTGCTCACTGTAGTGGCCGCCGCCAATCGTGTGGTCACTGAAACCGACGTAGTTGTTGAAGTCGGCCAGTACCCAGTCATCACTGAAGAAACCGTCCTCGATATCGGCATAGCTCCGTTCGTGTTCCGGGAACCAAGCGTGGTCGAAGAGGCTGACAGTCGGCCGGTCCAGCAGCTGGCGAATACGGGCTTCCGGGGGCACCAATAAGTAGTCGGGTGCCGTCAACCAGCCGGCGTGTTGGGCAGCCTTGAGTTCGTCGTATTGCCGAGCAATCAGCAATGTACGGTGTCCAGTCGGTGCTGTGAGATTATCTGGAATGAGGGTGGGGGTCAGCACGTGGCCAACGATAAGGTTGGGATTATCCTGATACGGCCGCCAGTCGTGAAGTTTCTGCTGGGTCAACGCGTAGTCGCTAACCGTTGGATTGGCGATGACGGCTACTAGTTGGTCGTGGTCAACGAAGGCTGCCACCGTTTGCGGTAGGGCCCGGATGTCCCTGACCGGTTCGATGATGGGGATGATGTTGGCAGGTAACACGTGCTGTTGGGCAATGTTTTTGAGAGCAAGCAGATCGTACTGCCGGCCGCGAAAGTAAGGGAAATAGAGCATGCGTCAGTCCTCCCTTAACCGTTGTTGCAGGTCGTGAAGCTCTAGGTTCAGGGCGTCCACTTCGGTCTGGAGCGCGGTGACGGCGGCCGACTGGGTATCTTCGATGAATTGGTCGTAGAAGTTGGCCTCGGGATCATAGATATCATAGTGTTGGTGGCGTTTCTTCAATTCCTGATAAAGGCGATCAGTGCCGTACTGCTTCAGACCAGTTTCCATTTGCTTGGCCTTATTGACTTCGCGAGCCTGCGACGCAATGAAACGGGTAGTCAGCTGACTGGCCGGTACCTGCAACTCTTGACGGCGCGGTGGTCGCGCTACGGTTAAATATCCCGGTGTGACGGGGGCTTCGGTGGCCGTCGCCAGCATGTCTTTATCGAAGGGACGATAGATCAAAACGCCAATGCCAGCGGGAATCTCGTCGGCAACTTCCTGATAGAGTTTCAATGGAAGAACGAAATAATTATAGTGGCCGACGAAGGACAGTTTGGCTTTAGAATGGAAGTCAGACTTGGTGACCTTCAGTTCGTAGCAGCGCCATTCAATCGACAGATCCGGCATTTCTTGGTAGCTAAGGGTGTCAACGATGCCGGCGTCGTCTGGCATGGTAACCTCCTCGACGGGGAAGGCACCGGCCTCTCGACAGTAGTAATAGAGTGTTTTTTCTAAAGCAAGGGTGAGCTTAGTTTTCATGAGGAGACCTCCTGGTGCCAGAAATTTTGCACGGCAGTCGATAACTGTTCGGGACGATAGAGGCGGCGAAAATGCTGCCAATGTTGCGGATACAGGTTAGTGTAGCGTGGACTGGAGAAACGTTGGTCCATCAGTAGAATAATCCCCACGTCCTTGGAGCCGCGGATCAAGCGGCCAGCCGCCTGGAAAACGTTGTTCAGGCCGGGCAGCTGATAGGCAAATGCAAAGCCCTGTTGGGACTGTTCATCGAAGTAGTCGCGAATCAAGTCGGTCTCCGGATTGATGCCAGGGAGACCCACACTGACGACGCCCACACCAATCAGGCGGTCAGCCTTGAGGTCGATGCCCTCGGCAAAGATCCCACCAAGAAGGGCAAAGCCAACCAACGTTTCCTGCGGATCAGCCACGAAGTTTGCGAGAAAGGCAGTGCGGTCGGTCTCGGCCATTTTAGATTGCTGGACGACGGTTTTAATGTGTGGGTAGGCCATCTGAAAGGCCTGAGTGACGTCGAGTAGGTAGCTGTAAGATGGCAGGAAAATCAGGTAGTTACCGGTCTTCCCGTCCACTAGCGTCTTGATTGCTAGCAAGATATTCGCGAGATTGGCGTTACGTTGTTTGTAGGTCGTCTGAATATAATTGGTGACCAGAATCGCTTGGTGCTGTGGTTCAAACGGTGAGTTGAGCTGATAGGCCAGGCTTTCGGTATCGCCACCCAGGACCGTTTGGTAGTAGTCCATGGGGGAGAGGGTCGCCGAGAACAGAACGGCGCCATGACCCAGAGCGAGGCTATCGGCGAGAAAGGCGCTGGGGTCCAGACAGAGTTGCTTGATGGTGATGTTGCCATCTTCCACGGCTAGACGCATGCGATAGGTATCGTCATAATACTCGCCGATTCGTTGGTAGCTAATGGCGGCGAAGTAGTAGTCGAGAATGCTCTGGGTGAAGGGCGTCTGAGGCTGGTCGACCAGCCAATCGTGAATGGCTTCGACCAGACGCGACAGGTCGTGGTTGAAGTCCTCCGGTGGCGTGAGAAAGGTGCTGTCGGTCTTGCCATCCTGAAGGAGTGGGGCCACGATATCGTCGAAGGTGGCGCGCAGATCCTGCAAACGGCGGCGGAGCTTCGGCGTGGCCTGCTTGAGGTCGCGACTCTGCTCGACTAGGCGATCCAACGGCCGACTGGTGAGTTCGGCGGAATACATTTCCCGTGAGCGACTGACCAGGTTGTGGGCTTCATCGATCAGGAAGAAGTTGTCCGGGTCCTCGGCGGTAAAGAAGCGTTGGAGGTGGACCTGGGGGTCGAAGAGGTAGTTGTAGTCACCGATGACGATATCACAAAAGAGACTCGCATCCAGTTGGAATTCAAAGGGATCGAGCGTGTGTTTGCGGGCGTATTCCTCAATGACTGGTCGTGTGAGCTGGTCGTTGTGGTCGATGAGATCGAGCAGGGCTGGTTTCAGTCGATCATAGTAGCCCAACATGTAGGGATTCTCATCCGGTTGTAGGTCGGCTTCTTCTGGAAATTGAATCTTTTCCTTGGCCGTGAGCGTGATGCTCTTGAGTTTGAGCCCCTGGCTCGCCATGAGGCTGACGGCCTCTTCGGCCACGGTCCGGGTGCTCTGCTTGGCTGTCAGATAGAAGATGCGTTGGATGACACCTTCACCGATGGCTTTGATGGTCGGAAAGAGGGTCGAAATCGTCTTCCCAGTGCCGGTTGGGGCCTCGGCGAAGAGTCGTTTGCGGGTGAGAATTGTCTTGTAGACGGCAACGGCAAGCTCGCGTTGACCCGGGCGATAGTGGCCGAAGGGAAAGGTGAGTTGCTGAATCGTCGGGTCGCGACGTTCTCGCAGATCGGACCGGAACTTCAGCCAGGTGACGTACTCGGCAATGACCTTGTCAAAGAAGTCTTTAGCGGCTTGGCGGCTGATGACTTGATCCGTCTGAGTCGTCGTTTCGGTGTTAGTCTGAAAGTAGGTCAGGGTCAAGGTAATGTCGTCGAGGTCGGGTTCCTTTTGCATCAGCAGGTAGGCATAGAGCTTGACCTGGCCCCAATAGAGAGTCAAGGTGTTCTCACTGAGCTGGTCAAAGACGGTCTCGGACGTCTTGATTTCTTCGATGCTGGCACCATCGTCAGTCAACGTTACACCGTCTGCCCGCCCGTGAAGCAGGTAGTCGGCGCCGTTTAGGGTCAGGTTCAGATCAAGATAGTATTCTTTTTGATAATTTTCTCCGCGCTGTTTTTGCAGGCGACGGTGGATGCGCGCACCCAGGAGCGCCGTATTTTGGCTATTGCTGGTGCTACCCAGGTCTCCGGTTCGCAAGGTGAACTCCACTAATTCACGAACCCCTAATTTAATTGGCATGCGCTCATCGCCTCCATTTCTGGCAATAATCATACCATACTTTGGACTGATTTTGAACGCGTGTTCGTGGACTGACTTGACCTTGTGAAATAAAGTGAAAAGTATTGGCTTTCGGCATGTAATCGCTTACAATGGAAGCAAGAGGTGATCATGATGAAGACAATTGGATTCCCATTATTTGAAGAGATGCCAACCGTTGATGAAGCCCCCGTATTACAGAAGATTTGCCAAAGGCATGATGGTAAGGTCAAAATCAAAGTGCGTGATCTTGAAATTGACCCAAGCCAACACGAAGAGGTCGCCGAGTTGACGGACTACGCGGGCCATTATGTGCGCATCGTTGCGGAAGGCCCGGATGAGGCCCAACTGGCCGGCGCAATCCACCAGCAATTGGCTGCGGACAAGTATTGTTACTAGCCGCTTGACGGCGGCCACCAGATTCGCTAAGCTCAGGTTAAATAGAAATTCAAGGAGACTTAGCGGTGAGTGAAGAACAGATAGCACGACTATGTGAAATTGCCCCCAAGTATGGTTTACATCTGGAACATGAGGGCTTGGTCATCACCAAGGTAAACGACCAACCCACGGAATTAGACACAACCAAGTACATGCCGGACCAGTTCATTGATTTGTTGACACAGATTATTGGGACGAATATGAAGGCCGATTTGTGGGATTGGAAATAAAGAAAAAGAGTGCGCCAAGGAGCGGTTAGACAGCGAGCATTAACGTCATTAAGAGAAAAATCCCGGTTTTGGATTATTCTCTTAATGGGGTTAAGCGCAACTGTCTGCTCCTTGGCGCATGTTTCGGCTATATAAGGTTAGAAATCAGTTTTTTTAAAACGGCATAGTTTTAAAGCAAGCAGTCCCCAACAGTCAATGGAAAAAATCTTACAGTAGAAGATTAAACCCAATCAACAAAAAAATACCGTTAGCCCGGTGACTTTAAAAGTCAATCGGACTAACGGTATTTGCTTTTAAGCTTCTTCCCAACGGTTAAATTCTTGGGGATGGCTACTCAGGTAGTCGATGGCTTCTTGGCCCAACGCCTTGGTTGCGGCATCGAAGTCACTTGGTGCATCTGCTTTATCGGCGTCCGCCTCGTCCCGTAGGAAACCGGAGGCGAGGTCCAAGTACTTGGTCCGCCGGCCGACGCCATTGTCCTTGAATAGGTCGTCCAGACCGGTCAGATCACTCTTACCGGCGGCAGCGACTTGCTGCGCTAAATCTGCTTTTTCACCCAATTTTGATGCGGCATAATCCATTAAGAAATCGTTCATATCAACGATCATGGCGTGTCGTGCTTTACGTTCACTTTTATTTGCCACTTCTGGTCACCTCTTACTCTAATTCTAGCCATTTTGGCGGTGAGACGCAATTAACGACCCACATTTACGCAATTAATCGTGTTTGGGGGTTAACTACCGGAATATAAAGGGATTTATGGAGAATTTGGCAACATTTACCGAAAATTTACACGATTGCTACGAATAATATATATTCATCGCTTAGAATCAGGGTTGTAAGTTATGGGGAGGCATTTTGAGAAAAGCATCGTGTGATTCTTGAAATGGTTCTACTACTTTAAATGACATGGAGTGACAGAGATGAATAAGGGATCAAAGTTAGCAATGGGGATTGCAGCACTTAGTATATTATTAGTCGGTTGTGGGAAAGCCACCAGCTCAACTAGTAGTAAGGGAAGTAGCGAAGCACTTTCTGGTAAAGTAACTGCCGTGGGGTCAACCGCATTACAACCACTGGCAGCTAAGGCAGGCGCCAACTTCACCGCTAAGAACAGCAAGGTTAATTTGACCGTCCAAGGTGGGGGTTCCGGTACCGGGTTAAGTCAAGTTCAAGCCGGAGCAGTTTCAATTGGTGACTCCGATATTTTTGCCGAAGAGAAGGATGGTATCAAGGCTGACAAGTTGACCGACCACAAGGTAGCCGTTGTGGGGATGGCACCAGTCGTCAACAAGGACGCCGGCATCAAGAACCTGAAGATGGCTCAAGTGAAGAAAATCTTTACTGGGAAGATCACCAACTGGAAAGAAGTCGGTGGTAAGGACCAAAAGATCGTCATCATCAACCGGGCACAAGGTAGTGGGACTCGGGCAACGTTTGAAAACGCCGTATTGAAGGGTGCAACTGCCATTAAGTCACAAGAACAAGACTCTAACGGTGCCGTTCAAAAGATCGTTTCCACGACGCCAGGGGCCATCAGTTACTTGGCCTTCTCTTACTTCACGAACAAGTTACAAGCCGTTTCTATCGACAACGTAACGCCAACGGATAACAACGTCCAAACGAACAAGTGGAAGATCTGGTCCTACGAACACATGTACACGAAGGGTACGCCTGACAAGGCAACTGCAGCTTTCCTGAAGTACATGGACTCTAAGGCCGTTCAAAACAGTTTGGTTAAGGACATGGGTTACATCAGTATTCATGACATGAAGGTTACCAAGGATGCTAAGGGTGTCGTTACCCAGAACTAGCACCGTGAATCTTTGTCAGTAGTCGTCACAGGGTGGAGGTGCGGTCGTAGCACCTTCACTTTTTTTAAGGGGGAGTCATTCAATGGAACAAACTAATTCACAGCTAAAAAACCAAGACACCCAATCACATGAGTGGGATACACGGTTGCATCACGCAACCAAAGCTACCCATGAAGATTGGATCGGTCGCGGGATCAGCTATTTCTGTATCGGCATTATCATTCTCGTGGTTGCGTCGATGCTGTGGTTCATCACCTCGAAAGGGATTGCCACGTTTACGCAAAATCACGTGAGCCTCTGGAAATTCCTATCCGGCACTAACTGGGCACCCGACCAAGGCCAAATTGGGGCATTGCCAATGATCTTAGGGTCATTCGCCGTTACCTTTGCCGCCGCAATCGTTGCAACCCCGTTTGCGTTGGGCACAGCCATCTTCATGACCGAAATCTCGCCGAACCGTGGTCGGAAATTCCTACAACCAGTGATTGAGTTACTGGTCGGGATTCCATCCGTTGTCTACGGGTTCATTGGTCTGGCCGTTATCGTACCGTTTATGCGGCACGTGGTCGGTGGCTCTGGTTTCGGAATCATCTCGGCAACCTTTGTCCTGTTCGTCATGGTCTTACCAACGATTACGTCGATGACCGTCGACAGCTTACGGGCCGTTCCACGGTTCTACAAGGAAGCGTCACTGGCATTGGGGGCAACGCGTTGGCAGACGGTGTCGCGGGTCATTCTGCGCTCGGCGACTTCCGGAATCTTAACTGCAATCATCTTTGGGATGGCCCGGGCCTTTGGGGAAGCCTTAGCCGTTCAAATGGTGATTGGGAACGCCGCAATCATGCCGAAAAACTTGATCTCACCAGCTTCAACGTTGACCAGTCAATTAACGACAGGAATTGGGGACACCATTGATGGCACGTTACCAAACAACGCCCTGTGGTCATTAGCCCTAATTCTGTTATTAATGTCACTATTCTTTAACGCGCTGGTACGTTTCATTGCTAAGAGGGGGCAACTCAAACATGAACGCTAAACGGACTGATTTCGTCGCAACGGTCGTGATTGACTTGATCGTTGCCTCCGTCGTGGGAATTCTTTTCTTCCTGCTCGCTTATATTTTAACGGCTGGCCTGCCTCACGTGAGCTGGTCATTCCTGACGGGTGCGACCGACGCTTTTAGCGGTGCCGGTGGTATCGGGGTTCAACTGTTCAATTCCTTCTATCTGTTGGTCTTGACGATGTTGATCTCCGTGCCCATTTCCTTAGGTGCCGGGATTTACCTGGCCGAATATGCAAAGGACAACTGGCGGACTAGTCTGATCCGTTCCGCGATTGAAGTGCTGAGCTCCTTGCCATCCGTAGTGGTGGGGCTGTTTGGTTTCTTACTCTTCGTGGTGAAGTTCAAGATTGGATTCTCCGTTATTTCCGGGTCGATTGCCCTGACCTTCTTCAACTTACCGTTATTGACGCGGAACATTGAAGAATCGCTCAGCGCCGTTTCACGCAGTCAACGTGAAGCCGGCCTGTCACTAGGTTTGTCCAAATGGAAGACGGAACTGGGAATCATCTTACCGGTAGCCTTACCCGGAATTGTAACCGGGATCGTCCTCAGTGCCGGGCGGGTCTTCGGTGAAGCCGCTGCCTTGATTTACACGGCAGGGCAGAGTGCACCTGTGACCAATTTCGCGGATTGGAACCCAATGGATCCAGCGAGTCCGCTGAACCCATTCCGACCAGCCGAAACGTTGGCGGTGCACATTTGGAAAGTGAATACTGAAGGACTGGCCAGCAATGCGGCAGCCTTATCCGCTGCGGCTTCAGCCGTCTTGATCATTGCGGTTCTCCTCTTCAACCTTGGCGCACGGTTATTAGGAAATTACCTGTATCGGCGCGTCACGGCTAGCAAGTAGGGGGTGCAGTCATGTTAAAACAATATTCATTCGAAGAAACTGCGGTACAAACGTTTGACGATAAGACGTCGTTAGCGATGCGGACCGAAGATATGCAAGTCTTCTATGGCAGCAACCATGCCATGTTTGACGCGAACTTAGCCTTTCCCAAGAACCAGATTACGGCACTGATCGGTGCTTCCGGTTCTGGGAAGTCAACGTACCTGCGTTCATTGAACCGGATGAACGATGGGATTGCTACGGTAACCGGGAAGATCTGGTACCATGGCGTCAACATCAATGAACCGGGCGTGAACATCTACGAAATTCGACGACACATCGGGATGGTCTTTCAACGACCAAATCCCTTTGCCAAGTCGATTCGGGAAAATATCGTCTACGCGTTACGAGCTAATGGCATCAAGAAAAAAGCCGAGCTCGAGGAACGCATTGAACAGAGCCTGAAGGGGGCCGCCCTGTGGGATGAAGTGAAGGATAACCTCGATAAGAGCGCCTTGTCCCTATCCGGTGGTCAGCAACAGCGGCTGTGCATTGCCCGGTCGATTGCCATGGCACCAGATGTTCTCCTATTGGATGAACCCTGTAGCGCCTTGGACCCCATTTCAACGGTTAAGGTCGAAGAGACCTTGTTGGAATTACAAAAGAAGTATTCGATTATCATCGTGACGCATAACATGCAACAGGCGTCGCGAATCAGTAGTCAATGTGCCTTCTTCCACTTGGGCCACATTATGGAATATGCCCCAACTGGAACGATGTTCAGCAATCCCCAAATCCCTGTCACACAAGATTATATCGCCGGTAGTTTTGGCTAGATGCCGACACGACAAAGCCCCGCAACGACGAAACGTTGCGGGGCTTTGTTAACTATTTTTTGTACTTTCAACTAGTCTAAGCTGGTCGCACTACGGCTGTCAGGAATTCCACCTGCTGTGGGGACGCTTCAGCATGAGAAACGGGCTTCTCGCTCGTTTTGAAGCCACGAAGAACACGTGTCTTCAAAGCCGCCCATGGTATAGGCTAGCAAAGGACGTCAGCCCATACCATAATCACGGCCGGTTCCATTCCTGACCTCCTCCGGCTTAGTTTGAGTGGTTCCAAAATAAGTTAAGTTTTTGCATAGTTAGTCTGGAACAGAGAAGTAAGTTTATAGAAGCGGTCATTTTTGGTGAAAGCTATGGTTGCTCCCCTCCGGACAATGTCAGTTGACTGGTAAGGAGAAGGAGGCCACGAGACCGTTATCACCTAATGATGCATCTTGAATTCAAGGTAGAGGTCGTTGTAGAGCTGGACCTTCGTTGGTGAAAGATCACGGTAGACCTCCAAATGACGCAAGGTAGTGGCGTCCGGGTAGAATTGTTGATCCTCCCGGGTAGCTTTAGGTAATAACGCCTTAGCTGTTCGGTTGGGGGTGGCATAACCGACGTATTCCGCATTCTGCGCGGCGTTATCCGGCCGCGACATGAAGTTCAGAAAGGCATAGATGGCATTGGTGTGCTGTGCCGTCTTGGGGATGACGAGGTTGTCGATCCACAAGTTGCTGCCTTCGCTAGGCACGACGTAGTGGAGATGGTCGTTGTTTGCCAACATTTCTGCGGCTTCTCCCGACCAATCCACGGCGAGTGGTGCTTCGTTTTGGGTCATGTACATCTTGATTTCATCGGCAACGGTCGCCTTGACGTTCGGCGCCAAGCGATTGAGCTTCTGTTCCGCCGCCCGCAGTGTTGTCGGATCGGTGGTGTTCATGGACTTTCCCTGTGAGGCGAGGGCCATCCCCATGATGTCTCGAGCCGAATCAATCAACATGATGCGATCGCGATACTTGGTTGACCACAGGTCGTTCCAGTGACGGATGCTGCCGGGCTTGATAAATTTATCGTTGTAGATGATGCCTAACGTTCCCCAGAAATACGGCAACGAGTAACGATTGCCTCGGTCGAACGTCTGATTCAGAAATTGTGAATCGTAATTCTGCAGGCCGGTCAGACGACTTTTATCGAGTGGCTGGAGTAGGTGGGCACGTTTCATCTTCGCTACCATGTATTCACTGGGCACCGCCAAGTCGTAGTGGGTGCCCCCCTGATTAATCTTGGTATACATGGCTTCGTTGCTGTCGAAGGTCTCGACGTTAACGTGGTAGCCGGTCTCTTTTTGAAATTTCGTCAGGAGATGCGGGTCGATGTAATCGCCCCAATTGTAGAGGTTCAGCACCTTACTGCCCGTGCTGCCACTGGAGGCCTGAAGCTGATGACCGGTATAGGCGAGGAGCCCACAGACCGCCAGCAGGCTCACAATCAAACTCACTAAACGTTTCATGAAGCCACCTCCCGTTTCCGGTGACGACGCTTCTGACTCGCCTGCTGAATCCAGTAGTAGCCGGCAACTAGCAACAGTGAGAACAGGAACATGACACCGGACAGCGCGTTGATTTCCAGGTTAATTCCCTGACGCGCCCGCGAGTAAATTTCCACGGACAGCGTTGAGAAGCCGTTACCAGTGACAAAGAAGGTTACGGCAAAGTCGTCCAATGAGTAAGTCAGGGCCATGAAGAAACCCGCGAAGATGCCGGGTGAGATGAAGGGAATAATCACCTGCGTGAGGAGTTGGCGAGTGGTCGCTCCCAGGTCTTGTGCGGCGTCCAGCAAAGAACGCGACATTTCGCGAAGTCGGGGCAGCACCATCAGCACGACGATGGGAATCTCGAAGGCAATGTGACTCATGAGGACCGTTCCGAATCCCAGTGGAATCTTCAGCATCGTGAAGAAAATCAGGAAGCTCGCCCCGATAATGACGTCGGGGGAGACCATCAGGACGTTATTCAGCGTGAGTAGCGATTCGCGCGTCACCCGTTTGGTCGTGCGGGTAATACTCAGCGCGCCCAGGGTACCAATCAAGGTCGCAATCAGCGAGGACAGCAGGGCAATCAACAGGGTATTGGCCACGATTGCCAGCATTCGCGCGTCACTGAACAACGTTTGGTAATGGCGCCAGGTGAAGCCATGGTAGTTGGTCATGGTCTCACCCTGGCTAAAGGAGTACGCAATCAGAAAGATAATGGGCGCATACAGGATGATAAAGACCAGAATCAGGTAGGCGGTTGCCAATTTATGTTTCATCGTGGCGTCCCTCCCTTCGTCTTCTGGTCGCCAGTCAGGAGCATAACGACGATCATAGCCACAATCAAGACGACGCCAATCGTTGAGCCCATGCCCCAATTCATCGTGGTCAGGAAGTGTTCTTCGATCGCTGTCCCCAGCGTGATGACTTTGTTACCGCCAATCAGACGAGTCAACATGAAGAGGGAGAGCGAAGGGATGAAGACGGCCTGCACCCCGGCCTTGACGCCGGGAAGTGTCAACGGAAAGATGACGTGGCGAAAGGTCTGCCAGGTACTGGCCCCCAGATCCTTACTGGCATTGACGAACGCCGGATTCAGATCATCGAGAGCATTGTAAATCGGTAGAATCATGAACGGAATCTGGATGTAAGTCGCCACAAAGATGAAGCTGGCGTTGGTAAAGAGAATTTGCTGTGGACCGATGCCAATGAACGTGAGAAATTGGTTAGCGAGCCCCGCCTGACTGAAGATGCCGATGAACGCGTAGGCCTTCAGGAGAATATTGATCCAGGTGGGTAGAATCACTAGCAATAGCCAGAATTGGCGGTGCTTGAGCTGATGGATAAAATAGGCTGTGGGGTAGCTGATCAATCCGGTGAATAACGTGATTAAGAAGGCATACCAGACGGAGTTCAGCGTCATTTTTAAGTAGGTAGCGGAGCGGAAATAAGTGTTGTAATTGGTTAACGTGAAATGCTGGCCTAGGTCAAAGAAGGATTGATAAATAATAAGCGCGACCGGAGCGATGACGAATAGTGCTAACCAGAGGCCATAGGGGATGAAGTACACCCAAGTTCTACGTTTCGTCAACGCCATCATCCTCCAATTCTTCGTAGGTCTCGAGGCGTGCGTCGAACTCGGCTTCCTTTTCACCAAACCGCATGACGTGAAGGTCTTGTGGCCGGAAGGTAATGCCGATGGTCTCGCCATCCTCGGCAGGATTGACAGAGTGAATGAGCCAGTCGTTGCCGAGAGTATCGGTCGCCGCAATTTCGTAGTAGTCACCACGGAATAGCTGGGTGTCAATGGTCACGGTCAACTTGGCTTGGTCCAGCGTGGTCAGGGTGAGGTCTTCGGGCCGGATGACCACTTCGACTGGCTCGTTGTCGGGAATTCCGGCGTCAGCGCATTCAAACTGATGGCCACCGAAGGCGACTTGGAAGTCTTCAATCATTTTAGCGGGGAGAATGTTGCTCTCCCCAATGAAGTCGGCCACGAAATGGTTGATCGGCTCATCGTAAATATCGACGGGCGAGCCACTCTGCAGGACCTCACCTTGATTCATGACAAAAATCTCATCGCTCATGGCGAGGGCTTCCTCTTGATCGTGGGTGACGAAGAGGAAGGTAATGCCCAGTCGTTGTTGGAGGTCGCGCAGTTCATATTGCATTTGCCGCCGCAACTTGGCATCCAATGCGGACAATGGTTCGTCGAGCAGTAGGACCTTGGGTGCCATGACGATGGCGCGGGCAATGGCGATTCGCTGTTGTTGGCCACCGGAAAGCTCACTGATAGCCCGGTCGCCATAACCGGCAAGTTGGACGAGCTTGAGGGCCTTGGCGACGCGTTCTGCGATTTCAGCCTTGGCGACCTTTTTTAGGGTGAGACCAAAGGCGACGTTTTCCGCCACGGTCAGGTGAGGGAACAGGGCGTAATCTTGGAAAACTGTGTTGACGTTGCGCTTGTTGGCGGGGACTTCGTTGATTCGTTGCCCGGCGAAGAGCACATCGCCTTCGGACACGGACATGAAGCCGGCAATCGCCCGTAGAATCGTGGTTTTGCCGCAGCCCGATGGTCCCAGCAAGGTATAGAATTTGCCGGACTCGAGTGTCAGATTAATATTTTTTAAAATGGTGTGGGTCCCGTAACGTTTGGTGACATTGCGCAAGGTAATAATGGGTTGCGTCATCAGGCTACCTCCTCTATTTTTGAGTTTTTTGGATTGAAATATGGTGTAACCTAAATGATTATAGCGGGTTTTACGCGAAAAGGGAACGAAAAAAGATGATGGTTGGCCACGATAATTAGGGGAGGTAATCAACGAATGGATTATTGGCCCTTATGAGCCAGAAAAACGCGTTCAGTCATTGGCTGAACGCGTTGCATATTAGTCTGAAATAAAGTCGGTGGCGAGTTGCAGCACCGTTGCCCGTGCAGCACCGTCTAAACGGTGACTGGCACCGGGAATGAGATGGAAGGTGCTGTTCTGGTAGACGTCATCGTAGCGCTGCGAAGCTTTGTTGGAAACGATGCGATCGGCGTCTCCGTGAATCAGGCAGACCGGACCAGTGAAGTTCTGGGCGGTCTCGTAGATGGGGAGCAGTTGCGCCGTGCGAAGGTAAAAGCCTCCCAACACCCTGCCGTTATCCATGGGCAGTTGCGCAGGGATATGGTGGGGGTCGTAGTCCAGGCCGCGGGTATGCCCGGCAATGGCGTCGTCCTTGAGTGTTGCGGCGGGCGCCATGAGCACTAATTTATGAATCAGGTCCGGATAGTAGCCGGCTAACATGCTGGCCACCACGCCGCCTTGGGAATGGCCCAACAGGTCAATTTGTTTCGGGGCAAGCCGCGTTTGAACGGCGGTCAGGACGGCCTGCGCATCGGCAATCTCATTGGCCACGGTCATATTGGCAAAATCGCCATCGCTGTGACCATGACCGTTGAAGTCGAAGCGCACGGTGCTGACACCCGTTGCTCGTAGCCGTATTGCGAGTTGCGGCAGCAGTTTCGTTGGGGTATAGCCACGATTACCTGTAAAGCCATGCATGAGAATGGCAACTGTACCGTTCGGCTCAGGCGCCGGCTCATAAATTCCCGCTAAGGTTAAGCCATCACGCGTCACGTTAAATTCCATCTTGAAGACCTCCATTTTTCATTAGTGCTTACCTCTCTAGGATAGTCGGAAACGGCTAACTTTGCTAAACTTTTTTGAGAATGATTGGTGGGCGGCGTAGGATAGATAAGGGAGTAGCGACAATTAGGAGAAGATTCAACGTGCGTAGATGGTTTTATGGGGGAGCACTTGTTTCGTGGATTGTAGCAGCGAGGGCTTTTATTCAAGCCGATTGGCATCATCACTTACTAAGCTTAGCACCAATCATCGCTTACAACCGGCCGCAGGGTGTATTCGGCTGGGTGTTGGCGGTTGCGCTGACGGGACTCAGTATTTCGGCGTATAAGCAGCATCAATATTTGCTGAGACAGCAGCGCAAGTAGATTCTTATCCCAAGAGCTGGAAAGAAGAGACAGATTTGAAGATGGGCCTTAATTCAGACCAATTTGAGTTGGTCTTCATGGAAACTAAAACAATTGAGATTCGACTAAATGATGAAAAACGACGGCGGTTACACGTGGGGGATTCTATTTATTTCTACAACGTAGCGGACGAAACCCAGCAACTCGTTCGGCGAGTGAAAAGCTTACGCCAGTTTACGACTTTTGCTGATCTTTACAGTCAGTATTCCCCGGAGAGTGTGGGTAGCGCACCGGGGGATGATGTCGCCCAAATGGTAGCTGACACGTATACCATTTATACGCCAGAGCAAGAAAAACAATGGGGCGTGGTGGCAATTGGGATTTGAAGTAATCAGTCGAAAGAGGTTTAGTTTACAGGTATAGTAACTATCCATTGAGACATGTAGAACAAATAACATTTACGAGGGTTCTTGGCGATGGCTGAGAACCTTTTTTGTAACAGATTGTTGACTACTAAAATTGGACAAAGTTAAAGGCAATGGGAATTTGGTGGGAAGTTATTTCTACAATTATTGTAATAACTGGTGTTGAAATCGGCACCAATTGTCCTTGTAAACACCGGTAGCATCATGCTTAATAATTTTGGGTAAAATGATAAGCTTTTCCAGAGATAAGTAGACTGAAATCTGATAGTTCATATGGGCCGAAAGTGCTAGGTTATGCGGCCTATCCGTGGTATGCTTGGCGGAACTTAACTAGAGGTAGGTTACTAACTTAGGGACTTATTTGCTTGTGGGTTATTAGCTAATGAGCCGGGGATTAGCCGTAATGTAGCCACCAGCGATCCGATAGCGTAAAGTACCGTGATCGGAATAGTCCCAGCCAAGAACCGTTAGCGTGGTCTTAGCAGCGTAGTGGCGCGTCCGTTTATGAAGATTGACATCGCGATACCGGTTAATGGCGTGCTTGGTGGTTACGTGATGTGGATAAGCATGACGGCCAGTCTGGACCAACTGTTTGTTAGCCGTGATGTAGGTGCCATTGGTCAGTTGAAAACGGGTCGTGAGATTGTGTGTCACTAGCCGTTTAACTTTGAGTTGCTGGCCTTGACGGTAGTGCTTAGCTGCGTTAGTGAGTGCTTTTTGTCGATAGCCATTGATTCCCTTTGGATTAATGACGGTGATAGTTCTAGCCTGCGTTGTCTTTGCGTAGTAGGTAGGTTGAACGTAGGCAGATTTGGTAGTCACGTAGCCAGTTCGTCCATAGGTATTAGAGTGATGATTGACGTCGCGAACTTTGTAGCGCGGAATTCCATTTTTAGAGGTAGCTTCCCCGGTCACGACAAATTGCGGTTGACGGGTGCGGGGGGCGCGATGATACCAGAGCAAATGGTTCTGTTTACGAAACGTCGGCTGACGATAGAGTCCAAGCGTCCGGACAGCATTAATGCTACTACCGACGAAGATTGGAACCTCAGGATTCGTTGGTGAAGTTGTTGGCGGCAGCGTTGGCTTGATAGGCGGTTGGGTCCCATGATCAACGAGTTGCCAGGTGAACGTTTGAATGCCTTTAGGACGATCATTTCCGGAGTAACGCGCAATCAATTGATCGCTGGTGTAGGCATTTTGGCCGTTGGCAGTCCATTTACCCGTGTAGTGGTTGTTGGCTATGAGTGTGGGCAGTTTAGGACTGGAATTTCCACCCCACATTGGCGCTGTTTGGAAAAGTACACCTGGTCCGAGTCTTAGATGGTCTAGGTGCGTATCGTTCTCAAATAGCTGGGCAGTATAGGTATATAAGTTTTGGCCGGGGGATTGCGTCATCACAAAATTGGATAAGTCTAAACTGGTTAAAGCCGTGTCATCGGCAAACATTCGATATAAGCCAACGGTTGTATCGTTCTTGTCATAGGGATCGGTAACGGCTAAGTGGGTGTCAAATTTAGAAACGTCGAGTTGTTTTAAACTGGAATCACCACTGAACATATACCCAAAGTCTTCGACTAAGTGGGTATCGAAGTGTGAGACGTCTAGTTGTTGGAGATGGTCATCACCGGAGAACATGTTCAGCATGCTGGTAACTTTAGAAGTGTTGAAGTGAGAAACATCAAGGCTTGTCAGCTGTGATGTATCGTCAAACATGTACCGCATGTCAGTGACATTGCGCGTATCAAAATGAGAGACATCAAGGTGACGTAGCTCGTCGTCATCCTCAAACATTCTGGCTGTAGATGTTGCGGACCGTGTTTGAAAAAGGTCAGGATTAAACAGTAATGTTTGGAGCTTATGATTGTGGGATAACATGTAGGTCATTTCAGTGACTTGGGCTGTGTTGAAGGAAGAAAGATCTAAGGTTTTCAATTGGGTATAACTAAACATCGAGAGCATGTCAGTGACCTTACGGGTGTCGAATTTGCTGACATCAATCTTTTCAAGACCGGAAGCATCAAACATTTTGGCCATGTTCGTGACATTCGCAGTATTGAATGAAGAGATATCAAGATCCGTTAAAGAATCGGTACCCAGAAACAAGCCTTCCATGTTAGCCACGTTGCGTGTATCAAAGCTGCTAATGTCGAGAGATTCAAGCATACTATTCGAACCAAACATGTAGGACATGTCGGTCACTTTGCTGGTATCAAAATTAGCCAAATTGAGAGCCTTAATTGATGCATAGCCAAACATGTAGGACATGTTAGTGACATGACTGGTATTGAAACTAGACGTGTCAATAGTATCGCTTACATCACCGTAGAACATGAAAGCCATATTTTGAGCTTGGCTTGTGTTTAAGCGATTCAATCCGTCTATTTCGCTAAAGTTGCTGAACAGGTAGGCGGCGTTGGAACCGGTTTTAATAGCCCCTTTGAGAATAAGTTTAGTGATATAAAAACTTGAGAGGTGGAGTTGCTCCTTAATAGCCTTAGTAATTGGACTTTCATCAAATAGTTGTAGCGGTCCTTCATAGTCTGGTAGGGTGCCACCATCAAGGGTTAAAGTTTTTCGATCAGCAGAAAGGGTCCAGACACACCCCTGACCAATAGTTCCAGTGGTAGTGCCATCTGAATTTGTGATGGCAGTCGGGGTTGCAGCTAAAGCTGTTGAGAAGGGTGAGGCCGGGAAAAGATTACTTATTAAATATAAAACTGCTAATAATTGGATAATGCGTTTAAAATTCATGCCGCTCCTCCTAGTTAGGGTTACCAGATATATTCGTTGTTAGTCGAGTTTGAACTGAGTATGTCAGATTTTGGACGACTTTTTCAAGCAAAGGGCCTTATAAATAAATTAGTAATCAGTGGATGTGCTAAGAACTGTCACCAAAGTAATTTACTCAGGAAGTTTTGAAAGTTTTGAGCGTAAGTAGAGATAAAAGAACACCCATCCGCCAAATATTGCGGATGGGTGCCACTCAGCCTATTTTTCAGATTTATCTTGATCTGCGGTGGCCCGTTTCCAGTTACGGAAGCCTAAGGTGAGCCCAATTAAGGAAATAACTAATGCAGTAATTGAGATAACTACGGTGATGATTGAGACGAGGTGGCCCATGAGATAACCCGCTTTCTAGTTGTGTTGGTAATATTATTTTTTAAGAGTTTACTTTTAAGTAGCGTCGCGCAGAACTAGTCTCATGGTAGCACAGGTGAAGGGAGCGTTGAAGTCTTTCAGTGAGTTGCTACAGGTCGCGGACAAAAAAGAGTGAATTGCGGTCCGGATAATCATAGGTTAGTGGCACGGCTGCTCGCGCAATTTCCGTAAACCCATTCTTACGATAGAAATGGTGAGCACGGTGGCAGGCAGCGGGCGTGTCCAATAGAATGTGTTGTAGTCGTTTCTGCGTTGCGGTAGCGATTAGGGTGGCAAATAGGTTGTGTGAAACACCGGCCGCCGTGCCGCGGTAGTCTTGATGGACGAAGAATTTTTTGAGAATGCCATATTGGCTGTTTTCGACCATCAGGCCAATCGTGCCGACAACCATGTCCTGGTCGTTGATGGCTAACCAGAACTCACCATTATCGCTTAAATAGTGGGTGGTAATGTCGGCCATATCCGGCTGCTCTTCTAAGGAAAGATTGACCTTGTTATCATAGTTTTGCAGGTAGAGAATGAGGGCAATCACCTGATTGCGATATTTAGGGGTATAGCTTTCGATTTTCAAGATGGGACTTCCTCTCTAAGATGCGAAATTGACTTTCGCGATGTTGCTATTTATACTAAGGCAGCATGACAGTTCAGTCCAATTGAAATATTAAAATTAACTATTCAACAATATTGATATATGACCAGAGAAGGGAAGCACCGAAATGGATATTAAAAACCTAAAGACACTGCGCGCCATTGCGGAGACCGGCAGCTTTCAGGCGGCCGCGAACCAGTTGAATTACGCGCAATCGACCGTGACATTTCAGGTTCAGCAGTTGGAGCAGGAGTTATCGCTACAACTGTTTGAAAAAGTGGGCCGGAAAATGGTGTTCACGACGGCGGGCAAGAATCTCCTGCCCGCGGTTGACCGGATTCTGGGGATGGTCACGGAAATGCAGAACTACGGTAAGGCGGATGCCGAACTCACTGGGGATTTACGGATTGCCATTCCAGACACGCTGTTGACCTATCGAATGCAGCCGATTTTAAAGGCGTTTCACGTCCAAGTTCCCGCCGTTCAATTGTCCTTACAAATGGCGAATTGCTTTGCGATTCCGCAGCTAGTGGCCAATGGCACTGTTGATTTAGGCGTTCATTATGATGTCGGCGGGTATGGCAATAGCCTTGCGGTGACCCGGTTGCGTGACATTCCGTTGGTCTTGGTCGCGAGTGCCCAGCTGGATTCACGGACTGTCGATTTGCGACAGGCGCATCAACGTTTAACATGTGCGTTGATTACCGATGATTGAGAAAGTATTTACCACAAGAAATTTATGACGGCAATCGCTGCCCGGGATATTGTGTTCAGTCATTTCTTGGAGATTGGGAGCGTTGAGGCCGTTAAACGGAGTGTGATCAGTAATCTGGGAATCGCCTACCTGCCTAAATTCGTGGTTCAACCGGAATTGGATGCCGGCCAGTTGCAGGTTCTGCCCACAGAATTTGACGATCAGACGCTCACGGCGGTTTACATTCAGCGAAAAAGCCAGCAGGAGTCACGGATGCTGACGACCTTCATCGAGACATTGGCCACGTCATTTGCCTAAGGTATTGTTCGGCTAAACTTACTATCGAGATTCTATAGATACCTGTCTGAGAAGCAGGGTGCTACAATGCTAGCAATCAGTGAGTTGAAGCCCACCATTAGGGGATGAAATGATGACATGGCAGTCTATCACAAAGCACACTAGGTCTTGGCATTTCTGGTTAGACATTGGCATCGTAGTGTTTGGAATCATTAGTATTTATTTATGCCGAGGGCAGATTGCGCAAATTTCTAGCGAGGTCTTCAAGGGCTATTTAGCCGGTAGTCGTTAATTCGTGAAAAATTCTAATGACAAAAATAAAACAGCACCCTCTGAGTGGCTTCCGCCATTTCAGAGGGTGCTGTTCTGTCTAAGGAATCTAACTTGTCTTTAAGGTGGTGACTAGCTCAAGAACTTATTGACTTGCTTAATGAAATCGTCGGCGAATTGGAAGACACCCGCGTGACCAGCGTCCGGATAAATGATGAGCTGACTGTTGGCGAACGCCTCATCAAGGGCGTAGCTGTTCGGCTTGGTTGGAACCATGATATCGTGATCACCGTTCGCAACTAAGACTGGAATATCCAGCTTGGAAAAATCAATTGGCTTCTCTGAACCCCATTGGTTGATGGCCTTCAGTTGGGTACGGTAGGCAGACCAACCGATTGAACGATCACGGTCGGTCTGCCGGGACTTGATCCGCTTTAGGAATTGTGCGGCTTGATGCTTACCATTGGGGGTCCGGGTGAAGAAAAGGTAGGCTTTGATATCGGTGAAAGTGACCAGCGCTTTGGCCAAAGACCGGTCAGAAATACGCGTCACATCGCGAATCCCTTGACCACCACGGGGGCCCGTTCCGGTCAGAATGGCTCGTCTAATCAACGATGGCTCCTGGTTGATGACTTCTTGGGCAACGAAGCCACCCATGGAAAACCCAAACAAGTCGATTTTCTCAAGACCGAGGGCGTGAATGAATTCGCGAATCTCTTGGGCCATGCCTTGAATGGTCTTTGCTGCTTTGCCGCCGGAACCACCGACGCCTTGGTAATCGGGTAGAATCAAGCGATGTTCTTGGGCGATACCGTCGATAACGCTAGGATCCCAGTTATCGAGGTTACCGGAAAGGTGAATCAAACCGATTACTGGCACGGCAGAGGGCGCCCCAATCTCGCGGTAGGCGAAGGTTTTGTTCTCTGGGGTAACAATAGTTTTGGTGGGGACATTAATGTATGGGGTCATTGTGATTATTCCTTTCCAGCAAAGTGAATGGGGACTTTGCCCTGGGCATTAGCGATCGTCCAGCGGTCGACTTGCGCGGCCTGTATAGGCAGTTTTTAGTTTGATATCAATTATCATTTTTATGACTAAAGAGAGTCTACCGCATCTGGTAACATTTTACAAGAATTGTTACTTGGAGGATGGGTTATAATTTTGAGACCATTTGCCAATCACGTTTTCCTCTGTTCGGCCGTTTGCTGGTACGGGAGGTGTTGATAGTGAAGTAATCTTGTCGTACGTGTCTTCTGACAAGTTAATCTTTAGAGCGTCCAAAGCTGGTTGTAATTGGGACAGGTTTCTAGCGCCAATTAAAGGAGCCGTGATGGCTTTATTATGCAAAACCCAAGCTATTGCGAGTGAAACCGGATTGACATTTTCTTGGTGAGCAAAATCAGTAAACCTAGCAGCAAGCTGGTAGTCATCTTCATATCTGGCACGATTAATTTGGTCATTAGCCAAGCGTCCTGTTTTATCTGCTTGACCAGTGCTACCATATTTACCAGTCAGTAGACCGCCACCTAATGGACTGAACGGAGTTACCGCTAAATTATGTTTGGCTGCCATTGGCAAAATATCTGCTTCGATTTGACGCTTAGCTAAATTGTAAAGTGGTTCAAGCACTTTCACCTGTGACCAGTTATTAAGCTTGGAAATGCCGATGCTCTCCATGATCTGCCAGGCTGCCCAGTTACTAACGCCTAAAGTCAAAATTTTACCAGCTTTTTTGAGATCATTTAACGTGTCTATCGTTTCTTCAATACTTGTGAATGCGTCAAAGTCGTGAATAAGATAGACGTCAACATAGTCTGTCTGAAGGCGTTTAAGGCTTTGGTTGAGTGCCTCTAAAATATGTTTTCGCGACATTCCAGAATCGTTAATTCCGTTTTTTGCGGAAAAGAAGCCCTTAGTCTGAATAACAAAGTCATTTCTATTCTGTTCATGAATCAGTTTACCCAAAAATTCCTCGGATTTTCCATTACCATAAATATCGGCAGTATCAAAGTAGTTTATACCAGCATTTATGCAGGCGTTAAAGACTTCTCGAGAGCTACTAAAGTCAGCGCGCGTTCCAAAGTTCATCGTTCCTAACGCTAATTTCGATACTTTTAGACCAGTATCTGATAAAGATGTGTATTCCATGCTTTTTCCTCCTAGCCAATAATTTCAATTAAAGCTACACCAACAAACATAACAACGATGCCAACAATTTGAATCGGCACAATTTTTTTGATTGTGGCCCCTAATAGACCAAATTGATCGACGACCAGACTACTCAACATCTGCCCCAATAAGGCGAGCACAACCACGGCACCAGTCCCGATGAGCGGTACCAGATAGGCATTACCAAAGACAAACAGTGCGCCTAAGAAACCACCAATCCAAATCCACCAAGGCTTACCCTTACCAAACGCAAGCTTGATATCAGTTAGGTCACGTTGAAACAGGCCAACCACAACTAGGAGAATGATGGATCCCACAGCAAATGAGATTAAGGCCGCGTGCATGGATGATTTTAAAACAACGCCAAGTTCACCGTTGATTGCTGATTGTGAGGCCACTAACATACCGGCAATTATCCCAGCAATTTGCCAAATCCAAAGTGACTTGGATTGATTTTTTTCGTTGCTAGTTCCAAGCGTGGGGACGACGACAATTAAAATCACCCCAACAATTAAGACTAGTGCGCCCACAATTTTGAGAAAGTTAAGCGGCTTGGGAGAGACTCTAAACCACCCAAAGTTATCAATCAGTAAACTCATTAAAATTTGCCCCAAAATGGGCATGATGACCGTTTGAACGCTACCTAGGACGGGAAATAACAGGATATTTGCAGTGAGGCCGATGACACCCACTACGCCGCCTAGCCAAGCCCACCAGGGAACCAACGCCATCGTGTGCGGTGAGATTAGAATAGCTGAATGTGTCAGTAGGGAAGTTAGAGCTAAGAAAACAGTTGCAATTAAAAATGAAATCATTGACGATAAATAAGGTGATTTTACAAAATTTCTGAGTTTTGAGTTGACGGCAGTTTGCACTGGCAGAAAAATACCAACCAGAATTGCCAAAGAAAATGTAATCATTGAAGAGACCTCCTGTAATGTGTTTTGATGACCACAAGTGATATACTAATGGCTAAACTATGGTTTAGGGCAAGAGGAAAATGAAAAAAATCGAAAATACATATACAATCAGTGAGGTCTCACAAAAAATTGGGGTGCCAATCTCGACGATTCGGTACTATGACAGTCATAATTTAATCCCACATTTAAAGCGTGATGAAAATAATCAGCGTGTCTTTAGTGAAGAGAACATCTATATGTTACTTATGGTGATTGGCTTAAAGAAGATTGGCGTTAAGCTTAAAGATATCGCGGCGTACGTTGAAGCCGATGAGCGTGATAATCGGACACTTGATTTCCGTTATGATTTCTTAGTTCATCAAAAATCAAATTTGAAAGAGCAGATTGTTTCGTTGCAGGTGGCGCTTGCTTATTTAGAATTCAAAGAATGGTATTACAGAACGTCTATTGAAGCAAAGGATTATCGCTTGCATTTACGCGACGGCTCAATGGAAATGGATCCGCAGACATTTGATGACTATATCAAGGAGACGGGTGCCTTTAAAGATACCGATGCGTTCAAAAGGTATTTGTCGAAAAGTAATATTGATGAATGATTGTATAAGATGCCAGCAGAAAAATAGAGAGTAAGCCGAGAAATTAGCTTGCTCTCTATTTTGATTTACGGTTAGAAATGGCTATGGTGATTAGGGTACCTAAAATTTAAAGTAACATTACTTTACTATTGTAACTAACGATTATAAAATAATATCAATAAAAAAATGATCACATTTAAAAGGAGAATCTACAAGATGCAAGCTGCCCAATTATTGAAATATGACAAGAATTTTAAACTGGTCGTTAAGGATATCCCAAGACCAACGCCTGCTGATAATGAAGTATTGGTTCGGGTAAAGGCAGCTGCTGTCAATCCGTTGGAAAAGTTAATTGGAACCGGCTATGTGAAGTTGATGGAGAAATATTCATTGCCAGTAACGATGGGTAATGAATTGTCAGGCGTCGTCGAATCGGTTGGGAAGAATGTAACAAAATTCAAGGTTGGCGATGAAGTATATTCACGTTTACCCTTAAATAAGATTGGTGCCTTTGCAGAATATGCTGTCATCGACTACCGTGCGGTGGCAATGAAGCCAACGGCATTGGACTTTGTTCACAGTGCTGCGGTGCCCTTAACCGGATTAACGGCGTATCAAGGCTTGACCGAAGAACTCGGAGCTCGTCCTGGGGAAAGTGTCATGATTCCAGGTGGTTCGGGTTCGTTTGGACAAATGGCTATTCCGATTGCTAAAGAAATGGGTTTGAGAGTCATGGTTAGCGGGAATGCGCGATCAAAGCAATCAGCGCTTGATATGGGTGCAGAGCAATACTTTGATTATCGTGAGCAGAATTATTGGGAACATCTGGAACTCGTAAATTATGTGATTGATACAGTTGGTAAAAAGGAGCTTGATCATGAACTACAGGTGTTGAAACCCAATGGACGATTGCTGTCATTGATTATGCTACCTAATGGCCAGTTTGCTAAAGATCATCATATGCCATTTTGGAAAACGGCCTTATTCGCCGTTGCGGGTCATAGCATTGATAGAAAGGCCAAAAAATTTAAGGCGGATTATCGCTTTATTTTCGTCAGAAGCGATGGTGAACAACTGAAGAGAATCACTAAAATTGTCGAAAAGCATAGTATTAAGCCGGCAGTTGATCCAACTGAATTCAAATTAGCTGATATTAATCGGGCAATAGACTATGTCACGAATGGACATCCAAAGGGAAAAGTGGTCATTAGATTTTGAAAAATGGCATTTGCTGTTGCTTAGGTTAATTATGCCACTCAAAAAGACTACCCAGTTATGAGTAGTCTTTTTTTGAGCGGCAGCTAGTCGAAATACATCATACCTTCAAAATAGGGTTTGGCATTAACGGTATAGTTCGTCCAACTCCCCCGAGTTTCCTCGGCAAAATTTTTACCGCCGTGTGTTTTGAGATTGGTAATTTTGATCTGGTATTTGTGGGTACCTAGTTTCTTGCCAGGAATTCCCTTAATCGGCTTGTTGTACTGCACAGTGGTCGTGTCGCCATTAACGGTTGTCTTAATCATCTTAGCTGACGCAGTAGGCTTGTAGTTCTCCATGGCGTT
Organism: uncultured Lactobacillus sp.; assembly: GCA_937874695.1. Taxonomy (GTDB): domain Bacteria; phylum Bacillota; class Bacilli; order Lactobacillales; family Lactobacillaceae; genus Levilactobacillus. The sequence continues at coordinate 67,080 of CALNAJ010000017.1, forward strand.
GCCACCATCAATAACCATGTCGCCCTGAGCATCATCCTTAATCAGTGCTGATTTACTATAATATTGAATATAATTATCCAGCGTAAGGTAGAATGCGGAACTATTGCCATAGTTAAATTTACTGTCTTCTTTGAACCCTTTGCCAGCTCGTAGCACAGTTCCACGGAGAGGTGCCTTTAGTTTAACGTTCTTAAAGTTTGCCTTGGTGAGCGGAATAGTTGCTGCGTCTGAGAATCTGAGCTTGCTCAGTCGGCTATAATTGACTGCTCCAGAAGTGAAAGAGACCTTAATGGGGCCCTTACCAGTCGGCTGGTATATACCGGCAACCCGTAGTAGGGCGCCCTTTTTCTTGAGCAATGGCTTATAGGTGTTGCCATGCTTTTGATAGATGCCAACGTACATAGCCTTCTTAGTCCGCACATACCCCGACTGTCCCAAGTCTAAATACTTACTTGATGCGTGTGCCATGGTCGTCCCCGTTGCAAGACCAATCCCTGCGACTAACCCCAGCGTCGTAAGAAAAACGGCGCATTTACCCGTTAATTTGATCATGTAGCTACCCCCTAATTTATGTGTGGTACACAATTAGTGTAACGCGAATACGTGAAAAGTAAAACATACTCTGAGTAGAGAACTATAGTGGAAAACAACTGACTGCTAGCCGATGAGCTAACAGTCAGTTGTTTTGTCATTTGTTCTTCTAAGAAACATCTAATGGACCTTATCGGGCTTGAACCGACGACCTCCTACATGCGAAGCAGGCGCTCTCCCAACTGAGCTAAAGGCCCAAAACTTACCCATTAAGTATAGCACGTTGGCTAAAAATGTTAATGGGCAATGTGATTATGAGGATGCGAGTGACTAGCGTAGATTAGCTCTGGTGGCGCCAACCGTGTAACAGGTGTTGCCAGAAACTGTGGTTGTCCGTTTGTAACATCAGTCGTTGATATTGACTGCCGATGTACCCGGCGAAGAGAGCGATGGCAGCCAATAGCACAATTAGTGAAATCGTTTGTTCCCAGCCGTTGACCGTGCCATTGATGATCCGCATCGGCATGAAATATGACGAGAAGAATGGGACGTACGAGAGAATCTTAACCAAGAGGGCGTCCATGTTATTTTGGAACGGGAAGGTCGCAAAGAAGCCAAATACACCGAGCATGATGACTGGTTGTGCCGCCTTGGAAGCGTCCTCTGCCTTGGCCACGACCGCACCGCTGTATGCCGCGAGAAGCGTGTAGATGATCACACCCAAGAACAGGTAGACCAGGTTGATACTCAGTAGATTGTGAAGAACTGTGTCAATTAGGCTTTGGTATTGGGTGATCAATGGTTTCAAGGAAGCACTGTTCATGGCGAATTGGAATGCTGCCCAGCCACCCAAGAGGTAGATGACAATTTGGGTGAGGATGACCAGCAGAATCCCAGCGATTTTTCCAACGAAGTAACTGGTGGCCGTGGTACTCGAGAAGATGATCTCCATAATCTTAGTGCCCTTATCGGAAGCAATCTCCTGCGCGGCAATCGTGGAGTAGGTAATCAGAATGATGTAGATCATCGTGACCAGGATCCAGAAGGAAATGGTCTTAGCCAAGTTGGCAGTACCGGCCTTTTTCTCGATGTGCTGCTGGAGAACCGGTGTCCGGGCCAGCAAGCGTTGCTGTTTAGTCGTTAGCTTAGCCTGCTGGTAATTATAGGCTTGTTGATAGCGACTCAGAAAGTTCTGCGTTTGGGCCTTGAGCGCGCTACTCATCTGGCTACTACCGTGGTAGTCGGCATGAATCTGCTGCTGATTATCGCTGAGCAGCAGGTAGCCCGCCAGATGATTCTTGCCCATCGCAGACTTGGCCGCGCTGACCGTGGTGATCTTGGTATTGAGGCCGCTATCCTGTTGCTTGATGTAGTCACGGCGCAAAGGTTGCGACGTGCTGATGACGGCGACTTGCTTACTACTGGAGGCGCTGTTGGCACTCAGGTAGCTGATCCCAATCGTCAGACCAATCATCAGGAAGGGTCCGAGCACCATGAACAGGAAGCTCCAGGACTTGATTTGACGAAGGTAGGTTTCAAAAGTGACGACCCAAGTCTTACGCATGGTCTTCACCTACTTTCATCCGGAAAATCTCATCGAGGGTCGGTGGTTGCTGGCTGAATTCCTCAATGTAGTGTCCCTGAGTGAGCTCCGCGAAAATATCGGGGCCCACGGCTGGATCGGTTAAATGCAAGAGATATTGTCCGGGTTGCCGCGTCTCCACGTCAGCAACGCCAGGGAGTGTGGCGAGCCGTGTCGCCGACCAGTCCGTCGTGACGTAGAGCTCGGTCTTACCAAATTGGGAACGGACTTCGTTGAGGGTACCGTTTAGCACCATTTCACCCTTTCTTAACATGACCAGGTGGTCGCATAAGGCCGAGACGTTTTCCATGTCATGGCTGGAAAAGATAATGGCGGCCCCGTCGTCACGCGCGTTTAAAATAGCCTGCTTCAGTAAGTCGGCGTTAACGGGATCGAGGCCACTGAAGGGTTCGTCTAAGATTAATAGTTTGGGGTGGTGAATCAGGGTGCAGATCAACTGGACCTTCTGTTGATTCCCTTTGGACAGGTCGTTAATCCGGCTCTTGCGAGTACCTTTGACGGCAAAACGGCCCAGCCAATCATCGATGCGCGGCCGGATATCCTTGGCCGACTTATTCTTGAGTCGCGCGAGGTAAACAATCTGTTGTTCAATGGTCAGCTTCGTCATTAGGCTCCGCTCTTCGGGGAGGTAGCCAATCGTATCGAAGTCGTCGGCCGACAGGGGATGGCCCTGCCAGGTGATGCTGCCATCGTATTTAATAAAGTTTAGGATACTGTGAAAAGTTGTGGATTTGCCTGCACCGTTCTGGCCAATCAATCCTAATATCTGGCCATTGGGCACGTCAAAGCTCACGTCGGTTAAGGCTTTCACGGTGTCGAATTGCTTGCTGATGTGTTGAATGCTTAGCATGCACAGTTCTCCTCTTCAAAGTTAATACTCACATTATACGCGAACCCCCGCCCGCAAGCCAAAATGTATGCTTACATTTTGGCTTGCGCCTTACCGGGCCGGTGAAAATGGGCCGTGCCGCTGAGGGCGGACGCCTAAAGCCAAAGGGCGGTCTTTAGGCTTGGTCGTCAGCCTCTGGGAAACGAGTCTCACGAACACCAATTCTCTAAGCGGCTCAACCCGCCACTAAGAGAATTCCCACAGCTGAGCCCATTTTCACTGGCCCTCACGGCTCACATGGATGTAAGCATCTAATTGGGTTGCTAACTCGAAATGAAATTATGTAGCGTATTTTTGGAGTGATTTTAATGGAAATATACAGGATTTAAATTAAACAATTTATGACAATCAGGATAGGTATGACGTCTCTATAGAAGTAGAAATCGTTTGCTTAGCCGAAGGAGGCCAGGCATGTAGCCAGCCGTGTCGACGCTGTTAGGCCGGGCGGTTGGTTCTTCCCGGACTTACAGCGTGGGACGTGTTTGGAAACTCGCAGGGTTCTTGCGAGGTTTCAAACCGAACCGAAAGCCAGATCTTTGGCTGTAGGTGGTCCCCACAGCAGGCAGAATCTCTGGCAACCGTAGGCGGAAAGTTTCCACTACTTAATTTGCAATCAAGCCTGACCGTCAAAAAATTGGGACAAAAATAGCCGGCAATCAGGGCAAAGGGGCCCGGTTACTGGCTACAGGGACAGACAACGTGAAGCTGTTAGTTATGATTTTGCGGCTGGGCAGTCGTATTGACCTGTGCCTGGGCTGGTGTTACCGCCCGGTGTGGCCGCATGTTGAACACAATATTTAAGATGACCGCTGAGAAACTGCCAATGACGACCCCGTTGTTCATGATAATCTGAAGCGATTGGGGCATGGCTTGGAAAATTTGAGGATAGACGGTGACGCCTAAGCCCAAACCGATGGAGATGGCAGAGACCAACAAGTTGTTATTATCCTTGAAATCAACCTGTTGCAGCATCCGAATGCCTTGCACCCCAACCATGCCAAACATCACGATCATCGCACCACCGAGGACGGCATCAGGGATGACCGTGGCAAGGGCGCCAATCTTAGGTAGCAGGCCCAATAGCATGAGGAATAATGCTGAGAAGTAAAGTGGCTTACGGGTCTTGACGCCGGATAGTTGCACGACTCCAACGTTTTCGGAGAAAGTGGAGTAGGGGAAGGTGTTAAAGAGACCACCGAGAATTACGGCGATGCCTTCAGCACGATAGCCACGCTTCAAGTCCTTTTCACCGATCTTGTGGCCGGTGATGTCACCGAGGGCGAAGAAGACCCCAGTTGATTCGACCATCGTGGTCAGCGACACCAGAATCATCGTCAGAATGGAGGACCATTCGAACTTGGGTGTGCCGAAGTAGAAAAACTGTGGCAGGTGGAACCAACTGGCTTGACCCACAGCCTTCAAGGAAACCATTCCCATGGCGGCTGCAATGAAGGTTCCAATCAAGATACCAGCCAGAATAGCCAGTGACTTGAGGAATCCCTTGGCAAAGGCGTTGAGTCCTAAGATAATGCCCATCGTCAGAAAGCCGACCAGTAACATCTTGGGATCACCAAAGTTCTTCGCCGTGGCATCTCCACCACCGAGATCTTGAAAGCCCACGGGAATCAACGTAAAGCCAATAATGGTGATGAGTGAGCCAGTCACAACGGGCGGGAAGAAGTTCTTGATTTTCGAGAACCACCCGGCACTGAGAAAGACGAAGATACCGGCACTAATAATGGCGCCGTACATGACGCCCACGCCGTATTGATTACCGATGGCGCTCAGTGGTGTCACGGCTTGAACCGCACAGCCGAGGACAACGGGTAAGCCGATTCCAGTCAGCGGTGTCCGCTTGAGCTGTAAGAGGGTTGCAACCCCACACATGAAGATATCCGCACTGATTAAGTAGGCCATTTGCATGGCGTTAAAATGAAGCGCGCCCCCAATCAGTAAGGGAACGATGACGTCACCGGAATACATAGCTAATAAATGCTGGAAACCAAGAATGGCCGCGCGCCACATGGGCAAGGCGGACCCTTTTTCTGATGACGAGACTGGTGTTGCGGACTTAGTGGACTGCAAGAAAAGTTCCTCCTTCTCGTGATGTCCATACGCCGCCAAGGGTGGTGAAAACAAAAAGCTCCCTTTGCAAAAAGGGGGCTTACTGAAAACTCTACCGACGAACTCTTTTCATCGGCAAAAAGAGTTTCGTCCTCAATTTGCTTATAGTCCAGAGTTTACGGCTCTGGGTAGAAACTCGCCAACCTTATCTTGGCATTATATAGGCAATCACTTTATTTTTTTAATGGAATGTTGATAACTTTACCACGTGAAAATGAAAAAAACAACACCCGGTAGACTTTTCTAATGCCGATGCCATAGTTTCTTGAAAAGCCCGCCAAACCACTCTAATAGCGGACCCCAGTCGGCCATGCCACCGGAATTACTATATTTCTTGGGATGGACGACCACACCAGGGCGGTAGGGTTTAGCGCTTTCATCTTTTTTCGGCATATTTCCACACATCCTCTCCTAATTCTAACTAAATTCTACAGCAAATAAGGTACAATGTGGGAAAGAAAATCTTTTGAGAAAGAAGTTGACGGTTGTGAAGAAAATTTTAGCCATCCATACGGGCGGGACGATTTCAATGTCCCAGAACGAAAAGGGCGAGGTTGTCCCCAACGCCCAGAATCCAATTGCCCAGCAAGAAACGATTATGGAGGGGCGCGTTGAGCTGATTACCGACGAACTCTTCAACTTGCCGTCACCCCACGTGACCCCAGTTGAAATGTTGAAGATCAAGGAACGCATCAATCAAGGCGAAAAGGAAGGCATCGATGGCGTGGTCATCACCCACGGAACCGATACCCTAGAAGAAACGGCCTATTTCCTCGACCTGACCCTGCCCAGCACCATTCCTGTTGTCGTGACGGGGGCTATGCGCTCCTCTAACGAAGTTGGGTCCGATGGTCTGTATAACTTTCAGACAGCCATTGAAGTGGCCGCAGACGACGCCTCACGCGGCAATGGGGTCATGGTCGTGATGAACGATGAGATTCATACAGCACGGTACGTGACCAAGACGCATACTACGAACGTTGCCACGTTCCGCACGCCAACGTTTGGTCCCATCGGCTTGGTTGCTAAGGGACAACCGATCTACTTCCAACAGCTGATTCGTGAAGATACCTGCGACATCGACCACGTGGTGGACCACGTCTACTTACTAAAGGCCTACGCGGGGATGGATGCCAGCTTGTTTGATGCCCTGAACAGTGACCAGACGGCCGGTATCGTCATCGAAGGTCTGGGTGCTGGGAATTTACCGCCAGTTACCTTACCAGCCATTCAACGGCTCCTAGATCGGCATATCCCGTTAGTCTTGGTCTCACGGTGTTATAATGGCGTTGCCGAGGACATTTACGACTACCAGGGTGGTGGGATCGAGCTACGTAAGATGGGCTTGATGTTATGCCAAGGTTTGAACGGCCAAAAGGCCCGAATCAAGCTGTTAGTTGGCCTCAGCGCGGGCTTACAGGGTGACCGTCTCGCAGAGTATCTGAGTACCGCCGTATCTTAGTCGAAATTTAGCGGCGGCTCACGAGCTATTTTCAGTCAGATATGATAAGATTTTCAGAACAGTAGAAATAAGCTTGGCCTGTGTTTTTAACGGCCAGGTTAAAGAATCATAAAAAAGGGGGTCGTCATGTTGAATTCGATTATGAATGATTTAAACCGGGCGTTGGCTCAGCATATATTGGTTAACGTGTATCAAACCAACCAAGAAGTCGTGTACACCGGCTACGTGACGACGGTCAGCGATACCGGCATTATTCTCGCCACGTTTGATGATTTCGGATTGCCGGATGGCGCCGTGTTCCTTGCGGTCGATGTCATTGATGAAGTTGAGTTTTCAAGTGATGATTTGGACAACATGGCTTTTCGGATCCAGACGGCTCAAGAAGAGCAGTTTATCCAAGCCGGTGGCCTGACCATGAACTTTGACGGACAGCGCGACTTGCGCCGGCAGGTCTTGAGTCATGCGTGGGTCGACCATCTCGTTGTGATGTTGGTCGTCAAGGGTGACGAGCACTTCTACGAAGGCTTAGTGACCAGCGTGGTGGCGGATCAAGTGACCATCCAACTTTTGAATAAATTTGATTATACGGATCAACCGGTCTTTACGTTGAATCCATCTGAACTTGAAGTCATTGAATTCCAAGGTAAAGAGTTAACGTTGCAGGGCATTGCGGCACCGCGCCTGCGGAAGTTATCACACGTGACGCCCAATGAAGTGACCGATGCTAAGGCTGTTCCGGAAACACTACGGCAGTTGGCCGGACAGGAATCATTGGTTGCCCTGGTGCCAGCGCACGACAAGGAGCTCTTCTTTGTCGGCCGGATCAACGCGGTCACGGAAAATGCCGTGATCATGAACTTAATCGACATGACCGGGCAATTCGGGGGATATACCGTGATGCGGTTGACCGAGCTACATGCGGTCGTCATCGAATCCGATTACCTGCAGACGATGCGGTTATTCTCACTCTTGAACCAAGCACGTCAGCATCAGATTCAGCCGGTCTTAAACGACGAGCGGCTGTTTGATCCAACGGTTGACCAGTTCAGTGCGCGGTTGACCCAAGCGGCGGCCTTTCGTACCATTATTCGGTTGAAAATGCACGACACCACTGGTCTGTTGGGTTATCCCAGCCAGGTCGGCGGTGAACGGTTTATCTTCCATGAAGTTGAGGATAATCAACTGGATCAGGTCGGTAAGGTCTATCGCATTAGCGACGTTGATGAAATCGCCTTTGGGTATTTGGACGCCTACCTGGTAGAGCGTCAGTTGCGCGTGGAAGGCGACCTGTAAGGAGTTGTGACCATGAAAGCCAAGAAGATGCCGCGCTGGCTCCGCGATACATTATCGGTGGTCGGTGCCATGTCGGTACTGTTGATCGCTTATAATTTGTTCGTTGCCAAGCAGCCCGACTGGGGAATCGTGCCGGTGCAGATTGCGCTGGCCTTGATTGCAGTCGGGGCGTGGAGTTTCTTGAGCTATCGTAGTCGTGCCAAACGTCAACTGGCCGCGAAGCAGGCTGCCGAAGCGGCGCAACGGCGCGCCGAGGAACAACGGCAGGCGGCTGCCCGTGAGGCTGATCATGCGGTGGTTCGCCGCCAGAAGAATCAGCAACATCGACAGCAACCGAAGTAGGAGGCGGAATCATGGCTGAAGACTTAAAATTTTGTCCCCACTGTGGTGCCGCAGTGACGGCTGCGGACGATGAATGTCCGCACTGTCACACAGATCTACGACCATTTCGGCCGACACCTAAGGCCACAGCGAACAGTCAGAAGTTGAATCTATCGGCGCTGTATGCCAACCCCTATCGAGAAGGTATGAAGCGACTGAAAGCACGTGATCAAACCAGTCAGGCACCCGCCAAAAAACGGTGGCACTGGCCGTGGTCAAAGGAGTAATCAGATGGCAGAGTTTACGGTAATTCATGGCGATATTACGGAGAGTCATGTCGACGCCATCGTTAATGCGGCGAATACCACGCTGCTAGGAGGCGGTGGCGTTGATGGGGCAATCCATCGCGCGGCTGGGCCAGAACTCTTCCGGGCGTGCGTGCCGTTTAACGGTTGCCCGACTGGCGAGGCACGGATCACGCCAGGATTTAAGCTCCCGGCAACATGGGTGATTCATACACCGGGGCCGGTCTGGCACGGCGGTGACCAGCACGAGGCAGAGTTATTGGCTGCTTGTTACCGCAATAGTCTCACTCTGGCTGGGCAACACGATTGTCAGACGGTGGATTTTCCATCGATCAGTACGGGCGTTTACGGCTATCCGCTGGAAGAAGCGGCGGCTGTTGCGACCCAGACGATTGCGACGGTACTGGCGCACACGACGAGTATTCAAACGGTGCGGCTGGTGGCGTTCGATGATAATACGGCCGCGGCCTACCGCACGGCCTGGGAACAAATTCAATAAGTTTATAAAAAGTGCCCCAAACCAACCAAAGTTGATTTGGAGCACTTGTCGTGATTATCTGAAAACAGAATTTGTAAACCGGGCTGATTAAGTCAGTTAATTTGGCTTCGTGGCGATTAAACTTTTCAGAGAACTTTGCTCGTCACTCGTCGGTGTGAGTTCCCCCGACTTGATTGCGTGATACTTTTCGACTGAAATTCGAGAGCCAAAGGCCATTTCGCCATCAGTTTTATCGTATTTCTTTTGGTAGGCGATGATTGCTTCAGCAAGATCATTTAATTCTTGATTCATTAATATCCCTCCAAATGATAATCCAAATTACTGCTTACGTTTATTATACTAAAGTTTTGCAAAAGCGGTGAAATAACCCTCGATATCTGCAAGTTTTTTTGTATTCTACTTGATGAATAGGCCAAAATTGCGTAAACTTATATCCAATATAACAATTATCGTTGATTAGTGCGGGAATTGTTAACGTAATTTGGTCAACCTGTCATGGTTCTGTGATATTGCTGGCTTAAGCTAAGCGGTAAGAAAGACCGATGAGGTGACAGGATGAATCTGAAACATGTAATTTCGAGTTTGACCACGGCAGTTGTGTTGTTGGCCATTATTAGTGCCTTCTCCTGGTTTTCTATGGGGAAACGCACCGTGACTCACGTCAGCACACAGCCCGCAACGGCCAACGTGACGCGGACACACGTTTCACAGATACGCGTTAAATAATTGCGGAGGGACAACTCCGCCACCGGGGCCGGGAAAACCGGCTGTACCATCCTTAAATATCGGTAATCATATTGATTACATGACTACAGTCTCTTGTAGTTTATCAAGCGGGGAAACAGGCTAACTTCGGTTAGTCTGTTTCTTTTTGGTTTGAATTTCTAAATCGCATGTGCCAGCGCCTTACCGGGCGGCGTAAATCAGCTGGGACGCGTGGGCGGACGGCCAGAGCCAAAGAGCGGTCTCTGACCTTGCTTTGAACCGCTGGAAAACGCGTTTCAAAGACACCAAAGTTCTAAGCGGCAAGGTTCGCCACTAAGAACTTTCCCACAGCTGGGCTGATTTACGCCGCCCTCACGGCTCACATGGATTTAGCATTCTTGTTGGGGGGTTCGGTATCTCTTTGCAATTTCATTGTTTTAGAGTGACAGCAGAAAGCAAATAAAAAGCCCGCCATCGTGGACGGACTAAGATTATTGTTAATCAAATGGTCGATAATTACGAAGTGAAAATCAATCAGAATGACGGTTTACATCGAATCTGTATAGATTGAACACATCCTTAGCCGAAGCCCGTTTCTCAGGCTGTAGGTGGTCCCCACAGCGGCGGAATCTCTGACAACCGCAGGCAATATATCTCGTTCAACCATTAAAAGTGGAACCACTCGCTCTGATTGCGGCGGACCTCACCGCGTAGGCCGAAGAAGTAAATCATGAATGCTGCGGCCAACGCGGCTAGGACAACCGTCCAGAACCAGGCGTGGGTGTGGATGAACGTGAAGTATGCAAAACCTAACGTGCTTAGTGCAATTAAAGTTAAGTTGACTGGTAGATTTTTACTGTGGATGAAGGCGATGGCTAATGCCAGAACCACCGCACCCCCGAACATGTCGTCACCGGACAACCGGGTTCCCAGGCCGTTGAACAGCGCGTAGACCTCAATGATGAGGCCCAACGCCAGAGCCAGGTAACCGAAAGACTGCAAGAATGTTAATTGTCGAATTCTTTTCATCGACGACACCTACTTTCTCTCTTAGGGTGCCTCTAGTATACCGCATTAATTTTCGGCTGAAAAATCTGACGGCTCTGCGACTGGAATACCCCAAGTCTCATGATCGAGGGCCATTTGCCAGAAGTTCAGTTCATACCAACTACTCTTTTCGAAAATGTCGAGCAACGTGGCCGTGTTGGCTGGGGTGGCGACGTAGTTGGCGAGGGCCAATTGGTCCGTCATCATCCCGGTGTAATCGTCGGCGTCGTAGGTATCCAGCCAATCCTGATAAATAGGGACTGGTGAGCCCGCTTGCGCTAATTCCTGGCCGATTTCGGCATAGAGCCAGTAACAGGGCAAGAGGCCAGCTACCGCACCGGCTGGGCCAACCGTGGTCAGTGCGCGATAGAGGTGACTGGTATAGGCGTAACCAGTCGGTGCCACGGGGGTTGCCGCAACTTCCGCCGCCGTAATGTGGAGACGGTCAAAGAAGGTTTTGCGCACGGCAATTTCACCCTGGCGTAAGTGTTCAGCGCCGGCATGAAGCCGTTTAGCAACGCGTGGGTCCGTACTCTGGTCGCCAGCGAGGTCGTGAATCTTGCCGAACTCCTGCAGGTAGTAGTGATCCTGAATCAGATAGTAGCGAAACGTCTCAAGTGGCAAGGTGCCCGCGCAGAGTTGGGTGATGAAGGGGTGATGCTTAGAAGCCATCCACGAAGCCAATGTAGCGGCGTGTGCTTGATCGGTAAACATGACAAAACTCCTTTTAATATAAATTAGGGTAGGCCGATGAACAGGCCAACCTGAGCCAAGACGAGACTGCCGCCGAAGAGCCACCAGTCACGCGCAACGAGCGGCACGGTCAGGGAGTGAGTCCGTGGTGCGCCTTCCACAAAGCCGTGGGAGGTCATGGCCGCTGCCAACTGATCCGACCAATTCATGGCCGCCAAGATGACTTTGAAATACAGGCGGGGGGACCAAACATGTAGGACTTCCCCGCGCATCAAGGCTGCGGCGCGAACGGTAGAGACTTCGGCCTGAATCTTAGGCATCAGGTTGAAGGCCGCCAGAAAGCCGTAAGCAAATTTGCTAGGTAACTTGGCGTTTTGTTCCAAAGAACGGGTCAGCCACAGGGGCTTGGTGGTCAGTGTGAACCAGCCGCCCATGTAGACGTAGACGAACATCCGCGTGAAGATGACGATTAAGAAGTGTGTCGAGGCATCTCCACGGAGCATCAACGACCAAACCAGGGCGCTGGCGAAGAAGAGCGGCACGATCGTCAATAAGAGCAGACGGCGCCACGGCACGCGGTTGATCAACATGAGTAAGAGGCTCACGACAATCAGGACGACGTTGACCGTCCACACCTGAACGAAGGAAACTTCCAGCGCAATCAGGGTGATCAATGCCAGTTTCAGTGAGGGATTCATGCGCTCACCCCCTGATAGGTTAGGTGCTGGTCGGCTAATTGTAAATGCAGATCGACCAAGCCATCCAGTCCGCTGAGCTGATGGCTGATCAGGATCAGTGTGAGATTGAGTTCGCGTTGAACCGTGGTCAAAATAGTCATGACCGTTTGAATTGAGGCGTAATCCAGGCCCTTCAAGGGTTCGTCGAGCAATAAGACTTCGGGTGTCATCATGAGCATGCACAGGAGCTGAAGCTTTTTCTGCTGACCGCTACTCAGGGAGTAGAGCACCTGGTCGTCACGGCCATCGAGGTTGAGCTCGCGGAGAAGGGATTGAACCCGTTCCGGCGTGAAGTAGGTGCTATTGCCGTATTTCTGCGAGAGCGCCAGTTCCTCAGCCACGGTCACGTTGAGAAATTGTGCGGTGGCTGACTGGAACATCAGGCCAACCTGCCGGGCGTAGTGGCGTTTCCGGAGCTTTTTAATGTCGGTGTCGCGATAGGCAATGTGGCCTTGGTAGTGACCTAGACGAACGAGTGCTTTGAACAGGGTGGATTTACCACTGCCGTTGGGGCCGGTGATCAACGTCGTTCGATGCGCATAAAAGCTGAGATCTTGTGGTGTCAGGAGTTGCCGGTCACCGTGGGCCAGGCCCAGTTGGGTGCCATGAAGGCAGGTCGTGAGCTGGTCGGTTGGCAGTTGAACGTGTGACAGGCGCAGACGCTGTGGTGTGAAGGCCGCAAAACGTTGCTGCGTCTCGGCTGCGGAGAGTAAGTTGAGCTGACCATCCGCCAAGACGGCGAGGTGGTCGACCCACTGCTGATAGCCGCTGAGGTCATGGTCTGCCAGGACAATCGTCTTGCCGTGGTCGGTGCACAGCGCTACCAGTTTTTCCAACAGCACCAGCCGAGTAGGTGGATCGATGCTGGCGAACGGCTCATCTAAGAGAATAACGTCGCTGTTCATGGCAACGATGATGGCCAATGCCACCTTCTGTTGCTCGCCACCGGAGAGCTGCATGAGCTTGCGAAATTTCAAATCTGAAATACCCACGAAGGCCAGCGCAGTAGCGCTCCGTTGCGCAATCTGTTCGACGGGGACCTGTTGATTTTCTAAAGCGAAGCGCAATTCGTTCTGGACGGTATCCATGGTGAATTGCGTGCTGGGTTCCTGAAAGAGCATGGCCACGGTGGCAGCACGCTGGGTTGGGGCGACGCTACTGAGTGGGTGACCGTCAAATGTAATCGCATCGTCGGCGTTAGGAAGCAGTCCGGCAATCAACTTGAGTAACGTAGACTTGCCGCCGCCGGATACGCCGGTCAGCAGTGAGAATTTGCCAGCAGGAAAGGTGCCAGAGAGATGATTCAGCACCGGCTGGTCTTGCTTCGGATAGGTGTAAGTGAGTGATTGTACCGTGACGGTAGCCAAATAAATTCCCCCAATACTGCTTGTAAGACTTGGAAATGAGTTGCTTGATAAACGTGTGAATGGTTGTTTGTAATTGTCAGAAATACCGATAGCTCGGTTCAATCTTGACCAAAGGCTTAGATGCGATACTATCCGTGGATAAGCGTTGCAATTTCGATTGAGGCGACGGCGAAGTTAGTCCTTCAAGACGTGGGCGCGGACCAGAAGATTGTTGATCAACTTAGTCAGTACACCACCGAAGACGAAGACGGAGAGCAACCGCACGCAGAACAGCAATAACAAGAATGGCAGGTGGTAAGCCGCGTACCCGTTACGAATCAGGTCCCATGCGAAGGTGACAATGGTCGTGGTCAATGTGCTCATGGCCAGCGTGAACCAGCCGTAACGCTTGTAGCCAGTAAAGATGAAACCGAGTTCAGAACCGAATCCTTGGAGCACACCTGAAATCAGCGTGCTGGCTCCCCAGATACCACCGAGGAACATTTCCACCACGGCACCCAACAATTCACCCAAAGTTGCTGCGCCGGGGATCCGAATCACGAAACCTGCGAGGGGCCCCGCCATGACCCAGATACCTAACAACAGTTCATTTGCCAGAGGTTGTAACCCGAATGGCGCTAAGGCCGCCGCTAAAATTGTGTAGACCGGACCGATTGCCCAGAAGATAACCCCCATAAAAATTGCAATAATCGTTACCAAAATAATATCTCTAATATGCCAACGTTTCATAAACATCCGCCTCCTAAAATTTAGCCGCTGAGGGGCCACCAATGCTAAAAAAATCCCCACTAAGTGCATTAGTGGGGGCATTGATAGCTATTGATTACGCGTTCCCTTCGCTGGTATTAACCAGAGCAGGTTCAATGGGTTTGATCTCAGCCGCGATGGCACCCCAGTCGTATTTGATTAATCTTAGCTTAACGAGTTTATCTGAGAATTGCAACCACAGCCGGAAAAAATCGTTTCTATGGCATGAGCTGTTCAGCGCCGAAATTGTTTTTACAACTGCGTTACAGGCGCACCTGTGTCTCCCAAAACGTTTTCGGCTGCCGTAGAAGAGCACTGTTCCAATAGTTAGTTGTTTTAATTATTATTGGATGGGGAGAATCCGAGTTATGCGTAAAGTACATATGAAGCATGGTCTCATCGCGTTTGTCGTTGCCATTACGATGGGCAGTCTGGTTGTACCGGTGAATGCTGTAACTAGGTACAAGGCCGTTAGCATCAAATCAATCAAGGAGACGGTTTACGACAAGCAGCGTGCTAAGGGAGTCGTCTTCAACAAGGAGCACACCCGTAAGGTTATTAACCTAACTGCCTGCCCCCCATACAACGTGGTCCTGATTATTACCTGATTACCCGGTATCCACGGATTAGAAATCTGGCAAGCGCCCGGGGAGTATCACGGCCGCTTTACACAATGAAAATGAGTTCACCGAAATGGATATGGTGGGTAAAAGTGAAGCCATCAATTAGTTCAGTTGGAAAGTGATGGATTACGGTAAAATTACGGTTCCAACAACGAGGTTACAAAGTCCCGCGAAGCCTTGTCGCCGGCTTATTTACCATGGTAGGCTGGCTGTTAGAGATTAGAAAAGGGGAATACATACCAATGAGAATTTCAAAGTTCAAAGGGTTCATGCTGGCCCTGTTGTTTGCGGTGACATTAGGGGCCGCCGCAAACGTTCAGGTGACGGCTAGCGCCGCGACCTATACCACGGTGTCGACGAAGACGGTGACGAAAGCCGCCTATCACAAGAAGAGTACATCGGGAGCCATTTACAACAAGGCGCATAACAAGCGGATTGCTACGATGAAGGGTTATCCCAACACGACTTGGTACGTGACACAACAGGCCACGCTCAAGCACAGTAACTCTAAGGGTATCTATTACTACGTTGCCAACAAGAGTGGGTCCGTTAAAGGCTGGATCTGGCATGGCTACCTGAAGAAAGGCACGGCGCCATTTGGTTTGAAATACGCCAAGAACGCTGTTGCTTTGGATTACACAACGGGAAAAGCCGTTTGGTCCAAGAGTGCCAACACGGCGCGGCCAATCGCTTCTGTTTCCAAGCTGATGACGTTGTACCTGGTCTTAGATAAGATCGACAATGGGTCCGGCAAGTGGACGGATATCGTGAAGACCAATGACAGTGGGTTAGTTGCGATGGGGAATAGTGCCAGCTGTGGGGGCTTCAAGTTCTACAGCAACCACAAGTACACGGTCAAGGAATTATATGATGCCGCGCTATTGGATTCGTCTAACAACGCCGCCATCGCGCTGGGGCAATGGGTTTCTGGTAGTAACGCCAAATTCATCAAGAAGATGAACGCACAAGCGCAGTCCTGGAACTTGGACAAGGCTAGCTTTGTTTCGGCTTCTGGCCTGGAAAACAGTGATTTAAAGGCGTTTGGCTACAGCTACGGTTCGGCTAACGCCAACATGGTCTCCGCCAAGGATGTCGCCTTGATCGCACAGCATCTGATCAAGGACTATCCGCAAATTTTAACGGATGGTTCTGTTGGTTCTAAGACGGTCAATGGGCAATTGTGCTATAACTACAACAACATGTTACAGGGCCGCAAGTATTACCAAGCAAGCCTGAACGTGGATGGGCTGAAGACTGGTTATACGCCATTGGCAGGTTACTGCTTCGTGGGGACTGGTCAGAAGGCCGGCAAGCATCGGGTGATTACGGTCGTTCTGCATGATGAGAACGAGTTTACCGAAACCCGGTCGTTGATGAACTACGCCTATAGTTTGGGTATGGACGCTTAATTTGAACTTTTAACGATCGTCTTGGAGAAATCCAGGACGATTTTTGTTTTTTATGGCCGACTATCTTGGCAAAAGGTAGTTGTTTTGGCAGATGAATCGTTGGTCAAATGAATGCTAAATTAAGCTGTTCACCCTGTCGGTATCCCTGATATGACGGCGTTTGTTTTATGATTTTATTTATAGGAGAAATGCGTTGTGTTGGGCCGGTTGGCCAGGTATGATGGGGATATGTTATGTCAGAGAAAGGGTGGAAATGGATGCGACCAAAGGTTATTGCAACGGATTTGGATGGGACATTTTTAGACGAAAATGGACACTATGATCAGCACCGATTTGATGCCCAATTAGCGGCACTTGCTCGCCGTGAAATGCGCTTTGTGGTAACGACGGGCGATCCGTTAGACCACGTTCAGGCGTTGTTTGCACCACTGACTAATCGTGAAACGCTGACCTATATCGTTGAGGATGGCGCGCTGACCGTGACGGGGACTGGTGAACAACTGCAGTCCCAGGCGATTACGCCGCGGGATTGGCGCGCAGCCGCGGCTTGGTTGAAGACGGCTCCAATCATGGCCGATTGCTTTGTTATTGCATGTGGACGGGATCGGGCGTACACCGAGTTGCCGGCGACGAGTCAACGATTTGGCGAGTCACAGGCCTTTTATCCCAGCTTGACGAGCGTTCCAGATTTACTCCAGGTGACAGATGCCGTATTGAAGATCGATGTGACCTGGCTCAAGACAGACGTGGCGGCACAAGTGGCGGCTTTTAACGATCACTTTCGCAATCACCTCGTAGGTACCAGTAGTGGCTTGGGTGGCATGAATGTAACGTTGCCGCTGGTCAGCAAGGCCGCCGCACTCTTAGCGTTAGGTCAAATCTGGGGCGTCTTACCGGAACATATGGCAGCGTTCGGCGATTCCGGTAATGACCACGCGATGTTAGAAATGGTGGGCCAGGGTTTTGCTGTTGCCAACGCCGATCCGGCCATTCTTACGGGCACCATTCATCGTTTGCCCACGGACAATCGGGCGGGAGCAGTAAGCCAGCAGATTGACCGGTGGCTAGTTTAGGTGACTGCCAGACTAACTGAGTACCGTTCGTATCAAGACGACTGCCAATTGCCGTACAATCAGCGGTATTGAGGGGGTGGTCCCAATGGCTGAACGGACCAGTAGAATTGGTCGTGACCTCATTGGATTTGAAATTAAATTTCGACGTAACCGGCAGATGACGGCCATTTATCGGGCATTGCGCCTGATTTTTCCGGTGATTCTGGTGGGAACACTGGCTGATTTTATCAATCAGGCATGGTTACAGCGAAGTGGCTACTATTACCAAACGCTCCACGTAGCGAAGTGGGCGTTTCAACTGAAACTTTTCCGCCAATATCTAGGCCTTCTGAGTGCAGGAACGTTAGGCCTAACGGCAATCTTAGTGGCTTTTGCGGTCAGCTTTTATCTGGTAGCACCCGCTACCCCGCTGATTACCGATCGGTTGATGGCGGGAATCATCGCTATTATTGCCTTGAAATCGTTAAACGTGAATCGGCAGTCCGTGCTCAGTAACCACTCGATTCAGTGGCTCTCTAGTAATCTGGGCCTCTCTGGCATCTTAGTCGGGGTCCTGGTGGGCTTACTGGTCGGTAATGGGTACAGATGGTTGATCAATCATCAGGACCCGGAACACGAACATCTGGAGCAGACGGTGGGGGTGGTTAGTCTCTGGTTAGTCGTGTTGACGGGATTCGGCTTTTTCTGGGTCAGCACCCAGACTGTCAGTTTAAATGCGGCCCTGCTTGCGTTGGCACGGTGGCCGTTTCAACTCCCACATAGCTTGGGAACACTGCTAGGATTTGGTTTGCTCACGGGAACCTGCCAATGGTTAGGTATCTTAGGGCCAGTTGCCAGTGTCGGTGGACAATCAATCGAGGCAGCGCAGAATCTGGCTGCGGTGTTGAATCACAGTGGCTGGCAGGTGCCACATCCGATTACGTTACACACCGTCGTTGATGTTTATGCCACGAGTGGGGGACCGGGGATGGTCCTGGCACTCTTGCTCGCTATCTTTTTAGTCCGACATAATGTGGCCCAGCGACGGATGGGGTGGTACTGCTTGATACCGACCCTGGGAAATTTTAATGCACCGTTATTGATGGGCCTGCCTGTTATTTTCAGTCCCATATTGTTCTTACCGTTCATCCTTGCGCCATTAGCCTGTATCACACTGAGTTGGACAGCCTTAGTCCTGCATTGGGTACCAGCGGTGGCTTATCCGTTAGCCAATGGGACGCCGGGAATCCTACAGGCGTTCCTGGGAACCGGTGGTAGTTGGTCTGCTCTGACCTTAGCTGTATTGGAGCTGGTCATCAGCACAGCCATCTATTACCCATTCGTAAAATGGGCAGGAATTGCGGAGGAGGCAATCGGTTATGAAACGAAGATTTCGTAGTTTGGGAGCTATCCTCCTAGTTTTGATGGCCCTCTGTGTGCCCGGGTTTCTCTGGCGGTCCCAACAACGCGCCAACGTGCAGGCAAACTATCGGAGTGCCATGGCCCCAGTCTTTCTGGTGCCGGGATCAAGTGCTACGCAGAACCGCTTCAATGCGCTGGTTGCTGAGCTCAACCGGGAGACGCCACATCAGCACAGCCTGTTACGCGTTGAAGTCATGACCGACGGGACATTGAAGTATACCGGAAGTGTTCGCCCGGCCGACAAGCAACCCATTATCGTTGTGGGCTTCGAGAACCATCACGACGGATACGCCACGATTCAAAAGCAGGCCAAATGGTTTACAATTGCCTTCAAGGCACTGCAACAGACCTATCACTTCAACCATTTCTCGGCAATGGGTCATTCCAATGGTGGGCTGGTGCTGACAATTTTCTTGGAGGATGACGTTGCCCGAACCAAGACACACGCCGATCGGTTAATGACGATTGCCTCGCCATTTAATCTTGAAGAGTCGGATCAAAGTGTGGACACGCCGCTCTTTAAGCAACTTAGTGGCAATCGTAAGCGGCTACCTAGGGCGCTTACGGTATATTCGATTGCTGGGAGCGAGGGATATTCTGGTGATGGTATCGTGCCATTTGACAGTGTGAATCGCGGCAAGCTGATCTTTCAAGGCCAAGTCAAAAACTTTACGCAAATGACGGTGACCGGTGCGAATGCCAATCACGCCGATCTACCAGAGAACCAGCAGATTGTCGCGTTGATTCGTCAGGACCTTTTGAAATAGTCTGGGTTTAATTCGTAACCGGTTACGTGTAAAATGGAAGGCATACGGAGGACGAAAACGAATGACAAAAATGATTGCACTCGACCTAGACGAGACGCTACTGAATACTGATAAGACCATCAGTGAGGAGAATGCCGCTGTTTTACGCAAGCTGCACACTGCTGGTATCAAAGTGGTCCTATGCACCGGTCGCCCAATCAATGCGATTTGGGGCTACCTCGAACAACTCGGCCTAACGACCGCTGAAGATTATACGATTACTTTCAACGGGGCGTTGGTTATTCAAAATACAACTAAAGAAGCCTTGGCTCAAAGTGGGCTAAGTAAGCACGATTTCCAGCCACTTCACGCTTTTGCTGAGGAAAATGGGTATCCACTCGATATCCTGGATTTTGATCAAGTTTACCCCGTGTCCGACCTGACACCCTCGGTCTATCAGCATATGTTGAAGGCGCCGATGGACTTTATTCCAACGGCGTTCGCTGACTTGCCAGAGCACCTCTTTAGTAAGGCGGTTATGGCGACGGATGCAGACGTCTTAGATCAAGTTGTTTCTAAATTAACGCCGGAACTGCACGACTTGTACCATGTGGTGCGGTCACAACCTAAAATTCTTGAATTTTTGGCTGCCGATATGGACAAGGCAGTTGGCCTGGGTCAACTGTTGACGCACTTCGGTTGGGACTTCGATGATCTAATGGCTTTCGGCGATGCTGAAAATGATTTAGGAATGATTAAAGCCGCCGGTGATGGGGTTGCCATGCTAAATGGTCAACCAGAAATCAAGGCAGCTGCCGACCATGAGACACCAACGACGAACAACGAAGCTGGGGTTGCAGAGTACTTGAAACAACGTTTTGCAGAGATTTTAAACTAACGGTTGAGACTTCTTGCAATCGCAAAAGAATAATGGCACTATAAAAGGTGTAGCGGATGAATTTTAAGGAGGATTATACGTCATGAAACGTTTAATGGTTAAGTTAGGACTAACAGTGATGGCATTGGGGACCCTGGGTGGGGTTGTTGCACCAAGCGTTTCTGCTAGTGCTGCCAAGAAACCAACGATCAACAATACCGATTTAAAGCGTTATTACAAGAACGCCAAGTCAAAGACGGCCTTTTACTTTAAGACCTACAAGTCAGGTGGCAAGACCGGCACAATGCTGATTCTTGGTGACTTTGGGTCCACACCAAACGTGAAGTACGGTGTGCCAACTTCAACCAAGTTAAGTAAGAATGGACAAACCTTAACGACAAAGTACAAGTTAATCCAATTTAAGACTAGTGATGCTAACAAGACGACAACCTCGTTGACCAAAAAGACTTACACCTTTAAGCTGACGAAGAAGTCGAGCACGAAGTTCACCACTAAGATTGCGGGGACAAAGGCTAACCGGCATTTAGCAACGACTGGGAAGACTTACACGTACACCAAGACTAAGACGAGTCCAGCTGCAGCCTATGGCAAGAAGTATGTTAAACCAGTATTGTACAAGCAATACATGAAGGCTTTTGAGAGTTTGGATGCGGCTAATCAAAAGAAATATGCCAATCAATATGCAAACTCTGGCGTTAAGACCATGACCAGTAACTTTAACTACAAGACAAAATAAACCTGATTCTAGCGAGTGACAAGCCCCAATTATTTGGCTTTGCCACTCGTTTTTTTGTTGTCCTGAAAAGGAGGGGCACAAAAAAATCCCACCATCGTGAGATGGCGGGATTCAAATGACTTAAATTTAGTTTTGCTTGAACAGGTTCGTCAAGTATTCCATAAAGGTCTTCAGGTAACGGTCCTTATCAACCGCAACGGAAACCTTCACATTGGTTGGTTCGTTCAACCGGTTATCATCACCGATAGTCCGGCCGTAAGTTTCCTTGTTGTAGTTAACGACCATGTTCAGGTCAATCGTGGTAACGAAGCTAGGGTCCAAAGCAACCCCAACGGCGAGTGGGTCATGCAGAGCACAGCCACCCAGGTTATCGTTAACATCGACGTAAGCTTGGATGTAGTAGTCCACGATGTCGGCAAACTTTTCACCGGCTTCGGTACCTAAGTCACGCCATTGTTGGGTTTCCTTCTTGGTCAAGAGAGTCCGCAACGTCACGTCCAGGCCAACCATCGTTGAATGCATTGGGCTAGTCAATACAGCGTTAGCAGCTTCAGCATCTTGGTTGATGTTGGCTTCAGCGTAGGCCGTAACGTTACCAGGGACAGTTAAGGCACCACCCATGAAGGTCATGTTGCCAATTTCTGTCGCAATTTCTGGGGCTTTCTTCAAAGCGGCAGCTAAGTTGGTCATTGGACCAGTTGGCACTAACGTCAAATCTTTACCGTACTTGTGAACGGAGTCGATTAAGAAGTCCACACCGGATTCCTTTTCGATAGCGCGCTTTGGTGCTGGCAAGTCGACTTGGCCGATCCCGTTTTCACCGTGGATGTCGGCACTAACTTGCATCCGATCAAAGTGATCACTGGTTGAGGAATGACTTTCACCTAGGTAAACGGGGATGTCGGTGTGGCCGAGGAGTTCCAAAATCTTTAAGGAGTTTTGGCCACCTGCTTCAACAACGACGTTACCGTAAGAACCAATGATCCCAATTAAGTCCACATCTGGGGCACCTAATGCGTAAGCAATTGCTAAGGAATCATCGATACCAGTATCTAAGTCTAAAATCATTTTACGTTTTGCCATGATATAATTGTCTCCCCTTTGATCTATATTTAATTGGCTGAGCGCCTACTACAACTATAATGTAACGGTTTACAATTAGCAAGCGGTCTTGGAATCAAGTTGAAGCGTTACGGTATTCACGGTAAACTAAGAACCAGGTTCAAACGTTATAATGAGCCAGTCAAGGGGGATTGGGCAATGGCGAATAAAGAGTCAGTGAAGCCGACAAAACGGCATTTTGAGTATCACAATCATTTATTAGATGATGCAACAAAAGAAATGAACGAGTGGACTGGCGAAAGTAAAGTCGTAGAAATTCATTTATTTTCAATGTTTTCGGAGGTCTTTAAACACCATGATTCAGACGATGCGGAGTCGCTATTTATTGTTGGCACCAAAGAAACCACGCCTTCGTTGGAGGCCGTCTCGACTGCGCCAGTGAAACCGTGGTTATTTTCCCGCGTGTTCGCGTTATTGGGGGCCAGCTTTGTCCTGTTAGCCCTGCTATTCCTGGGCTTTCGGAGCAACAATGCCGTTCCTGGAATGATCTTTATTGGGTCGTTGACCGTACCATTTTCACTCATGATCATGTTTTTTGAAATTAATGTTTTCCGCAATATTTCGGTTTATCAACTCATGGCGGTCTTCCTGGTCGGCGGCATCCTGTCGCTGGTCGCCACGATGATTCTTTACTCGCTGATTCCATCGGGCAATGGTGTATCGTGGGAGTCCGCGTTGATCGTGGGCTTTATCGAAGAGACCGCTAAGATGTTGGTTATCGCATTCTTCATCAATCGCTTTCGCTTGAATTATATCTTCAACGGCCTGCTTTTGGGCGCGGCCATTGGGGCCGGGTTTGCCGTCTTCGAAACGGCGGGGTACACCGGTCAATATGGCTTGGTGACCTTACTGATGCGTAGCTGGCAGGCGATTGGAACGCATACCATCTGGTCCGCCATCATGGGCGCGGCCATCATGCTTGCCAAGGAACGGCATCAGCCCGTGACCGGGAGCAATATCGTGGCGCCAAAATTTCTGCGATTCTACCTCTTAGCTATTCTGCTCCACGCTGGCTGGGATTGGAACGCGCCATTTGACGTGTTAGATATCCTCTACCTCCAGCAATGGGCGCTGATTGCCATCGGTTGGTTGGCCATCTTCGTGCTAATCAATGCCGGTTTGCGGGAGGTTAGAACTCTTCAAGGACAGCGAATATTGAAAAATAGTCAGTTAGGCGGATAGAGAAAGTCAATGATTTTTCGATCAATCGCTGGGTTCTCATGGAGTAGGGAATGCTGCATGTTCCACACGGGACCGCGTAATTCTTCAAAGCGATAGCTACCAACATGGCCCGCGACCAGACGGCGCAGAGGCGTCGTCGTATTCACGGGCACCTCACTGTCGTTACCGGTTAGGCCAATGTTGCCGGCGAGATTCAGGATGTGTAGCTGTGCGTAGTGGGCGTGTAGTGGCGCGCAACCAGGGAAATCGGCACCGATGCAGACAATTCGGCTGACCGTTACGGGTGCATGCCGCTTCTGATTTAGATAATTATAAGCAATCGTGCCACCCGAGGAGTGGCCAACGAAGTTAACGTGAATAATCCCATAGCGTACATGCAATTGGGTTAGCACGGTCACCAGTTGCCGGGCTTCCTTGGCGGCGTGAGTATTGTCTTGAAAAAGCACGGGGACCAACGGATTAGTAGTCACGGGCTGGTGTTGTTGCCAGCTGACACGCCCGTTATCGGTGACCCGTGCGGTCAAACTAAAATGCGCCAATTGGGGCCGATTGAGGCTGAGCACCATGTCACGCATGGAAAGCCAGCCGCCACTATTTCCGGGCAAAAAGAGGGTGGCTGTGCGGGTCTGTGGCACGCGAGTCGCGGCCAAAGTGGCTTGGCGCGCGTGCCAGCCCCAAGCGAGCGCCCCCAATGTGACGAGTGTGGTCAGTAAAATTGTGAGTCCACGCAAATGTTTCATGGCCGCCGTCTCCTCAAATGTTTTTTGTGACAAAGAAATGGAGCTTAAAATAATGACAGAATCCTATGATATTACGATTGTTGGTGGTGGCCCGGTCGGCATGTTTGCCGCCTTTTACGCCGGGATGCACAATGCCAAGACACAAGTTATCGAGAGCCTATCGGAATTGGGCGGGCAGGTCAACGCTCTCTACCCAGAGAAGACGATTCTCGATGTCGCGGGTTTCCCGGGTATCACCGGTCGTGACCTGATTGCCGGGCAGCGTGAGCAACTCAAGCAATTCCCGTTGACCATCAAGACCAACGAATCCGTGACCAACGTGACGCCCAACTCAGATGGCTTCTTGATTACCACGCCGGCGGGCACGAGTCAGACGCGCACGGTGATTGTCGCTGTGGGCAATGGCGCCTTTAAGCCGCGTAAATTAAACGTGGCCAACGCTGATGACTTCGCCGGTAAGCAACTCTTCTACAGCGTTCGTGATTTGGAAAAATTTCGCGATCACCGTGTGATGGTGGCCGGGGGTGGTGACGCCGCCATTGACCAGGCACTGATGTTAGCGCCAGTCGCCAAGTCCGTTACGTTGCTTCATCGCCGGGCCCAGTTCCGGGGGTTGGCCCACATGGTGGACTTGCTTCACGACTCGACCGTTAACGTGAAGACGCCGTACCTGATTCGGGATCTACAAGCCACGCCCGAGGGTGCCTTGGATGTGACGTTGAAGCCGGTCGGCGTAGACGCTGAGATGGTCCATCAAGTCATTGACGATTTGGTCGTCAGTTATGGGTTTACCGCCGACCATTCAGTCTTGGCTGCCTGGGACGTGGATATGGCGGAGGAAAGGCGCTTAATTGCCGTTGACCGGCAGATGACGACTAGTGTTCCCGGTATCTATGCGATTGGGGATGGGGCCACCTATACCGGCAAGTCGCCGCTGATCGCCGTTGGTTATGGTGAAGCACCAATTGCCGTGCAAGCCATCATGAGCACGTACTTTCCCGACCGTCGGGGCCCGGTTCACAGTACATCGATTACCCGTAAACCTTAGATTTTCAGGCCTATAAATGCAAAGAAGCTATCCGCTCAACGTTAAGATTGAACGGATAGCTTCTTTATTTTATGGTGAATGATGACTTATTTTCCACTCGTATCGTCTTGATTGGTAATCTTGATCCGGTTGGAATCAGTCTCTTTATGGTTGAGTTCTGGTGCATCGGTCTTGTAGAGGCCTTGTGTAGACTTGTCACCATTGCGCGAGAAGAGGCTGGTCGACTTCAAGCCAAGCTTCTTCTCTACCTTCTCGGCCTTTTGCAAGCCATCCGAGTAGTTGTAGTCGCTCGGATCGACTGCCGTGAAGTCCTTCGGATGGTAGAAACGCAAGAGGTTCTTGGTGTTCAACGAGTCTGACAAACTCAGGCCTTGGTTGACATGTTCCTGCATCTTGTCAATCTTGGCTTTTAGCTTCCCAGTCGGGTGAATCTCCTGCTGGGTCTTGTTACTGTAAATGGTACCATCAACGGACGTGTAGCCCGGACTTTCCCAATCACGGTTACGGAAGACCACGACCTGATTATGTTCCTTAGAGAACATGTCGGTCCCAAACTGCAGGTATTTCTTGCTGTTCATGCCCATCAGGTGAAGCAGGGTCGGCAGCACGTCGACTTCGCCACCGTAAGTGTGCTCGATCTTGCCCTTCTTGTAGCCGGGCATGTTGAACATCAGCGGCACGCGTTGTAGCTGCGCATTGTCGTAATCATTCCAGTCATCGGGATTAACGCCAAGCAACTTGGCTAGACTCTTGTTAGACGAATTGGAAATCCCGTAGTGGTCCCCGTAAATCATGACCAGCGAGTTCTTGGCTAATCCGGACTTATCGAGGTAGTGATAGAATTCCTTGATCGACTGATCGAGGTAGTTGGCCGTCTTGAAGTAGTTATCGACGGTTTTATCGCCGGTATTTGGCGTCTTGAACGTACTGTCCTCGCTATCCAAGGAGAACGGGAAGTGGTTCGAGACGGTCAGGTACTTCACGTAAAATGGCTGTTGGAGGTGCTGCAGGTACTTGACGGAGTCGTTGAAGAGTAGCTTATCCTTTAAGCCGTAACCCAACGACTTATCACCGGAAGTGTCGTAGTAACTGGCATCGAAGAAGTACTGGTAACCCAGGTTCTTGTAGGTGTTATTCCGGTTCCAGAAGCTCCCGACATTTCCGTGGAAGACGGCGGTCGTGTAGCCCGCTTGATCAAAGATAGCCGGTGCGGCCTGGAAGGTGTTGTCGTTACCCAGTTGGGTGAACAGGGACCCTTGCGAAAGGCCATACGTCCCGGTTTCCAACATCGTTTCGGCATCGGAAGTCTTCCCTTGGCCGACTTCGTGGAAGAAGTTATCGAAGCTGTAGGTGGCCTTGCTCTTGTAGAGCTTGTTCAGGAATGGCGTGACCTCTTGGCCGTTGACCTTTTTGTTGATCAAGAATTGTTGGAAGCTTTCCAAGTGAATGATGATGACATTTTTCTTCTTGGCGACCCCGTAGAGATCCTTGTCGGGAGCCGCGTAATTGCCATGAATGTATTTCAGAATACCACTGAGCTCGGACTTCTTCGCGTGTGACCGCAGCTCGCTGGTGTGGCCGGACTTAATCCCATCGTAGACGGTGAAAGCGTCCAAACCTAAGTATTTCACCACGTAGGTCCGATCGAAGGTTCGCGTCAGAAGTTGTGGTCGGTCCATTTCGCCCAGTGTCAGGTTGACGGAGAAGGCGAGCAGGCCAGCGGATGTCACGGCGAGGGCCACGCGCTTGTTGACAGGCCGGGGATCAATGTAGATTCGCCGGGTCAGCATCAAGACGACAACGATGACTAGATCCAGCCAGTAGAGAATGTCGTGCGGTGAGGTCAGCGCTAACGAACTGCCGGAGAGCCCCTGGTCGACCTTTGAGTAGCCCAACATGGTGCTGACCGTCATGAAGTCGGTGAATTCCCGGAAGTAGATGACATTAATGTAGAGTAGCAGAGAGTCGAGGATGTCGATCAGAAAAATAAACGGGTAGAAGAAGCGCGCTCGCTTCAGGTACAGCGCCAGTCCAAAGAGTAGGACGGTCGTCGCAATTGGATTCAAGAGGACGATGAGGAACTGGAAGGGATCGCTGAGTCCCAGTTTGAAGTCGACGAAATAGGCGACTAATGTCTTTAGCCAAAAGAGCACGACGAGTAGGGTCGTAAAGCCCATCCGCGTTCCCGTTCTGGCCCAGATTCTTTTGAAACGTTCCAAGTTATTTCGCTCCTTCATTTGTAAATAAGTAGTCTTATTCTACCATAGTTAATGGGCAATAACCGACACCCCTAACGAAGGTATTTTCCCTATCGTAGCAAATTCCTCACTCCGATAGGGATTCTTGATGCAAGTTTAGGGAAATTTTAAGTCCCACGAGGAAATCATGCTCTACCGGCGAGGTTATTTGGTACACTAGAGATAGGAATGATAGTGATGTAAGACTGTCATACTTTTTAACTGATAGATGAACACAGTAGAAGGTAATTTGAATGGTTGGTTGGCACTAGCTTAGCCGCAGGGATGGTGAAAATCGCCTCAGCCGTGGGAGTTCTCTTACCGGTAGATTTTTGACCGGTTAGAGAACTGGGTGGTTTTAAGACGTGGTTCATCGGCTTAAAACCAAGCTGGAAGACCGCTCTGTGGCTTCCGGCGCCGCCCACAGCGTCACAGGCGATTTTTACCATCCCGGAGGCACATGCCTAGCGGAAACCAACGAAATGAAAGGTGTGAAGACGTTATGGACAAGCAGATCACATTGTACGTGGTACGGCACGGTCAGACTTATTTCAACATCTACAATAAATTACAGGGCTGGAGCAATTCGCCGTTGACCGATGCCGGAATTGCTGATGCCAAGGCTGCCGGTGAACGGTTGCAAGACGTGCCCTTTGCGGCAGCCTATTGTAGCGACACCACGCGAGCCCAACAGACCGCAGAGACAATTCTGGCGGCGAATCACTCGCAGCCGGCGGCCAAGCTGACGTCTGCCCCGTACTTCCGTGAAGAGTTTTACGGCTATTACGAGGGAACCGACATGGCGCAAGCCTGGTACGTGGCTGGTGCGCCGCACGGTGTCTCTTCCTTTAAAGCAATTGAAGAGAAATACTCTATTGGTAAGGCCAAAGACTTTTTGAAAGAAGCCGATCCTTTCCGTCAGGCCGAGAACAACGAAGAATACTGGGCACGGGTCGATCAGGCGTTCGACATGATTCGGGACAATCCCAATCTGAAAGACGGCGACAAGGTCTTAATGATTAGTCATGGAAATACCTTGCTGAGCCTGATGGAACGCTATGGTCAAGGCAAATACGATCTGAGTGTGCGGCCGGCTAACGGGAGTTTAACGAAATTATTACTGACACCGGACGACATTCAGGTGTTAAGTTACAACCAAAAAGATTAGGACGAGGATGGTTTGATGGAAATTAGAATGGCTTGGGGTAAGCTGAACCCCGTCTATCAGGACGCACTACAGATTCGTAAGGACGTCTTTATTGCTGAACAGGGCATTGACCCGCAATTGGAGTTAGACGGTACTGACGAGGACAAGATGCACTACGTGGGCTACGTGGATGATCAACCAGCCACCACGGCGCGGATCGACATGTTGGCCGGTAATCGCGTGAAGATTCAGCGGGTCGCCACCGAAAAGGACGCCCGGCATCATGGGTATGCTGGAGAGTTAATCAAGCAGATCATTCAGGACGCTAAGAAGTCCGATGTGACCCGGGTGGAATTGGATGCTCAACAGACGGCCTTGGATTTTTACAAGGAACTGGGGTTCACGGTTATCGGTGAGGTGTTTGAAGAAGCCGGGATTCCTCATCGAACCATGCGGTATACGATTGCGTAATGTTACAGTAAAGATACGGGACAAGCGGGTGATGACTTAATCGCCACTTGTCTTTTTTGTTGCCAGGGTGGGGGAGATGTTTCCCATAAAAAAACACGTTACCGCTGACCATTTGTCAACGCGTAACGTGTTATCATTTATTAACGTTCATTTGAATTCATGAGGTTCAGTAGAACTAGTCAGCGTCAGTAGCAGTATCAACGCGGGCGTAACCAACAGCGTGCCACCATGGGGCGTGAACGGCTTCGCGAACAACACCACGGTTTTGGGCGTCAATCATCTTACCACCACCGATGTACATCCCAACGTGGGAGATAGAACCGGCACTGTAACCGAAGAAGACCAAGTCACCTTTTTTGATGTTCTTGTAACTAACGTGTTGGTACTTGTTGTATTGGGCTTGAGCAGTCCGTGGCAACGTCGTCTTAGCACCCTTTTTGTAGATGTAACCGGTAAACCCAGAGCAATCAAATGCTGAAGGACCAGTAGCACCATAAACATAACTGGCACCTAAATGTGACTTGGCAACCTTGTAAACGGACTTAAATGATGAGTTAGAAGCGGCGGATGCCGTGGTAGTCGTACTCATCGAAACAGCAAAGACACCAACAACAACTAATGCGAATGCAGCTAATATTTTAATAATTTTCTTCATTCCTACTGACAACTCCTCATGAATTTCTACAGTTACTAGCGTACCAATGTAATGTGACAAATATGTAACAAGCCCTTTGCAAACCCGTTAAATGTCTTAAACAAATCATTACTTTTCGCAATATAGTTGCAATTTAGGGGCGAAACTTGTTAAAATCTAACAGTGTTGGTAAGTAAGTTAACACGGGGAGGAAGTCATACAAGATGGCAGAGTTTACAGATCAGATCCGGCAGACTTTTGATTTTCACCGGTTGGTCTTTCGAATCGGGGAGTTATCATCGATGACTGGTGTCTCAGCTCGGCAATTACGTTACTGGGAGAAGAAAGAATTAATTGCCTCTCGGGAGCGTGAGGACGGGCAACAGGCCCGAGTCTATTCGTTTAAGACGTTTATCAAGGTTACCATGATGAAATATTTCTTGGATGCCGGTTACACGCTGGATGGGGCCGCTAAGCAGGCACAGGCTCGCGAAGAAAATGTGAAGCACGTCCACCGTTTTGTTTCGACGGGGATGAAGGGATTTGCCATGGTCGACAATGAAATGGCCATCAACTTGGGAGCCTTCGATGACACCCAAACGTTGATGGCTCTGTTGCCCGACGATGGTCCCATTCGGTATAAATTATTACCAAACGATGAGGCCCAACGCCTGACCGATGAGAGTCGCATTTAACTAGAAAAAAATTGATGTCCCGTTCGCCTGATACTTGGTGCGAACGGGATTTTTTGATTGTCGAAGCGTGGGAGAATTTTCGACTAATTAAGTAACACACTTGTCCATAATTTAACGGACAAACTAAAATTTTTAAATCAACTTGCTATGTATCGGGACGATATACTATAATAGGAAACCGAAAAAGGAGCTGACGGGGTGTGTACGAATTATTTGTGTTGGGTCAACTGATGGATCAGGACATGGCAGGCTATCAGCTACGGAAAGCGTTAGCCGCTATGGTAGGGGCTGAACAGACCATTAGTTATGGGGTCCTGTATCCGCTACTGGAACGTTTGTCACAGGCTGGAGAGATTACCCTGACTACAGTCAATGATGGCCAGCGGTCCAAGAAGATAGCGGCAATTACAGACGCGGGCCGGCAACACTTTGCGGCGTTAGTCGTGGCACCGGTGACCGTCAACAAGCAGACCCAGTTACTCTTTCAGATTAAATGTAGTTTTTTACATTTACTGGCAGAGACGGAACAACGGCTAATTTTGACGGACTTTCAGCAGTTCTGTCATTACCAGCTCACTAACTTGCAAAATTCTCGCGATTACCTAACGGACCAGCCACGAATGGTCCCAACGGATGTCGCCGACGCGCTGCAAGTCAATCAGTTACAGCAAGTCCGGGCACAAGCCCAAGCCGACTGGGTGGCGGCACGCCTAGCCGGGTTAAATAAGGGAGAATGAGAATGAAAAATTTTGCGGATGATCCCGCGATTCAGAAACATCGGTGGTTGATTTTAATAGCCGTTTGTCTGTTTACCTTTATGGCGACGTTAGACGGGAGCATCGTTAACATTGCTCTGCCAGTCATCAGTAAGGATATCGCCATCCCCATGAACCAGGCAGAGTGGGTGGTATCAATCTATCTGATCACCATCTGTGCGTTACTGTTGCTCTTCGGTAAGCTTGGTGATACCCGGGGGAAGATTCGAATCTTTAAGATGGGATCCGTCCTGTTTACAGTTGGCTCGCTGCTCTGTGGCTTCAGTGTTGGCTTGTGCTTCCTGCTGGTGGCACGGGCAATTCAAGCCATTGGGGCGGCCATGACCATGGCGACCAATAGCGGCATCATTACCGAAGTCTTTCCGTTCAATGAACGGGGACGGGCGCTGGGGATGATTGGGTCCTTCGTGGCCCTCGGCAGTATTGCCGGTCCCGGTGTGGGTGGCTTGCTCCTGGCGCACTTTAATTGGGGCTACATCTTCTGGATCAACGTGCCGATTGGCCTTGTCGCGTTACTGATTGGTCAACGGATTCTGCCTAAGGATATTATGGTTAGCCAACAGGCCATCGACAAGCCCGGGGCGAGTCTATTCGCGTTGATGATGGTGACGCTGTTTGCTGGCGTCTTTATCGGTCAGGAAGTCGGCTTCACTAAGCCGTTGATTCTGGGATTATTTGCGGTCGCCATCATTGCCACCGTATTCTTTGTGCGGCTGGAACTGCGAATTGACAATCCCATCTTAGCGTTACATCTGTTTGAAAATAAACGATTCACCATCAGTATTCTCTGTGCCTTCCTGATTTTTGTGGCCAATTTCTTCTTCAATGTTATCGCCCCATTCTACTTGGAAAATGCTCGGGGCATGGCGGCGAACTACGCCGGTTATGCGCTGATGACCTTTCCCATCGTTCAGGTGGTGGTGGCGCCGATTGCCGGGAGTATCTCGGATCGAATTGGACCAGAAATCCTGACGTTTATCGGTCTCGTATTGATCTCAATCAGTCAGGTGGGTTACATGTTGTCGACCTTGGCGACGCCATTGTGGGTGTTCATGTTCTTCATCGGTCTGGTTGGCTTTGGGAACGGGGTCTTCATGGCGCCCAATAATTCCATTGTCATGAGCTCTGTGCCGATGCGGGATCTCGGTGTAGCTGGTGGGGTTAACGCGCTGGCACGGGAAATGGGGATGGTTGTTGGGATCTCTATCGCCACGACGGTTCTGTTCTCCGCCATGGGCCATTACGCGGGGCACCAGGTCACCGCGTATCTGCCGGCACATCCGGAAATCTTTATTAGTGGAATGCACGTGGCCTTTATGGTCTCGTTGGCCATCTGTTTGGTGGCTAGTGTGATTACGGGCTGGCGACTGTTTAGTCGGCAAGCGCAGGCTTAATTGACTTGGAACAGGTTATTAATTAATTTGGAAAATGGTTAGTGATTGGTTATTCTGATACGTGCCAATCGCACAACAAAAAAGCCTTCGCAATCGCGAAGGCTTTTCGTTTATAACTATTTCTACTTTTCAATCTTGTCTGAATCGGAAGCCTTAGGTGTCGCTTTAGCTTTCGTCTTGGAACGGGAGCGTGACTTGCGAGGACGCCGCTTCTTCCGTTTGAATTGCATTGGCTTTTGGGCCGGAATGACAACTGAGAGTTTACCGAAGGAAGCTGCCATCAGTGGCAAGACAATGTTGAAGATGACTGCCGTGAAGACGGTAATCAGTGTCACAGCCGTCAGTGTTTGTGATTCGGCGGCTAGGAGACCGAGGACCCCAGCAATGATGATGAACAGTGAATGCCGCATCGTTTGACCGACTTCATGAATCCCTGGTAATAACCAATCCAACAGGGGACCATCGTTTAATCGGAAGCTCAGTGCAAGTTGCGTAAGCTCGACAACGGCGAGAACTGTCAGTGGGATAAAGGTCAGCAGTGGCACTTGCCAGTTGAATTCATTGTTACCCGTTAACCAGCCCATGAGGACTTGGGTTAATTGGTAACCGGCGAATGCGGAAGCCAGGAAGGTTAAGAACCAGTAGCTGGCTTGCAGGATTGACCGACTGAACAGGATCAACAGGAGTAACGTAATGCCGAAGACCAGCAGTAAAACGCGTGGCAAATCATGTTGGTATTGCGTTTGAATCGTACTCGTCACGACTGGTTGACCACTAAACGTTAACGTCGCGTTCTTGAGAACAGTTCCACGGAGTTGACTCTGGGTAACCTGCTTCAATTGTTGCAACGTCTTGGTGGTGTTCTTGGCGTTTGGCGCATCCTTTAACGTAATTGTCAGGTAAGTCGATTGGACCTTAGCGTCCGTGTAGTTTGCGAGTGATTGTTGGAAATCACCACTGGCAATCTGCATAGGGGAAAGGTAGAGCGATTTAGCCGCTTCAGAGGTTTGTAAGCCACTGAGGTAGAGGTAAATCTGGTTCATCGACTTTTGCATGCTGGAAACTTGTTTCTTGGACGTCTTCAAACTGTCGCTCACAGCCTTGATTGATTCAGCGTAGTTGCTCAGGTTTGAGTGAGCGGCGCTGGCATCGGTATTGGCGGTGCTGACGGAGTTGGAGAGCGTGGTCAAGTCATTAACTGCAGTGTTCAACGTGGTATTGACTTCGTTGAGTTGGTTAATGTAACGCGTGATTCGCTTCGACGTGCTCGTCGTCCCGGCGGCGGTTGACCGACTGAGGGCAGCTTGGAGTGACGTCTGTAAAGTACTACTGTCACTCATCAAGGTGTTGGTCTGAGTGGTCAGTTTGTCCAACCGCTTGACTTCAGCCTTCAGTGACTTTTGCTTCAGGTTGGTGCTGTCGGATTGCAGGTCGTTTCTGACCGTGCCAAGTTGACCGACAACGCCGGTAATGCTTTCATTGATCGTACTTAATTGATTAGAAATGTAATACTGCGTGATCGGTTGACCACCAGGTTGGGTAACTGACGTGACTGAAGCGACACCTGGTTGGGCACGGAGCTTCTTAGTCAGGTTATCCAGTTGATAGAGTTGGTTTTGGTTGTCGAGACGTTGGTTAGTTGAGAGGTACAACGTGACTGGCGTTGCCTTCCCTTGACCGAAGTGCGCGCTTAATACCCGAGCACCCTGCACGGCTTGATTATTTGGAATGTCTTGAGCACTGTTGTAATTGAGATGTGTCCGGTTCGCAAACGTTATAGGAACAATCAGATACAGAACAACCGCAACGGCGATCCATGGTTGCCAAAGACCGAACTTCGTCAAGTGAGACCAAAGCTTGTGATCCTTGAGACGTGGTCGTGTCTTCTTTGGCCAGAAGAGGCTGTTCCCCAGCATCCCCGTGAACACGGGAACAAGGGTGACACTGGCGATACCGGTAATGGCAAAGCCAATTCCCAGCAGGCCATAGGCACGAATCGTGGAGAAGTCGAAGAGCATCAGACTACCAAAGGCAATCGTCAGACTCAACGTACTGATTAGGATGCGATAACCTAAGTCATTGACGACTTTAGTTGTGGCAGCTTGATTATCAGCGCCATCGTCGGTCAGATTCCGCAGTTCACGGAAGAACCAGAAGCTGGTCAGCAACGTGAACAAGCTGATACCCAGCAGAAGGAAGATTGGGGTGTACTCGGAGTACGCAAAGTTCCAGTGGTAGGCCAGGTTGGTTGCGAGGGACAGCGTCGTAATATAACTAATTAAAATGGCTAAAAATGTAATAATTGGGGCAATAATCGACGCGAATAGAATCCCCATGGCAATCAGCGCAATCAGTAAGGTCATCAAAATAACGACTAGCGTGAATGACGTAATGTGTTCATTGGCGGCATCACTGATAATTTCAGGACTCGTCACATAGGTGTTTAGGCCAATGGTCGAAATCTGAGTCTTGAGTTGTGACGCCATCTGGCGGACGGTCCCCTGATTATGGCTAACCTCTAACTGAACGATTTCCGTGGATTTGTCCTTGGAAAGCAGTTGCGGTTTACTGGTTGGCGTATTCGTCATTGTGGTGATCTTTTGGACCCCATAATAATTCGAACGCTTCTGCAATTCGGAAACGGTCTTGTTGACCGAAGCGAGTTGCTTGTTGGTAAGGGCGCCATCGGGGTTGTTAAAGACCGCGTTGACGGTATAGGTCCCGTTTAGGTTCCGCCCCCAAGTGTTCTTGAGTTGGGTCGCCTTGACGGGTTGACTCGTATTCGCTAATTGTGGTTGACCGTCATATTGAATGATGGTCTTGACATTTGGCAAGGTGACGATGGCCGCAAAGACCACGACTAACCAGAATACGAGTGCAAAAATCCGGTTGTGGTGAAGCTTTCTTATCCGTTCTTGCATATGTAGTCTGAGTCCTCTCTATCTAATCAATTTCCCGCCGTGCAAGCAGGGTGCAGTTCATGTTTAATTTTACCATATTGGAAGGGATTCGGGCCGTTTTCGGCGTTATTTAACAAAGTTTAAGAAAGCCTTATGGTTGACTCCCACAACAATTGCGGTAAAGTAGAAGACCTTATAACTAACTAAAAGAAAGAACGTGAATCCATGACAAAGCATCATCAAGCTTACCAGAGCCCCTATGCAGCCATGCTGACCCCCAATCGATTCGACTTAGCCCTCAAGCTAGCGGCACAGTATCACCTCGATGCCAGCCAAATTATGTTTGCTTACTTAGAGATTACGGCAAATGTTGCGGAACTGGCAAAGAACGTTACCGACCGCCAAAAAGAAATCGATGAGCGGTTCCAGGCCTTCTTGGAAGGTGCGGCCAAGCCACTTTAATTGCCGTTCAAGTCGTTTTCACGTAGAATTAATTAACTAGATTGATCTTGTTCTGAACGATTTGTTGGCTCAGATTGTGCCTCCGGGCCGGTGAAAATTGGACTGGGACGCTGAGGGCGGACGCCTAAAGCTGTAGAGCGGTCTTTAGGCTTGCGGTTAAGCCGCTGAGAATCGCGTCTTGACCGCACCAGTTTCCTAACTAGCGTGGAACCTTGCCGGTAAGGAAACTCCCACAGCTGAGTCCATTTTCACCACCCGGTAAGGCGCCACTAGCATCAACCGTGACTTATTTCGAATTAACGTTACCCGATTGATTAAAGAAAAGGAGGGCATTTGCCATGTGTACCAGTATCTTACAAATTGCCAAGGACGGCAGTCACATTCTGGCGCGGACCATGGATTGGCACGCACTCTATGTCCAGCCGTTGTTCGTGCCGCGTGGTTTTCAGTGGCAGAGTGTCTTTGACAATCACTGGCACACCAACCGTTACGCCTTGATCGGTGGCGGCGGTGCTCACCACAATGAAATCGACGTATCCGATGGCGTCAACGAGATGGGACTGAGCGTGCAGAAGCTGACGTTTGCCAACGGCTCTCAGCTGGTCGAGAAGCCCACTCCCGGTCAAGTTCACTTGGCACCGTATGAGTTTTCCTTTTACCTGCTGGCGAACTTCGCCTCGGTGGCTGATATCGAAGCGCATCTTGATGAAATTCAGCTGATGAGTGGGGCGTATGCTGTGAATAATATCGGCGACTCCGAATTACACTTTGCCGTGGTCGACCGCACTGGCCGGACTGTGGTGATTGAGCCGACACACTTTCCTATGCGTATTCGCGAGAATCCATTGGGCGTCGTCACCAACAGTAAGGACTTTGAGTTACAGCTCGAACGGCTCGGCCAGTACGTCAACTATACCGATGACTTCGAAGCAGGGACGGTACCGCTGAATGAAACGCACGTCACGACCGGCCGATTCTCTGGCAAACCGGTGCCTAGCGGGTCCTTTACCCCAGGCGGTCGGTTCGTCCGGGCAGCGTATTACAAGGAACGCGCCGATCTCCCAGCTGATGAGAATGAAGGCATCATCAGTGCGTGGCATCTGCTGGATAGTGTGGCGGTGCCCAAGAGCCACCGCTATCGGCCGACCTATTCCGTCTACCGGGCGGCGACCTGTAGCGAATCGCTGACGTATTACTTCCAGCCGTACAATCGTTTAGATGTGGTCCAGCTAAAATTAACGCCGGAAATGCTGACGTGGACGGAACCGAAATTCTACAAGGTCTCCAATCAACTTAGTGTGACGGCTTTAAATTAGAAGAGTGAGACATAAGGCGGTTAGCTAGCGAGCATTAACGTCGATTTCCGAAAAATCCCGGGCCTGGATTATTTGGAAATCGGGGTTAAGCGGATCTAGCTACCTTGTGGAACACGTTTCGGCAATATAAACTTGAGTTTACAAAAGGTGCGATGATTTCTGTCATCGCATCTTTTGTAATTACACCAGCATCCATAATAAGTTCATCGCAACCATCCCAATCAGCACGCCCCGATGGCGTCGGGGATGTAGCATGATCAATGCCAGAAATTCACGGGCCCACCCAATCGGCAGGTAGCCGAAGCGCGTTGGCGCCGGGTAGCCGCTCACGTGTAAGCGGAGATGCTGCGCGAGTAGGCGGGTGCGAAAGAGATGATAGCCGTTAGTGACCAGTACGACCCGGCCACCCTGATTGGGCAGTCGCCACCAGAGTCTTTGGCTATTTAGCAGATTGGTTCGCGTGTTGGTGGCCGCAGTTTCTTGAATAATGAGATCAGCCGGATAGTCGTGGCGTTCGAGGTAGTCGGCCATGGCTGCGGCCTCACTAGTCGCTTCATCCGAACCTTGTCCACCGCTGACAATTAGCGTCACCGGGTGGTCCTGGCGACTGGCAAAGGCGAGGGCGGTGTCAAGCCGTGCACCTAGCACGCGGCCAATCTGGTTGCCATTTAGCAGGCCGGCTCCCAGAATGACGAGGGTGTCGGCGTGACGGGCCCGAAAACTGTTGGCTCGTAGATATCCCACGGCACTGGCCGCAAATAGGATTCCTAGATAGAGGCTGAAGGCGGGGATGAAGCTCAACCACGGCCAAATGGTATCGTTGAAGGTACCATGGCTTAAGGCGTACAGCCAGGCACCGCCCAAGAACAGCCAAATCCAGATGCCGGCGATGAGCCCCAACGTCAGTCGTTCTCGTTTGCGGACGACCAGGCTGGGGGTGCCAATGATCAGAAGTAGCGTGAAGAGACCCCAAGCACCGATGCCTAAAATAGTGAGTTTGCCCAAGTCTGCCAGTGGCACGGCCCAGGGGTGGCGAGATAGGGTGGCAAATACGGTGATTAAGCCCCCACCCAGCACAGTGATCACCGCACTGGTCAGTCCGTGGGGGTCCCAAATAGTCAGTAAAATAATTAGAAAAATTATAGCAGCACTGGCACTTAGTAGCATGGTGATCTCCTTTCTGGGTAAAGTTTAAGTTTTGTTGAGGGTTTGGATAATTAATTCCATCTAACGAAAAACTCGTTATAATTGAGAACATTATAACTGAGATTGGAGGAATCCGGGTGCCTAAGCGTCGAAGAACGAAAAGAAAGTCGAGTCATAATCCCGCGACAGCTACCTGGATCTTCGTCATGGTCCTGTTGGTTCTCGGCGGAGGGCTGTTAGTGCGCGGTAAGATCAAGACCGAGATTCAATCACAGCGCATTGCGCAGACAGATACGGGCGCGACCGATAACGAGACGGCTGCCCAGAAGAAATTCATCGCGAAGATGGCGAAACCAGCGGTCAGAGTTTACCGGCAAAATGGCCAAGTTTTGCCCAGCATCGTCATCGCCCAAGCCATTCTGGAATCCAGTTGGGGAACATCAGGTCTGTTCCAACAGGCCAATAACCCATTTGGTGTGAAGGGTAGCTACGAGGGCAAGTCCAAGTCGTTTTGGACGAACGAATACGTCAACGGCAAGAAGATTTCGGTGCGAGCTAATTTCCGTGACTACCCGGATCTGACATCGGCCATTCTGGACCACGATGCGTTGCTCAAGCGCAGCTATTTCAAGCAAACGGTGACGGATTACAAGACGGCGGCCAAGTTGCTGCAGAATAATGGGTACGCCACCGATCCGAGCTATGCTAAGAAACTGACGAACCTGATTGCGACTTACAATTTAAATGACTATGACACTTAAATGATATAACAAACGAGGCAGTACCGGCATGACGCTGGTACTGCCTCGTTTGACGTTACTTACCAACTGAATTGGCATCCTTCAAGCCGTCGATATCTAACGCATTAACCGCCATAAATCGGAAATATGATGCGTTAGTTTTCGTTATAGTACCGCGCGAGGTCGTAGAGCGTCTTGGCCAGATTGTCCATCGGCGTGGTTGGCGCCTGATTAGCAAAGAGGATGACGCCGGACTTGTTGCCTTCCGATCCGTACAGCACGGTTTCGTAGCCCGCACCGCTGAGGGTTCCCCGGACGCGTTTCATACTGTGGCTATAGTGATACAATCCACCGGCATAGTTCAACTTGTAGTCGTTGGAGAGGTCGTAATATTGATTAGTTGTCAGAATCTTGCCATTTCGCAGTCCCTGCTGAATCTTGTAGTAGTCGGCTGGTGTCGAGTAGTAGTTACCCGCACCGAGTAGCGAGGACACTAATTTCTGCGAGGCATTGTTAGAGTTGTAGCTCTTACCGTTAGCATAACTGTAGCCATTGGCGATGGAACCGCTGCGGGGCAGATTATTCCACGAGTAAGTGTTCTTCAAGCCAAGTGGTGCGATGATCCGCTTTTGAACCAGCTGATCGTAGGTCTGGCCAGTCACCTTTGAGGCGACCCCGGCAAGCAGGGTAAAGTTGGCATTGGTGTAGTTAAAGCTCCCATTACTGCCAACTTTGAGCTGATTCAACGTGTAGTTGATCTCAGCGGATTGCGAGGTGAGGACACTGCTAGGTGTCGATTCATCCATGTCGATGCCTGAACGTTGGTTGAGTAGCTGGCGGAGCGTGATCTTACTACTGTTCTTGACGCCCGGGTAGTACTGACTGAGCTTGTTGTTCAGTGACAGCTTGCCTTGTCCGGCGAGTTGAACGATGAGCGCACCGGTCATCACCTTTTGGAGCGAGGCGATGGGGTAGATGGTGTCGGCCGAGTTCAGCACTTTAGTGGCAGCATCGGCATAGCCGACACTGACATTGCTGGCGCCACTGGCGTAGTTATTGAACAGCATGGCGCGGCCTTGGAAGTGGGCGTTGTTCAGGAGCGCCTTCGCATTTTGACTGCGACTGAACTTCTGTAGCGCTCGCACATCGACCCAGCCGATGGTCTTCCCGTACCACGAGAACTTGGCAAATTGCACACCATTCGAAAGGGTCGACACTTGGCTGACCTTCACGAACCGATGTTGCCAGTTCTTACCACTAGCGTCACGGGTCTTAGCCGACCGCTGGGTGTAGTAGGGGGCGTAATAGTAGATACCGTCGTTACGGCTACTTTGATTGACGAAACGTGCGTTGTAACTGGTGTTGGTTGTGCTCTTGATCCCCAGATAGCTGCTAGCGTCGGCGGAAATTGTCGGCAGGCTACCAGCAAACGCACACGCGAGAGTTAACCCCAAAATTGTCACAATTTTCTTCAAAATTTATCATCCATTCCCTAAAAGTCGGTCTAAGTTTCCCCAAAAGCCAGTCTCATATTAACGCGCTCAGGTTATATTTTCAATCGTTTATTTGATGAACGAGTTAAGTAGCCTAACCAACCTGTTAATTAGTTGTGGGGTAAAGTGGATAAATGAGTCGCAAGTTCAGGGGGAGTGTGGTAAACTTATCCAGATAAAAATAAGTTTATAATTGATGTCGGCGCAAGCGGCTAGCGGGTTTTGAGCCGCTAATGTGCACTGACTAATCATGCCTTGACTTGTTTTTAGGCAACTGCCGGAGGTGTAGATAGCGACAATAGTTGTGGCTATTAATGGATTGACGGCAGAATCAATCTTAATAACTTTCAAGCTAAGGAGCTGAAGCTAGCGTTGTTACACTTTTTAGGCCAAATGTATGGCCCATTCTTTGATCTTCATAACTGGGAAACCGTGATTACTTCTGGTAATGACTGGCTGATTATCTTCTCACTGGTACTGATCGAGTGCCTGTTGTCCGTTGATAACGCCGTGGTTCTTGCTGCACAAACACAATCGTTACCGACCCGTAAGCAACAGGAAGAATCCCTGTTCTACGGTATCTGGGGGGCGTATATCTTCCGGTTCATCATCATTGGGCTGGGGGTATACCTCATTAATTTCTGGGAAATCAAGGTCGTTGGGGCACTCTATCTGGTCTTCCTGGTCTTCCAATACTTCAGTAAAACGCGGGTCAAGCACACGCGTAAATTGGTTAAGGACAAAAAGAAGCGGCTCTTACCATTGTTCTGGTCCGTTGTGATGCAAATCGAAATGATGGACATCATCTTCTCCGTGGACTCCGTGCTGGCTTCACTGGCAATCTCCAACAATCCGGTCATCGTGTTGATTGGGGGCTTGATTGGGATCCTCGCAATGCGGGGTGTTGCTGAGGTAATCATGAAACTCATGCGGCGGATTCCAGAGTTGGAACCAATGGCGTACATCTTGATTGGCTTGATTGCCGTTAAGCTGTTCATCTCGATTCCCGCTATCGACATCGAAATCCCGGCAACTGTGTTTGGGATTATCGTGATTGGCGCCATTATCTTGACGCTGATCATCCATGCGATCCGCAAGCGACGGCAGCCACAAGCCAAAGCTGAGGATAATAAGAAACCATCGCATTCAACTGAATCTTAATAGACGCGGATCTGAGATGAATTCTCGGGTCCTTTTTTATTCATTGAAACGGGTGATACCAAGGCACCAGTTGTTTACGAATGGCTATCCCAATTTTTGTAAGGTATTTAACACGTTACTTTAAGCTTCATAGTGTATACTTGATTTTAGAACAGAATAGGAAAATGTTCTCCAGGAGTACGTGTTACATCGATTACGTCGAGAATCATACGGGAGGAAATAAAATGCAGATACATATGAAATGGTGGCTGGCCGCAGTGGTTGGCCTGGCCGTTGTCGGCGTTGGGGCAACTACCGCCAACGCGGCAACTAGCAGTAAGTATTTAACGGGAAATGTCGGCTACGTACGGACGAAGAAGGCCATGTACGTTGGCATTTATAAGAAGACGAATGGCAAATACAAGCAAGTTAAGGTTAAGAAGAACACACTGTTGAATGCTGAGAGCATTATGTCGATGAACGATGGTCACGGCGGTGTGAAGACGACCGCGCTGTTTACGTATGGCGTGGTCAACTACAAACGGGCCAAAGCGCTCAAGTACAAGAACATCGCGACGATTCCGTTTACCAAGGCTAACTTCAAGTACGTGACGCTGAAGGCACCGATTCGGACGCAAATCTTCTTGAACGGTAAGGGATATACAGCCAATAGCACGAATATGGCGGCCGAGCCAACGCCAGGGTTCTATCTGACGCTGGATAACTACTTGCAGTACTACAGCAAGGCGGCAATGGCCAAGGATTCTCATTTATTCGGGTCGCGCTGGGCAGGCTCGACCAACGTATACAAGCCGACCCGTTCGGTGAAGGTGTCGAAGGTGACGGTCAAGGGGAACACAACTAAGATTGATTACAACAAAGCGTTAAAAGGTCTGCCAAACAAGAAGCTCAGTAAGGGGCACTACCGGCTGACGATTACTAATAAGAAGACAACGGGGAGTCTGGGAATCAATCCCACTGACGATACCTTTGATGCGATTGCCAGTTGGACGAATTACACGGTTAACGGGAAGGCCTATCACTTCGGCGAGGTCGAAAATGGCAACTAACCGGTTTTGTTCGCCCGCGGCTGCCAGGGATTCTGCCGCTGTGGGGAACGCCTGCAGCCAAAGGACGGGCTTCCGGCTCGGTTTGAAACCTCGCGAGATTCATGCGAGTTTCCAAACACGTCCCACGCTGTAAGGCCGAGAAAAAGCGCTCGGTCTAACAGCGTTATCACGGCTGGCGCTACCCCTGGCCTCCTCCGGCTAAACGGGTTGGTTTCCCTAACCGCATAGGCTAGTTAGCAAACTTTTAATTCTGAATTGGGCGTCACTCAGCAAGTCGTTATGCTGGGTGACGTTTTTTTGTGTGCAGATGTTTTTTCGAGAAATTGGCCTGATACTAATACCAATGTAAATTTCAGCAATCTTGTCTCAATTTTTCATCGGAAAGATTGGAAAATCGTGTTGGCCATTAATTAGATAGTAGGATGATACAAATGAAGAAATGACCGTAATCGTTGTGCTAAAGGAGAATCGAAAGGGTAGTAGCTGCTTTAACTCGTGTGATTTGGCGTGGCAATGCGTTGTCAATTTTCGCAGGATTCACGATTAAATGTGACCAACCGTTTTCTAACAGGTTCGATCAACGACGTGGTACCATAGACTTCAAATAGCTCAAGGAGGCAACCGCTTATGCAAATTGGATTTATTGGCACCGGCGTTATGGGGACCGGCATCGTGTTGAACTTACTGAAGGCTGGCCACTCGGTGGTCGTGTACAATCGGACGAAGGCTCACGCCGCAACGGTACTAGATGCTGGGGCAACTTGGGCGGAGACGCCGGCCGCTGTCGCCCAGCAATCGCAATTGGTGATGACTATGGTTGGCTATCCCAGCGATGTCGAGGAAGTCTACACTGGAGAACAAGGTATCTTCGCCGGTATTCAAGCTGGAAGCATCGTCGTGGATATGACCACGAGCACGCCAGCACTGGCGGTAAAATTGATCGGGTTGGCTCACGACCACGACGTGCAGGCACTGGATGCACCAGTCTCCGGTGGGGATGTCGGTGCCCAAAACGCTACTCTGACGGTGATGGTCGGCGGTGACCAGGCCGCTTACGATCGCGTATTGCCCGTCTTTCAGCAGGTGGGGCAACGCGTGAACTACTTCGGTGGCGCGGGTAAGGGGCAACACACCAAGATGGCCAACCAGATCATGATTGCCGGCACGATGACCGGTCTGACAGAAATGCTGGTTTATGCCAAGGCAGCTGAGCTGGACTTGCCACAGGTCTTGGAAACGTTGAGCAGTGGTGGGGCCGACAATTGGAGCATG
The DNA here is from genome assembly GCA_937874695.1 of uncultured Lactobacillus sp. Classification (GTDB taxonomy): domain Bacteria; phylum Bacillota; class Bacilli; order Lactobacillales; family Lactobacillaceae; genus Levilactobacillus. Next base: position 111,274 of record CALNAJ010000017.1, read on the forward strand.
GATAACTACGTGCCGCGGATTTTAAAGGGCGATTACACCCCGGGATTCTTCGCCAAGCATTTCCTCAAGGATTTGCGGATCGCACTGCAGGAGGCCGACCGCATGGGACTGAATTTACCAGCGACCAAGCAGGCCAAGCTACTCTACGAGGCAATGGTTGACGACTTTGGCTTGGGTAACGATGGGACGCAAGGGCTGATTAAGACTTATGAACACTAGGATTTGAACTGGTGATGCAATGGGCTAGGGCTCGTTGCATTTTTTACTTTCGTATAATAATTAAATGCCCAACAAATGGTTTAATCAGATTGTTAATTAAGTGAGTAAATGGTAACCTTAAATTGCGGAGCCTGTAAGACTGGACTCATTTGAGTTGCATGCAAAAATTCAACAACTTACACGCCATGAAGCGGCAGAAAGCCAATGACGTGGCATCACATTTTGCCAGGATAACACCTGGTATTTTAGACGGAGCAGGGTGGTCGTATGGTTAGAAAGTATCTTTTGGGAATCTTCCCGTTTGCCTTTACTTTTTTCATTCACAATCTCAATACGCAAACGGGGGCTTGGTCGGTGGCCCTTTCCTGGTGGAATGGGTATCTCGTGTTGAGCTATCTGATTTTCTTTCCGCTTCTGTACGACCGGGCACGACGAATGCTGAACGGATCGGTCGATATTGGCAAGAAAATCAAGAAGCCAATGAACGCCGATCAAGAGGCGATGAAGATTGGGTCCAATTACGGGAATACGGGTCACATGGGATTCGCTCGGATCGGGGATGCCGACGCCAAGGAAGGCTGGTTGCTCCGGTGGGGGATGAACCTGATTATGCGCCTCTTTCTGATTCTAGCGGGACCACTTGTCTGGGCTTTCCTGTGGGGCAAGCAGTGGTGGCAAGCTCGCAAACACTAAAATAAATCTAAAAATGGCGTCGGTGAATTTCCCAGAAATAGGGAATCCAGCGACGCCATTGTGTTTAAGTTATAAGTTTTTATGCAGAATAACTACGGGTGCACCGTCCTCATCGAACGGGCCTTCGTTAACAACGTAGCCGCACCGTTCGTAAAACGCCTGGGCACTGACCTCGCCGTGGATAACGCCGGTCGTGAAACCGTGCGTTCGTGACCAGTCCTCGGCGGCCGTCAGCAAGCGCGTTCCCAGACCTTGACCGCGCAAGTCCTGACGGGTGCAGACCCGACCGAACCGCATCTCGATTGGCGATTGGGGTTCCAATCGTAGCGTGGCAACAGGATGGGTGGCGTCCTGATACAGCGTCACGTAGACCCGGTCGTTGGTGTCGCGGTCGTCAAATTCGACATCGCGGGGAATCCCCCGTTCGGTGACGAAGATGGCTTGGCGTAGCGATAAGGCCGCGGCCCGGTTGAAGGGTGCATTTGAAATAACGAGTTCCATGCAAGGCCTCCTATTCGATCTCGGCGAAGAAACTGTAGAGCTTCTCCGTGGTCAGCGCATCCTTCTCGGCACCAGCCACATCGAACGTGACCTTACCATGGTGCAGGACAATCAGTCGATTCCCATAAGTCAAGGCATCTTCCAAGTGGTGAGTGATCATCAGGCAGGTCAATTGTTCCTCTTGTACCCGCGCGTTGGTGAGGTGCATCAGATCTTGGCTGGTCTGTGGGTCGAGTGCCGCCGTGTGTTCGTCCAGTAGTAAGATTTCTGGGCGTTTCAACGTGGCCATCAGGAAGCTCAGTGCCTGGCGTTGGCCCCCGGAGAGGTTCCCGGTCGCCGTCGTCAGTCGTTCGTCCAAGCCATTGTGCATGGTGGCCGTGATTTCTTTGTAGCGGTCGAGTTGCTTGTTCAGGTGGCGGGGTGCTAACGTCCGGCGTTGCCCGCGGCGTTCAGCCAGCAATAGGTTTTCGGCGACGTTCATTCGGGGTGCGGTGCCTAGCTTGGGGTCTTGGAAGACCCGGGCCAGAAAGCGCGTGCGTTTTTCCACGGATTCATGAGAAATGTCCTTGCCGTTGAGCAGAATTTGACCGCTGTCGATGCTGAGGTCGCCCCCAATAGCGTTGAACAGCGTAGATTTTCCGGCCCCGTTAGACCCCAGCACGGTGATAAAGTCGCCGGCATTGATGGTCAGGTTGAGGTGGTCAAGAATCATGATTTCTTCGGGCGTGTTGCGGTTGACCTTCAACACGACATTTTTCAATTCGAGTAATGGTTTAGTCATTGGTATCCAGCCCCCGTTTCAAAATATGCTTGAAGTTAAACGTCTTCTTGAAGACTGGCAGCATCATGCAGAGTGCCAGGATGATTGAGGACAACAGGTTGAGGTCGTTGGCACTGAACCCCAACTTGAGGACGATCAACAGGACGAAACGGTAGAGAATACTCCCGAGGGAGACCGCCACTAGCCGTTGGTTCAGCGTTAAATCACCGAAGGCCACTTCCCCAATGATGATGGAGGCGAGGGCAATGACGATGATCCCGATCCCCATGTTAACGTCGGCGTAACCGTTGTTCTGGGCGACCAGCGCCCCCCCAAAGGCAATCAAACCGTTGGAGACCATCAGGCCCATGATTTTCATATTATCGGTATTGATGCCGAGTGAACGAGCCATCGTCTGGTTATCCCCAGTAGCGATGAACCCCTGACCCAGTTGGGTTTGCAGGAAGTAAATCACGAGTCCCGTGATAACGACCATGACCAGCGTACCTAGGAAGACACTGTCAAAGTACTGTGGCAGGGACGCGAGGAAGTGGTTCTTAAATAACGTGGATTTTCCGAGTAGGGAAACGTTGGCCCGGCCCATAATCCGTAAGTTGACGGAGTAGCAGGCGGTCATGACTAGGATACCAGCCAACAATATGGGAATGTGCCCCTTGGTGTAGAGCAGCCCGGTAATCAGGCCGGCGATAGCACCGATGGCAAAGGCCAGAAGTGTTGCTAGCAGGGGATTCATCCCGTTACTGATGGCGGCGACCGCGGTGGCTGCTCCCAGTGGGAACGTCCCTTCAACGGTCATATCGGCAAAGTCGAGAATTCTAAAGGTGAGGAACAACCCTACACCCAGGACAGCCCACAACAGGCCCTGTCCAATAGCGGATACAATTAAACTCATTAGCGGTATACCTCCCCGTGTTGTTTTGCTTCCTTAACGACCGAGTCCGGCAGGGTAATGCCCAGCTTATGTGCGGTCTTCAGGTTGATGGTCATTTCACCCTTACGTACGAAGTGAATTGGCGTATCGGCGGGCTTCTTGCCCTTTAAAATAGCGGCGGTCATCTTACCCGTGGTCACACCCAGTTTGTATTGGTTGATGCTCAACGTGGCGAGCCCACCGGCCTTGACCATGGTGTCGACGGCTGGGAAGACGGGGACCTTTTTAGCGGTGGCCGTGGCAACCAGCGTTTGCATGGCACTAGCCACGGTGTTGTCGGTTGGCACGTAGACGGCATCGACTTGGCTGACCATTTCTTGACTGACCTGGTTCAGGTCGTTGGTGTTGGCGATGGAGTAGGCCTTCAAGTTGACGTGTTCCTTCTTGCAAAGAGCGGCGAATTGGTGATACTGGGCCGTTGCCGAGTCGTCGGACGAGGTATAAATGATGCCCAGCGTCTTCATATTTGGCATGATCTTTTGGATCAATTTAAGTTGGGCAGCCAGTGGCGCTTGGTCGGAGACCCCGGTGACGTTGTTGCCGGGATGGTTGTTGTTCTTGACCAGGTGGGCCCCCTCGGGATCGGTGATGGCCCCTAGAACAACGGGGGTGGTGGAGCTGGCGTTAGCCAATGCCTGAGCGGCCGGGGTGGCAATTCCAATCATGGCGTTGGCGTTCTCATTGACGAAGCGCGCGCTCATGGTTTTCAGATTACTCTGGTCGTTTTCGGCGTTTTGAAAATCAATCTTAACGTTCTTGCCCACGTGATAGCCTTCTTCGGATAGCCCGTGAATGATGCCTTTGTGAATGGCATCCAACGCGGGATGAGACAGTAATTGGAGAATCCCGACGGTGGGAACCTCTTTGGTAGTCGCCGCTTCCTTGTGGCTTTCGCTAACGAAGGCGAAACCGAGAAAAACCACGAGGATGGCGATGAGTCCGTATAGTCGTTTCATGGTGCAATCAACCTCAATTCTCTATAATAAGTGCTGGTTTAGGGTACTTTTATTTTTGTGGATAATGGCGCTTGGATAAGTCTTGATGAAAAATGGCGTTAGCTTTCATCTTGGCAGAGATGGTTTGATGATGGAAGAATTTTGCCTGTGTTGGTCAAAATGCGTAAGGCTGTTGTGAAGCGGGTGTTGAGTTATGTAAGTTGTGGGACCAGGCTTGTTTGGGGCAGGTGGCGCCTGGTGGTTGGATTGGTTTGAACCTTCTCTCTCTAATGCGACATGGCCGAAACGTGCTCCAGCAAGCAGCCAGCTGTGCTTAACCCCATTAGGCAAAAAATCCAGACCCGGGATTTTCTACCTAATGACGTTAATGCTCACTAGCTAAGCGCTTGCTTCCGCACTCTTTAGCCTCTAACGCGACATAGCCGAAACGTGCTCCAGAAGACAGGTCCCTGCGCTTAACCCCAATAAGGAAAAATCCAGGCCCGGGATTTTGCCCTTATTGACGTTAATGCTCAGGACCTGAGCGCCTTCTTGCGCACTCTTATAAATAAAAAGAGCACCCAGTCCGGCTGGGTGCCCAAGAAAAAGGCCCGCATTGCCGGATAGAAGACATCCGTGCGGGCTATTGCATCAGAAAGTTAGCCGGCGCAGATGCGAAAATCGCTCTGGGAGCTCAAGTCGCATCTACAGCGATGACGACTTGATTACCGGCTTTGCCAACGTCCATTAAGTTGAATGCTAGACATTTGCATATAAACTTTCCTTCCTTCCGTTTCTCGAATAAATTTAGTGTACGGCATTGCTGAAAAACCGTCAACCATAATTTTCAATTTTTGGTATACTGGACTTTAACGATTACGCTGCTGAGGCTGGATGACGTCGATCAGGTTTTACTTATGATAGTGGCTGTATCAGGCTGTCTACTGTTTATGCTGAGTTTGAGGAGTCTTGAAATAGTAACTTTGAAAGCTCAAAACAACTTTGAATTCAAACTTTTTTGAATTAAAGAAGTTTTGTAACCGGAGGAAGCCGGGGATGAAGCCGCAGGTGACCAGCGTACCACTAAAGTACTTTAATAAAGATGTTTGAACCTCAAGGAGGTTGCCAGAAACTATGAAAATTGCAGTTATGACGGATACTTCGGCCGGTATCGACTTTACCGAAGCCGACCAGCGCCACATCACCTTGTTGCCGGCACCAATAATGTTTGGCAATCGCCAATATCACGAGTACCAAGACCTTTCGACGGCAGATTATTACCGGTTAATGCGGTTGGCGAAGACCAAGAAAGTTGTGCCGACTGCGCCCCAACTCTCGATGAAGACGATTGAGGCGGCCTGCAACGACTTGGTCAAACAGGGTTATACCGATGTCATCATCGTAGGACCATCATTGGGCATCTCAGGCTTCGTGAATACGCTGGCGGCATTTGCCGAAAGCATCGACACCATTCACGTATGGCCGTGGGATTCCCGCGGTATCTTAACGGTTATGGGCGATCAGGTTCGACTGGCGGCGGAGCTAGTTAACCGCGGAGCCACAGTCGATGAAGTTTTTGGCCAGATGACCTTGCTGCGGGAGACAATCCACAGCGTGTTCGTGGTGGATTCAATCAAGCCATTGTTGCGAACTGGGGAAGTGAATCCGACCGGTCCCGGCAGCACGCCCCTACATGCAGGTAAGCCCATTCTGAGTTTTGAACCGTCTGGAAAAATGCGATACGCCGGCAGTACCTTACGCTGGCGCGGGGCGCGGGGAGACTTTCTCGACGATCTCGCCGTGGACCTGGCCGCAACGTATCCAGTCAAAGCCACTATTCTCAATGCGGACCAGCCCGAGGCAACTCCCCGGTGGTTGGCGGCCGCCCAGGAACGGTTCCCCACGGTGAAATTTGACGTGGCGTTGATTGGTCCCAGCTTCGGCGTTCACGTGGGCGATGGCGCGATGGGAATGGCGTGGTCACAGGATTTCCAGAGCTTAATCCCCGATAATGAGAAATAGATTAGAAATTTAGGGTTGACACCGATATTTTTTAATGGTTAACTAGTACTTGTAAATTGATAAATGAAAGGAACTTCACTCATGAAGCAAAATAACCTCACTCATTTGAATAGCCAATTTGCCTTTAGCTTCTTCTTTAGATAGCGTTTGTATTCAGCATCCTTGGATACGAACGCGCCGCTCAATTGCGTTCGTATCTATCGATAAGCTAAAGTTTTTCAATATGACTTAAGCGCCAGATAGATACGGGTATAATCTATCTGGAGAAAATATTATCGGGCCCGATAACACCAGGTAGATTCTACTTAGAATCTGTCTGGTGTTTTTTTGTTTAGAGCGTGAAGGAGGGCGGTAGGTTCTGAGCATTAACGTAGCTAAGTGCCCGCTCGGTGGAACCGAGCCGGTGCTTAGCTGGGTTAAGCGCAGGGACCTGCCCGACTGAACGCGTTTCAGAAGCAGCCAGGACCGACAAAGTGGACGCGCCGAGTCAGTCCAAGGTTTACCAGCTCCTAAATAAACAGTCAGTTGATCTAATCCGTGGGCAGAATTTACCAGGATCACCGGCAAATTCCAGAATCATTTATCAACCAAATCCAAACATTTCTGAGGGTCATCAACACACATAAAAAGCGTCACCACAACGGTCAGCACGGCTGGCCCAACATACCTGGAGGGAATCGATTATGAAAAAATTATTACTGACGAGCATTGCATTATTAGGATTGGGATTAACATTGGCGGGCTGCTCCAGCAAGTCCGACGCTAGCAGCAAGAGTACCTTGAACGTGGGGATCTTACAGATCGTACAACACGGCTCCCTCGATGAGGCACGGCAAGGATTCAAGGCCGGTTTGAAGCAAGAACTCAAGGCCCATCACAAGTCCGTGACCGTGAAATATCACTACTTAAATGCGCAGGGTGACCAAGCCAACTTAAACACGATGAGTCAACAATTGATCCAACAAAAGAATGATTTATTGTTAGGGATCGCGACGCCAGCCGCTCAAGCACTGGCTAAGAAGACTAAGACCACGCCAACGCTGGTCACGGCCGTCACGGATCTGAAGTCGGCTGGATTGGTCAAGTCCAACAGCAAGCCACAGACCAACGTCAGTGGGACCAGTGATCTGACGCCGGTTGGCTTACAACTGAAGCTGCTGGCTAGCATGAGCAAGGGCAACAAGCCCCTCGGCATCATGTACAACTCCTCTGAAGAGAACTCCGTCTTACAAGTCAATCTGGCCAAAGCCTATGCTAAGAAGCACAATATCAGCTTGAAAGTTGTCAGTGCCACGAGCACCAACGACGTTTCCAGTGTGCTGGCTGGTTTAGAGGGCAAGATTTCTGGCCTGTACCTGCCAACTGATAACCTGATGGCTAGTGCGATGAAGACTATTGGTCAAAAGGCCAAGGCAGCGAAGTTACCCGTTGTGACCGGCTCGATTGAAATGGCCCAAGATGGTGGGACCGCCACTTACGGCATCAACTACTACGACTTAGGGAAGCAGACCGGGAAGATGGCCTACGCCGTACTTGAAAACAACAAGAAGCCCCAAACGACGGCCGTTCAGACCTCAAAGAAGCTGCACATGTACATCAATAAGGCTAACGCTAAGGCGATTGGCTTAAAGACCAGTCAGATTCAAGAACCGTAGACAGAAAGGGAGATCAGTTATGTTAATCACTAGTATTGGCCAGGGCCTACTCTGGGCGCCACTCGCTATCGGCGTATTCATTACATTTCGCATTTTAGATATTCCCGATTTGACCACAGAGGGGAGCTTTCCCCTTGGTGCAGCTGTCACAGTGAGTGCGATGGTCAGTGGCCAATCCGCTCTGGTGGCCAGTCTCTTAGGGTTCCTGGCCGGCTGTCTTGCTGGGTGGGTGACCGGCGTGCTGGACACCAAGCTGCGGATGCCGTCACTGCTTGCCGGGATTCTGACGATGACCGGGTTATACTCGATCAACATGCATGTGATGGGTAAATCCAACGTGCCCCTGTTGAATCAGCGGGTGTTGACCAGTTACTTGCCAGCCACGTGGTCCATTGATCTACAGACGATTATCGTGGGCACCATCATTACTGGCGTTGTCATGGTAGCCTTGATCTGGCTGTTCAAGACGCGACTCGGGTTGTCCCTGATGGCAACCGGGAATAATTCAGCGATGAGCGCAGCCAACGGCATCTACACTGACCGAATGGTGATTATCGGCTACATGGTCTCTAACGGCTGTATTGCCCTGTCTGGGGCCTTGATCGCCCAGAGCAATGGGTACGCTGATATTGGCATGGGAATCGGCACTATCGTGATTGGGCTGGCTTCTGTCCTCGTGGGGGAAATCTTCCTCCGCGGTCGGCAAATGTGGGTTCGGTTGACGGCTATGGTCGTCGGGGCCATCATTTACCGGTTCCTGTTGACCGTCGCCATGGGCTTAGGTTTCCCAGTCGACGACTTGAAGATTCTTTCCGCAGGTATCCTGGTCGTTGTGATCTGCCTGCCACTGATCCGCAATAAATACCAAACGAAGCAACAGTTGAAACGTTATCTCACACAGATTGGAGTCGATTCGCATGCGACAACAGACAGCAGTATTAAGCGTCAAGCACCTTCAGAAGGTCTTCTTTCCCGGGACGGCAAATGAACGCCACGTCTTAAAGGACGTCAGTCTCACGATTGAACCCGGTGATTTTGTCTCCGTCATTGGGAATAACGGGGCTGGGAAGTCCACGCTGCTCAATACGATTGCGGGCACGTTGACGGCCGATGCCGGGGAACTCACGCTGGCTGGGCACCGCATCACGCGCAAGCCGATTGCTTACCGCTCACGTTGGTTATCACGAGTCTTCCAGGACCCCAAGATGGGGACGGCTGGGGAACTCAGCGTTGCGGAAAACCTGACGTTGGCGGCCCAACATACAGGGAGCATGAGTCTTCACCGTTACCGTCATCGTGGCCAGACGGAAGCGTATCAGGAGCTACTGCGACCGCTGAATATGGGGCTAGAGAATCGGCTGACGACGCAGGTAAAATACTTATCTGGTGGGCAACGTCAAGCACTGTCCCTGTTGATGGCGACGCTGAGCCAGCCCCAGCTATTGTTGCTGGATGAACACACGGCGGCATTGGATCCCCAGACCAGTCGAAAAGTTATGGACCTGACGCAAACCATCGTGGCCGAGAATCAATTGACCACGATGATGATCACCCACAAAATGAGTGACGCGTTGACCTATGGCAATCGGTTAGTTATGGTTCAAGATGGCCAGATCAAGCTTGACGTCCGTGGTGAGGAGAAACAAAACTTGCGGCAGGAAGACCTGTTATCGATGTTTGTGGAGTAATTAGCAACTAAATTAGAAACCAATGTGAATCTCTTCTTGACAATTAGAAAGAAACTCATTATCATCTAATGTATTGAGTCGTTGCGCAATGACTTTTAGAAATTAAGGTAACAGATTGAAAGTGGCCAAAGTCAATCATTTTTAAAGTGACAGATGGTTAAAGTTAAATTAGCTGGAGGAGGCCAGGGATGGCGCCAGCTGTGACGGCGCTGTTAGACCGGGTGTTTTTTCCCGGCCTTACAGCGTGGGACGTGTTTGGAAACTCGCCTGAACTTGGCGAGGTTTCAAACCGAGCCGGAAGCCAGTTCTTTGGCTGCAGGCGGTCCCCACAGCGGCAGAATCCCTGGCAGCCGCAAGCTGCAACTTTCAACCACCAATCAAACAGTAAAAATGTCGTGAGAAGAAGAGTAGCCATTAAGTTTCCTTTCAAGAGAGCCCCCGATGGTGTGAACGGGCAGGGAAGTCCATGGTGAAGATGAGCTTCGAAATGACCGATGCTAGTGCAAGCTAACATTGCGGAAGGATCCGTTACCATCCCTGGTATCAGTAGTGTACCGTTGAGGCGTCAATTCAGTTGACGCGAACAAAGGGTGGTAAAGCGACAGTTCGCCCCTTAATCGTTGTTTTAAACAACAACGTTTAGGGGGCGAATTTTTTTGTCCACTGTTTCAGCTGGGGCGTCACAAGGGTCTCAGCAACAACGAAGAATTATTAGTGATAATCAACTGCAGTGGTGGTCACCGATAAAACTTTGCGTTCCAGTCTAGAGAGAATTGATGAGGTGCTGGCGGGATAACGTGAGCTCGTGAGGCGTCATATACCAGCCCATGTCGCTATTCCAATGGCACTGTCACATTGCTTAACCGAAACAAAAATCTGCATAAGAAGATGACGTTATGGAAAGTACAACTTCAGAATTAAAAGTGAGTTTATCCACGAAAGATTTAGTGATTTACGGGGTGACCTTCATGATTCCCGTCGCACCGTTGGCCTTCTACGGGTCGTTCCTGACCCCAGCGAATGGGATGGTCTCGCTGGCCTACTTGGTGGGGATGATTGCCATGCTCTTCACCGGCTTCAGCTACGCAACTATGGCTGGGAGTTATCCGTTCTCCGGGTCCGTGTACACCTACGTTCAACAGGGAACGACAGCTGGCCTTGGCTTCATCAGTGGCTGGGGTATCGTCTTGGACTACCTGTTGATTCCCACGATTACATACTTAATTACGCAATCGTTTGGTCAGTCCCTCATTCCCGGCATTCCCGGTTGGGTGTGGATTGTGGCGTTAGTGCTCTTTAATACCGTGATTAATATCTTGGGTGTCAATATCGTAACGAAAATCAGTTGGGTCTTGATTGCCTTGCAGGCCTTCGTCTTACTGGCCTTCGTGGTGGGCACGGTGACCGCCTTGATTCAGGGAACGATTCATCCTAATGTGGTGGCCTTCTACAATCCCGCACACTTCAATTTCCAAGGGGTGTTGCAAGCCACGGGGATTGTTATCGTCAGCTACCTAGGCTTTGATGCCGTCAGCACGCTGTCCGAAGAAGCAGAGAATCCTTACCATTCCGTGGGTCGTGCCATTATTCTTTCCATCGTCAGTATCGGTTTGCTCTTCGTCTTCATCACTGCACTGGCCGGGTTTGTGGCTCCTGATTATCAGAATCTGAATCCCAACACGGCATTCTTAGGCATCCTCGACAGAGTTGGCGGGGCTTGGCTCGTCAAATTAGCCGACATCACGATTATCCTGTCTTTTGGATTCGCCAGTGGGCAGGAGGGGCAGACCGCCGTTTCACGAATCCTCTACGCCATGGGGCGTGACGGCGTGTTACCAGCCTCATTAGCTAAGCTGCATAAACGTTACCAGACGCCGGTCGTGGCCATCGTCTTAGTTGGTTTGGTTTCCCTGGTATTATCGTTGGCCTTATCTCAGAATATGGTTTCCAATTTGGTGAGTTTCGGCGCCCTGTTTGGTTTCATGGTCCTGAACTTATCGGTGATCTGGAAGTTCTATATCACGGGTAAACACAGCACGTTCGGTGATTTTCTGAAGCACTGCCTGTCACCATTGATTGGTTTTGGTGTGAGTGCCTGGATTTTCTTGAACCTGTCGATCGATGCCAAATTAGTGGGTGCATCTTGGTTAGCTGTAGGAATCGTCATTCTCTTAGTGAAGACGCGGTTCTTTACCGTTCGGACGCCCAAATTAGACTTTACCAGTAAGGATTAATGTGACTTAAAGTAGCCGTTAGCCTTACAACAACGGCCAAAAAATATTGGAGGACTATTCTATGACAAAAACTAACGATTCTAAAACTGCAGTTGAACCCGCAACCTCGCCAGTCGCTCAAGTGGTGACTTCACTGAAGAATTTTAAATGGGTCGATTTGACCCATACCTTTGGCCCCGATAGCCCACGATTCCCTTCATTCGCTAAGCCGGAATTCAAGACAATCTTTACTCATGCAGATGGCTTCTTCGTCAAAGAGTATACGTTCCCTGGACAATTCGGGACGCATATCGATCCGCCCATTCACTTTGATGCCCATCAGGACAAATACGTGGAAGATTTGGATTTAAAGGAACTCGTCTTACCTTTGATTGTGATTGATCACTCGGGTGCCGTTGCCAAGAGTGCCGATGCTTCGCTAAGTGTAGCTGACATCAAGGCATGGGAGGCTAAGCACGGTAAGATTCCGGCAAAGGCCTTCGTTGCCTTACGAACTGACTGGGGCAAGCGCTGGCCAAGTCAGGAAAAATTTGAAAATCTTGACGCTAAGGGGCAGGCACATTATCCCGGTTGGGACCTCGATGCATTGAAGTTTATCTACGAACAACGCCACGTTACGGCTAATGGTCATGAAACCTTCGACACCGATACGGCGGTCAACCAAGAAGGGGGATTAGTTGGGGAATACTACGTGTTGTCACATGGCCACTATCAGGTGGAACTATTAGACAACTTGGACCTGGTTCCGGCCACTGGTGCCTACATCTTCATCTCGGTACCTAAGGCAGAAAAGGCCCCCGGATTTCCTGTGAGGGCATTTGCGGTCGTACCGGACGCTACTAAATAATTCAAACGAAATCACTCAACACGTTGTCACGGGAAAAATGTAGTCGTCGCAGAAAAGTATTTTGAGATTTTGAGGCAGCTGTCCGTGTGACCAGAGCAGATGGCTTAGCTCGTGTACGGCACCTTCCCGAATATGTGGGAGTTTGCTTTCTATCATGCTAGTAATGTTCTATACTATGGCCAGATTCTAAGGTAACCTAATTTTAGGGAGCTTGACGGAATCCGCATGTAAAGTTGAGCGAAGCGTTTGTAACCCGTGAGGTGACTGGTCCCGCGAGACGGTCATCACTGGGAACAAGAAAAAACGTCAAGGACGCGAACCATGATTACTAGGAAGTCGTGGGGAAGCGGCCGTACATAAATAAAGGACTGAGGCAATTGGCCTCAGTCCTTTATTTGCGTCAAATTAGAGATAACGCGTTATTTAAAAAGTGAAGTGTCATATCGTAACGAATATCACGGAAGTGTAGGTAGCTATAGCCCAACACCCAGCCCAGCGCAGAGTACATGATTAACGTTGGGGTGAAGCTGGACACGTGCATGAAGCCAAAGATGATTCCCGAGATAAAGATACCGAGAAAATTCATCAGTCGCGTATTTTTACTGAAGAAGTAATTCAGGAAGATACCGCGGAAGATGAGCTCTTCAAACACCGGTGCCAGTAAAATCGCATAGGCCAAGTTCCAGAAGGGCAGTTGCGTGACCTGCTGATTGATGGCCGTCTGATTAGCGGGACTAGGCAGAATGTGCGTGGCAATCAAGATCGACCATGAATACTGAATTGCCAGCATCAAGATGAAGAATCCAATCAGTTGGCTCACAGTTTTTCCGGTAAAGGGGGTTCGACCGAAGTCACGCGGATTATTTTGTTGCAGCTGTTTCTGATAACGCCAGGTGATAAAGCCCAGCAACAGCCCGGAGTAGATCAGCATCATCCCGATTGCCCGGTTGGGGCTACTCCCGTGACTGGCTTGTTGGGTCGCCAGGGTGAGAAAGATGCTGTCGATGAGATACAACAGTAGGAACCCTAGCCACTTGAGGTCACGCAGGACCCAGTCGAGCAGCCAGTTGATTCCCTTATTCCAAGAATTCATTCGGGCAATCCTCCAATATTTCAATGTTGTTTGGTGCATTTAAGTTGGTCTTTGTCAGCGCCTTGCCGGGCGGCACAAATAGCCTGGAACGCATGGGCGGACGCCTAAAGCCAAAGAGCGGTCTTTAGGCGTGGCTTCGAACCTCTGTGACCCGAGTTTCAAAGCCACCAATTCTCTAAGCGACAAGTCGCTAAGTGAATTCCCACGGCTGAGGCTATTTGTGCCGCCCTCACGGCTTACATGGTGGTTGGCACCAATCAACATAACAGATTCTATGTTTATACATAAAATTGACAGCTCATACCAGTGTTCTAAGGCTTATGAGTATGTTGAATGATGGTCTACTCAAATAGAGAGCAAACACGACACCCATCGAAAACCCCATCATCGCGGCAGTCTGATAAATAACCGACAATCTCAATGGTCAACGACTATCAAGAGCCGGAGGAGGCCAGGGATGTCCCCGGCGTGACTGCGTGACGTAAGCGCGGGCTTACGTCACAGGACGTGTTTGGAAACTCGCGATTTTCAGCGAGGTTTCAAACCGAGCCGGAAGCCAGATTCTCAGGCTGCAGGCGGTCCCCACAGCAGGCGGAATCCCTGGCAGCCGCAGGCGGCACTCTAAAGCTCACTGATCTCTAAAACAATGTTGTCAGTTATTTATCATACTTCCCGATTTCAATGAGGTTTTCGTCGGGGTCGCGGACGTAAACGGACGTCATTGGGCCCAGCGCTCCCTGCTTAGGGAGTGGCCCATCCACGATTTCCACCGCGTAGTTGGTCAGGTGGGACAGGATGTTTGCCAGTGGGTCGGTCGCGATGATGGCGAAGTCGGCGCCACCAATCGTGGGGTGCTTAGCGACTGGCAGATGGGGCGCGTCAGTCTGTTGGAAATTGATCTTTTGTTTGCCGAGCTTGACGCCGCGGCGCCCATCGTCAAATTCGATGATAGGCAGGTCGAAAACCTCGTGGTACCAACGGACGGAGCGCTCGATGTCACTAACAGTTAGGGTTAAATGGTCAATATTACGAATATTCATGAAAGTTTCAGTCCTTAGCAAGTAAATTTTCACTATTATAGCATAGTTTTCAGGAAAGACCCTAAGCGGTGAAGTTGACGAACCCGGGCGTTTCGTGGTAAGTTACTACTTATATATTATGTTTAGGATGAAGCCTTGACGTCGTCGGGGCTTTTTCTGCGTGAGAGAAGAAGGGAAGGATACACGTGCCATTACTACAAGTTGACGACCTGAGCATGAGTTTCGCTGATAAGAAGCTCTACGAAGGGGCCAGTTTTACCCTAGAAAAGGGCGAACACATGGGTGTCGTCGGGCAAAACGGGGTTGGTAAGTCAACCTTAATCAAAATTATTACGGGACAAGAACTCCCACTGACCGGAGAAGTGAAGTGGCAGAAGAAGACCCACGTGGGTTATTTGGACCAGTATGCCGATATTCCAGAAGGCATGACGCTGATCGACTTTCTGCATACCGCTTACGCCGATCTTTATGAAATGAACGATCGGATGACGGCCATGTACACGGAATACGCCGAGAGCATGGATGACAAGCTCTTAGAGCGTGCCGGCCGGATTCAAGAGGAACTTGACGCACGGAACTTTTACGACGTTGAGACCGAGATTGAACGGGTTATTTCCGGGTTAGGTCTGGACGACATGGGTCGCGACCACGAAGTTGCCAACATGTCTGGGGGCCAACGGTCGAAGATCATCTTGGCTAAGCTGTTGTTGGAAACGCCAGACGTTATCTTACTGGATGAACCGACCAACTACCTGGATACGGCGCACATCGACTGGCTGGAAGATTATCTGAACGGCTTCGATGGGGCCGCACTGATTGTTTCCCATGATTACGATTTCTTACAAGACGTCACCAACTGTATCATTAACGTGGCGTTTGGTCGAATCACCAAGTATCGAGGAAACTTCAAGCAGGCCATGCGGCAACGGGCTGAAAAGGAAAAGGCCCAACAACGTGAATTCGATAAGCAACAGGTCGTGATTGAAAAGGCCGAACGCTTTATCCGTAAGAACAAGGCTGGGTCCAAGTCGACCATGGCCAAGTCGCGGGAAAAGATGCTGAATCGTTTGGACCGGGTCGATCCACCTTCCACCAACATTCAAGCGCACTTCGATTTCCCTTACCAGGAAACCGGGTCGCAGAATGCCCTGGTCGTGGACGAACTTTCCGTTGGGTATGATCGGCCACTGTTGAAGCCAGTGACTTTCTCCGTGACGACCGACCAAAAAGTCGGCCTGACCGGGTTCAATGGGGTCGGGAAGTCGACGCTGATCAAGTCCATCTTGGGCATCATCAAGGCCAAGGGTGGGGAAGCATCCTTCTCACCATCCGCACGAATCAGCTACTTTAGCCAGGATTTAGTTTGGGATAACAATCGGCAGACACCTCTGCAGATTATCCAGGCGAAGTATGAAAAGTTACCACAAAAGGCCATTCGGACCAAGTTGTCTAAGTGTGGTTTGGATTCCGCTAATGCCATGAAACCAATCGGTGAGCTCTCCGGGGGCGAACAGACCAAGGTCAAGCTGGCTATGATGGAATTTGAACCCGCTAACTTCCTGATCATGGATGAACCAACGAACCATTTGGATGACGAGACCAAGCAAGCCCTGAAGGAAGCCATCAACACCTTCCCTGGGAATGCTATCATTGTCAGCCATGAGGAAAGCTTCTACACTGGATTGGTCGATAAGATCTTGAACGTGGAAAAGCTGAGTTTGAAGAATACCCAAAACTAAGATTACGTTTCGGTAAAAAGCGTTCCCTTTTACCTCTAAATCCGTTACAGTTAACGGTGGGTTGAAATTCAGTGAAAAAGGACGGAAAAGCATGAAACGATTCAGACAATTACTCGTTATTGTCGTGTTGGTCGTTGTTGCGGCGGTGGGGATTAACCGCGTCATGCAACACACGTCGGCAGATAAAGCCGCGACCACACGGACGGTCAAATCAATAGCAAAACCAAAGGCGAAGGCCAAGACTATTGATTGGCGTGCACCTTCCGAAGATAAGGCCTATCCAAACTTAAAGACTTACCCGAATGCCTGGCTGGATGTGAATACCAGTAAGCAGCGGGTCTACGTGAAAAACGGCAATAAGGTGCTCTACACCATGTACTGTTCAACAGGAACGGGCAAGGAAAATGGCACCCCACACGGAACGTATTACATCCAGGCCGAACGTGGCAAGTTCTTCTATAACCAGGGTTCTGGTGAAGGGGCAAAATATTGGGTCTCCTGGAAGGATCATGGGATTTATCTCTTCCACAGTGTCCCAACGGATAAGGACGGTAACTTCATCGAAAGTGAAGCTAAAGAACTGGGCAAGACGGCCGCGTCACACGGCTGTGTCCGGCTATCGGTCTCCGATGCCAAGTGGGTTTACAACAACGTACCTTATGGGATGAAGGTTGTGATTCACTAGGATTGATCGCTTGAAATTGAGTTGTTAAGCAATTGAAGCAGATTCGTCAATTAATGGCGAGTCTGTTTTTTATTTTAGATTATTTCTCGAAAATTTAATTTATCTTATTGAATGTTGATTGTTTTGATAAAACAAAGTGATAATATTAGGAGATAAGGATTAACCATCTATTTTTATTGGAGGCTATACATATGACAAAGCATCACATTTTTAAGCAGGTGGCAATCACCATCGTCGCATTAGTCAGTATAGGGGCTGTAGTGCCAGCAACAACAGCATCTGCGAAGACACGAACGACACCGACGGAACTTCGAGGAATATGGATTCGCTCTATTGGCGATGCTGGATATACGCAATATCATATAAATAAAGGTACATTTTGGTATTCCTATGGTGGTATATATCACTTGGGAAAGTGGGATCGTGATGGTGCTAAAACATTGAAATTGGGATCAAAAGTAAAGAAAAATAAGATGTTTACGATTAGTAAAAAGGACAAAAAGGGCTATCGTATTCTCCGTGCCTCAACAAATGAGGATTCACAGCTTAGACTAAAGATTAAAAAAGTGAAGGTTAATAAAAAAGTTCGTATGCGGATTACGCAACAGTTCAGTCAATCTAACGAGACTCATAATTATTTTGAAGCTACAAAGCATTGGGAAGCTAAGAATAATTGGAATTTTTAACAGTCTATAAGTTGTTCTGTCGGACTTTTTAGTGGTGGGGCTCTTTTTGAAGTCAGTTATCAGTGCAAATGAAGTGCGAAGATGATTTTAAAGTAGTATGTTGTGTGAGTATTCATAATTAAATTAAAACGTGCTGCAGATTTCTCTTAGAGAGGTCTGCAGCACGTTTTAATTTAAAGATTAAGCGTTAAAATTATCATTTTCCACATCGCGGATAAACGTGGCCAAATGGTCATAGTAGACCGGCGCATTATCAATCATGTGGTGATGACCACCCTCAGGCGTCGTAACGAAGCGAGAGTGGGGGATGAGTTCAGCCATCTTCTTACCAGTAGCGATTGGCATGGTTTCGTGTTCACCGAAAGTCAACAGGGTTGGGACCTTGATTTCCTTCAAGTGGTCACGGAAGTTCCATTCCTTCAGCTTGCCCTTGATGACGAATTCATTGTCACCTTGGAAGGCACCGTAAACGTCGGTGGCCATCGTGCTGATCAAGTGGGAGATGGCAGCGGGCTTCTTACGGTCCACGTAGCCGTCATTCAAGATGTCCACGTAACTCTGGTACTTAGGATCGTCGTAGTTACCATCGGCTTCGACCTGCTTCATGTAAGCAACTTGGTCGGCAGATAAGACCGTTTCCCGGATATGGTTGATGCTTTCAACGTATTCGTCGATGTTATCAACCATGGAGGAAATGATGGCACCCTTTAAGTGTTGACCATATTTAGCAGCGTACATTTGAACTAATGCGCCACCCCATGATTGGCCAATCAAATAAAATTTGTCGATGCCTAATTTTTGCCGAACTTCTTCGACTTCATCCAGGAAGTAGTCGTAAGTCAGGTACTTCTTGGCCGTCTCAGGGTCGCTGTAGTCGGGTTGGTCGGAATACCAAGACCCAAGTTGGTCGTACATGTGGACCTGAACGTTCAGGCCTTGTGCGGCGAGTTGCTTGGCAGTGTCTTCCCAGTATTCGTGGTTGCCACCGGGGCCACCGTGAAGGGCGAGCAGGTGAATGTCACCAGTTCCTTGGGTGTTGGTCCAGAGGTGGTAGCCGTTGTCTAAGGTAATGATCGTAGTGCCTTGTTTCATGAGTAATTCCCCCGTTTCTAATGAGTTATCCATCGTACTGGTCTTGACGTTCTAACAGTGCCTTCGGACCGGTGAAAATGGACCGTGGCGCTGAGGGCGGACGCCGAAAGCCGAAGAACGGTCTTTCGGCTTGGCTTCGAGCCTCTAAGAAGCGAGTCTCAAAGCCACCGATTCTCTAACCGGCAAATTCAGCCGACAAGAGAATCCCCACAGCTGAGTCCATTTTCACCGGCCCTACGGCTAGTTTGTGTAGACCACCACTAACTGTGGTCAGTTAGCCATGGTCTGACCAGTAACGAACAGATATGTTAATTAATAGTTTATCACTGTACATGTAAATTCGAAACCAAAGATAATTGACTTGTCGTAGAGAATAAACGGTGAAGTCATGGTTAATTTTGACTGGTTTTGTGACGAATCATCTGGATGATTGGCAGTAAACAAGATAGAGGCCCAGCCAGTTCAGAAGTAAACGTGAGGTTAGCCGTGAGCCGGAGAGGGGCAGGGGGATACGCAGTGACAAGCTAGTTTGGTGAGGTACTTTCTCACCTTACTAGCTGGGACGGTATGAAGACTCGTGGTTTTGACGAGGCTTCGTACCGCCGTCAGAGACCGTACTTTGGCTCTGACGGTTGCCCCACAGCGTAGCCTCCTGGCCATCGCAGGCGGTAAGGCGCTGCACCGCAATTACTTCTCGACGAAGGGGACGGTTAGGGAAGAAGCGCCCAATTGAATCGAGTACTGCAAGTCCTGGTTCCCACGGACGGTCATGCCAAAGTCGGTCGCGTAGATGACTAGTCCCAGTTGGTGTCCCGCCAACAACCGGTAGTGCGTTGGTTGTAAGGTTACAGATAAATCGTAGAACTGGTTTGGCTTCAACTCGTCCACGTGGTAGGCATTCGTCCGGTTTTGCAGGTTGCGGTGACCCTTCGTGATCATCTTCCATGGCGTTGATTTAGTCGTCTGGAATTCACGCAGGTTATCTTCGCGCCAACGGTAACCCTCATCGAGGCTGACCCGCAGTGGCATTGGACTCACACCGAGGCGCTTCGCATCGCCGTAATCCACAATCTGGAAACTTAACATCCCAACTGGTTGGTTGACGGCGACTTGGAGCTTCACGGTTGGCTTGCCATCCAAGACCAGGTCGTCCTTTAAGACGGCAGACTTGAAGATCAAACGGTGGCCGAACATGTCATTGTGCTTGTCACCGAGGAGGTCTTTCTGCCAAGCATCGATGTCCTTGGTGTAGCCCTGGTATTGGGCAACGGGGAGTTGATCGTTGAAGCTGGTGGCAAATTCCATTGGTTCATGGGTTGCCTCATCGACCAGTTCATCGTGTTGGAGATTGAAGACCTGAGTCGGATTACTTGGGGCGTCCCAGTCGTCTGTGGCGTGCCAAGTTTCTGGGGTAACGTTGTCTTGGATAATCACATTTGGCAATAACGTTTCCGCCTGGTTGTCGACGCCGAGCAACTCGTGGGTCAACCAGAGATTGACGATGTCCGTGTAGTCGATGGACCGGAAGGCATTGATGTAAATGTGTTGGCCTTGGTGGAGAATCAGCTTCTTCGTGACAGGTAAATCACGAACGGCATTCCACAGATTGTTGACGTTTCGTGGCTTGACGTTCCAGTCGTTTAGTCCGTGGACGAGGAGGAGATCCGCCTTGATATTCTTGGCGTTCTTCAGATAGTTGCGGGCGTCCCAGTAAGTACTGTAATTGCCGGTCTTACGATCCTGACCGTGGGTAATGGCAGCGAGGTCGGCTTGCCACTTGGCCTGAATCCGGTGGTAGTCGCCGGCCTTGAGCTGCCGACTAAAGGTTTCTTCGGCCAGGACGTCGGTGTCCTCACCAGGGAAGCCACCGGGCGCGATGACCAGACCGCCGTCACGGTAGTAGTCGTACCAGTTGGAAATGGCGGCTTCGGAAATGACCGTCTTGAGGCCTTCGACACCGGTAGTCGCGGCGGCCGTGGCCAGTGTTCCCAGGTAGGAACGACCGGTCATGGCAACGGCGTGATTACTCCACCAGGCAGGGATGGCTTGGGTGGCGGCACGACTGGTGAAGGCCGTACGGTTCCCGGCCAGCCATTCGATGATGGCAATGGTCGAAGTCGTTTCCTCGGGGTCGCCAGTGGTACGGACGCCATCGGAATCCAACGTCCCGATACCGGCGGCATAAACGACCGCGAAGCCCCGGGCTAGGAAGTAATCATTTAGCGTGTAGGATTGTTCGCGCGCAAAGGTTTCTTCGGCGGTCTTGGTCGTCGCTGTCACGGGCCGGGGGTCGGGAATCGGCGTGGTGTCGGGCTGAGCGGTGACATCGGCTAACGTCAGGTCGTTAGGTTGCTTAGGTTCCAAGGGAACGTTGACGTTATGCATCATTTGGTCGCCGGCCTCGTCGTTAGTCCCTTGGTTGTAGGGGCTTGCGGTGTAAAGGACGGGGACCTTGAGGCCAGTTTCCGTTTCGGCTGGTCGAATGACCTCAGCCTTCAGCAGGTCGCGTTGACCGTCGTGGTCGGTATCCTGGGGACTTTCGACGTAGACGACCTCACGAATCAAACGAGTTGTATCGAAAACGGCCTGGGATTTTCCGTTGAAGATCAGGGGCTTTTCCACGCTGGCATCGTGTACCAGTGGGGCAAAGTAGCCGTGGGTCGTCAAATGGTCGAGGAAGGTCTGCCCCGTCTTGGTGTGCGTCGTAAGCAGTATGTACCAGGCTTGCTTCAGTTCGGCGAGAGTAAAGTCATTGCCGGCATGGTCGGCAACAGGCAGTTGAATCTTAGCCATTGCGGCCAATGGATCGGCCAGCTTAAAGTCCAAGTCGGGCGTGAAACCGAGCCGTTGTAGGGCCAGGTTGTAGAAGCCAGTGACCGAGACCGTCTCATGCTGGGTCAAAAAGGCCAGCCCATCGAGATCTGGTGTTGCCATTAAGTTACTGAGCTGTTGGTCGACCACGTTAGCCGTGGTGTATTCTGGCCAACTCTTATCGTAGAAATCCCGCAGTAAAGCACTAGGACTGGTCAACTGTTGATTAGCAGCGGTTAAGAAATGAATCTGTTCCAGCTCGCGCAGGGCATCGGCCGGCTGCGTGGGACGAATAGCAAATTGTTGATTACGCAAATTGATCACCTTCCTGAATAAATTAAAGGGTCATGGTTTAAGCTTACTTAGCTGACGTGACGGGTTAAAATTTATCGCCTTCGCCTGCCAGAAATTGCGCCTGCCATGGGGACCGCCTGCAGCCTGAGAAGCGGGCTTCCGGCTCGGTTTGAAACCTCGCGAAGTGCATGCGAATTTTCAAACGCGTCCCGCACTGTAAGGCCGGGAAGAAGCAAACGCTCGTCCTAACACTGCCGTCACGGCTGGCTACATCCCTGGCCGTCTGCGGCTAAGTTGATTTTTAGCCGTAAACATTAGCTTTAAAATCAAGACAGTTTGATTTTAAAGCGATACGCGATGACTTTATTCGTTAGATAATCACAGTCGGCTAAGTAGGGGGTTGAAAAATGTAGAAGTAAAAAAACAAAAAATGAAATGTTCAAACAGCTGTCGACCGATAAAGTACCAAGAGAACCAGTGTAAGCCGTGAGGACGGTGTAAATCGGCTCAGCCGTGGGAATTCACTTAGCGGTTTACCGCTTAGAGAATTGGTACTGGTGAAACTCGATTTGTAAAGGTTCACCAGTAAGTTCGGAGACCGCTCTGTGGCTCCGGACGTCCGCCCACCGCGTCCCGGCCGATTTACACCGTCCGGTAAGGCAACCGACAACACGAGTTATTTTGGCATTTCGTCGTTGAGGCGGCTGTGCCGGAGGCCGTAGGTGAAGTAGATCACCAGTCCCAGCGCAAACCAGATCGACGAGGCAATCCAAGTTTCAGCCGGCAGTTGGAGCATCATGCCAAAGCATAACAGACCGGACACGATTGGCAGAACTGGATACCAGGGCACCTTGAAGCCAGAATTTTCTGGGAGTTCCTTGATGTGGCGCAGACGGATAATCCCAAAGGAAACGAAGAGAAAGGCCACTAACGTCCCGATGTTAACCAGGTTGGTCAGTTGCGCTAAGGGAACGAAGCCCCCCAGTAAGGCGATAACCACGGTGATAACGGCCAGACTATTCTTAGGGGTCCCGTTGGATTCGTCGATCTTGCCCAGAAATTTTGGCAACAGACCATCGCGACCAATCGAGTAGATCAGCCGAGAAGAACTGTAAATCATGGTGACCATCATGGTAAACATCCCCGCCAGAGCTCCCAACGAGATGATGCCGGATGTCCAGTTCTGATGGACCAACGTGAGCGCAAAGGCCACGGGATCGGCCACGTTCAGCTTGGTGTAGTGAACCATCCCCGTGAGGACGACCGCGACCAGCATGTAGAGAACCGAGGCAACAATCAGGGTCCCAATGATCCCAATTGGCATGTTCTTCTTGGGATTCTTCACTTCGGCAGCCGAGGCGGAGACCACGTCAAAGCCCAGGTAGGCGAAGAAGACGGTCGAGGCACCTCGTAGAATCCCTTTACTCCCAAATGGCGCGAAGGGTTGCCAGTTGCTTGGCTTCACGTAAAACATCCCCACCAGGACGAATAAAATAATGATGGCAATTTTGACGATGACGATGGCGTTGTTAATTCGCATCGACTCGCGCATGCCCCGGTTGAGTAGCCAACTGATCAGCAGGACGACCAGGATAGCCACGATGTTCCCGTACGTGCCGTGTGCGGGATCGTAAGGCCCCGTGACGGCCGTGGGGAGGGACAGGTGGAAGCCGGCCAGAAACGAGTTAAAATAGGCCCCAAAGGAATTAGCTACGGCGGCGACCGCCAAGACGTATTCCAAGATCAAGGCCCACCCGAGGACCCAGCCGATGATTTCGCCAAACACCAGGTTACCATAAGAGTAGGCAGACCCAGCGACTGGCAAAACGGAGGCGAATTCGGCGTAGCACATGGCCGCTGTCGAACAGACAATGGCCGCTAGCAGGAAGGATAAAACGATGCCGGGCCCGCTGTATTGCGCGGCGATGGTTCCGGGGAGAATAAAGATCCCAGTTCCGATGACGGCACCGATGCCCAGTGACATCAGATCTTTTGCCGACATGGTCTTGGCAAAATGCTGGTCACTTTTTAAATAATTATCTAAGCGTTCGCGGCGGAATATTCGCGAAATACCCATAAAAAGCCTCCTTAATAATGATGATATCTCGGATAGTGTACCCTAGACTTAAATTAAAAGTCAATGAGAGTTGGCAAGAGTTTTCCCAAAACCCGATTAAAAAATCCCCACAACTTCGGTTTTCGATATAAAATAGAACAGATATGGTCACAACAGATTTGGCAAGGACTCGCGATTAGGGAAACAGGTTGGAGACAAAATGACCGGTTGAAAGGCCGGAGCTATGCCGTTTCGAGTGGATAGGTCCGCATAAACTCACTAGAATCAAGCGGCAGAAGCAGCCGTGAATTACGCGCAATGAGTCAGGTAAAATAGTAATCATCTTTTTTTCTGACAAAATCCCCAAATCAAAAGCAGTTCGTGGTATGGTTAACTTTCATTTATATACGAATAAAGCTAGCGTTAGCTAAAGCGGGTATAGCGAAATAAGGGTGAGGCAGACTTGTGGTTGGTTAGCTGTCTGTCAGCCGCAGGGACGGTGAAAATGAACGCCACTGTGGGAATTCTCTTAGCGTTGGGTTGTGACGCTTAGAGAATTGGTAGCTTTAAGACTCGTTTCTTAGAGGCTTGAAGCTAAGCTGGGAGACCGCTTTGTGGCTCCCGGCGTCCGCCCTCAGTGGTCCAGTTCATTTTCACCGTCCTGGAGGCGCTGCAAAGGACCCTAACCAGCCACCAAATGGTTGTGAAGAAGTGAAAGAGGAGGCAATTTCATCATGATTACCGAAAATGCAAGTGGCGCCGTCGTATACCGTCTCGTCGACGACCAGCCACAATACTTATTATTAAAGAGTGCCACCAGCAACTTCTGGGGATTCCCCAAGGGTCACGTGGAAGGCAACGAAACCGACATTGAAACGGCCGTTCGCGAAATTCGCGAGGAAACTAGTTTGAATGTGACGGTCGACCCTACGTTCCACGCCGACCTGGATTACGACATGAAGAACGGGCACCACAAGCACGTGGTTCTTTATACGTCACAGGTACCAGCTGATGTCACGATTCACCGGCAAGTTGAAGAAATCAGCGAATTCGGCTGGTTTGACTTTGCGACGGCGCATGAACGCCTGAGCTATCCGAACCTGCAGGACTTAATGACGCAGGCCAACGCCTTCTTAACGGGGGACCGGCATGTCAAATAAAGTATTGGTCATCACCGGGGCAACCGGGACCGGCAAGACCACCGTTCAGGATTATCTGGTCGATGAGTATCCGGTGACTAAAGTGATTACGCACACGACCCGGCCGCCACGTCAGGGTGAAGTCAACGGTCGCGACTACTATTTCGAGACTGACGAGACTTTTCCAAAGAATCATTACCTGGAGTCTGTCTTCTATTCTGGCTTCCATTACGGATCTTCTCGCGAAGGCCTGAAAGCAGGCTTCGAACGGGCACCTTTTGTGGCCATCGTTTTGGACAGCAAGGGCGCCATTACCTATGCGCAGGAGCTGGGAGACGAGGCCGTTGTGATTTTTCTGACGGTCAGTCAGCCGGACGAGCTGCTTACGCGGGTGACGCAGCGCGGAGATGACCGGACCATGCTCAAACAGCGGTTCGCAAGTCCCGAGTATCGCCGTGACCTGACCATGCCACTAGCGCTGCGGGGCAAGGCGATTCAGCTGAATAATGATAATTGGCAACAGACCCAGATTAAGCTAGATCACCTGATGAAACGCTTACAGGCAGAATAAGCGGCGTCTTGGTTGAGTTTCGCTTAAAAATGTGCGAAACTTACTAGGAATTCGGACTAAATTTTTAAGAGGAGGCCGCCCATCATGGCAGATACGTTGAACGCCGCTGTGGCGATTTTAAGAAAGAATAAATTCAAGTTAACCAAGCAGCGTCACGCGTTGTTGGAGTTCCTGTTGACCAATCAGGGTCATTATACGGATGTGGTGACCGTTGACGCTTACATGCGGACCGAATTTCCGGGGATGAGTCATAACACCGTCTACCGGAATCTGAAGGAATTCGAAGAGGTCGGGATCGTTGAACAGAACACGGAGCAGGAACGCACGCGGGTGAAGTACCAGTGTGACTTCCATCACCAACACCATCACCACTTCATTTGTCAGAACTGTGGGAAGGTCACCGAGCTACAAATGTGCCCGATGGACTTCTTCACGGACCAATTGCCGGGCTACGACATCACGGGGCACAGCTTTGAACTCTATGGTATCTGTGCGGAGTGCAAGGCAGCCGGCGTGGTTGCGGCACCCCAAAAGACGTTGGTCAATAACTAATTGTTAACAGTTGGCCGCTTGCGGCGGAGATGCATCTCAATTTAATCGACTTCGTCGGCGATGTATCAGAGGGGCCAGAGACCGGATAGCCGGTTTTAAAACTCGTTTAAGCCGGAGGAGGCCAGGGATGCAGCCGGCTGTGACGGCGCTGTTAGACCGGGGCGCTTCTTCCCGGCCTTACAGCGTGGGACGTGTTTGGAAACTCGCGTGAACTTTGCGAGGTTTCAAACCGAGCTGGAAGCCAGCACTTTGGCTGTAGGTGGTCCCCACAGCAGGCGGAATCCCTGGCAGCCGCAGGCGAAGGTAAGCACCGTTTAAAACCATAGGAAAAATTAAAAGAAATTTGAGAAATTTTTGAACTTAACGTGGGATAATAAGAACCATTGAGTTAATTCAGAAGGAGGAATGTAGCATGGCGTACCGGACACCACCCTTTATTACGCCGTTTGCCATCGTTTCAATGGCACTTGCGCTCGGCGCGACCAACGTGGTCACTAATTCCGTGACGAAGACCAATGAAGGGGCTTCACGGACGTCGACGAGTTCATCGCTAGTCGTCAACCAGTCGAATGATTCTAAGAAGAAGGCTAGTGACGACAGCAAGAAGAAGGCCTCCGATTCTTCCAAGAAGGATAGTAGCGACTCGTCTAGCAAGGATAGTAGTAGCAGTAGTAGTTCCTCAACGGATACGGCAAGTTCTTCAGCAAATTCCACATCCGAGGCTAACACGAACAACGGCACGACTACTGGTACGACCGGTAGTACGGGGACGACTTCTAAGAAAAAGACATCATCTAGCACGACGAGTTCAGCAACAACTGATAATGGCAATACTGCCAGTGATGATACGACGACCAGCAATGGCACCACGGATAATAGTGGAACGGATACGTATAGTCACGCTAACAATACGACTGACACCAACGATACGGGTCAATAACGAAGAGAGGGGGACCGACAATGCTTAGTTTTCTTGATATGGTCAACCATTACCTGGGCTACATCAATGTGAGTGTTAAGATTAAGAACCGCATCTACGTCATTTTGGGCGCATTAGGGGATCTCTACCTGTTTTACATCGCCATGCGTTATCTCCAAAATGGTCACCCATTCTGGGGATTATTGATTCTGTTGATTGCCTTGGTACTGTTGTACTTTGTCTATCTCAACACGGTGTACTACTTCACCAAGAAGAAGGCACCATTCGATATTTCACCTAAGATTGAAAAGATGCTGCACATGAAGCCCAAGGAAGCCGAGGAGGACAAGCCCCGACGGACGATGGGTGGTCGGAATATTCCAGCTAACGGTTACTTCGATGAGAAGAAAATATTACCCGGGAAATTAACGTCGACACCGATCGAACAAGCCAACATTCAAAACTTGGCGGGCCGCCTGCAACAGAACCAGTTGTTGCAGATGGACTATTCGGGATTGGGCGACCGTGAAATTACGGAACAGACTCGGCAGACGGGGAAGCCCGTGTACGCTTCTGGTCCCGGCGCCTTGATTCCTTACTTCGAGATGCAAACGGAAAACAATCAGTTGGTCGTTTACGCCGGCATTAACCAAGCTGAAAAGCAACGGGTCGGTGTGGTCAGCACGGTTGGTCTGCAAAATGTTGCGGACGTTCGTGACCAAATCGAACTGTATTTAGCCAACGCCACGTTGGTCGGGGGACCCTTCAAGGTTCTTGGCCGGACGTCGGTGATTGAACAAGCCAACGATTTTCAAGTGGCCGTTCAGCTGGCATACAAGCACCAGGGTGACACCAAGCCAACGCCAACGAGCACTGACCGGATGACCCGTGAATCCACGGCAACGTCACGGCGGGCACGTTACGATGAAGCACCACAAACGGAGAGCGAGTCTGAACCGATGACGCGGACCTCCCGTTACCATCATTAATGATCCACAATGACAATTGGCCCGCTTAGAGATCTTTTCTCTGAGCGGGCTTTTTTGCTGGCATTTTGTAGAATGAGTCTGGCAGACCAGGACCGCCAACAAAGGCGTCATTGACTATGATGCGTGACATTGTGACGTTAACCCGTGACAGATTGGCGGAAATGAGCAGTCGTCTTACCCGTCACGTGTTAGCCTGCTCAGTAGCCAATTGGGCGTGGGGACGGCAGTCATGAACCTGAACTAGTCTGTCAAATGGACCAATTCGAGGAAATTAACAGAATAGTTCGTGATTCGCCTCTGATTATGTCATCTTTTATAACATGGCCGTGCTAACTTGAAGATAAATTTTTACCCAAATATCATAGAGTCTTAACCCGTGGTGTGCCTAACGTTTTCGTACTTGAACCATCACTGGGGGTGGTTACATATGATGTGTTTATTTTGACCGGGTTATTTTTTTGGTTTAAACTTTAACCTAGACTCAAAAAACACGGAATAAAAATTCAGGAGTGGGAGTCGCCTTCGGGCAAATACTTTAGTTAGTGGAGGGAAAGACTTATGTCAATGATTGAATTTCACAACGTTGAAAAATACTACGGTAGCTTTCACGCACTGCATAACATTAATCTGACGATTGAGGACGGTGAAACGGTCGTGCTGATCGGACCATCTGGGTCTGGGAAGTCGACGTTGATTCGGACCATCAATGGTCTGGAATCGATTCGCCATGGGCAGCTGATCGTCAACGGTCAGGACCTCGCCAACCCCAAGACCGATATGAACCGGATCCGCAAGAACGTGGGGATGGTGTTCCAACATTTTAATTTGTACGCCAACAAAACCATTCTAGAAAATATCATGTTAGCGCCAAGAATCGTGCTGCATCGTGACGAAAATGAAAACAAAAAGGTTGCCATGGAAATGCTCGACCGAGTGGGCTTGGCCGACCAGGCACCTAAGATGCCTTCGCAATTATCTGGGGGGCAACAGCAACGAATCGCGATTGCTCGCTCACTGGCAATGAAGCCCAAGTGTCTATTATTTGACGAACCAACCAGTGCCTTGGACCCCGAAATGATTGATGACGTGTTGAACGTTATGAAGACGATTGCTCGGGATTCCAGTATGACCACCTTAGTTGTGACTCACGAAATGGGCTTTGCGCGTGAAGTAGCTAACCGGGTCATCTTCATGGCTGATGGCCGGATATTGGAAGATGACTCCAAGGAAACCTTCTTCGATGGGCAACCAACGAACGATCGGGCCCGTCAATTCTTAAGCAAGATTATTACACACTAAAACGGGGGAGGAACGCGAGATATGAAAAAGTTTATTCGAATCCTCGGCTTAGTTCTGACCCTGGTAACGCTGACGGTCGTCGTCAGTGCCTGTGGTCATAAGCCACTGTCGCAACGGAATGTGTTGCAGACGGACCGCCAGAACAAGACGATTACTTGGGGTGTCAAAGCCGACACCCGGCTCTTTGGGTTACTTGATACCAAGGACAATAAGATCAAAGGTTTTGAAGTGGACCTCGCGACGGCATTGACCAAGCAGATGCTGGGCAAGGACGCCAAGGCCAAGTTCATTCAGGTGACGAGTTCAACACGGATGCCAATGCTGAAAAACGGGAATATCGATGCCATCATTGCCACGATGACCAACACGCCAGAACGGCGGAAGCAAGTTGATTTCTCAAAGACGTACTTCTTTGCCGGGCAATCATTGCTGGTCAAGCGAGGCAGTAGCATCAAGAACGTGAAGGACTTAAACAAGCAGAAGGGGACAGTCCTAGGCGTTGTTGGATCGGACTCCGTGCAAAATGTGGCGAAGGTCGCACCCGATGCTAAAGTGCTACAACTGACCGACTACGCGCAGGCCATGACCGCGTTAAAATCCGGTCAAGGCCAAGCATTGACGACCGATAACGGGATTCTTTACGGGATGTCCGTTCAGAACCCTGGCTACGAGGTTACCGGGGGCACGTTCGTCTCCGAACCTTACGGGATCGCTATCGACAAGAACCAGGAACCTTTCAAGACGTCCGTAAACAAGGCGTTGAAGACGTTACGTGAGAATGGGGAATACGACAAGATTCTTCACAAATGGTTCCACAACGTGAAGGGCTTTGACTACAAGGAGGCGGCTAAAGAATGATTCATATCTTTCAAGCATACGGAGGCACACTCCTCTACGGCCTTGGCCAAACGTTGTTGTGTAGCTTCATCGCATTGATTTTTAGTCTGATTATCGGGACGTTCTTTGCCTTACTAGAGGAATCACCAAGCAAAATCGGTCGGCGTATTGCGCGGGCCTACATCGAGCTTTTCCGGAACATTCCACTGCTGGTAATCACGATGTTTTTCTACGTCGTCTTCCCGCTGTACGTGGTTAAGATGAACGGGTTTACCGCCGGGACGATTGGGTTGACGCTCTATACGTCTTCCTTTATCGCCGAAACGGTGCGGGCGGGGATTCAATCCGTCGACTCCGGTCAAATGGAAGGCTCACGGTCCAATGGGTTTACGTACTGGCAAGCCATGCGTTATGTGGTGCTACCCCAAGCCTTTCGCTATGTCATTCCACCACTGGGTAATCAATTCGTGAACCTAGTCAAGAACTCGTCGACGTTAGCCTTTGTCGGTGGATTCGATCTGATGTACCAAGGAAACGTCATCGCCTCAAGTTCACTGGAAACTATGGCGGCTTACTCCGCCGTGGGGGTCCTCTACTTGATTATTACGATGCCAATCAGTTACTACATGCGCTACTTGGAAAAGCGGTTAGCTTAAGGGGAGGAGAATCATTATGCTGCAAAATTTTATTGATGCCTATTCTCCCGACAACCTGCGCTACCTGCTCGGGGGCTTATGGATTACGATTCTGGTTTCCGTTGTCTCGATTATTGGGAGTTTTATTATCGGATCGATTCTCGGTGTGATTCGCTATGTGAAGATTAAATATTTATCCGCAATCGTCGGGTTTATTATCGATGTGATTCGGAACCTGCCATTACTGCTGATTCTGTTCTTTACCTACTTTGGGTTACCCAACCTGGGGGTCAAGCCGGAAATTATCCCGGCGGCTATCTTAGCCATGACCATCTTTGAATCCACAATGCTCGCGGAAATCGTGCGTTCCGGGATTCAAGCGGTCGACTCCGGTCAGATGGAAGGGGCCCGGGCCAACGGACTGACTTACTGGCAAGGACTCTGGCACATCGTGTTGCCTCAAGCCTTGGTCAAGATGATTCCAGCTATCGTGAGCCAATTCATCTCACTGGTTAAGGACACGTCTTTGGCAACGATTATCCTGTTGCCAGAAATGTTGTTCCGGTCACAGATTATTTATGGACAAAACACCAATTACATTATTCCAATGTTTGTGGCGATTGCGCTGATGTACTTTGTCGTTTGTTACCTGCTATCGCTCCTATCACGCTACTTGGAAAAGCGCCAAGCATAAATTGTGTGTTGGATTGTGTTAGTGTGCCGCCTGCGGTAGCCAGGAATTCCGCCTGCTGTGGGGACCGCCTGCAGCCAAAGAGCGGGCTTCCAGCTCGGTTTGAAACCTCGCGGGGGTCATGCGAGGTTCCAAACGCGTCCCATGGTGTAACCCCGGGAAGAACCTAGCCCCCGGGCTAACACCATCGTCACAGCTGGCTGCATCCCTGGCTGCCTCCGGCTCTACGTAACAGCTCTGACAAAAATTGTGCTTGGGCTGTGACCGTAGTGTGTTGGTGATCGCTAACTAGTCGATCATAGGTGACCCGCTAGCAGTGCCGTGGTAACCGTGAAGCGTGGTGCACCGGACTTTTAAATAATTAAATTGAAAATAGCCATTAGCACATTCAGTTCGAATGTGTTGATGGCTATTTTGCGTGGAGCTGATTTTTCTGATGTCAGTGTGGAAATGGTTGATGAATGATTTGGAAAATTGCGAAGGTTGGCTAGTTTAGATGGGGTTTGTCGTTAATGGTGGACTTAGCCGGAGGAGGTCAGGGGTGGAGCCAGCCGTGACGGCGATGTTAGACCATGCTTTTCGGTCTTACATCGCGGGACGTGTTTGGAAACTCGTCTGGGCCTGACGAGGTTTCAAACCGAACTGGAAGCCCGTTCTTTGGCTGGAAGTGGTCCCCACAGCAGGCGGAACCCCTGACAGCCGCAGGCGACAACCGTTAACGTCAAGCCCTCAGCGTCACGGCCCATTTTCACCGGCCCGGAGGCCTGACAACGACCAGTAGTAACCAGGGCCAAATAAAAATCATCCTCAACTGATGTGGGGATGATTTTTTTGACTTATTCAGTAACCACGAATTTCTTGAAGCGGTCGAAGTCAGCCTGTTGTAGCTCAACCTTCAACGCCGTTCCCTCAGCTTCGTAGCTGGTATCCAGAACATTGGCGTTTTCGTTTAAGTATGAGACGATTTCGCCATCGGAGAAAGGTACCAGGAAGTTGGCCGTGACATAGTTGTGGAAGACCTTTTCCTTCATTGCCTTGACTAATAGGGCAACGGAATCGGGGTCCTTGGCCGACAGAATCAGTTGGTCGCCGACGCGGCTCGGGTAGCTCGCTTCCGTCAGGTCGGCCTTGTTGAAGACCGTGATCATTGGCACATCGGTCACGCCAATCTCTTCCAGCGTCTTCTCCGTGGTGGCCATCATGGCTTCACGGTTTGGATCGGCGTAGTCCACGACTTGAACCAGTAAGTCGGCACTAGCAGCTTCAGCTAACGTGGAACGGAAGGCCTTGACCAGTTGGGTTGGCAATTGGCTCACAAAACCAACCGTATCACTCAACAGCAACTTCTTTTGATCCGGGAAGATTAATTGCCGAACACTGGTATCCAGCGTGGCGAACAGCATATCCTTCACGAAGACTTGTTTGTCTTCACTCTTCCCGAATTCACGAACGAGGGCGTTCATTAACGTTGATTTTCCGGCGTTGGTATATCCTACCAAGGCAACAGAAGGTAATTCGTTCCGTTCCCGTTGTTGCCGTTGGGTAGCCGCTGCCTGAGTGATTTCCTTGAGTTCGTGGTTGACGTGATTGATGGAACGTTGAATGGTTCGGCGACTCATTTCAGTCTGTGATTCACCAGAACCACGGTTAGTGAAGCCACCGCCACCGCCGCTACCAGTCTGTTGGTCCAGCCGTTGTGAGGCGCTGGTATGCAGACGAGGCAGTTGATATTGCAACATGGCCAGTTGAACCTGTAACTTGGCTTCGCGAGACTGTGCCCGGTTGGCAAAAATTTCAAGAATCAGGCCGGTCCGGTCAATGATTCTGGCTTTCGTCCCGTTTTCCAGGTTCCGAATCTGGCTGGGGGTCAGCTCGTCATTGACAATAATGATGTCGACACCATCATCGGCAACGATTTGAGCTAACTCCTCAACCTTTCCAGTACCAAAGTAGGTACCGGGGTTGGGCTTGGGCAAAGATTGTTGAATCTCTTCTGCCACAGTCATGTTATTGGCTTCTACCAAATTTCTAAGTTCCGTCATGGCGTAGTTAAACGTAGATTGACCAGCGTTTAGACCAATCGTAATGACGGGTGTTCGTGGGGTTTCTTCCAAAAGATCACCCTCCTTTAAAGTCTATGACTTGAGTATAACATGTTTGCTCACTGGCGAATAAAGATTAGCCGGGGTAAGTAAGGCATGAGTGACCCCGTGGATGGTTTGAACAAGATGGAACGGCATCGGTCGGGTGAAATTAACGGTTCGAAAAATATTTTATTACTGATATCTCATTTTTGATAGAATGGCGTTCGTTCGGCTGAATAAAAATCGATTGACAATGAATGCCTATCTAACAGTATATATGAGCGATTTCACTAGAAAATGTTGAGCTTTTCTGGGGTTATGACTATCGTGAGTGAGTATAAAAAAATGAATAAATACCTATAAAATTAAAAAACAGTATTGATTCTCATTGAACTTTAATTTACAATGGTTGCTGTTGCTTAGTCAACAGGCAAGCTCTATTTGAGCCGCTAGTTTTCGGACAATCGATGATTAGGGTGGTTGTGAGTCGGACATCTCCTGAGAGGGGTGACCGGGCACAGGGACTCTTCAGTCGATGACGCGAGCTGGAGCTAACGTCGCAATGTGAGCATTACATATTTAGAGGGGTCGGAATTTTATGAAGGTAAAGTCAATCGTCAAATTAGGGGCGGTGGCAGCGCTGGCGACAGTCTCATTAGCAGCGTGTGGCACTTCCTCTAGCAGTAGCAAGCAGGCTAAGGATCAAACCTTGACCTGGATGGAAAGTTCTACCTTACCAACGATGGATAATTCGCTGGCAACCGATGTCGTTTCCGGTGAAACGTTGAACAACACGGGTGAAGGTCTGCTGAAGTTTGGTAAGAACAGCAGTACCCATCCCGGGGTTGCCAAGAGTTACACCAAGTCCAAAGACGGGAAGACTTACACATTTAACTTGCGGAAGTCCAACTGGAGTAACGGGGACAAAGTAACGGCTCGCGATTTCGTTTACGGGTGGCAACGCACTGTCAACCCGAAGACGGGGTCACAATACGCCTACCTTTACGCTGACGTGGTAAATGCCAACGCTATCATGAAGGGCAAGAAGGCCGTTTCTACGTTGGGAATCAAGGCTGTCGGCGACTACAAGGTTAAAGTCACCTTGGTTCACCCAGTCAGCTACTTCCCAACGTTAGTCGCTCAGACGGCCTTTTTCCCACAGAACAAGACGGTCGTGACGAAGTACGGCAAGAAGTATGCCACGAATGCTAAGGACAACGTCTACAACGGTGCCTTCAAGCTGACCTACTGGACTGGGACGTCAGATAACTGGACGCTTTCCAAGAACAGCAAGTACTGGGACGCTAAGAACGTGAAGTTGGACAAGATCAAGTTCAGCGCCGTTAAGGACCCTCAAACTGCTCTGAGTCAATACCAGAGTGGCAAGTTGGACGCCATTTACTTGAGCGGTCAACAACCTAAGAACTACAAGAACAACAAGGATTACCATGCTCGTAACAGTTCTCGGGTCACTTACATCGAATTAAACCAAAAGAAAGACTCCATGATGCGCAACAAGAAGGCCCGTCAAGCCTTGTCTCTGGTCTTGAACCGGAAGCAATTTGTCAACAAGGTCATGGACGATGGGTCTAAGGTCGCTACTGGGATCGTTACCAGTGGTTTAGCTATTCGTAACGGCAAGGACTTTGCCAAAGAAGGCACGATTCCTGCTGCCACGGAACACAACGTTGCCAAGGCCCAAAAGCTTTGGAAGCAAGCACTGAAGGAAACCGGCCGGAAGAGCTACTCATTGACCTTGATGGCCGATGACACCGCCGAAGGTAAGAGCACGACCGAATACGTTCAAAGTCAATGGTCTAAGCTGTCTAACTTCAAGGTTACCAACTCAAACTTGCCATACAAGACCCGGTTAGCTCGGTCTGCCTCTGGTCAATTTGATGCCGTCGTTACGCTTTGGGGTGCCGACTTCCCTGACCCAATCACTGACTTGTCACTCTTCACGTCCGACAACACTTACAACAATGGTAAGTGGTCGAACAAGACTTACGACAAGCTGATCAATGATGCCACGACCACGAACGCTAACAAGCCAGCTGCTCGTTGGCAGAACATGATTGATGCCCAAAAGGTTCTCTTGAAGGACCAAGGGATCATCCCTGTTTCACAAAGTGGTAAGCCACAACTGGTTAAGTCCAAGGTCAAGGGTGTCGTTTACTTCCCTGTTAGCTCTAACTGGGACTTCAGTAAAGCCTACATCGCTAACAAGTAATCTGTTTAGTGGGGGTCGCCTGCGGCTGCCAGAATTCCGCCTGCTGTGGGGACCGGGGAAAGCCTGTGAAGCGGTCTTTCACCTCGACTTTGAGCCACACCAGGTTCAGGTGTAGCTCAAAGCTCGTCCCATGCTGTAACCCCGGGAAGAACCTAGCGCCCGGGCTAACAGCATCGACACAGCTGGCTCCATCCTGACATCCTCCGGCTATGCTACACAGATTAGTTGTAGCTCGCCAACAAAGTAAGCATGTTGTCAAATTTTGTCGAAATTATCGAGAACTCTCAGAAGTTGTAACTGACTTCTGGGAGTTCTTTTTGGCTACCACTGGGAGTCGTTTCTTTGAGCGAATTCGGGCAGTGGGGGGGGCTTGCCAGAAGTCTTATTAGTCACAATTAGTACCCGTTGAAATATTTTTCAGGGGACAGTAACTCAATGTTTGCGGCATTTGCGGCCGATTCCACAAGCTAAGATTAAAATTCACTATTGATTCTCATTGTTTTATAATCTAATATGTTCTTCAACGTTATGTCACTTGAGGATAATTTGTGAAGGGGTCGGAATTATATGAGGGTTAAGTCAATTGCCAAGTTAGGGGCGGTGGCGGCGTTAGCGACGATTTCGTTAGCGGCGTGTGGTACCAGCTCCAACGATAATAAGGCCAAGAATCAAACGGTTCACGTCATGGAGACCTCCGCGTTAGCGTCAATGGATAACGCCAAGGCCACCGATATCATTTCCGGTGAAACACTGAATAACACAGGTGAGGGCCTGTTGCGGTTCGGCAAGAACAGTAAGACACTGCCTGGGTTGGCGAAGAGTTACAGCAAATCCAAGGATGGGCTGACTTACACGTTTAACCTCCGGAAGTCACAATGGAGCAACGGTGAGAAGCTGACGGCTCAGGACTTCGTTTATGCATGGCGGCGGACCGTTGCGCCGAAGACCAGCTCACAGTACGCTTACCTCTACGCCGATATTAAGAATGCGAATGCGGTCATGAACGGTAAGAAGGCGCCGGATACTCTGGGGGTTAAGAAGGACGGGGACTACAAGCTAGTCGTCACCTTGGCCCACCCAGTGAGCTACTTCCCAACGCTGGTCGCACAACAATGTTTCTACCCCGTCAACAAGGGGGCCGTCGACAAGTACGGTAGTAAGTATGCTAGCAACGCCAAGACCAACGTCTACAACGGGCCATTTAAGCTGACCTCATGGACCGGGACGTCTGACAACTGGACGCTGACCAAGAACAAGAAATACTGGAACGCCAAAGTTGTGAAGCTACAGCACGTGAAATACAGTGCCGTGAAGGATCCACAGACGGCGCTGAGTCAATACCAGAGCGGTAAGTTGGACATCATTTCACTGAGTGGCCAACAACCAAAGAACTACAAGAGCGACAAGGAATTCCATTCCCGGAAGAGTTCGCGGATCAACTACGTCGAACTGAACCAACGGAAGGATACCATGCTAAAGAACACGAAGGCCCGGCAAGCCTTGTCGATGGTTATCAACCGTAAGCAGTACGTGAACAAGGTGCTGCAAGATGGGTCAACGCCAGCGACGGGGATCGTTTCTACTGGTTTAGCTATCCGCAATGGCAAGGACTTTGCCAAGGAAGCAACCGTGCCATCAGCAACGGATTACAATTTAGCCAAGGCCCAGAAGTTATGGAACCAGGCTCTGAAGGAAACTGGACGGACGAGCTACTCACTGACGTTACTGGGTGACGATACGCCAGCCGGCAAATCCGCGACTGAGTACATCCAAAGTCAATGGGGGAAGCTGGATCACTTCAAGGTGACGAATTCCAACATTCCTTACAAGACGCGGTTATCTCGGTCACAAAATGGCCAATTCCAAGCCGTCGTTAGTGGCTGGAGTGCTGACTTCCCAGACCCAATCACCGACCTGTCCCTCTTCACCACGGGGAACACGTACAACAACGGGAGATGGTCTTCTAAGGCTTACGACAAGCTGATCAACGACGCAACGATCACCAATGCCAACAAGCCGAGTGCTCGGTGGCAGAACCTCGTGGATGCCCAGAAGGTCCTGTTGAAGGACCAAGGGATCATTCCGTTCTACCAGACGGGGATGCCACAATTAGTGAAGTCTAAGGTCAAGGGTGTCGTCTACTTCCCAGTCGGCGCTAACTGGGATTACAGCCGGGCCTACATTGCTAAGTAGTAGTGAGTCGCCTGCGACAGTCAGAGATTCCGCCTGCTGTGGGGACCGCCTGCAGCCAAAGAGCTGGCTTCCGGCTCGGTTTGAAACCTCACCAAAGTACGGTGAGTTTCCAAACACGTCCCGTGATGTAAACCTGGGGAAAAGCTAACGCCCGGGCTAACATCACCGTCACTGCAGGTCCCCATCTCTGACTGTCTTCGGCTACACTAGATTAGCGAGATAGTCGCCACTGTACCTGTCCGTATCCTATATATAGTATTATCAAGAGTTCTCCGAAGGGCAATTAACTTTGGAGAACTCTTTTTCTGCTTCAGAGAGAGATACCGTCCTGAGAGCCTGCTGGTGCGTTTGCATAGGATTGGCGTCCACGTGGCAGATGTGATTGCTCTATCGTCGTCTGGGGGATTTTAAAGCGATTTACGGCGGCTTCTGAGGTCGTTCAGGGTCGATTTCGTTTTTAGTCAAAAGCAGTGGCAGTTTTCTCATAATTCGGGTTCCTCCATAAATTGAATAATATTCATAAATTAATAGTGGGTGCGTCCGGTACGTTACCTGAGAATGGACGGAGGTGAGGAGACATCTAGACCATTAAAATGCCCAATTATGTTCTTGGCTTTCCCGGTTTATCGGTTTACTGAAGCCTTGATATAGCAGTAGTTATCTGACATTGTGGTGACACATGGACTTGGTGATTGCTGTCGGACTAGGTCTGCCAGGGGCGTGTGGGGATTGGGTGGTACGGTGCCCCCTCATAATGAATGTATAATAGGTAAATATTTATGTAAGCGTTATCTCGGAATTATCGCTAAAATGAGAAGAATTATACCCAAAAATTTTATTTTTGCACAACAAATCCCCGTCTAACGGTGTTTATAACTGTATATTTTAAATTTATTAGTTTTTACCATTGATTTTAATTGTTTTCTAATATACAATTGGAAACATCAAATTTGAGG
>CALNAJ010000018.1 GCA_937874695.1 uncultured Lactobacillus sp.
GAGCCGGTGCTTAATGGGGTTAAGCGCAGGGACCTGCCCGACTGAACACGTTTCAGAGGCTGCAAGTTTCTGAATACTTCGGCGAGAGAAAGTCTAATGACCTAAAGCTGTCTGGAAGTTTTAAACAAATATCAGGCAGAAGGAGTTAGCTTTCCAAGCTAGACTAGCCGTTGAAATTCAGTCCCTCTCTCCAGCACACTTACCAATCGAATGCATCAAAAACTACCAGCGACACACAACCAATCTTACCGACGACACCCCCGCACCACGGAATGTCGCCAGCAATGACCAGTACGAACAGCAACCAATCAGTCGTTGTGTCATTTTCACGGCGCCATATGGGCGTTTGTAAAATTAGCAAAATTTCCGTTAAAAACGTTTCGCATTCTCAGTCGTTACGAGTAGCAAATTTTGCAAAAATTGCGTATAATGAAATGCTAGACAGCCGATATCGGCAAACGGACGAAGGGGGGCAGTCACCCGCATGGTTTCCGCATTCAAGCCAACGTGGATGGTTACAAATATATACGATTTGACACCGGATCAGTTAAGAGCTCACGGGATTAAAGCCGTGATGACCGATTTGGATAACACCTTAATTGCTTGGAACAACCCTGATGGAACACCTGAATTACGGCATTGGCTAACGATGTTAGAAATGGCCGGCATTCAGGTCATTGTGGTGTCCAACAATAGCCGCGCGCGGGTTGACCGAGCCGTTGCACCTTTTAACTTACCTTATGTACACCGGGCGTTAAAACCTCTGACTTGGGGGATTCGTCGGGCACTTCATCGCTGGCATTTACGGCGAGAGGAAGCGATTATGGTGGGCGACCAACTCTTAACGGATGTTTGGTCCGCACATCGCAGCGGGGTCCGGAGTGTCCTGGTGAAGCCGATTTTGACATCGGACGCCTGGGTCACGAAGGGAAACCGCTTATTGGAAAAGGTTGTCATGTGGCGTTTGCGACATGACTATCCAGAATTAACTTGGCAGGAGGATCTTAATGAACGAAAAACACACTGAACCCGTTTTAGTTGACGGTGAAGCTTTGCACTGTATTGGGTGTGGAGCGGAGATTCAAACAACAGACAAGACGGCACCAGGCTACACGCCTCAGTCGGCTTTAGAAAAGGGTATGGAAAAAGAGGAAGTCTACTGTCAACGGTGCTTCCGGCTGCGGCACTACAACGAAATTGTGCCCGTTGGTCTGACCGATGACGACTTCCTGAATTTGTTGACCCAAATTCAAGACGCCAACGCGCTGATTGTCTACGTTGTGGACATCTTTGATTTCAACGGTAGTGTGATTCCTGGGCTGCACCGGTTCGTGGGTGAGAACCCAATCTTACTGGTGGGTAACAAGGAAGACCTTTTGCCTAGCTCTTTGAAGCGCAGCAAGCTCAAAGACTGGATTCGGCAACGGGCCAACGAACAAGGCTTGCGGCCAATTGACGTGACCTTGTTGAGTGCTAAGACGAACCAGTCCGTGGACCAATTGTTGGAATTGATCAACAAGTACCGCGGCGACCGGGACGTTTATGTTGTTGGGGTGACCAACGTTGGAAAGTCCACGTTGATCAACCAGATTATTCGGCAAAATACCGGGGTGAAGGACCTGATTACCACGTCCCGTTTCCCTGGTACGACGTTGGATAAGATTGAATTGCCTTTGGATGATGACCACGTCTTGGTCGACACCCCTGGGATCATTCAAAACGAACAGATGGCACACTTCTTGGACGGCAAGGACCTCAAGCTGGTGGCACCTCAAAAGCAGATCAAGCCGAAGACTTACCAATTGAACGACCAACAAACGTTGTTCTTTGGTGGGATCGCGCGGTTTGACTATAATAAGGGGCCTAAGAGTGGCTTCATTGCTTACTTTGAAAACAACTTATACATTCATCGGACTAAGCTGGAAAATGCGGATGACTTCTACACGCGCCAATTAGGGCAACTGTTGACGCCACCACAACCTGAAAACAAGGATGATTTCCCACCACTGGTTGCGCATGAATTTAAAACAACTGTGAAGAGTGACCTGGTCTTTGAAGGCTTAGGTTGGATCACCGTTCCGGCCGGCGTCAATGTTACCGGTTGGGCACCTGCAGGCGTCGGCGTATTGGTCCGGCGCGCAATGATTTAAATAGATGGAGGAAAACAACGTGTTACGAGGGAAACAAAAGAGATATTTACGTGCTCACGCACACGCCATGCACCCCTTATTTTCTGTGGGTAAGAATGGCTTAACGCAGGCCTGGTTGGAACAATTGACCGGTGCCTTAGAAAATCGCGAATTAATCAAGATCAATCTCCAACAGAGTGCGGAAGCTTCGGTTGAAGAAACCAAGGCCTTTATCGAACAGGGGACGGACATCCAAGTTGTTCAAACGATTGGTCGGGTACTGGTTCTTTACCGTCCCGCTACGAATGAAGAAAACCAAAGAATTTCGTCAGTCGTTGAAAATATGTAGGAGGTCTGGCAGTCGTGGTAAAAATCTCAGAACAAACGAGTACGCAGGTGGCTACCCAGATGGCGGCGACCGCTAAGAAACGCCGAATTGGCATTCTTGGGGGGACGTTTAATCCGCCACACTTGGGTCACCTAGTAATTGCCGATCAAGTCGCGACTCAGTTGGGACTTGATCAGGTTTTATTTATGCCCGATGCTGAACCGCCTCACGTTGATAAGAAACTGGCGATTCCGGCTGCCGACCGTGTCGCAATGGTCAAGGCGGCGATCAAGGATAATCCGCGGTTCGCGTTGGAACTCACCGAGGTTCAACGCGGCGGGAAGAGTTATTCCTACGATACGATGCTACAGCTGACGCAGCAGCATCCGGAAAATCAGTATTATTTCATCATTGGTGGTGACATGGTGGCTTATTTGCCGAAATGGTACCGCATCAATGATCTGATTAAAATGGTGCAGTTCGTGGGTGTCTGCCGCCAAGGCTTCACCCGTGAGTCACCGTATCCCGTACTGTGGGTGGACGTGCCCAACATTGGCATCAGTTCGACCATGATTCGCGATCAAATCCGCCGGGGACAGTCGGTTCGTTACCTGGTACCGACCATGGTGGATCTCTATATAAAGGAGCATCTGTTATACCGTGACTGAGCTAACTTATAAAGAAAACATTTTTCCCGGCACGCGGCAGGAATTGATTGATCGGATTTCAGACCAATTACGGCCAAAGCGATTCCAACACGTCTTACGGGTTGAACAAACCGCTCTAAAATTGGCTGCTAAGAATGGCGTTGACGCGGAGAAGGCCAGCATTGCCGGATTGATTCACGATTACGCGAAGCAACGGCCCGATGCCGACTTCATTGCCGCCATCAAGGCCTACCAATTGGATGCCGATTTGCTCAACTATGGTAATGCCATCTGGCACGGCCTCGTGGGCGCAGAGTTGATCAAGCAGGAGCTACACATTTACGATGAAGATATCTTAAATGCCGTGCGTCACCACACGACCGGGGACGTCTACATGACGTCGCTGGAACAAGTGGTCTACATGGCCGACTATCTGGAACCCGCTCGGGACTTTCCAGGTGTCGATGAAGCCAGAAAGATTACGGCTAAAGATCTTGGGGCGGGTGTTGCCTATCAGGCACAACACACCCTGCAATATTTGGTCGAAAACGGTTTGCCTGTGTACCCCAAATCATTAGAAACCTATAATGCGTGGGTGCCACGGTATCAGAAATAAAATAAAGTTTCAAAATTCGAGAGGAGCACTTGCATGGATAGCAAACAAGTCTTAGAAATTGCAGTCAAGGCTGCAGAAAGTAAGCGGGCAGAAGACATGACCGCTTTAGATATGCGGAAGGTCAGCTTGATGGCTGACTACTTCCTGATCGTGGACGCCAACTCAAGTCGGCAAGTCCAAGCCATCGTTGATGAGGTTGAAGACCAAGTTAGTGCCAACGGCGTTACCATCAAGGACGTTGAAGGTAAGAACAGTGCCAACTGGATCTTAATCGACTTAGGCGACGTGATCGTTCACGTCTTCCAGAAGGAACAACGGAGTCACTACAACTTGGAAAAGCTGTGGTCCGATGCCCCTGAAGTTGATTTGACCGAATGGGTAGAGGCTGAAGCATGATTTATCAGTCCTTTGCTGAGCTTTACGACGAATTGTTCGATCCAGCCATGTACGACCAGTGGCTGGATTTTGTCGCCCAACGTGTCAGTCCCGCAGACGGCGAGTTACTCGACCTGGCCTGTGGGAGTGGCCGCTTAGGGGTCTTATTGGCCCAACGCGGCTACCAAGTTAGTGGATTGGATCTCTCTGAGGAAATGTTGGCGCTGGCCGCTAAGCATGCTCAGGAGGCCGATGTGACCATGCCACTCATGGCGGGTGATATGCTCGACCTGACAATGATCGGGGAATACCAGACGGTGACTTGCTTTGCAGATTCCTTCTGTTATCTGCCTGACCTGGACGCTGTTACGGCGGCCTTTCGTCAGGTTCACGACCACTTAACGGTGGGCGGTAAGTTCTTATTCGATGTGATTACGCCACACCAAACGGATGACGTCTATCCGGGCTACATGTATAATTACGTCGATGACACGCGGGCCTTTATCTGGACCAGCTATGGCATTGAAGATGAAGAACACGCGGCTGAACACGATCTGACCTTCTTCACGCAAAATGAAGAGACCGGTGACTACCATAAAGTTACGGAACTCCATCACGAGCGGACGTATGCGTTGCCTGACTATCAGGCCGCGTTGAAGGCTGCTGGATTAACGTTGCAACGGGTCAGCGCCGACTTTGGTGAGGCCGAAGTTGCGGCGGACACCACGCGTTGGTTCTTTGAGGTAACACGGGAGGCATAGGCATGGCGCTACAAGCTGTGGGCATCATTGCGGAATATAATCCATTTCATAACGGCCACGCCTATCAGGTGGCCCAAGCCAGGAAAATGACTGGGGCCGACGTCGTTGTTGCGGCCATGAGCGGCAACTGGGTTCAACGCGGAGAACCCGCGCTCATGGACAAGTGGCAACGCGCGCAGGCCGCTATTGCGGGTGGCGTGGATCTCGTAGTTGAGTTGCCCACGGCCAGTGCTGTCCAACCGGCGCATCTGTTTGCGAGCGGCGGGGTCAGTCTGTTGGCAGCCCTGGGTTGTCACTGGCTGGTCTTTGGCACTGAGCATCCCGAGATGGACTATGACCAATTGATGGCGCACTTACCCAGTGATCCGACGACGTTTAAACGTTTTGATCAGACCTACGCGTCCTTATTTCAAGGATATCTGCGCGAGCAAACGGGAATTACCCTGAACGCCGCCAACGATATTCTAGGGTTCTTCTATGCGTTGGCAAATCGCCGCCAGGGGAATTCACTGGAACTGTTAGCATTAGGGCGCAAGGGGAGTCAACACAATG
Organism: uncultured Lactobacillus sp.; assembly: GCA_937874695.1. Classification (GTDB taxonomy): domain Bacteria; phylum Bacillota; class Bacilli; order Lactobacillales; family Lactobacillaceae; genus Levilactobacillus. The sequence goes on from CALNAJ010000018.1 coordinate 5,409, forward strand.
ACGAAACGATTGCGGCGGCCAGTGCTTTTGCCAGCGCAACATCGATTCGTTCAGCGGCGCTCTCGGGCGACTGGGACGCGGTCGCGGCTGTGGTGCCGGCAACGACGCTTGCGATACTGAAGGAAGCGCAGCTGACTAATTGGGAAGACTTCTGGCCCTATCTACGTTATCAGTTGGTGAGCGGGAACGTGGCCGACTTGCGGCAGATGTACCAGATCACCGAGGGTGTCGAGTATCGACTGAAACGCGCGGCGCTACCGAGTGCCACGTTTGCGGACTTCATGCACGCAGTGAAGACTAAGCGCTACACTTATACGCGCCTACAGCGGCAGGCGGCCTACTTGCTGGGACAGATGAAACCCGCCGAGATGGACCCGCAACCGCAGTATCTGCGAGTGCTTGGCTATTCAGCAGCGGGTCAGCAGTATCTGCACCAAATCAAGAAGCAGGTGAGTCTGCCGTTGATCAGTCGGGCCGACCGTGACTGGCAACAGGGCCCCGGTGAACTGGATGATCGGCTGGGTGCTTTGCGCACGTTGATTACGGGGATTCCCCAAGATTATGGCCGAATTCCGGTAAAAATAACGTTTTCAGAGTGACTATCAAGGAAATTACCTTGACATCACATTTTTTGACAGGTATAATTTATCACGTTGCATTGGAGGAATTGCGATGAAATGGTCGTTGACCGAACTGCGAAAGAATCACCGAAACGATCCGTTAATGTTCGATGAAACCTTAGATTTAAAGGCGGATTTACTTGAACGTTACGGTAACGATGTACTCGATGTTGCACCTGTTCACGTAAAGGGCATTGCGTCCGTTGTGTCGGGTGGCGATGTTGTGATTGTCGCACAGGTAACGGCGGACTTAACGGTTCCGTCTAGCCGGTCATTAGCACCGGTTGATTTTCCCGTTAGTTTCAAAATGACGGAATTTTATGTATCCGATCCAACCGCAACGCAACGGTTTGAGAAGACTGACGTTGTGATGGTGGTTACCGATGACCAGATTGATTTAAACAAGGCCGTTGGGGATAACATTATTTTACGAATTCCGATGCACATTCTTTCGGATGCTGAACAACAAGGCGAAGCGATGCCCACTGGTAAAGATTGGGAAGTCGTTTCCGAAGAGAACCTTGAAGCAGTTGAGAAAGAAAATCAATCAGTTGATCCACGTCTTGCAAAGTTAAAGGATTTCTTCCCTGATCAGGATGATCAATAATCCTCTTTGTAAGCCTTAAAATTTTTTCACTAGTGGATATAATTTTATTTGAAGGAGGTGTTTTCTATGGCTGTACCAAAACGGAAAACGTCTAAGACGAAGAAGGCTATGCGTCGTGGTCACATCAAATTAACGATGCCTAACTTAACTGCTTGCCCTAACTGTGGTGAATTACGTAAGTCACACATGGTTTGCCCAAGCTGCGGTTTCTACGATGGCCGTCAGGTCGTTGCAACGAAGACTGCAAGTAACAACTAATTAAATTTAGGAAGAAACTCCCATGAAGTCCGCGGCTTCTGGGAGTTTTTTTGTGCAGTCTGCGATGGTTTGCTTTGCGCACGGCGCGTGAAAAAAGGTATAATAACGACATTAACGAAAATTTGAGGAGTGAAATTTTGGCAATTAAATTAATCGCGACCGACTTAAACGGGACGCTGCTGCACAATGACCAGACTTTCAACCAGTCCCTATTCAAGGAGACCCTGCAGGCTTTGGGGCAACGGGGAATTCGGCTGGTGCTATCCTCTGGCAATCAGTTTACTCATTTGGAAAACTTGTTCCATGATGTGATGGCCGATAATTTGGCAATCATCGCCGAGAATGGAGCCTCCATCTATCTCCAAGGCAAGCAGGTCTTCGATGGCAGCCTGAGCGTCGAGGACTTACGCCACTTTGTGACCGTTGATCGGCACCAGGACTTCTTGAAGTCCGCCTACGTTATTCTGGTGGGCCAACAGGGATCGTACACGGAAACGGGGGCACCACAGGCATTGATCGATGCTGCCGAGAAATTCTACGATAATCTTCAGCAGGTCGCTGACTTAAGTACCGTCGAAGATCAGATTAAGAAGATTAGTGTTTCTACAGCGCCTGGAGAAGCTGCCAAGCTGGTGGCGGACCTGAACGCTTACTTTGATGGCAAGCTGCAGGCCCATGACAGTGGTTACGGGGTGGTTGACGTGGTCGCCGCTAATGTTGGTAAGCTCCCAGCTGTCCAATGGTTAGCGGACCGTTGGCACGTGGCTGCCGATGAGATCATGGCCTTTGGTGATGGTGCTAACGACGTACCGCTGTTGCAGTTTGCCAAGCAGAGTTGGGCGATGAACAATGCACCAGCTAGCGTTCGAGACGCGGCCACCCACGTGACCAGCGTGGATAATGAACACGACGGTGTGTTGACGACGATTCAGTCGGCATTGATGATGATCTAGCAAAGACGATAGAACTAGCGAGGTACAGTGATGGACAACTTTTTCTTTGATTTTGACAACACGTTAGCCAACTCTAGCAATGTCGCCGTGCTGGCGACGCAACGGGCGTACACCGCGAAGGGATTGGTGGCGCCCACACGCGAAGCCATCGTCAGCTACATGGGCGTACCGATTGAGGTCTCCTTTGCGAAGATGGCGACGGTCAGTCTGGGTGATGCCGCGTTAGAAGACCTGTTTACCGAATTTCGCCAGCAGTATCAACGAGCGGAGACGACGGGAATTACCCTGTTCGATGGGATGGCGGCCACCATTGCCGAACTCAATCGGCGGGGGAAACGTCTGTACGTGGTGTCTAGTAAAAACTCGGTACCCCTGCAGCGAAATCTCGATCAGGTTGGCCTGGGCCAGTCTTTTGCGGCCATCAGTGGTTCCGATATGGTGGCTCACTACAAGCCGGCACCGGATGGCGTACGCAATCTGTTACAGCGGTTCGATTTGGATGCTAACCACAGCGTGATGATCGGGGATGCCAAGTATGATATCCGAATGGGCCACAACGCGGGTGTCGCGACAGCCGGTGCGATGTGGGGTGCGGCTGACTCGGCGGCTGTTAAAGCTGAAAAACCGACGTATCTCTTGGACACGCCGGCGGAATTACTTAATTTGTAAGAGTGTGGCGTTCGAGCTGTAATGGCTTGAACGCTTTTTTATTACCATGTTTTTTTCGGGTTGTGTAGCAGTCGCTGGCTTTGGCTGGTGTAGTTTGGGATATTGTAATTAAATTCTAATAGGCAAGACGTTAGTGAGTCAAACCACAGTCCAATAGCCTCAAAGATTAAAATATAATGATGTTTATAATTGTGACTGTCAAATTTAATCGGCTAGCCGGTTATTTCTGACCAGGTGTGCAAGTTTTCCTAGGCTTTTACGTATAAGGCGGCTAAACTGGTACTAATTGAGTCACAAACAAAGGAGAAATTAAGGCATGGGGAAACGACGGTTGCTGCTGGTGGTCATGTTGGTCGGGCTGATTGGACTCGTGCGGTGGGGGATGCCGCAGAGCTTTGGCTTTTCAATGATGCGTGTGAATCGCGTGGTCCATCAGCTGGAGACGCGGCTACCGGATGGGCAGGACCAGGCGGGAACCCCGGTCGAGAAGATTGCTGCGGAGCACCCGCTGCACAAGACGTATTACTATCACTTTGCCGGTAGCGTGCCGGTCAACGTGCGCCCCATATTTGAGGAGGCGGTGGCGGTCTATAACAAGACGGGGCTGGTCAAATTAATTGCCGGTAAGCCGCAGCAGAGGCAAAATGGGATTACGTTCTTCACGTATCATAAGGAAACCACGACGCAGCCCAACTTTCTGGAGCTGGGTGAGGGTGGCCCCGAGATTCGACGTTACGTGGGATTGGGGAGCTATACAATCAACCGGGCGCGAGCCGGCTTGAATTTGGCGCATCCTGAAGCCGGTATTCGTACCTCAGTGGCGATCCATGAGCTGGGGCATGCAATCGGCTTGGAACACAGCAAGAGTCGGCGGTCCATCATGTATCCGCTGGATCAGGGCCACGAACGACTGTCGGCGGCCGACCAGAAGACGTTGCGGGTGCTGTATGCACAGAATGGATGAGTCTGTGCTTATCGGTTGTCAAAATATGCTATCATTTCAAGACGATAAGGGGTGATTTTTGGGATACTTACACTGTAGCTAGAGCTCGAAAAAATTTTTACAAACTTATCAAAGAAGTTAACCGGCAAAGAAACCAGTTGCTATTAAGATCGCTGATGAGAAGACGGAAGCTGTTTTATTGAGCAAGGCAGAATGGGATTCTATTCAAGAAACAATTTACCTTGGAAGTGTTGGTGTTATCAGGGAAGTTCGAATTCGCAAGAAGAGTGGTAGCGGATTTGAAGACACTATAATTCGCCTAACGAAATGGCAGGTTTGAATTAGGAGGCGATTATTATGGCGACTTCAGAGATAGTAATTAGACTGGATGATAAGGAAAAACATGAATTTGAGCAGAACGCAAAGGCAATTGGAATCACGACCTCATCTGCAATAAAAATGTTTATTGCAAAATTTAATTGCGACAAAGGGTTTAGTTATCCAGTAACGGCCAAGGAAAGTATTAAGACCAGAAAGTCACCTGAAGAAGTCGAGAAAGCATTAGTGATTGCTAAGGCTGAGGAGTTAGGACTTTTAGAAGATACAAGCGAAAGGGTCACTAACATTCAGAATTTACGTCATCGTTGGGTTCAGTGATGGTGTATGAAATGCGCCATGAAAAAGTATTTGGTCAACCACGACCGTTTAAAAACGGACGCTTGTGGTCACCCCACCCCACGGCATGGTGACCACAATTTACTTAGATACAGCGCTAGCCTACGCATAGGTCTTATCCACGCTTATATTGAAATCATTAAAATAGTTCAACTATGGGTATCACGGGATGCTCGTGGTTGGACTATTTTATTCTTACACGATGAATCCTAAAAAAGTGGACCAGCCGTATTTAAGGTAGCAAAAAGTTGATTGGTCAATCAAAGCGGATCAGTTAATGCTGATAAATTGAGAGAGGACGTCCGTAAGCACTACAAGCGCTTCTAGTTATGAAAAAATTAATTTTTGTCAGCAAATTTTCGCATCTCCAACACGCCCAATTCTCGTGAGCAAACTCAACCGAACAATTCTCAAAGTCTGGTATACTTGGTTCCGGTAATTAACGCGGCTATGAACACTTGTGGCCCGCAAGTAGTTGCCAAATGACGCAAAATCCGACCGGCGAAGAACCGACAGAACTTGACCAGTTTGGTGGCGGGTCAGTCAAATTTCGAAGAAGAATCGGCTTTTTCATAAATTGGACCGTATCAATTTACAAAAAGGTTGACTTTTCGACAAAATTTAGTATGATGAAGAAGTACAAAATTAACCTCTAATGATTTCTGTTAATTGTTTAGAAGGATGTTATTCAACGAAGGAGTGTAAAATTCATGGCAGTAGATTACGATTCCAAGTCATACTTGGAAAAGGTTGACGCCTGGTGGCGTGCTACAACGTATCTTTCCGGTGGTATGATTTTCCTGAAGGACAACCCATTGTTCTCAGTTACCAACACACCAATCAAAAAAGACGACGTTAAGGTTAAGCCTATCGGACACTGGGGTACTATCTCAGGACAAACTTTCCTGTATGCCCACGCCAACCGTCTGATCAACAAGTACGGCTTGAACATGTTCTATATCGGTGGTCCCGGTCATGGTGGCCAAGTTATGGTAACCAACGCGTACTTAGACGGTACCTACACTGAAGATTACCCTGAAATTACTCAGGATCTTGAAGGTATGGCACGTCTGTACAAGCGGTTCTCATTCCCAGGTGGGATTGGTTCTCACATGACTGCACAAACGCCTGGTTCTCTTCACGAAGGTGGGGAACTTGGTTACTCTCTGTCCCATGCTACTGGTGCCGTATTAGACAACCCAGACCAAATTGCATTTACTGTAGTTGGTGATGGTGAAGTTGAAACCGGCCCTGCCATGACTGCATGGAACTCCATCAAGTTCTTGAACCCTAAGAACGATGGTGCCGTATTACCTATCCTTGACGTAAACGGCTTCAAGATTTCCAACCCTACTATCTTCTCACGGATGAGCGACGACAAGATCGCCAAGTTCTTCGAAGGTTTAGGTTGGTCTCCTCGCTTCCTCGAAAACGACGATATCCATGATTACATGACTTACCACGAAAAAGCTGCTAAGTTATTTGACCAAGCTATCGCTGATATCAAGCAAATCCAAAAAGACGCTCGTGAAAACGGCAAGTACGAAGACGGTGAAGTTGCCGCTTGGCCTGTTGTTATCGCGCGTTTGCCAAAGGGTTGGGGCGGTCCTACGCATAACCCAGCCGGCGAACCAATTGAAAACTCATTCCGTGCTCACCAAGTTCCGCTTGGCTTGAGCCAAAACAACTTCGACGAATTACCAGAATTTGAAGACTGGATGAACTCATACAAGCCAGCCGAATTATTCAATACTGATGGTTCATTGAAGGCAGAAGTTGCCGACTTCGCACCTAAGGGTGACAAGCGGATGGCTTCTAACCCAGTTGCTAACGGTGGCCGTGCGCGTGGCGAAAAGCCTGAAACGCTTGACTTACCTAACTGGAAAGACTTCGCTAACGACATCAACGAAGATAACCGTGGGACGAACTTGCCAGATGGCAACCGGAACATGGATATGAACGTTCTGTCAACCTTCTTTGCTGGCGTTGCCACTAAGAACCCAACGTCATTCCGGATCTTCGGACCTGACGAAACGATGTCTAACCGTCTCTGGGAAATGTTCAAGATTACGAACCGTCAATGGATGAGTAAGGTTAAGGAACCAAATGACCAATACGAAGCTCCAGAAGGCCGTATCTTGGATGCCCAATTATCAGAACACCAAGCTGAAGGTTGGCTTGAAGGTTACACCTTAACTGGTCGTACCGGTGTGTTCACGTCTTACGAATCATTCTTGCGGGTTGTCGACTCAATGACGACGCAACACTTCAAGTGGATCCGTCAGGCCGCAGCAGAAGACTGGCGTAATGATTACCCATCATTGAACCTGGTTTCTACTTCTACTGTATTCCAACAAGACCATAACGGTTACACCCACCAAGATCCAGGTATGTTGACTCACTTGTCCGAAAAGAAGTCTGACTTCATTCGCCAATACCTGCCAGCAGATGCTAACTCACTCTTGGCTGTATTTGACCGTGCCTTCAAGGACCGTCAAAAGTTGAACCATATCGTTGCTTCTAAGCAACCACGTCAACAATGGTTCTCCGTTGCCGAAGCCGACGAACTGGCTAACACTGGTTTGAAGACTATCGACTGGGCTTCCACTGTTGCTGAAGGTGAAGATGCTGATATCGTCTTTGCTTCTGCCGGTGTTGAACCAACCATCGAAACTCTTGCTGCTCTTAGCCTGGTTAACAATGCTTTCCCAGCTGTTAAGATGCGTTACGTCAACGTTGTTGAATTGGAACGTCTTCAAAAGAAGAACGGCCCTCTGAACGACGAACGTGCATTGAGCGATGCTGAATTCACGTCATTCTTCGGCGAATCTGGTACGCCAGTTCTGTTTGGCTTCCATGGTTACGAAGACTTGATCGAATCATTCTTCTACGAACGTCAACACTTAGGCTTACACGTTCATGGTTACCGTGAAGATGGTGATATCACGACTGCTTACGACATGCGTGTATACTCCGAATTAGACCGGTTCCACCAAGCTAAGGATGCTGTTAACACGTTAGTTGCTAACGGTGTTGTTGACAAGGCTGCTGCTGCAGACTTCGACAAGAAGATGGATGACATCTTAGCTAAGCACATGAAGATCACTCGTGACGAAGGTCATGATATCGAAGAATTCACTGAGTGGCAATGGGCCCCATTGAAGAAGTAATTTCTTCAATCTGAATTTTTCAAAAGAGGATTGCTCCCAACCGGGGGTGATCCTCTTTTTTTGAATGATGATAGTAATGGTCTGTCGCGACATCCAAAAACGGTCAAGTCTGATTAAAGGACTTGGCCGTTTTTAGCATAGTTATTCAATTGATAGGGGCTATAGGCCGGCTTTAATCAAATTCCAGATACGTTCAAAGCGTTGCGCATAGTCTGGGTCGTTCCAGGTTTCTTTAAAATTCGGGAGGGTGAAGATGGCGAAGGTGGCTAGGATAGACTCGGCCCGTTCGTTGTGGGGGTCGTCGTAAGCCATGATCTGGGAGACGATCGTGTATGCTGGAATCAGGACGTCACGTAACGCCTTAGGATTGCTGTCGATGTAGCGGGTATTGAGCGCAAACATCTGGGGGTTAGTATTGTACGCGTGTTTCTTAGCCGTTACGAAGGCCCACAGCCAGTCGTGCAGCTGCGACTGTGGCGTAGCGGTCGGATCACATTGAATCTGGTCGATGATTTCCCGTTGGAACCAGGCGGCCGCGACCGCTTCCCAGAGGGCCTGCTTGTTTTGGAAATGTTTATAGAGGGCGGCATGCGTCATGCCAAGTGCTGTCGCAATTTGAGCCAGCGTGACCTCAGCGTTGCCGGTCTCTTGAATCAGTCGTTCAGCCGTGCTGAGAATCTTTTCACGAGTCGTTAGTGTCATTTTATGTTGCCGAATCTCTGAAAAAACAGGGGATTCTGGCGACCCGCCTCCTTTAGCATCATTTTTATATAGTATAGCACAAAAAAACAATAAGTAACTTTATTTGCATTTTGTAACCTAATTTGGTAAACTCATGGGGAAGTTTCAAAACAGGTGAAAAATAATAAATGACTTTTAGAGGAGGACCAGCCACTATGCAAGCTGCCCAATTAAACAAATACGATAAAAATTTCAAACTCGAGGTCAAGGATATTCCGATGCCCACGCCAACGGCCAACGAGATCTTGGTACAAGTGAAATTCGCCGCCGTCAATCCGTTGGAGATGCTGATCGGTACCGGTAGTGTCAAGCTGATTCAGGACTACCCGATGCCAACTACGATGGGCAGTGAGCTTTCTGGCGTCGTGACGGCAGTCGGTACCAATGTGACCGATTTTAAGGCGGGGGATGCCGTATATTCGCGGTTACCTTTGAGTAAGATCGGCGCCTTTGCGGAATTTGTTGCGATTGATCAAGATGCAGTTGCCTTGAAGCCTGAGAACTTGGACTTTGCCCACAGTGCTGCCGTTCCATTGACTGGGCTGACGGCCTATCAAGGCTTACACGAGGAACTCCACGCCCAATCCGGCGACAGTGTGATGATTCCCGGCGGTTCTGGTTCGTTTGGTCAAATGGCGATTCCTATCGCCCGTGAAATGGGCTTGACCGTCAGCGTGAGTGGTAACGCCAGAAGCAAGGAAGCTGCGCTGGCCAACGGTGTGGACCAATACTTCGATTATCGTCAGGAAAATTACTGGGAAGAACTCGCACCGGTAGATTACGTGATCGACACGATCGGACCTAAGGAACTGGACCATGAACTTAAAGTACTGAAGTCCGGGGGCAAATTGCTCTCACTCAGAATGGGACCAAACCGCCATTTCGCGCAGAGCCATCATCTTTCCTGGTTGAAGACGACCCTGTTCTCTCTGGCAGGTGCGCGGCTCGATCGGCAGACGAAGGCAGTTGGCGCACAGTACCGGTTCATCTTTGTCCGTAGTGATGGCGCCCAACTCCGCAAGATTACGGAACTGGTAGAACGTGAAAACATTGTGCCCGCCATTGATTCGACCGAATTCAAGTTAGCAGATATCAATCAGGCACTGGAATTGGTTGCCACGGGTCATCCTAAGGGGAAAGTACTGATTCAATTCTAAGCGGCGATTCAATTAGTAATAGACGTCTCTAAATAAAATAACCATGAGCGGTTGATTTCCGTTCACGGTTATTTTTCGCGTAAAGCTGTTATTTTTTCTGATTCCGGATGCGTTCCGCATAGCCGGCCCGTTCGAACTCCGTCTGGGGAAAGACATAGGAGGAGCTGGTGGATTTGAGCGTGCCGTAGCCGATTCGCAACATAAAGATGCCAATGAAAGCGACCGTGTAGAGGAGACCGAAGAGTACGCTCAGCCAGTCTAAGAGACCATTGTTGATGGTGTAGATGAACCACCAGATGCCTAGTGGTAAGTGCCCAAAGACAACGGCAAGTTCACCGGGGGAATATAGGGCGTGAATCTTGATGGGGGTGAGAATCACGTGCATGACGAGCTGAGCGATTCCGAAGACGATAGGCATGAAGCCGAGCCAAATCACTTCTGGGAAGAAGACCGGCAGCAGGTAACAGACATAAGCCGCGGCAACGTTGATAACCATGGCATTATTCTGATTGAGTGGGTATCGGTCTGCGGGTCCATCGGTGCTAGGTTGCATGGCGAGGTTGGTGATGGCTGGTTCGCCACCGGGAAGGCGGAATTCTTCAAATTCATGCCAGAGAATGACGAAGAAGTTCAGGGCCGCAATTTTAAGTAAAGTCGACATGCCTCCCCAGTTGAGCCAGATAGCGATAGCTACGCAGACACCAACGATACCGCCAATATCGTACCAATGATTTCTAAAAAATGTCATGAGTCATGGCCTCTTTTCTTTTTATTGTACAAAGTGTATAATTTCTTTCGATAAATTCAGTATACAGGTCTTAGGTGAGCTGACAATCACTTTTTAACGTAGTGCGTCACATCTGACGAAACTGTACAGTAAAATTAAAGGAGTGGGGCAATCATGGCAGACTTTGAGGATTTACGGATCGTAAAGACGCGACAAAAGTTATTTGGTGCCTTAGCAGAACTACTGGCAAAGAAGCGGTTTGACCAGATCAGTGTCTCGGAAATTGCCCAGGCGGCGCACATCAGTCGGGCGACGTTCTATCATCACTTTCCTGATACGACTGCGCTGGTCGCGGCCTATCAACAGGAGGTCATGAGGCGAATCGTTCAGGTGGTTCGGCATAACGACTATAATCCGGCTAACTTTCTCTCACAGCTCATGCCATTTCTGGATAGTGAAGGCGCGCTTCTGGGCAGCTTGCTATCAGACAATGGGACGCTGGCAATTCAGAATCAATTTAAGCAGGGCATGCGCCAGATTTTTCGGACAAAGATGCTAGCCCATCTCAACACGACCGGCATTGACATGACCAATGCGACAGTGGTTAACTACTTGATTACCTTCTGGACCAGTGCCATTTTCGGGGTGGTGCAGGCGTGGCTGACGACCGGTAAACGAGAGTCACCAGCAGAACTAGCGACGATTCTTAAGCAGATTGTGCCGGACAATCTGACGACATAAAAACCCCACTCTTCACGACAGAGTGGGGTTTTGGAAGTATTGAAGTTTTTAGAAATTACTTAGTGAAGTCGACAACCATCCGGCCAACGATCTTGTTAGCTTTCATTTCGTCGATGATATCGTTAACTTCGTCAAGACGACGAGTTTGAACGATAGGGTGAACCTTGCCTTCAGCACCGAATTGGAAGGTTTCAGCTAAGTCTTGACGGGTACCAACTAAGGAACCACGAACTGAGATACCATCCAGAACAGTCTTGGCAATGTTCAATTCCATGTCACCTTGAGGTAAAGCAACGGCAACTAACTTGCCATCTGGTTTCAAAGCGTTAACGGATTGGGTGAAGGCGTCCTTGGTAACGGCAGTAACTTGCGCGTTATCAACACCGCCGACCTTTTCTTGGATTTGTTCAGCAACGTCACCATCATGACGGTTGATTAAAATTTCTGCACCGTCTTTCTTGGCAGCGGCTAATTTGTCAGGGTTACCATCAACGGCAACAACGTGGGCACCGAAGACATTGTGAGCGTATTGGATAGCCAAGTTACCTAAACCACCGGCACCAACAACTTCAACCCATTGACCTGGCTTAGTTTCACCAGTCTTAAGTGCTTTGTACATGGTAACACCGGCACAGGTAAGGGAAGTTGCTTCAACTGGGTCCAAGCCTTCTGGAACCTTAACAGCGTAGTTAGCATCAACGATACATTCTTCAGCCATGGCACCGTCAACAGTGAAACCAGAGTTCTTGACGTTCCGGCAAAGTGTTTCGCGACCGCTCAGGCAGTATTCACAGTGGCCACAGCCCTTGAAGAACCAAGCGATAGAAACCCGGTCACCGATCTTTAAGTTGTCAACATCGTCAGCAACTTGGATAACTTTACCGACACCTTCATGCCCAATGATCCGGCCAGGTTGCTTACCGAAGTCACCAGCAGCGACGTGTAAGTCGGTGTGACAGAGACCACAGTATTCCATCTTAACTAAAGCTTCACCATGGGTGATAGGACGTAAAGTAACATCTTTAATATCAACGTAACCGTCGACTGAATCGCGAATAACAGCAGCTTTCATTTCAAAAAACCCCTTTTCTTTTTTTCTACAATGCCTAGTATACTAAAAAATCATGCAATTTCAAGTGAAAATGTGAACAAAAACAAAATAATTGAAATGTGATTAGTTGTGCAAGCCTACTAACACCCGCTTTCTTAGATTGTTGAGCAAATGTCCGAATGTGAAAGAAAAAGTTTAAAGGGTTTTCACAGTCAACCGAGTCAGTTGTATGCAAACGGTTGCCGCTTTCTAGGCGACTGAAAATTAAGCCATTAATAAGTAAAAAATTAGATAAATGTGAACCGAACGGTGGTTTTCGCATACAATTATGAGAAACTATGATAAAATTAAATGTTGAAATGAATAACGGACGGCCGCTCCCGGTATGGATTTGTTTGGGAGTGGACGCATTTAAATAGCCAGAGGAGTTAAAGCGCAATGAGTCGAATTTTAATTATTGAAGATGAAAAAAATCTCGCCCGCTTTGTCGAGCTTGAATTGAAGCACGAAGGTTATGAGACTAACGTGCAGTTCAACGGTCGTACGGGGCTGGAAGCAGCGCTGTCCCAAGACTTCGACGTTATTTTACTGGATCTTATGTTGCCAGAACTTAACGGGATCGAAGTGGCCCGCCGTGTTCGCGAAGTCAAGAGTACGCCAATCATTATGATGACGGCTCGGGATTCCGTGATCGACCGGGTCTCTGGGTTAGACCATGGTGCCGACGATTATATCGTCAAGCCATTTGCCATTGAAGAACTCCTTGCCCGGGTGCGGGCTTTGTTACGGCGGATTCATTTGGAAGGTGAACAGAAGAACACCAAGCAAACGACCGTCAAATTCAAGGATCTCACCATTGAAAAGGAAAACCGGATCGTGCGGCGAGGGGATGAAGTCATCAACCTCACTAAGCGTGAATATGAATTGCTCCTGGCTCTGATGGAAAATATCAACGTGGTCTTGGCCCGTGATGTTCTCCTGACCAAGGTCTGGGGTTATGAATCCGAAGTCGAAACCAACGTCGTCGATGTTTACGTGCGTTACCTTCGGAACAAAATTGATGTGGTCGGCCAGAAGAGTTACATTCAGACGGTGCGGGGCACGGGGTACGTGATGCGTTCGTGAAATCAATAAATATTGAAGAACGGGATGCCGCAGAAGAGGAAGAACCTAAGCAAAAGAAGGGGTTTCGTTTTTCCCTGAAATGGGAATGGACGTTATCGACGGCTTTTGGTGTTCTGATTATTTTTGCGGCTATCGTTTTCTTAATTTTTAGTAGTTTTATGACGGTGCTGATGCGCCAGGAGAAGACCCACGTGGCGGATTCACTGAACGTGGTCGTCGAACGCCTGAGCAATCAGAGCGAAACACTCACCGATAGTCAAGTCGATCAGTTGTTGCGTCCGCGTAACGTGTTGGCTGACGAGACCAGTGGGAATCAACAGGGGGCGCCGTATAACAATGCGGTCGTCACTACATTGGCCCGTGATAGCCAGACGGTCACGGTCTACGATACCGCAGGGAAGGCGCTCTTCTCTACGGGGGATACGACCGCAGCCTTTAAGGCCGTTGGTAAGCAACGGATTGCAGTGACGACGTTGAACCACCGGAAACATCTGGTGGGCCGGATGCCGATTCACAGTAAGGAAAATGACAGCTTGCTGGGCTACGTGCAGGTCACGGATAACCTCAAGGATTATCGGGCGACGCAGGTTAAGTTGTTCCAGGTGGCCATTGTACTGGGCTTGATTGCTGGCTTGGCTGTAGCCATTCTCAGCTATATCTTGGCATCGTTTCTGTTGCGGCCCGTCGAAGCTATTCGCGAGACGATTCACGCCGTCAGAGACGATCCCCAGACCGATAAGCGGGTACCAGAAATTCGGCATACCGATGAACTGAGTGACTTAGGGAATCTCTTTAACGGGATGCTCGATACCACTCAGGGGTACATGGATCAGCAGCAGCAGTTCGTGGAAGACGTTTCCCATGAATTACGGACGCCAGTGGCCATCATTCAAGGTCACATGGAGATGCTGGATCGTTGGGGGAAGGATGACCCCGAAGTGCTCGATGAGTCCATTAAGGCCTCCTTACAAGAGACCAAACGGATGAAGAGCCTGGTTCAAGAAATGTTGGACCTGCAACGGGCCGAACAGATCGAAGTCAACTACACCAATGAAGTCACAGACGTGAGTGAAGTGGTGCAACAGGTCTACGATAACTTCAAGATGATTCATCCCGACTTTGTCTTTATCCTAGATGATGACGTTCAGCGGCCGGTTCAGGCACAGGTCTACCGGAACCATTTGGAACAGATCCTGATTATTCTCCTGGATAACGCCGTGAAGTATACCCAGACGCGTAAGGAGATTCATCTGACGTTCGAGAGCGACTCTAGGAACGTCGAGGTGGCTGTTCAAGACTTTGGTGAGGGAATCTCTCAAGAGAACCGAGACCGGGTCTTTAACCGCTTCTACCGTGTCGACAAGGCCCGTTCGCGAACCAAGGGTGGTAATGGACTGGGATTGGCCATTGCCAAGCGCCTGATCGAGGCGTACCACGGGAAGATCACCATCGAAAGTGCCGTGGGCTACGGCTCCGTCTTCCGAATCTCGTTGCCGATCCTGTCGGATGAGGATGCACGCATTCTCAACGAGAAGAAGGAACGCGTTCAGGCCGAGGCCAACGATACTGGGATTCCTGGTATCAAGTCGGCATTGCTTGAAGATTCGCCACATGATGATGCGGCCAACACTGATGCGGGCAATTCTGATCAATCTAAATAATCTCTAAAAGTAACGGCTCAGGACGATGGTGTCTTGAGTCGTTTTTTGCGTGCAGTTATTTGGGTGTTGACAAGTTCAGGGGCATCAGGTATTCTATGATAACTAGTTAGTTACTACAGTAGCTAACTGATGTGGGGAGGATACAAAGATGAAATTTTTAATGAAGTTTGGGATGTTTTGTGCAGGGCTAGTCGTTTTAATCGGAGCGGCCGCCGTCATTACACCTAATTTAACTAAGAATCATGGGACAGAGTTGGCCATGGCGATTGACAATGTGAATCCAGCGGTCAAGATAGAAGATGTCTACGCGAGCACCTCGGTAAAACCAATCCGGCATTTTATTGGCGGTGGGGGCGAGAAGGAATACGTTTATGAATTGGCCACCTACAATAATCATGGCCAGATGCGTAAGCTCACATTTGATTCACAGTGGGTGCTGAAGCCCAACCGTTACCTTAAAATCAATACCAAGGGACAAAATGTGGAGACCTGGGAAGCCATCGACCGGGCTGAAGTACCAAGCGGGGTGCGACAGAATTTGATGATGTCGTAATTTATTGAATGTAAAAGGGTCACCATTGTAGGAAGGCAAATCATCCTGTGATGGTGGCCTCTTTTAATGCTGATAGATCGCATTCTGTATATAGAAAATAGCGTATTTGTTATATACAACTATTCTGCTTTGTCGCGCGACTCTAGTTGTATCGTTCTAATTCGATTGCTAGGGATTATGCGTAGCCTGAGTTAATCAGTTAGCATATTTGGAAGATAGTGGTAGTTACAGGCAAGACAGAGGTGACGTCAGGTGTGACAATGGTATTAAAACGTGGAACGGCTGGCTTGCAACTTGAAGCCTTAAGCCGATGCCATTCCTTGCTTGGAAGTGCGTCTTATAGCAGGCTAGAAATTCCTAACAACCGAAAGCAATGTGTCGTCACAATTGAGAATAATAAAAAATCCCCCTCACCAATATTGGCGAGGGGGATTTGACATGCAGTTGTGATTAATGATGCCGTTGTTGCTTACCGGCATTGCGGTTACGGTTTTTCTTGTCTTGCGTCTTGGCTGCAGCTGGTTGACTAGCGGCTGACGAAGCGGGTGCTGCTGGCGTTACTGGCTTGGCAGCGACCGGTTCAACAACTGGCTTTGGCTTAGGACGACTTTCCATCTGTTCCTTGATCTCCCGACGAATCTTAGGCCGGTAGAAGTTGATGATCAGCGTTTGGACACAGGCGAACAATCCACCGACGAAGAAGTACAGGCCTAATCCGGCTGGTGAGCTCATCGTGAAGAATAAAATCATCACGGGTGAGAGCAGCAAGGTAAAGCGCATCTGTTTCTTCTGGTCTTCCGGCATCCCCAACATAGAGAGGTAACCCTGTAACAGGTAGGATAGGAAGGAGAGAATAGCCAAGATCCAGCTGGATTTCCCAAGTGGAATTGTGAGGAAGACGGCCCCAGATAATTCTGGTGAGTACCGAATAGCAGCGTACAAGGCGGCGAAGATTGGCATCTGAATCAATAATGGTAAACAACCAATACCACCGGTCATGCTGATCCCGTTTTCTTTGTACAGGGCCATCATGGCTTGGCTGGCAGCGGTCTGTTCTTCAGGCGTCTTGGCTTCTTTTTGCCGTTTCTGCATGGCAGCCATTTGTGGGCGCACCATCGAAATCTTTTCCTGTTGGACGGTGGCGCTACGCATCTGCTTGATCATGATTGGCAGTAAGACCATCCGCACGATAACGGTTAACCCAATGATTGCCCAACCATAACTGTTACCGAAGACCTGTGCGAGCCAGTCCATCACGTGTTGTCCAGGGACGGCTAGGTAGTCATAGACGAAGCCATACGGTTTTCCATTCTTGGTCTGCACACAGCCACTCAGAACGAGGGCCATAGCTGCCAATGCACCGGTAACCGTGACTTTCTTGGAGATTTTCATTTTAATTTTGAACCCCTTTGTATTTAAAACGTAGAGCGCGGACGCCCCCAAACGACGAAAACGCCGCTAACATCAAACATATTACTTGATTTGCAGGCGATTTTCAAATGATTATCTAGCGATTATCCGGAATTCCGCAAATCGTTGCGTTCGAGCTGCAGTTACCTTGAGGTCGTGGACGATGGCCCAGGGCGTCACCCCAGCCTTTATCTGGCGGGCAAAGTCCGCTAACTGATCTGCATCGCCGCTAGCGACAATGGCGACCTGGCCTGTTGGTAAATTTTGCACAGTGCCGGTGATTCCTAACTGTTGTGCCAGGCGGGCAGCGGACCAACGAAAGCCCACGCCCTGAACCTGACCAGTGACTAAAAAATGTTGCGTGACCACAAAAGTTCCCCCTTATGCTGGAAAATTTAGATTAATCATACCGCGAAGTGCCGCGTGTGCCTAGCGATATGGTAGAATTAACCATGCAGTTTTGCCTAACATGAATGGCGACTATCACTGGTGTCATGGTCTGGCAGAATTGACTTGTACTGAAATGAACAAACTTTTGACGTAAATCTACTATAATAAAGAACATTTAGCAAACATATAAATAAGTCATTAAAAGTGAGGATAAATCAATATGAAAGAAAAAATCACGTCGGGTCAAAACAAACGGGTCAAACAGTGGCGGGCCTTAACTTCAAAGAAGGGGCGGAAGGCAACCCAGTCTTACCTGCTAGAAGGCTGGCATTTGGTGCAGGAGGCCTTGAAGGCTCAGCTGCCACTCACGGCCATCATGGGAACCGCGGAGCAGTTAGACGCGCACACAGCGAGCTTTCCAGCTAACGTGGACGTCTTTGAACTGACCGACAGTATTGCAAAAACGCTGGGCGATACCAGCACGCCCCAAGGTATCTTCGCAACAGCGCCTATGCCGGATGATACAGCAGTGGATCCCGCTACGGCGACTGGTACGTGGCTGTTCTTGGATCAGGTCCAAGATCCCGGCAACATTGGGACCATGGTGCGGACGGCCGATGCTGCTGGCCTGACCGGCGTTGTGCTGGGACAGGGTAGTGCGAGTCGTTTCTTACCAAAAGTATTGCGGTCCATGCAGGGGAGTCAATTCCATATTCAGTTGGTCGAGGGTGACCTGCACGAGTGGATCACGGCCTTTACCCAGCGGCAATTGCCAGTCTATGGGACCAACCTTGATCCCCAGGCCAAGGATTATCGCGACATTGATGCCTTGCAAGCTGGCGCAATTGTCATGGGCAACGAAGGCAATGGGATGGCGCCTGACCTGCAACAGTTAACGACACGAAACCTTTACATTCCAATCAAGGGTCAGGCGGAATCACTCAATGTGGCTGTCGCAGCAGGCATCGTGATGTTCCGATTGGTTGGCTGAACGTTAAGAAACGGTAAATCACAATCACTTTCAGAACATTTTCATTGCTTTTTATCAAAAAGGAAGTATGATATAGGGTAATTAAGCATGACTGAAAATCATAATTCTAAATGAAAAGGAAGCATTCTATGACCAAACTTACTTGGCGTGATGACTCTGAGTACCTCGATTTAGTTTCTGACTTGTTGGAACAGGAGCCGGTTCAACGCCTGGCGAATTACACCCAGCACCACCATTCAACGCGTTTGGAACACTCAATTTCAGTGTCCTATAACAGTTATTTAGTTGCAAAGAAACTTGGTTTGAATACCCGAGCCACCGCACGGGGTGGGTTGTTACATGATTTGTTCTATTATGATTGGCGCACGACGAAGTTCAACTTAGGTTCGCACGCTTTTATCCACCCACGAGTTGCTCTGCGGAACGCTGAAAAGCTGACCGACTTGAACGACATGGAAAAGGATATTATCTTGAAGCACATGTGGGGCGCAACCCTGGCAACACCTAAATACCGGGAAAGTGCCATTGTTTCCTTGGTCGATGATTACGAAGCGGTCCATGAATTCTTTGGCCCAACTCGCAAGCACGTCCAAGCCTTTGTTGAAAAGCTTACGCCCAACGCCTAGTTTCGGTTGAGAAATGGGGGGTTAGAAGCACTATGCAAATGATGTCATCACAGACAAAGCCTGAAGAAGGCGGCGTGGATTTCACGCTGTGTCCGCGCTTTGAACAGACCTTCTCATTCTTAGGAAAGAAATGGAATGGGCTGATTATTGATGTGCTCCTCCACGAGGGGCCACAACGGTTCAGAGACTTAGCGCACAAGATCCCGCGTTGTAGCGACCGTGTCTTGGTCGAACGACTCAAGGAATTGGAATACAACGGCGTGATCGTTCGCCGAACCTTTCCAGACAATTCGCTGATTGAATACGAATTGACACAGAAGGGTGAAGAGTTTAAGAACGTCATGGCGGCGGTTCACGCTTGGTCAGATAAGTGGTATTGTCCAACTGAGGCAGACCAGAAGTAGTTGACAGCATCGAAAAAGTCGGCTAGTCTATAACATGTAATAATTTAAAAACTAAAAACGATGATAGAAAAGCAGTAGCCGGTGCAATTTGTCAGGAAGAGTTTGCCAAGACTGGAAGCAAACTTCAAATTACTGGGTGAATTCAGTTCTTGAGTTGTAATCGGGAGTCGTGGCAACGCGATGAATGATTTTCCGGTGAGTGACCGTTATCACTTCTGAGTGTGGTTAGTTTTCGTGAGGAGACTAACTGAATCAGGGTGGTACCGCGAAGCTTCGTCCCTAGTTATGGGGACGGAGCCTTTTTTTGTGGAAAAATTAGCCGACCGGAAGTAGAAAAGTAGAGAAAATGGAGGATGACGTATGTCGTTAAAGGATAAGCTCAGCGAACTGCGGCAACGCGGTTTAGCAGATATTAAAGATTCATCAGATTTAAAAGACGTTAATCAAGTGCGTGTCCAATTGTTAGGGAAGAAAGGACCCATCACCGAAGTCTTACGCGGGATGCGGGACCTGGATGCCGAAGAACGGCCAAAGGTTGGGGCATTTGCCAACGAAATCCGTGACGACTTAGCCAACGCCCTTGCCCAACGTAAGGAAGAATTGGAAAAGGCTGTCTTGAATGCCCAATTAGCTAAGGAAACCATCGATGTGACCTTACCAGGAACGCCGGTTGCCAAGGGTGAACCCCACGTTATCCAACAAATCGTGGATCAAATCGAGGATCTCTTCTTGGGCATGGGTTACCAAGTGCTCAGCGGTCCCGAAGTTGAAGAAGACAAGTACAACTTTGAAATGATGAACTTGCCTAAGAATCACCCAGCCCGTGATATGCAGGATACCTTCTACATTACGAAGGAAATCTTGATGCGGACGCAGACGTCACCAATGCAGGCGCGGACGCTGGAAAAGCATGACTTCAGCAAAGGCCCATTGAAGATGATTTCTCCAGGTGTAGTTTACCGGCGCGATACCGATGACCCAACCCACTCTCACCAATTCCATCAGGTAGAAGGTTTGGTTATCGACAAGCATATCACCATGGCCGACCTCAAGGGGACGCTGCAGGTTTTGGCCCACGAATTATTCGGGGACAAGTTCGACGTGCGGTTACGCCCAAGTTACTTCCCATTCACCGAACCTTCAGTAGAAGCCGATATTACCTGCTTCAACTGTGGCGGTAAGGGATGCAAGGTCTGCAAAAACACTGGCTGGATCGAAGTTCTGGGTGCCGGTATGGTTCACCCGAACGTCTTAAAGATGGCCGGCGTGGATCCAGACGTTTACGGCGGATTTGCCTTTGGGGTAGGTCCCGACCGGTTCGCTATGTTGAAGTACGGTGTCGATGATATCCGGAACTTCTACTTGAACGACGTCCGCTTCCTGACACAATTCACAAAGAAAGGATAATCGCCAACCATGAAGATTTCATACAATTGGATTAAAGAATATTTAGATTTAAACGTTAAGCCCGTTGATCTGGCGGAAAAAATCGAACGGACTTCCGTGGAAGTCGACGGTGTCACGACACCTAGCGACGGCCTGAAGAAAATCGTGGTTGGGCACGTCCTTTCCATGGAAGCTCATCCAGATTCCGATCACTTACACGTGTGTCAAGTCGATGTTGGTGAAGACGAACCCTTACAAATCGTTTGTGGGGCACCTAACGTGGCTGCTGGTCAAAACGTCATCGTGGCTTTACCAGGATCACGGATCGCCGACAACGTTAAGATCAAGAAGTCTAAGATGCGCGGTATCCCATCTGCTGGGATGATCTGTGCCTTACAAGAAATTGGCTTCTCTGAAGACGTTGTGCCTAAGGACTACGTGGATGGTATCTATGTCTTACCAGAAGATGCAACGCCTGGGGATGCCGTATACGATTACTTGGGGATGAACGACAGCTTAATCGATCTCGATGTAACGCCTAACCGTGGGGACATGTTGAGCCTTTACGGGACGCTGCATGACTTGGCTGCCATTTACGACAAGCCAGTCGAATTAGACCATCCAGAAGTTAAGGAAGATGGCGCAGCGATTGCTGACCAACTGACTATTCACGTGGATGAGGCATTATCACCACAATACCGGATGCGTCTGGTGAAGAACGTGAAGTTGGCCCCAAGTCCAATGTGGCTACAGATTCGTCTGTGGAACGCTGGTATGCGGCCAATCAACAACGTGGTTGATATCACGAACTACATCATGATGAAATACGGTCAACCACTGCACGCTTTCGATTACGATAAGTTCAATGGTGAAGATGTTTACGTTCGAACTGCCAAGGCTGGTGAAAAGTTAACGACCTTGGATGAAAACGACCACGACCTCGACGAAAATGATATCGTGATTGCCGACCAAAAGGGCCCAATTGCCTTAGCCGGTGTCATGGGTGGGCTGGACGCTTCCATTCAGGACGGCACGACCACGGTGGCCATTGAATCCGCCGTCTTCGAACACGACCACATCCGTAAGGCTGCGCAACGGCATAACTTACACACGGATGCTTCGCAACGTTTCGAACGCGGCGTTAACCAAGCCGGTGTGCAAGAAGCCTTGGACGCTGCCGCTCAGATGATGAACGAACTCGCTGATGGGGAAGTTCAAAAAGGTTCCGTTGTTGGCAGCAGCAACATTCCTGAACCCGCCGTTATCGACATTACGCTGACCCACGTCAACGCCATTCTCGGGACGGAACTGACAATGGACCAAGTTTCCCACATTTTGGAAAGCTTAGGCTTCGAAGTCACTGTTAGCGGTGACACGTTAACGGTGACGGTCGCTGTTCGCCGGAACGACATTCATATTCCAGCCGATTTGTTGGAAGAAATCGCCCGGATCTACGGTTACGACCAATTACCAGCTACGTTACCAACTGGCCGGATGACGATGGGAACGTTGACGACTAAGCAACGCTTGATGCGCGCAACGCGTCACTCCCTCGAAGGCTTAGGCCTGAACCAAGCCATTTCCTACGCCTTAACGACGGAAGAAAAGGCGAAGATGTTCATGATGCAAGCCAGTGAAACGACCAACTTATCTTGGCCAATGAGCATGGACCATGCCGTCTTACGGATGAACGTGGTTTCCGGTTTGTTAGACGACATCGCCTACAACTCCGCACGGAAGGTTAAGGACGTGGCCCTTTACGAACAAGGCCGGGTCTTCTACCGTGAGGATGGTAACGATCGCCCTAGCGAAGAGGAACACATCGCCGGTGCCATTACAGGGACCTTGATGCCAGAAGCGTGGAACCAAGCAGCCCAACCCGTTGACTTCTTCCAAATGAAGGGCATCGTGGCGGCTTACCTGAAGGACATGGCGGTCAATGGTGACGTGACTTACGAACCAAACACTGACATGCCTGAAATGCACCCCGGCCGGACCGCGGACGTCTTAGTTCACGGCCACCGGATTGGTTTCTTAGGGCAGGTTCACCCGTTGATTGCCAAGCAATTCAAGATCGGTGCCACTTACGTCTTCGAGTTGAACTTACAGGCCATCATCGACATGCCTAAGCAAGAAAACCAATACGACGTGATCTCTCGTTACCCAGCGATCACGCGGGACATTGCCATGCTCGTGGACGACGATGTGACGAATGACCAAGTCGTTGCGTTGATCGAACGCCGCGGGGGCGCCTTCCTCCAGTCCGTCAAGCTGTTTGACGTGTACGATGGGGTTAAGGTACCAAAGGGCAAGAAGTCCTTGGCTTACACGCTGACTTATCAAGACAAGCACGAAACCTTGGTAGACGACGCTGTGACCCAAGCCTTTGACAAGGTTTCTAAGCGTCTGGAAGACGACTTAGGGGCTCAGATTCGTTAATTAAGAGTCATTAGTAAATCGTGATAAAGACGCGCTTGATTCCTGGGTAGGAAGTCAAACGCGTCTTTGGCGAATGGGAAAGTTTTTAGGGGGAGTGTTAGGGCAGGGTGAGGACTTTGGATCGGCCGCTGACGGTGTGCTCTGAGTTTGAATCAGTGGTGTATAGCGATTGGTTTGGGGCTTGCTCTGATTTTCGGTAGCTGAAATGGGTTATGGGTTACAGAAGATGGGGCACTGCGCTTAATCTCGGTTAAGGGAAAGGCTAGATCTTGGGCTTAGATTGGTTTGGGGCTTGCTTTAATTTTCTATAGCCGAAACGTGCTCCACAAGGCAGGTCCCTGCGCTTAACCCCAATAAGGAAAAATCCAGGCCCGGGATTTTGCCCTTATTGACGTTAATGCTCAGGACCTAACCGCCTTGTTCCGCACTCTTTTCCTAAATTTTTCTCAAAGTAGCATTTCAAGCCCCCACAGCCTCAGATTTTCTGTATAATGAAGAAGACTATGGCATAGAACGGAGGAAACAAGTTGGATAATGGCAATACGCCCACACCGTCAAGACAGGATTCGGGCAAGAAGCGGTCTTTTGGCCGGCGAATTATGGTTGGCGTGGCGAGTTTGTTAGTCCTGCTGGCAGTGATTATCGGAATCTTCGGGTATCATTACTTCCAGACGGCACTCAAGCCCATGAATACGAAGAATAATAATGTGGTGCAAGTCCACGTTCCCCTCGGGGCGACCTCCAACAAGATTGGACAAATCTTGCAGGATAAAAAGGTTGTTAAGAGTGGGATGGTCTTCAATTACTACGTGAAATCGAATAAATTCACGAATTTTCAGGCGGGGTATTACCAGTTGAAACCGTCCATGACGCTCAACCAGATTGCCAAGCAGTTGCAGAAGGGTGGTTCGGCTGAACCTATCCAGAGTACGGCAGGCAGACTGTTGGTTCGTGAAGGGGAAAATGTCGACCAGTTGGCCGCTGAGATTCCTATCCAGACCGACTTCACCAAGACGGAATTCTTGAAATTGATGAAGGATGAGGCGTTCTTTGATCAGTTGGCGAAGAAATATCCGCAACTGTTGAGCTCCGCGAAGTCCGCTAAGCATGTTCGTTACCGGTTAGAAGGTTACCTGGCACCCGCCACGTACCAAGCCGGTAAGAAGATGACATTGAAAGACATCATCACACAGATGGTGGCCAAGTCTAATCAGAACCTGCAAGGCAACTACGCGACAATCAAGAAACAAAAGCGGAGTGTCCAAGAGGTCATGACGTTGGCGTCCCTGGTTGAACGTGAAGGGGTCTCACAAAGTGACCGGGATAAGATTTCCGGCGTGTTCTTGAATCGGATCAAGGCGGGAATGGCATTACAGTCTGATATTTCCGTGCAATATGCCTTGAAGACCACCAAGAAGACGTTGACCTACAAGGACTTGAAGGTCAAGTCACCATACAACCTGTATGTGCATACGGGTTACGGCCCAGGGCCATTTGACAATCCAAGTGTTTCCTCAATCAATGCAGTATTGCACCCGAAGGATCAGAAGAAGGGGTACTACTACTTCATTGCAAATACCAAGACTGGGAAAGTTTACTTCTCTCAGACTTACGCAGAGCATCAAGAAAAGACCAGTTCATTAGCAAGTGATAATAAGTAAAGGATGGCGACAGTGTTGGCAGACAAAAAGCGACCGATTATTATTGGGGTTACCGGGGGTTCCGGTAGTGGTAAGACAACGGTTAGTCGGGCAATTTTTAATCAATTGATTGGACATTCAATCATGATTTTACAACAGGATTCGTATTACAACGACCAGTCTGAAATGACTATGGAGGAACGGGCAGCCGTCAACTACGACCACCCACTGGCCTTCGATACAGACCTGTTGATCTCACAACTCAAACAGCTGTTGGACCGTAAGCCGATTGAAAAACCAGTTTACGATTACACGCTTTCAACGCGAAGCACCAAGACGATTCACCAGGAACCACGTGACGTCATCATTCTGGAAGGAATCTTAATTCTGGATGACGAACGGCTGCGGGACCTGATGGACATCAAGGTCTTCGTTGATACGGACGATGACATCCGCATCATTCGGCGGATCGAACGGGATATGAATGAACGGGGCCGGTCATTGGAATCCATCATTCAACAATATCTCGCAACGGTTAAGCCAACTTACCATCAATTCGTGGAACCAACCAAGCGTTACGCGGACTTGATCGTGCCTGAAGGTGGCGAAAACCAAGTCGCTATTGACCTGTTGGTCACCAAGATTCGGGCGATCCTCGAAGCTAGTGGCAATGAAGAAGTTTTTGACAATCCAGATACAACCATATAGAATAGGACGGGTTAGCTGGTAATTCGGCTAACCTTTTCTACAAACAAAAAAATTTAGGTTGGCGTGCGCGTCAATATTTAAAAATATATCAATTAAGGGGTGGCCAGTGTGGCACAAGATAAAATGTATCCAATGACTGAAGAAGGTAAGGAAAAGCTCGAGGCAGAGCTCGAAGACTTAAAGATGGTTCAACGGCCTAAGGTCATTGACCGGATCAAGATTGCCCGTTCTTACGGGGACTTATCTGAAAACTCAGAATACGAATCAGCTAAGGACGAACAAAGTATGTTGGAAACGCGGGTCAGCACCGTTGAACGGATGCTGCAATACGCTCAAATCATCGATAACGATGGTACCGACAAGGACGAAATCACGGTTGGTAAGAAGGTTACCTTCAAGGAATTACCTGATGAAGAACCCGAAGAATACACCATCGTGGGGGCCGCTGAAGCCGACCCAATGTCTGGTAAGATCTCGAACGATTCTCCAATTGCTAAGGGCCTGTTAGGTCACCGCAAGGGTGAAGAAATCACGTTCGGTACGCCAGGTGGCGACATGTCCGTTAAGGTTTTGGACGTGGAATAAATTGTCTATTGAAGAACCAATCCTGCGGGGTTGGTTCTTTTTTACAGTTTAGAAGACATTTAGCAAAGCAGGCCTTTGGGTAAGAAACTTGCCAAGAGTTGCCTTCCCGTGTTATAAAGAAGGAGAGAATGAAAACGGATTCACAGTCTACCTAAGAGGAGTCTTGGATAATGAAAATTACGGTTACTGATGCAGCAAGCAAATGGTTTCGAGAGGAAATGGGAATGACTGGACGCGGTATCCGTTTCTTCGGCAAAGTTTATGGCAAGACCCCGGTGCACGAAGGCTTTTCCCTGGGGATGACGCCGGATGATCACCCACGGCATCCTATCGTGGCGGAGACTAAGGACGACGTGACTTACTACATCACTGAGGGAGACCAGTGGTTCTTCGTTGGTTATGATCTCACAATCGATTACGATCCTAAGACGGACGGTCCCACCTACATCTACGAGGATAACGGGGAACTGGACAAGCAAGACTAAACAGTAATCTTCGACTAATGATAATGTGAAATTCATGGTAACTTTGGCTCTGGGACAGCTCTCAGAGCCTTTTACATAAGAAAAATTATAGCGAATTTCTGCGAGCCGACTGGTTTTGCTTGTGTTTCCCTGGGGACTCCGGTAGTATTTGAGCCACAGCAAACAACTTCCGAAATCAAGATAAACGCAAAGAGATGCGCGGTCCCACCAATTTAACTGGCAGGATCGCGCATCTCTTTATTTTAAAAGGAATTTTTGGAGATTAGTTAGACAGTGGTTATGCAATTAAAATGCCATGGTGTTACCTAAAAGTATCATGTTCGGACCAGAATCGTGGCTTGAAACTATCTTAGCCGGAGGAGGTTAGAATGTAGCCGGCCGTGACGATGGCCTTAGCTGACGTTTGTTGTCAGGTTAGGCCATGGGACGAGCTTGGAGACATCTGAACTTTGATGGCTTCAAGTCGAGGTCCAAGACCGCACTATGGCTTGGACGGGTCCCCACAGCAGGCGGAACTTCTAGCAACCGCAGGCGATGAGGTACGTTCAAGCCACCAAACTTAGTGTCGTCGGTGAACGAGCCACCAGCCGCCGGTCAGCACCACCAGTGTCAGTCCACTAATCAACAGCCCCAGGTTCAACAGCGGTGGCCAGTAGGACAGGGTGACGGTGTTCTTACCCTTAGGTAGCTTGACTGCAGTAAACATGCCAATCGTCTTGTAGGTCTTGACCGTCTTGCCGTTAACGGTCGCGTGCCAGCCTTGTGAATATGGAATGGACGTGTTCAAGACCTCACCCACCTTGGTTGTCGTAATCTGACCGCTGAAGTAGCGACTGGAGTGCTTGGTTAGGTGCCAAGGCTGAGTTTGCAACTGGGTGACAGCCGACTTAAAGACCTTAGTATTCAAGCTGTAAAGCGTGAAGTTTTCCAACCACAGTGACCCCTTCTTCAAGGTAATCGTCAGCTTGACGGTTTTACCCTTGGCGTGATCAGCCACACTCACCAGAATCGTATTGCGGTAAGTCTTGTACTGGTTTAGTGTTTTGCCATTCAGAACGAAGGTCGCGTTGTCCGGATTGACCGTGGAGCCAAACGTTAGGTAGTATGGATCGTTGGTCGTTGGCTTCATGGTCAACGTGATACTCCCAGGCTTCAACAGGTTCTTCTTCTGGAGAACGGCTCCTGTAATCTTCGTTTGTTGATTGATGTTGGCAAACGTTACCTGATCGAAATTCTGAGCGGTGTAAAGCTTACTGTCCGCTGCATTACCGGTCAACGCTGCCAGCCAGTTGGCCTGATATTGTGCAGGATCAGCCGTCTTATTCTTGAGTGACAGGATTTGTGAGCTCGCTGCGTAGCCCAATGGGAGCGCGTAGGGGTTCTTGTAAGTCGTTGCCCAGTTATCGGTCCCAATCTTGGTGTAATCGGCCAGGTCGGCCTTGTTAGACATCGCAGGCAGCATGCTAGAGCCACTGAGCGCACCAGATAATTCTTTTTGCTGGAAGTAGTACTTCATGTTTAGCAGCGAATCGGTGACCAGCGTTCCGTTGGTGTAAGCGACGAAGCCGTCACCGTCTGGGCTCCCAGTATTACCATAGAAGGTTGGCACCGCCTTAGGTAGGACTGAGGAGAAGACACCACCACCGTTGAAACCGGTCTGGAAGGCATCTCCCTTGGTCCGCATGAAGGTCTTACCCATCCGGTAGGTGCCGTTATCCTTCTTCTGTACCTTGTTGACTAATCGTTGAAGTTCATTGGTATAGTTGCCGTATTCGCTTTGTGAGACGTAACTGATATTATTGAGCGAGGTGAACGCGTTGGCCGAAATCTCGGTGACCCCGATGACGAAGAAGAGGAACGGATAGATCCAGTGATGCCTGATGGGTAGCGTGGTCAGGACGAGCGCCATGACCACGAAGAACATGCCCAGGAGGACTTGATTCATTTGCAGAAATTTAAAGGACTTCAGGTTGAGCGCCACGTAAGCCGCACCGGCAACCACGATGATTGTGACCAGTGCAATAGCGAACCAGCCGGGCTCAAAGTCGTCGGTCAACGTCTGGGCCGCCAGCCAAATTAGCCAGAAACTGACGATAAAGGAGAAACGGTAGGGGTACCAGACGGGAAACTGACCGGCGTGCCAGAGTAAGTCCAGTGGCTGGAAGCACAGGGACAGTGCCAGAAAGGCCGTGATGATGCCGGCCGTGATTCGGGTACGCAACGCAATCTTGCGGTCACCGAAGTAGAAGAGCGCACCTAACAACGCAATTGCTCCAATGAACAGGTTCGCCGTGCCGTCGGGCATTTGATCAAAATTGAAGGCACCCAGGAAGAATTTGGCAAGCATCTTAGGTGGGAAAAATTCAAATTTCCACTTAAAGGTTGTGACCGTGTACTGAGCCTTGCTCTGAGACAGCGACCACCAGGTTGGCAGTAGGACGACTGCCGAGAGGAGGCCAGCAGTAACTGACGTCCAGGCGAAGCGACCAACCTGAGCCAGGAAGCCACGGAAGTTCGTGTAGCGATCAACGGCCAGGTAAATGAACGTCAAGATCATAAAGAGACAGATCATGTAGGCCATATAGTAGTTCACAATTAAACTAATCGCCAGCCAAATAACGTAGGTCCGCCACTTGCCCGTGTGAATCAGTACATACAGGCCGTAGAAGACCAGTGGCAATAGGTAAGCCGCATCCAACCACATGATGTTGAGCTGATTGGCAATCGACCAGCCCATCAGCGCATAGGCCGTGGCAAAGGTAATCGCCTTTAAGCCGGATTGCTGGGTTGTCTTGAGTAGCACCCAAGCGAAGGCCAATCCTGCCAGACCGTATTTGATCACGTTCAGGAAGAAGACCCCCGTGGTCAGGGAGGTACCCGGACACAAGAGTAGAATCCAGTTCAGGGGGCTCAGCAGGTAGTAGGCCCAGGTTCCCAGCATTTCGCCACCCAAGCCATTGGCGAAGGAGTAGAAGATGCTGCTAGGATCGTGGAGTAATGCCCGTCGCATGTAAGCAAAGAAGTCGATGTATTGTTGCCCTAGATCGACCGTTAACAGACTACTCGACCCGAATGGCGCCATTTGACGGTAGATGAAATAGGCCGTCATGAGAATAAAAGGAGTTAAAAAAGCTCCAAGTAGGGTAAATTGGCGTGGCGAGAGGCGCCAGCGCCGGTTTCGAACTTGCAAGTAAGCCACCTCAATCTTTAGAAATTGTAAAAGTTACCTTGGAGCCTGTACATTTTGCTTTCCGCTCTCTAGAATAGCATAGAAACATTAAATTTCGGTAGCGGGATAGTTGTCTCCAGCGAAGTTTGGTAAAATAGTAGCTGTACAATAAGGAGCAGAGCTGTTGTGAAGAATTTTTATAATCGAGTTAGCAATCGAAACCAGCGGTCTGGCGGCTCTCAGCGGTCACAGATCCCGTTTCGGTTAAACTTCCTATTCATTATCGTTGCCCTGTTATTTGCAGCGCTGATTGGTCAGTTGGCGTATTTGCAAGTGATGTACGGGTCGAAATTTAAGGCGGAGGTCAATTCGACCGATACCACCATTGAGACGACGAACGTGCAACGGGGGATGGTTTACGATTCCACCGGTAAAGTCTTAGTGGGAAACAAGGCCCATCAAGCGATTTCCTATACGAAGGGGGTCAACGTGCTGTCGACAAGCATGTATGACATTGCCAACAAATTAGGGAATTATCTGACCGTTTCAACCAGTTCATTGACGCCCCGGCAGTCAATTGATTACTATTTGACCGATCAAAAGCGGTTAAAAGCAGTCGAAAGCAAGCTTTCTGGAACCAAAGGACTGTCGACAACGGCACTCTACAACAAGGCCTTGAGTTATTTGGAAGACGATTCATCCTTTAAATTAACCAAGACCCAAAAGAATGCCGCCGCTATCTTTGCGAAGATGAGTGGGGCCTACGCCTTGTCGACCACCTACATCAAGGACTCCGGTGTTTCTAGTCAAGAGATTGCCCAAATCGGTGAACACTTGTCTGAGATGCCTGGGGTTCAGGTGGGGACGAGCTGGTCGCGGAACTACCCGAACGGGAAATCGATGAATTCCATCATCGGGACCGTTTCGTCTGAAAAGACCGGTTTGCCAAGTGACAAGGTCAACGAACTGTTAGCTCAAGGCTACTCTCGAAATGACAGTGTCGGACAATCCTATCTGGAACAGGAGTATGAATCTGTTCTGCGCGGGACCAAGGCTGAAAAGCAGGTCGAAGTGGCTGGGAACAATACAGTGACGAAGGAAGTTAAGAAGTATGGTGGGCAAAAGGGGGACAACCTCCAATTGACCATCAACTCCAAGTTCCAGAGTCAACTGCAATCCTTAGTTAAGTCGGCTGAAGCCGGTGCCGGTGGTAATTCGACCGGGACCTATGCCGTTGTCATGAACCCCAACACTGGTGGGGTCATTGGGATGGCCGGTGTCGACCGGAATCCATCAACGGGTAAGACCACCGATAACGCGCTGGGTACCATTAACAGCGATATCGTTATGGGGTCCGTCGTCAAGGGAGCTATGGTCTCTGGTGCCTTAATGAAGGGTGTCATCACGCCTACCAATAGTACGTTGACCGATATGCCGATCGCCGTTGGTGGGGTCAAGAAGTCTTCCTGGTTTAACCACGGGGGCGGTTCTAACATCGCCGTCAATGCCGCTGGGGCCTTGGAAGTATCTTCTAACTCCTACATGATGCAATTGGCCATGAAGGAAGCCGGATTCAACTATTCTTCCGGTGCTGCTTTGACCATGAGCACGAAGGCGTTCGATATCGAACGGGGTTACTTCAAGCAGTTCGGTTTGGGTGTTAAGACCGGGATCGACTTGCCTGGTGAAAGTACCGGTTTGGAAGGGTCGAGTTCGTTTGCCCACATTGGGAACGCACTGGACTTGTCCTTCGGAAACTACGATGCTTACACGGTCATGCAAGTGGCCCAGTACATGTCGACCATTGCTAATGGTGGCACGCGAATCGCACCACACGTGGTTCAATCCATCCGTGGGACGACCTCAAATGGACAATTAGGTGCGGTTAAATCAACCGTTGAACCTAAGGTCCTGAACACCATTGACATGACGACTGCACAGAAGAACTTAGTCAAGGAAGGGCTCTACGACGTGGTTCATGGGAGCAACACCTACAAGACCGGTGGGGCGTTGTCATCCATTTCGCCTAAGATCTCTGCCAAGACTGGGACGGCGCAAACGTACTACAAGGGGAACGAAACGGTTACCTTGAGTTTGGCGTCATTCGCACCGTCGACGCATCCACAAGTGGTTGTGGCTTTGGCCATGCCTAACTTGGGTGTCAACGCTGAAAGTAACAACATGGCGTTGGCCAAGAAGATTTATGCAGCATACTGGAAGACGGTTCAATCAACTTCCACAATTAATCAGTAAGACAGTTTAAAGCGGTGTGAACGATCCGATTCGTCGGGTGGTTCACACCGCTTTTTGCATAACTTGTAGTTTGCCTGCTGTGGGGATCGGTTCGAGCCTGAGCAGCGGTCTCTTACCTCGGCCTAAACTTGAGGTTGAACGCTTAAGCCGATATGTGATCCATCTGATTATTTTTGGGCGAATTCGCAAGAGTCTTCAGACCAACGAAAGTATTGGTGTATAATGTTTCTGTATCAGGGACAATTGCCCATTACTTTATCCGCTTGATGCAGTGGGGCAATCAGCGGTCACCGAATCAGTTGCAACTCTAGGTAATTTAGCTGTTAAGTATTTTTCCTTAACATATTTGGAATTATGGCTGGTAATTGTCCCGAAATAATGGTAATATATTACGAGTTAAGGCTCATGCCTGTAATTATGAACAAGTTGGGAGGTTACCCATAATGCGTGTACACATCACTTTAGAATGTACTGAATGCCACGAACGCAACTACTTATCCAGCAAGAACCGGCGTAATAACCCGGATCGTGTTGAATTTAAGAAGTACTGCCCACGTGACCGGAAAGTAACTTTGCATCGCGAAACTAAGTAAGGGTACGGGCGAGAGTCCGACCCTTTTTTTATACATCAAATGAATCAAGGGGGTAAATGATGCCAAGTAAAGCAGAGATTCGGCAACAAACGATTAAGGCCCTGTCCGCGATGGCCGTTGTCGACCGCCGGCGGGCGTCTGATGACCTCTATCGACAACTGTGGGCGTTACCGGCCTACCAGCAGGCGACAACGATCGCAACGACCATCAGTGGCGGCTTTGAGCTCGCTACCCGGCCGATTATTGAACGGGCACAGGCCGATGGTAAGACGGTAGCAGTCCCGCAGACGCTACCGCAGCGCCAGATGGCTTTTCACGTGATGGATGAGACCACCACGCTGACCCGGACGAAATTCGGTCTGATGGAGCCACAAGACAATCGGGTGATTGATCCGGCCGACTTCGACCTGATTATCGTACCCGGCTTGGTCTTTGCGGCCAGTGGTGAGCGGGTTGGCTTTGGTGGCGGCTACTATGACCGCTACCTGCCTAAGACGACCGGAACCAAGGTTGCCTTAGCCTTACCCGCTCAGCAGATTGCCGCGCCGACTTGGCATGTTGATTCCTTTGACATATTATTGGACGCGGTACTAGCCGCTAATTTAGAATAGAGAGGAAGCGGCATCGTGGCGCAGCAAATGAAGTATCGGCTTAATCGGCTCAATCAATACCCGTTCATGACGGTCGGCCTCATTGTCATCATGGTTCTGGTGTACGGTGCCATGACGTTAGACGGTGGGAGTACCAGCGCTAACGTCTTGATTACCTTTGGGGCGAAGCTGAACCCACTGATTCAACAGGGGGAATGGTGGCGGCTCTTTACGCCAATGTTTCTGCATATTGGGTTTACCCATATCCTGATGAACATGATCACCCTGTACTTCGTGGGGATTCAGATTGAAGCAGCGTTCGGTCACACGCGGTTCCTGGCCCTGTTCTTGGTGTCTGGGGTCGGCGGTAACGTCGCGAGCTTCTGTTTCTCGAATAGTTTATCAGCGGGGGCCAGCACGGCCATTTTCGGCCTGTTTGGGGCCTTCATGATGCTCGGGGAGTCTTTCTGGCAGAATCCAGTGATTCGTCAGCTCGCGCAGACCTTCTTGGCCTTCGTGGTGATGAACATTATCTTTGATTTATTCGCACCAGGGATTGATTTAGCAGGGCACATTGGTGGACTGGCTGCCGGCTTTTTGGTAGCGTATTCATTAGGTGTTCCTAGAATTGGTAAGGTTAGCGTAGTCAAACGCGTTGTAGCAACTATCGTCTTGATTGGTGGATTGGTCTGGCTGTATATGCACGGCATGGCGCAGTAGAAGCGAAAATGTCTCGTGCAATTTCACGGAGGTTGTGGCACAATGAAAACGTTATATGATGTTCAGCAGCTACTTAAAAAATTTGGTATTTATGTCTACGTGGGCAAACGTCTTTGGGACATCGAAGTCATGGCATTGGAATTGGATCACCTCCGTAAAGCACGGGTGGTCGACGACAAGACCTTTGTGGCGGCTAAGGTGGTTCTCACACATGAACACCGCATTGAAGTACAACATGCAAGAGATCAGCACCAATCCATTGGAGGGATTTAGAGTATGGCACGGAATTTAATTGGAATCGATTTAGGCGGGACTACGACAAAGATGGCATTCCTCTCCACCGCTGGAGAAATTCTGGCAAAGTGGAGCATTCCCACGGATATCTCAGACGAAGGTAGCCACATCGTTCCCAATATTATCGATTCGATCAATCAACACATTACGAACTCAGTATTTAGCAAAAACGACTTTATCGGTATCGGGATGGGGACGCCCGGTTCAGTCGACATTGAAAATGGGACGGTCATCGGGGCCTTCAACTTAAACTGGAAGAAGCGGCAACAGGTTCGTGACCAGATTCAAGCGGGTATCGGCCTGCAATTCATCTTGGACAACGATGCCAACGTGGCATCCCTGGGTGAATACTGGAAGGGTGCCGGTGAAAAGGACGCAGATGTCGTCTTCGTTACCTTAGGAACCGGTGTCGGCGGTGGGGTCATCGCTGGCGGTCACCTGTTGCACGGGATCAATGGTGGGGCCGGTGAACTCGGCCACGTCACGGTGCAACCAAACGGTTACCTGTGTACCTGTGGCAAGCGCGGTTGCTTGGAACAATACGCTTCAGCAACCGGGGTTGTTCACGTGGCCTCTGACATGGCTAAGGACTTCATGGGCACGTCACGTTTGAAGGAAATGGAAGACAATCAGGAAAGCGTGACGTCTAAGATGGTCTTCTATTTGGCTGACAACGGGGACATCTTGGCCAACCAAGTCGTTGACCGGGTGACGTTCTACTTAGGGTTAGCCTTGGCTAATGTTGCCAACATCTTGAACCCAGCCAACATCATCATTGGTGGTGGGGTTTCTAACGCCGGCAACACCCTGTTACAACCGACGACCCGTTACTTCCAAGAAAATGCTTTCCCAGCAGTTCGGGATTCAACCAAGCTGCGGTTAGCACAACTCGGAAATGACGCCGGGGTCATCGGGGCCGCTTCATTAGCATTACGGTTCCAAAAGACAAACTAAAAGATTTAGAGGATTAGGAAGGAAGATTTCGTTTTGGTTATTGGTGCAATCTCAGGATGGACAGTTTACATGATTGTCCTCATCATTCTTATTGCCGTGTGGGGCGGCTGGCAGTTGACAACGATCATCCGGCGTAACCGGGTCGCAAAGTTGATCGATGCCGAAACATTTGAAGCTGGTATTCGGACGGCTCAAGTCGTTGACTTACGCGAAAAAAAGGACTTTGACGCGGGACACATTTTGGGGGCGCGCAATTTCCCTTACTCAACGTTCAAGGCTTATCACAGCCAACTCCGCAAGGATCTCCCGGTCTACTTATACGACCAAGGGAAGACCATCAGCACGCGGGCAGCAATCATGTTAGGTAAAGATGGTTTCGACCAGATCTTTATCCTGAAGAATGGTTACGTGCGTTGGGAAGGTAAGACAAAGAAAACGAAGTATTAAACAAGTAAGGACCCACGGCATTTTTGCCGCGGGTCCTTTTTTATCAATCTGAGAATTGTCGTCTGCGGATGCCAGCAACTCCGCCTGCTGTGGGGGCCGGTCCAAGCCAAAGAGCGGTCTTGAACCTCGACTTGAAGCCGCAAAAATCGTGCGTCTCCAAGTTCGCCCCATGACCTAGCCTGACGGAGAACGTCAGCCAAGGTCATCGACACGGCCGGCTACGTTACTGGCCTCCTCCGGCTAGGCTAATACACAGCCATAACCAATTACCCTGACCGTAAATTTAGATATTGGCAGAATGCTTAGCAGTAAGTTTACTCAGTCACATTGTATTCACGTGGGTTCATCCTTAATTCAGAGAGTAAATAAAAAGAAACCTGGGATAAACCTCCCAGGTTCCTTACGAACTAACCGTTGTGAGCTGAGTGGCTCTTACGGTTGGCCCGTTTGCGGTTTTCTTCAAACCGTGATTCTTGGTCTTCGATTGGTTGAACGACCTTTTTTTTGAAAGAGAAGACAGCACCGGCAACGGCACTGGCCGTAGCGACGACGCCAAAGAGAAAGCCCTTAGTGAAATGCTTCATAGTATCGACTCCTATCATTTTTTAATAAATTAGTTATCCGCTTCCATTATGCTGGTTTTGCCCTGAAATAGCCAGCAATTAGCTGAATCCGGTCGAAAAAGTCAGGGGTTTTGTGATACGCTAGCCTTTAGGAAAAACGATGAAGGGAGTGGCGGCAATGTTCAAACGGCAAGGAACCCAAATTCTGGCCCATCGTGGGAGTAAAGGGACACGACCGGAAAATACCCTGATTGCGTTTCAGGCTGCGTTAGATGCGGGTGCAGATGGTATTGAGACCGATGTGCAGTTGTCTCAGGACGGTCAGATGGTGATCATGCACGACGAGCAGGTCGATCGGACGACCGATGGAACGGGAAATATCAGGGATCTGACGCTGACCCAGCTCAAGCAGTTGGATGCTGGTAGCCATTTCTCGGTGGATTATGCGGGAACTCAGATTCCGACGCTGGACGAGGTGATTCGACTACTCGATCAGAACCAGTTTACCGGGATATTCAATCTGGAATTGAAGACCAATAAATTTCCGTATCCTGGCATCGAACAACAGCTGGCAACGTATTTTAAACAGCGGGATGTCCCGTTTCGGCTGGTGTTCTCAAGCTTTCGGGCACAATCGCTGCTGACACTGAAGGCCTTGTACCCACAAGCCGAATACGCTAAGCTCTTTCAGACGGCCGGTCGTCAGGCCAAGCAGATGCAGCGGCGCCATCAGGTGGCGGACCTCCATCCGGATATTCGTTGGGTCAAGGCCCACCGTTTCTGGTTACCCCACGTACAGCTACGGCCGTGGACAGGCAACTCATCGGCCGACATGACCTATTGCTTCAAGCACCATTTTGCGGGCATTATTACCGACTATCCGGCACAGGCCGTGCGCCTGCGCCAGCAAATACAAGGAGAATTCGATTCATGGAAAAAGTCTTAGCAATCGTGGGGCCGACCGCCGTGGGAAAAACGGCACTGGCCATCGACCTCGCTCAAAAATTTAACGGGGAGATTATCTCCGGAGATTCCATGCAAGTTTACCGCCACCTCGATATTGGGACGGCCAAGGCCACACCGGCAGAACAGACACAGGCAACGCACCACCTGATCGATGTCAAAGATGTGGACCAACAATTCACGGTGGCCCAGTTCGTGGCGGCCGCTCAGGAATTGATTCCGGCCATTACGGCACGGGGGCACTTACCAATCATCGCGGGGGGGACTGGCTTCTATTTGCAAGCCCTGTTCGATGGCTTGAAGCTTGGAGCCGAGGCACCGGGTGATCCGTCCGTCCGCGACCGTTTCCGAGCAATTGCTCAGGAAAAAGGGGCCGAATATCTGTGGCAACAGTTGGACGCCAAGGATCCCCAAGCGGCCGCTAAGATTCCGGTGACTAACATTCGCCGAACAGTACGGGCACTGGAGGTCATCGCGGTAACGGGGCAGCTCTTCTCCCGTCAGGAGAACGGGGGACCGCAATACGATGAGCTTTACCTGGCGTTGAATACAGACCGTAATCTGTTGTATGACCGAATCAATCAGCGGGTCGACCTGATGGCCCAGAGTGGTCTCGTGGATGAGGTACGGTGGTTGGCCAGTCAGGGCGGCACTGCTCTTCCAGCAGCCACCGGTATCGGCTATCGGGAATTACTGCCGGTTCTCGACCAACCGGATCGGATTCCGGCGGCCATCGATCAGGTTAAACAAGACTCACGGCACTATGCGAAGCGTCAATTGACCTGGTTCCGGAACCAAACGACCGCCACTTGGTACGATTTGGTCCAGCACCCCGAACAACGGACAACCATTGAAGCACAGGTCTCTGACTGGCTGAAAGCTTAATTTGGTCTAGAAATTAACTAAAGAATTTTTAAAAATCGGGCTTCATGTCACAAAACATAACATAAGCTCTTGACTCCCGGTCACAGGGTGGTATGATAGCCTCATAGTTAAAGGGGGCCAATCGCATGAAGGAGAAAGAGTTACGACGGTCAATGGCCGTGTTGCCAATGGGAACCGTGATGAAGTTGACGAGCTTAACGGCCCGGCAGATTCGCTATTATGAGTCTCAGGGGCTGATTTCTCCCGAACGGAGCGATGGTAATCGGCGATTGTATTCGTTAAACGATATTGACCGCTTGCTCGAGATTCGTGATTACCTCGCGGATGGCGTGAACGTGGCGGGTATCAAAGCCATTTACGACCAGCAACAGGCTGCGGCTCAGGCCAAACGGGATGCACAACAGCAACCGTTGACCGATGAGGACGTGCGCCGCATCTTGCAGGATGAATTTATTCGGCAGGGTGGCCTGGGTCATCCGGAACCAGGGCTGCAACAGCGGCCTCTTTAACCACGACATTTTGGAGAAACAAAAACTGACAGGGAGCGATTTTAATGGCAAAACGGGACTATTCCAAAGATGATATTCGCCAGATGGCAAAGGACGAAAACGTTAAATTTTTACGGTTAATGTTTACCGACTTATTCGGGACAATCAAAAACGTTGAGGTGCCCATCAGTCAATTAGGCAAGTTGCTCGACAACAAGCTGATGTTTGATGGCTCATCGATCGATGGCTTTGTGCGGATCGAAGAAAGTGATATGTACCTGTACCCTGACCTTTCAACTTGGATGATCTTCCCTTGGAGCACGGAACGTGGCAAGATTGCGCGGGTCATTTGTGAAGTTTACACCACAGATGGCAAGCCTTTCGAAGGCGACCCACGGAACAACCTGATCCGGGTCTTAAACGACATGCGTAAGGCCGGCTTCACCGACTTTAACATCGGACCAGAACCCGAATTCTTCCTGTTCAAGATGGATGAAAACGGCAAGCCAACGACGGAACTCAACGACAAGGGGAGTTACTTCGATATGGCCCCAATGGACTTGGGTGAAAATTGTCGGCGTGAAATCGTCTTGACCTTGGAAGAAATGGGCTTCGATGTTGAAGCAGCCCATCATGAAGTGGCTCCTGGCCAACATGAAATTGACTTCAAGTATGCCGATGCCTTGACCGCCGCTGACAACATTCAAACGTTCAAGCTGGTCGTAAAGACCATTGCTCGGAAGTACGGGCTGTACGCAACGTTCATGCCAAAGCCATTGGCCGGTATCAACGGTTCCGGGATGCATTTGAACATGTCACTCTTCCACGACAAGGGCAACGCCTTCTTCGATGAAAAGGGCAACATGCAATTGTCAGAAGATGCCTTCCACTTCTTAGGCGGGCTGTTGAAGCATGCTCGGAGCTTTACCGCCATCTGCAACCCAATCGTTAACAGTTACAAGCGGTTGGTTCCCGGCTATGAAGCCCCTGTCTACGTCGCTTGGTCCGGTTCTAACCGGTCACCACTGATCCGAGTACCAAACTCCCGTGGCTTGTCCACCCGTTTGGAACTCCGGAGTGTGGACCCAGCAGCTAACCCATACCTGGCCATCGCTGCCGTTCTGGAAGCCGGCTTGGATGGCTTACGGAACCAATTGGCGCCACGTGAAGCCATCGATCGAAACATTTACCGGATGGATGCTGAAGAACGTCAGGAAAACCACATCACCAACCTGCCAGATACGCTGCACAATGCGTTGAAGGACTTGGCTGCCGATGAAGTGATGCGTAACGCTATGGGCCATCATTTGTTCCAGAGCTTCATGGAAGCCAAGAACTTGGAATACAACTCTTACCGGACGCAAGTTTCCCAATGGGAACGCGATCAGTATCTGGAATTGTACTAAACTGAAACTTAATTTGTTTGATAAAGCTGTTACCCTGGACCTATGTCTGGGACAACAGCTTTTTTACACGAATAGGTAGTGTGGCAATGATTTGGCTGCCGTTCTGATGAGTGATGCTATTGGCTTGTCATTTAACCAATTGATAAGCGATAGAATACGCCAATCGGTATTTGATGGTTTAAATTAAAATTGATCGCGAATATAGTAATTGGTGTGGAGCAAGCGACTCGTTTTAAATTTGAAGCGAGTTGAGGGGCACGTTGTATTAATGCTGAACCATAGCCGCAGGCGACCAGTCTCGACAATCCCAACAGCAATGTGGCCCTTCATCGTCAGAAATTGTAAAAATTTCATTGTTTTCCGGCGAAATTAGGCGAAACTGCTTTATTATGCGGCTTTTTTTGGTAACATGAACGTATAACCAAATGTTTTCAGCACAGGCTGGGGAACATGAGAATGAGGGATAATCCATGGAAAATCAAGAACAGCAAGCCAATGCAGCCGATGCCCTGACGCAAGTAATCGCAGGTAAACTCGATTATTTAAGTACGATGCAGGCAGCGGTTCAGCATGGCGATGACCGAAAAATCTACGAACTTCTTGACCAAGTTCGCTACTACCAAGAAGTAAAGAAGACCCGTGCTAACCGGTCCGTGAACCATTTAGCCGAATTGGTCGACAACATTCATCCCCAAATTAGCCATTATTTGAGTGACAATTTAATCGATTATTTAGGTCACATCTACCCGTTCTTCTACTACGAAGAATTTACAACGGGGAT
This sequence comes from uncultured Lactobacillus sp., assembly GCA_937874695.1. Classification (GTDB taxonomy): domain Bacteria; phylum Bacillota; class Bacilli; order Lactobacillales; family Lactobacillaceae; genus Levilactobacillus. The sequence goes on from CALNAJ010000018.1 coordinate 46,230, forward strand.
GTTCCATATCTACTTTGGTAACTGGTGGGACCGGCGTTTATTTGGTGACTTAGACGTCATCAATGTTCGCTTTGAGTTCGATAAGACCGAATACCAGAAGCTCCGCGATTCCTTTGGTTTAGAAGGCCAAGGCCAACGCTTGAACACGTCGAAGATCGAAGCCATTTCCGCTGAAAGTGAAAAACTGCAGGAATTGGTCGATGCTCAGACGACTCGGGACAACGAGAAGACGAAGCTCCGCGACCAGTTGAAAGAAAATAGTGGCAAGAGCAGTATGCCTTGGGAATCTGGCAAGGTTAAGGGCGAACGCCAAGATATTATCGATCAACTGACTCAGCTGGCGGATGAGGACGAAAAAGCCTTGAACGCGCACAAGCTGATCAAGGAAAATGACGATAAGATTTTGGTCTTATCCAAGGAAGACACAATTCTGAATTACGAAAAGCAAAGCATTCGCGATGCCTTCGATGATTTCGAACACTTCGAAGCCCACAATGCCAGCTTGTATGCCGATTACTTGAACAGCCTACTGGGCAAGAGCGAGGGTGAGGTGACAGTCGATGATTAACGAAAATGATCCATCCACGTTAACCACGAGCGGCCGCCTGCTGAACTATAACGAAGCCATCAAGGACGGCCTGCAAACCGGGTTGACCTTTACGAAACTCATGGACCAACTGATTCGGACGACCGATGCTGACGAACTGGTCAGTGCGGCCACGCAACTCGCCGACTTTCAGTTGGATTCCGACTACGTGACGTTCCCACATCAGTACAGCAACGCCGACTACTACCTGTTATTCATGTCGCGGATGTTGGAATTGCACGATCAAGGTAGCCAAGTGATCCTGCAGTCACGCGATCACCGTGAAGAGTTGACACAACAGTTGACGACGCTAGGTGACCGAGGAACTTTTAATTTCCGAGTAGAATCCTCCGAAAATGGTGGGGTCTTCTACCGCGAACGGGCAACTGGTCAATCCTTGTTCTATCTGAATTTGGAACGCAAGATGTTCCGCTTTAACAGCCACGCACTGACCCAACTCTTTATCATTGACCTCCATGAGACGGTTCCAGCCGAAACGGTGAAGACGTCCGTGCAGGTTCTGTTGGACTTTGCCCGCTACCTGAAGGAAGACTACGGTTACTCCGTGGACTTTAACATCTTGGATGCCGCCAATCGCCAGAACTATTCTGTACGGGCCGCTGATTTGCCAGCAGGTATCGTCGACCGGTTATTTGTGACGGCCGCTAAGAATGACTACATGCTGACGAATGGTGTGAATGGCAACGGTGCCGAGATCACGTTGGATAACAACGTGGTCGTGGATATCTTCAACAATCAACTGGAAGGTCAGCCTGAATGGGTCATGACGGTCCACGATGATGACCAGAAGGTTTCTTGGTTCGACGTGTTGTTAAAATACCCATTTATGCGGGATTGGTACTTAGAAAATCTGACGGATCTAGAAATTAAGTCAGATCCACTCATCTTCGGATAGGAGGTTCACGCAGTGTTAGAGTTAGCAAAGCTGGTACAACAGTCCATCTCCTTAGATGAACAGATTACCCGGGATAGAGACATCGAGCTTCCTCGGAAGGTCCAGATTGAAAATGCCTATGTAGCCTTAGATGTAGAGTTGGCGGAAACGGCCAATACGTCCGAGTGGTTCAAGGTATGGAAGACGCACCGCGGTAAGGCTGACGAAGGCCAGACGCCACGGCAGACCTTGCTAACGGAGTATACTGATGCGATGGATTTTTTCTTCCTAGTTGCGGCTAAGAAGACTTGGACACATCTGATCATGATCACCGAAGAGGACTTGACTGGGTTGGAGAAGAGTCGTCCAGCTAAGGACCTTGATCAACAATACTTAATTTTAAAGCGGATGTTATTTAACAGCCACTTCGATCACCGACAAGAGGATTTCCGCCATGCATGGCGGCTCTTCTTGAAGTGGGGATTTGTAGACTTCGGATTTAGTCAAGATGAGATTCAAACGGCTTATGAAGAAAAACGCAAAGTTAACCTGGATCGTCAGGCAAATGATTACTAAAACAGCAGCAAGATGAAGGATCGCCCAATCGCCGATCCTTTTTGCGTCTCTGGAGGAAGTTAAACATTTCACAGACTCGTTGATAGTGTGCTGGGGTGCTCACGACAGGAATGAGAGGTGTCGTGGGAGTTGCGTGTCAAATATGGTAACAGTCGCGATAATTAGGAGAAGACTGCTGGTATTTTTGAGCTGGGACTGTTAAAATGCAAGAGCTATGTGTTAAGAACTATTAGTTAATATCATTATTAACTAATAGTTCTATACGTAATCGTAACTGTCTTAAAACTTTTAAGCTATTTAAGACTGACAGCTACGGCTGAATATTTATAAAATTCATGAACCAGGTTTCATGAACCAAAGGGAGGGGACTCTTATCAGTCACGTCGATCCACGGGTCATTCGAACCAATGAACGGCTACGTCAAGCCCTAAGCGTTTTACTTGAAGATCACCAATTAAAGGAAGTCTCCGTGCAAACACTGACGAAGACCGCCCAAATCACCCGCGGGACCTTTTATCTCCACTATAAAGATAAGGCCGACTTTCTCCTGCAAACGGAGCGACAGGTCGTGGACGAGTGGTTCTTTCACGCCGAAACGATCACAGCAATTACCGATACCAATACACCTGCAGGCGTTTTACAGGTGACTGGCTTCGATCTGAATGCAGCATTGGAATATGCGGACAAGCATCATCAAATTCTTGCCACATTGTTCGATACCCAATTCCCGCGTTTCCGGGAATACTTACTGTCTACGCTGATTCAGAAGCTGTATGAGTTTGGCCTGAACTTTGAAGGCAATCGGCAAAACTTTCATATGACAGAAAATGAAATTCCAGCCAGCTATCTGGCGTCTGCCTTCATGGGGATGGTCATGCAGTGGCTGGCCGATGACCGGCGCTTCAGCTATAGCCATTTAGGCCGTAGCTTTGCGGCACTGCTGCCGAGTTCCGAGGCCACCCGATTACGTGAGTGGTTTATCACGTGTAATTTAGAAAAGTAAAGTGATCTTGGTTAGTCACCCGTCATCAGAACAGGGCCCGAAACATCTCGTCGTTTTCACTTGAAATGAAAATAAAGCTTGACGTAGGAAATCCTATCAAGTATAATTTTCATGTTGTATTTGTGGACTTCCACAGCTGCAACCGCTCGGGACGAGTCATTAAGTTTTCCGCTTGCGGAGCACTTGTTTTCGGCGAGTCTAAGTCTAAAATTATAAGGAGGTGCACACACATGTACGCAATTATCGTAACTGGCGGCAAGCAGTACAAGGTCGAAGCAGGCCAAGCTGTTTACGTCGAAAAGTTGAACGTTGAAGCTGGTGAAAAGGTTACTTTTGACCAAGTTGTCTTTGTCGGTGGCGAAACGCCTAAGATCGGGACGCCAACTGTTGCAGGTGCAACTGTTACTGGGACTGTTGAAAAGCAGGGCCTGGAAAAGAAAGTTGTTACTTACAAGTATAAGGCCAAGAAGGGTACTCATACGAAGAAGGGTCACCGTCAACCATATACCAAGGTTGTCGTTGATGCTATCAACGCTTAAGCCTAAAGATTAGAGAGGCGATCTCGATGATTCACGCGACGTTCCATCACGGAGCTAACCGAATCGATTCATTCCAAATCACTGGCCATGCTGACTCAGGTGAGTATGGTCAAGACATTGTTTGTGCCGCAGTATCGGTGCTTGCGATCACAACCGTCAATAGCCTGCAACGAATCGCTAAGATTCCGGTGCAGGTCGACAACCGCGATCAGGAAGGTGGCTTTCTGGAAGTCCACCTCCCACCAAAGCTGGAAGCAACGGCTGAACTTAAGGGACAAACGCTCCTCCAGAGTTTTGCGGATGGGTTAAGAGATGTCGCCACAAATTACGCGGATTTTGTTAAATTCGCAGAAACCAAAGATTAATTTGCGGAGGTGAAACTTATGCTGATGAACATGAACTTACAATTCTTCTCTCACCATAAAGGTGGTGGGTCTACTGCTAACGGTCGTGACTCTGCTGGTCGTCGTCTTGGGACGAAGGCTGCTGATGGCTCAACTGTTACCGGTGGTTCTATCCTCTACCGTCAACGTGGTACGCACATCTACCCAGGTGTGAACGTAGGCCGCGGTGGGGATGATACTTTGTTTGCTAAGGTTGCTGGCGTCGTTAAATTCGAACGTCTTGGCCGTGACAAGCGTCAAGTATCCGTATACCCAGTTACTGAAGAAGTAGCTAAATAACACGAGGTTTTCCTCGTACGACTGAAGAGCTTGAGGCGAGACCAATTCGCTTTAAGCTCTTCTTTCTCTCTCTAAAATGAAAGGTGTTCCGTCGGGCTAGTGCAAGCTTGCGACGATGAATGCTTCTCGAACCGGCTGTCAGTGGCCGTTCATCACAACTGAAAAGCCGGCCGATCTTGGGTCAGCTACATATCTTTTTTTGGTTGTGATGGACGGGTACGAGTCGGCGATTTCTCTGGCTGGGGGTTGCCGTTTTCCTGTAAAATGGTACGCTTACCAGGGAAGTCGCAAAGCGATGCGACAGCTTTTGCTGGTGGTTAATGTCAGTAAAGGCGATTTATCAGAATCAAATTCATCTCTAAAATAGCAAAGGGGTTGGGTTGATGTCGACTAGAATCGAACGGTTACAAGCACAATTTGATCGGCTCAGTATCGATAGTTTCTTAGTGTCCAGTGCAAGCAACCAGCAGTATTTGGCTGGTGCGAGCGTTGAAGGCGGGGATGGCTATCTCTTGGTAACGGCCAAGGATGCTGTGTTCATTACCGATGCCCGGTATTTGACGGAATTGAAAGCAACCATTCCGGATATGCCGCTGGCAATCACTCGTGACTATCTGCAGGCTGCTAATGACCATTTACAGGCCGTAGGAGCCACCGTACTCGGAATTGAAGATAGTTTATCCTTGAACGAGTATCAGTGGTTAGACGAGCACCTGTGGACGGACATTGTGTCGTTGGCAGGGGTCGTGGATAATTTGCGGCAGATTAAGGAGCCGGCTGAGATTGCGGCGATTCGTAAGGCCACTGCCTTGACCAGTCAAGGGGTGACGGCGTTGTTCGATCAGCTCCACGTGGGCATGAGCGAACGCCAAGCCGCCCAATGGCTGGAACGGTGGATGGGCGACCATGGATCGACTGGAACGAGTTTCGATACAATCGTAGCGAGTGGCAAACGGTCTGCTTGGCCGCATGGTTCCGCTAGTGATAAACTGTTGGCAGACCACGATATGGTCACCATTGACTGTGGATTCTATGTGGACGGTTACACGTCTGATGTAACGCGGACTGTGGCGTTGGGTGATCCCGGTGAGCTGCTCAAGTCAGCTTATCAGGCTGTCCAAACGACCCAGGAGAAGATCATGGCAGCCGTTAAGCCCGGTGTGACTGGTGGCGAGCTCGATAAAATCGGGCGCGATTACCTGACCACCCAGGGTTACGGCGAGGCCTTTATTCATGGGACCGGTCATGGAATTGGACTGGATATTCACGAAGGTCCTAACATTGGTCGCGGCTGGCCCGACGTGATGGCGGCTAATGAAGTCATCACGGTCGAACCCGGTGTGTACTTTGCAGATCAGGGCGGTCTACGGATCGAAGACGATTTGCTGGTGACGCCAGAAGGTCATGAGACACTGACGACGGTACCACGGAATTTAATTATTCTGTAAGTAACACGCTCATCTTGCTTTTTATGGGTAAGAATTGATATTATAAAGAGGACATATTTTAGGAGGCTGACAACATTATGGCAATTTCTACTGCTGATTTTAAAAATGGTTTAACTATCGAAGTCGATCACGCAATCTGGCGGATCGTTGAATTCCAACACGTAAAGCCAGGTAAGGGTGGCGCTTTCGTTCGTTCAAAGCTTAAGAACTTACGGACTGGTGCTGTGCAAGAAAAGACTTTCCGTGCCGGTGCTAAGATGGAACGTGCTGATATCCAAACGCGTTCAATGCAATACCTTTACGAAGACGCTGACAACCGGGTCTTCATGGATACGGACAACTTCGAACAAATCGAAGTACCTGACGACCAAATCAAGGCACAATTGCCTTACTTGCAAGAAAACATGAACGTTGACTTGGTTCAATTCGGTAACGAAGTTCTCGGTATCGAAGTACCAAACACCGTTGTTTTGGAAGTTACGGCTACTGAACCTGGTATCAAGGGGAACACTGCTTCTGGTGGTTCCAAGCCTGCTACCATGAACACTGGCTTAGTCGTTCAAGTGCCATTCTTCGTTAACGAAGGCGACAAGCTCTCCATCAACACGACTGACGGTACCTACATTTCTCGTGCCTAAGTTTTTATACGTTTAAACAGTAAGGGAGGGTCAACGAATGGCAGAAGATACTAATATCATTTTAGAATCAAAGGAACCCGCACTGGGTAAAATCGAAGTGGCGCCACAAGTCCTCGAAATCATCGTCGGCATTGCGGCTAGCCAAACTGAAGGCGTTGCGCGGATGCGTGGTTCACTAGCAAACAGCGTCACGGAGCTTTTGGGTCGCAAAGAACAACACGGTAAGGGCGTTAAGCTCGTGTTTGATGGCGACGAATTAGCAGTTGATGTGTACGTTTACTTGAATTACGGGGTAGCGGTTCCCAAGGTTGCCTTGGCCATTCAAGATAGCGTGAAGCAACAATTGTTGTTCATGACGGACCTCGATTTACGTGAAGTAAACGTTCACGTGGAAGGCGTCATTCCCGAAAAGACGGCGCAACAGGTCGATCCAGATAACCTGTTCAACCAGAGCGATGAAGGAGACAGTGACCAATAGTGACACTTACACGACATCAAATTCGGGAACGCGCATTTCAAATGCTTTTTGCATTGAATGCCAATCCCGAAGCTGATCAAGACGCGTTGTACCAACGTGTTCTGACCGATGACCCGAACCAAACCGTTCCCGTGCCCGCCTACCTGACCACTTTAGTACAAGGCGTTTTGGCGAACCAACCCGAGTTGGATGCCCAAATCGACCAGTACTTGAGTACCGGTTGGCAATTAAAGCGGATCGCAAAGACCGACCTGGTCATTATGCGCATCGCTTTCTTTGAAATCGAGCACGTGGAAGAAGTGCCGAATCGAGTTGCCGTCAACGAAGCCTTGGAATTAGCCAAGAACTTCAGTGACGACCGCTCTCGTCGCTTCATCAACGGGGTCCTCGCCCATACTTTGGACGGCGATTCCGCTGATTCACAAGCTTAAACTAAGAGACCGACTGCCCTTTTGGGTGGCCGGTTTTTTATTTGCGGACGGAACTGTGTTAGTGATAGTCGAAAGCGGCCGCCTGCGGCTGCCAGGGGTTCCGCCTGCTGTGGGGACCGGCGCGAGCCTGTGGAGCGGTCTCGCACCTCGACTTTAAGCCACGCCAGGTTCGGGCATAGCTTAAAGCTCGTCCCGCGCTGTAACCCCGGGGAGGCCCGAGCGCCCGGCGTAACACCGCCGTCACGGCCGGCTACACCCCTGGCCTCCTACGGCTACGACTTGTCGCTGGTGGCAGCTGTAGTGGGTCTGTAAACCAAAAACGGCGTTGCCAGTGGGACAGTCGGTATCTTAGCTATTGCTGCGACTACGGCTGACACTAAGGGAGCTGAGCAACAAATAGGGATTGTATGGCTTGTCGACAAGTGCAATAATTTTGGCCCAAAATGCTAAATAATCCGATGATTGAGATTGTTCGGCAGGGACAAAGTGTTCGTAAAACACGCTAAAAATATAGATTTAATTGTGGGAACGGATACCACCCCCGTTTTCAGATAAGGTATGCTAAAATGGAAAGTAACTTTGAATTTTAGGGGAGGACAAGTCGCATGGCAATCATTATCGACGGGAAACAGATCGCAAAGGACCTCAATGCGCAGACTCAGCAACGGGTCGCCGCACTGAAAGAACAGGGGGCCGTTCCCGGCCTTGCCGTTATTATCGTGGGCGATGACCCGGCCAGTGCTATTTACGTGCGGAACAAGCACCGTAAGGCCGTCAAATTGGGCATTAAGTCCGTGGTACGGGAACTTCCCGCAACCATCAGTCAGGCCGAACTCCTCGCTATTGTGAACGATTATAATCACGATGACAGTATCCACGGTATCTTGGTCCAGTCGCCACTCCCCGTGGGATTGGACGAACAAGCAGTCGTGGCTGCCATCGATCCTAAGAAGGATGTGGACGGCTTTCATCCACTGAACGTGGGTCGGCTCTTTGCCAACTTGCCAGGCCACTATCCCGTTTCGTGCACGCCTCGCGGTATTATGACGATGCTAGATAGCCTGAACGAACACCTTCGTGGGAAGCAGGCCGTGGTTGTGGGGCGCAGTATGATCGTGGGTCGGCCGATGGCAGCGATGCTGTTGAATGCCGATATGACGGTGACCGTGGCGCACGTGCATACGAAGCATTTGGAAGAGATCACCCGGACCGCCGATGTACTAGTCGTGGCGACCGGTGTGACTCACTTGATTAAAGGTAATGATATTAAACGCGGGGCCATCGTCATTGATGTCGGGATGGACCGTGATGAAAATGGTAAGCTGACTGGCGACGTTGATTTCGATGCCGCCGTAGACCGGGCCGGGGCGATTACGCCGGTTCCGGGTGGCGTGGGTCCAATGACGATTGCCACGCTGATGCAGCAGACGGTAGACTTATGTGAGTGGAGTGAGCAACTTGGCAGCAACTGATTACTTAACGGTCACGGCACTAACCCAGTATTTAAAACGCAAATTTGAGGTGGACCCTTATTTGGGTAAGGTCTATCTGACGGGTGAAATTTCAAACTTTCGCCTGCGGCCACACGCCCACCAGTATTTTAGCTTGAAGGATGACCACGCTAAGATCAGTGCCATCATGTTTCGTTCGGCGTTTGAAAAGCTAAAGTTTACGCCGGAAACGGGGATGAAAGTCCTGGTCACTGGCCGGATCTCCTTATACGAGCCTACCGGTCAGTACCAGATCTACGTGGAACGGATGGAGCCCGATGGTATCGGTCAACTCTATCAGGCCTATGAACAATTGAAGAAAAAGTTGGCCGACGAGGGACTGTTCTCAGCGCCTAAGCGGCCGTTACCCCGTTTTCCCAAACGGATCGCAGTTATTACGAGTCCTAGTGGGGCGGTCATTCGGGACATCATTACCACCACGCGGCGCCGCTATCCGATTGCACAAATCGTTTTGTACCCCGCAGTGGTTCAGGGAGATGGCGCGGCGCCGGATTTGGTGCGGCAACTCGAACGGGTCAATGCGGCCGGGACTTATGACACACTGATCATTGGCCGTGGTGGGGGTTCCATCGAAGACCTCTGGCCGTTCAACGAGGAGACGGTGGCACGGGCCATCGCCGCAAGTCAGATTCCCGTGATCTCATCCGTTGGTCACGAAACGGATACGACGATTGCCGACCTGGTCGCGGACGTGCGGGCGGCCACGCCAACAGCCGCGGCTGAATTGGCCGTGCCCGTGCTGACCGATGAAGTGGTCAAGCTACAGCAACAACGCACACGACTGTATAATGCGATGACCAACCGAATTAATTTCCAACAGGAGCGTCTCAACAAGCTGATGGCCGCCTATGTTTTCCGGCAGCCTCAACGCCTGTATGAGACCTACGTCCAGCGGTTGGATCACGCGCAACAGGGCCTGGCACGCAATATGCGGACGCAACTGCAACAGACGCAACAGCGCTACCAGTTGGCTCAACAGAGCTTACAAGGCCATAATCCACTGGCTAGAGTGCAACGCGACCAGACGACGGTGGTGCAGTTGGCCACCCGGCTCAACACTGAGGCCAAGCGTTATCTGGCCGATCGCCAAGAACATGTGGGCAAGCTAATCAATGGTCTGGACTATCTGAGCCCACTGAAGATCATGGGTCGCGGTTACAGCTACGTGACACAAGACGCTCACGTGGTACGGCAGACGGCCGACCTAAAGACTGGCCCCGCCACGATTCACTTGAGTGACGGCACTGCGACCGCTGATATTACTGACATTCAACCAACATCGGAGGATTAACATGAGCGAAGAACAAAAACCAACCTTTGAAGAAAATTTAACGACTCTAGAAAATATCGTCGCGCAACTGGAACAGGGAGATATTCCCTTGGAACAGGCACTCTCGCAATTTCAAAAGGGTGTGGCATTAAGCAAGAATCTGCAAAGTACCCTGCAAGGGGCCGAGAAGACCTTGGCCACGATGATGGATGATAATGATCAAGAACAAGCTTTCGAGACGCCACAAGGGGGCACAGGTGATGCCGATTGATACACGGCTAAAACAATTTGAAACGACTTGGGTGCCACGCTTAAATGCACCGTTGCAGGCGGCTATCGATCAGGATAGCGGTGACCCCCGGCTGGCCGAAGCCATGACCTATTCCGTCATGGCCGGTGGCAAGCGTCTGCGGCCATTGTTAACAGTCGCCACGTTGCAAGCTCTGAACGTGCCATTTGACGAGGACCGCGACTGGCGACCAACCATGGCCCTGGAGCTGTTGCACACCTACTCCCTGATTCACGACGACTTGCCAGCGATGGACAACGATGATCTCCGTCGCGGGGAACCGACTAACCACGTCAAATTTGGCGCGGGGATGGCGACACTAGCTGGGGACGGCCTGTTGACGTTAGCCTTTCAATGGCTGACTGCCACGGATCTTCCGACGGCAACGCAGGCTCAATTGGTGCAAGCATTAGCCGTTGCGGCCGGTCCTGGCGGCATGGTTGCGGGTCAGGCCAAGGACGTGCAGTCCGAACACGTGGACTTGCCATTGGCTAAGTTGCGCGTTCTCCACCGCGAGAAGACGGGGGCCTTACTCCACTATGCCGTGCAGGCCGGATTGATTATCGGCAAAGCACCACAAGCGCAGTGGACGCCATATCTCCAATTTGCCGATGCCTTTGGGTTGGCTTTTCAGATCTACGATGACATTCTCGACGTGGTCGGTACGGCTGCGGAGTTGGGCAAGGCCACGCAAAAGGACGCCGGCGAAGCCAAGAATACCTATCCGGGTAAGCTGGGCTTGGCGGGAGCGAACCAGGCGCTGATCGACACGATTCAGACGGGTAAGCAGGCGCTATCCGCCTTGCCAGCCGGTGAGGGGCGCGCCCTCTTGGCGTCATTTTTCAGTTACTTTGATACGAAACGGGTGAAGGCATGAAGAAGAAACGTGTTGCGGATTTATTAGTTGAACAGGGCTTGTTTACGTCGTTAGACGAGGCGAAGCGTGCCGTCATGGCGGGTGAAATTCTGGGAACCAACGAGGAACGACTGGACAAGCCGGGTTCGATGATTCCAGCGGATACGGAGCTTCATTTGAAGGGCCATCCGTTACCCTACGTCTCACGGGGTGGTTTTAAGTTAGCCAAGGCACTCGATGTCTTCAAAATTGATGTGACCGACCGGGTCGTCTTAGACATTGGGTCATCGACCGGGGGCTTTACCGATGTGATGTTGCAGAACGGTGCTAAGCTTAGCTATGCCTTGGATGTTGGCAGTAATCAGCTCGTTTGGAAGCTGCGCCAGGACCCCCGGGTCATCGTCATGGAGCATACCAACTTCCGTTATAGTAAGTTAGCCGACTTTACCAGCGGCCAGCCCACGTTCAGCTCAATCGACGTATCCTTTATCTCGTTAAAGATGATTTTGCCACCGTTGAAAGACATCATTGCTGTTGGCGGCGATGTGGTTGCGCTGATCAAGCCACAATTTGAGGCGGACAGAGCAGATGTCGGCAGTCACGGCATTGTCCGCGACCGCGCCGTTCATACCGCCGTGGTACAACGGATTATTGACTTTGCGGTAGCGACGGGCTACAGCGTCCTTGGTTTGGATTTCTCCCCAATCAAGGGGGGCGAAGGCAACATTGAGTTCCTAGTGCATTTACGCTCGGTTGATAAAAATGCAGTCTGTGCAAGTTCAGTTTCCGTTGAACAGACGATTGATGCTGCCTATGAGGGCCTAAATCACTAGTTTATGAGAAAATTATGAGAATTTGCTTTCCAAATACTTAGGTCTGGTATATGATAAGATTATGCATTTTTTATCAGAGAAAAAGGGGGGCCAGGTATGAAGAAGCAAGAACGCCAGCAATTACTCAAACGCTTATTAACCTCACGAGAAATCGAACGGCAGGAGGATTTCGTCCATCTCCTGGAAGCCGATGGCATTCATGTCACGCAGGCAACGATTTCACGGGACATTAAGGAGATGCAGCTGGTTAAGCTACCTGCCGAATCTGGCGGGTATCGTTACAGCCTTCCGGTCCAAAAGAAAATTGATACGCAGAAGAAGCTGCAACGGACTTTGCAAAACGCCTACGTCTCCTTCGCCGTACAGGGTGAGTTTACCATCCTGAAGGTGTTGCCAGGTAACGGTCCGGTGATTGCGTCACTGCTGGATCAGATGCGCTATGAGTTCGTGTTTGGCACGGTCGGTGACGACAGTTCCGTGCTGACCGTTTGTGTTTCCCATAAGGGCGCACTACAATTAGAAGAGACGATTGACCGCATGATTGCGGACTAAGAAATCGACCACGACTGACCGACCAGCACAGTGCTGACGAAGCAGCTGTGGTCGTTTTAGTTTCGCGTGATTTCTGATGTCAATCCGTTAAGTTTTGGGAATTTGGTCGTGTTCCTGTCCCGAAAGTTATAAAATAGGGGCTGTAGACTGAAAATATACACATATTTAATATTCAGAAATCACGTATAAAATTAACGATAACGAATAAATTTGCTTTAAATTTGGGAGGCCAGAACGTGTTACAGGAGCTGTCTATTAAAAATTTTGCCATTATTGATCAATTGGATGTGGCCTTTAAAAATGGGATGACTGTCTTAACCGGGGAGACCGGTGCCGGGAAGTCGATTATCATTGATGCCGTGGGGCTGCTGGCTGGTGGTCGGGGCTCGGCTAACTTTGTGCGAACGGGTACTGATAAGGCCATCATTCAGGGAAGCTTTGTTTTTCCGACCGGGGGGACGACCTACCGGGTATTGGATGAACTGGGCATCGATCACGATGATGGTAGCGTGATTCTTCAGCGGGAGATCCACGCCAATGGACGCAACACCTGTCGCGTGAATGGTATGCTGGTCAATACCAGTACCCTGAAGCGAATCGGTGAAACTGCAGTCGACATCCACGGGCAAAACGAACATCAGGAGTTGATGCAACCAGAGAAGCACTTGGGGATGCTCGATGAGTTTGCTGGAAACAAGGTGGCCAAGCTGCGTGAGAATTACACGCAGAAGTACGCGGCGTACACGCAACTCAAGGCGACACTGGAGAGCCGGCGGGCCAACGAGAAGGAATGGGCGCAACATCTTGATATGCTGAAGTTTCAGGTCAATGAGATTGAAACGGCTCAGCTTCAGGCTGGCGAAGAAAATCAGTTGGTGGCGGAGCGTGACCGGTTGGATAATTTCCAAAAGATCAACGACGCCCTCCAACAGACACAGGTCATTCTGACCGGTGAGGAGACGAGTGCCGGTGCTAACGATCAGATTGGAAGTGCCATGCAATCGATGCAGGCCATCGCTGACTTTGATCCGGCGTTCAAGCAGATTGCGGCTAGTCTGGAAACGGCCTACTACGCGCTGAGCGATGCCGTGGGGGATGTTTCCTCTCAGCTGGACTTGTTGGAATGGGACGAGGGCCGTTTGGACGAGATCGAACGACGCCTGGACGTAATCAATCAGTTGAAGCGCAAGTACGGAGATTCCGAAGAACAGGTTCTCAGTTACTACGACAAGATTGCTGCGGAGCTCAAGCAGATGCAGTCAACCGACGAAACGGCGGACGACCTGGAAGACCGGGTCGCCAGTCAAGAGTCCGTATTGTTGAAATTAGCGGAGAAGTTAAGCAAGGCCCGGCAAGAGGCAGCCAAGCGCTTGGAAAAAGCCATTCATGGTGAGTTAGCGGATCTCTATATGGATAAGACCGTCTTTGCTGTGCATTTCACCCGTTCCAAGACCCAGTCGCTGATGAGTACGGGGCTAGATCACGTGGAATTTTACCTGCGGACCAACCCGGGTGAAGCCATGCGACCACTAGCCAAGATTGCGTCTGGTGGGGAGCTGTCGCGGATAATGCTGGCATTGAAGACGATTTTCTCCGAGTCACAGGGCATCACCTCAATTATTTTTGATGAGGTCGATACCGGTGTCAGCGGTCGTGTGGCCCAAGCTATTGCCGAAAAAATCAGCGGGATTGCCCAGGCCTCACAGGTGCTCTGTATTACGCATTTACCACAAGTCGCTGCGATGGCGGATCACCACTACTTCATTGCCAAGCAAGTTGTGGCTGACCGCACTGAAACCTCTCTGACGCGTTTGGACGAATCCAGCCGAGTGGATGAATTGGCCCGAATGTCGGCCGGTACTCAGGTAACGAAGCTCGCGTTGGAACATGCACATGAATTATTGAAATTAGCCGGTGAGGTCAAGGACTCTCATCGCAAAAACTAAAAACTAATAGGTGTATAATAAAGCTGTTATCAGGTGATTGATAACAGCTTTTATTATTGTGTGCAACTTAGTTTAATACTATTACAAATTACCCCTTAAATTAGATTAAAGATTGATATATAATTGATTTAGCAAACAAAACTGGGGTAGAGGTGTGCGGCATGTGGAAAAGAATTGGAATTTTAGGATTTAGTTTGTTAGTTGGGTTGTTTATTTTGGTGAGTGGTAGTCAGAGCCTGAATGCTCATGCGGTAACTACGGGTGATACCACTGGTTTAAATGCACCTGCGACTATTCAATTAAACACAGGTCCTGGGCAATTTGCTGAGCCATCGGATATTACTAACCTACTGTCAGGAAATAATTATCAGCTAACTTACAATTGGGGAGTTAAGGATAACGTTCCTATCAATAAGGATGATATTGTTGCTGTCACTTTACCTGCTGGAAGCAATGTTACCCAGTCAGATCACGTTAAAGTGTTCAGCAGTACGGATAGTAAAAACAAAGTTGGAGATTTCTATATTGATGATTCACATAATCCTAAGGCGTATATTCAGTTCAATGATAGATTGGCCCAAACGAACGTTGATCGGAACGGGTCACTTCAATTTGTTGTGAAGGGAAGCGGTTCTGAGGGCGATGGTTCTTCAGACGGCAAAATGGTAGTTAACAAAGTGGGATGGTCTGACACTAGTAGCGAAAAAGTCTTACCGACTACCATCACTTGGGATATTGTATTCAATTTGCAATATGCTGACATGGGTAGGGTTACCTTAGTAGATACGTTGGGAGATAATCAGACTTTTGACAAGATTACAAGATATGTTAAAACTACGTATCCCGGCGGTAAAGATGATAGTGTATATGAATATTCACCGGAGATTGATAAGGATACAACGTTATCTCATTCGGTGAATGGTAAAAAAATTACTTTTTCGTTTACCAATATTGATTCTAAAAAAATAGAAATTTATTATCAAACAAAAGTGACACCGAGCCTCGCAGGGTCAGGGGGATATTTCACAAATAGTGTTCGACTAACTAGCGATAATGGATCTACTGGGGAAGATGGGGAACCAGGTCCAGGAACAGACAAAACTCCAATTGATACGAGTGCGGATACTTATTGGGGCGGTACGGCACTTATCAATGGTTATTATAGACAGAATATTATATTAACTAAGACTGGTGAAGATGGTCAGCCATTAGCGGGGGCTGAATATACCTTAACTAATAAAAATGATACGAATGAAGCTTATACAGCGACGACGAATGATGCCGGCCAGATAACGTGGTCCTATATGGCACCAGGAGATTATTACTATCAAGAAACTAAGGCACCGGACGGTTATCTTGTTAGTCCTACTAAGCATGACGTTGTTGTACAAGCGTCTACCGACTTTTCGCCGATAGAAGAAACGACAGAGGATCAGAAAACGTCAGTTGTTTTGACTAAAACCGATAAAACAGGTAAAAAGTTTTTAGCTAATGCTGTCTATAATTTAGAGGATGCAGATGGAAACATTCTTCAGGATAGCTTGAAGACTGACGACAAGGGTGAGTTAAAAGTTTCTGGTTTAAATGCTGGAACTTATTACTTTGAAGAAACTAAGGCACCAGATGGCTACAAGGTTAACTCCCAAAGGGTTCCAGCGATTGTCCCTGAAAATGGCAGTGATACAGTTAAGGTTACGCAGCAGGATGAATCTAACACTTCAGGTGGTGGTTCTACACCTGGTGTTACGCCCTCTTCTAGCTCGAGCCATTCTTCTTCAGGATCCACATCAAGCAAATCATCAAGTTCTAGCAGTTCCAACACCAGCTCCACGAGCACTTCATCCACTAAAGCCAAGCGCACCACAGTGGCTAACGTGGCGTCCAGCAATTCTAGCTCTACTACGCCACGTCATGGTGGTAACGCTGCCGGCACAACGGCTAACACAGCATCTAAGACCGCTAAGCATCACGCCAATGGCAACAGCTATCTGCCACGGACTAATGGTCAACGGAGCTTGTTAGCCATGCTGATTGGCTTCTTGATTTTAGGCCTGAGTCTCGCTGCTTCACAATGGCGGAGAACCCACGCAAAGTGATAAGTAATTTTACAGAACTGACCTCATTCAGACAATCTGGGTGAGGTCAGTTCTTCTATATCAATGATTCATTTCGGAGTAAGAAAAAAGTCCCCCTGGAGAGCCTGTTGTAAACACGAGCTGAACCAGAGGGACTTTGTCATTATAAATTTTTATCGGGCACGTTGAACCGAACGCAAGAGGCCAGGCGTAACGATGGTCGTTAGGGTCCGACTCTGCTTGAGGATGAGGTGACCAGCGGCGTCTGCTTTCAGGTGGCCGATGACTGTGGCAGGGGCCACATCCGTAGCGGCCTTAAATTGAATCCGAACCAAGTAGTGTCGGTCGAGTGCTTGCTGAATAAAGTAGGTCAATTGAAAGGCGGGCATCTGCGGATAAACGACTTGGCCGTTAATCACTGGCAAGTCACTGAAAAGTTCTTTGTACGCTGTTGCTACCCGATCAGACAGGGCAGTTGTGCCATTAGTAATTAAGTTTTGCATGCTGATCACCTCGAACGTTTGTTTGTATTTTCATTATACGAACACGTGTTTGATATTGCAAGCCTTTTTTATCGTGATTTGCGATTAACTTAATCTTTCAGGTGGTTAACGAGCGGCCAGACTAGTGATACCAGCCGTTTGCGAGATTGTCGGATCTTCTCTGTTTTGATTAGGCTTGATAATAGGATAGACTTCGGTATAGAAATGGTGGCAGATACCCCGAACAGCTGTTTCAAGCGCCGAACCGGACTTTTTTCAACGTTTTCGGTGCTAAGGGGAGTATTTCTTCCTAAATAGTGGTAATATAGTAACCTATAGATTATAGCTGAAGTCAAAGATGATTGACTTTAAACGACACGGTGGCCAGTGGTGACGGTGTCATAATTAAATTTTTATTGAAGGGATTTTTAAACGATGGCTAAACGTGGAATGCTCATTGTGCTTTCAGGTCCATCCGGTGTTGGTAAGGGAACGGTGCGTAAGGCATTGTTTGAGACCGGCGCGACCGACTTTTCTTACTCCATTTCGATGACAACGCGGAAACCGCGTGAAGGTGAAGTCAACGGTGTCGACTATTACTTCGTCTCCAAAGAGGAATTTGAGGAGAACATTCGGACCGGACAGATGCTGGAATACGCCAAGTATGTTGACAACTACTATGGCACCCCGTTAAAATATGTTAATGAGACCTTGGATCAAGGCAAGGATGTTTTCTTGGAGATCGAAGTCAACGGTGCCATGCAGGTTCGGGCAAATTGTCCCGATGCTGTCTTTGTTTTCTTGACGCCGCCTGACTTGATGGAATTGAAGCACCGGTTGATTGGTCGGGGAACTGACGCCATGGACGTCATTAACAAACGAATCAAGAAGGCCGTTGGTGAAATTCAAATGATGCGCAACTACGACTACGCCGTGGTAAACGACGAAGTCAACAAGGCAGTTGATCGGATTCAAATGATTATTCGCAGTGAACGGTTACGGGTAACCCGGGTCATGCCGGATTACGAACAAATGATTGGAGACGAATAAATAATGCTACTTTATCCCTCAGTTGATGATTTATTGGCACAAGTGGATTCACGGTATTCTTTGATTATGTTGGCTAGCAAGCGGGCACACGAACTTGATGCTGGCGCTAAGCCACTGTTGACCGACTACAAGTCGCCTAAGACGATTGGCCGGGCCCTCGAAGAAATTGCGGCCGGTGCTTTAATGATCGATCCGGACGAAAAGGATTTGAACGCCTAACACGGGCATTTCAGAAAAGACCAGGTTGCCGTTGGGTAATCTGGCTTTTTTTAACCATTGTAAAATGCGAACGGAGGGAAAGTATGTTTGAAGGGAAACATGTGACGTTAACCATCAGCGGGAGTGTTGCAGCTTATAAGGCCGCGACGCTTGCCCGCGAGCTCCAGCGTGCCGGCGCAATCGTTCGAATTGTTCTGACCCAAGCCGCGGCGAAGTTTGTGACGCCCGCGACCTTTGCGGCCCTGACCAAGCAGCCGGTACTGACCGATGCCACCTGGTGGCGCGATGATGGTCAGATTGCCCACGTCGAGTTGGCCGATTGGACCGACCTCGCTATTGCGGCCCCAGCGTCAGCCAACCTGATGGCTCAGTTTGCCAACGGGTTAGCTGACGATGTGGCCAGTGCGACTTGGTTGGCGACCAGTGCGCCTAAGATCGTGGTACCAGCCATGAACAGCCACATGTGGCAGGCCGACGCGACCCAACGCAATCGGCAACAACTCATTGACGACGGTGTGACCGTGTTAATGCCCGCCACTGGGGCTTTGGCCGAAGGGTATTCCGGTACGGGACGTTTCCTGGAACCTACCGAAATCGTTCGGCAAATCAGTCAGTTAGCCCTCTTTACTCCCCAGACCTTGCAAGGGAAGTCGGTCATTGTCACGGCCGGTGGGACGCGTGAACGCCTCGACCCCGTGCGCTTCTTAACCAACGACTCTTCCGGTAAAATGGGGTACGCGGTAGCCGCTGCCGCCCAACAAGCGGGGGCCAACGTGACGTTGATCACCGCGCCAACGCGATTGACGCCACCCGCTGACGTGACCGTCGTGCCGATCCAAAGCACAACGGACTTGGCGAACGCGGTCTTAACGCGCTTTCCTATGGCGGATGCGCTCGTGATGGCCGCCGCCGTAGCCGATTTCCAGCCGCTGACGACTGCCAATCAGAAGATTAAGAAAACCAAAGATAATGATGAATTAATCTTAAAATTGAAAAAGACACCGGATATCCTGGCCGAAGTCGCCAAAATCAAGCGGGCGGATCAGGTGACGGTGGGCTTTGCTGCGGAAACGCAGAATTTACTCGTTAACGCCCAGCACAAACTCGACAGTAAGTCGTTAGATCTTCTGGCCGCTAACGACGTGTCCCGGGCCGACATCGGCTTTAACAGCGATGACAACCAGGTCACGTTTATCCAAGCAGACGGGGTCAGTGATCAGACACCCAAGACCAGTAAGACCCGGATTGCGGCGGCACTGATCGCCAAACTCGCAACAATTTTAGCAACGAAATGAGGTGACAACCATGGCCCAGATTGGCCAAATTTTAGTAGATGTTCCAACCATGCAGACGAATGATCCGTATTCCTACGCGATTCCGGCCGAGCTGGAACATCAGGTACAGGTGGGGATGCGCGTGATCGTGCCGTTTGGCCGTGGTCACCGTCTAGTCTCTGGCGTGGTTGTTGGGTTGAGCGACGTCACCAGCTTTGATGGCAAATTAAAGCCAATCGAGACCGTGCTCGACCTTGCCCCCGTTTTAAACACGGAGCTACGTCAACTGGCCGATTGGCTGGCCAACACGACCTATGCCTTTCGTATCACCTGTATTCAAACGATGCTTCCTAACCTGTTAAAGACCCAGCCAAAACGGCAGGTCCAACCGACAGCCACACTGACGCCAGAAGAAATGGCCATGTATTTTCCAGAAGGCGCCCCACGTGGCTTCGATGCCACGAAGCTCGACGATGCCACGGTTGCCGGCCTGCTGAAATTACAGCGGGCAGGTAAGGTCGAGGTCGTCTACGAGGTCAAGGACAGGGCGGCCGCCAAGACGACTACCGGAATCACACCGGCCCTGACACCGGCTAAGCTTCAAGAGATTGCCGGTGAGGTGGCTAAGCGCGCCCCCAAGCAAGCCGAACTATTGGCCTACTTGGCGCAGATGCCAGCGGATAAGGTCGTTGCCCAGGCCGCTGTGGCGAAAAAAGCCGGGGTTACGCCGGCAGTTATCGCCACGGCTGCAGATAAGGGGTGGCTGACCAAGAGTACGCTCGAAGTCTATCGCGATCCCTTCCACCAACCGGTCACGCCGACCCAGGCCTTAAAATTGAATCCGGAACAACAGGTCGCTGTGGACCGAATAACGCAAGCCATTGACGGCCAGAAGACTGAGAATTTCTTGGTCGAGGGAGTCACCGGGAGTGGGAAGACTGAGGTCTACCTGCAAAGTATCGCGCAGGCCCTACAACAGGGACGAACGGCGTTGATGCTGGTTCCTGAAATCGCCCTCACACCGCAAATGGTCAACCGCGTCAAGGCACGGTTCGGCCAGCGAGTAGCAGTTTTGCACAGTGGGTTATCCAAGGGTGAGCAGTACGACGAATGGCGCCGCATCGACCGTGGTGAGGCCACGGTGGTCGTTGGCGCCCGTTCTGCCGTCTTCGCCCCGGTCGAGAACCTTGGGATCATCATCATGGATGAGGAACATGAAAGTAGTTATAAACAGGATGAAAATCCCCGGTATCACGCCAGAGATGTAGCGCTTTGGCGCGGTCAGTATCACCATTGTCCAGTTGTCCTGGGGAGTGCCACGCCGTCACTAGAGACGCGCGCCCGGGCGGCCAAGGGGTTGTACACCCGATTGGTGCTTTCAAAGCGGGCCAAGGCCCAACCCATGCCGACCGTTCACATTGTCGATATGCGTGAACAGCTGAAGCAACAGGGGGATAGCGACTTTTCCGAACCGTTGATGACGGCCATTCAGGAGCGACTCGACCGCCACGAACAGATTGTCTTGATGCTCAATCGGCGGGGATACTCGTCGTTTGTGATGTGTCGGGACTGTGGGTTCGTCTTGAAGTGTCCCAATTGTGATATCTCGCTGACGCTCCACATGGATACGCACAGCATGAAATGTCACTACTGCGGGCACGAAGAGGCCATTCCACATGTGTGTCCCAACTGCCACAGCAAGAAGATTCGCTACTATGGTACGGGAACACAGAAGGTGCAACAGGCTTTAGAAAAGTTATTACCTACTGCGAGAATTTTGCGGATGGACGTGGATTCCACGCGGCGCAAGGGTGCTCATGAGCGGATTCTTCGGCAATTCGGCGAGCACAAGGCCGATATTTTACTGGGGACGCAAATGATTGCCAAGGGGCTGGATTTCCCTAATGTCACGTTGGTCGGGGTGCTGAATGCCGATACTGCGTTGGGGTTACCGGATTTCCGGGCCAGCGAGCGCACGTTCCAGCTATTGACGCAGGTCAGTGGTCGGGCCGGTCGGGCAACTAAACCTGGTGAGGTCTACATTCAGACGTTTAATCCGGACCACTACGCGATTCAGTTGGCGCAGAGCCAAGACTATGAACGTTTCTTTGTGACGGAAATGCACATGCGCCATCAGGGAAGTTACCCACCGTATTACTTTGCGGTGCAGCTGACGGCTAGTCACGAAGAGGAAGCCGTGGCAGCGAAGGCCATGTATCAGATTGTGGATGCGCTGAAGCAAGGTCTCAGTAAGGATGCCATTATTCTGGGGCCCACACCTAAGGCGATTGCACGGGTCAAGCGGAAGTATTATTATCAAGTTGTGATTAAATACAAGCAGGAACCGCAACTGCGGCCAGTGCTGGAACAGATCCGGCAGGCGGCACAGGTGCCGGCACGCCACGGTCTCTCCGTCACCATCGATTCCGAACCCATGAATTTCATGTAGCTGATTGCAGGCTTTCTGCTAGACGATGACCTGCGCCTTACCGGTGGGCTCGTAGATACTGGAACGTGGTGGGCACAACTTTAAGCCCCACAAGAAGCGTGGGTCTTAAAGCTTGGCCTTTGTCTAAGCGGCGAAAATCGCGCCACTAAGACAAACGACACCACTGAGCCACTACCAGGCCACCCTCACGGCTGAGGTTTGCCAGCGTTGGAAATCAGATGGACTGACAATTGTTACATGAAATCAGGATTCAACTCTGTCCGTTTTTAATGTGGCATGGGTGATTATAGTAGAAACTATTCCGATTTCTGCTGGGAATTTCTCAAGAGAACCCTTACACAATAAGTTTTCTATCTAAATTGCCAAAGGTGATAGGGAATGGGCGCCCAATCTGATATGATTGAGGTGGACTGACAAGTGGGGCTGCTTTGGCTACGTGTCACGGCAGAGAAATGAGACTAGTGACTAACCGTCTTGCTGGTATTCTTGCGAGTGATTAGATTAGATCTATTTTCACTGTCCAGTGAGATGTGGTCAGAATCCGTGTGACTTATCAAAAACAATTAACATAATTCAAAGAGAGAAATAAAACCAAGAAAGTATGGTGTACGATGACTTCAGTAATTTTTATGGGAACGCCAGAATTTTCGGCGCCCATTCTGAGCAGTTTAATTGAAAAGGGCTACGATGTCTTAGCCGTAGTGACTCAACCCGACCGGCGCGTGGGACGGAAACACGTCCTGACCGCTTCTCCTGTGAAGCAGGTTGCCGTGGCACACGACATCGAAGTGCTCCAACCCCAAAAGATCTCCGGCAGTGACGAAATGGCGCGGGCCATTGAATTAGCCCCCGACCTGATCGTGACGGCGGCCTTTGGGCAATTCTTGCCAACGAAGCTGCTCAAGGCGGCGAAGGTGGCAGCCGTGAACGTTCACGCCTCCCTGTTACCGAAGTATCGTGGCGGCGCGCCAGTGCACTACGCCATCATGAATGGCGACAAGGAGACCGGGGTGTCCATCATGTTTATGGAAAAGAAGATGGATGCCGGGGCCGTCCTGGCACAACAAGCAATGCCAATTACCGACCAAGACGACGTGGGCTCGATGTTCGATAAATTAAGTGTCCTGGGTCGCGACCTCTTATTGGAGACGCTGCCGAAGTTGTTGGCCGGTGAAATCACGCCCGTTCCTCAGGACGAAGACAAGGTCAGCTTCTCACCGACTATCAAGTCCGATGAGGAACGGATCGACCTGAACCTGAGCGCGCACATGATTGACTGCAAGGTTCGTGCTTTGCGGCCAGCACCAATCGCCCATATTTTCTTGAACGGTGTGCGGACTAAGCTGTGGGACGTCACCGTTCTGGACGAAACGACCGAGATGGCACCCGGTTCACTGGTTAGCCATGACAAGCACCACTTGGCGATTGCAACCGGAGAACATGGCGTTTTAGCGTTAAATGAGATTCAACCCGCCGGTAAGCCGAAGTTAAGTATCACCGACTTTCTGAACGGAACTAGCGATGCACTGACAATTGGCGAACAGGTGGCTGAATAATGACAAAGAATACAACTCCCCGCGCTCTGGCCGTAGAAGCACTGACACGTGTGGCCAACGGGGCTTACTCAAACTTACAATTGGAAACAACTTTAGAGAGTCACAACTTAAGCGACGTTGACCGCCGTTTCGTGACTAACTTGGTCTATGGGACCATCCAACATCAATTAACGTTGGAATACTATTTGGAAGGCTTCGTAAAGCCTAACCAGAAGGTCTTACCTTGGGTCAAAATGACGCTATTGGTGGCCTTGTATCAAGGACTCTACTTGGACCGTGTACCGAAGCGGGCCATCTTTAACGAAGCCATTCAGTTGGCCAAAGATCGGGGCCACGAAGGGATTCGGCGCTTTGTGACCGGTGTCTTGCATGCCATGGATCGTCAAGGGTTGCCTGACGTCAACGAGATCAAGGATCCCGTGAAGCGGTTGAGCCTGACGTACTCCGTGCCTGAATGGTTGGTTACGGCAATTCAAAAGCAGGTCGGCGATGATAAGGCCGTCAGCATTTTAGAAACCATCAATCAACCAGCCGCACAATCCGTTCGGGTCAACACGGCAGTTGCCACGGTCGAAGAAGTCGAACAATCCTTGGTTGCCCAAGGCTACACGGTGACGCCTAGTATCGTTGCCGGCAACGCCTTTCGTTTGACCGATAAGGCAGCCAACCAAAGCAATGTGTTTGAAACCGGCGAGCTGACGATTCAAGATGAGAGTGCGATGTTACCCGTTGAAGCCTTACAGGTCCGTCCCGGCGATCAAGTGCTGGACGCTTGTGCCGCACCCGGTGGGAAGACCACGCAGATTGCTGCGTTGCTCGACGCCCATTCCGGTGGGAAGGTCACAGCACTTGATTTGCACGCCAAGAAGGTTAAGCTGATCGAAAAGAACGCGAACCGGATGCACGTGAGCGACCGGGTTGATGCCGTGGCGCTCGATGCCCGGAACATCAATGACGAGTTCCCTAAGAAGGAATTCGACCGGATCTTAGTCGACGCGCCTTGTTCTGGATTGGGTCTGATCCGGCGGAAACCAGAAATCCGTTACGAAAAGACACCACAAGACATTCAACAATTACAAAAGGTACAATTGGGCATTCTGGACGCCGTGAGCGAAAAGCTTAAGCCTAACGGCATTCTGGTCTACAGTACCTGCACGATTTTGGATACGGAAAACGCGGACGTCGCTGCCAAGTTCTTGGAAGCCCATCCCGACTTCGAATCCGTTCGTGTAGAGACGCAATTAAAGGTCAAGGATGACCGGAGCACGGACACGTTAGCCATCTATCCGGATGATTTTGATTCGGATGGTTTCTTCGTGAGTGCATTTCGTAAGAAAAAGTAGGGGTGACGGGCAATGAAAGTGGCATACCGAACGTCGATCGGCAAGCAACGCAATGATAATGAAGATTACGTGGATGTTTACACGAACCTGGCGGGACAACATCTCGCCATTATCGCTGATGGCATTGGTGGTCATCAGGGAGGCGACGTGGCGAGTGCCATGGCCGTTTCCCACCTGGGTCACGAGTTTGAACAGACTGACCTGACCACGCCAGCTGCGGCGCGTACTTGGATCACCGGGGAAATCACCGCGGAGAACCAGTCGATCATTGATAAATCCAATCAGTTTGCCGACCTGAACGGCATGGGCACGACCCTCGTTGCCGCGCTCTACTTTACGGAAGAAGTCGTCATTGCTAGTATTGGGGACTCACGGGCTTATCTGTTGCGTGACCGTCAATTTCGCCAGCTGACCGAGGATCATTCCCTGGTCAATGAGCTGGTTAAACGCGGCGAGATCACGAAGCAAGCCGCCCAGCATCATCCCCAAAAGAATGTCATCATTCGTTCGCTAGGAATCTCGACCGATGCGCGTTTTGACCTCAAGACTTACCCGCTCGTGACCGGCGATCAGCTGTTGCTGTGTACGGACGGGCTGACTAACATGGTCTCTGATGAAGAGATTCAAGCGGTCCTGCTGAGTGACCGAACCACCGCGGAGAAGTGTGACCGGCTGATTGAGATGGCCAACGCTGCTGGTGGTTTGGATAACATCACTGTCTTGATTATCGCCAACCACGATGGGGAGGTGAGCTGATGCGCACGGGTTACACGTTAAACGGCCGTTACCGCATCATTCGCTCCCTGGGTGAAGGCGGCATGGCCAACGTTTACTTGGCACATGACTTGATCTTGGACCGTGACGTTTCCGTCAAACTTTTACGGTTGGACTTGCGCGATGACCCCGGCACCGTTCGGCGGTTCCAGCGTGAAGCTCTCGCCGCCACGGAGCTAGTCAATGATAATATCGTCCAGGTCTACGATGTCGGGGAAGAAAACGGCATGCAGTACCTGGTCATGGAGTACGTGGAAGGGACCGACCTCAAGGCCTATATCAAGAAACATTTTCCAATTGCGTATCAGGAAGTTATTCAGATCATGGAACAGATTCTCAATGCCGTGAAGACGGCACATGAGCACAACATTATTCACCGTGACCTCAAACCGCAAAATATCCTGATCGATGAAAATCGAGTCGCTAAGATTACCGACTTCGGAATCGCCGTGGCCCTGTCCGAACACAGCCTTACGCAGACCAATACGGTGCTGGGTTCGGTTCACTACCTGTCGCCTGAACAGGCGCGTGGGGGAATGGCGACCAAGCAATCCGACATCTATTCGCTGGGAATCATTCTCTACGAATTACTGACGGGAACGGTGCCCTTCGAGGGTGAAACCGCCGTATCCATCGCGTTGAAGCATTTCCAATCGGAGATTCCGTCGGTCAGAGACATCGACCCGCGGATTCCACAAGCATTGGAAAACGTGGTGTTGAAGGCCACATCGAAGCGACCAGCCGACCGTTACACTGATGTGGCGAGTATGGCGGATGATCTGGCCACGTCGTTATCACCTAAGCGAGCCGGTGAGCTACGGTTCAGACCGGCGGAAAATGACGACGGTGAGACCAAGGTCCTACCAGCCAGCGCGCTGAGTGCGGCGGCAGTGCCTCACGCTATTGCCAAGCCAATTGGTGAGGAGACGGCGGAGGCGGCCACCAAAGATGCAACAGCGGCCGATGATCAGTCGACGGGGAAGAAGAAACGTAAGAAGTATCGGCATCCTCGCCGGCGGAAATTCCTGATTGCGGGCGGCATTATCCTCCTGATCATTTTGGGAATTTTCATTGGCATGGCGCTTTTCCGACCACAGATGACCAACGTACCAAACGTGGTCGGCGACAAGGAGGCGGCTGCGCGTAGTGCACTGGTTACCGCCAAACTTAAGGTGGGTACCGTACACAAGACATCGAGTGCTACCGTAAAGCTTCATCGAGTCGCACGAACGGAACCACGCTCCGGGACCCAGTTGAAGCAAAATACGGTGGTTGACCTGTGGATCAGTACCGGACCAAAGCGCTATAAAGTTGATGACTATCAGGGCGATTCGTATGCTAGTACGGCTGCCAAGCTGGAAGCGTTGGGCTTTACGGTGCACCGGGAATCGGTGCACTCGACCAGCGTTCCTGCCGGTAAGATCATGCAGCAGAGCGTCTTAGCTGGAAAGAGTGTGGTGCCAAGTAAGACCGACATTACCTTCACGGTCTCTACGGGGTCAGAAACGGTCACGTTGGCCGACCTGACCAACAAGACTAAACGGCAAGCTCAGAGCTACGCCACGAACCATAACCTGAACCTTGCCTTCCAATACGCTTACTCGAGCGATGTGGATAAGGGCCGCATCATTCGGCAATCGCCGGGTGAGGGTGCCGTTGTCCAGGAAGGTGATGAGATCACCCTGACTGTGTCGCGAGGTGCACAGAGTGAGAGTAGTTCCAGCGTCGATGAGTTCAGTGTGAACGTTAAGATTCCGTTCGACAGTGGCTCGACAGATGATGAGAGCGAAGGCGCTGACGATGACTCAAGCAGTGCCTCGTCCAGCAGTAGTAACAGTAACCTGGTTCAGATTTACTTGAAGGATCAGGACCACTCGTTAAGCTCGATTTACAAACAAATGACGATCACGGCGGATACAACCGTCACGTTGCCATTCGCGGTAGCATCGGGCAAATCAGGGGCCTACAAGGTCGTCAGAGACGGCCATGTGGTCGCTTCAGATAATCACGTCTCGAAAAATTAGGGAAAAAGCCTGCATTTATAGCTCAGTTCTTTTATAATAATAAAGGACTGAGTTTTTTGTTATCAAATTTTCAAAAAAAGCGGGCAAAGGGAATCCTTGCGACTGGTTACCCGCTGGATGTGTAATTGATTTCGCAGATTACAGCGGCTGGCCGGTTTATCTTGCATTTTGTACGGTAAACCAGTGTCAGCCGTGAGGGCGGTGAAAATAGGCTCAGCCGTGGGAATTATCTAAGCGGTTTACCGCTTAGATAATTGGTGGCTTTGAAACTCGATTCTCAGAGGTTCAAAGGCAAGTCCGGAGACCGCACTGTGGCTCCGGGCGTCCGCCCACCGCGTCCCGGCCTATTTTCACCGCCCGGTAAGGCGAAATGATCACCAGATTTAAAAGTACCAAATGCAAGGGAACATTGGAAAAAAGAATAAGGAGGTGCTGCATGTCAGAGGGACAAATTCGTCAATCACTGAGCGGCTTTTACGACGTTTTCAGTGACGGCGAGATGTATCGAACCCGTGCACGCGGAAATTTCCGGAAACGGCGAATTACACCGCTTGTTGGGGATCGCGTACAGTTTGAAAGCTCATCACCCAAGGAAGGGTATATTTTAGAGATTCTTCCCCGGGATAACGCATTGACCCGGCCACCAGTGGCTAACATCGATCAGGGTGTCGTCGTGACGGCGGTAGCGTCGCCCGAATTTTCCACGAACTTACTGGACCGGCAGTTGATTGCCCTAGAGATCAGTAACATCACGCCAGTCATCTACTTCACCAAGACCGACTTGATTCCCGATGAACGTTATCAGGAATTCGAGTCGTTGGCGGCGGGGTATCGGCAGATCGGTTACGATGTCTGCCTGACCCGTGAACCGTTTGCGGAGAGTGGCTTGGACGAGTTACGAGGCTTATTAGCCGACAAGGTCACGGTCATTATGGGCCAGACCGGTGCCGGCAAGTCAACGTTGCTGAACCACATTTCACCGGACCTGACGTTAGCGACCGGCGAGATCTCTACGGCCTTGAATCGGGGGAAACATACGACTCGGAAGGTCAGCCTGATGCCCGTTGCGGGTGGTCTAGTGGCAGATACGCCAGGTTTCTCATCCTATGATACGTTGACCATTGGTTACCGCGAGTTGGGGCAATACTTCCCTGAGTTCGCGTTGGCCTCACGCGAGTGTCGGTTCCGCGGGTGTGTCCATCTGAACGAGCCCGGTTGTGCGGTCAAAGACGGCATTGAAGCCGGTAAGTTCATGCAGAGTCGTTATGACACGTATCTGCAATTACTCACGTTGTTAAAGAATCAAAAACCTGTTTACAATAAAAAGAAATGAGGAATAGAATTTATGATTAAAGTAGCGCCATC
The DNA here is from genome assembly GCA_937874695.1 of uncultured Lactobacillus sp. GTDB lineage: Bacteria > Bacillota > Bacilli > Lactobacillales > Lactobacillaceae > Levilactobacillus. The sequence continues at coordinate 75,375 of CALNAJ010000018.1, forward strand.
AATCTTAAGTGCAGATTACATCAATTTACAACCCGATATCGAAATGGTCGACAAGGCCGGTGCCGAAGTTTTACACATCGACATCATGGACGGTAATTTCGTCCCAGCATTGTCTTACGGTCCCGGTTGGGTCAAGGCTATTCGTCCAATTACGAAGATGGTCTTAGACGTGCACATGATGGTTCAAAACCCAGAACGTTACGTTGACGACTTTGCCAAGGCCGGCGCTGATATCATCGGGGTCCACGTCGAAGCAACGCCACACATTCACCGGGCCTTACAAATGATTCAAAACGCCGGCGTTACCCCAGAAGTTGTCATCAACCCTGGGACGCCCGTTTCCGCTATCGAACCCGTCTTAGACATGGTCGGCCAAGTTCTCGTGATGACGGTCAACCCTGGCTTTGGTGGTCAGAAGTTCTTACACAGCACGGTTGAAAAGATCGCCCAACTCGATGCCATCAAGAAGGCTAAGGGTTACGACTTTGATATCGAAGTTGACGGTGGGGTCAATGACAAGACGGTCGTTGACTGTGCCAATGCTGGGGCAACGGTTGCCGTAGCTGGGTCTTATGTTTTCAACGCCGATGACCCGGTTGCGCGCATCAATGCCTTGAAAGCAGCGACGAAATAGTGCCACGGGGCGGAACGTTCAATCTCCTCGTGGGTGGGCCCAAGGCTGAATGGCCGGACGACCTGCGTGCACGGAAAATTGACGGCTCCTGGATTGGCGTTGATCGGGGGACGTTACGGTTAATCGATCAGAATATTCAGCCGGTGGCCGCGATTGGCGACTTTGATTCCTTACAAGCACCAGAACTCCAACGGGTTCGGCGCAATGTGAAGGATATTCGTCAGTCACAGCCAGAAAAGGACTACACGGACACCCAGCTCGCCGTTTCGGTCGCGTTAAACGACTACGGTGCCGATAAAATCGACATCTATGGCGCAACGGGTGGTCGGTTAGACCATTTCCTAGCAAACCTCTTTATCGTGCTCCAGCCGGAGTATAAGCGGTATGCCAGCCGAATTCGATTGATTGACAAACAGAATACGATTTCGTTTTATTTGCCGGGGCATTACACGGTGGAGAAGGAGGCCGACAAGAACTATCTGGCCTTCATTCCACTGACGCCCATTGACCATTTGAGTCTGACTAATGAAAAATACCAACTCCACAACGAGCCAATTCCGTACCCAATTTCTTTCGCTAGCAATGAGTTTGTGGGCGGATCGGGCGAGTTCCAATTCGACACAGGCCTCTTGTGTGTCATCCAAAGCTGCGACACCTATGAGGCGCGGCACGAGTAACTTGTTTTAAGGCAGACTGGTTTTGTCGCCTGCGGCTGCCAGGATTGCGCCTGCTGTGGGGACCGGCAAGAGCCTGAGAAGCGGTCTCTTGTCTCGGCTTTAAGCCGTGAAATTCGCACGACTTAAAGCTCGTCCCATGGTGTAAAACCGGGAAGAACCAAGCGCCCGGTTTAACACCATCGTCACGGCCGGCTCCATCCTGGCCTCCTCCGGCTCACCATTACTGGAATTGCGCCGTTATTCGTTAGGCTTCATGGGTTGTCGCCAAGTGTGGTAGATTTTATGCCATGTTGGCGCTTGTGAAGACTAAACCTTATAATTTGTGATAATCGTCGTCCGCCAGATTTTTCTGGCAGGTGACGATTTTTTTGCGGATGATTTCGTTGGAAAGACATCCTATACTTATTACTAATGCAAAAATCGCAGAATCTGTCTCATGTTTTTGACTGAATAAATTAAATTTTCTGAGTTTAGGACTGGTTTTTGTGCAGTGACAGGGGGTCAAAGGGCAAAAAAATAGCGTCAAATTTCGAAGCAAATCACCAATTTTAGTGATTGCCGGAAACTTGACACTATTTGCCGTAGCCGATAAAAAAATTGTAAGAAGATATTTGAAAAAGGTTAAGGTTCGGGACATTCTAATGAAAATTGGTGTCCATAACTTTCATATTTTTAAAGTGAGTGTCAGCCGTCATGTTTGGATTTTCACAACAAACAAAAATTTGAAAGTGACGTCGAAGATACGAAAAAAGCGAGGGGCACAGGTGAAACCTGCACTCCTCGCTAATCCGTTTAACCGTGTCCGTTTAACTAAACACGGGTTACCTTACCTGATTTCAAGGTCCGAGCAGAAATCCAGACCTTCTTTGGCTTACCGTCCACTAAGATGCGAACCTTTTGTAAGTTCGGCTTCCAAGCGCGACGACTTGAATTCAAAGCGTGAGAACGCTTGTTACCGAAGCGCGTCCGCTTGCCGTTGATAAAATCCTTTGCCATGGCGTAAACCCTCCTTTGTTAATTCATTCATTACTTTTATAAAAAAGCAGTGCTTTTTACTCACCTGACTAATTTACCATACTCTTTTGCGGAACGCAATGGTTTCTTTCAAGGAAATCTACTTGACACCTATTTCCCCTCATAACGTGCTTTTCAGTCATCCTATTTCTATTTTCGGCGTGGTTGTGGTAAGATTAATTTCTGTTAAGATTGTATATCCAGATAAGGAGGCTATTTCCATGGCCGTAAAGATTAAGACTCAATACGGAACAATTGATATTACCAATGAAGTGATTGCGACCGTTGTTGGGGGTGCCGCGACTGATAATTATGGTGTCGTGGGCATGGCAAGCAAAAATCAGATTCGAGACAATGTAAATGATATCTTACGGCGGGAGAACTATGCCCGCGGTGTGGTCGTTCGCCAAGAAGAAAATGGCGTGGCCATTGATGTTTACGTGATCGTTAGCTACGGAACTAAGATTTCCGAAGTTTCACGTAACGTCCAATCTAAAGTCAAATATAACCTGGAAACGATGCTGGGGGTTACTGCAAACTCAGTAAACGTCATTGTTCAAGGGGTGCGGGTGTTGGCTGATTAGCCAGACGTACTGAAATCAAGGAGGATACTTAGTTGAAAGTAACAGAAATTACTAATCTTGAGTTTGGTAAGATGGTCCAAGCCGCATCGCAAAAGCTAAACCAGAATGCCGATTTTATTAATTCATTAAATGTTTTCCCCGTTCCTGATGGGGATACTGGAACCAACATGAGTCTGTCACTACAGAGTGGGGCCAAGTATGAACGCGAAGCCGACACTGATGCTGTGGGGGCTTTATCAACGGCCCTAGCCAAGGGCTTACTGATGGGTGCGCGGGGAAATTCCGGCGTTATCCTGTCCCAGATCTTCCGGGGCTTTTCTCGAAAATTAGCGGACAAGCAAACCTTAACGGCCCAAGACTTAGCTGATGGGTTCGCAGCCGGCGCAGAAACGGCGTACAAGGCCGTTATGAAGCCAACTGAAGGAACTATCCTGACGGTTGTCCGTGAGGGTGCTCAGGCCGGCTTAAACACCGCTAAGAAGTCCGATGACATTTTAGCCGTGATGGACGCCGTCTACGAAGCTGCTAAGGCAGCCTTGGCAACGACACCAGATTTGCTACCTGTTTTGAAGCAGGTCGGTGTGGTTGATTCCGGTGGTCAAGGGTTGACGTTTGTGCTCGAAGCCTTTAACGATTCATTAAATGGTCGTGTGGCTGAAGAGGGCGAATACAAGCCTGACGATGCTGAAATGAACGAAATGATTGATGCTGCCCATCACCAGAGTGTGCAGGGTAAGCTTGATCCTGAAAGCATTAAGTACGGTTATTGTACTGAAATCATGGTGCGAATCGGCCGTGGGAAGCAAATTGAACACGACTTCGATTACGATACTTTCTACAATTATCTCGCTGATTTAGGAGATTCTTTGCTGGTTGTGAACGATGACGAAATCGTCAAGGTTCACGTTCACACGGAACATCCTGGTAAGGTCATTGCTTGGGGCCAAGAATTTGGTGACTTAGCAAAGGTTAAGGTCGACAACATGCGGATGCAACAGGAAACCATCATGGAGCATGATGAAGATTCTGCTGTAGCAGCACCAGTAGCTGAAGCTGAAGTTCCGGATACGGCGATTATTGCTATCGCTGCCGGTGACGGCCTCGCTACGCTCTTCAAGAGCCTGGGTGTGACCCATGTGGTCAACGGTGGTCAAACCATGAATCCAAGTACGCAGGATATCGTGGACGCCATCAACAACAGCAAGGCTAAACGTGCCATTGTGTTGCCAAACAACAAAAACATCTTCCTGGCCGCTGAACAAGCCGCTCAGGTTGCCGATGTGCCAACGGTTATCGTCCACTCAAAGACGGTTTCCCAAGGGATGACGGCCATGTTGGGGTACAACCCAGATGCTGAGTTGGATGACAACCAAGCTGCGATGGAGGAAAACTTAGCCGCTGTTAAGAGTGGTCAAGTGACCCACGCCATTCGGGATACCGAATTGGACGGGTTTGACATTAAAGAAGGTAACTTCATGGGAATCGTCGATGGGACTATCAAGGTGACCGATGCCGACTTGTTAAAGACGGCGGTTGCTACGGTGAAGGCCATGCTCGATGATGACAGTGAAATTGTGACAATTATTTATGGGACCGACACGACCGAAGACGTTGCAAACCAATTGCAAGCGGCCGTTGAGGACTTAGATGATGAATTAGAAACGGAAGTTCATGATGGGGGCCAACCGGTCTATCCATTCCTGATTTCTGTCGAATAGCATTACCAGCAAAGGGGTCCAGGACGATTGTCCCGGTCCTCTTTCGCGTTACAGGTCTACAACACTTAGATGCATGATCTGTTGGTCGCCTGCGGCTGCCAAGGGTTCCGCCTGCTGTGGGGACCGGGAAAAGCCTGAAAAGCGGTCTTTTCCCTCGACTTTAAGCCACGAAGAACCCGTGTCTCAAAGATCGTCCCATGGTGTAAAGGTCGGGAGAATCACCCGGCCTAACACCATCGACACGGCCGGCTACACCCTTGGCCTCCTCCGGCTTGGACTGATCATTCACGTCAAAGCGTTGCAGACCCAAGGGAAAGTGAGAGACAATCGTTCTGGACCATGCAATGGTCAGCCATCCGGAAACATTTGAAAGTGGCCAGCTAATCTAACTGATTTCAGCCTTTGACGACTGACAAGTAAGGCGTAAAATTAAAGTATTGAATTGAGAGCTACCAATGTCGCATCACAGACTATGATTTATTTGAATTCGTGGTTAACTGTTTGTTTAGCTGGAGGCTGTCAGGGATGGCGCCAGCCGTGACAACGGTGTTAGACCGGGTGTTTGATTCTTCCCGGCCTTACAGCGTGGGACGTGTTTGGAAACTCGTCTGAATTTTGACGAGGTTTCAAACCGAGCCGAAAGCCCGTTCTTTGGCTGCAGGCGGTCCCCACAGCGGCAGAATCCCTGACAGCCGCAAGCGGAACGAAACGCCAGTTAACCACGAGATTAAAGCAAAACAATAAGGATGGGAGGGGTGTCACGATGGTGAGTTTGAATGATTCGGTCAGTGAACTGGCCGGAGTTGGGCCGAAACGGGCGCAAGCGCTGAAGTCTTTGGATATCGAGAACGTCAACGATTTGTTGACCTACTTCCCGTTTCGTTACGAGGACTTGCAGGCCAAGGATCCCACTGAGTTGACCGATCAAGCCAAAGTGACCTTAAAAGGCACCGTGGCCGCCGCTCCCGTGATTTCACGGTTCGGTCGGCGGAAAACCCGACTGAACTTCCGGCTGCTCCTGGACGAGCACACAATTATTCCGGTCACATTCTTTAATCAGCCGTGGCTCAAGGATAAGCTGGAGGTCGGGAATGAACTGGCCGTGTATGGTCGCTTCGATGCCAAGCGTCAGAGCTTAGCCGGCATGAAAATCATCGCCAGTACCGATGACGGTGGTGGCATGGGATCAATCTATCCTGCCAATAAGGAAGTGCGGCAGGCCACCATTCAAAAGTTGGTTGAGAGTGCCTATGACGCTTACGAACCGGTCATCGTGGACCTGATTCCGGAGCCGTTACGCGAACAGTATCGCTTGCTGCATCGTCGCCAGATGATTCACGACATGCACTTCCCAGCGGGGGATGCCGCAGCCCAGGCAGCGCGACGAACGGCTAAGTTTGAAGAGTTTTATCTCTTTGAAACACGCTTACAGATTGTGAAGCAACAGGATCACACGCTTCACGGTCAGGCATTGACTTACGATTTGCCCAAGCTCAAGGACTTTATTGCCTCGCTGCCGTATGAACTGACAGACGCCCAGAAACGGGTGGTCAATGAAATCTGTTACGACCTGAAGCGACCGGTCCACATGAACCGGCTCTTGCAAGGCGACGTGGGGAGTGGGAAGACCGTGGTGGCCGCCGTGGCCATGTACGCGGCTATTACCGCGGGAACGCAGGCCGCCCTCATGGCCCCAACGGAAATTTTGGCCGAGCAACACGCTAATAATTTAGCGAAGTTGTTTGCCGACTTTCCGGTTAACGTGGCCCTGTTGACGGGGGCTACCAAACCCGCCGCCCGGAAGACGCTGTTGCCGCAGATTGCCAATGGTGCCGTCAACCTGATTGTCGGGACACACGCGTTGATTCAACCGGAAGTGGCTTACCACGACCTCGGGCTCGCCGTGATCGATGAACAACACCGTTTCGGGGTCAATCAACGGCAGGCATTGCGCGAGAAGGGGCAACAGCCCGACGTTCTGGCCATGACGGCAACGCCAATTCCCCGGACACTGGCGATTACCGCCTATGGGGAAATGGACGTCTCGGTCATCAATGAATTGCCGGCCGGTCGTCAGCCCATTAAGACCTCATGGATTCGCAGTAATCAGGTAGACAGCACGCTCCGTCAGGTCAAAGCTGAGCTGAGTAGTGGCTCACAGGCCTACGTGGTGACGCCACTGATCGAGGAGTCGGAGGCCGTCGACATGAAGAACGCCGAGGCCATTTACGAACGCTTCAAGGAGCAGTTCGAACCGACCTATAAGGTGGGCTTACTCCATGGTCGGATGAAAAATGACGAAAAAAATGCCGTGATGGATGCGTTCAAGGCTAACGAGTTCCAAGTCCTGGTCGCTACCACCGTGATTGAAGTTGGGGTCGATGTGCCTAACGCTACGGTGATGCTGATCTATGACGCCGACCACTTTGGCCTGGCTCAGCTCCATCAGTTGCGTGGTCGGGTCGGCCGGGGCAAGAAGGCTTCCGCTTGTATCTTGATTGCCGACCCGAAGAATGAGCTGGCCGTTGAACGGATGACGACCATGACCAGTACCAACGATGGATTTGTTTTATCGCAAAAGGATTTGGAATTACGGGGTCCAGGTGATATTCTGGGTAAAAAGCAGTCTGGGGTGCCCGACTTCAAGGTTGGCGATCCCGTGGCCGACTTGAACATTCTGAGTGCGGCCCAACAGGCGGCCAAGGAGACGGTGGCTTCCCCCGATTGGGCGGATAAGGACGCCAACTTGGCGCTCGCCGCCTTTCTGAGTACGACGGCCCACCAGAACACCACCATGGATTAGAAGGAGACGAATTATGAAAATTGCCGTTGACGCAATGGGTGGCGATTACGCCCCCGCTGAAATTATCAAAGGTGTCGAATTAGCACGAGACGCTTACAGTGACGTTGAATTTTTAGTATACGGACAAGAAGAACAAGTGAAGCCACTGATTCAAAATGACAGCCGCATCACGCTGATGCCGGCCGCCGAGGTTATCACCATGGAGGACGAACCCGTTCGGGCCATTCGTCGAAAGAAGCAGTCCAGTATCGTGCTGGCTGCGAATGCCGTCAAGGATGGCGAGGCAGATGCCTTCTTCTCCGCCGGTAATTCTGGAGCCGTATTGGCCGCTGGTTTGCTGATCGTTGGCCGAATCAAGGGTATCGACCGGCCAGGCTTGACCACGACACTTCCCGTCTTACGTAAGCCGGACCAGTCCAGCTTTGTGATGCTGGATGTGGGTGCGAATGCTGATACCAAGCCGTTTAACGTCGTGCAATACGCCGTAATGGGTCAGTACTACGCGCAATCGATCATGCACGTGAAGCAACCCCGGATTGGCCTGTTGAACAACGGGACCGAAGCCGACAAGGGTGACATGGCGCATCAGGCCATTTACCAGGCTTTGGCCAGCATCGACAGCATTAACTTTATCGGCAACGTTGAATCACGGGAACTCTTAAACGGGGCCGCAGACGTTGTTGTGACCGATGGGTTTACTGGAAATGCTACGTTGAAAGCCATTGAAGGAACCGCGCTCTCCATGCTTAAGCTCATCAAGGGTGAAATCATGAGTGGGGGTCTTGGTGGTAAGATTGGAGCCAGCATGTTGAAGCCGGTCTTCAAGAACGTTCAAAGTGCCATGGATTACTCACAATATGGTGGGGCCGTGCTCTTGGGCTTGAAGGCACCAGTCGTCAAGACTCATGGTTCCAGCAAGGCGCCAACCGTCAAGAATACAATTGGTCAGATTCGCGAATTGATTGAGACCAAGAGTGCCGATCAGTTGGTCAGCTACTTTGCCGATCATACCGACGAGATGGCGGCCTTGAAGGAATCCCTGAAGTAAGCGTCAAAATCGTAGTGTTACAGGTCATTTCACACTAAAAATGAATTTGTGACCGATATTAATTTGCTAGACAAGGTCAGCCAAAACGGTTAGACTACTTATTGAATACTGTGAGCGAGGGATAGATATGACGAGAGCAGAAATTTTTGACAAGATTGCCGATATTATTGCCGATCGGTTTGAAACCGACCGGGACCAAATCAACGAACAGTTGAACTTTAAGAAGGACCTAGACGCCGATTCCATTGATTTTGTGGAATTCGTCTTGGAACTGGAAGATACGTTTAACGCGGAAATTTCCGACGAAGACGCCGAGAAATTGATGACCGTTGGCGAAGTGGTCGACTACATCGTCGCCCACCAAACCGAAGATAAATAACGATTGAGCGAGTCCGGGCCGCATTTCTTTGTCCCGGGCTTTTTCAATCAATTTATAGAGTGCGGAACAAGGCGTTAAGGTCCTGAGCATTAACGTCATTAGGCACAAAATACCGGGTCTGGATTTTTGCTTAATGGGGTTAAGCGCAGGGACCTGCCTTGTGGAGCACGTTTCGGCTATATAAAATTAGGAGGGCTCCAAACCAGTCCCGTCAGCCAGGAAGCACCGATACCTGAGACGGACGAATTGGGACGGAACGTCCAATTATGTAGAACCGAAGCAACACCAAAACGAGAACCAACCACAGACTCAAGATACCAAGCAGAACAACAGAAATGAGGGAATTAGCGCGTGATTGCTGGATTAAATCAAGAATTAAAAGATAACTTCGATATCCATTTTAAAGACCAATCCTTGCTAGATGAGGCGTTTACGCAGGCTTCTTACGTCAACGAACACCCCAATCAGGGACTTAAATTTTATGAACGCATTGAATTTTTAGGGGATGCGGTTATGCAGTTGGTTGTATCCAACTACATTTTCCGGCGGTACCCCAACATGCCACAGGGACGGTTGACCCGGTTACGGGCAGCCATGGTGAATGAACAGAGCTTTGCTAGTTTTGCGCGTGAGTGCCACTTCGACCAGTATATTCGTTTGGGTCGGGGTGAAGAGAAGGCGCAAGCCCGGCAACGTGACTCCCTGTTATGTGATATTTTCGAATCATTTATCGGGGCGTTGTACATGGACCAAGGCCTGGACAAGGTCGTTGGTTTTGTCACGACGGTCGTTTTTCCTAAATTGGATGAGGGCCGTTTCGACGAGTTCTTTGACCACAAGACGGAATTACAGGAGTTGGTTCAGAAGAACGGCTCCGTCACCATCGACTACCGTTTATTAGACGAAGAGGGTCCCGACAACGATCGCGCCTTCGAAGTCGCCGTTTACGTGGACGATAAAAAATTGGGTGAGGGCCACGGCCACTCGAAGAAGCACGCCGAACAGAATGCGGCGCGCCACGCCCTGGAGAATTTGAAAACAGAGTAAGGATGACTAACGATGCGGTTAAAGACATTAGAAATTAGCGGGTTCAAGTCCTTCGCGGATAAGACCCGAATTGACTTTTTGCCGGGGATGACCGGCATCGTCGGCCCTAACGGTAGTGGAAAGAGTAATATTTCTGAAGCTGTGCGGTGGGTTTTGGGGGAACAGTCAGCGAAGAGTTTGCGAGGCAGTAAGATGCCCGACGTCATCTTCGCTGGGTCAGCCGACCGCCATCCTCTGAATCGTGCGGCAGTGGCGATTACGCTGGATAACAGTGACCATTACTTGAAGAGCGATTACACGGAGTTAACAATTAGCCGTATCTTGTATCGGTCCGGCGAAAGTGACTATCAGATCAACGGGCAGAACTGTCGGTTGCGGGATATCACGGAGCTCTTAATGGACTCGGGAATGGGACAAGACTCGTTCTCGATTATTTCGCAAGGGCGAGTTGAGGCAATCTTTAACAGTAAACCCGAGGAACGACGGAACATCGTTGAAGAAGTCGCCGGTGTTTACAAGTACCGTAAGGATAAGGAAAAGGCCCAACGCGAGCTGGAAGAGACCATGACGTACCTGCATCGGGTTGAGGACATTGTGGCCGAACTCGAAGGTCGCTTGGAGCCCTTGGAAGAACAGAGCAGTTTAGCTGAGGATTATCTGGACCAGCAAAAGAAGTATGCGTTGTTGGAAAAGACCCAGTTGGTGCGACAACTGCATACAGAATTGAATCAAAAGGGTTCCGCGGATGCGGCGGTTAAGGAAAAGCAACAATTAGTTGCTGACCACCAGACGGCGGAGCGCGACCAGACGACAACGGTTCAGGCGCTCAAGCAGCGTCAGACGGCGTTGTTAGCCAAGAAGGATGACTTGCAGGCTAAGTTGGTTGCGGCCACTCGGAAGGTCGAACAGTGTCAGGGACAGGTGAATCTGTCCGGCGAACAACAACGGCACCAAGACGAACAACGTCAAGCGGCCACGGATCAGCGCCAACAGTTACGACGTGAAATTGCGTCGGACCAGGAACAGTTGGCGACTACCGAACAGGCCCTAAAGGATCTAACGGCGGCCATGACCACGGCCAAGACTGAGATTCGTGAACTGACTAAGGCAACGGCACCCAAGACACTGAGTGATCTGCGAGCTAAATTGGAACAACTGCGGACGACCTATTTCGATCAGAAACAGAGCGTTGCCAATTGGCGAAACCAACGGCAATACATTCAGCAGAATCAGGAACGGTTATTGCAGCAAGGCGAACGGGTCGCCCGGCAGCTAGCTGATTTACAGGCGACCGAAAAGGCGGCTCAGGCCAAAGTTGATACGGCCACCGCAGCGGCGACGACGTACAAGTCCGAGCTGAATGCGGCGGAACAGGCCCTCGATACCGAGGCCGGTCAGTACCAACAGCAACAGCAGACCTACCAGCAATTGCAACACAACTGGCAGGCGGCGTTGGAAGTCTATCAACGTGCGCAGACCAAGGCAGCGAGTCAACAGGCGGCTTCGGCCGAGTATGGGGGCTTCTACCAGGGTGTGCGGGCCATTCTCAAGCAACGGCAACGGTTCTCCGGTCTCTTAGGGGCCGTCTCAGAGTTGCTGGACGTGCCTGAGCGTTACACGGCAGCCGTTGAATATGCACTGGGTGGTCAGCTCCAGCAGGTGGTCGTGGATAACGAATCAACGGCGAAATCCGCTGTGACTTACCTGCGTCAACAACGTGCTGGGCGGGCGACGTTCCTGCCGCTGACGGCCATTCACGGGCGTCAGGTCGACCGGACGACGCGGCAAAACTTGCAGTCGCTGGCCGGCTTCCTGGGTATTGGGAGCGACTTAGTCAAGATTGACGACCGGGCCGCCAACATTTTAGAGTACCTGTTGGGAACCACGATCTTTGCGAGCGACCTCGACGCTGCGGTGGCCATTAGTCAGCAGATTCATCACCGTTATCGGGTGGTCAGTCTGGCCGGCGACGTGGTCAGCGCCAGCGGGGCCATTACCGGGGGACAAGCGCGGCAGAATCACAGTAGCGTGCTCCGGCAACAACAGGACTTGCAGCAGTTACAAGCGTCAATCGCTAAAATGAAACCACAGTTACAGGAACAAGAAGCGAAGATTAAGACGACTAGAGCCGCCATGTTGGCCAGCGAACAGCGGAGCCAGACGCTCCAGGCGACCATCAATCGGTTACAGCCGCAGTGTCGGCAACTGGACGATGACTTAGCCAGTGCACAAACGGCACTGTCTCAAGCCAGTCGGCAGGTCAAGGCGGCCCAGTTGGATATCGACCAGGCGAAGAATGCTGGGGATGACCAACAGGACGCGCACTTGGCCGAACAGATTTTGACCGGTGAGAAGCAGATTACGGCGACCGAAGCGCAAGTCCAGACCGTCCAGAAACAGATTGAAACGGTCACGGCTGAACAGACGACCAAGCAAGCCCAACTCTCTGAGAAGCAGGCTTGGCAGGCTGGGGCCAAGGAACGCCAGCAGCAGCAACGTACGACCTGTGCGGACCTGAAACACCGCATTGCAGCGGCCGAGCAACAAGTCACCACCTTGACCACCGATCTGAAAAAATTGGATCAGCAGGAGGCATTGACGCCGGCCGAAGCCGAGACCCAATTGAAGCAGGCGCAGGACGATCGGAAAGCTATCGACCACGAACTGGTGACCAGTAACGAAACGTTGACCACGGTCAATGACCAGTTAACAACGGCTGAGGACGCGAACCAGCGGACCAGTGGCTTGTTGCAATTGGCCAACGACGACTTGCAACAGGCGCAGGTCAAGCAGACCCGTTTGGCTGCATTGATCGACCAACAACAGAATCAACTTTCCGAGAAGTACCAGCTGAGCCTAGCCGGTGCGGAGACCGAAGTTAGCGACCTTCCCGATACCGAGTTGGCCGTGCAGTTGAAGTTGTTGAAGCGGGGGCTGGATGAGATTGGGACGGTCAACGTGAACGCCATCGCCGAGTACAAAGAAGTTCGGGAACGCTATGACTTCTTGACCCAGCAACGTGATGACTTACTCACGGCGCGTGATCAGTTGACCACGAGCATGGACGAGCTCGACGGCCAGGTTAAGCGGCGGTTCAAGCAGAGCTTTGATCAGATTGCCGAGAAGTTTGCGGCGACGTTCAAGCAGATGTTTGGTGGAGGTAAGGCCGAGCTGGTCTTGACCGACCCCCATGACCTGTTGACCACAGGAATCGATATCATGGCCCAGCCACCGGGTAAGAAGTTCCAGAACATGGGGCTCCTTTCCGGGGGTGAACGTGCCCTGACAGCAATTACGCTATTATTTGCAATTTTACAGGTACAACCCGTACCATTCTGTATTTTGGATGAAGTGGAAGCGGCGCTGGATCCGGCCAACGTGACCCGGTTCGCTCGCTACATTCATCAGTTCCAGGATCAGACTCAGTTCATCGTGATCACCCACCGGCAAGAGACGATGGTCCAAGCCGATATTTTATACGGGGTGACGATGCAGGAGTCCGGCGTTTCCAAGATGGTCGCCGTAGATCTAGATAAACAAACCACGACGGAAGGGAAGCAATCCTAATGGGATTATTTGATATTTTTCGGCGCCGGGCCAAAAAGGAACCGGAAAGCCAAGCGCCAGAATCAACGGCACCAGCCAGTAGTGCTGAAACGCCGGCAAGTGCTGTCGCCACACCAACCAGTGAGGCGGTAACTGCGGAATCGAGCAGTGCCGTCGACAGTAGTGCGGCCAGTTCAGCAAGTGTTGTAGCCGAGACGCCAGCGTCATCGACGGCAATGCCAGCTGAGGCGCCTGCCGCTAGTAGTGTGATTTCAGAGCCAGAAGCGGCCACTGAGGAATCAGTAACGACTGATGTTGAAGACACGAGTGAAACAGTACCAACCTCTGATGCCGAGACCAGTGAAGCCACGGTAACGCCGGACACACCAGACATGACGGAAACTGCTGTGCCTGAGTCAACAGCGGCGGTAACTGAAACGCCGGCCGAGCCAACGCCAGAGTCAGCAGTGGCCCCGGTTTCCAAAGCCACAGCAGCAGAAGAAACGGACGAACCAGATTCCGTAGCGAACGCTGCTACGGAGCCGGCAGCCACCGAGGCGGTAACGTCTGATGCTCCAGCGTCGGCGGAACCAGCCGCAACTGAGAGCGCAGCGCCCGCTGAATCAGCCGACCAACCGGTTAGCGATGAACAACTCTACGATAAGGGTTTGGAAAAGACCCGGCACACGTTTGGTGAACGACTGAACGCCTTGCTGGCGAACTTCCGTCACGTCGATGAGAGTTTCTTCGATGACTTGGAAGAAACACTGATTGGTGCCGATGTTGGTTTCGACATGGCCGTGAAGCTCAGCGATGAGTTGCGCGATGAGGTTAAGCTCCAGAACGCCAAGAAGTCTTCTGATGTGCAGAACGTGGTGGTCGAGAAACTGGTCGAGATTTACGATGCAGCCGGTAACGACGAGAGTACCGCGCTGAACATGGCTAAGGAAGGCCCAACCGTGATCCTCTTTGTCGGGGTCAACGGGGTTGGGAAGACCACGACCATTGGGAAGATGGCCAACCGCTATCACCAAGCTGGCAAGAAGGTGCTGTTGGCTGCGGCCGATACCTTTAGAGCCGGAGCCACAGAACAACTCGATGTCTGGGCCAAACGGGCGGATGTAGACATCGTGACGGGGAAGCCACAATCGGACCCTGCCGCTGTTGTCTTTGATGCCGTACGTAAGGCGAAGGAAGAGGATTACGATATTCTCTTCGTAGATACGGCTGGACGTTTGCAGAACAAGGTTAACTTGATGAATGAATTGGCCAAGATGAAGCGGATCATCACCCGTGAAATTCCAACGGCGCCACATGAAGTCTTGTTGGTGCTGGACGCGACGACTGGGCAGAATGCCTTGACGCAAGCTAAGTTGTTCAAGGAATCCACCGATGTGACGGGAATCGTTCTGACTAAGCTGGACGGGACCGCTCGTGGGGGGATCGTGTTGGCCATTCGCAACGAGCTCCACGTGCCTGTGAAGTTCATTGGACTTGGCGAACAGATCTCAGACTTGCGGCCATTCGACCCGAACGAGTTCGTTTATGGCTTGTTCAAGGGCCTGATCGACGTGAAGGCTTTGGAGAGATAGTGGGTCGATTAGCTAATGTCTTTGGTTCTGAATTGTCTGCCCCGTTGGTATTTTTATCGACGACAGGCTGGTCTGTGTGTTCAGACCAACAGTCGAAAATCTCTTAAATATTAAAAATGTAGCTGAAAGACTCTCGACTAGAGTAATGGTCGGGAGACTTTCAGCTTTTTTATTTTGAGATGCGTAAAAAAAGTAATTTTGTACTAAAATAGTTAGTAGGACTTCAGACATTATTAAGCGATTTGGTTAACATGGCTGGGGCTGAACGGGAGGAATTTACATGAAAAAGGTTATACAAGGCATTATGGTTATCGGGGTCGGTGCAGGCATTTTAGGAATGTCGCATGTGACCGCTTCTGCGAATAGCCAGTATTCAGCTTCACGCGCCAAGTCTGTGCGTCTAGTTTGGCGTAAGAGTATGAAGCAACATGCGTTTACAGCAACTACTGGGGCGCGGTACTCCAAGCACTTGGGCATTCGTTACAGTAATAATGATGTTACCCCGACGGTTACCTGGTACACCGATGCCCATGAAAAACTGTATAAAAAGTATAAAGGGCACAACGCCATTTATTATCACGTTAAAAGTGCGGACGGAACCTTACAAGGTTGGATCTGGCGGGGTTATCTCAAACCTGTTACCGCCACGACTACCCCTAATTCACAGACTGCTAAGGCCGCAACTGTTTCTGAACCGCAGGGAAAATTAGGCAGTAAGAATGAAGATCAGTTCAAATCTGCTTTAAAGCAATTGTTCCCAGGAACCATCTCAGATGCATCGCTGAACAGGGAAGCTAATGGCGCAGCTTACCCAGTTGATGCTGTCGATGGTGACGACGTTGGTGCCAACCAGACGTTGATTCATTTACGGAATCCCAAGTCTGATGACCAACCCTTTTACTTCCAAGCCTATAAGTCACTGTTGAACGCTGCTGGTTATCCAGCGACGGTCCGTGCCAAGTATGCGGGTTGGCATATTGGTATCGACATCCACAATGGCTGGGGTGACGAAGGAGCCAATCGTGGCGATGCTTATATCTACTTAAAACCTGCTAAATAAGTCAGATTTCATTGTGAAATAGAATTTGAAAAGGTAAACATAATAGAGTTGGCTCTGTAAAACTAGATTGGTTTTACAGAGCTTTTTGAATGACAGTAGGGTATAGCACTAAAAATTACGCATTCTCTTGGACCTTGAGTTTGTGTTGTAAGACGATCGCCATTGTCTGCCCAATTCGGTTAAATCTCAATTATAAAATCATGATATATGTCAATCTGCTTTTCTCTTATAATAAACACCCGCCCAGCTGAGAAAAATGCGCGAAGTCCGTTTTGGTACTTCTTCTCTAACCTTCACTAATAAACCGGCAAAATGTTTCGACGTTAAAGAACGCGAAAAAAATTGACGAAACCGCTAAAAATCGGTACTCTAGTAGAGTGTGTAAGTGCGTGGATGGGTCCTGTCATACTTTCCAAATATGGGAAGCGTTCCCGGCAGACCGGTAACAGCGGTCGGGGATGGTGGTGATCCAGTAAGCGCGGCGTAACTATCTGGGAGGACCAATCATGGAAATTGAAAAAAATTATCGCATTAATTCCTTATTTGCGTTCTACCAGCCGTTGTTGACCGCAAAGCAGAACAATTATATGCAGCTGTACTACGGCGATGACTACTCCCTTGGTGAAATTGCCGAGGAGTTCAACGTGAGCCGGCAGGCGGTCTATGACAACCTGCGGCGGACGGAAAAGATCCTCGAAGATTACGAGGGCAAGCTTCATCTTTATCAAGAATTTACGGCTCGTAACGAACAGGCAGATGAGATTCAGGCATACGTGGCGGATAATTACCCCAAGGATGCCAAGCTCAACCGGTTGGTCGCGGGACTTGAAAATCTAGAAGAACAATGAAAGTTAGGTGGCAATACGAATGGCGTTTGAAGGATTAACTGAACGACTACAAAACGCAATGCGCAAACTTCGCGGGAAGGGGAAAGTCTCCGAAAGTGATCTGCGCGAAACGATGCGTGAGATTCGGCTAGCATTACTGGAAGCCGACGTTAACTTTACCGTGGTCAAGGATTTCGTTAAACAGGTCCGTGACCGGGCAATGGGTGCCGATGTGCTGGAAGGGTTGAACCCTGCCCAACAGATCGTCAAAATCGTTGATGAAGAGTTAACGAAGACCATGGGGGAAGAAGCCGTTCCCCTGAACAAGTCCGACAAGATCCCAACGATCATCATGATGGTTGGGCTTCAAGGGGCCGGGAAAACGACGACTGCCGGGAAATTAGCCCGGAAGTTGAAGGAAGAAGAAAACGCCCGTCCTTTGATGATTGCCGGGGATATTTACCGGCCAGCCGCCATCGAGCAGTTGGTGCAGGTTGCCCAAGGCATCGATGTTCCCGTTTTCCAACTGGGAACCGACGTGGACCCCGTGGAAATCGTACGGCAAGGGTTAGCCCAAGCTGAAGCGGACCACAACGACTACATCATCATCGATACCGCCGGTCGTTTACAGATCGACGAGCAATTGATGGACGAGCTGGCCAAGATCAAGGCTTTGGCTCACCCCGACGAAATTTTACTGACGGTTGATGCCATGACTGGGCAAAACGCCGTGGCCACCGCCGAAGGGTTCAACGACAAGTTGGACGTTACCGGGGTCGTGCTGACCAAGTTAGATGGCGATACCCGTGGTGGGGCCGCACTGTCCATTCGGGCCGTGACCGGTAAACCAATCAAGTTCATTGGTCAAGGTGAAAAGATGTCCGATCTGGACGTCTTCCATCCAGACCGGATGGCATCTCGTATCCTGGGTATGGGGGACATGCTTTCCCTGATTGAGAAGACCCAAAAGGAATATGATGAAAAGCAAGCCCAAGAACTGACCGAAAAGATTCAAGAAAATTCGTTTGATTTCAACGACTTCTTAGATCAGATCGCGCAGATTCAAAAGATGGGACCCATGGATGAAATCATGAAGATGATCCCGGGGATGGCTAATAATCCTGCATTGAAGAATGCCCAGATGGACCCTAAGGATATGGAACACTTGAAGGCCGTCGTGTACTCTATGACGCCACAAGAACGGACTAATCCTGACCTTTTGAATCCTTCCCGTCGGCGGCGGATTGCCGCTGGTTCCGGTCGTCCCATCCACGAAGTGAACCGGATGATCAAGCAGTTCAACCAGATGAAGAAAATGATGAACCAAGTTTCCAAGGGGAACATGTCTGGGATGGAACAAATGATGGGCGGCTCTGGTATGGGTGGCATGGGCGGTGGCGCCGGTATGGGCCGCATGCAGAAGATGGCCATGAACCGGATGTCCCGTCAGATGAAGAAGAACAAGAAGAAGCGTCTTAAGAGTAAGAAGAAGCGCCGAAAGTAGTAGGTGTTTCGCGATAAAAGATATTATAGAGCCGGAAGTGACTGTTTTTAAGTCGCTTTCGGCTTTTTTTGAAAGAAAATCAATAATATGTTAATAATTTTGTAAATAGTGTTTGAAAGGAAAATATGAGTAAAAATCCTTGCGCCGTTCCATCGCTGGTGATACTATAAGAATATGCATTGGTTACCAATTTTCGTTATGCGTATTTACAGTAAAATATGATTAAGAAAGATGTGGCTTTATGGAAAAGGTCAAGGCACCAGGTGTCGATCGGAGATCTCGCTTTCTACGCACAGGTTCGCGCCGTTTGAGAGAGTTAGATCAGTTATCAATTTTGGTTCAGGCTTTAGCGTTGCGCCCACGAAATTATCAGGCCACCAGGGTTGACATCGCTGAAATGTTTTGTGCATGGAGACAACAGTTAGATTTGATTTATAAGATTTTTACGCAAACAGAAGAATCAGTGGATACGAGTGCTTCTGTGTCAGCGCTCTCGAAAGGTGAATTCGATTTTTCAAGTGACGCGATCAGTCCCGAAAACGAAACATTTCATAGAGTGGCCGCCAGTCGGATTCGAAGAATTTTGTTGGGTTTATATAAGATAACGGCACTTTTCGGGAAGAATTACGATGCGACTTCCGCAGAGCTAAAGGGGCTACTTGAAGTCCTCGAAAATCAGTATCGTTCTACGCTAAATGAGTTGGAGCCAGGTTCGCTCACAACTAATTGTATTGCTACGTGGGCTCCGAAAACGTATTCTATGATGTCTCTCAACTGTAACTTAAAGAGTGGCACCACTCAGTACTCTCATGCTAATTTGATGATTGACGTGTGGCCAGCACTAACAGGTGGTGGACATCAGCTTCCAGATATTTTGTTACTAAATGAGGTCACTAGTCGGGAAGGAGATTTCGAAGAGTTTGTGGGTGTTCTTGAGAAAGCTGGATATCGAGTATTTCGAGATACACGTCCATTAAAAAACGCTAATGAAGTGTTGATTGCTGTTGGACCGCGTCTAATATTAAATTCAAGTAAAGTAGAAGTGATGTTTCCGGGTGAGGACTCTGGGTTAGACGCCATGGGCGTAGTGTTTAAATACTTCGATGGATCGATGATTGGTGTTGTGGCCTCTCGTCTTCATAGTGCTGAAGCGACAAAGGACATGAGGGTGGCGTATCGTAGTATAGGAAAAGTCGCTCTCCCCCAACTAGTGAACTTTATTAAGGAAATAAAAAAGAGTTTCCCAGGTGTGCATCTATTGGGTGGCGGAGATTTCAACCACGGTATGATTCGAAAAAATTATGAGGGCTTGGCGCAGAAACCAGCGAAATTTGAAAAGATGGCTTCAGATTTTTTGGAAGTTGACCTTAACATGACTACTCCAAATGGATTCTCAAACAACGTGAGCCATACCAGTATTGACCACTTATTTTCTTCTGTAGATTGCTCCTTGGAAAATTATGAATATCTTGAAATGACTTCCTCAAATCTTGATCATAAGGCAGTGGTAGGTGACGTGATGATTCCATTCGTCTCAACTGATACCTACTATGAATCGTTGTTGGAAGAAACATCAGCGCATAAGGGATGAAACAAATGACAAGAGAGAGTTGTTGAGGAGAAATGATCCTCAAAGTGCAGAAAATTATATTCTCAAAGAATCAGTAATAAGCAATGAGTTTCATAAGTAACTATATTTTCACGATGAACTTGCAAAAGAGTAGACGCCGGGAGGCTTATCCGGTATACTATCTCTAAAGCAATTCATAAGGGAGTAACTAGCAGGAAACTCTGCGGCAATATCGTCAGCAAGAAGCCAATCCGGTATTGTCTTAAATAGTGAGACTTATGTGTGTTCACAAATTTTTGTGTGCATGCGTAGGCCTCATTTTTTTAACCTCATTTAATGATGACTGTTAATCATTATCGCGGGTTAAGCAAGTGAGGTCGGCGCACACCATAGGAGGAAATGGAAAATGGCAAAAGTCCCAATTTACCAACAACCAGTGTCCACTATTTACCAGTCGCTGCAGACTGATGCGCAAGGCCTCAGCGCGCAAACCGCGCAGGAGCGACTGGCGCAGAATGGCAAGAACGTCTTGAATCAGCAGAAGACCACGTCGCTCTTGCAGAAGTTTATCGCACAGTTCAAGGATTTCATGATTATCGTCCTGATGGTGGCGGCCTTGATCGCCGGTTTGACCGGGGAAGTCGTCGATGCCGTGATTATCCTGGTTGTGGTCGTGTTAAACGCCGTCTTCGGGGTCTTTCAGGAAGCCAAGGCCGAAGAAGCCATCAACGCCTTAAAGGAGATGTCGGCCCCCAACGCCACTGTGCGCCGGGGCAATGTCGTCACAACCGTCAAGAGTGATGAATTGGTGGTCGGTGACATCGTGTTACTGGAAGCCGGTGACATCATTCCTGCCGATCTACGGCTGGTCGAGGTGGGCTCGCTCAAGGTTGAGGAGTCCGCGCTGACCGGGGAATCCGTGCCAGTTGAGAAGTGCGATGGCATTTTGACGGGCGATGACTTGCCCATTGGGGACCGCGCCAACATGGCATTCATGAACAGCAACGTCACGTACGGTCGCGCCACCGGGGTCGTGGTCGCGACCGGGATGCAAACGGAAGTCGGTCGGATTGCCGGCATGATTGAAGCCGCCGATGAGACGACCACGCCGCTACAAGCCAACTTGACGCAACTCGGCAAGTCCCTGACGATTCTGATCTTAGTGATTGCGGCTATCGTCTTTGCCATGGGGATGTGGCGGCAGGCCGAGAGCTTGATCGACATGTTGCTGACGGCGATTTCCTTGGCCGTTGCGGCAATTCCAGAAGGTTTGCCGGCTATCGTGACGATCACTCTGGCCTTGGGCACCCAGCGAATGGCTAAGCGCCACGCTATTGTGCGAAAGTTACCGGCCGTAGAAACGTTGGGAAGTACCGATATCATTGCCTCCGATAAGACTGGGACACTGACGCAAAACAAGATGACCGTTGAAAAAGTTTACCAGGATTTAAAGCTGGTCGATGCCCACAGCCTGAATTTTGACCGGGACAATCTGTTGGCCCAGACCATGATTCTCAGCAACGATACCAAGATCACTGACGAAGGCTTGGCCGGTGATCCTACCGAAACCGCGTTGATCCAATACCAAATGGACCGGGACTATCCTGTTGATCAGGTCTTGGCCGACCGACCGCGAGTGGCGGAGATTCCCTTCGATTCCGAACGGAAGTTAATGTCGACCGTTCATCCTTTAGCCGATAAAAGGTTTTTGATCGCCGTTAAAGGGGCACCGGATGAACTGCTGAAACGGGTGACTCAGGTGGCTAAGCAGGGTCAGGTGTCGCCGTTGACGGCTGCCGACCGCGAGGCTATCCTGACGACCAATCACGAGATGGCTACGCAGGCCTTACGTGTCCTGGCATTTGCCTACCGCCTCGTCGATGTCGTCCCAACGGAGATGACCAGTGCTAATGTTGAAAATGACTTAGTCTTTGCCGGAATGGTGGGGATGATCGATCCCGAACGGCCAGAAGTCGAACAGGCCGTGGCCGACGCCAAATCTGCCGGGATTCGCCCCCTGATGATCACGGGGGACCACCGGGATACGGCGGCCGCCATCGCCACGCGTTTGGGTATCATCGAAGAAGGCGAGACCGCTGCTGTGATTACCGGCGCCGAGCTGGACGCCATGGACGACACTACCTTTGCCAATAAGGTCAAGGATTACGCGGTATACGCGCGAGTTGCACCGGAGCATAAGGTGCGTATTGTGACGGCTTGGCAGCGGCACGGTAAAGTCGTCGCCATGACCGGTGATGGGGTCAACGATGCCCCCGCATTAAAGGCTGCCGATATCGGAATTGGGATGGGCATCACCGGGACCGAGGTCTCCAAGGGGGCCAGTGACATGGTCTTGGCCGATGATAACTTCTCCACAATCGTCGTGGCCGTTGAGGAAGGACGGAAGGTCTTTGCCAATATTCAAAAGGCCATTCAGTACCTGTTGTCCGCCAACCTGGGTGAAGTCCTGACGCTGTTCATGATGACCATGCTGGGCTGGCAGATTCTGGCGCCGGTTCACATTCTCTGGATCAACCTGGTTACCGACACCCTGCCAGCAATTGCCTTGGGAGTCGAGCCGATGGAGCGCAACATTATGAAGCAACCGCCACGGGGCCGGAAGTCGAATTTCTTCTCCGGCGGGGTGCTGGGCGGCATTCTCTATCAGGGGCTACTGGAAGGGGCCATCACACTGTTTGTTTACTGGATGGCAATCACGTACCCGGTTCACGCCGCCACCAACCTGGCCCACGCCGATGCCCTGACCATGGCCTTCGCCACGTTAGGCTTGATTCAACTGTTCCACGCCTTTAACTCCAAGTCGATTCGTGGTTCAATCTTCACGGTCGGCCTATTCCGGAATAAATTCTTCAACTTGGCTATCGTGATTGCCTTCGCGTTATTGGCTATGACAATCCTGGTTCCGGGCTTAAATGGTATGTTCCACGTTGCTCACTTGGACTTGTTCCAATGGGCCATCGTCTTGGGAGCCTCGTTCATGATGATTGTCATTGTGGAAATCGTTAAGTTCTTTCAACGCCGCGTGGTAAAATAACTTTAATAGTTATTTTCAGAATGTGACCTGAAGGGATGTGAAGGTAGTGGCTTTAACGTATCAAGCGTGTTTACAAGCAACCAACGTTGTCTTAGCGAGTGGGAGCGTGCCCACCATCGTGGGTGAGGCCGGGATCGGGAAATCCGCGTTAGTTGCGGACCTGGCCCGTCAGCGTCACGCCAAGCTATTTACGACGGTCGTCAGCCTGGTGGAAAAGGGGGATCTGGTGATTCCCGTCCCACCCCTGACGAGTGATTCCTTTGTCCAGACCGAAAAGTATGGGTCGCTGGCCGATGTACAGTTTGGCTATTCCCATACCCTGGTCGCCATGATTCGTTACGCCGAAGCCCATCCGGACCAGGAGATCATCTGGTTCTTGGATGAGTTCAATCGGGGAACACAGGCGGTCCAGAGTGAGCTGATGAACCTCGTGCTACAACGGCAGATCAACACGTTGACGCTACCGGATCAGGTTCACCTGGTCCTCGCGGAGAATCCCGATGCGACCATGGCTGGGTTCGAACAGAGCCATTACGGCGTGACCCCCGGGGATGCGGCGATTGCCGACCGGACGACGCGGCTCGTCCTAACGGCGGACGCCACGACCTGGTTGGCCTGGGCGACCCAGACGAGTGCTGGGGAGCCACGGATTCACCCGCTGGTCACAACTTATTTAGCGGAAAATCCCGCCGATCTGCACGTGGTCGCCACGACGACAGCCACGGCGGACGATGACCTACAGCCGACCCCTCGGGCCTGGGAACGGGTCTCACAAGCCTTACACGAATTAGAACGGCAACGACTCCTGAGTCAAACGGCGGTCGTGGCGGCCATCATGCAAGGAAACTTGGGGATGACGGTCGGCACGGCCTTTGCCGGTTACGTGCAGGAACAGCGGCCGGGATTGACCGTTGACCAGGCGTACACGACAGCCGATGCCGTGGCCGTCTTCAAGACACTTGCACCGGCACAGCAGCAACAAATTTTGCGACTGTGTTTGGCGGCCAATACCGCGGACTGGCCCCTGACGACGGGGAGTACGGCGCAGCGGTTCAGTGAACTGCTAGCGGCCTGTCCCGCCGATGGTCAGTTTGCGATTGCCCAGCAGCTGGCGGATGAACCGGATCTCTTGGAGCAGTTAGAGGCTGTGACGGCGACAACGCCCGGTGTGGCGCAGCTGTACCAGCAGTTAACGGCAATCGGCCAGCGTGGTAGTCAGATCGAGGTGTAGGTGATGACCAGTTTAACGCAGGATTTGAAACGGTTAGCCACGGTATCGACCGCCGACCAGGGCACACGGACGCAAGAAGTTTATCGTAATGCGGTTATGGCCCTGTTGCAGACGGACCCCTTCTACGGCCACGTGCTCAGTCAACTGACGCTGGAAGTTGGCCAGGGACGCACGCCGTTAGAGTTACGACCGACGACCACGGATTGGCGGCTACGGTTGAATCCTGACGCAATTGCCAAACAGAATTGGACCGGGGCCCAGTGGGTAACGATGCTTCGTCACACGGTGCTGCACCTGCTCTGGCAACACCCACAGCGGTATGCCACTGCGCTACAGACACCGGCACAGGCCGGACTGGTACGGTGGGCGACGGATGCTGCGGTCAACGACTATCTGACCGACTTACCGGCACAGGCGATTACCAGTCAAAAGCTCCAACAGTTGATCGGGCAACCAGTCTTGCGGCAGCAGGACTCGGCCGTTTATTTTCAACAATTGCGCCAATGGCGGGCCAAGCAACACGCCTCGTCACAGCCCAAACCGGCTGGTGGACCGGCACATCCGGGAACCAACGCGGCACGCCTGAGCGCAACCGAAGGGACTGAGCCGACCGATTTAGACGGCCATTCGACTTGGGGAGATGCGGACGCTACCGCCGCGGCTAATCGCGAGCAGTGGCGTCAACAGCTCTTCCAGCACACGGCGGACACCTTGACGGCCAAACAGCGGGGAACGCTCCCTGGGGCCGTTCAGGCGGCGCTGACGCCGACGGTTGCCGAGCATCCACTGGATTGGCGCGTCTTGCTCAAACGCGGACTGGGGCAGGTACCAGCCGGACGTCAGCCAGCGTTCGGTCGATTCAACCGTCGGCAACCGGCGCGAATGGAGTTGCCCGGGCAGATTGTGAACACCTGGCAGAAGATTTCGGTCTTTGTCGATGAGTCGGGATCGATGGGGAACCACGAGATTAGCTACCTGCTGGGGCAGATGGCCGCGCTATTGGCCGTTTATCCCGCTCAGGTGACCGTTTACCCCTTTGATACAGTCGTGGACCCCAACAAGCGCTTTGACCTGCAACGGCGCCCTCAGCACCTCACACGGACGGGCGGGGGCGGCACCCGGTTTCAGGCGGTCTTCGATGCCTTGCCGCGGCTTCTGCAAGGGGCGAGTGGCCAGCTCGTCATTATTTTGACGGATGGTTACGGTGAACGGCATCTACAGCCAATATTGCCGGTACCGGTGATCTGGTTGCTGACAAGTCCCATCGCAGCATTCTCGGTCGAGTCAGCGCCCGGTACCGTGGTGAGCCTGACGACCGATCCGCAGTGGCAAACAATAAGGAGGGAAAAGTCGTGATGCAACAGTTAACGGCGGCCGAGTTACGGTCGTTGATTAAACAAACGGCACCGTATCGCAACGCTCATGCCATCTTGGCCGATGAGTGGGGTGCACGGGCTCAAGAGAATCCATTGTTCCAAGCACCAATCACCGTGGCCGACCTCCAATTTGCTAAGGATTTGCAGGCAGCGGGGGTTAGTTCGGTAAAATTAGATTTCGACGATTACGGGGCCGTTCAGCGGTGGATTGCCGCCAATCAACAGTATTTAACCCCGAATGATCGGGCCTGGTTACAGTGTCCTTTCGATTAATTTCGAGGTGTAAAGAAAAAACCCTTTACATCATATCCATAAACTGGTATATTATTACACGTTGAAAGAAATACAGGAGGTGTCTACATGTCAGTTAAGATTCGTTTAAAGCGGATGGGTTCTAAGAAGCGCCCATTCTACCGGATTGTGGTTGCCGACTCACGGAGTCCTCGTGATGGTCGTTTCATCGAACAAGTTGGAACGTACAATCCAGTTACCCAACCTGCTTCAATTACGTTGAAGGAAGAATCTATCATGAACTGGTTGAACAATGGTGCTCAACCTTCAGATACGGTTAAGACTTTACTCTCCAACGCTGGTATCATGAAGCAATACCACGAAGCTAAATACACTAAAAAGTAGTGATTAGCCATGACCGATTTTAAGGCATTAATTCTAGCAATTGTTAGCCCACTCGTTGAACATCCCGAAGCTTTGGTGGTAACACCTCAGGAGACGGACCGGTTCTTCGAATATCGGTTAACCGTTCATCCGGACGATATCGGTCGGGTGATCGGTAAACAAGGCCGCGTGGCGCAGGCGATTCGTACGATCGTCTATAGCGTTCGCGTTCAAGGCAATAAACGGGTACGACTCATCATTGATGACCGCCCGGCAAAGACTCTCGAGTGAGGCGGCAACGTTTCCTCGAGTTTTTTTGTACCCCAATCTCAAAATAATTACGTGGCGAGATGGCGGCTAGCAGCGCCTTGCCGGGCAACGTCAATCAACCGGGACGCGGTGGGCGGACACCTGGAGCCACAGAGCGGTCTCCAGGCTTGCTTTGAACCTCTGAAAAACGAGTTTCAAAGACACCAATTCCCTAAGCAACGATGAATCTGTCGCTAAGGGAATTCCCACGGCTGAGTTGATTGACGTTGCCCTCACTGCTTTGATGGTGGTGTGGTAATTATTATGAGATGTGGTGACTGGCCGTATTGGCTGTTTCTGTACTATCAGTTTAGAAAATCGTTGGTAGATACCATTAAATAAAAATAAATCTAGTTATATCATGTTGGCCTCATGGATGGTGTAAGTAGGTACAAACACAATTGAGTTTAGCCGGAGGAGGCTAGGGTGAAGCCAGCAGTGATAATGGCGTTAGGACGGTGGTTTTCCGTTCTTACGCCATGGGACGTGTTTGGAGACTTGCGTGAACTTCGCGAGGCTTTAAACCGAGCCGAAAGCCCGTTCTATGGCTGTAGGCGGTCCCCACAGCAGGCGTAATCCTAGCAGCCGCAGGCGACAGCGCACAAGTTGTATTTTCACCGCCCGGTAAGGCGAGTGAGTGTAACCTCGTAACTGATTTAAAGAACACTGAATGTAAAATAATCATTTTAAAAAATAGGGAGGCCAATTAGATGGCATATTACACAGTCGGGACCATCGTGAACACGCATGGTATCAAGGGTGAGGTCCGCGTTATGGCGATCACCGATTTTCCTGAGAATCGTTTCGCGGTGGGGGCAACGCTCTACGCTTTTCAGAAGGGCCAGTCCAAGCCTGTTAAGTTGACGATTGTTTCCGAACGGCCCCACAAGAACTTCTACTTATTAAGCTTTGAGGGCAAGCCGTCAATCAACGATGTTGAAATCTATAAGCAAAGCACGTTGAAGGTCACGGATGACCAATTAGAACACGATAAGTTACAACCCGGCGAATACTACTACCACCAAATCGTGGGCTTAGATGTCGTGACGGTTGATGGCGAAGAGTTGGGGACAATCAAGGAAATTCTGTCACCTGGCGCCAATGACGTTTGGGTCGTTGACCGTCCTGGTAAAGATGACTTGCTGTTGCCGAAGATCGACCAAGTGATTAAGACTATCGACTTGGAGCAACACCAAGTCACGGTTGAATTAATGGAGGGACTCGAGTAATGCGCATCGATGTGTTAAGTCTATTTCCGGATATGTTTTCCGGGCCTATGCACGACTCCATCGTGGGAAAGGCGATTGAAAATGGTCATCTGACCATGCCAGTCACCAATTTCCGAGACTACTCGACCAACAAGCACGGTAATGTTGACGACTATCCCTTTGGTGGGGGTGCCGGAATGCTCCTTCAACCGCAACCAATCTTCGATGCTGTTAAGGCCACGGAAGAGCAGGCGGCGGCTGAGGGCTTGCCTAAGGGCCGAGTGATTCTGATGGACCCAGCTGGCGTGACGTTCAATCAACACGTTGCCGAAGAGTTTGCCCATGAAGAACATTTAACCTTCCTGTGTGGCCATTACGAGGGCTATGACGAGCGTATTCGCTCACTCGTGACTGATGAGGTCTCCTTGGGGGATTTCGTGCTGACGGGTGGCGAATTGGCCTCTATGGTGATGATTGATGCGACGGTACGGCTGTTGCCCGGCGTGCTGGGAAACGAGGAGTCTGCACCTGGGGATTCCTTCTCTTCAGGATTGCTGGAATACCCCCAATATACACGGCCAGCCGATTTTCGCGGCATGAAGGTGCCCGACGTCTTGATTAGTGGCAATCACGGTAAGATTGACGAATGGCGGCAAAAAGAGGCACTGCGGCGGACTTACACGCGGCGTCCGGACCTCATCGACCATAGCAAGTTGACCAAGGAGCAGAAACATCTGTTGGCCGACGTGCGGATCGAAGAGGAAGAACGTCAGGCTGCTGAGCAGGAGTCAAGAAAATAACCTTTACAGGCATTTCGAGATATGATACACTTACTTTTGGCTGTTTAGCCACAGAAACAACATTCCGCTGTCGAAACTGAGAATGAATGTTGGCGAAAGGATAGAATTGATATGCGCCAAAATACTTTAATTGCAAAGATCAACCAAGAACAATTACGGGACGATGTTCCAGACTTCCGTGCCGGAGATACTGTGCGTATTCACGCCCGTATCGTTGAAGGTACCCGCGAACGTATCCAATTGTTCGAAGGTGTCGTAATCAAGCGTAAGGGTGCTGGTATCCAAGCAACTTATACTGTACGTAAGATCAGTAACGGTGTCGGTGTGGAACGGATCTTCCCATTACACTCCCCACGTGTTGCTCAAATTGACGTTATTCGTCAAGGTCGTGTACGTCGTGCTAAGCTGTACTACCTCCGTGAACTTAACGGTAAGGCAGCGCGGATTCCAGAACGCCGTCGCAACTAGTAACAACCCAAAAATACCAATCACTTCGGTGGTTGGTATTTTTTGTTCTGAAGAGGGGAGCAAACGTGTTTGGTGTTGCTCAACCAGGTTTTGTGGTATATTAGGACCATAGCAAAAGCCGGTGCTTGCACACCGGCCTTGCAAGCCGCTTTAAGCGCGGAGACAGTTTTGACGACAGGTCGCCCTAACCGATCAAAGTTATGGGGGCGGCTTTTTTATTTGCGATCGTTATGGCGATCGATAAGAATCATTAATGTTGCAAATGCCAACATTAACGACAGCGCTTGAAAAACACTCACGGGTCGTGAAAACTTTCTTCGGAATTTTCCATAGACCTCACCTCGAAAGGGAAAGACAGCCCCCGTACATAAAACTCCTTGCCTGACCAGTGTATCAGGAATAGGTGCGTTCTTTAGGTGAGACAGCTTACAAATATAATTATCATTCAGCAGCGTATGCGTTAGGCAAGTTCTAGCGAGTACGCTGTTTAGTTGCGTTCAATCATGCATCAAGTCCCAGTAGTCCTCGAGTCCAAACCAGAGGATAGTCTTTATTTACTTAATTAAAATTGGATGATATTATGAGAACCATATTATAAAGAGGAGGTGCTGGTCATGAAACGATTCTTAGTCATGTTATATCCCGGTTTTTGTAATTTTGAGATTGCAGCGTTAACTGAAATCTTGGCTTTTCAGGATGATTGGGAAATGACAACGGTTGGTGCAGAATGCAAGTCGTATACGGGAGAAGATTCTATGGCAGTTTTGGCACAGAAGGACTTTTCGCAAGTTGCTCTGCTAGATTATGATTTGTTGATTCTTCCAGGAATTGACGATTACCACGTACCGTTAAGTGATGCCCGTAACGTAGCTTTTCTAGCGCAATTGCAGACAGCGGGTAAGCGGCCAATTATTGCGGCCATGTCGAGTTCACCAATTCTACTAGCGAAGGCGGGGCTCTTGGCGGATACGAAATTTACGGGTGGGATTTTTGAAGAAACATATGAAAAAAATCCATTCATCCCGAAACAAAACTTAGTCCGTCAGCCGGTCGTTTCGGACAATGGCATTATTTCATCAAGCTTTCAATTCTTTCGTGAGTTTGCGATTACGGCGGCACGTGCCTGTGGCATTAAGGTCGGGGATAGATTTTTGGAGCCAGCGCGTACGGATCGGCCGTATACCGTAGAAGAGTTGACTTATCATTTTGAAGGCTAGTGTTGAGATGCTTTAAAAATCAATCATATAAGCCAAGTAGCCTATGATGTTGTCATATCCGAGAAGGCGGGGATAATCCATGACAAATTGGCAAATAATCTGGCGCTACGTATTAGCACTCCTAAAAGGTGTGTTTATCATGCTAGTTCTGCTGACCTGGAATCTGGAGCATACCCAGACTAGCTGGACGATTCCCATCACTTATTTCACCACCTGGATATTTCTGAGTTGGCTCCTCTGTTACCCAGCACTTCGGAACAAGTATCAAAGTCTTTATAGCAAAAATGGTGAACGCTTTGAAACCTACAAGCACCGGGCGTTGACTTTGCATCACCAAGATAAAGAAAATAGCCACGCAAACCACCGGTGGACAACAAAGGGAGAGGTCGTCAATCCTTGGGAGTATACGACAGGAGATACGCAGAGCACCGATGAAATTCTCAATTCCATTCTGATTTTTGCTGAGCATTTGTGGGCTACCTTTTTGCTGATCCTATTTGGCCCATTACTAGGTGTGTGGGCGGTAGTAATGGGGCTAGTGTCTCGGCTACGTGGTCGGTAATTGTAGGTCTACCCCCTGAAGAAGTTAGCCGAACATGCTTGATGTTGCTTGGAGATACTAACGACTGGTCGCTCTTAACTGGTATAATATGATAGATATGGAGGGCGACAAATTATGAAGAAGGATTTAGTGATCTATCCAGCTATTTTCAGCAAAGATGATGCGTATATTTTTGTGCAAGTGCCTGATCTGCAAGGTGGATATACTCAAGGAACAGATACTTTAAATGCTGTGACGATGACGGAAGACCTGATTGGTAATTTATTGTCAGACAAGACACAGTATCCTAAGCCATCCCAACCTGAAGATATCAAATTAAAAGCTGGCGAAACGCTTGTCTATGTTTCGGTCGATTTAGCTGAGTTTAGGATGAAGTATTCTCGGACCATTCGTAAAAATGTCACGATTCCAGAATATTTGAACGTGATGGCAAAAGAACGGAAGGTAAATGTCTCACAAGTGTTAACGGAAGCCTTGAAAGCAAAGCTGGAGGCTTAACTCGAACCCTAAACAGAGTATCTTAAAAATATGATCATCACTCAGCAGCGTACGCGTTAGATCAATTCTAGCGGGTACGCTTTTTAACTGCCATTTTCGACCACTCATCAAGCTGCACCAGCCACTTATCCCCGAGTTCCGGACAACTTAGCCAATCGGGTCTATTCTTAGCGGCATAGGAGATGGGGCAGATGTTATTAGAAGCGAAGCACTTAACGAAAACCTTTGGCGGTCACGTTGCAGTCAATGGCTTGAACTTACAGATTGCGCGAGGGAGTTTCACGGCGCTACTGGGTCCCAATGGCGCGGGCAAGTCTACAACGATGAACCTTTTGATTGGTCTGACGACGCCGAGCCTGGGCCAGGTGAGTTATGCGAATCAAGCCAAACGGGGCGTTGTCTTTCAGAATAGTGTGCTGGACGAGCGGCTAACGGTGACAGAGAATTTACAGATTCGAGCCCAGCAGTACCGGCACGTCGCTAGGTCGAAAGTGGCAGCGGTCAGTGCTGAGCTGGGTTTGACAGCATTTGTCCACCAGCGGTATGGTACCTTGTCTGGGGGTCAGAAGCGGCGGGTGGACATTGCGCGGGCCCTATTGAACGATCCCGACATCTTATTTTTAGACGAGCCCACGACCGGACTGGATATTCAGACACGAACGGCCATCTGGGATCTCCTGCGCCATCTACAGCGAGCCCGCCAACTGACGGTTGTCTTGACGACACACTATTTGGACGAAGCCGATGCGGCGGACAGCGTCTATATCATTGATCACGGAAGTTTAGTTGCGGCTGGAACCGCTACGGCCATCAAGGCGCAATACGCTGAAGATGTTTTGCAGGTGACAAGTTCAGATGTTGACCGGTTGCGGGAGCGGCTTACTGTGATGCCAACAGCTTGTAATGGTGATCAGCTAATCTTCAAGTTGCCGTCGCCACAGGTTGCCCTCGATATTTTAACGACTAATCGAGATTTGATCACGACCTTTGAATTTCGACCGGGAACGATGGACGATGCTTTTCTCGCCCTGACTGGAAGGGAGATGCGTTAATATGTTAGCCATGATAAAACGGAATCTGTTGTTATACTTTCGTAATTGGAGTGGCGTCTTCTTCTCCCTGATGGGGGCGTTGATTTCATTTGTGCTATATCTTATTTTTCTGAAACAGAACATGCTGAGTAGTTGGGCCCACGTGCCGCACGCAACTCGCCTGCTTGATTTATGGCTGATTGGGGGAACGCTTGCAATTACAGCAATTACGACGACTCTGACCAGTCTTTCACAGATGGTTATCGACCGGGAAAGGCACGTGACGGCGGACTTGCAGTTGACCGATGCTGGGTCGTTACGACTGCAACTGAGCTATTTATTAAGTGCAGCGGTAATTGGCGTGATAATGCAAGTGGCCATGTTTGTCATCATGTTGGGTGACTTTGCACTCACGGATCATGTGACGGTTACCATTCCCCAGGCAATCAATGTTTTGGGACTTATGGTGGTGAGCGCATTGTTAGCGACGGCCGTGAATGCCATCCTGATTCAGGGGGTTCGGACGGTGACTAATCTAAGTAAACTTGGCTCGATTGTTGGAACGGCGGCTGGCTTTTTAGTGGGTACCTACATCCCCATTGGCCTATTGCCGGCCTTTGCCCAGGACCTCGTCAAACTCACGCCTGGTAGCTATGTGGCCGCGCTGTATCGGCAACTTCTGATGACTGATCAGCTGGATACGATCTTTCGGCATACTCCGGCGGCACGATTGAATTTTGAAAAATTAATGGGCATTCGCCTCGACTGGTCGGGATTGTTGACCCAGTCCGCAACTTACCACATAATAGGGTTAATCTTTATCGGTGCGGTGGTGTTGACGGTGGGCCCAACCTGGGTGAAGCAGTCCCATCAGCGCCACCGATTGCGCGAACGGTAACAGGCGGGGAGGCGTAGCGCGTGCGGCATAAATTCGAGAAAATTTCTGAGATCGACCCGGCAGATCCGTTGGTCGTGGTTCAAGCTGCTAGTGAGACGGGAGCGGTGCCCGACCTACTGGCATATTTGGATCGCTATGCGGCCACGCAACCAGGGATGATTGCAGTGAAGACACCGGACCGATTAGTCATGGTCAAGGTCGCCACGATTATTTCGGCGGAGATTCAGACTGCCACGTTACTTCTGTATACGACGGCGGGGGTAGTGACGACTAAGGAACCGTTACGGCACCTGTTGCAACGGCTGGCCAATCCGAACTTTGTGCAGGTCTCAAAGCACAGCGTTTTAAATCTGGATCATCTGCAGTCGTTGGAGGATAGCTTTTCCGGTAATATGACGGCGACGTTGACGGCGAAGGTGAAGACTGGTGTGAGCCGTAAATACGTGAAGGGACTCATGCAGCGGCTAGGCATTTAGGAGGTGACCCTAATGAATAAAGTGATACGCTATGCCTTGCAGGGCATGGGCTATGGTGGGGTGGCTTACCTTCTACTAATGGCTAGCCATTTGGAACCGATGGCCAGCACTACCAAGAGTATTCTGAGTATTCTACTGATGAGTGCGGCCATTGGTATTGTCAGCCTGATTTTTGAAAGTGACTGGCTCAGTTTTTCCGTGGCTCTGGGCCTGCACCTGTGTGGCACGTTAGTCTTGGTGATAGCGATGTTGTTCTACAACGGGTGGCAGTTTGTGTTGATGACGAGAGGGACGTTTTGGATCGTGTTTTTCCTGGTGTATGTCGGCATTTGGGCAGCGGTTTCATTGGATCAACACCTACGCGTCACCAAGATCAATCGCGCCATTACCGAACGGAATAAAAATAAAGCTTGACGAATTCTAATTACACGTGTATAGTTATCTATTAGAGTTTAAGAGATGCTAATAAAGAGATTCAGAGAGATTGTTTAGCAAGCCGGAGTTTCTTAGATTTTAAAATGGTCCGCCCGTTCATAGGAATGGGGGGCCATTTTTTGTGCAGTTTGGAGTGAGTGTAGGTGCTGCGAGAATAGCATAGAATCGGTTCATAATTGAACTTGGCTTTTCTGACAAATGTCGTTTTTAGATAATTCTTTTTCGATTGTTAATCGTGAATGACTGAGGTATGCTAAAGAAGCAAGTTAAAGGAAATAGGCACTTTGGGAAAAATGAAATGCCGGTGTATCAGTGTTTGCTTAGTGTATTCCCCACGTATGTGGGGGTGATCCTTGGGATTGACCATAGGCCAGAGTGACTAATCAGTATTCCCCACGTATGTGGGGGTGATCCTAAGAAACGTGAGCGTCGTGCTGAGAAGCATGGGTATTCCCCACGTATGTGGGGGTGATCCTGATAGGAGGACTATCAGCAAGCTACAAGCGTTGTATTCCCCACGTATGTGGGGGTGATCCTAGGCGCCGTGTTCACTTCTCAAAGGGCAGTACGTATTCCCCACGTATGTGGGGGTGATCCCGTTGCAATCGAGGTTCCAAAACTTTGATGGAAGTATTCCCCACGTATGTGGGGGTGATCCTTCTACCGGAATTTTCTTGCTTATCCTTCTCAGGTATTCCCCACGTATGTGGGGGTGATCCCATTCTCACCTTCTATGAACAATCGGGCAATGAGTATTCCCCACGTATGTGGGGGTGATCCTGAAGCTTGGACCGCATGTTATTCCAATGACTAGTATTCCCCACGTATGTGGGGGTGATCCTAATTGGCAACCTATATCATGTCCTATATGGAAGTATTCCCCACGTATGTGGGGGTGATCCTGATTTAGAACGGTACGTCCGCGTCAGAGATGTGTATTCCCCACGTATGTGGGGGTGATCCTATCATTTGGCCCAATATAAGTTGCATCATAGTGGTATTCCCCACGTATGTGGGGGTGATCCTCAACTGCAACTTCGTCAAGATCGATAGCTGCCGTATTCCCCACGTATGTGGGGGTGATCCTCCATGGTAGCGATGCTGGGATTTACGATGAGCGTATTCCCCACGTATGTGGGGGTGATCCTTACTGTCCGATGTGTGGCCGGAAGTTAGGAGAGTATTCCCCACGTATGTGGGGGTGATCCTTATTGTCGCCATTCTAAAGGAAAAATGGGTGGGTATTCCCCACGTATGTGGGGGTGATCCAGGCCGGTATTCCTGCAAGTCAATTTGGGGCTTGTATTCCCCACGTATGTGGGGGTGATCCCGATAAGCTAGATAAGGTGACACAGGAACGTGAGTATTCCCCACGTATGTGGGGGTGATCCCGTCTGGCGTTCGATCCACGGCTTAGTAAACATGTATTCCCCACGTATGTGGGGGTGATCCCGATGGGGATTTCAAGCCAGTGGCTAGTGATACGTATTCCCCACGTATGTGGGGGTGATCCTGCCTACCCGGATGCTAAAAATATTGAGATAGTGTATTCCCCACGTATGTGGGGGTGATCCCTTTAAATCTGAGTACGCGATGCTTAGGAAGTTGTATTCCCCACGTATGTGGGGGTGATCCTCATCTTCAAGCCGTTCACCGTGATGCTGTTGTGTATTCCCCACGTATGTGGGGGTGATCCCATCTCGTTGATCACCAGATATTTGGTCCAGTTGTATTCCCCACGTATGTGGGGGTGATCCCGTGACAATTGACGTTGCACACCCACAGCCAACGTATTCCCCACGTATGTGGGGGTGATCCTTGACGCGGCTCACAGTCCCTTGATCAAATGCGGTATTCCCCACGTATGTGGGGGTGATCCTTGGTGATCATTGGTCTAGCATCCCCATAGCACGTATTCCCCACGTATGTGGGGGTGATCCTGACGGAATCTAATCCGCCATCCCCGCCAGCCGGTATTCCCCACGTATGTGGGGGTGATCCCAACATCCGTGGTACTTTTTAAATACATCCAAAGTATTCCCCACGTATGTGGGGGTGATCCCGTTGACGCTTACTCGGAAAGTTGAAAGTTCTTGTATTCCCCACGTATGTGGGGGTGATCCGCGATGTTCGACACCAAGCAATGGGCGGCTAAGGTATTCCCCACGTATGTGGGGGTGATCCCTACCACAGGCTTTCCCGTCAACTTTTGCATTTGTATTCCCCACGTATGTGGGGGTGATCCCCACTCTAATTGAAACGGTTGCGAACAAGCCTGGTATTCCCCACGTATG
The DNA here is from genome assembly GCA_937874695.1 of uncultured Lactobacillus sp. GTDB lineage: Bacteria > Bacillota > Bacilli > Lactobacillales > Lactobacillaceae > Levilactobacillus. Next base: position 111,851 of record CALNAJ010000018.1, read on the forward strand.
TGGGGGTGATCCTAACTATCTTGCTACGTCACCAACTGGTACTGCGTATTCCCCACGTATGTGGGGGTGATCCCGCAGCCGAATGTCACGAGTGCCAGCTCTCATGGTATTCCCCACGTATGTGGGGGTGATCCCGGCCGGCTAGGATCGTTCATATTTTGGGCGGTGTATTCCCCACGTATGTGGGGGTGATCCTGACTGTAAAACATCCCTTAACCCGATTCATTGGTATTCCCCACGTATGTGGGGGTGATCCCGAAGCCTACGCCCGGCAAGTAATCAGTCAAACGTATTCCCCACGTATGTGGGGGTGATCCCGTGAGAATCCCCGAATTACCAGTTCAATATTTGTATTCCCCACGTATGTGGGGGTGATCCTGATGGGCTTTATCGGCCGGAACTCCGGTAGTGGTATTTCCCCACGTATGTGGGGGTGATCCTTGATGTACCATGGACGGTTGCTCCAGTGGATGGTATTCCCCACGTATGTGGGAGTGATCCTCGAGTCTTACACTATTACGCCACATGAGGGCGTCTGAGAGTACACCATAGGCTAGTTCGGGGGGAGTGCAGCAGGGTTGTTTCATCCCTGTGCCTTGCTAATTATGGTGCTGGTACTTTGGATGTGCTGTTGTCCTCGTTCAGAGCAGTGAACGGAGATGATTGCGGAGGGTATGAAAACAAATAAAGAGACTACCCTGTTGCAGGTAGTCTCTTTGATGGATATTAATATAGACCTTCAACGAAAACTGTTGAGACTTTTTTATCGTTGGCGCTGACATATTCGTTACCGTTTATTGCCGAAATATAAGATTCAGCGACATTATCTAGTGGTAGGAAAAAAGCTTGCTTGCCATTATTAACAGTAATATTGTAGGCGCCAGCGTCACCATTATAACTATCACGGCTCTGGAAAACATGACCTAACTTAAAGCACAGTTTATACTGGTAGGACTTGCCGACCTTGGCTTTTTTGGTGGTTACACCAGATAGTGGCTTGTTTAAATAGTAAGTGATGGTTGAGTGCGTACGCTTAAATTTTTTGATTTTAGCGTAGCCCGTAGTCTGGTAAATTTCACCCTTGGAGTGGTAAGCGAGTTGGCTGTCAGCAGTCACTGAGATAAACGGTAAGCTTGAGGCCGCAGCATCGTACTGTGCTTTTGCTGTCTTAACTGATAGCTGAGGGAAACTTGCAACAGAGTTTTTAGAAAAGGCGGTCGTTCGCGTGTATTTTTGTGCTGCGCCACTGTTATTTTTAGATATTGCAAAATTGCGGTGCCAGTTTCCAAGCTTTTTAAACACTTTTTTCTGATTCTTGATACTCAGGGTAGTGTTGTCAATAGTTTGTAGATTGCCATTACCGTCATTTAAGCCAGTGACGACTGAACCCTTAGGTAAAGTGACAGTTTTGTGTCCAAATTCATTGGTTAGTGTTAATGGACTCTTTAACTTGTATGTTTGATACATATTATATGGCTGTACAGTTTGCGTTGCGCTGGGGCCGTAGGTATAAATAGAATTTAGATCAGATAAATTGCTAATATCAATCTTATCAATGGCTTTATCAACTTTTTTTTCGTTAGCTGCTATTTTTGCACGAGCAGCAATCTGTGCAGCAGGCGTTTTAGTCTTTGCGTTTGCCGTAGTCGTCCCCGTAGCAATCCCAACCCCTGCAACTGCTCCTAGCAACATGAGAGCAGCGGCATATTTACGTGTTAACTTAATCATGTATTTCCCCCCTAATGTATGTGTTACTTGTAAAACATTATAAACCCGCTGAACGCAAATTAAAAACCATCCTTTGAATAAGAAAGATGGTTGGTAGTTGACCTATTTCAAAATTGCCTTTCCTGCTAAAATGATGAAAGCTAGTGCAAAGAAAATAACAGTCAGTGTATTCATGGTTCGTTTGCTCATTGTAATGCCCCCTCGGTGCGCCCCGTAGATCTGTGACAGGACGGTTAGTGTCTTGCCTCGTGCAAGTTACGAATTGCTAAGACTAGCCCAATTATTGCAATCACTAGAGCTATTATTGAGATAGCAAGCGTTACTGTTTCCATGCTGAGGTTGCCAGTTCCGTCCAAAATCTGTAGCGCCCACGTAATCGCTAAGAGTACCAGCGCAAGGGCCCAACATATCCGATTAGCCGTTTTACTCATCTAAACTCACTCCCTACTAATATCATACAACTTGGTTGGGTGGATGATAACCCCTGACCCTTATAAAGCATCTGTTACCATTCAGTGTTCCCAACGCGCTTGGGGGGGTGATTCTATGTTATTATCGATATAACAAAAGAAAGGAAAATAAAAATGAAGACAGAACAGCTATTAAATCCATTATACATTGAACAGTATGGCGTAACTTATGTCAATCCTTATGATTTTAGTGAGTTAACAAGTCGATACGGCGCAAAAGACACCCGGAATATCTTAACGATTGATTATGATAAAATGTTATTGATCGGGGAGTATGGGAAAACTTATCAACTAAAACCGGCGACAAGAGCACACTTTAAGCCATTTTACTTTTTAGAAAGTCCTTTGGCAACATATGATGATGTTATCGAGATGATGTTGGTAGATGAAACTAGGTACGGTGTATCTATTTATAAAGATTTACGGATAACAAGAGCAATTGTTGATGTTGTTAGCGTTCGCGACCATCCAACACCTCGTAAAAAGCATGGCTGGTTTAGTGGCGGCAATGGTGGCGGTAGTGATTATGCAGCGATGGCTAGTGGCTTCTGGTGGGGGACTATGGCTGGTGACGATTTTGATAATTAGAGGAACAATTGACTAATGCTAAATCAAAGCGATACAAAGTAGCTAGTTTGGCATTCTTCACATTCAAACTTTAAGGTACATATTGATGACTAAAAGATTGGAGCATCTTGGCCCGATAGATCGGACCAGGGTGCTCCAATTTATTCTGGCATTTCGTATAATGAGGAATGGTAAAAAAGTGGCGACCGTCCTACCGGCTACCACAAGTTCACAGGTTCAGTGCGGTAATGGGTGGCGACTACTTCTTTTGAAGTAGTCGTTTTGTCTATCCCGTCATATAGCGAGGTCAATGATTAACTTTGTCACTCACTCTAAGCATCACGACCACATTAAGCGACACTGATACAAGGATGCACCTTGGTTAGATCCGGTAACCGCTTCGTTAAAGAATCACTTCGATCCCCAACTAGTTCAGCCACAGACCAATTCGGTCACTGACCTCCGCAAGCCAGTGTGACGAGTTGGCATAGCGGGCCCGGCCCGCTATGATGGAGGCCACAGTGAGGGGGGATTCTCATGCGCAAGACGGTACTGCGGCTCAGCTTGGAAATCGTGGGTGGAATGATCGTGTCGGCAGGCCTGCTGTCGCTGATCATTTCCAGCACTTACGCCTACGTGCACGCGTCAGGGGTAGCACACTACAATCTCAATCTATTGGGATTGTCATTCTTTCGGATTAGCCACGTGGCGGGCCGCTTTAGCGGACAGTCGAACTCGTTAGGCATGGGTTATGTGTGGCTGGCGGGAACGGCAATGATTCTGGTCTTAGGCGAGCTGCGTCACCGGTTGATCACGCATCGGTGGCTGTAGGGGGCGAGCACATGCGGATGACGACACAGAAACTCACGGGGGTGGGGATGCTGATTACGCTGGGAATCGTTTACGGCGACATCGGCACCTCGCCCCTTTACGTCATGAACGCAATCGTTGACCAGGCCGGTCGTGGGGCGATGACGGCCGTGACGCCGGTCATGTTGGGCAGTATCTCCCTGATTTTTTGGACGTTGATGCTGATTACCACGGTCAAATACATCTTGCTGGCAATGCGGGCCGACAACCGGCACGAGGGCGGCATCTTTGCCCTGTACGCCCTGGTTCGTAATCACGCCAATTGGCTGATTTTTCCGGCACTGATTGGGGGGGCCGCGTTACTGGCAGACGGCACGTTGACACCAGCGGTGACGGTGACTTCGGCAATTGAAGGCCTGAAGAGTCAGACACTAGGCCCCGTACATTTCAGTGGGAATCAGGGATGGGTCCTACTCGTGGTCACGGGGATTCTGGTCGGACTGTTCCTGGTTCAACGCCTGGGGACCCAATTGATCGGCTGGTCATTTGGTCCCTTGATGCTGGTGTGGTTCAGTTTTATTGGGCTGGTGGGCCTGCGTAGTCTCCTCAGTGATCCCTTGATTATTCGAGCGCTTGCGCCAACGTATGCGCTGCGTTTCTTAGTCAGTCCGGACAACCGGCAGGGGATTTTCATTCTTGGCAGTGTATTTCTGGCGACGACGGGGGCGGAGGCCCTTTACTCCGACATGGGGCAGGTTGGCAAACGCAATATTTATGGGACCTGGCCGTTTGTCTATCTCATGCTGATGCTAAGTTATCTAGGCCAAGGGGCCTGGGTGATTCACCATGCCAGTCAGCTGGGGGCGGCTCACCCGGTCAATCCCTTCTACGCGATGGTGCCAGGGAGTTGGCGGCTGTTTGCCATTGGGATTGCGACTGTGGCGGCAATCATTGCCTCGCAGGCGCTGATCACCGGGTCCTATACGCTGGTACATGAAGCAATGGGGCTGAAATTACTGCCACGACTGCGAATTAAGTTTCCCGGTAGTGAAAAGAGCCAGCTGTACATCTCAACTGTTAACTGGTTACTGTGCGCCGTGACGCTGGGGATTGTCTGGTTCTTTCGGACGTCCAGCCACATGGAAGCTGCGTACGGACTGGCAATCACGCTGACCATGTTGATGACGACCTTGCTTCTACACGCATTCTTACAGCAGCGTGGTCATCGCGTGCTGGCACAGATTTACGTGGGGGTATTTGGCTTGCTGGAAGGCTTATTCCTGGTGGCGAGCTTGGCGAAATTTGTTCGCGGTGGCTACGTGACGCTGTGTCTGACCGTGGTGATTCTGACGATCATGGTCTTCTGGTACTACGGTAACCGACGACGGAGCGCGCACGTGGAGGACGCCGAGTACGTGTCCTTGCTGGACTTTTTGCCGCAGTTGGCAGCCTTGAGTCGGGACGACCAGGTGCCGCCGTTTGCGACGAATCTGGTCTACGTGGGTCATGTGGCCCCAAACTACGCGATTAAGCGAGCGGTAGTCTACTCGATTCTGGACCAACAGCCGAAACGCGCAGCAGTCTATTGGTTCGTGACGGTCAACGAGACCGATACGCCTTATGAGTGTAGCTACACGGTGGAAACGCTAGGTACGCGAAACGTGATGGACGTGCAGCTCTACCTGGGTTTTAAGAAGCCCCAGCGGGTCAACGTGTACTTGCGCCAAATCGTCAATGATTTACTGAAAGCGGGAATTTTACCGGACCAGACGCCCCGGTATTCGAGTGTTCCGGGTCGGCGTGTCGGTAACTTCAAATTCGTTATGCTTAACCAGCAATTCCAGGACTTAGGGACGGAGGATGACTTGCCAACATTGGATCGGTTGCTAATCGGTGGTCGACTGCTGCTCCAACGGGTGAGTCTGTCACCGCAACGCTGGTATGGTCTGGAATTTAGCGACGTGGTGGAGGAACGGGTACCGTTGTTCATTGGGCATGCGCCGGATCGAACGTTGCGGCGAAAATAAGCTGAAATTTCGGTGGACTAATAGTGATTCTAACTGCATTTAACGTCAAAAAAAGTTCGAGACCAATCGTCTCGAACTTTTTTAGTAAGCAATTTAGTTTTCGTCACTAGCTGGATCATTTTCCTTAGCTGAACGTTTCTCAGCATTGTGGTAGAAGATCCAAGCCACGGCACCGAAGAAGATAGGGCCGATGATCGTCCAGAAGGCGGTCTTGTAGTCGGCAGCCATGATTGGTTGGAGACAAGTGAAGACGATTCCGGCAATCAAGACTAGCAGCACGATCCCCACGATGATGTTGGTGAAGACCTTGTTCTTGTAAACGACGAATGGCCGTTCCAGGTCGGTCCGCTTCTTAAAGAATGGGAAGGCCCCAATCAAGAAGAGGTATGGTGCTGAGGTGGAAACGTTGGCCATGTTGGTCAAGATTTGGTAGAACTCCTTGGCTGCGGATCCCCCGAAGGAAACGAAGAAGATGAAGACGGCGACCACTGTGGCTTGAATCCACATGGAGTAGGCTGGCACACCAGCCTTGTTGAGGTGCGTCATCTTCTTAGGCCACAGCTTTGGTGAAGATCCCATGATGAAGGACTTCAGTGGTGAGTAGACCAGAACGAAGAAGGACCCCAGGTAAGCCATGAACATACTCAACCCGGTCAAACGAGCCAAGACATTTCCAATCAACACGGAAGTTCCGTGAGACAAGTTCATCGCGTGCCCCATAACCAGACCTAAGTTATTCATCAGGACGTAGGTGATGTTCCCCAAGTTAACGGAACCGCCACCCAAGACTTCGTGCCAGTTGGCGCTGACCCCCCAGAGGAAGATCGAGACGGAGTAGGCAATCGTGATGGTAATTGTGGAAATGATCAGCCCCTTGGGGAAGGTCTTTTCCGGCTTCTCCATACTATCGGTGATGCCCCCCATGGATTCCATCCCGGCGTAGGCAAAGACGGCGTAGATCACGAATGACAAGAGCGCCATTGGTGACTGGAATTGTGGGTTTGGTGAGGCAATGAAGCTGTGCAGGCCGTTAACGGGTTCTGCGAGTTGACCCTTGTTCAAGATCCAGATTAAAATGCTGGCAATGAAGAACAAGATGGTCAGGCCCATCACGAAGATTCCCCCCAATGAAGAAATCTTAGCGATTGAGCTCACCCCACGCGTGGCGAAGAAGGTCACGGAGAGGATCCAGACGATTCCCAAGATCCCGATCGTTTGCGTAGAGCTTAAACCGAGGATACCCCAGGTCTGCGTTTGGTCGCTCCCAGAAATCAAGGTTGACAGTGGAATCCAAACCTTGGTCGAGGTCGACAACATCCAAATGATCCAAGAGGACAGCCAGATGAAGGTCCCAATGAAGGCCATCTTCTCGCCAATGGACTCAGCTAACCAGGAGTAAATTCCCCCCTTAGCTTCCTTAAACGTTGATCCGTATTCTGCCAGCATCAAGGCACTTGGCAGGAAGAAGAACAGGGCGGCTAAAACGTACCAGATAATGCTGGCATATCCCATTTGGTCATAGGCAACAGTTCCGTTAGCGAAACCGTAGATGGCCGAAAAAATCATTAAGATCAGACTGAAGAGTCCAATCTTTTTTTGCTTTTCCATTAGATTAATATCTCCCATTTATGTGGTGCGGACTAGGCCAGCTAGCCCGGGCCGTGTTATAAGTTCAGGTCCTGGTGGTAATTGAGGGGCCCGAGGTCGGTGGCCTTGGTGATTAAGGTCGCCGCCAGCTCGCGATAGCGCCGAATTCCCAATGCGGCGTTCTCGTTGGCTTGTTGCGTTAAGTACTGATTCAGTTCGGTGCCAGACAGTTGTTGACCGACGGCATCGGTGTGCTGGACGGACTGCTTGAAGGCGATCCGCAGTTCCTTTTGGACAGCACTAACCGTTGGCCAAGCCGACTGATAGTGCGCGTCTAAGAGGACGCTGACGAGCTTGTAGACCCAGTAAGCAGAGTCCGCGTCGTAGGTCTCTTTGCCCAAGTGATAGGTGGTCGGCGTGCTCTCGATGCCGGCGTAGAATGGGACGTAGACACTCTGTGCGCCCACACCCATGGCGAGCCACTGAATACCGGCTAAGGCCGGGTCCATGGCTGGTCGCAGTTGTAAGACGTGTGATTCCTGCGTCTTGGCGAGGCTGACTGGTCGGAACCGTATACGCTGTTCCGGCGTGCCAGCACCGACGGGATCGTAAGGGGTACCCTCAAAGTGACTGCTGAGGTAGCCCTGCGCATCATCGACACTCAACAGGTGATCGGCGTACTGAATAAAAGGTAAGTCAAATGATTGCGGTTCCTGTGCGACTTCTGGATTGAAGCAATGTTGGCCGTACCAGACGCGCGGCGTATTGTAGTACAGATCCGACTGATCTTGAGTTCCGAAGATATTGCGCCAGCTGAAACGGTCGCGGTCAGGGTTCAAGTGATTCGTGGCCACAAACTCACGCAGGTTGCGGGCGAACATAAAGTTCTCGTGATCCTTGAAGTCAATGTCCTGAATGGCCATCTGATTGGCAACGACTGCGTAGCCGTTATCCGGAATCCGTTGGGCGACCCAGTAGTGGCCGGCCCCCGTTTCCAGGTACCAGGCTTCCTGCTGGTCGGCGAATAAGATGCCGTTGGATTCGCTGGTCCCATAGTGCTCGACGATTTGGCCAAGCAGGGCGACCCCGGCTCTAGCAGAGGTGATGTAGGGCAGGACGACCGTGATCATAGCTTCTTCACCGATACCGTCTTTGACCAGGGGGTCGGCGCCGAGTACCCGTTCATTCGAATAGGTACTTTCGGTGGCACTCATGGCCACACCGAATTCATTGATCCCGTCTTCCTCGAATAGGCCGTACTTGTCGGTCCATTCGGGGGTGGCGGTGTATTTGGCAGTGGACTGGGGCAGCGGCATGGTGAAGCCATTGTCCGTGCTGACAAAAGTCTGGGGCGTCGTGGCTGTCGTCGCGGGGTGAACGATGAAGTGCTTGGGCCAAGCGGCCTTAGCGTCTTCGTTGCGGCCAATCATGACCGAGCCATCCGTAGAAGCCTGCGCGCCAATTAAAATACTTGTACAAGCGGAATAATTCATGGGAGCGCTCCTTTCTATATAGTAGTGAATAAATTCTCGTTACTATTCTATCATTTTTAAGGATTAACGGGGCCGGTTTCTGAATATTTTTAATTATTTTACACGATTTTCTCATGAAAATAAATATTTATACAATTTGATGTTTACGCCAGACTGGCATTTTGCGGTGGTTGTGGGGGCTAAAGGCTGATGGGGTGGCCGTACTAGGGGTAGCTAAGTCGCAGGAGTTGTGGTTAAATGGTGAAAACAACTGATGACTGAAAGGCGTGAAGATGAGAATTATGTTAGAAAACAATCGGCGCGAGGTGGGCAAACACCTGTTAATTTTGCTTGGATCGGCCATAATCACGGCCATTGCATTAAATGAATTCTTAGTTCCCGGTAAGATTTTCAGTGCAGGAATCAACGGGATCTCTCAGATTATTGCCACGTTACTGGCAGCGGTCGGGATTCATCTGAGTACTGGGTGGTTCATCCTGCTCTTTAACATCCCCATTGGTCTGTTGGGCTGGTTCAAGGTGGGCCGGGGCTTCACCATCTATTCCATTGCGGTGGCTATTCTAACCTCAGTGTTGGCTATCGTGATCCCGGTCAACAATATTTCAAATAATTCGCTACTAGCAGCGCTATTCGGGGGCATTCTGACCGGTGTTGGTGTGGCCTATCCCTTGAAGAATGGCTTCTCGACCGGGGGGATGGATATCATTGCCGTGGTGCTGGAGAAGACCACGGGGCGGACGATTGGGACGCTTATGATGATGATCAACTCGGGCATCGTCATCGTTGCCGGTTTCCTATTTGGCTGGGAGAGTGCGTTATACACGATTATTTCCATTTATGCAATGTCACGGGTGGTCGATAGCATTCATACACGCCACCAGAAGCTGACCGCTTTCATTGTGACGTCGGAACAGGACGCCGTTATCACAGAACTTAATAAAACTCTCATTCGCGGCATCACGGCTATCCCATCATTCGGGGCCTACACGCGGCAGTCGAGTACGGTGCTGATGACCGTTATTTCGCGGTATGAACTTTATGCATTGGAACGGGCGGTCAAGGAAGTTGATCCCCGGGCCTTCGTCAACCTGGTCAATACCGTTGACATTGAGGGGAATTTCTACAATGAAACGGAACAGTTGAAGCTGCGGGAGAAGACGACGGAAAAGTAAGTTGCAACGTTTGTTAGCCCCTGGTTTATGGCAGTGTGGACAAGACCTGTGGCATAGGATTGCCATCTTTAGTGGTTATCGGTATAATAGGTGCATTCAATTAAGAAGGGAACGAAAATAATGCCAATTGTTAACATTGATTTGATTGCGGGCCGTTCACAAGCCCAACTCAAGGCTTTAGTTCAAGACGTGACGTCTGCTGTGACCAAGAACACTGGTGCCCCAGCCGAACACGTCCACGTCATCTTACGCGAAATGCAACCCGACCGTTACGGTGTGGCTGGCGTTTTGAAGAGCGACGAAAAGTAGTAAAAATTTCCAAAATCTTATAAACCGCCACCAACCCCGATACTCTCGTCTTGGTGGCGGTTTCATTTACAAAAACATTTGGCGCGGCGAGCACTTTTCGGTATACTGGTAACAAGTGCGACATCACGGTGGATTTAGGCCGTCGCTTACAACGAATGAATGGAGAGTCTATGACAATGAATGATCAACAATACATGATGGCAATTGACGAAGGGACGACGAGTACCCGGGCTATTTTATTCGACCGGCACGGCCAAATTGCAGGACAGGCACAGCGGGAATTTCACCAGTACTTTCCTCAGCCAGGTTGGGTCGAACACGATGCCAACGAAATCTGGAATGCGGTTCAATCCGTCATTTCTGACGCGCTGATTGACTCCGACGTGCAACCTTACAAGGTGCGGGGAATCGGGATCACCAACCAACGGGAAACCACGATCATCTGGGACAAGAAGACCGGCGAACCCATCTACCATGCGGTCGTTTGGCAATCCAAGCAAACCAGTGATCTGGCCGATCAACTGAAGGCAGACGGCTATACCGATGCCATTCACGACAAGACCGGGTTGGTCATCGATTCTTACTTCTCTGCGACCAAGATTCGTTGGATCTTAGACCACGTTGAAGGGGCCCAGGAGCGCGCTGAACGCGGCGAACTCCTCTTCGGGACCATCGACACCTGGATCCTCTGGAAGCTGACTGGTGGCCGGGTACACGCCACGGACTACACCAACGCCAGCCGGACCATGCTGTACAACATTCACGACCTGAAGTGGGACGATGACATCTTGAACTGGATGAACATTCCAGCCGCCATGTTACCCGAAGTCCGCTCATCGTCTGAAATTTACGGCTACACCGCTGGCTACACGTTCTCCGGAGTTCAAGTGCCGATTGCCGGTATCGCTGGGGACCAACAGGCGGCCTTATTTGGCCAGACTGCCTTTGACAAAGGGATGGTCAAAAACACTTACGGTACCGGGGCCTTTATCGTCATGAACACCGGGGAAGAACCGACCTTATCTCACAACGGGTTGTTGACCACGATTGCCTACGGTTTAAACGGCAAGGTGACTTACGCGCTGGAAGGGTCGATCTTCGTGGCCGGTTCCGCCGTACAATGGTTACGTGACGGGATGCGGTTCTTCGAGCACGCTGGCGAATCCGAAAAGATGGCAGTCGATGCTAAAACTACTGGGAACGTTTACGTGGTACCGGCCTTTACCGGGTTGGGTGCGCCATACTGGAACCAGGAAACGCGGGGCGCTGTCTTTGGCCTAACGCGTGGTACCACGCGTGAACAGTTCGTGCGGGCCACGGTGGAAGCCATCGCCTACCAGACGCGAGACGTTGTGGACACCATGACCAACGAGACCGGGTTGAACATCCAATCCCTGAGTGTCGATGGTGGGGCAGCTAATAACAACTTCCTGATGCAGTTCCAGGCAGATATTCTGGATACGCCGATCAAACGGGCGGCCATCAACGAAACGACCGCGCTGGGGGCAGCTTACCTGGCCGGCTTGGCCGTTGGTTTCTGGCCTGACATGGATGCCATCCGGAAGATGCACGCCTTGCGGGATGAATTCACCCCACACATGGCGGCTGACAAACGGGAAAAATGCTACAAGGGCTGGCAAGCCGCTATCAAGGCGACCCAAGCCTTCGAAGATTAAGTGATTGTTTCGCTACCACCGGCCCGCGTTGGCTGGTGGTAGTTTTTGGTTAGGAGGAGAGTTGGATGGCAATCGACTATTTGCCGGTGATCAACACGCACTTTACGCTGTTTGGCGGTCATCAAGAGACCGTTCCCGCCGACTGGCAGTGGCCGGCCGAAGAGCACCCAGCCTTTGAGCTGATGTATATTCTAAAGGGCCGCCAGCGCACCATTACCGAAACGGACGAGCTCATCTTGCAAGCGGGGGAATTCACGGTGATTCCGATTGAAACGCGTCATACCAATTACGCGCTAGACCATCGGCCAATGACGTATTTCTGTATGCACTTTAATCTGGACGACCCAGCGTTACGCTACCTGTTGATTCGCGAGTATGCCGGTCGGGTCATCACGCCGGCCGATGCGGTGTATCCAGCGTTGCGGACCCAGGCCGAGCACCTCATGGCGATGATCGGTCCGGACTATAATTTAGCCGACCAATTGGATCTACAGGTGAGCGTGATCGACGTCATCATGACGCTGGTCAAGGACTTGAAAGCTGCCGGAAAATTTACGCCACAGGCCGCCGACGTTGACCAGTTTATGCTCTGTCACCAATTGGCCAGTGACCTGAAGGCCCAGTTGGATTATCAGATCTACCATGCCGCCGACCCGCAACAGCCTTCGGTAGCGAAAATCGTTGCGGCCCGGAATATCTCGCAGAGCTACGCCTTGAAGCTATTTCAGAAGTATTACCACGAGTCGCCACAACAGTATTTGATCGCGCTCAAATTAGCCACGGCCAAGGAACTTTTGCGCCAGCCCAAGGCCCGAATCAACGCGGTTTCGGCCAAACTTGCCTATGCTTCTCCGAGTCACTTCACGCGGGAATTCAAGAAACATTTCGGGCAAACGCCTCGCGAGTATATGCGTCTGGAAAAATAGAATAGTACGAATTAGGGATAGTTCTATACGGATTATCCTCTTTTTTTGTCACTGAAAACGCGTACAATGTTTATTGTAAGCGCTTAATGAAATTTCTATTTAAAAAAGACCGTCAGTTGACGGTCACTACTCAAGGAGGATTTTATCTATGACTGAAATTCAAAACCCAATCCTACCCGGGTTCACCCCGGACCCTTCAATCCTGCGGGTCGGTGAGGACTACTACATTGCCACGTCAACCTTTCACTGGAACCCTGGAATTCAGGTCTACCATTCCAAGGACTTAGCCAACTGGGAGCTCATTGCACACCCACTGGCCGACGTCCCTGAGGTAGATCTGCGCGGGACCATGACGCCCGGTGGCATTTGGGCCCCAGACCTGTCCTACGATAAGCAGACAAAATTATTCTGGATGACCTACAGTAAGATGAATAATCAAGACGGCCGGATGTTTGACGCCGATAACTATACCATGTCGGCCGAAAGCATCATGGGACCTTGGAGCAAGCCCGTTTACCTCAATTCCATCGGCTTTGACCCGTCACTGTTTCACGACGATGATGGTCGCAAGTGGGTCGTCACGTTGGAATGGGAGACCCGGCTGGGCTATCAACATCCCGGGGCAATCGTGCTGGAAGAGTTCGATCCTAAGCAGGGTAAGTTAATCGGTGATCCCGTCCGTATCACGCGGGGTGGCACCGACCGTGGGGCCCAGGAAGCACCACACCTGTACAAACACGACGGGTATTACTACCTGATGACGGCGGAAGGTGGGACCGGCTACGGGCACGCGGTTGTCCTACAGCGGTCTAAGAACATTGCGGGGCCGTATGAATCCGATCCCCAGAATCCCATCATCACGTCGACACCGTACTACTATTACCGGCGTAACGACCCAGATGCTGGTCGGCCAGATCTATACAATCCAGATGCACCACTACAGAAGGCCGGACATGGGTCACTGGTTTCTACTCAGACTGGCGAATGGTACGTTGCCCACTTGTCTGCGCGGCCCTTGCCTGGACTGCACTCTATTCTCGGTCGGGAAACGTCACTTCAGAAGATGGTCTGGACGGATGACGGTTGGCTGCGGATGGCCGATGGCAGTAACTTGGCCAAGGCCTCGACGCCGGGGATGACTGGTGTTGAACTGGAACACGCCCAACGGCCATTTACGCTGATCGATGACTTTGGCAAGTCGACGCTGGACCTGCACTGGCTCACACCATATGGTCGTCCAAGTAAGGATTGGCTCACGTTACAAGACCAGGGCCTGCGGATGCGTGGGCGCCAGTCGTTCTTCTCTCGGATGGACGTCTCCCTGATGGCCACGGCGGTTACCGGGTTCCACGAGACGGTGACGACTAAGCTGAAATTCAAGCCAATTCATTTTTCACAGTCGGCGGGGCTAGTCCTGTACTACGACAACCACAACTGGTTGTTTGAACGCCTGAGTTACGACGAACGCAACGATCAAACGGTGTTAGACGTGGTTCAGGCCAAGGATGGCGAACGGACCGAACTCGAACCCGTTAAGATTCCGGTGGCCAGCTCAGCCGCTGAACTTCGGGTCACGACCGATGATGCTCAGGCACAGTTCTCCTGGCGTGAAGACGTCAACGCCAAGTGGGCACCGGTTGGCAAGCCCGTCGATATCAGCTTCTTGTCCGATGAGGACGTCGATGGCTTTACCGGGCTGATGGTCGGTATCGGTGCTTGGGATGCCTACCGGCGTGAATCATACGCCGACTTCGGCTGGTTCATGACAGAGACACAGGGTTAATCGTGGTTAAATACTAAAAGACAAGTGCGAGATTGGGGTAACCTGGTCGCACTGTGGTTGCTAGAGATTCCGCCTGCTGTGGGGACCGGTCCAAGCCTAAGAAGCGGTCTTGGACCTCGACTTGAAGCCGTCAAAGTTCGGACGTCTCCAAGCTCGTCCCATGACCTAACCTGACAAAAGACGTCAGCTAAGGTCCTCGTCACGGCTGGCTTCATCTCTGGCCACCTCCGGCTTTAAGTTGAGTCTCTGTAAAAATGTTGGTGCTTACGATTAACACTGGTCTCACGGCTCGTGATATCGTAATTGTTTGATTCCGACTAAACTAGTCAATCTTAGCGCTAGTGGTTTTTGTCGAAATCGGTGTGATTACTACAAAAAAATGTGAATTTACAGTAAAAGCACTGATTGAAAGCCTTGCCTGGAGAAAATAATTTCCCCTTAGTAAGGCTTTTTGTTATATACAAATTGAGTGAAACAATGTGATTGCTATATAGATCAAGAATCTTTTTTGAGTATTTGGTTTATATTGAACCAATTTAGACTAAATATTAGAAGTAATTCATTTTAAAATGCTTATTTATCAGTCGTATGTAGTATACAACTGATTTTGTGCAATTATTTATCAAAACGATGAGACTAATTTGGCGATTTTTACATTAGTAATAGTATAGGGTCATTTAGACGAGAGAAGGCAGATTTCAAAAGGGCTCAATTTCTGTGGCAGAGTAGAAACGAAGGGGTCAACTGTAGGCAGCATCCAGTGGATAGAGTGTTTAGGACAATGACAGATAAATCAGTCCCAAATTCTATGTGGGGGCAAATAAGTGAGATTCACAATTATTTGCGTTAAAATCGACTTAACTAAGGAGGAATCAGCGATGGCAGTGTTTACAGATGAACAGAAATTACAGATTCTCACAGACTTGGTAGCGATTCGGTCGGTTAACGACCATGAGACCGATGTGGCAACATATCTTCAGCACCTGTTAGGCCAACATGATATTCAAGCCCAACTCGTGCCTTTGAGTGATTCACGGGCTAATCTGATTGCGGAAATCGGTTCCGGACATCCGGTACTTGGCGTTTCCGGTCATATGGATGTGGTTGCTCCAGGCGACGTTAATGCCTGGGCCTCCGATCCATTCCAGGTCACGGCGCGCGCCGGAAAACTTTACGGTCGTGGTATCACGGACATGAAGGCGGGCCTCGCAGCACTAGTTATCGCGATGATCGAGCTCCATGCGGCCGGACAGCCCGCTAAAGGCACGATTCGATTGATGGCAACTGTGGGTGAAGAAGTTGGTGAGACCGGTTCTGAGGCCTTCTATGAGGCTGGCAATATGGACGATGTCGATGGTCTGCTCATCGGTGAACCCACTGGCTATCACATTTTCTCCGCCCACAAGGGGTCCATGGACGTTAAGCTGACCTCACAGGGCAAGGCGGCACACAGCTCGATGCCAGAATTGGGTCAAAACGCCATCGATCCGCTGTTGTCTTTGTTAGGGCAGGCAAACGAGGCATTCCGTAAGACTGACCGTGAAAACGCCGCTCTCGGGAAGCTGACCTTCAACACGACCGTCTTCAATGGTGGCGACCAGGTCAATTCGATTCCGGCAGCGGCCACGGCGGAAATGAACATTCGGACGATTCCCGAATTCGACAACGCCACGGTCACACAGGTTTTGCAACAACTGGTGACGCAGGAAAATGAACAGGGCGGCCACGTGACAATGGATATCTATATGTCGCAGTCGCCCGTTGAAGAACCTAAAGACAATCCACTGAGTAACTTGGCGGCCACCATTGGGGCAACCTATGCAGGGGCACCCGTGCCGAAGCTGGCATTACCAGCGGTTACCGACGCTTCCAACCTGCTAAAAGATAAGGGACACAATTACCCATTCATCGTCTTTGGTCCCGGCAACGAGACGGCGCATCAAGTTGACGAATATGTGGATCAGCAGATGTACCTAGACTTCACGGAACTCTA
Source organism: uncultured Lactobacillus sp. (assembly GCA_937874695.1). GTDB lineage: Bacteria > Bacillota > Bacilli > Lactobacillales > Lactobacillaceae > Levilactobacillus. The sequence continues at coordinate 128,392 of CALNAJ010000018.1, forward strand.
TCAGAAGTTAATGACGTCGTACTTTGAGGACTAACTGGGTTTTAGAGGTCAACTGTTTCTAGAGATGATCAACTTCAAACTTTGGTGAGAAAATCATCAGACAAGCAAAAAGCGCGTGAGCCCCCAATCGAGTTCACGCGTTTCGTATCACAGTTATTCAGCTAGCTTGAGATAGTCTTGCAGGTAAGCGGCTAGGCCGTCATGGTCATTATCGAATGTGGTCATGTCATTGGCCAGGTTTTTGATCGGTGCAGTGGCGTTTTGCATGGCCACGCCCCAACCGGCATAATCGATCATTGCGGCATCGTTGTGTTCGTCGCCAAAGGCAATGATGTTTTTCCGGTCAATCTGATAATGGTGAGCCAGTGCTTCAACACCGGTGGCTTTCTGAACGCCCTTGACGCCCAGTTCAACCACGGCGTTAGGGCCGCCCCATGGTGCCGCGTCCACGACATCATCGAAGTTGTGCCGCAGGTAGCTCAGCAGGTGGTCCTCATGACTGCGGTCAACGGCGACCGTCAGACTGATGGGATTTTGCTGAAGTGTCTTTTGATTTAAGATTTCGTTGGACTGCAGTACGGTCGGAAAGAAGCCCACTTCGACGGGGTGGTCGCGTACGGCCAGAAAGAGATTCTTGCCCTCAGCAGCAATCATGTTGATTCCCAGTTCGGCACGGTGAGCCAAGAGGTCGAAGGCGACATCCTTACTGAACGTGTACTGGTATTCGTCGTGCCAGTGTTGGTGGGGGATGTGGCCCAGACTCCCGTTGAAGTTGATCATTGGGCCATCCAGATGCAATTCATCGTAAAAGTTTGCAGAGATGCGGTTCGGCCGGCCCGTCACGATACTGACGATGTGACCGGCTTCGCGCGCCTGAGTCAAAACGGCTTTCGTCTTGGCAGAGATCTGGGCGTCCGCATTTAAAGTGGTGCCATCAAGGTCGATGGCGATTAATTTTCGTTCCAACAGAGAACACCTCGCATTAATGATTTAGAGTCGTGTAGATGAAGCAAAGTAACCCTCTCAATGTAACATATCTGAGCGCGACTTGCATCCATTTCACCCAGCTATGGGGTAGTGCTGACCGGTCGAAACGGGTATAATAAGCAGAGTGAATTTGAACGAATTGCATTATGTATATAGCAAATAAATCAATTGTAAGATGCAAAATGGAGGAATAACGGTGAATTTACCTGAAGACTTTATCACGAAGTACCGCGACCTATTGGGCTCAGAAGCTGATGACTTTTTAGCGAGCTTTGACACGCCTAGTCTGAGCGGCTACCGGGTCAACCCGGCCCATCATGACTTACCGGAAAATTTGACGGCGACTGAGCCAGTCCCTTACGAACCACTCGGTCATTTCGGCACGGTCGGCGGCCGGACGTTGATGCATCAGAGTGGGGCCGTTTACAGTCAGGAACCGAGCGCCATGTTTGTTGGCGCCACGGCGGCACCCCAACCGGGCGAGAAAGTTCTGGACCTGTGTGCCGCACCTGGTGGGAAAACGACTCATTTGGCCAGTTATTTACAGGGAACCGGTCTGTTAGTGACCAACGAAATCAATCGGAAGCGGGTCAAGGTGTTGGCGGAAAACGTCGAACGCTTTGGTGTGCAATCCGCGCTAATCTTGAATGAGTCACCGGATCGTTTGAGTCCCGTGTTTCCCGATTATTTTGACAAAGTATTGGTCGATGCGCCATGTTCAGGTGAAGGAATGTTCCGTAAGGACCCCGACGCCATGTCCTACTGGTCCCTCGATTACGTTCAGGACTGTGCAACGCGGCAACGCGAGATCATGACGGAAGCCTTGAAGATGGTCAAACCCGGTGGTCAATTGATCTACTCGACGTGTACTTTCGCGCCAGAAGAGGACGAACAGATGATGGCCTGGGTGTTGGATAACTTTCCAGAATTCCACCTGGTACCGATCAACAAGGTCGGCGGCGTCGTGGATGCCCGTCCAGAATGGGCCAACGGTAATCCGGAGCTCAAGAAGGCTGCGCGGTTGTTCCCACACCTGATGAAGGGTGAAGGCCACTTTGTTGCGAAGCTCGAACGCGATGCCGGCGATGCACCAGCTATTCATGGTCAAGCCAAGCTGGGGACACCCTTGACTGGTGAGCAACGCAAGCTGTGGCAGGCCTTTGCCACCGAAGTGCTGGGGCAAAATCCGTTTGATAATTTAATCACCGTCAAGGACCAATTATTTGCCATGCCGGCTGGTTTACCTAATCTGAAAAAGTGCCATGTTTTCCGTCCTGGCTTACATTTGGGAACGTTCAAGAAGAACCGTTTTGAACCGGCCTACGCATTGGCTTTGGCGAGTGACCCACAAACTGTGGCGCAAACACTGGCTATCACCACTGATCAGTGGCGGGCCTGGGTTCACGGTGAAACCTTCACGTTGGCAACAGCGCCAACGAAGGGCTGGTACCTGTTAACCTGTGACAGTCAACCGGTTGGTTTCGGTAAGGTTGTTGGCACGACGGTGAAGAACTTCTTCCCTAAGGGTCTGCGCTTTACGGTCTATGATGAAGATCTGCAGGACTAATGATGATTTAAGCAAGTCAACCACGCCCGTTTAAAAACGGACGCTTGTGAGAACCACACCCCACGGCATGGCGACCACAATTTGCTTAGATACAGCGCTAGCCTACGAATAGGACTTATCCGCTAATTACCAAAGCCTTTTAGGTCCGCAGGTTGCCAGGCGGACTCATTTCTTACAGGGTTGCTAAACCTTTTGCTAAAATATTTTTAGCCGCGTTATGATCACGGACATGAAACGCACCACAGCTAGGACACATCCACTTGCGATCAGCTAACGTCAGCTTGTTCTTACCAGTCATGACGTGCCCACAATGGCTACAAGTTTGCGTTGTATTTCGGGGATTGACAGTCAAAAATGTGCGGTCATACAGATCAGCTTTATAAGCCAACATACCCAGTAAAGTTTGCCAGCCAACGTCCGAAATACTCATTGCCAAAGCATGGTTCCGCAACATATTTTTACTCCGCAGTTCTTCAGCTACGACTAAATCGTGGTTTTTGATTAAGGCCGTAGAGATATGGTGCAAGAAGTTTTTACGTTGATTAGCAACTTTTAGCTGTAACTTAGCCACTAGTAACCGTTGCTTTTGATAATTCTTTGATGCTGATAACCGTCGCCGACTCTTTTTAACTCGTCTAGCCCGCCGTGACAGTTTCCGCTGGGCTTTAGCCAGCTTTTCCTTAATCATCCGATAGTACCGTGGATTCGCAATCACCTGTCCATTGGAGTCCGTCAAAAAGTTATCAAGATTTAGATCAATCCCAACCTTAGATTTCGTAACTCTTTGCTTGGCAACGAAAGGGTGTGTCGATCCAAGCTGCAGAGACACAAAGTAATGGCCGCAAGCATCCATCGAAACTGTCGTGGTCCCGATTCTAATATCATCGGCTTGGCCTAAAATCTTCGATGGCAGCCCCTTGAAACGGATACGCCCCAGTTTGGGTAGTTGCAGGTGATGGACATCATTTAGTCTTACGCTACCATTACTCATGGTTGGTACTGTCACCTTGGCACCGTACAAACACGACGTTTGATAAGTCTGAGTATAACCACGTTTATGAAATTTAGGCGTCCCCGCTTGATGAACCTGGCGGAATAACTTCCAGGCAGTCTTGTAATTCTTGATAGCGTTGGCTTTCATCAGACTGTCAAAATCCGGATGATTTAACCAACCATGAATATTGGAGATAGCAGTTGATGGCTTCTTTAGACGTTCAGTCAAATCAGCTATTCGATTCAAGATAATTGTAATTGGAATCTTCACTTGCTTTAACCAGAACAAGTCATTATTCATACCGTTCATCTGATTATAAATAAACCGACTGGCGTCACTGTTACGCCTAATCAGCCGCTTTTGCTCGGTTGAAGGAAAGATTCTAACTTTAACCCCATAATGATAAGGTAATTGTGCCATTGTCTTCGCCATAAGCTGCCACCTCCTCTTGCTTGGCAGTAGCATACCATATGAGTGTACTACGTCTATAGCAAAGCGTCTTATAATAATATTTATAGAGTCATCGTATGAGCGAGGAAACCGCAGAAAACTACATTGTCAGTCAGCGAAGGGCATAGTGGCATTCATCCTTTGTTTGAAAGCAAGGGAATTCTGCCTAATTTATATTAAAAGCGTAATCAAAAAATCCCCATAGCACGGCAACACTGGCGTTAACAACCATGTTTGTCCTGCTATGGGGATTTTCTAAATTTTAATGTTTGTAAGAAGCAAAAGGCGCTACTGCGTTAGCCCACGTTGCCGGCAATAACTCTCTAACTCAGGGGACAAAAGAAGCCTCTGTTCTCGGAGCGCTGCCAAGTTGCGGGCACCAAGCAATGTCATGATCGTCTTGAGTCCCGTTTGCCAATCCAGCAACATTTGCGTAGTCGTGGCTTCATCGGTCTTGATCAGACTGTGTAACACTTGGCCAGCACTCCCGACGACGGATGCACCTAGTGCTAAAGCCTTAGCCACATCGAGGGTTTGGCGAACACCACCGGTGGCAATGACCGTTAAGTCGGGAGTCTGCCGAGTTTCTAGCAGGGACTCGACCGTCGATTGTCCCCAACCAGCCAGGTAGTTGAGTTCCTTTTCCGGGCGGCGAAAGTTTTCGATTTGCGCGAAATTCGTCCCACCGCGGCCGCCAAGATCCACGAACTTGACGCCGACGCGAGCCAGTTGGGCCAACGTCTCGTGGGCCATGCCGAAACCGACTTCCTTAACGATTACCGGAACATCAAGTGCGGCCACAATTTCACCGATCTCATCCAACCAGTGAAAGTCACGGTCACCCTCGGGCATAACTAATTCCTGAGCCACGTTGACGTGGACTTCCAGGGCATCGGCTGCTAGCATGGTCACGGCTGCTCGTGCTTGGGCCACCGTGTGACCAGCACCAATATTGGCAAAGACCAGGCCATCGGGATTGTTTTCCCGTAACACGGTGAAGGTGGGCACGGCAGTAGCATCCTTGAGTGCGATGCTCTGCGACCCGCTGGCCACGGGCATTCCCGTCGCTGCGGCGATACGGCCCAACATGGCGTTAACCTTGCCAGTTCGTGGACTCCCACCAGTCATGGCTTCGATCATCATCGGCACGGGTAGCGTCAGCGGTCCTAGCTGGGTTCGCAGGTTCACGTCACTAAACGCCATTTCTGGCAGGCTCTGGTGCACGAACCGCAACTGGTCGAACTGACTGGCGGCGTGTTCCTGATAAAATTTTTCAGCCAACGAAAGGTGTTCGTCCTTCCGGTGGGCGTGGCGGGATAGTTGTGCCATAAGTGGTCTCCTTATTCAATCACGTGATGGACGTTTAATTTCAATGGTTCAATACCGCGATGTTCCCATTCCTTCAGCAGACTAGCTAGATCCTTGGCAGCATTGATGATGACGATACCACAGTCACCACCACCGGCACCAGACGACTTGGCTGCACCGCCGATGTGAACGGCGATGTCGCACATGGTTTTTAGCAACTTTGTCTCGATGGTCACGTGACTCAAGTTGGCCAATTGGTTCAACAGTTGCCGGTTAACGGCAATTTCCTTTTGAATGGCATCGAGATCCTGATTGTGGAAGCCAGCAATCATTCGTTGCAGGCAAGCTTTACTTTCCCGCAGAAAGGCGTGATAGTCGTCACGACGGGTTGCCTTAAAGAGGGCGACCTTGTCGACAAGATGGGAGGTGGAAGCCGGCGTACCGGTCCAACCGATCATCAAACGAAGGGGTTCTGGTGGCGTCAATAGTTCGATCTGCAGACCGGGCCAGTCCATCGTCAATAGGTCGGTCAGGCTAATCTCACGACGTGCGGAGGCCAGCCAGTCGCGGTCGAAGGCTTGATAGGCAATCCAACCGCCGTAAACGGAAGCGGCGATGTCACCCAGCGAGCCGTTACCTTGGACGTCTAAATGGGCGATGGCAGCTAGCTTGAATAGACGATCCTTAGGCATATCGATGCCGTAGAATTGGCACAGCGCCTTCACGGTTGCGACAGTCACAGCGGCTGAAGAACCCAGTCCATATTTCTTACCATCGGCGCTGTCGAGGTCACTGTTGACGTTCAAATGGTAGATGGCGAGTGGTTTGCCCAGTGATTGGGCGTACTGTTCGGTCAATCGAATGGCCGACAGGATATAGTGGAAGGGGTTGTCCCGGTTGTCAAAAACGAGCTCGGTTCCCTGGCGTTGCCAGTAGAGGGAGTTCTCTTGGTATTGTTTGGAGGCGATACGTCCGTAATCGTGACTCGGTGTAATTGTGACGGTCACAAATTGGTTCAAGGCCACAATAATGGCCGGATAGCCCGGCTCAACCACGGCGTATTCGCCAGCAATATAGAGTTTTCCGGGTGCTTGCGCGGAAATCAAAAAATCAGGTCCCTTCTGTAACGGTTAATAGTTTAGTAATTTGTAGTTGGTTTAAATCTTGAAATGGTCAGGCTTGGTTTAAAAATTGAATACCAGGGCCTGGATGGGCCACAATAACGTTGTCGCTTCCGAATTGACGGGCGAAATGCTCCTGAATTGCTGGGACGTCTGCCGTTTGACAGAAGACCTTCAGGTTTGGACCAGCATCCAGGGTGTAGTAGCATTCCAAGCCGGCCGCCCGGAGTCCCTTGACCGTCTGCATGGCGATCAGGGTGTCCCCATTGAAGTAACTAAAGGGTGGTCGGGCACTGAGCGTCAGAGCGTGCATACGCATGGCGTTGGTTTCTAGCGTTTCACCCATTGTCGTAAAGTCCTGAGCCCGAATTGCGGGCTTGATCGCGTCGAGATCATCAGCAACAACCTGCTTCCAAGCCGGATAGAATGGTGAGGTGGTGACGCTACTCTGCATCCCTTGACGCGAGCTGACCTTCTTCTGATGAGGGTCCAAGACCAGTGCCACCACGGCAATTGGCCAGGTCACGTCTTCAATCAGGGGTACCGCACGGGAGCTAAGGTCATCGTGACCCGCTTCCCATTCGACGAATCCCCCGAAAATGGAGCGGGTAGCGGAACCCGATCCGCGCCGAGCGAGCCGCGACAGGGCGGTCCGGTCGAGATCCATACCGGCAGCTTGACTGGCAGCGCCAGCTAACGCCGCAAAAGCGGAGGCTGAGGACGCCAAACCCGCAGCGGTCGGCACGTGATTCATGGAAGTTACTCGCGCAAAAGAGGTGCGCGAAGCTTGCTGGCGCACCAGGTTGAGAAAGTTATGTACTTTTTTGCCAGCTACCGGTGACAGTAACTGGTCGTTGACGGTCACCTCGTCGGCGGTTAATTGCTCATCGAACGTCACCGTGGTGTCCGTATAGAACTGGTCGAGGGTGAGCGATAGGCTGCTCGTTTGGGGGAGCATTAATTCAGTATCGGCTTTCCCCCAATATTTGACCAGCGCAATGTTGGTGTGTGCTCTTGCGGTTACCGTTGCGTTCATTCGGTTTCCTCCTCTAAGTTGAAAGCTTCAATCCACGTTGCTGTGGCACCAGCATCAATCAGACTCTGCTGTACGCGTTGAGTGGTCGTCAGGTCGGGACACAGGGCGATGAGACAGCCACCCATGCCGCCACCGGTAAGTTTGGCGCCTAGTGCACCGTTAGCGGTGGCAACCTGAGTCAGACGGTCCAATTCAGGAGAACTGACGCCCAAGCCACGTAGTTGTGTTTGTGCGTCACTGATAATGGCACCCAAGCGATTTAAATCAGGCTTGGCCAGGGCCGTTCGGGCGTCGGCACTCAGTTGGCCCAACGTTTGAATCTGTAAGTCGGTTTCGGTTGGCAACGTCGTCTTTCGCCGCGCCACGGCAGAAACGGCTTTACCGGTCTGGCCCTTGATCCCACTGTCAGCAATCACCAGATATCCCTGTAAGGCAAAGGGAATCTGCGTGGTCTCCTGGTGCGGAACAAACCAGATAGGGACATCTGAACTGACCGTTGCGGCGTCAATTCCACTAGGATTCCCGTGGGTGATCTTTTCAGCAATCTCGGCGTTGGCGAGCAAGAGGTCGCGATTTAGCGGGCGGTCAAAAAAAGCGTACATGGCCCGGGTGATCGCCACGGCAACGGCCGCGGAAGACCCCATGCCACGTTCGGCCGGCAGATCACTGGTGATATTCATTTCAAACGGTGTTTCGTGACCGTCAAAACGGGTGAGCAAGGTGTCGATTAGTTTGGCGACACCGGCTAAGTTTTGGCCCAACTGGACGATTGGCCCGTCGAAGTAACGACTAGTCAACCGTTGCCCGGTAGTCACCGACCGCATTGTGACGTTAGTCGTTACGGATGGTAATGGCAGGGCAATCGCAGGCTGGCCGTAGACCACGCTATGATCACCGATGAGAATAATTTTGGCATTACTTTGGCCGCTTACCGTTTTACCCAAGGTCACTCGCTCACTTTCTTCATTAAATTTCCTACCAGAATATCATACTCTACTGATTACCATTGCGCTAGTTTTGCCGCGGAAAATTTGCAAATCTACGAAAAATTAACCCTTTCTATAGAAAGTTTCTCGAAAAAACGGTGAAATCTGGTGAAAAACACAGAAAGCATGTCCCTATTTGCGAGATTGTCGCCATTTAAGACTGGAGAGGCTAAGACGCAGCCTTTCTGCAGGATACACCAGCGGTTGTGACGATGCGGGCTGATAAGAATATGGCAGGGCAGGTTTGTCGTAGCCGTAGGCGATGTGCAATGGCAATATTGATTGAACGCTATTTTGGCTGAGACCGTAGTAGCGCTACTGGCTTAAGTGGTGTATCATAGTGCCAGTTATTAACGCAATTGTGCAGAAATTGGTGAGCATATTATGGATAAAGACACGGTTTACGCGGTGGTCGATATTGAGACTACTGGAACCAGTGTGACAGATGGCGACCGCATTATCCAGATTGGGTGCGTCTTCGTCCAGCATAATCAGATTATTAATCACTTCGAGACTGATGTGAATCCGCTACGGGAGATTCCTGCGTCGATTTCACGGTTGACGGGGATTACGAACAAACGAGTCCGACACGCGCCGCTCTTTGACGATGTCGCTGCTACGTTGTATAGCCAATTGACCAATACGGTCTTTGTGGCGCACAACGTTAATTTTGATTTACCCTTTATCAATGCGGAGTTTGCCCGCGTGGGTTATCCCGAATTGACGATTGAGGGCCTTGACACGGTCTCACTCAGTCAGATTTTACTACCAACGGCAGCGAGTTTTCGGCTCCGCGACCTGAGCAGTCTCTTCAACATTGAGCATGATAACCCGCACTCTGCGGATAGTGATGCTAGTGCCACGGCGGAACTCTTTATTTTTCTCTTTCGGCGACTCCGGGCTTTGCCATTGGTGACGCTGCAACAGATGATTGATCTCCATCCTGAACTACCGCTACAAACAGCGGCACTTTTTGACGTGGCCTTACGCTTGAATAACGAAAAGCCGCGAAAGCTACCGGATTACCTGTATGTCAAAAACGGTTTGGCGCTGCGCCGACCAGCGGCTTTACCGGCGACGACGCTGGCAGAACCGGTTAAATATCCTAAGACCAAGAAACAAAAGCAAAAGCTCATGCCAGATAATTTGGAATGGCGGCCAGAACAGGCCAAAATGATGAATTATATTTACAACAACTATGCTGCGAGTGATCAGCATCCCGTTAAGCAGATGATCGTTGAAGCACCAACCGGTATCGGGAAGAGCCTGGGGTATCTGTTGCCCATGGCTTATCTGAATCAACAGGGCCCGACAGTGGTGATCAGTACGGCGACGACGCTCCTGCAGGAACAACTGTTGGATCAGACGCTGCCATTACTCAATCAAATCGTGCCATTTCAGATCAACGCCGTGTTGGTTAAGGGGAGTCGACACTATCTAGACCTGCAGAAGTTTGCGGCGACGTTGAAAGTGGCTGAAACCTCGAAGCAAACACAGCTGTTGAAGCTTCGTCTGCTGGTTTGGTTGACGATGACCATGACCGGTGACTTGGACGAATTACATTTGGCCACGTACCGAGCACCGTACTTTCAGGAGGTCGTGCATGAGGGGACGACGCGTACGGACAACCCCTTCTATGAGGATGACTTCTTGCGGCGTCGGGATCAGCGGATGACGCAGGCCCAAGTGATCATTGTAAATCACGCCTACCTCAGCGAGCATGCCAGTGATCTGGGTGAGCGCCTCGACCGGCCATATCTGGTCATCGACGAAGCCCAGCATTTGGCGGAGAATACCTTGCGGCAACGCCGGACCCAGATCAAATTCGCTCAGTTGACTAACATGCTGCATCATATCCAACGCGACATCAACCGTGAAATCGGTCCGAGTCTGTTGGCGCTGTTCACCGGCGACACGCAGGCAACCAACACGTTACACCGGTTGGTTCTGTTGAGTGAAGAGTTGGAAGAATCGCTGAATCAACTGGTCAATCAGTTGTTCCTGGCCTTTCTCGCCCGCCAACGTGGGAATAATCAGAACCAGACAATCGAAAAATTAATTCCAACTGAAGAACTCGATGCTTTACGTCCCCAGACCGACCCGTTGGTTGCGACAATCGTGGCCGATACGACGGATCTCTTGGCTCAGCTGGGTGGCTTGCGGCAAAGCTTCGATCGACAGCAGGACCGCTTCTCAGCTTCTGAACGACACTTGTTTGAGCAGGTCGATACGCGGATTCACCAGTTTGACGACGAAGTCTCGCAGTTACAAGATATCTTTGCTCAGGTAACGAAGACCCATACGGCCAGTCTCTTTTGGGTGACCATCAATCATGTGGGTGACCGCAATAGTCTACAATTTGCGAGTGGCTTGTTGGCAACTGAAGGCTTCCTGCGTCGGCAAATTTATGCACACTTCCAGCCTGTTTTGTTAACGGGAGCGACACTCTTTTCTTCTGGTCGTTCGCAATACATCCTGGACCAATTTGATTTGGACCGGGATGAGACCGTGACTCACCGGATGCGGTCGAGCTTCGACTACGGCGAGCAGGCCCAGTTATTCATTGCCAATACGGGTCCCGAACTGAGTCGGGTTGCGCCGGCAGACTACGTGGTCTATCTGACCGCGGCCATCAGTCAGATTGCCGGGGCCGTCAATAAGCAAACACTGATTCTATTCAATTCGTTGAGTGTCATTGAGCAGGTTTACCAGCAACTGGTTGCGCAACCTGAATTTGCCCAACGGGAGATCTTCGCTCAGGGCATTAGTGGCAGTCGTGAACGGATTGCCAAACGATTTGCTACCAGTCACGGCGCCATCTTGTTAGGCGCAGCTAGTTTCTGGGAAGGTATCGACCTGCCCGCCGAACAATTGGAATTGCTGATTGTGACGCGGTTGCCGTTCGACTCACCGGACCGGGTCTTCGTGAAGGCCGATTACGCGCGGTTAGAGGCGGCTGGTAAGAATCCGTTCTACAATGCGGCCTTACCCGCGGCTACGCTGAAGCTGCGACAAGGGGTAGGCCGATTGATTCGGACACCGACCGACCGCGGGGCCATCGTGATCTTGGATCAACGGTTGATCGAACGACATTACGGGCAGAGTATTCTTCGCGCGTTACCGGCGGATCTGCCGCAGACGACCGGGGATGTCACAGCCATTTCCCAAGGTTTAGTTAATTTTTTCGAAAAAAAGCCGACCAAGTCGGTGACACCGCCAGAAGTTTGATATAATTGGACAAGATTGAATTCTGACAAGGGAGTACGATGGAAAATTGATGAGACAACAATATCAACGGCGCCAGCGACCACGGCATTGGGTGTTACTCAGTGTGTTAATCGTGATTCTCGTGCTGTTGCTGAGCGCAGGTTACGTGATCAATAAAGCCACGAAACCCCTCAGCCAAGACCAAACGCGGGCCGAGTCGGTCGCCAAGAAGTCTGGTCATCTGACCAGCACCAGTGGCTTCTACTGGACGAATCTGGATACGACTTACTACACGGTTGCTGGGAAGAACAAGGCTAAGCAGGCCGTCTACGCCATTGTGCCCAAGTCGGGGAATAACGTGACGGTGCTCAAGCAAAGCGAGGGTCTTTCTCGGAATGCGGCACTTCAACGGGTCTGGAATCGGAATCCAAAGAAGGTTCTGTCGGCGGCGTTGAGCATGTTTAACGGCAAACCGGCTTGGCAGATCAGCTACCTGAATAAGAGTGGTAAGCTCTGCTACCTGACGTATGAGTATCGTAATGGTAAAGTGTTACAACAAATTTCGAATATCTAATAGTGACGAGTGGATCGACGGTTAATGTCGTCCACATCACTGAATAACTGCCACCCGCACAACGATCCTGTCGTGCGGGTGGTCCTACATAATCGTTTAACGGAGGCGGATTCATATGCAATTGTCTAAGCGAGCTTCAGCAGTCAGTCCCTCGGCAACGTTGGCGACCGGTCAACGGGCCCAAGCGTTACAAGCCCAAGGAATCGATGTCATTAATTTAAGCGTTGGTCAACCGGATTACGCCACGCCCCAATCCATCAAGGATGCAGCGGTCACGGCAATTCAGGCCAATCAGGTCAACGGCTACACGGCAACGGAGGGCGTCTTACCCTTACGTCAAGCCATTGCAGCTAATCTCGCAGCCTTACATGGCGTGCAGGTCGATCCTAGTCAGGTGGTCGTGACGACCGGGGCCAAGATGGCGCTCTATGCGCTGTTCCAAGTGCTGTTGAATCCCGGCGATGAGGTCCTTTTACCGGCACCGTACTGGGTTAGCTACAGTGAACAGGTCAAGCTCGCCGGGGGCCAACCAGTCGAGGTTGCACCAACGGCCAGTCTCAAGGTGACGCCCGATCAGTTAGCCAGTGCGCTCACACCGGCGACTAAGGCGATTGTCCTGAACTCGCCACAGAATCCGAGTGGGACGACTTACACCCGGCCTGAACTGCAGGCTATTGGTGAATTTGCCGTGGCTCACGACCTGATCGTCGTGGCCGATGAAATCTACGGGGAACTCCTGTATGACCAAACGACCGCGGCGCCGACCATGCTGGGTATCTCGCCAGCTATCGACGATCACACCGTGCTAATCAACGGGGTCTCGAAGACCTATGCAATGACGGGGTGGCGGATTGGCTACGCCGTGGCGAATGCGACGATTACGGGGGCTTTGAAGACGGTGCTGTCCCACATGACCGGAAATCCAGCGGCCGTGAGTCAGGCGGCAGCTACGGCGGCTTTGACGGGCAGTCAGGAGTCGGTGGTACAGATGAAGGCTGGCTTCAAACACCGGCGGGATGTCATTTATCCACAACTGGCGGCTTTGCCCGGATTTAAGTTGACCAAACCGGCTGGCGCGTTCTATTTCTTCCCGGATGTGACGGGGGCGATGGCCTTAAAGGGCGTGGCCTCGACCGCAGAGTTCGTCACGCAAGTCTTGAATGAGGCGCACGTGGCCACGGTCACCGGTGAGGCGTTTGGCCTGCCAGGACACATTCGGCTGAGCTATGCGACCAATCTGGATACGCTACAGACGGCAGTGGACCGGCTTAAGGCGTTTATGAACGCCTAAAGTCATCACAAGTTAGTCAGTGTTTTGGAAGGGTTGGTGAGACGATCGAACTGCTACCAGGGGGTTCGGTCGTTTCTTGCCCTTAATTGGCAAAATAAGCGATATTGAATCAGGGGGACTTTACATGGAAGACTTTACGCAGCGTTACATTCAAGATGGCCAGACGAGTATCGCCAACTATCTACTCGATCACTTCCGCGAGGTGGGGATGACGACCGACCAACTGTTGGTCTTTCTTCAATTACGACGCTACATGGACCGGGGGCAATCGATGCCCGAGGCGGATGTCATGGCGGCTCACTTGGGCTGGGACAAACAACGAGTCTACCAAATTTTGCATGAATTGATCGTGAACAAACTGATGGTGATTACCAGTGTGCCAGATGGCAACGGCCAGAAGCGCGATGCTTATGACTTCCGGTTGTTGATGGAAAAGCTAAGTCAGTTGGCCGTACAGACCACACAAAAGGAAGTCAAGGTGGCGACCACCAACGATCGGTCAACGGTATTTAATCAGATTGAGACAGAGTTTGGCCGGCCACTGTCACCCCTCGAGATGGAGAGCATCAATCAGTGGCTGGATGACGATCATTACCGACCAGAACTGATTCAGCTTGCTCTGAAGGAGGCCGTCTTGAGCCAAGCTTACAGCCTCAAGTACATGGATCGAATCCTCTTGAATTGGGAAAAGAAGAACTTGAAGACGGCCGCTCAGGTCCAGCGTGACAAAGAACGCCAGAACCCACGACCATCGTCGAAGCCAACGGCAACGCCGGGCAATGACATTCCAGACGTGCCGATTTTTAAACTAACCGATAACTGAGACCGGAAGTAATCGGCTATAGACAAAAAAGGCACCGCCAGTCAATCTCGTTTGAGATGACTGACGGTGCCTTTGGTCTAACTACAGCTTATTTCTTAGTATCATCATTGTTCTTGGTCGTTGTTGCGGATGACGTGGTCGTGGAGCTTGAGTTGGTCGTCGTGTCGTTATTGTCATTTCCGTTGCCACCGCCAGGGGTCTGTTCCGTACTGGAAGATTCCTTGCTGGTGCTGGATTCAGTGGTGGATGATTCAACACGCGAGCTACTGGAGCTGGTCGTGACTTGACCATTACTGCTGTAGACCGAAGAACTCGTGGTGTTCGTGGACCCATACTGGCTGGTAGCCGTCGTGTCGGTGACGGTTCCCGGATGACCGGTGACGTAATACTCGGTCTTACCGTTTTGTGAGGTCTGGGTGACCGTGCTTGGCTTGGTCCAATCAGTGTTGGTACTCTTGGCAGCCAGGTAGCTCATGGTGTACTTGTAAATTTCCTGAGCAATCGTGGTCTGCGTTTCACTGACGTAGTGGCCGGTCTGGAACTGCTTGTCATAACCCGTCCACACGGAGACGGCGTAGTTCTTGGTATAACCGGTGAACCAGGAGTCCATCGTTGCGCCGTCTGGTACCTTGTCCGCGTAATCGTCAGGGTAGGAGTCCGTCCCAGTCTTCCCGGCTTGGTACAGGCCAGAAATAGCGGCCGAACGACCAGACCCATTTTCGTTGGTCATAACGTCTTTCATCATATCCGTTAGCATGAAGGCAGTCGCTGCGCTCATGGCACGTTTGCCAGTCGAAGCGTAGTTGTGGGCTTTGCCGTCCTGAGTAACGACCTTAGAGACTAAGTAAGGCTTGTAGTACGTCCCACCGTTGGCGAAGGCAGCGTAGGCCGCGGCTTCCTGTTCGGTTGAAATGTACAGGCCAATCCCATTTTGTAAGGACAGCGTCTTATCGAATGACATCCCGAGACCATCCAAGAAGGTCGTGGCTTTCTTGATCCCTACGTTTTGGAGGGTCCGAATAGCGGGGATGTTCCGTGATTCGTAGAGGGCCTTACGCATGGTAATGGTGCCTTGGTACTGCCGGTCCCAGTCGTAAAGGTTCTTGGTTGTGCCCGGGTACGTAAACGCCGTATCCTTCATGGGTTCGTAGGTTGGATACTTGAGGTATTCAATAGCCGGACCGTAATCCATCAGTGGTTTAGCGGTCGAGGCACTGGAACGGTCGGTCTGAACGGCTCGGTTTAACCCGAAGGTCACGTTACCAGTCTTCCGGCCACCGATCATCGCCACTACTTTTCCACTGTTCGGATCAACGATGGTCGAGCCAACTTGGAACTTGCTAGAAGGGAAATTGACGTAGGCACTGCCATTAACGATATTGTAGAGCTTCTTTTGGGCACCCATATCGAGGTTGGTGTAAACTTTCAAACCGCCCGTCGTGGTATTGTAACCCTTAGACTTGAGTTCGGCATAGACCTGCTTGAGATAGGCATCGATAACCTTAGTGGTCTTGGCACTGGCCACTGCGGTCGATTTATGCGTCTTGGACAAGCCAGCTGTAATGCTAGTGGCTTTAGCCTGCGTCGCTTGTGCCGACGTAATGGCGTTGTTCTTGGCCATGGCGTCCAGAACCAGGTCCCGCCGCTTTTTGGCTAATGCCGGGTAGGTTGTTGGGTCGTAGTTAGTAGGTGATTGTGGCATCCCGGCCAACATGGCCAGTTGGGCAAGGTCGAGATTTCTGAGGCTCTTACCGTAGTAGTACTGTGCGGCAGTTTGCATCCCATAGACCCCGTTACCCATGTAGACCTTGTTGATATAGTATTCCAGGATTTGATCCTTAGAGTAGTTGTGATCGACCTTTAAGGCCAACCAGGCTTCTTGGGCCTTGCGCTTGAGCGTCCGGTCTGAGGCAGCCGTGGAGAAGACGGAGAGTTTGACCAATTGCTGCGTCAAGGTACTCCCACCTTGCATCCCCAGTGAAGAACCGGTGACGTTAGCGAGTGCGGCCCCGACGATTCGGATAGGGTCAACCCCGTTGTTCTTGTAGAAGCGCCGGTCTTCGGTGGAAACAACAGCCTGTTTTAGACCATCTGGAATGTTGCTGGACTTCACGTAGCTTCTGTTCTGGGCGCCTAGACGCGAGATGACAGCCCCGTTGGCATCGTAGACCCGCGTAGAGGCGTCACTAGATAGGGCAGATTGTGAAATCTTTGGGGCACTCTGTGCGTAGAAAAAGAACAAACCGGCGCCAAACAGGATTCCTAAGACCCCGATGGCGACGATGACGAAGAGCACCCGACGGAAGGTCCGCCAACCGTTGTGCGGTCGTTTGGGCCCGCCGGATTTGCCGGCTGGACTCGGATTACGCTCGGCATTGCGGCTCATCCGGGTCTCTCTGGTTGAATTGTTACTAGACATGGTAATCTCCTTTACGTTTAAACGTGTCGGCTACCGCTTCAGCAGCTGGTCCACGGCGTTAAGATAGGGCACCGGCAATTGAAGCTGCGCGGTGAGCTTGATACCACTAGCGGCGATCTCCGTGTAGGGGATGGACTTGCGCCCACCGTTAGCTTGATCATCCCAGAAGTGAAACAGATCTTCAGCGGGGTACAGGTAGGTTTCTTGGCGGCTAACGAATTTGATAATAGCAAAACAGATACCGCCTTGGCCCGTGCAGGCCCGCATATGATCAATCTGGTGTTGATGGAAATTTTTAAGCGGAAATGACCCCTTGTTCTTCGTTTCCTTGGCGTCAAAATCCAGGTAGTGTCCTTGGTAGACACCGTTGTAGTCGGTGGTCGATGCCGTGCTGAAGTAGGCTTCCTTGATGACGGCCGCACTTCGTTTAGGGTAATCGACCTTGACGATACGGATGGGGGTCGGCTTCTTATGAACGACGGCGAGCCCATGCGTCTGATAATAGGTATTACTCTGGTTCAATTCCTCTTCCAGCGTCATACCCCGTTTACCATAGTTGGTGTAGTGGCTGGCAAACTTGGGCCGCGTAGCTGATGCTGGCGCTTGGTAGGCATTCCCATTGGGATACCGAATAGTCATAGACTCCTCACTCCTTAATTGAAAGCTGGCTTTCATTTGTGGCCCAGTTATTGATATTATACCAAGGTGACCGTGAAATAAAAACTCCCAAACGTTCGGTTGAGAATTGTTTTCCTATAACTTAAGTATTTTAATTGCGTCCACTCCCAATTTTCGCTACACTTGAATAGACCAGTCAAAAAGGGGGTAGTTTGGTGAGTCGACTTTGGCTAACGGGATATCGGAGCTATGAACTGAGTGTTTTCGGGAATCAAGACCCGAAACTTCTAGTCATCAAGGATACCCTGCGTAAATTGTTGATCAATAAGGTAGAGTCGGGAACGGATTGGTTGATCACCGGTGGTCAGCTGGGTGTCGAACAGTGGGCCGCCGAGGTTGGCTTGAAGCTCAAGGCGGATTATCCAGAGCTTAAGGTGGCCATGATGACGCCGTTTGCCGAGTTCGGGGGGAATTGGAACGAGGGCAATCAGGCCCAGTACGCGACCCTGGCCAGTCAGGTTGATTTTCACCAATCCGTTAGCGAGCAACCCTATCATGGGCCCCAACAGTTAAGAAACTATCAAGAATTTATGTTGACCCATACAGACGAGGCCGTAATGGTATATGATTTAGAGGTTGAAGGGAAACCTAAGTATGATTATCGCGCCGTGACGCAGTTTCAGGAGCAACATACTTACCCCCTAACGCTAATCGATATGGATTGGTTACAAGAAAGTGCCAATGAATATCAAGAAAATTTAAATAATGGTTCCCAAATCGAATGAAAACTGGTATTATATTAATTGCCGGTTTGATAAGACAACGAGGTGTAAAGATCAATGGAAAACGTTAATTTCACTCCCAA
Organism: uncultured Lactobacillus sp.; assembly: GCA_937874695.1. GTDB lineage: Bacteria > Bacillota > Bacilli > Lactobacillales > Lactobacillaceae > Levilactobacillus. The sequence goes on from CALNAJ010000018.1 coordinate 146,638, forward strand.
GGAAATTTTGCAAAAGCAATTTCGACAAAAGATGCGTGGTTACGATCCAGATGATGTTGATAGTTTCTTAGACAACGTCATTAAGGACTATGACACCTTTGTTAAGGAGAATCAGCGGCTTCAAGAAGAAAACGAACGGTTGTTGGCGAAAGTTGACGAACTCACGAAGCAAGTGCAAGTGGGCGGCAGTCAACGGCAAGCTTCGACAACCAGCCAACCCACTTCAAGTGCCACTAACATGGATATCTTGAAGCGGCTCTCCAATTTGGAACGGCACGTTTTCGGTTCACAATTAGATAATGATCCAAACGAGTCACATCGTTTGTAGAATTATAAAGACTGGTGTAAATCCTGAGTAATCGCGGTCGGCTTTTGTCGGCTGAGGAAAGTCCATGCTCGCACAGACTGAGATGTCTGTAGTGTTCGTGCTCGGTGAAAAAATAAGCCGGGGAACGTTAGCAATAACGTTACGGCGGGAAAACACGGCTACGGCTTCGGCTATGCCCTAGTATCCCTGAAAAGTGCCACAGTGACGATACGTCTAAGGAAACTTAGGCGGTGGAACGCGGTAAACCCCTCGAGCGGGCAACCCAAACTTTTGGTAGGGGCGCTTCACATATGGAAATGAACGAAATGTGGGGGGAGAGGAAACTCTCGAGATAGATGATTACTGCCAGTCAGCCGTTTGCCTGAAACGGTTGGGTGGTACAAAACATGGCTTACAGGGATTTACACCATGTCAGGTTGGGTGGGAGCTTGCTCCCGCCCTTTTTTTAGACATTAAAACGGGGTAACCCCCACTGATTGGTGGTAAAATCTAAGTGTATGGGATCTTATCGCAGAATCAATATTGAGGCTAAGAATTGAAAAGGGGTTGGCACTAAAGAGACATTTAGTTGCCGCTGCTCAGCCTTTAACTGTTTTATTTAAACAACTGTAAACAAGGAGGATTTTATGAAGAAATTTCATTTATATGCCGCAACTGCCAGCGGTATCGAAGCCCTAGCTGGTCGTGAATTGCGCGATCTGGGCTACGAAACGCAGGTTGAAAATGGCCGCGTGCGGTTCGATGGCACGATTGAGGACATCTTACGGGCCAACCTTTGGCTACGGACGGCCGACCGAATCCGGATCATCGTGGCCGAATTCGATGCCGTGACCTTTGACGAGCTGTTTGAAGCCACGAAGGCCGTTGCCTGGGATGAATTGTTGCCGATGGACGCCGCTTTCCCAGTTGAAGGCCGCTCAAAGAAGTCACAGTTACATAGTGTGCCGGACGCGCAGGCTATTGTGAAGAAGGCGGTCGCTACCAAGTTGGCCGCTGTCTATCACCGGCGGACACGGATGCCTGAAACCGGGGCCAACTATCCGTTGGAAGTCATGATCGACAAGGATCACGTTATGCTGACGCTAGACACGACCGGGCCAAGTCTCTTTAAGCGGGGCTACCGGGTCGGTAAGGGTGGCGCGCCAATTAAGGAAAACATGGCCGCAGCATTGATTGCCTTGACCAGCTGGCACAAGGACATGCCATTCTGGGATCCCGTGTGTGGGTCCGGGACGATTCCTATCGAAGCCGCTTTGATTGGGCGGAACCTGGCGCCTGGATTTAACCGTGACTTCACCTGCGAACACTGGGACTGGGTACCACAAGAACTCAGCGACAAGGTTCGTGACGAGGCCGATGCCAAGGCCGACTACGACACACCCCTGCAGATTTTCGGGAGTGATATCGACGAAAACATGGTCGCCATTGCGAAGAAGAACGCCGAAGAAGCTGGGCTGTCACAAGACATTACGTTCACACAACTGGCTGTTCAGGATTTCAAGACGGACTTGGAGCACGGAGTCATCGTGGCCAACCCACCTTATGGGGAACGGCTCAGCGACCAGGCCAGCGTGCGGGAACTCTACACCCAGATGGGGAAGGTCTTCAAGCCTTACACTGACTGGTCCAAGTACATCTTAACGGCTGACCTGGAGTTCGAACACTTCTATGGTCAAAAGGCGACCAAGACGCGGAAACTTTATAACGGGGCATTGCGGACAGATTACTTCCAATTCTGGGGTAAGCGCAAGCCACGGCAACACAAGGAGTAGATCGGCGTGATCAAGACGGACTGTATTTTCTGTCAAAAGACGGATATCGTGCTTGAAAATGAGCTAGCCAAAGCGTTCTGGGATATTCATCCCGTCCGTGAGGGACACCTCTTGATTGTGCCCAAGCAACACTACACCACGTACTTTGACGTGCCGGCAACGACTAAACAGGCGTTGGATGACCTGTTGATAACGTCGAAAGCTTTTCTAGATGAACGCTATCATCCGGCCGGCTATAATATTGGCATCAATGTCAATCCGGCTGCTGGGCAAACTGTGATGCACGCGCATATCCATCTGATTCCGCGGTATCAGGGCGATGTCAAGGACCCGCGCGGCGGGATTCGTAAGATGATTCCGCGGGCTGTTAAGGGCTGGTTGAAGTAAGCTTAACTATTATAAAATAAGAGAGGTCATTCAGCGATGAATGGCTTTTTTGCTGCAAATAGCCAGAGACAGTTACAGACAATACTAATTTATTTTAAAAGAATATGTTAGGAAAAATAACACGTCAGGCCGGTTTAGCGGGAGAATAAGTAGACCAAAGCCCCATATTATCCCCGTTAGTAAGTCAAAACCGCAAACAATAGGCCAAAGTAAAGTCTGTGGTGGACGTAGACCATTTTTAATGTTAGGATTTATGACATTAAGAGATAAAGAGGGCGTCGTTGATGAATCTTGCAAACACTGCATTCGTTTTAATCGCTAGTATCTTGGTCTTATTCATGACTCCGGGACTGGCCTTCTTCTATGGGGGCTTGGTCTCCGAGAAGAACGTGGTCAACACCATGCTATCGGTCTTTATTATGACCGGTGTCGCAATTCTGTTGTGGATCTTCCTGGGCTACAGCCTGGCTTTTTCCGGAAACATCGCTGGAGTCGTGGGTAATCTACACCACGTCTTCATGGCCGGGGTTAACCTGGCTAGTTTGACGGCGACACACATTCCGGTTGGCGCCTATTCCCTGTTTCAGATGATGTTTGCCATCATTACACCGGCGCTGTTCGTGGGAGCAGTCGTTGGCCGGATTCGGTTTAAGTTCTTGCTGATCTTCCTGATTGCCTGGTCGATCTTCATTTACTACCCCATGGTTCACTTGGTTTGGAGCCCATTGGGGTGGCTGGCTAAGCTGGGCGTCCTGGACTTCGCCGGTGGTACCGTCGTTCACATCAACGCGGGGGTCACGGCACTTGTACTCTCGGCTTGGCTGGGACCGCGGCTGTCAGGTAACCGGGACAATCCCCATTACAACCTGCCTTGGGTGTTGCTGGGAACGGCGATTCTCTGGATCGGGTGGTACGGGTTCAATGCCGGCAGTGCCTTAGCCGTAAACGGCGTGGCTCTACAAGCAGCCATTACCAGTACGGTCGCAACCGCCATGGCTATGGTGACCTGGATGTTCCTGGACATTTGGACTACGGGTAAGCCAACCCTGGTCGGTGTCTGTACTGGGACACTCTGCGGGCTGGTTGCGATTACGCCGGCTGCTGGTTACGTCACGATTATGGGCTCAGTCGCAATTGGCCTGATTGCAACGATGACTAGTTACGCCTTCATTCGTCTGCTGAAGCCACGGCTGGGCGTGGACGATGCACTAGATGCCTTTGGCTGTCACGGTGTCAGCGGAATCGTTGGGAGTATCTTGACTGGGGTCTTTGCGACCAAGGCAGTTAATCCGACGATTGCTGAAAATGGTTTAGCCTATGGCGGCGGTTGGCATTTGCTGGGGGTACAAATCCTGGCAACGGTCTTCACGATTGCCTTTGTCGCCGCAATGGGCTGCGTGTTGGTCGTCGTTTTACGGCGATTCATGCCAATGCGAGTCACGGCTGGCGAAGAAGAGCTTGGTCTGGATCAAGGGGAACATGGTGAACGGGCCGACTACGCGGTTGGCCTGAGCGAACGCCTCTCGGAATTTCAGCCGGATCAGGCGCGGTATGCCTCCGAATTCCGTGGGCAATTGCAACACCTGGAACACCCACTGCCACAATCGAATCACGATGGTGGTAATTAAGGTTGCAGAAGGGTGCCAAAGTTAGTGACTTTATTAAGCTTGGTCAAAGTCGTTGTCGTTTGCGTGGAGACCTGCTAAACTATGAATGTGGTTAGGGGCCACAGAAAAATAACTTAGCTTGGGGGGGAGCAAAATGACAAAAGACGTGGTTGCATTGACAGTCTTGGTCGTGCTAGCAGTAGGTTTCTTGAGCCTGGTGTTGGTGTTAATGAAGTCACCGCTATGGATCGTCTTTCCACTGGCGTTTGCCGGTTTGGCAGCGGTCTGCTACAGCGTTGATGGGTTAGTTGAAAAATTAAAAAATCGCGAACGCGAAGCTTAGTTAAAAAATAAAAGAGGCCAGTGAGCCTCTTTTTTTCGTCTTTACAGACGTATCGCCGGCTTGCTAAAATGAATAGGGTAAAGGCGATGACAATAAGTGAGAAATGAAGAATTGAATGCAGTGGCCGATGGCGGTGACTACCTGAAAGTTTTTGCCTGCACAGCGGTGATGCTGCAGTCGGTTTTAGGACTGGCTCTGGGTATATCACAACCGCAAAGCCAATACGGTTTGGGGTGGGCCTATCTGCTGGTGAAGTTCACAGCACCGGCATTTATCTGTGGCATCCTGCTGACGACCATGCGAACGACGGCCCACCAGCAACCGACCTATCGAGAGTACCTGAAGCAACAGTGGTCGGCGCTGTTTTTGCCGACAATCTGCTGGACGCTGGCCTACCTGCTGATTTTTCCGGGTCTACAGCAACATCGGGCCTATCGCGACAGCTTGAGCTTTGCCTGGCAATTTGTGAATGGTAATGCGGCGCCCCATCTGTGGTATAACACGATGATGCTACAAATGATTTTCCTCATGCCGCTATTCTGGGCGATTTGGCGGTTGGTCCACAGCTGTGAGGCAGTCTGGTGGGTGTTGGGGCTGACGACGATTGGCTATCTAGTGTGGGTGACGTGGTACACGCTGCAAATTTATCCCACAACTAAATTTACAAGCTGGTATCTCTTGGATCGCGTCTTTCTAGGATTCTTTCCGTACGCAATCTTGGGAATTTTAGCCTGGTACGGGTGGTCAACGGTTCAACGGCAATTGCATCGCTGGTGGTGGCTATTGCTGGCGATAGGTGTTGTGGCATTGATTGGCCAGGACCAAGCCTTGCTGAGTTGGCCCTTGCCGGTGAGCTTTAGCCATACCAGCTATTACTTGCCGGCTACCGTGATTTACATATTAAGTATTATTGGTCTGATTTTGGCGTTGGCCGGTCGGCAGCAGTCGCAACATTCCTGGTGGCTGCTGGTAATCCACCGACTAGCGGGTTACGCCTACCCCTCGTATTTAGCTAATGTCTTTTGGCTACAACTGTTTTGGCGACTGGGCGGCGCGACACTTACCCGGCAACACGTGATCGTAGGCGTTGTGAGTTGCTACCTATTAACATGGTGTTGGTCGTTTGGCTTCACGGCACTACTAGATAAAACTTTGAAATGGAGGAAGACGAGATGGCAAGAACGCAACCGGTAGAATTGGTAACGATGGTGATGGTGACCGATCCACAGACGGGCGATGTCTTAGTGGAAGACAAAGTTAACGTTCCCTGGAAGACCGGTCACAGTTTCCCGGGCGGTCACGTGGAAGTTGGTGAGAGCTGTGCGGCCGCAGCCATGCGTGAAGTCTTTGAAGAAACTGGACTGTCACTGAAGACAGTCGACTTTTGTGGGACGTGTGAATGGTTCAGTGCCGACCGCCAACAACGAAAGCTAGGCCTGCTGTATCGTGGCGACCAATTTACTGGTGAAATCAAGGCCAGTGAGGAGGGTCCCATCTATTGGCTAGCCCCGCAGGAACTGACCGCTGAAAATAGTGCCGAGAGCCTGCTGACGCTGTTGCGGGTCTTCCAGGGTGAAGTACCGGCCGTCACTAGTGCTGAATGGAACGGCGAGCTCCATGTCGATGCGAGTCAACAGATGTGAATGATTTGAAATAAATCACGTGAGTCGCTACACTGGAGGTAGAAATAAAAGGAAGCGATAATCGTGAAATCCATTAAGGAAACCCAACGCTGGTACGGTTATTTCTTTATCGTACTTAGTGCGGTGGCACTACTGTTGGCGGCGGTCGCGGAGGTCACTTTGCTTCAACGAGCCCTCTTGTTGACGACCGCGTTAACACTATTGGTCTACGGCCTCACGTATGAAGCACGGATCACCCGTGACTGGTGGCGCGCGTTGTTGGCTGTCAGTGTGGTGGTGTTGATCTTGGATGTTGGCGTGACATTTGCCACGACGACGGCATTGGTAACACCTTTGCTAAGTTTCTTACTGCCATTGGCCTTCCTAGCGATTCTGTTGGGCTATCTGCGGCGTTATATCAGTCGTTAAAAAAATCTCGTCCCCATTTCGGGTGACGAGATTTTTTGTATACCGATGTTTAGGCAAACAACGTAACTAAAATATCCCAAGTCATGTGCACAATGATTCCGGGCCATAGAGAACGACTCTTGGCGTATAACCAACCGAAGAGGGCGCCGAGAGCGGTGACTGTGATCAGGTTACTCACCCAGGTCATCGGACTCATCGCTGGTACCGTGGTCAGGTATCGCGGAATATGGAGACTGGCAAAGGCCAGCGCCTGAATCAAGTTGGCTTGGGTTAAGCTGAACTTCTTTAGGAGGACGTTGAAGAAGTAACCTCGAAAAAGGAGTTCTTCAGCCACACCGACAACTAGGAAATACCGGCCCCAGTATTCTGGCGTGAAGCTGGGACTGATGCGGAGACCGTGATGAACGACCCAGAATTCAACCAGAAGATAGACTACGATGACTGCCCAAATGACGTAGCCGGCGGTAAAGTGCCAGTTGGGACGCCACTGTTCTCGGCGACCGATGGCTAATTCTTCGGGATGCGCCCGGTGAAGGAGCCAGGCAGCAGCGCCAACCCAGACAATGAGTTTGATCGCATCGAGAGCTAGTTCTTCCGGCCAGCCATTCAGATGATGTTCGATGGGAGAATTTAAGCCAACTTGGACAATTAACCAAATCAGCCAAAAGCCAATGACTTGAAAGGTGAAACGACGGGTGGAAATGGAACGTGACATAGACGGCACTCTTTTCTAAAATTAGGTTTGTTTTTATTATAAGACTTTTGGTGACGGAAGGGTGTAAAGCTTCTGTAAGGATTAACAAATTGAATGCCATGTTATCACTGTTTACATTTAATGTAATCAGTGATAACATAAGATGCAAATAGCGATAACATCGGCTTTTAAGGAGTGTGAGCAATCATGGCAAAACAACCATATCATCGTCAGAATTTAGCAGCGGCCATTGCACAGCAGGCTCGAATTCAATTGGAAAATGAGGGTGCTGGCCAGCTTTCTTTACGTCAGATCGCTCGATTTTTAGCAGTGACGCCGGCTGCCGTTTATCGGCATTTTCCAGATAAGGCCAGCCTTTTGGCACAGCTCCGCACGGATATCGTGGCGGAAATCACGGCCGCCTTACGGGAGGGCGTCTTGGATTCAGCCAACGCAACGGCCATGCTTCAGCGGATGGTGGCGAACCTTCTCGACTATGCGCGTGAGCATCCCAATGCCGTGGCTTTCAGCCTGACTGGACCGTTACCCGTGCCACAGAGCCTGCAGACGGTGGTGACCTTACTGGCGGCTCAGCAACAGATCGTGACGCCGGTTGAACAGGTCACACCGGCCATTTGGACGTTTCTATTGGGCACTTTACTGCGGGTACCGTATACGGAGATTGATGAAGCGTGGGTGACGGCGCAGTTGTTGGCGTTGCTTGGGAAATGAATATTAATGGAAAAAGTAACTTTTAAAGCTCAGTAATTTAATGCGCATTTCATCCGCATATGTATGGACAAAATGCGTATAGCTTGTTATAGTTCTTGTTAGAAAGGGGGCGAGCGATATGCCAATCCGGCCAGCTAAATTGGAAAAGGAAATTCTTAATGCGGGATTTGTACGTGTCCCGAGTCGTGGAAAGGGCGGGCATCGACGATATCGGCATCCCGATGGACGAACTACAGAAATTCCTTTTCATGCTGGTGAACTCAAGAAGGGTACTGAAAATAAAATACGGAAGGATGCGGGGCTCAAGTAGCCTTGCTGGCATATCAAAATTCATGAAAGACAAATTGATCTATCCGATTATTGCGCAAGAGAATAACGATGAAGATGGCCATTACTTTGTGGGCTTCTCTCCTAATATTCCTGGAATGGTTACACAGGGGGATTCTTTAGTCGAACTAGTCGACAATGCAGAGGATGCGATTGCAACGATGCTCGATGGAGAAGCCTACCCCGAGGTTCAAAACCCTAAAAAATGGCATTTACAAGATAATGAATCTGTTGTCTATGTCACAGTGAATATGGCAGCGTGGATTGGTCGAAACTCTAAAAAAGTTAAGCGTTCGATTACGGTACCAGAATATCTAAATGAAATGGCAAAAGAACGAAAAATCAATGTTTCGCGGGTAACTACGGATGCATTAGAAGGCATCTATAATGCAGCAAGAAACTAATTTGAGAAATGAAAAGTGGAGATGCTAGTTCAGAATTGAACTGGTATCCCCACTTTTTTGTTCAACTCAGAGGTTAATGGGAAACTTAACAATCACGTGATTAAAAATAAATGAGAAATTTCACGAGATTTTTACAATCAACCATGCTAGACTTAATCTAACTTGATAATTGGAGGCGGATAGCCATGGCGACACAGGAACAGGGTTTTCTGGCATTGGTTAAGCAAATCAACCTATTAGATATGAATTTAACGTTGATCGATTGGGATTCTCATACAAACTTACCGCAGGACGGGGCGAGCTTTCGGGGTGAACTGACCGGGTATATCAGCGGCCAAGAGCTGGCTTTGCGAACTGGGACGGCAATGGGGCAGTTCCTCGATTATTTTGCGGCGCACCCTGCGTCACTCGATGAGAAAGGTCAACAGGTCTTACGGTTGGTCAAGAAGGATTATGATCTGAACCACGACATCCCCGCCGAAGACTATGCGGCGTATCAGCAGGTCGTTTCCGATGCCCAACAGGTCTGGGAACAGGCTCGTGTGGCCCAAGACTTCAGCCTGCTACAACCGTATCTGGAAAAAATTGTGGCGTTTAAAAAGCAGTTCATTCCTTACTGGAAACGGGGCCAAGCCACCGATTACGACGTGCTCCTCGATCAGTTTGAACCGGGGATGACCGTGGCCCAGTTGGACCCCATCATGGATACCCTAAAGGCCGGTATTCAAAAGATTCAGCGGACCTTAACGACGCGGGGCACGCAACCCCGGACGGACTTCATGAGTCGGGCTGTTCCCGAGGATGTGCAGGAACGATTGGTTAGAGCGACTGTTTCACGGTTAGGGTATGACTTCAAGAAGGGGAATCTTTCACGGAGCACGCATCCCTTCACCGTGGCCTTGAATCGCGGGGATGCCCGGATCACCAACCGCTACGGCGTCCACGATTTTCAAATGGCCCTGCTCGGTGGGATTCACGAGGCGGGTCATGGCCTGTACATGCAGAACTTCAATCCCGATTACGACTACACCCCGCTGGCAGATGCGCCATCAATGGGATTGCATGAATCGCAATCGCTGTTTAATGAAATCTTTATTGGCCGTAACGCGGCGTTCTGGCAAGGCGAATATGGTCGGTTCCAGCAGGCGACCGGCGATATCTTCACGGACATTGACGAGGCGACCTTCTACCAGGGATTCATGGCGACCAAGCCAACGATGATCCGGACGGAAGCCGACCCGTTGACGTATCCGCTCCACATTATCGTGCGTTACGAGCTCGAGAAGGCATTATTTAATGGTGACACCACGGTAGCGGAGTTACCCGCATTGTGGCGGCAAAAGTATCAGGAATACCTGGGAATCACGCCCGCGAACGATACAGAAGGCATTCTTCAAGACATTCACTGGGCAGGTGGCGACCTCGGCTACTTCCCAACGTATCTGCTGGGGCAAATTTACGCGGCGCAGTTCTACCACACCATGAGTCAATTGTTGCCGGTACCCGACATTTTAGCCAGCGGGGACTATTCACAGATTACGCAGTGGCGTAAGGATAATATTCATTGGTTCGGCGCGAGCTTGACGCCTCAAGCTTTGATCAAGCAGGTTTCTGGGGAAGCCCTCAATCCTCAATACTGGTTGGAATGGATGACGACGACCTTTGAGAAAGCCTATCAGGTCACAAAATAATCGCTTTACTTCCTAAAAGTAAGTGGTAAACTTAATTCCAGCGTTTGAATAACCACTCATCGCTCTAAAATGACAACAAATTTAAAAGTGAGGTTTTTTAAATTATGGAAACTAAGTTTATCGAATTAGCCAAGAAACGGCGTAGCATTTACGCACTCGGTAAGAACGTGACCTTTTCTCAAGACGAATTGGTCGATCTGATCGAAAGTACCATCAAGCAGGGACCCTCTTCCTTCAACAACCAAACGACTCGGGCCATCATCTTGTTCGATGCCTCTCACGACAAGCTCTGGGACATCGTTGCCGATTCTCTTCGCAAGGTCGTCAAGGACGATGACGCTTTTGCTAAAACGCAGGCCAAGATCAACGGTTTCAAGGCCGCTTATGGTACTATCCTGTACTTTACCGAAACCAAGACCGTTAAAGAATTTGAAGAAAACTTCCCACTGTATGCGGACAATTTCCAAGACTGGTCCGAACAGGCGCAAGGCAATGCACAGTACGCCGTGTGGACGTCACTTGCCGAAAACGGCGTGGGTGCAAACCTGCAACATTACAATCCACTGATCGACGATGCTGTCCGCGAAGCCTTCGATGTTCCAGCAAGCTGGCGTCTACGGGCTCAGATGGACTTTGGCTCCATCGAGGCACCAGCCGACGCTAAGGATTACATGGATGATAGCGAACGGTTCCGCGTGTTCAAATAAATCATTAAGTTAAAATGGATTTTGCCGTCGCAGGCAAGATCCATTTTTTTAGGGCAATTTAGGTTTAAAGAACGACGATTAAGTCGACATCTGAGACTGTGAAGCGTTGTGATACTTTAAGACTTGGACTGATGCAATGGGTGAACGAGAGCCAGCTACCACTGGGTGCGTGCCAATTCGAAGGGAGACGTAGCCTAGTTAGCCTCTGAATACAACCCCACAATCGTAGATTAACTAAGCGTTATCTGGTGCAAGTTATGCTAAAATGAAAACTAGTTAAGTAGTGACTTGATTAGGAGGTCAATTTGCATGCAAAAGAGAATTGCCATCGTCGGTGGCGGTATCGTTGGTGCCACCGCGGCTTATTATTTGAGTAAATTACCAGGTAGTGAAAAGATCAAGGTCACGTTGTTTGATGACGGCGTGGGCCAGGCGTCGAAGGCCGCAGCGGGCATTATTTCACCGTGGCTCTCTAAGCGCCGGAATCAACAGTGGTATCGCCTGGCTAAGGCCGGTGCCGACCTCTATCCCGAATTGATTCACGATGCGCAGTTGGGTACTGATGTCTATCAACAGACCGGGACTATCGTGACACGTGAGGATGAAGCTGACCTAGAAACGCTGTTTGCATTGGCCCAGGATCGGCGCAAGACCGCCGCAACGATGGGGGATGTGACCACGTTGACGGCTCAAGAAGTTCAGGACCAAGTGCCGCTACTGACGGCACCACAACCCGGCGTTCTGATTACCGGGGGTGCACGGGTCGATGGCGGTGCCTTGGTTGATGGCCTGTTGGCGAGTGCTAGCAAGCGAAACCTGAAAATCAGTCACGAACGTGTGAAGCTCAACGCCCAGGGACAAGTCATCACGTCACTGGGAGCACGCCAATTCGACCGGGTTATTTTAGCCGTCGGGGCCTGGCTCAAGGAACTGATTGCGCCACTGGGTGTGACTGCGGATATCCGGCCACAAAAGGGCCAACTGATCGAGCTGGCCGTGAAGGATTATCCTTTGCAAGAACACATGCCCGTTGTGATGCCTGAGGGCGAACGGGACTTTGTGCCATTTGGTCACGGGAAGTTGATCGTCGGGGCCACACATGAAAATGATGGTAAATTCGACATCAGTGTCAATCCTGAAGTGACGGCCGACCTGTTGGGCAGTGCCCAGCGGCTGGTCAAGAGTGTTACGGCGGATAGTCTCACCGGCGTGCGGGTCGGCACCCGGGCCTACACGAGCGACTTCGCACCATTCTTTGGACTGGTTCCGGACCACGAGGACTTCCTGGTAGCGTCTGGGTTAGGCTCATCAGGTTTGACGACTGGTCCCCAGATTGGGAAATTCCTAGCCGGTTCCGCGTTGTATGGGGGGACACCGGACTGGAGTCAGTACGAGAAGCCACTGACGACTTACTTGGCCTCCTCCGCGGAGTGAAGCGCCTGATTTGCCAGTGTGTGCGCGCCCTGGTTCTGTTTCTCAGGGACCCATTGCGTCAGCACCAATTGGAAGGGTGCCTGGGCGGCTAGGAGTGCGTCCACGAGGCTTTGGTAATGTTTTGCATAATGTTTCTGTAAACTATCGCTAACAATCTGGCTATCGGTATAGAATAAAACGGTAGTCGTTGCGCAAGCGTCCCCGGCAATCTCTGCCAGTCGTTGAAAACCCAAACGGGCGATCTCAAATTCGGCGGCGTGGTTGTTGGTGGCAGTCAAGCGGCTCTTGAGTTGGGTCTGTTCGTGGTCGTGAACGATCAGAATACCCCCAGCACTCAGGCCGCTTTGTGGTTGCGTCGCGGCATCGGTATACAAAGAAAACACAGAATCACTCCAATCTTTTTGTGAGGTGTTGTAAATCATGATAACCCAAGAACGGCGATTTTTGTATCAACCCAACCCCGTTAGCAGCATTATTAACTGGAGTTGGACGCTGATGGTCCTGATGGTCGGGGCCATCTTCTGGCTGGAAGTGACCCATTTCAACTGGTGGACACTCGGCTTCTTCGTGGCTTTTGCCATTTTATGTTGGGCGGAGGTTCACTATCGTAATATCACCATGGCCAATGGTGTCTTGACCGTCAGCACCGTCTTGAACCATCACCACCTGGTCATTCCGCTGGCTCACGTCAGTGCGGTTCGCGTCTCACGTTATCGGATGGGGATCGTGGCCCAGGGTAAAATCTATCAATTTTTACTGCCCCGTAACTCGGCCATTGAATTGGCTGCGCTGATTCAGGCCGCTATGCCGGAGACAGTGAAGGAGGAAATCAATTGAGCGACATTGAAATTTCACAGGAAACGCCGTTAGAACCTATCGAAAAAATTGCGGCAAAGGTGGGGTTAACGCCTGACCAAATCGAACCCTATGGTCACACTAAGGCTAAGATCAACCTGCCACTGGCGGGAGATCACCAGACAGGGAAACTCGTCTTGGTCACATCGATCAATCCCACCCCAGCTGGGGAAGGTAAATCGACCGTGGTCGTCGGTCTTGGGGATGCTATGAACCGTGCTGGTCACAAGACCGTGCTGGCGTTGCGTGAACCCTCGATGGGGCCTGTCATGGGACTCAAGGGTGGTGCGACCGGTGGGGGTTACGCCCAAGTGGTGCCAATGGAAGACATTAACCTGCATTTTACGGGTGACTTCCACGCACTGACCGAAGCACACGACACGCTGGCAGCGTTGATCGACAATCACATTCAACAGGGCAACGAGTTGCGGCTCGATCCACGGCGCATCGTGTGGAAACGGGTCCTGGACATCAACGACCGTGAGCTGCGGCAAACGGTCATCGGACTCGGTGGCCGCACGTCTGGGGTCCCTCGTCAGGATGGTTTTGATATCACGGTTGCCAGTGAACTGATGGCAGTCTTGTGTTTGAGTGAAGACCTCAGTGACTTGAAGCGCCGGGTCAACCGGATTCTGATTGGTTACAACGAAGACAAGGAACCGGTCACGGTCGGTGATCTGAAGGTCGGCGGGGCAATCACTCTGTTGCTGAAGGATGCCATCAAGCCTAACCTGGTCCAAACGTTGGAACACAACCCCGCCATTATCCATGGGGGGCCATTTGCCAACATCGCGCATGGGTGTAACTCTGTCTTAGCGACGCAGACCGCACTGCAACTCGGTGACTACGCCGTAACCGAAGCCGGCTTCGGGGCCGATCTCGGTGGTGAGAAGTTCATGGACATTAAGACACCAGTTCTCGGCAAGACGCCGGATGCGGTGGTCATTGTGGCCACCGTCCGGGCGCTGAAGTACAACGGTGGCGTCAAGCGTGCTGACTTGGAAACGGAAGACGTGGTAGCCCTTCAAACTGGGAGCGCCAATCTGAAGCGGCACATTACCAGCATGCAACAATATGGCGTGCCGGTGGTCGTGGCCATCAACCGTTTCACCAGCGATACCGATGCTGAAATTGCCGCACTGACGGCCGACATCGAAGCGCTGAACGTGCCCGTCGCAACAACGACCGTCTGGGCCGATGGTGGTGCCGGCGCCTTGGACCTGGCTGACAAGGTCGTTGCGGCAACACAACAACCCAGCCACTTTACCCGCTTGACGCCAGAACACGCCGACTTGGTCACGCAAATGACGGCCATTACGCAGAAAATTTACGGTGGGGCTAAGGTTGAACTGTCGACCAAGGCTGCCCGCCAGCTGAAGACCTTTGCCAAGCATGGCTGGGACGAGTTGCCCGTCTGCATGGCAAAGACGCAGTACTCACTCACCGACGACGCCCATCAACTTGGTGCACCCACGGACTTTACGATTCACGTCCGCGAGTTCGCACCACGGTTGGGTGCCGGCTTCGTGGTCGCCTTGACGGGGAACGTCTTGACGATGCCGGGTCTGCCTAAGCATCCAGCGGCGTTGGATATGGATATTGACGCTGATGGGAAGATTACGGGTTTGTTCTAGGACAGACTAGAGTTTTTAATTAAGATAGAATTGTTGTAGAGACGGTTGACCTATTGAGGTTGACTGTCTTTTTGTTTGAATGCTTAACATATCATGACAAATTCAATATTGAAGATGGTATAAATTGGTTCTGGTTGTTTACATTATCCGCCGAGCCCGAGCAAGCGCCAGTGCCAAACTTCTCCGACAGATGATTTACGTAAATTTTACATACAAGGCTGATAAGATATGGTACGCTTGAAGCGAGTCATAATACATAAATTAGGGGATGTCACGTATGCATCAACGGCTAGTTGTTGGATTGTTAGTTGTGTTGGGATTAGGTGTGGGATTCGTTACAAACTCCACGGATTCGCCAAGCCATAGTCTGAGTATCACCGCCCAGGCTAAGAAAACGGCAAAGGTCATTGCGACCAAGAAGCTGGCCAAAAAGGCCGGTCACGTTAAAAAAGGAATGATTTATTCCTCGGCAAAGTTGACCAAAGTGACCCATAACGCTAAAAATTATAAGCATACGACGTTTTATCGAACGAAGCAGGTTAAAGTGATCAAAGCAACCGGTAAGAAAGCCGTTTATCAGTATATTCAAACGTCTAACGGTAAAGTCAAAGGGTGGATTTGGCATGGCTTCCTAAAGAACGGTAAGGCGCCAAAAGCTAAAGCCGGCTTTGATACAGCTAAAGCAAGCCGAGATTTTTTAGCGGTCGTTAATAAGGAGCGACAGAAACGACATGCTCAGCCGCTAAAGATGGATACCAAGTTTATGAGGCTAGCCAATCAGCGGGCCATTGATTCTGGTAAAATCCAGGACATTCAGCATGACAACAAAGCGGGAGAATCATACTTTGTGTTAGAGTCACCGAAGTTTGGCATAGCGACCGATTGGTTGAATGGCGAATGTCTGCTTGAGACCAGTTCGATTAATCGCTCAGCGGGTAAAGCGGCAGCAGAATCCTATCTTTATCACGATGCCGATTCAAATTGGGGGCACCGTGACATCCTGGTGAACAGCAAGTCAACACTCGTTGGTATCGGATGGCAAGTTAGAAATGGCATGTTATACAATGCCATTAACACGGGGGCGAAACCGGCATATTCGGCAGCAACCTCAGGGACTTACAAAGTTACCGTTAATGGCGTGACGCATGTGTTTGACACGGAGGCAGAAGCGCTGGCCTTTGAACAAACGATTGACTGATAGCAGCCATAAAGTCATTTAGGAATGATTATTGATGCCGAAGGGACAGATAATGCTCTGGAAGGCATTGGCTCAGGGAAGGTACTATTTACCTCATTCAACAATAGTCAGCTTTATCCGAGAGGTGGTCATTATTGTAGTGACTGCCTTTTTATAACGGCTTTTATAGTGTTGGTGTCAGGCTAAATGAGTGAAATTGACGCCTAACAGATGTATGATGAGGTGTCATGAGAGGGTGGATAAAATGCAGGCTAAAGCACATGAAAAGAAACGGATTCAAGCTAATATTGACAAAGAGTTGGCAGAACAAGCGGAACAAATCTTTAGTGATATTGGCTTGACGACGACTTCGGCGTTAACAGCATTCTATAAACAGGTTGTGGCTAATGAGGGGATGCCCTTTGAACTAACTCGGATAACGGCAAAGGAAAAGCTTGACAGGGTCGTGCAACAAGAGATTGCGGATGGAAAGTTTAAAAAGATTAGCTCACGTGAAGAGCTTAGTCGCCTGTTAGTTGGTGACGATGAAGAAGAATGACGTCATTAGCGTTTATGTTGCTTATTCGTCTGTTCGCGGGAGCGATGGTAAAAGGCGACCAGTTTTGATCGTTAATACTGCTGAACATTCTGTATTTGTCTATCGAATAACTTCAAAATATACTCAAAAATCTGAATGGATTCAATCTTGCTATTACCCCATTGAAAAGTGGCGTGAAATTGGTCTTAATCAGCCATATTATGTTGACACGAAAACGGTCCTTGAGATTATGAAAAAGGATTTAGGAATTGTTAGATGGATTGGAAGCCTGGATGACTTTGATGTCGGTGGGCTTGCCGAGTTCTTGAAACGTAGAAGAAAATGAGGTAACTAAGGTGACGAGCAATCGTCACTTTTTTTTGCACGCTCTACTTATAACTAATGTAATTTTTACAATTTTAGTCTCATGATTTTTCAAAATAGCTGCAGCTTTCGTTTTAGTCCGTAATTAATTTTTGGGGTGATCGATCAGTCGGACGTCGACTTCACGCCTAGCTAGGCACACGTTTGCCCACCGTCACACCCCAGCCGTAATCTTGTTGCCCCTGAATCCCTAACCCCTATGAAATGGTTCTCCAATTTTTATTTCGCACAAACCGTCAGAGGTCGGCTTTTTCTGGTATAATTTTCAACAACGACTTATAGGAAAGGTGCTCCAGAAGTTATGCTGATTGCTGATACCATCTTAATTATTCTGCTGGTTGGAATCGACCAGTGGATCAAATACGCCGTGGTGGCCAACATCCCCCTCGGTGGCGAACAGAGCTTCATCCCCGGGCTGGTATCGTTGACCCACTTGCGCAACGATGGGGCCGCCTGGAGTATCTTACAGGGCCAGATGTGGTTCTTTACCGTCATCGCCATTGTGGCGTTGGGCGTCATGGGCTACTTCTTCTGGCAGTACCGCAATCGCGGTGAACACTGGCCGGAAGAATTGGGGCTCGCCCTGATGATGGCCGGGACCATTGGGAACTTCATCGACCGGCTCACACAGGGCTACGTCGTCGACATGTTCCAACTCGACTTTATTAATTTTCCAATCTTTAACTTTGCCGACAGTTGTTTAACGGTCGGTGTGATATTTATTGCGATCGGGGTTTTTCTCGCCGATCGTCGGGAGGCACACTAATGCAAACACATGAATTTACAGTAACGGAAACGGCACGGCTGGATAAGCTCGTTGCCGAGACGGTGACCACAATTTCTCGTTCACAGGCCAAAGGGGCCATCGAAGCGGGACAGATCACGGTAGACGGTCAGCCGGCTAAGCCAAAGGACAAACCGGCCGTGGGGGCCACGATTCATATCGAATTGCCCGACCCACAGCCACTCGATGTCACCCCGGAAAATATTCCGCTGGATATCGTTTACGAAGACGATGACGTCATCGTCGTGAACAAGCCTCAGGGGATGGTCGTTCATCCCGCACCGGGGCATCCCAACCACACGTTAGTCAATGCGTTGCTGTACCACAGCCCACTGTCCAGCATCAATGGGACGTTGCGGCCAGGCATTGTGCACCGCATTGATAAGGACACGTCGGGCTTGCTAATGGTGGCCAAGAACGACCACGCGCATCAGAGCCTCTCAGCGCAGTTACAAGCTAAGACCAACCTGCGGGAGTACGTCGCCATCGTGCACGGGAGCTTCAAGGAAGAAGAGGGCGTGATTCGCGCGCCACTTGGTCGGGCACCTAAGGACCGTAAGAAGCAGGCGGTCGTAGCCGATGGGCGTCCTGCCGTGACCCATTTCCGCGTGTTGGAACGCTATGGGAACTATACGCTAATTTCCTGCCGTTTGGAGACCGGGCGGACCCATCAGATTCGGGTACACATGGCTTACATTAACCATCCCGTGGCTGGCGATCCGTTGTACGGACCCAAGAAGACGCTCAAGGGTGAAGGGCAGTTCCTACATGCCCGTGAATTAGGGTTTGTCCACCCAACGACGGGTGAGCAGCTAGACTTCACGGCGCCCGTTCCAGCGCACTTCATGGCAGTCGTTAATAAACTGCGGCACGAAGCCGGTTTACCGGTTGACAAAGTAATCTAAGCTTTTTAAACTAAACATACGAGATAAGCGGGTTTGCCGGTAGCTAGGCGGGCGGGTTTCTTCACCATTTTACCGAAGAGATCTGCCCGTTTCCTGCACATGAACGCGTGAAACTATAAGGAGGAATTTAAGATGGCAAAGGTAGTTGTGGACGCAATGGCAATGCAACGGGCCCTGACCCGAATCACATATGAAATTATTGAAAGAAACAAGGGTGTCGATGACCTCGTTATTCTAGGCATCAAGACGCGCGGCGTGTATTTAGCACGACGAATTGCCAGCCGCTTACAACAACTGGAGAACGTGACGGTACCGGTCGGAGATCTCGACATCACGTCGTATCGCGACGATATCGAACACGACGCCGCAACCGATCCCACGGTATCTGCAGCGAACATCAACTTTTCAGTCGCCGGCAAAAAAGTCATTCTAGTGGATGACGTCCTGTACACGGGCCGCACCATTCGGGCCGCAATGAGTGCCGTCATGGATCTCGGTCGGCCTAAGTCCATTAACTTAGCTGTCTTGGTTGATCGCGGACATCGCGAGCTGCCAATTCGTGCCGACTTTGTGGGCAAAAATATTCCTAGCTCCCAGCGTGAACGGATCAAAGTCTCCGTCAGTGAGATCGACGACCGCGACGCCGTGGAAATCCAACAGGCATAGACTTGACGAAGGGGCCGATTTAGCATGGCAAAACGCTATTTGATTTTAGAAGACGGCTCGGCCTACGCCGGTGAAGGATTTGGTGCTGGCGCGACAACGAGTGGCGAAGTCATTTCCAACTTGAATCTCTTAGGCTATCAGGAAACAATCACCGATCAAATTTATCACAACCAAATCATCATTTTTGCGCAGCCAGCCATTGGTAACGTGGGTATCAACCACGATAGTTACGAGTCGATTCTACCTACGGCTAAGGGAATGGTGGTCCGCGATGTCACGAACATCTCGACCAACCGCCTATCTCGGCTGTCGCTCGATGAATTTTTACAACAACACAACATTCCAGGAATCAGTGGCATTGATACCCGCCACCTGATTCGTAAGCTCCGTAAAATGGATGGTCCGGTCAAGGGGAGCATTGTGGACGTCGCGGATGCCCACGCCTTTGATCAGCTCAACGCCACGGTGCTGACGAATCGTCAGGTCGATCAGGTCGCTACGCCCAAGCCGTATCCCAACCCGGATACCGGTAAGAACGTGGTCGTGATCGACTTTGGTCTGAAACACGGGATCTTACGACAACTGTCCGAGCGCCGGTGTAACGTCACGGTGCTGCCGTGGACGGCGAGTGCGCAGGACGTGTTGAACTTGGATCCGGATGGCGTTCTCCTATCGACAGGGCCTGGCTCACCCTTAGACCTCGGTGAAGGGGTCTTAGAGATGATTAGAGCCGTGCAAGCGGAGATTCCGTTATTCGCTATTGGCTTGGGCCACGAGCTCTTCGCGCTGGCTAATGGGGCCAAATTAGAGGCACTGCCCGTGGAATATCACGGCAGTAGCCATCCCATTCGCCGGATCATTACGAACGATATTATTTACGCCACGCAAGGTCAGGGATACGCCGTCACTGCCAAGACGATTGACCGTGACCGGCTGATCACCACTTACGTGGACCTGATCAATGGCACCGTTCAGGGATTGCGACACCGGGACTACCCAGCATTCTCCGTGCAATTCTTCGCGGATGGTGCACCGGGGCCTCACGAGAGTCGAGACCTGTTCGATGAATTCATGGAAGCCATGACAGCACGACGGGAGGGATAAAGCTTGCAGAACTTGGATGACTTACAAAAAGTTTTGATCATTGGGAGTGGTCCGACGGAAATTGGTCATGAGACCGAGCTCGACAGTGCCACCGTCCAGATCATTACGGGCTTCAAGAAGCACGGTGTCCGGACACTAGTGATCGACAACAATCCGTTCTCCGTGGCGCTGGAAGAAATTCAGCCAACCAACATGTACGTTCAGGCGGTCACAACCGCTAACGTGCGTCATATCATCGAGCGCGACCAGCCAGACGCTATCTTACCGACGCTGGGTGGTCTACTGGGAATTCGAATTGCCCAGGAACTCATTGAAAATGGCGACATTGGTCGTTTCGGTGTCACCATTTTGGGGATGCCCGCCGCGACTCTGCGGCAGATCAACAATCCGGCTGCTCTCAATGACACGCTCAAGGAGATTCATGAGCCGGTTATCGAGGCCCAGGTCGTCTCGACGGAAGACGAGGCACTAGGCCTGGTCGAGTCGATTGGCTTCCCCTTGATTGTGAAGCCAGTGGCACCGCGCTTGGATACCAACCGAACGATTTGTGAGAACGTTGATGACATGTTGGATGCTCTGAATCAAGGGTTCGCCCAGTCACGGTTCGACCAGTGTACGCTGGAGCGCAGTGTCGTGGGTTACAAGGAAATTGAAATGGTGGCGATTCGTGATGTGGCCGATACCAAGGTCCTAATCATAGGACTCGAAAATATTGATACGGTCGGGATTCACTCCGGGGATTCCATCGTGGTGACGCCGCCGCAAACGCTGAACGATCGGGAGTACCAAGATTTACGAGATGCCACCTTTCGGATAGCAACCGAATTGGGCATCGTGGGTGTCATTCACATCCACTTTGCCTTGAATCCGGCCAACCGGCATTTCTATGTGACCAAGATTGCTCCGTACTTTACGCGGGGAGTCGCCTTGGCGGCACGGACCACTGGGTATCCACTGGCGCTGGTAACGGGGGCCCTGTTGATCGGTCAACGACTCGTCGACATCAAGTTGCCGAGTCGCTTTGTTAAGCAGACCGCCATTATGGAGCCAACAATCGATCACGTCAGCGTGCGGATTCCAATCTGGCCTTTCCAGGAGGTGCCCGATGCCGATCAACACCTAGACACTGTCATGAAGGCGGTCGGGTCGACGGTCGGTGTGGGACGGTCTGTCGAAGAGGCCATGTTAAAGTCCGTACGGAGCTCTCAGTTTTCACCACGAGATGTGTTGCCCAGCGTCAGCAATCTAACCGATGGGGAAATGATCAGTCAGCTGATTCATCCGTTGGCTAATCGGATTCTAGTGCTGATTGAAGCGCTTCGACGCGGGTACACCCCCGATGAACTGAGCGAACTGACCAAGATCGACATCTTCTATTTCGTTAAACTTCAACATTTATTGAAAATTGAGAAACAAATCAAGGAAAATCCCCAGGACATGGACACACTTAAGGTGGCCCGTTACTATGGCTTTGGGGATGGGATGATTGCTCGTATCTGGCAGACGGATACGGCAACCATTCGCCGGTTGTCTGCCGAGGCGGACATCAAGCCGACCTACAAGATGATTGAACCTACCGCTGGGGAGTTCGACGAACATGCCAGTGGCTATTACAGTACCTTTGAGTATGAGAATGAAAGTGAACCATTGGGTGACCGGACCGCATTAGTTCTGGGACGTGGCGGTAATCAGTTGGGGCCTAATACGGCGGCAGAGTATTTCACGACTGAGATGCTCAAGCAACTGAAGCGGGCAGGGTATCATACGATTCTGATGAATACCAACCCGAATGCCATTGGAATCGCTCCGGAGTTCACGGATAAACAGTACGTCGATCCCATTCAACTGGGTGACGTGCTCAACGTGATTAAGGTCGAGCATCCGGATATCGTCATCGTTCCGGGAAACCGGCATTACCTGACGCGTGAGCTGGGCAAGCTGGACTTGAATTTACATGTCCTACCACCAGATCAGGAGAGTAGCCAGGCACAGCCGAAGACGGCGACTATTAGTGTGAGTCTGTTCGTCCACGAGCAACACAAGATTGCAGTGGGAGTCATGGATATGATTGCCCCGGGGATGAACCAGGACATTTCGCAAGTCACGGCCTTTCGGATGCCCGCTGAACGGGCCAAAGCCGATCGACTGAAACTGGTCGAGCAAGCCAAGGAAGCCGTTAGCGAGCACCAGTTGACGGGGATGGTGCAGATCCTCTTTGCACCAAAGAGTAAGGACAGTCAACAATTGACAGTCGTCGGCATCCGACCGACACGTTTGACGGAGATGGCTTTTTTGAGTAAAGTCACCGGCGTCAATTGGGTACGGATGCTCACCCGACAACACATTGGAACGTTAGACGAGAAGGAGCTGGCCGCAATTAAGATCGACCTCAATAGTAAGCGGGTCGCCTTGATGAACGCCGTCTTCCCATTCCAGCAACTTCACGTCCTGAACCGGCCGGGAACGACCGATCAGGAAATGGGGGCCACGATTGCCTTTGGGTCGAGTGAGGCCTTAACCTTGAGTAATTTAAGTGATACCGAACAGCTCGATAAGATTATTAACCGGACGATTTAACGATCGGTACTCGTCGTGCGTCAGAATTAATTTGTAACTAGCAAAAAGCACATCATCAGTGTTAACTGATGGTGTGCTTTTTATTTGGAAATTACTTGTATATAGCAATCATCCTAATTATCTGCTAGTTTTTCAACCAAATCACTCTCGGGCGTGACGTAGACGGTCCGTTGACCGGTAAAAATCACGTAACCGGGTTTGGCGCCATTCGGTTTATGCAGACGCTTGACTGGCAGGTAATCCACGGGAACGTTGCTCGAGGCACGACCCTTGGAGAAGTAGGCGGCCAGGTTGGCGGCTTCCATGATGGTCGCCTCGCTCGGGTCGTCGTCGTGAATAATGACGTGAGAGCCTGGCATGTCCTTCACGTGCAACCAAATATCAGTCCGTTTAGCCGTGTGTAGGCTGAGTTGATCGTTTTGCAGGTTGTTCTTCCCAACGGAGATCTTGGTCCCGTCGC
The DNA here is from genome assembly GCA_937874695.1 of uncultured Lactobacillus sp. Taxonomy (GTDB): domain Bacteria; phylum Bacillota; class Bacilli; order Lactobacillales; family Lactobacillaceae; genus Levilactobacillus. The sequence continues at coordinate 170,199 of CALNAJ010000018.1, forward strand.
TGGCAGTGAACCGATCTGGCTTGCTGACCTTTTGCCGCTTTTGCTTCTTGTTCTTCTTTTGGTGATCGTGGTCGCGGAGATAACCGCCTTGTTGAAGTTCCAAGCGGATGTCGACCAGGTCTTTAGGCGCGGCCAGTTCGATCTGGGCCATGATATTGGAGAAGTAGTCGACGTCGGCCTGCGTGATTTTAAGCTGTTCGTTGACGTAGATTACGGCGTTTTTAGCCTTTTGATACCGCTTGAAGTACTTCTGAGCGTTTTGGTTTGGCGAGAGTTGATTGCTGAGCTTAATCTTCAACATTTTATTCTCATCGTAGAAGTTGGGCAGGGAAACCTCGGTTTGGCCACGCTCGACTTGGTTGAGGTAGGTCGTTAGGATTTCACCCTTGATCCGATAGTCATCGGCATTTTCGGTCTCGGCTAACGTGCGCTGTAGCTTCTTGAGCTTGTTACGGTTCTTCTTGAGCTCATTACGAACGACACGAATCAGGACGCTCCCTTGTTGCTGAACACGGTCCCGTTCGGCCTTGTCCTGGTAATAGGCATCCAGCAGTTCAGACAGACTCTCGGAAGCCTGTTGCGTGCCAGTCGTCGGGTAAGGGAAGGCGGTAAAGCTGGTCTTGCCCTTTGGCGAGATGGTCAGCGTTGGCTGTGGCTCGTCGAAACGTGCAAAAAAGTCGCGGAAATGTTGCGCGGCATCGCCAGGTTCATGTAGCACCGTTGACAAGGCAGCTACCGTGTCCTTACCTAACCCCTGGTATTGATGCTGTAAGGTTTGAGCGAGGACGTCTTCGTTGGGGAAATCCCGTAAGGTTTGAGCAAGATCGTCCCGGGGGCCATCGAAGGGATTATCGAGATCCTGTTTCGGTGGATTGATGTATTGTGCACCTGGGAGCAGTAACCGGTAACGGTTTTGATCGGAGCCAACGTGCTTGATGGCGTCCAGAATTTTATCGCTGGCACTGTCAACGAGGATGACATTACTGTGCCGGGCCATGATTTCGATGATCAGGAGTAATTCCTGCTGATCACCCAATTCATTACGAGAGGTAAAGTGGAGGTGAACGACCCGGTCGTTAGCGGCCTGAGTGATGCCTTTAACGATGGCACCCTGCAGGTATTTCCGGAGAATCATCGTGAAGTTCGTGGGAACGGGGGGATTGACGTAGGGAATCTGCGTCACTTGAATCCGCGCGTAGGTTGGATTAGCCGAGAGAAGAATCGGGTAATTGTGGCCGTTGGTGCGAATCGTCAGGACGACTTCGTTATCGTAAGGTTGGTTAATCTTACTAACCCGACCGGTCGTCAGATTTTGGCTGAGTTCCTGAACCATTGCGTGGGTAAAGGATCCGTCAAATGACATGGAAACAACACCTTTCTAGTGAAAATTTTATTTTTAAAAGAAATTTAGAGTGGTCAGAGAGCTGACTGTGCAGGCTCACGGCTGAATAAGCATAACGGATAATGGCGGTAGATGGGCCGTGGGCAGGTTGTGGGTCACTGGAAATTGTGCACAGTCTCGCTCCTAAAAATGACGCAACTTTAAGTATAACTGGCTGACGGGTGAAGTGCAAAGAAGACCCCTTAGAATTCCAATAATTTTAAGGCAAAATCGTCATCAAATTGACTTGTGATTAGCAAGCAAATCGTTGTACAATACAAGCAAAGGAGTGAGGGCAAAATGAAATCCAGTCTAGCCGCGTTAATGGCCATCAATAAAGTGCAACAAACGTTGCTGCAACGGATGACCAAGCAGCATCACCTGACCGTTTCCGAGTGGCAGTTACTCGACCACATTGGCGGCGGTGAAAATACCCAAGAAATTCTTGCCCAACAAACCAAGTTGGATACCTCGACTTTGAGTCGTCAACTGAAGGGCCTGGTTGCCAAAGATATGGTCACCAAGAAAGCCATTGGGCGAGACAAACGACAGTTGGTATATACAATAACGGATAACGGTACGGAAACTGCCGCAACAATCAACACGGCATTTGAGACCTTATCCGATGATGTTTTTGAACATTGGTCAACCGATGAACGCAATTTATTACAAATATTATTGAACCGGCTCGATAAGAGTATGGACCGGCAACGCACTGTCAAGGAACCTTGAGGGCGTTTAAGCATAAGGAGTGAATGATTATTCAGCAAAGACTAGTTGTGATTTCTTTAGATGCAATGGGGAGTCGGGACTTAGACGAACACTTAGAGGAGCTGCCCAATCTGCGGCGTCTGGTCGTCACGGGGACCCGAGTTAGAAAGGTGCGGGGTATTTATCCCACATTGACCTATCCCTCACATACCACGATCATCACCGGACAGTATCCGGCGGTTCACGGCATCGTGAACAATACTAAGATGCAGCCGCAACGCCAGTCACCAGATTGGTACTGGTATCAACGCGATGTGAAGGTGCCGACCCTGTATGATCTCGTGCGTCAAAAGCACGAGAAGACGGCGGCCTTTCTGTGGCCAGTTACGGCGGGCAGCAAAATTACTTATAACTTAGCGGAAATTTTTCCCAACCGGATCTGGACGAACCAAGTTCTGGTTTCCTTAAAGGCCAGCAGTCCAGCCTTTCTATTGCGGATGAATCAACGTTACGGTCATTTGCGGCGGGGGATTCAACAACCCGAGCTGGATGACTTCATCACGGCCTGTGCGGTCGATACACTGACCCATAAGAAGCCCACGTTAACGCTGATTCACCTAGTCGACATGGATAGTATGCGTCACCGCTATGGGGTGCGGTCCGACGAAGCGATGGCGGCTCTGAAGCGCCTGGATGCCCGGGTTGGTAAGCTGATCGATGCGACGATTGCGGCCGGCACCTTCTCGGCCACGAACTTTGCCATTCTGGGGGATCACTACCAGATCAACGTGGATCACATGATTCACTTGAATCAAGCGTTTGCTAAACGCGGCTGGTTGACACCCATGGCTAATGGAACAGTCAAGAATGATTGGCACGTGTGGGCGAAGTCTTGCGATGGGAGTACCTACGTGTACACGCGGAACTTTGCGGACAGCAAGCACTTACAACAACTGCTCGAGGAGACCCCTGGTGTTGCCAAGGTGATTGATGGTCAAGCTGCGGCTAAACGTGGGGCGGACCCGCACTGTCGCTTTATGGTAGAAGCGGAAGCCGGGTATTACTTTACGGATGAGACCGGTCGTCCTGACGTGGTGGAGGCTGTTGACCCAGAGAGTCTCGGGCAACCAGACCGCTATCACGGGGTTCACGGTTATGATCCAGATAAGCCGGACTACTTTACGACGTTGGTTCTGAACGGGCCAGCGATTAAACCCAATCAAATCATTGATGAGGCGCGGCTGATCGATGAAGCCCCAACCTTTGCACGACTCCTGAATGTGCAGTTTCCTGAAGACTTACCGGGCCAAGCTTTGACCGCGGCATTCAAGGAGGGCCACGATGAAGTTAAATAAAGAGCAATGGAGCTGGGTCTTCTACGACTGGGCCAACTCCGGCTACGGTATTATTGTGACCACGGCGGTTCTGCCGATTTATTTCAAAGGGGTTGCCGAAAGCAGTGGAGTCGCGGCGGCAAATGCTACGGCCTACTGGGGCTATGCCAATAGTTTTGGCACATTGCTCGTGGCTATCTTGGCACCTTTCCTAGGGGCCTTGGCCGATTACCGCGGGTTCAAGAAACGCCTGCTGACGGGTTTTGCCAGTCTGGGGATGGTGATGACGCTGGGATTGGCCCTGTTGCCATCCTCGCAGTGGCAGTGGCTGCTGTTCATCTATATCCTGTCGATTCTAGGATATTCGGGTGGGAATCTCTTCTATGATAGCTTTCTGACCGATGTCAGTGATGACCAGCAAATGGACCGATTGTCCAGTGTGGGCTACGGCTTTGGCTATCTGGGGGGCGTGATTGCCTTTCTGATCTTCATGGTCCTCGAGTTCACGAATGGCTTTGGGCATCTGTCGAGTCTGGCCGTTGCACGCTGGGGCTTTGCCTTAGCGGCCGTGTGGTGGATTGTCTTCTTTATCCCGTTCCAGCGTAACGTGCACCAGCGCCACGCCTTAGACGTCACGTCAGCACCACTGAAGCAGAGCTGGCATCGCGTCTGGCAGACGATCATTCACTTGCGGCAACACAAATACTTAGCTTGGTTCCTGATTGCTTACTTCTGCTATATCGATGGGGTCGATACCATCTTTACCATGGCGACCTCCATCGGCCTGGATATCGGTATCAACAGCACGACACTGATCATGGTACTACTGGTCGTCCAGTTGGTGGCCTTTCCGTTTTCCATCTTCTACGGATGGTTGGCTGGCAAGACCAGCACCCGAACCGGGATCTTAATTGCCATTATTGTTTACCTGGTGATCTGTGTGGATGCTTTGAATCTGAAATCGACCACGGATTTTTGGGTTTTGGCGGTCTTAGTCGGGACGAGTCAGGGCGGAATCCAAGCCTTGTCACGGTCCTACTTCGGTCGGCTAGTCCCTAAGGAACGCTCGAGTGAGTTCTTTGGCTTTTATAACATTTTGGGAAAGTTTTCAGCAGTGCTGGGTCCCGTTTTAGTCGGGGTCGTCACCCAAATGACTGGGCAATCCCGCATTGGGGCGGCATCGCTGTCGATTCTGTTTGTCATCGGTCTGATAATTTTTCTCACGATTCCACGGTCGGCGACAGGTAAATCCTAGTCGTCTCGTCGAAATTATGGTATTCTAGTTTTTGAAACTTAATTTTGACCCCAGTGGATATATCATTTTTAAGTCTGCCACTGGCCGTACCGGTTAATCTTGCGCACTGAGTCATGATTAACGGTGCGGCTTAATTGTGGGGTAAATGAGTCCTAAACGAAAGATAAAGTAGGTGTACAAACATGAAGATTGCTGTGGTCACCGATAGTACCAGCTATTTGTCCGCAGAAGAGGTCGAGCGGTATCACATTCACGTCGTACCTATTCCGGTGATCATTGATGGTCGCTCCTATGATGAAGATGTTGATATTACCACGAGCGAATTTTACGAGCGATTACGAAATTCCAAGTCCTTCCCCAGCACGTCCCAACCGCCATTAGGCGAAATGATCAATTTATATGATCAGTTGGCCGACGAGGGGTACGATGCGGTTATCAGCATTCATTTGGCCAGCACAATTTCTGGGTTCGTTAACCAGTTAAAGGCGTTGGCCCCAACGATTGAAAACATCAAGGTCATTCCATATGATTCACAAATTACTGTTAAATTAATGGGTTACTTAGCCATTGAAGCCTCACGGATGGCCGCAAAGGGTGCCGAACCGGACGAAATCATTGCTCGGCTCGACGACTTGCGGTCAACGATCGGTGAGTACTTCGTGGTTGATGACCTGCAAAACTTGGTGCGTGGTGGACGGTTGTCTAACGCGTCTGGGTTTATTGGGAGTGTCTTACGCATCAAGCCGTTATTGACGTTTGATGATGACACCCATGAGATTGTGGCTTTCGAGAAAGTTCGGTCACGTAAGAAGGCATTAGCCCGTGTGGAAGACCTCTTTGTCGAGGCCCAATCCAAGGTCGACTACCCGTTACGGGCGTTAGTCTTAGACGCTAACGATCCTGAGGGTGGTCAAGCTTGGGCTAATAAGATCGCCACGCAGTATCCCGAGATTCCGGTGGAACGGTCATACTTTGGGCCAGTCATTGGGACGCATTTGGGTGAAAAGGCGTTGGCCTTAGCCTGGTTAAAAGATTTCGATCGCGCTTAAAGCGTGCATCTTCTAGGTGGTTATGGTAAGCTAGTCGCTGTAATTAAATTTACGGAGTAGGAAATAAAGCGTCAAGTGCTGGTGGAACGCAATGTGAACACCGGACGAAGGGCAATTGGCCCGCGATTTTATTTCCGCATTGGCCGCAGCGATGTGGCAACTCCCTTAGGAGATGTCTGAATTGAAGATGACTGTAGAGACTCGGCTACCTAAGCTGAGCACGTTGAGTTTGGTCACAATGGGCCTATTGATGGCGTTACAATTGGTGATCAAGAGTTTTTCGGTGGGACCAGCATTCCTGAAGTTTAGCTTCACGTTCCTGGTCGCGGCACTGGTTGCCCGTTTATTTGGCCCCTGGTGGGGGATGATGACGGCAGCGGTGGTTGACGTTATCGGCACGCTGATGTCGGGTGGCCCGTTCTTTATCGGGTTTACGATCTCGGCGGTGTTGGGGTCACTGATCTACGCCTTGTTCCTGTATGGGAAGCCGGTGAGCTGGCCACGGTTGATCATCGCACAGGTGATTATCTCAGTAGTGGTTAACGCGCTGCTGAACACGCTGTGGGTGGCGATCATGTATAAGACGCCATTCTGGGGACTATTCCCGGTACGACTCTTAAAACAGGTAATTATGACACCGATTCAAGTCGTGTTGCTTTACGCGCTGTTTAAGAGCCAGATGGTTAACTTAATTCAAAAACGCTTAAACCTTTAAAGTAAATGAGCACCATTTCGGTTGAGAAACTGGGATGGTGTTTTTAGTTGGCGTGGGGTGAAGTAGACAAGCTTAAATAAATTACTTTAACTTATGACTACACCAAACCCACCCACCACAATTCCACTTGCTAAACCCACAGCAGTGACTAACTGGTCCTTAGAGAATGTATGGTCAGTGCGTGAACCTTTAACTTTTTCTATTGAATCGGGGATTTGCCTTGTGTCTCCCGACTTTTTCAGTTATAACAAGGATTGACGAGGCGCCATTTCGGGGAGGATATTTATGAAGCAACTACTACAACTCTATGACAAGTATAAGAGTGTCATTGCATACCTATTTTTCGGGGGACTCACGACATTGGTCAACCTGGTCGTCTTCTTCGTGACCGCGACAATGTGGGGCTGGAATTACCAGATTGCAACGGCGATGGCGTGGTTTATTTCCGTGCTGTTTGCGTACGTGACCAACCGGGTATGGGTCTTCCACTCCCACTTCACCACGTTTGAGGCCCTGTGGCGCGAGATTATCACATTCTTCTCCGTCAGAGCGGCCACGCTGATTATGGATGAAGGCATCATGTGGATCGGGGTATCCTTATTATCGCAAAATGAAATGCTGACTAAGTTGGTTGACCAAGTCATTGTTGTCTTGGCAAACTACTTCTTCAGCAAATGGTTCGTCTTTCGTAAGACCAAGGCGACCTCATCGTCAATGAATGAGTAAATGTCTAGATCACGCTGTCTGAATGGATGGCGTGATTTTTTAGTATCACTGTCATAAACCGTTGATGAGCTAACCAAGGCTAGTATCAAAACGATTTTTCAAAAAACTGAGACAGATTCCCCGGAAATTACATTAGTAGTAAGTAGGGACATCATTTGCCAAGCAAAAAACCAAGCCCTGATTCGGCACTAACCGAATCGGACTTGGCTTTAAATTTAATGTTAGGCAACTGCGCGCTGCTGGCGTTGTCGGTTGCGGTGACCAACGCGAACGCGGTAATAGATGGCGACTAGAACGCCACCAATCACGATACCGATAGCATTGGCGAGAACATCGTTGATATCGCTACTCCGATTGATTAACCAGTGCTGTGAGAGGATATACTGAATGGTTTCGATGCTACTACCAGTGAAGAGGCCGAATGCGCCGACGCCCCAGATGGAAATCTTCGGGGCGAGCCACTTTAGCAGGAGACCAAGTGGCAGGGTCAAGAGAATATTTTCCGCAAAGCCGAGATTAAAGACGTCTAATTGCGTTAAGTTCACGCGGCCGAAGCCAACAGGCATAATGTAGACGCCGGTGCCAGAGAAGGAAATCGGTGTGAATAGGATTGCTGCTAAGCCGGTTAAGTAGGCTAGAGTCAGCAGGGCGAACCACCGATGCTTGTGCGTGGTCGTGACGATGAGCAGGCCGCTCAAGCAGGCCATGAGTAAGATAATTAATAAGGGTTCCCAGCGCATCGAATCACCTCCGAAAGATGCTAACCATTTAAACGTGTCATTCAACATGTTCTTAGACTACCGCAGAATGACGTAGCTGTGGGAAATTTGCCGGGGGCTTTAAGGTTTCTTTGGCCCTTTAGTAAATTCATAAGTTCTTGGGCAAAGAAACATCACATTCTTTCGCGGTCTCGGTGTACAGGCTGAAATGCGTCGACTGAGAATGTAGATGACGGGTGGCGCTGGCGGCTCTGTCAGCGTGGTATGATAAGGACAAATTAGTTGAGGAGGCGGAGTAACATGACCCATTCAGATTATCAAAGTGAATTGCGAGACAATCAAGCCAATTGGAACGACCGCGCTAAAGTCCACATGACCTCGGATTTTTACGACGTCGATTACTTGGTGGCAACTCCAGACGAAACGACGGTGACCGTTCAGCATGACTATGCCGTTCTGCGGCAATGGCTACCTGAACATACGATTAAAGGTCGTGACTTGCTCCACCTGCAGTGTCATATCGGAACGGATACACTGTCCTGGCAACGCCTTGGCGCTACCAACGTCACGGGTTTGGACTTTTCGTCACAGTCACTGACGTATGCCAGAGAGATTGCACAACGCGCACAGGCTGACATTACATATGTGCAGGGCGATGCGCGCTTTGCCAGTCAGCGGATTCAACGAAAATTTGACGTTGTGGTCACCAGTATGGGGACGATTACGTGGCTGCCAAATCTGACGGCTTGGGCCCGGTCGATTGCGACGTTGTTGAAGGCTGGCGGTACATTTATGCTCCGTGATGATCATCCCTTCCTCAACGCGTTAGACTTCGAGTCGATGGTCGTTCACGCTGATTACTTCAATGACGGCACGCTGACCTACGAACAGGATGGCTCGTACACTGACCATTCGGCCCATCGCGTGCAACACACAACAAACCACAACTGGAACCATGACTTTCAAGAGATCATCACAGCCCTCCTAACAGCGGGATTAACTCTCGAATTTCTGGGTGAATATCCACGAACGGAGTGGCCAGCGTTACCAAATCTGGTACAGCGCGACGGTTGGTTTGAACTGCCGGCCGATGCGCCGAAGATTCCCCTGACATTTGCGCTGGCGGCAAAGAAGCCAGCTCGCGGATAACTAGTTGTGATAGTTCATCCCTAATCCTGCCTGCTTTAGTGATTGTGTCGAAATTTGAATATGGGCACCATCAGGATTGCTGCAAATGGCACCCAGCTTAACACACCGAAAACATTAAGAAAGGCGTGATTCAAGTGGTACTTTAGTGACCGGTGAATGCGTTGCGTCAATTCGGTTAATTCGCGGTTAAGTTGGTGAACGCGTTGGGTGATCTTACGGTTGACTGCGATGGTGATTGACCGCTGTAGCTGGTGCTTTGCGGTCAGTGGAATGAGCGTCACTGGCACTGCCTTAGCTGTGGATATGCTGAGTAGCTGTTGTTGGTAGATTCGATGAACTTGTTGCTGTCGAGCAGCCGTAGAAACCGTGATGGTCGTCGGCTTGAATTTCGTCTTGGTGGACGTGCTATTTGGATTGAGCCGCCGTTGCAGCTTTTGATTGAGTCGATGCTGCTGCGTTGCCGTTACGTTGGCCAACCGACTGACCTGGGTGTAAGCGACGGCCAGTGTTTCACGCTTCGCATGGGTCACGTTGCTGGTGAGTAGCGTGGTAAAGACGGCAATTGCCAGGACCATTCCCACTTGTCGTAGGACGTTGGCCACACTTTGCGAGCTGGTCAAACGGGCGCCGTGAAAGTCGGCTACGGCGAGAATGTTCGCTGTGGCTGCGACTAAGCCGTAGCCTAAACCCAAGAGAATATCGGCGATAATCAGTTGCCGATAGTTGCTGCCCAGTGGAATACGGCCAAGTAGGACATAGCTGATACCCATCAGTAGGAAGCCACTGGCAACAATCGGTTTGTCGTTGACGTGACGAATCACCAACGACGTTAGGATGACCGTCACCATAACCGTGATGGAATAGGGCGTCATCAGCAGAGCCGCTGTGAGTTCGCTGGTACCGTGAACACGAGTGAGAAAGGTTGGTAGAAGCACTGCGAGCCCACCCAGAAAGAAATTGCAGAGAATCAGTGCAAGGCTGGCACCATTAAAGTTACGACTCCGAAAGAGCTGCAGGTCGACCATGGGGTGCGCGGTATGCCGCTCCCAGGCCAGAAAGGTGATGAAACTGACCGTGGTCAATGTAAACAGACTCATGATGATCGTGGACTGCCAACCCCAGGCATTACCTTTGATCAACCCCAGTGACAGGCTGAAAAGTAAGACCATGCTGAGCAGGGCACCGAGCCAATCAATTTTAACGGTAACCGTTTTTTCGTGGCGCAGAGGCAGTACGAAGCCAAAAACAATCAGGTCTAGAATGACCAATGGCACATTGATGAAGAAGACCCAGCGCCAACCCCAATATTGGGCAACAATCCCGCCGACAGTCGGTCCCAACGCAACGGCTAATCCTTGAACACCCGCCAATGCGGCAACGACTCGATTCCGGTTGGCTTGGCTGCTGAGGTCCAGGCCAATGACCATACTGGTCGGAATGATGGCAGCAGCCCCGATACTTTGAATGGCCCGGGCAACAAGCATCCAGGTCAGATTGGGTGACAGACCAGTTAGGAGTGACCCCAGGCCAAAGGCGACTAAACCAGCAAAGACAAATTTATTCTGACCAAAGTGTTCCGCGAGACGGCCGAATGGAATGATCAGTGTGGCGAAAATGATCGTGTAGACGTTGAGTGCCCAAGATAGTTCGGTCAGGTTTTCCCCAAAGGCCGACTGAATTTCGGGTAGAACGATGGTCATGATGGAAACATCCATCATACATAGCAGGTTTCCGAGCAGTAAAACGGGTAAAATACCCTTTAGCTTGTTCATAGTGAGCTCCCCCTTTTGTGGCACATCTGTGACACCTTGACTTTAACAGCGTATACTGGGTCCTACAAGTGCAAGTCGCTACTGAAAGACAAGTGCTACAGATGTGGGAGATTTGTGACAGGAGGTTAGGCACCATGAATGGACAGGAAAGACTAGCAGAACAGTCAAAAGCGTGGTTGGAGGCAGCTCTATTTGATTTGTTAGACGAACGGCCGTACGCGGCGATTACGGTCACTGAAATTGCTGAACGCGCACAGTTGTCGCGGCGGACCTTTTACCGAGCGTTTCAGGATAAGGATGCCTTATTAGATTACTATAACCAGGAGGTCGGACAACGGTACTTGGCGGCCCTACAACGCATTGATCCGCAAAATATGGTCTTTGAAGACGTGTTGACCTATTTCTTCGAGTTCTGGTGGCAGGAGCGTCAGCGGGTGAGTTGCTTGATTGCTCAGGGGCTCTTTGATCGTACGCTAGCACAGATAACGCCGCAAGCGAGTGAAATCTACCGGGTCTTCCCAGCACCTTGGCACATTGCCGGATCAACGGTGGAAACGGGCTACATCATGAGTTTTGCCGCAGGCGGCTTTTGGAACGTGCTGAACACATGGCTGGTCAAGCCCCATCCAGAATCGCCAGCAAAGATGGCCGCGTTACTGACAGCTGGGCTAAAACGATTGGGTGAGACTGGAGTTTAGTTGGTTTTGAAATGTGAAATGGATCTTTTGACATGGAAAAAGGAATCATAATGCCTTATTTTAGATATTTAAGTAAAAATGGAAGTATAATGCCATTCTGGAAAGGTTTCTGGCTAAATGGCATTATGTTTCCATTTGACTAGAACTCAAGTTTTAGCGATTAATTGTGCGGTAACCACTGCAATTAGCAACTTCATACAGTAAAGGAGACAGACAATTTGACAATCAATGATCATCAACAGTGGCTTGTCGATTTCTATAAACATCGTAATTGGTATCAGTATTCGCCCTTTGTTCATGTAGCAATTCTCACGGAAGAGGTGGGTGAGGTCTCGCGAGCAGTTCGTGCCAACGAAATTGGTCGTGACCATCCTGGTGAAAAACCTGCGACACCTGCTGAGAAGCGGGCGAATCTAAAAGAAGAACTGGCGGATACGCTGGACTTGGTTCTGGTGCTCAGTAGCCTTTACGATATTGATGCACAGGACCTGCTGGAGGCGAGTGAGGCAAAACTGACGGCACGATTTAAGGGCGGTAAATAGGCCACAGCATTTAAACGCATTCGGCATATTAAAAAGAGTGAGTAGATAATAGTTATGTTATTATGACCGCCGCTGTATAATGAGGCTACCAGAAATAGGGAGAAATGAGAGGGGGCCTGCGGCTATGGAAATTATCACTTATCATAAGTTTCGTAAGAATCCAAAGCACTATCTGGATAAGGTGACAGAAGCTGCTGAACCCGTGACCATCGCGCGTAAAAATCATCAAAACGCTGTTCTCATGTCGGCAGAGGTTTATCATAATATGCGCGAAAATCAATATATACTGGAAAATTCAGCCAATCGTGAATGGTTACAGAAATCTTTGAATCAGGTGCACCAAGGCCAAACGATTCAGCATGATTTGCTTTAACAATGAATATTCATTAGATGCATAAAGTACGATTAGCAACACTAAAGGAGCCATGACGTCCGTCACAGCTCCTTTGTTTTAGAAAATTTAGTTTTTATTTACTACGGCGTGCACGCCGGCGTTCGTGACGATCATGATGACTTTCGGCTTGTAAGGCGGCGTTGGCGCGCATTTCTGCCGGATACTGGCGCCGAGCAAGTAGCCAGACACAGCCTCGTTGAACGAGCAGCGTGACCCCCAAGTAGAGCAGCAACGTCACTGAGCTACCCGTCCACAGACGGTCGACACCCAGATGACCGGCAATGCCGACCACCCACAAGACCACCGTTAACCAGTTACCTTGGCGCATGACGAGGCCATTGTCATTTACCCAGAAATGGTAAGACCAAGCCCGTAGCGCGGCATAAATGAGCGCACTAGCGAGACTAAGGCTCCCGAAAATCAGGGCTTGTTGTGGGGTGATGTGCAAATGTTGTTTCTGAAAGGCATCACCGATTGAGGCCATTCCCAACAGAATAACCAGAACAAAAAATTTTAGCTTAAAACGAATGATTCTCGGGGCGAGTTGGCGTTTGATGACGACGAATAAGAGCCAAGCTCCAAGAACAAGGTTGGTTAAATCTAAATTTTGCATGACTAACTCCTTCAATGGATGATGAATAATTTAGGGCAATTTCTGATTATACACCTTGTTTCCGAAAAAATCGGTCAAATAAGTTTGTCTTGGAAAGTTTTACAGCATGCGCTATATGTTCTTGTAAAAGGTCAGACTCTAAATTCTGAAAAAATAATTTATATGCGGATTCTTTGCGGTACTATTAAGAAGACAACTACAGAACGATAGAAGCGGGAGGATATTTATGTTAAAAGACGAGCAGATTGTCTGGGCCATTCATCAAATGGAAGACGATATTGGGCCGGTGGGGCCGTCACTGGATGCACGGACGCCCTTCCAGTTTTTGGTCTCCGTTATTTTAAGTGCGCAAGCCACGGATGTCTCGGTCAATAAGGTGACGCCGACCTTGTTCGCCAAGTATCCGGACCCTGCGGCGTTGATGGCGGCAGACGTGGTCGATGTTGAATCGATTATTAAAAGCGTTGGCCTTTTCCACAACAAGGCTAAAAATATCATTAAAACCGCGCGGATTGTTCACGAAGACTTAAACGATGTGGTACCGACTGATCGGAAGGGTATCATGGCATTACCCGGTGCCGGTCGAAAAACGGCCAACGTTGTTTTGAGTGACGTCTTTGGTCAGGAGACATTTGCCGTGGACACCCACGTCTCGGCCATTTCCAAGCGGCTTCATTTTGTGGAACAGTCGGCCTCACCCCTGCAGGTGGAGAATAAAATTGTCGGCGTCTTGGACCCCGCAGAATTGCATCAAGCGCACCATACCATGATTGAATACGGTCGCAAGTATTCGATGAAGCTATCGCCGGAAAAGGAAGTTTGCCAGCTGATCATCGACTGTGACAAGCTGAACGAAGAGAATGAGGCAGAAATCTAGGAACGGGTAGCGGGGCGATAATCCTGACATCACGTAGACTAATGGACCTGCGTTTGCTCAAAGCCCCGGCGTATGTTACGGTTAATTTCAGTGAATAAACGAGGAGTGACGTTAATGAGTGTGCGAAATTGCCGTGAAGTGTCCGGCACGAGATCGTGCAAGTCATAGCAAATAGCAGGACCGACAAGTCAACAATTGAAGGTCTCTCCATGCTGTTTGCCGCAAGGAGAGCAAATGAATTTAAAGGAAATCACCCAATTAGATCAAATCTTAGCAACGGTTGCCACATACACGCACAGTGATCGGGCGGCCAAAGCCTTGCAAGAGACGGTCAATCAAACCGAATTGACGGCTGTTCAGACGCAATTAACGCTAACTGCGGAAGCCCACCGTTTGCTGGCCAACAACGTGACGTTTACTTATTTCGACTTGGATCAGCTAGCGGCGTTACAGGCGAAGCTTGACCAAGGACTCATGTTGAACGCGCAGCAGTTGGATCAGATCAATCACTTTTTGATCAATCTGCGGCGGCTGAAGGCAATCTTACACACGCACCAGCAGCTAGCACCCCATCTGGCAGCGTTCATGCAATCTACCGCGCAATTAGGCGGGCTTCAACAAGAGCTGGAGCACATGATCATCTACGGCCAGATTGCCGACAACGCAACACCGGAACTGGCTGAGATTCGTGGGAAAGTTGTGAAGCAACGCCAACAGGTCCAGACGGCGCTGACGCAGTTCGTTCAGAAGCATCCCCATTCCGTGCAGAGTAACCGACTGATTACGCGAAATGAGCGGGTGTGCGTGCAACTCAAGGCTGGTGAAAAGAACCGATTCAAGGGACAGGTCATCGATCAGTCGGCGACCGGTTCAACCATCTTCTTTGAACCAGCGACGGCAGCCAAGAAGGGTGCCGTCCTCGCAGAACTCATAGCCGATGAGAGTGCTGAAGTCTACCAATTGCTGGTAACTTTGACTGGCGACGTTCTGGATAACTGGGACGCGTTGACTAAGAATCAGGAACTACTTAGTCAGTTCGACCAAATCATGGCCCGTGGTCAGTATGGATTGGAAACAAACAGCCGGTTACCCGAACTAAACACGGCGCAGCACATTAAAATCGTCGCGGGCCGGCATCCCTTGCTCAAGGAAGCCGTACCTCTCGACATTGAACTGCTGCCACAGCAGGGCCTAATGATCACTGGGGCTAACTCGGGTGGGAAGACGGTTGTCTTGAAGACCATTGCGCTGTTTGCCCTGATGATTCAGGTAGGCCTCGAGTTGCCGACCGCTGCTGGCACGCAGATGGCGGTATTCAGCCAATTCTGGGTCGACATCGGTGATAATCAAAGTATTACGGCGCAACTGAGTACGTTTGCCGCTGAGATGACGACGCTGGTTGATATGACCGACAATATTAAAGAGAATGCGCTGGTCTTACTGGATGAAATTGGGAGCGGGACTGATCCGGAAGAAGGGTCTGCGCTGAGTATCTCAATCATCGAGTATCTCCGTCAGCGAAAGGCAACCATCATTGCCACGACCCACTTCAGTGCGATCAAGGAATACGCTGTTGATTGCCCAACGTTTATGACGGCCACGATGGCCTTTGACCCACAGACGCTGGAACCAACGTATCGTTTGTTGCTGAATCAAGTTGGGGCAAGTGAGGCAATCTGGCTGGCCGAACGTTTGGGATTGGCGCAACCAATTCTGGATGCGGCACGTCAGCGACTTGTCACGAAATAAACTAAACTTAAATTCAAATATGTAAGGCTCATCCATCGTTGTTAGGGCGATGAATGGGCCTTTGTTCGTGTAGATTAGATATCTGCTTCGAATCTATTATTGACGAATTCAGTTTGGTCGCCAACAGCTAAGTGGGTACATACGATAATCATTGTCGCCATGACGCGGACATGTTAAGGTTGGAAAAAGTCGGTGTTTGAGATGCAGTCAGATGACCCATTTGACTAGACTAAATGTGGGCGTGCCACCAAGAAGAGCTTCGTCAACGCGGTTACCATCAAGACGAGTTGAAGAATGAAATCAGCCTCGTTCAGAATGTGCCGGTCGTGGGTGGAGGCAAACAGGTCGAAGTGAAACGTCAGCGTTACCAGGGAAAGAAAACCGATGACTGCCAAGGCAACGGGCTCAAACAAGACGATTGTAAGTCCCATCAAAATTAATGTGGATCCAAATAAAAGATACTGTGCGGTTGTGTTCTGTTGAACCATACGCATAATTATCCCCCCAGAATAACTTGTTTCAACGAAAGTTACGCCCAATTTAACCGTCCGTATCGTACCATTACCTTTGAAGTAAGGTCACGCCAAAGTGCTGAGACGCTATCGTTAGTTTTCAGGCATAACGAAGGCCTGATCTTTTGGATAGAAGTGTTAAGATGTCAGCGGTTAGCGTTCACCTGCAGTGATTGCGTTTAAACAGCCAGAACAGGCCACCGACAATCACCCCAACTAATAGGGCACGAACACCCCAGCCAATGAGCCAAAGTAAGAGAAGTTGTGGGAGCAAGTGATTCCAATCGATTGTTAATAGCATTTTTTTAGACCTCCTGATTGTAGGTTAATAGAATTCGTCCGGCCGCATGTTCCGTCATCAGGTGGTGCTGGGCCGTTCTGACAGCGGTGAACGGGAGTTGCTCATGAATCACCGACCTGAGCTTATGCTGAGCGAGTTGGTCCAGTAGCCATCCGTAATTCCTTGGGGAGATAGCCCCACTCGCAAAGCTGAAAGACTGGTGTGGCTGAGTATGATACTGTTGTTGCGCTAAGGAGAGTATCTTGACCGGTCCCAACACGGCTGTCAGTTGGTCGAGCAGGGTAGCTGAACCGGCTAGATCAATCACCTGGCTGATAACCGGCGATTTAGACAACTGAGGACCTAGAGGAAAATCGTAGTCGAGCACCAGTTCCGCACCCAATGTTTGTAAAAGCTTGTGTCGACTGGAATGGCCAACAGCAATGACTCGTACACCATAGAGCTGAGCCAATTGTAGTAAATAGGTACCGACACTGCCACTAGCGCCAGTGACCAAGACGGTTTCCCCGGCCCGCAGCCGACTCTTCTTGTAAGCCATGTAGGCGGCATCCGCTCCGCCAATGATCGTGGTGGCATCTGCCAGTGAGACACCCTGCGGAACCGGAAACAAGAGTGGCGGCAATGTCGACAGGATTTGTTCCTGATGACTACCACTCGGTTGGACGCCAATGACGGGACGGTTCAGTAACCGTGAGTTGCGTAGCCCGCCAACCTCGCGAACAATGCCACCAAAACCGTAGCCGACGACAATTGGCAGTTTGACTGGGCGTAGAGTTTTTAACTGACCTATCTCCGTGAGAATATCGTAAGGCATAACTGGCGTATACCGTGTTTCAATGCGAACGGCTAGCGGATTCAGATGAGGAGTTGGTCGTGTTGTTAGGGTTAGCGCATCGATACCCTGATATGACGTTTGGGTGATGGCATGCATCAATCGTTCACCACCCAATCTGATTCGGCAAGGGTGATCAACGTGGCGAGCTTCTGGGCAAAAGCTTGTTTGGCAATGGGGGCCACCAGTTTGAGTGGGACGAGAAGCCCAGCGGAAGTAGGCACGCTGAGGGCTTCTGTGAGCACTGTCTGGGTGTCATCCCCGGATAACGTGAAGGTTAACTGATAGGCGAGACGGCCACCCTGACTGTGGTAGATAACCTGATTTGATGACGTGGTAACGGTCAGGTGTTCGTGAAGGTTGAGCGCAGGCACTTGCCGGGTAATATCGACGCCGTTGCCTGCCACGGTGACCTGTGTAATCTCGGTATCCCAAAGGCGTAAGTTCTCAAGATTGCTAAGAATCGTCTGTAGTCGCTGTTGCGGTGCACGGGTAAATGTGCGATTTTGAAATAAAATTTCTGACATAAAAAGGCCTCCTTCATTGGATGGCCTTACTTTATCCGATAATCGTTTGCTATAAAAATCAGCATACTGATATTTTAGAAGTCTTTCGGAACCTGTTCATGAAATAAGTCAGTTAAGAATCGCTGCTTTTGGTGTGCTTCGGCGGCATCATTCTCGCGTCCGGCACGATCGGCAATTTCCGCCAGCAGTCGGTAGCTATTGGCCAGCATGTAGTGGGAATCGTGGGTGGTGATGTAGGCAATGCCCGTTAGCAGTCGTTGGGTAGCAAGCGGGACATCTTTTAAAAAGTAAGCGGTTAACGCGGCGAGGTAAAAAATAATATTGTTATTTTCCTCGTAAGGCAGCGTTTCAATAGCCGCGAGTGCCTGGTCAATCAATTGCGTGGCGTTGTGCCGACGACCATGCTTGGCCTGAACGGTGGCGAGCGATGCCATGGCCAAGCAGGTCAGTGAGGTAGGTGTGCGTTGTTCGGTCATGGTCATGGCAAATCGTAGGTTCTGCTCGGCAGCGTCCAGCTTGGACTCGACATGCAATTGGGCCACGCCTAGGTAATAGTAATAGGCCTGGGTCTGCTGTGCCGTCGTCACGGCGGCGACTGTTTCGGGTGCAGATAGGAAATCCTGGAGCTCCCGATAGCGGTGTTGATTACAGAGCGCCTGCATGCGGGTATTCAGGTCGTCATCCCCGCTGATGGCAAAGTCGGTGGCTAAGCTGATCTCATCGAGTGAGATGGCCAATCGCCGACACAACGCCACTAGCAATTTTGCATTGGGCGTGTACCGATCATTTTCAATTGCCGATAGCATGGACTGTGCACAGATCCCAGTTGCGACATCTTTCTGTGAGCGGCCTTGCTGCTTACGAACGCGTTTGAGCGTGGTCCCGAGTGACATTGTATTTTCCCTCCTTCAACTGACTATTTTCATTAAATCTACACGGTTTTAGGGAAGAACGCTAGTAAGAAGGACTAACATGTAGAGATTGACTTGCTGTCAACTGAAAGGTCCAGGTGAGCAAGTAGTCACTCCCCTAAAAGATTACGCCTTTAGAACATCTTAACATATTACAGTCGAAATCCCATTGACACATTTTTGTAACATGCCTATAATAATTGTAATCTTTGGAAGAGGGAGTGGGATTGTTATGAAGAAATCTTTAGTATTAATGACTGTTTTGGGGTTAGTTGCACCGATGGCATTGGCCGTACCGGCCTCTGCTAAGAGCACTACGGCAGTCGTAACAGCGGCTAAGCAAAGCCATACTTACACTATCGTTTCATCCAGCTTTTTCAAACAGGCGAAAACCGTCCACACTAAGGATGCCAAGCCGGTCGTTTACAAGGCTAGCATCGCGGCTGATCGCCCAACAATGACGCTGACGGCCAAGGGGAAGCTGAAGGCGGGCACCACTTACAAGGTTACCAAGCAGGCGAAATTAAAGTTGACGGCTAAGAAGACGCAGAAATATAGCTACGTTAAGGGACAAGGCTGGGTTGTTGCCAGCAAGTTAACGGCGGGGAAGTTCAAGGCCGCTGACGGCATCAAGGCAAAGCCAACCAAGTACACCGTCGTCTCATCCAGCTTCTATAAGAAGGCGAAAACAGTCCACACCAAAGATGCTAAGCCAGTCGTTTACAAGGCCAGCATCGCTGCAGACCGGCCAACGGCGACGTTGATGGCCAAGGGACAATTGAAGTCCAGTACCACCTACAAAGTAACTCGGCAATTAAAGCTGAAGAGTTCAACCAAGAAGACGAAGACGTTTAGCTACGTGAAGGGTCAAGGGTGGGTTCTGAAGAGCGCCTTAACCAATGGTCAATTCAAAAACGCTGACTAATTGGGGAATTAGTTCGTATACACATGGTCACTGAAGTAAGGAAAATGAAGCATCGGTCATCCGGGAGGTGGCGGTGCTTTTATTTTGGGGAGAGTTGGATGGCAAGTTGTTGATGAAATACGAATTACAATAGTAATCACTTGCGCAAAAAAATAATTCTAGTAGGATAAAAGTTATGATAAAGCAAACGCAGACAACTGAAGAGAGCATCAAAGTTTTTAAAGCACTAGCTGATCCTATTCGCTTGGAAATCGTCAAGTATCTGAGTCAACTGGACCACGAAGTTTCTTGTGGTGAGATCAGTCAGGCGATGCAGATTAGTAAGACGTCCGGTTCGTACCATTTTAAAATTTTACAGGAGGCTGGTCTGATCTCAGTGCGGAAGGTCGCACGTGAAAAATATGTTATTTTAGACCGGTCGACTTTTGACCGACACCTAACCCATTTCTGGCAAAATCTATAGCCAATTAGACCACTGGAGAGACGCTCATCGAGAGCGCCTTTCTTTAGTTTTGCATCTTGTCAGCAGCTTTCGGCAATGGTATGTTTATATAGTTCAAAAATATTTGAACTATATACCAACCACGGGAGATGGGGAAATGACAGGGGAAACGGTAAGCTCGAGATGGATACTTGTACTGACGTCGTTAGGCTTTTTCATGGCCATGATGGATGCAATGATTGTAACGACAGCATCTACGGCGATTCGCACTGAGTTTCAGATTTCGGTAAACACCTTGCAGTGGGCACTGAATGCTTATAATATTACGATTGCAGCAGTTTTGTTGGTCGGTGTCTCACTGGGAGAGCGATGGGGCCGCCGAAGAATTTATAATTGGGGAATCCTGATTTTTACAGTTGGCTCGGTTCTCTGTGCATTGGCAAATAGTATTGGGTGGCTGATTTTCGCTCGGATTATAGAAGGTCTGGGGGCCTCGGTCATGACACCGATGTCGATGGCTATTCTCACCAGTGCTTTGCCGCCGGCGCAACGGGGACGGGCGTTAGGTATTTGGAGCGGTATTGGAGGCTTGGCCTTGATTGTCGGTCCCTCGCTTGGTGGGTTCATCGTCGCAAAGCTAGCCTGGCAGTGGATCTTCTGGATCAACGTGCCGATTGGCATCGTGGCTATCTGGCTATCAAAACGCCATTTACCAGAGAGTCACGGACAAAGCAATCCGATTAACCTAATTGATAACGGCTTAATTATTCTTGCAATGGCTGGTGTTATTTGGGCGTTATCGGCAACGACAAGCAGCTCGAACTTCGCACAATTAGGACTTATCTTCGTCATTGCGTTAATCAGTCTGGGGTGTGGTGCCTGGTTTATTTATCGTCAGGCGCACGAAGCCTTACCGATGATGCCGTTAAGCCTGTTTCAAGAAAGAACGTTTAGCGGTGGAAACCTCGCAACGGCTTGCCTGTATGGCTCGATGTACGGTGTGGTCTTCTTTCTACCGCAATACTTACAGGCCAGTCAGCAAAGCACAGCCTTAGTTGCTGGACTGGAGTTGTTACCATGGACAGGGACGTTGGTCATTGTCGCGCCATTTGCAGGCCGTGCGGTCGATCAGTTTGGCGAGCGCTGGATTGCTACATTAGGGCTGCTATGTCAGGGCGTTGGCTACCTACTAATTGCGGTGTTCGTCCATAAAAATTATGAGTGGTTCGTCTTACCGCTAATGCTGTCAGGCGTTGGATTATCGATGGCTGGACCAGCTCTACAAAAAGCAGTGATTGATGCGGTGCCACGGGTAATGATCGGCAAAGCCTCCGGAATCTACAATGTTTTCCGATTATTGGGCGGTGCTTTGGGGACAACGCTTGCCGTGATAATATTTTACCAGTTCCGCGGCGTTAATTTTGCCAGTGGATTTCAGGCAACGATGGTAGGAACAGCGGCAATCTCGTTACTGGGAGTAGTTTGGTCAAGCCGATTGCGTGTAGGACAAAGAGAAAATATGTAAAACTAGTCTGATGTGGTTTGAACGCCTCCACAAATAGCGTATGATAGAAACTAAGCTGAAAGATTACTGAAGGAGGCCATCAACATGGCAGATGTCTTACTAGTCATTGATCTTCAAAACGGTGTTTGTTACGGTGAACAAAACGCTGTGAATATGCCCCAAGTCATTGCGGGTGTCAACGCGAGAATCGCGGCATACCGCAAGGCTAAGAAGCCAATCGTCTTTGTCCAGCATACGGATGAAGACTTGGTTAAAGGAACCCACGATTGGGAATTGATTCCCGAACTGGATTATCGCGACACGGATTCCTTAGTTTCTAAGAATCATGCGAATGCGTTTTACCATACCAACTTGCGGCGGGTTCTGACGAGCTTTGCCGCTGAGTCCTTGGAAATCTGTGGCGCACAGGTTGAATACTGTGTTGATACGACAACCAAAGTGGCCCATGGTATTGGCTACGACTTACAAATGACGCGGGGGTTAACGACCACCGTGGACAATAAATTTATGACGGCCGAACAGACGATTGCCTTTTACGAGGGTATTTGGAATCATCGGTTTGTAACGATGTTAGAGGCTTAATGACCCGAGCTCACTGCGAATGACAGTGAGCTTTTTTGATGCCATTTAATTGTAAATAGTCTTGCCTTAGCGTTGCACGAGGGGGTTATACTTAGCTATGAAGTCGACATGAATTCTGAAATTGGGGGGAGTGTTATCACATGAAAAAGAGATTACTAATGTTCATGGGCATCGGGCTACTTGTGCTGGGACTATCAGCTTGCGGCACGGGAAGCAAGCACACTAGCACCGCGTCCAATCTACCCGATTCTAGCAAGTACGAGCCAACGCTGTTCTTTCACGGCTGGGGCAGTAGCTATCATGCGGAAGAGCAGATGGCTCAATCGTTGGTAAACGCTGGTCTGACGAAAACCATCATTCGGGCAACCGTTTCGAAACACGGGAAAGTTACCTTGTCAGGGCAGTTTCGTAAGGGCGATTATCATCCAATTGTAGAGGTGGGCTTCGAAGACAATCGAAATTCTAATCCGCGCCAGTGGGGACACTGGGCCGAGGCAACGGTGATCAAGCTCCAACAGACGTATCATACAAAGCGATTCAATATGGTCGGCCATTCGATGGGGAATATGGCAATCATGTATTATCTCTTGGATAACTCTCATAAGCTACCTAAGTTGCAGAGGCAGGTCGATATTGCCGGGCACTTCAATGGCATTCTCGGAATGGGTGACGAACCGAATCAAATGAAAATTCAACCGAATGGTAAACCTGAAAAGATGCAGGCTGCCTATAAGGCCTTGTTGCCACTACGTCGAACGTACCCCAAGAATCAAATTGCCGTTTTGAATATTTACGGGGATAGGAACGACGGATCTCATTCGGATGGTTCTGTTAGCAACGCCTCTTCAAAGTCGTTGCGGTATCTGGTTGCCAATCGGGCCAAGTCCTATCAGGAACAGAAGATTGTTGGTGCGAATGCCCAACACAGCAAGCTTCATGACAATGCGCAGGTTGATAAGTTGTTGATTGATTTTCTGGAGAATTAGTCGTGTTTCCAGACCGAGCTTTATTTAACATTGAGATTTAAAAAGAGCCTGCGGAGTAGCCACAAGCTCATATATATTGGTTCTATGTCAACTGTTGTTGGTAATTCTATTTATAAAATTGTCTAATCCTTTG
>CALNAJ010000019.1 GCA_937874695.1 uncultured Lactobacillus sp.
AGAGCAATGGATTGAAGCTCCATGTGTCGGCGGTTCGATTCCGTCCCGCGCCATTAAATATATCTCATTATATTGCGGGTATAGTTTAGTGGTAAAACCACAGCCTTCCAAGCTGTTGTCGCGAGTTCGATTCTCGTTACCCGCTTTATATGGGCCTATAGCTCAGCTGGTTTAGAGCGCACGCCTGATAAGCGTGAGGTCGATGGTTCGAGTCCATTTAGGCCCATTATGGAGAAGTACTCAAGTGGCTGAAGAGGTGCCCCTGCTAAGGGTATAGGTCGCGGAAGCGGCGCGAGAGTTCGAATCTCTCCTTCTCCGTTTAGTTATGACCCGTTGGTCAAGTGGTTTAAGACACCGCCCTTTCACGGCGGTAACATGGGTTCGAATCCCGTACGGGTCATTGTTACACATTTTAATATTATCGCGGGATGGAGCAGTCTGGTAGCTCGTCGGGCTCATAACCCGAAGGTCGCAGGTTCAAACCCTGCTCCCGCAATATTTGGTTCGTTGGTCTAGTTGGTTAGGACGCCTCCCTGTCACGGAGGAGATCACGAGTTCGAGTCTCGTACGGACCGTGAGTGAAGTCTTCCTTGTTGGGGAAGGCTTTTTTGCTAGTTCAGAAAGTGATACAACAGAAGGCGTCGTTATCCCAATATGGGGTGGCGACGCCTTCTGTGATAACTAAGCTGTATGTGTGCGGAGGTAGTGACGTAGCTGCGGATTATGTGCGTAAAGGTAGAGCCCCTTAACGCCACGCTTCATCAGGACGTTGATGGAATTCAAGATGAGTTGTCGTTTGATCTGACGGATTTCAGCCGGATCGGTTAGGTCGTCACGCTTCTTAAAAGCTTCGACATCCGTGTACCGATCAAGATTAATCTGTAAGTGATCGTCTTTATCCAGACTGACCGGTGGGCCGAGGATGATGCCCACGTAGTTCAAGTCAAAGCCCTGACAGGTATAAATAGAGCCAACTTCGTTGATTGTTTGCGGCAATTCGGCCCACGGCGTGCTCGTATAGTTGTATTGGTCCCATGGCAAGTGAAAGTTGCCTTCCGTAACGTAGTGTTTACCACCATCCAGTGTTGAGGGATAGCCAGACGTGGCAACAACGCGGGAGAGGCCAACCTCGGCGTTGCGCTGAACAACAGCTTGCCGCATCTGTTCAGCGTCATCGAAGACGCGTAAGTCATAATCGTTACCCACGTTTGTGGGCAGCGGACGCATGCGCTGATGCGTGAAGTCATTGATCCAGTGGACCAGGTCATCGCTAGCCTGCATCCGGAACTGGTGGGTCAGCCGATACGTTGCGTGCGGGAAGGGGGCAACGAGGTGTGCTAATCGTTGTTCCGTCCAGAAGCTCTTCATCCGTAGTACCTGAGTCTCATCAAAGACGACGATGATTACCTTCGCTGTTGCTAGAAGTGAGCTAAGTTGGTTGTGACCGTAGAAATTATTGTAATGGTCGGCCTGTGACAGGAGCAGGTGGGCTTCGTCAATGACCAACACGTCCGGCTGTACCTGCCCTTTGGCAATCTGATTGATCAGAGAGGTTGGGCGTTGGAAGTCCTTTTTCAGCAAATGAGGATGATGCCCCGCAATCTCACGGTATACCTTGAGAATTTCTGGATGATTGACTAGAAAGTAATTCTTGGTGCCAGCGAGTGGAGAATCTGCCTGTGTACGCGCTGCAACTTGAAGCTGATTGAAGAGGTGGGACAACACGACACTCTTGCCGGTCCCGGCATCACCGTAAATGGTGAATGCGGCTGGTCCCGTCGTGTTTAGGTGATCGGTCGTAAAGGTCAGAATCTGTTGAACGAGGTGGTCTTGCTCCGCTGTGAGGGGAAGATCGGGTGAAATTTTCGCTGTTGCTGCATTGGTCGGCTGATTGTGCAAACCATCGCCTACTTTCTAAAAAGAATGAATACGACCATTGTACCGCGAAATTTGACCAAATGAAAAACCCTTCATCAACTGAAGGGCTCACGTTAAGCGTGTTTTGAATCGTGCTTTTCCGGTGGCGCCATCTGATAAGTGGCGGCGTGGAAGTTGTTTAACGTCGTCGCATACTTGGTAAACGGCGAGAACTTTGCGGAGCGCCGCCAGATCATGAAGGCATCACTGCTGTCCCAGATGGTCAACAGGACATATTCACCGCTGTTCTTGAACTTTGACAGGACCAGCATGGCCGTCATCCCATTAGGTAGAGGTTCAGCGGCAAGTTTGTTGACCTCACCCTCGAAGACCTTGCCACTTTCAACATCCAGGGTGAAATAGTTGAAACTGAAAAAGCCGTGCCAATTTGGCTGACCGTGTTCGCTCTTGACTTCGTAGTCCAGATGGCTAGTGAAGACACTTGACTGGTCTGAGACGTCCAGCAATTGCAAATCTTTAGCCCCACCAGTGGCCGCTAACAGAACAAACTGGCGGTCTGGGTTGCGTTTCACGATTCTATCCAGTAGATCTCTACTCCCAAACGTTAAAGATAATTGATGAAGCATGCTCATCCCTCCTGACTTAACTTGGTTTCACTTCTATTATAAAGGTCTCACTGACAAATACGAAACGTTTACACTCTACAGCTGGCGCGCTACACTAGGAACAGAACAAATTGAGAGGATGATTCGATGCAATTAACTGTATTAGGCTGTTACGGGGGCTATCCGCACAATGGTATTGGCACGAGTAGTTACTTGATTACGAGTGGGGATTACCACCTGCTGTTGGACTGTGGGAGCGGAGCCCTATTGGCTTTGGAAAAGCAGTTGAGTCCGCTGCAATTAAATGCGGTATTACTGACACACTACCACCACGATCACACAGCGGATCTGGGTGTACTGCAGTATGAATGGCAATTAGCCCAAGGTGATAAGGCGGAGCCACTCCTGCCAATCTATGGACATACCGCCGATCCTTTAAATTTCGGGAGCTTAACTTGGCCCGATTCTACGGTGGGTAAAGCGTATAACCCAACGCAGACACTCAAATTAGGCCCGTTAACGTTCGACTTTATCCCAACCCATCATCCAGTGCCAGCGTATGCGCCACGCATCACTGAGACGGCGACAGGGGCTACATTAGCATTTACGGCGGATACCGCAGCTTTCGATGGTCTCACGGATTGGGCAAAATCGGCGGATGTTTTGTTAGCCGATACTAATTTCTATGCCAATCATCAGGGCACGGCCTGGCACCTGACATCTACGCAGGCCGGTGAGCTAGCCAAGAACGCCGGCGTCAAGCGGCTTCTACTGACTCATTTGCCACAAACTGGTGATCTCCAGCAGTTAGCCATTGAGGCACAGGCAGCAGCCGGCGAGGCAATTCCGGTTGAAGTGGTTAAACCACAATCTATTTATAAAATCTAATGTGAACTATTCGTTAATAATTAATTGTACATTAACCAATCATAGACATATACGTTATCAGTAGTCATCATTTCCAATATTAATATACAAATGGATAGATATTGTTAATTAAATTATTGCTGAAAAAGTCTTTAAATCCCTCTGGAATGCTGTATAATAGGTTTATTAAATCATTTATACAAGGCAAGGGAGGAAAAGATTATGACAGTCACGCTCTACACATCACCCAGTTGTACATCTTGCCGTAAGGCTCGAATTTGGTTCGAAGAACATGGTATCGCGTATCGTGAACAGAATATCTTCTCTGAGCCCTTAACCGTGGATCAGATTAAATCAATTCTGCGGCTGACCGAGGACGGCACCGAAGAGATTGTCTCTAAGCGCTCACGGGTGTACCAGAACTTAACGGTCGACTTAGACGATTTACCATTGCGACAGCTTTACGATTTAATTCGAAATAATCCAGGAATTCTCCGTCGACCAATTATGGTGGATGACAAACGACTCCAAGTTGGCTTCAACGAAGAGGAAATTCGTCGTTTTCTACCCCGCGAAGTTCGGGAATTAGAGCTTGCTCGGGCCCAACGATTAGTTAATGGTAACGAATAAGCTTAATTAGTTGCATCTAACTGGATTTGTGAGAGAATATTACTTGCAGTCCAGTTTTTTTGTTATCATTACTTTACAAGTAAAATAAAATGGCTAGAATGAAAAACAAGGACAATACCCAAACCCACGAGAAAGGGGTGTTATTCAATGGAAATGGAACGAATCAATGAAAATACGATTCGGGTGGTCATTGGCAACGATGATCTGAGCGAACGCGGTATTACCGTCTTAGATCTGTTGGGCAACCACAAACAAATCGAAGGCTTCTTCTATAGCATTTTGGAAGAGGTCGATGTTGACCACCAATTTCAAGACAACGATGCGGTCACCTTCCAGGTGTTACCAAATCGCAATGGTCTTGAATTGTTTATCAGTAAAAATGCGGATGAGGACGATGCTACGGATGTGAACGTCACAGACGCTAGTGTTGACAGCAATCACCCCGATCAAGTGTCGGACCAGATTAAGGCCCACTTGTTGGAAAAGGATGGGCAAAAGGATTTCTTCTCAAATTATAAGGAAACGACGACCAGCAGTGACTCGAATGACATCGAGGATTATTTGAACGATGACGGGCAACCCACGACAACGCGGGTGGTCCGGTTACACACGTTTGAGGACATGATTAGTCTGGCACGGGTGCTGCATTTAGAAAATGCGGCGTCTAACCTGTACCAGTACAAGGGCGTCTACTATTTGGAATTGATTTTCTTCGTCAACGAATCATCTCGCGAATCCATTAAGGATGAACTTTCGGTTGCGTACGAATATGGTGACAGCACCAAAGTTGCCCCGGACGTCTTGGCCGAACACGGGAAAATGATTATGGAACATAGTGCGCTCGAGCTCACGCGGTTCCACTTTTTAAGTGGTTAGTCTGTATTAAGAACGCTAGACCTTCTGTAAGTCGGGAGGTTTAGCGTTTTTTTGATTGCGGTAAATAATCAGAAATTCAGCGTTACAATTGCTTAAAAGTGGCCGATAAATGATTTTGGTGCCAAAATCATTAAAAATAAAAGATTGTTTAAAATAGCCTAAAACGCTGATGTAACAGTAACAATTGAACTATCACACTATAATTATATTTATATTAGTACTTTAACTTTTTCGTTCTGATGGTATACTATATTTAGTGATACGAAGTGATACTTTGTGGGTTGATGATTACCGATAGCCTAGTAAGTTAACCGGTAATACTAGCCGTGATCATTTGGGGACTACGGCAGACCAGCAAATCCATCACCCACCAAAATAATTAGAATTAAAAATGTTGAATGAGTCGCAAGTGGCGCATGGGTTGACTAGGGTAGCGCCGAGAGTTTTGCCTGATGAGGGTCGGGTGAAGGGAGTCTTGATGATGAAGTTGAGAAGCAAAATGTTAACGGTTGCAGGAACCGTGCTGGCTGGAATAGGCTTGGGTGTTTTGGGGAATACTGTTGTGGGGGAAGCTTATGATACTGATCCCGGTACTGCTCTGAGTCATGCGCCGCAAGGCTTAAAAGTAAAAGATAATGCCTATTTTAACGTTCCCCAAAAAATTGGTGAATCTGATACACCGACAGCCGACAATTCCGCAAGTGTTTTATCTGGGTCCAAGGGCGATGCAGTTTTGGTCACAAAATATGGAAATAGAAATTCTGGTGGGGCAGTATGGTCCAGTGATAAGTCTTTTGACATGTATAAAAACCAAAGAGCTTCTATGTGGGTGTTTATAAATGCCGATATTAGTGATGATACCCCCGGTGAGGGGATGGCATTCGTTATTCAAAACGATAGTAACCATGCTTTTTCTGGAACAGGTGAATCGTTGGGTGTTTGGGGTGTGGATCCTAAGTCAACGAGTAATACAATTGCAGATACAGCTATTAAAAATAGTTGGGCAATCGAATTTGATACGCATCCAAATCAAACAATTCCGACAGGTTTGACGAATATTGGCAGTACAGTACCGTCTGCCTTTGATGTTGGGGATATAGATACGTCTAGTGGAAATCCAGTTTATACTGCTTCGGGATACAGTCCTTCCAATGATAATGACAGTGTTACACAAACGATTAATGCTAATGATCATATTTCCTCGGGGTATCCGGCCTCAGAAAATACTTATATTGGTAAAACTTTATTAGGAAGCAAACCCGGGGGCCTGTTTCTAAATGTGGGCCAATATTACTATTATGCTCAGCATCATACTGGATTTTTAAGTGACTCCGCGAGTTCCAACTTTATTTCTGACGGCGCTTGGCATCATATAACGATTGATTATACTGCACCGACTGGGGACGACTCAGATGGAACTATGGCTTATTCATTCGATGATAAAAATGTTGCCACTGGTGGTCCTCAAACTAATCCTGGTCAAAATTGGTTTGCTAAGGAAAAAATCAACTTGTCCAATTTGAAGGTGACTAAGGAGAATCCCGATGTTTATTGGGGGTTTACTGGTTCAACGGGCGCAAAGGTTGGAGATCAAACAACGAACTCAGATACTGAGAATGCAATGGTGGTTTTCGACCAGGTTCCAGGTCAGGCCAATGTCAATGCGACTACGGATTTAACAGATGAAAAAACGGGAGATTCTGCTGATTCAACGCATCCTGTTGGCGGAAATGATCGTGTAAAGTTGACTTATAAGTTGAATTATGAAAATGGCGAAAATCCTTGGTCTGGGATTAAGAGCTCTTTGAACCTTCCAGCAAATATTGACTGGGATCAAGGGCAAATCACTTATTCCGATGGTTCTGAAGGGTCAACTCTCGATATGAGCAGTATTAGCAATAATAAGTTGGACGTTAGTGTGAATGATTTGAGTAATACCCGAAAGCAAGCGGTGATTACGCTTGAGGGAAAAGCTAAAAATATATCGGCACAAGACACTGGTAATACGACCTACTTCAACGGAAATAATGCTATTGCAACTGCTACGAGTAAGACGTTTAAAATCAACGTAAGATCCTTCAGCATGAGCATCGACAAAGATTCTAAAGACATTAATGTTAATGCGCAAACACCAGCTAAGATTACGGGGACATTTTCTGCTGATGATACCAAAGTGACAGCTGAGAATACCAAAGTTGCGGCTCGATTGACTTCTAAAGACGGAACTGTAACTGATATTGATTCTGACAAAATTCCTATTGTGAAGCATGATGATGGGACTTATAGCTTTACAATTTCTATAGATAAAGCGCCAGCAGGTGATACCGCGGTTGATGTTGTTGCTTCTAGCTCAGTGTCTAGTGGGTACACGGATGAAGATACAGCTAAACTCCATGGTGGGACTGTTACCTTTGGTGCTACCAGTGGGGCAATCACCTTCAAGCGGACTGCACTTACTGGAAAGGGAGCCATAATTTCTCGGGATGATTCTAATGGTCCTTGGAGTCTTGATGTTGACAGTTCCTTAGTGTCCGGGGCATGGACCCTTGCAGCTCGGACTAATGGGATGCATAGCGTTAATGTTCCTAGTCAGTCATTGAATGGTAATCTGATCTACAAAAATGGGGATGATGTGACAACGCTTAACACGGTCGATTCGCCAATCATGACAAGTCCACAGAGCACTGGTACGCCAACCGAAACCAATATCGCTAGTGATTGGACTAGTGATTCTGGTATTCTTCTCGACGTCAATGGAGGAGCTGTCAGCGACGACTATACTGGTGAAATCGATTGGACATTACAGACGGTACCAAAAGTAAATTAATAGATTGTATTGTAAATCCAACTTCATTTGAAGTTGGATTTTTTGTGCAATCTTTGTCAATAGGTGTAAATAAAAGTTAACGTGGGAAACCACTGGTATTTTAATTTCGGACTGCTATAATTGTTTAACGGACTAATTAGGTAGTGGGTAAATTATATTTTTGCGAATCATTTTAAGAATGATAGCTGGCTTGTTAGAATAGGAGTTGGAGGTGAGCACGTGAGCTTAGAACAATTGGAAAGTTACTTGTTGTGGGCCACTGCCGTCATGGCAGTGATTGTCGTGCTCACTATTATCATTTACTATTGGTATTCACGTAAGAACTCAAACAACTATCTGGAAAACGATGAGATTGAATTGCGTTACTTTATTCAAAAGCAGGTCGACTTTCGGGGACAGACCACCGGCTATGAGTGCCTGCTTCGCCAACATGAGTGGGATGATTCATGGTCATTACCACAGAATCTAGATTCGTTGCCGTTACAACGGGTAATTTTTTTGCTTACGGACACTTTTAAAGCTTTGCCTGAGAAGCCAATTACATTGTCCATCAACCTGGAGTATGACCAAATTATCAGTCCGGATTTTCGCTACTTTGTTCGTTGGGCACTGTCCCGAATCGCGCCAATGAAATTGGCAGTGGAGTTCACCGCTACGGCTGACCAGCCAAAGTATAAGCGCTGGCTGTTCCGGCAACGGATTCGCGAGGCTCGGCAGTACGGTATGCACTTTGGGATTGATAACGTGGGGGCATCTTTGAATAATTTGAAGAGTATCGAGTGGATTTTGCCCGAAGTGGATTCGTTGAAGTGCTCCATGCGTAGTTTCCGTAAGACTGACCCCAATGAATGGTTGGATCTCAACCTGCAGTTCTGGAATCAACTCTCTCAAAAGAACCACATTGAGCTAATCCTGATGGGGGTTGAAGACGAGCAGGACCAACAACTCGCGGATCAATTGAAGATTAAGACGCGGCAGGGGTATCTTTTTGCCCGGCCCAGCAATCCTGGAATGAGGCGTTAACATGCGTGATAAAAAGCAAGACCGGCAACAGCTCTATTCAGATGAATATTTTGAGAAGGGCCACTGGGGATTAAAGATTCGGCAAACACTGATTGGCCTCATCGGCTGGATCTGTGTGTTTGTCCCGGTTATCATTACCGTGCTATCCTTCTGGGCATCTTACAATCCGAAGATTATTCACCTCTGGTCATATAGCGAGGGAATTTTTGAAATTAAATTCATTGGGATTCTGCTCCTGTTTGCCTTCGTTCTCGTCTCTCTGTTTGCGGTGGGGATGACCATCATCCAGAACCGTAAGCGTGACCGGGTCGTCGAACAGTGGCCGACGTTTAATCCCATCAATCAACGGAAGCGTGAGGACCAGCTTGGAAAATTTATGGATGAACGCTTCGGTGATCAGGAGTTTCGAGAGAATGTCCGTCACTATCAGGTTAAGCCAGAGCAGAATTTAGATACGGATCAGATTCACCAATTGTATGAGCAACATGATTTAAACGACTTAGACGAGTAGGAGGTGTGACCAGCGTGTCCAATATCTTTATTGATAGTATTCTACGGGCGACTGTGGGGAAGACCATTTTTAATGTTTTCTTGTTAATTTTGTGTCTATATCCTGTGGTGGGGTCCTTTTTTTGGTTCGCCGGCGCATTGTCCTATCGTTTCTTGAAGACCAATAAGCGGGACACGGCGGCTGCCGCCCGGTACATTCCCGTGGAGTACCAGCCAATGGTCACCATCATGATTCCGGCACATAACGAAGAAGTCATGATTGAGGAGACGATTACCTACTTATTTGAAGAACTGAATTACGAGAATTTCGAAGTTTTGGTGATGAACGATGGATCGACCGATAAGACTGGGGCCATTATCACCCGGCTGCAGGAAAAGTACCCGCGGTTACGGACGGTAGAAATTCTGAAGAATAAGGGAAAGGCCCACGCCTTTAATATTGGGATGTATTTTGCCAAAGGGGAGTACATCCTCAGTAACGATGCCGACACGATACCGGAACCGGACGCGCTGATGAAGTATATGAATTTTTTCATGCGAGATCGCGATATGAACACGTCCGCTGTGACGGCCAACATGGATGTTCAGAATCGAACAACGCTGTTGGGCAAGTCTCAAACCGTTGAGTTCACCAGTATCGTGGGCGTTATCAAACGGAGTCAGACCGCTGTTAACGACTCGATGTACGCCTACAGCGGGGCCAACACGTTGTATAAAAAAGATTTTTTGATCGACGTTGGTGGCTTCCGGCAAAATCGGGCCACTGAGGACATTAGCATTGCTTGGGACCACCAGATGCTGGGGGCTGTCCCGCGTTTTGCACCGAACATCATCTTTCACATGAATGTGCCGGAAACAATTCGGGACCTCTACCACCAGCGTAAACGGTGGGCACAGGGAGGGACTGAGGTGTGGTTGACCAATATTAAAAAGTTCCTGCGGCATCCGGTTGAGCACCGTTATCAGTGGTCAATGTTTGTAGATTCCACGTTATCGATTATCTGGTCATTCTTCTTCACGATTACGTCAGTCGCCTTCATTGCGTTGATGCTGTACTTCCTGTTTACGGGAAATTACGAGCGCTTGATGCATGGTATCGTGATTTCGTTTATTTTTGTGACGTTTGAAATGTTTGCCGGCTTCATGCAGTTACTGGCGGCACTGTTGCTGGATCACCACGGGGCCAAGATGAAATACCTCTTCTTTGCGCCGCTGTATATGCTCTTCTATTGGATGGTCAACCCAATCACTGTGGTCATGACCTTTATTCCGGCATTGAAGACCATCCTCGGATTTGGTTCTGGAACCTGGGTCAGCCCTAAGCGTCAGTCGATGAAAAAATAAGACTAGGCGTGTGGTAAGTGGCCGTAATTAGAAGATTTTTAGTCGTGCTAATTTGGTATATACCGATAGTGTACCATGTTTGCTGACACCGGTGTGTAAAGTGTTTGTAAAGGTATTGAGGCAGGGTACAAACGTATTTTAGTCGTCAATAACTAACTGATTAACAGTTGTCATCTAAATATAAAAAATGGTGTATCCTCAAACAATCGGGATACACCATTTTTAGTCAGTTACCGCCGTTCAATCGCGAGTAAAAACGGGGGATTATGCACTTGATTAATGAAGCCATACTGCAACACTTGATAGACCTTCTGTGGCAATTGTTGACAGAAGTCCACCACGGCATTCCGTTCCGTCTGACCACCGGGATGGCCGTAGTAGACGACCAGAATGATCCGACCACCACGTGGCAGGTGTTTCAATAGTTCCGTTACGGCAGCTAGGGTCGTGGTGGGCTGGGTAATCAGTGACTTGTCGCCACCTGGGAGGTAGCCCAAGTTGAAGATGGCCCCGCTCACCGGTGTGGTAGCCGTGAGATAATCCCCGACGTGCTCGTGCCCCGTCGCATGGAGCTCGACCTGAGGCGCCAGTCCCGTCAACGTTAACTGCGTCTGGGTTTCCTTGAGCGCCGCCTCTTGAATGTCAAAGCCAATCACGTGGCCCGTTTTACCGACCAAACTTGCTAGAAATGTCGTATCGTGGCCGTTTCCCACGGTGGCATCGACAACGGTATCACCGGGGCCGACACACTCACTGAGTAGGGTGTGACTGTACGTTAAAGCATTGGGTAAATTCATTATAAATCATCTCCGTAACGCGTTAGATACCATTGGGTGACCGTCAGCAGGACGAAGCCCAGTGACCAGCCAGCGACGACATCGCTAGGGTAGTGGACCCCTACGTAGACCCGCGACAGGCCAATGATTATGATCCATAGGCTTAGTACGCCGATGAGCAGCCACCGCCAGCCGGTGTGATGCCGCAGTGACCAGCCAATCAGGACGATTACCGTGCCCCACAGCAGCATTGCCGTGATGGAGTGACCGCTGGGAAAACTGTAGGAGCTGGCCGCCACGAGCCGGTCAACCGTGGGCCGGTCACGCCGGACCACGTGCTTAATGATACTGTTACCGACTCCCGCCCAGACCAGCACGTTCCAGCCGAGGAAGAGGGCCCCACGGTACCGCCGGGCAATCACCAGACCCGCAATAATCAACAGGGCCATCCAGGAGACTGGCTGTGGATTGCCGCTTTTGGTAATGCTGATGATCGTCTGCGTCAGTCCGTGAGACAACGGCTGCCGAATCCAGCTGATAATAGTATGGTCAAATGCGGTCAACCAGCTTTGTTGATAGACGACACCAATCAGATCGAGTAAAAAAATAATCCCCGCGGCCATGGTGAACCGCCAGCGAAGCTTTGAAATAGGTGGCATGAAGAGCCGCCTCCTTTATAGGTATGAAATTGTTGTGTGTCATGAACGATTCATGACCGCCACTTTTTGGATAAATGAGACGCAATATTATTTTTTCGATAATCAATCCTTTTCAGTATAGCACATCGGCCAGCAGACACTACCTGACAGTTTGAGTCATTCAGTGGGCAAGAGGGTCGCCTGGTTCCAATCAGAAAACTGATAAGAATCCCGTGAAGCCCTTGCTTTTCCGGGGGTGGTTTGCTAAGATGAAAACAATTTGATTATTCAAAGACGTTGACGAGAAGTAGTAGTTCTGGTGAGTATTTAGAAAGCGGATGGTCGCTGCAAATCCGTTACTCCAGGGACGAACTTATCTCCGAGTCACTTCTGCCGAAAGGTGGGCGTTTGGCGACGTTATCAGCCGGAATGAGCCTCGAAGTTGTTTCGAGGAAATGTAGGTGGTACCGCGCTTAGACGCCCTGCAGGAGCCCATTTTGGGCTGCTGGGGGCTTTTTTTGTGGCACGACGTTAATTGAGAAAGGGAGCGAAATTTTTGGCTTACAAACACCAAATTATTGAGCACAAGTGGCAACATTACTGGCGGGTCAACGAAACGTTCAAGACCGCTGACACCCAAACGAAACCAAAGTATTACGTTTTAGACATGTTCCCTTATCCTTCTGGGCAAGGGCTGCACGTTGGGCATCCTGAAGGGTACACGGCAACTGATATCATGGCCCGTTTGAAGCGGATGCAAGGCTTCAACGTCCTGCACCCAATGGGCTGGGACGCTTTCGGTTTACCAGCCGAACAGTACGCCTTGAAGACGGGGCACAACCCTAAGGACTTCACCGCACACAACATCAAGAACTTCAAGCGGCAGATTCGTTCCCTGGGCTTCTCTTATGACTGGAGTCGCGAGGTCAACACGACCGACGAATCCTTCTACAAGTGGACCCAATGGATCTTCGAACAACTCTACAAGAAGGGCTTAGCCTACGAAGACAAGATCATGGTCAACTGGGCTCCCGACTTCATGGGTGGGACTGTTGTGGCCAACGAAGAAGTCATTGACGGCAAGACGGAACGTGGGGGTTACCCCGTTTACCGCGTGCCAATGCGCCAATGGGTGCTGAAAATCACGGCCTACGCAGACCGTTTGATCGACGACCTGGACGACTTGGACTGGCCTGACAGCATCAAGGAAATGCAACGGAACTGGATCGGTCGTTCTGAAGGTGCCAGCGTCTTCTTCCCAGTCGATGGGCAAGAAGACACCAAGGTTGAGGTCTACACGACCCGTCCCGACACGTTATTTGGGGCAACCTACATGGTCTTAGCCCCAGAGCACGACTTGGTCGACCAGATTACGACGCCGGAACAAGCCGATGCCGTAAAGGCCTACAAGGCTGCCATTGAAAGCAAGTCCGATCTCGAACGGACCGACTTGAACAAGGACAAGACCGGGGTATTTACCGGGGCTTACGGCATCAACCCACTGAGCGGCAAGAAGTTGCCAATCTGGATTGGTGATTACGTACTGGCATCCTACGGGACTGGGGCCATCATGGCCGTGCCTGCTCACGATGACCGGGACAACGAATTTGCTCAGAAATTCAACCTGCCAATCACCCAAGTTATCGCGGGTGATGACGATACCGACGTCCAAAAGGCCGCATACACCGGCGATGGCGAACACATCAACTCCGACTTCCTGAATGGGATGGACAAGAAGACCGCCATCAAGGCCGCTATCGACTGGCTCGAAGAACACGACGCTGGGCACAAGCAAGTTAACTTCCGCCTGCGTGACTGGATCTTCTCCCGTCAACGCTACTGGGGTGAACCAATTCCCGTTATTCACTGGGAAGATGGCGAAACCACGTTGGTTCCTGAAAACGAATTGCCTTTGAAGCTGCCAGCAGCTAAGCAACTCGAACCTTCTGGTACCGGTGAAAGCCCACTGGCTAACCTGGATGACTGGGTGAACGTTGTGGACGAGAATGGTCGTAAAGGGAAACGTGAAACCAACACCATGCCACAATGGGCTGGGAGTTCATGGTACTTCCTGCGTTACATTGATCCACACAACGACCAAGCCATTGCCGATCCCGACAAGCTGAAATACTGGATGCCAGTTGACCTGTACATTGGTGGGGCCGAACATGCCGTCTTGCATTTGCTCTACGCACGGTTCTGGCACAAGTTCCTCTACGACCTCGGTGTCGTTCCTACCAAGGAACCTTTCCAGAAGTTAGTTAACCAGGGGATGATTCTGGGGACTAACCACGAAAAGATGTCCAAGTCCAAGGGGAACGTCATCAATCCCGACGAAATCGTCGAGAAGGATGGGGCCGATACCTTACGGCTGTACGAAATGTTCATGGGGCCATTGGAAGCTTCCAAGCCTTGGAGCACGGAAGGCATCAACGGTTCTCGTCGTTGGCTGGACCGAGTATGGCGGTTATTGATCGATGATAACAACCGTCTGCGCGACCGGGTCACGATGATCAACGATGGTAAGCTGGACAAGATCTACAACCAGACCGTTAAGACGGTGAGTGAAGACCTTGAAGCCATGCGCTTCAACGTGGCCATCTCACAATTGATGGTCTTCGTTAACGAAGCCTACAAGGCTGACAGTCTCCCATTGATCTACATGGAAGGCTTCGTCAAGATGATCGCGCCAATCGTGCCACATATTGCCGAAGAACTATGGTCATTGATGGGTCACGACGAGACGATTTCTTACGAGAAATGGCCAACCTACGACCCTAAGCAATTGGTTGAAGACGTGGTTGAAATGGTTGTCCAAGTCAACGGTAAGGTCCGCGCCCACTTGAAGGTCGCTAAGGACGCTGCCAAGGATGACATTGAAGCCGCAGCATTGGCTGATGACACGGTCAAGATGCATACGGATGGCAAGACTATTCGTAAGGTGATCGTGGTGCCAGGCAAGCTGGTTAACATTGTTGCCAACTAGTCGTTATTAAAGTATAAATGGATGATATAAGTGCCAGTCACTTTCCTAACGGAAGGGGGCTGGCACTTTTTGATTGGCATATTCTAATATGGAATTTTGGCGATTGAAAATTCTATATTACCTTGGAAATATCGCAGATTCATATGCTGACCTACTACAAGGGAACAACTACGGTGCGTAGTCATTTGATGAGCAAAGAGCTAAACAATACATTCAAGGTTTACAAGTAAGAAAGACTATCCACGGAATAGCTTTTTTTGAAATTATACTAAGGCACTGTCGAAGACAATCTGCAAGAAGTCAGAGAACTAATTGACCAGCGGAAAGCTGCTTTAAAAGAGTAACAGTAAACCACCCTGCCGGTTAATAGGGTGTTTTTTAATGTCGTCCGGCTTGCGTTATAATGTTTACCAAGGAACTATATTAGGGGGTAATTATTTGTTTAAGATGGGAAGTAAGAGCGCGGTAGCATTAATGCTGCTGGGTGCTGTGGTCGGTAGTTTGGCCGTTACTAATGCCAGTGCAAGCAGTAGTAAAAATGCTGCGGCGACTAACAAAAAAATAACTAGCGAGTTTGATAAGGTTGGTATTCGTAACCTAACAAAGATCACGCGGACTAGCGATAGTCGTACTAGTGCAGGTGAATTACAGCCGGATGTATTTACGGTATCTAAGGCGCTAAGCTTAGGGAATCAGTACCGAAACAAAGGTGCAAAGATTGGTAAAAACTCTGTTGTAGTTGGCAGTGTTGATAGCCGGGGACTTGCCAGCGTGAAGAACACCACTCTTTCAAAGAAAAATCAGAAAAAAGTATTCAGTAAGATTGGTAACAAGTGGCAATATAGCATATCCATGAGCACCGTTAAGCCATCAATATTAAAGAGTCATAATGCTAAAACCGCTTTTGCATATGGCGGCTATTCAAACCTACCCGATCTTTACCGGGCTGGTTCAAATTCAAGTAGCCAAGTAAGTAGTAAGAAATTTATAACGGTGACTGCGGACAACTATTTGAATTATTACACGAACAATACTAATTACACCAAAATTTCTCAATCAGTTAAAATTAAAAAATTCAACCGTGGAAAGTCAGTTTATACTTACTATCTGGCTAAACCATTGAACGGGTTTGGAACAAAGAAGGTCAAGGTTTCTGGGAAAACTTTGTATCGGTTGAAAATGTCGCTTGGTGATGTGTTCCAAGCTAAGGACGACAAAAATGGTGACGCAGATGGATTCAGAATTATGGTAAAAGTTGGTAATCAAAAGTTCTATACCAATCTTGGCAATATTGCAGAGTCATATGCGGACCTACTACAAGGCAACAATTATGGTGCGTACTCATTTGATGAGCAAAAGGCTAAGGAATACATTCAAGGTTTACAATAAAAAAGGCTACCGTGAGGGCAGTCTTTTTTATTTTGAGATTATACTAAGATCTTGTCGAAGTGGTATAACCGGTTCTTTTACGTTTCTGCCCATATGTGCTAATATTGTGCTTTTAAAACGAAGAAGTCGAGTGAGATGTCTGGTCTGTTGCATGCGGGTTTATACTCAGCAAGTCCAGACTTGACGATCTGCAAGAACGCAGGAATAGACCAGTTGAGATTATTTTAAAATGGAAAATGTAACCATCGTATAAAAGTAAAATTGGCTGGCATGTCTCCGGTAAAATATCGGGAACATGCCAGCCAATTTAGTAGCTTAGAAATTCACTTCGTAGTTTCCTAAATTCGAATAGCATGAAAGGCCGCCTGACTATCGCCGACGATGCCGCACGAACGTAAAGAAATGCAGGATGCTGGCTAGCAGGACGTAAAAGATAATAACGAAGCTGGCATACGTCAGCCAGAATTTACCGGCCGCAAAGACGCCGAACCACCAAGCCTGTAGGCCCATGGTAATCAACGCCATGATGGCGATCATGAAGAAGAGCAGTATGTAACGTTTCAAGGTATTATCATCCTTTCGTGGCCGGTCAGCAATCTTCTGGGAGAGGCGGCGGCACTCCGCGAGCTTGTTCTCTCGCGGGGCGTGCGTCCCCCAGGTGCCGGTACCGACAAACTCACCGACTTTAATCAGACCAGCACCGGTTAAGACGCGGTCAATCGTGACAAAGGTTTGGTCGGTGATGCCGGTAAAGAAGTTATCGGCCGAGCTGATGAAGCAGGTCGTCATGCTCAGATAATGTTTATCCTTATATTTACCGGGCAGGGTGTCGGCCTTCGAGGTCATTCGGACTAGTCGGAATCGCATGCAGTCAAAGAACTGCTTCATGACGCCGGGCATCCCACCCCAGTAGGTCGGGGCACAGATAAGCCAGAAGTCGCTGGCAGCCATCTTGGCTTCAATTTCGTCGAGAGCGGGGCAAGCCTTCTCCTTGGTATCCGGATAAATATCGTAATCGCGTAGGAAGACCGTCTCGACCTCGGCTGACTTTGGTAGACCATCCAAGACTGCTTGGAGGTAGCCAGCCGTGATACCGTGGCGTTCGTGACTTCCTAATAGTGCTAAGTAACGCAAAGCAATCGCCTCACTTTTAGAATCTATGATGGTGCGTTGGACTATTTTATGTTGAATTGATGGGGGTGCTTAATTGGTTGGTAGGGCCATCAGTGACTATGTGGTTAGTATACCGCATTGGTGAGAAACTTTGGGAAATTAGGCTTTTGTGGTGGGGGATGAGTTGCGGGGGTGTTTTGGTTCGGAGCATGTATTTTCAAATATACATCGGGAATATTGTTAGGTCTTTAGTGGTCTGGGGCGTTGTCTTGATTTTGTATTGGTTTAGATCTCGCTCTAATTTTATGTAGCTGAAACGTGCTCCGCAAGGCAGGTCCCTGCGCTTAACCCCAATAAGGAAAAATCCAGCTTTGGGATTTTATATTGGTTTGGGGCTTGCTCTAATTTTATATAGCTGAAACGTGCTCCAGCAGGCAGTCAGTTCCGCTTAACCCCAATAAGGAAAAATCCAGGCCCGGGATTTTGCCCTTATTGACGTTAATGCTCACTAACTCCCGCCTGTTTCCGCACTCTTTTTTACAAAAAAGCCCTCGCGGACCAACCGGCCGGCGGGGGTACTTGATTAATTATTGCAATAATTCCGTTAAGATAGCGAAGAAGCGGTGCTTAACAACTTCATCTTCGCCAGCCTTTGAGAATT
This sequence comes from uncultured Lactobacillus sp., assembly GCA_937874695.1. Lineage (GTDB taxonomy): Bacteria > Bacillota > Bacilli > Lactobacillales > Lactobacillaceae > Levilactobacillus. The sequence goes on from CALNAJ010000019.1 coordinate 18,124, forward strand.
GGTAGTTGAGTAAGTGACGGTCAAATTCGTGGAAGAAGACGTCAGCCATCGTTTGATAATCACTATCATTGGTCTGGTCGATCCGCTTAAAGCTACGCCATGTGGAATAAATCAATTGTGCATCTTGAACCTGTGCTAACTCTGGAAAATGTTGTCGGATACTTTTGGTCATCCGCACAACTTGCTTGGCTCTTTCCGGCGACATCTGCATTTCTGGAGCTGCGGTGGCCCCAGCTGCTACTTGTGTCATAATGGCATTCCTCCTTGAATAATCTGTTTCTTGACTACTTCCAGCATACCACTGTTCCCCGAATCCGGTAAGCAAACCGCAATTGTGACGGCCTATATTCCCAAATCTTTACCGAAAACTGATATTTGCGACCAGAAAGCTATGGTATAATGTTTGTTTGATTAGCTTGGCAGTTAGCCGAGCTCAGAGTACGTTGAATTTTAAATTGAAAGTAGGGTGTCAAATGTCGGCAAGGTCTGATCAAACAGGAAATCAAACCGCGAGCGCGCAAGACCAAATGGTTGCTGGCTCGGCGTGGATGACCGCGGGGAGTATTTTCTCCCGGATTCTCGGCGCAATCTATATTATTCCGTGGAACATCTGGTTTGGGACATTCTTCCTGCAAGCCAACGCGTTGTACGGGAAGGGTTATAACATTTATAGCTTCTTCCTGATTGCGGCCATTGCCGGGGTGCCTTCCGCCATTGCCAAACAGGTCGCGCACTATAACGCGCTGAATGAATATGGCATCAGTGTGCGGCTATATAAGCGGGGGCTGGTGATTGCCATCCTAACCGGGGTGATTATCGCCTTGCTACTGTTCTTGGGTGCACCGTTATTTACCGGGGGCGATAAGAACTTAGTACCCGTGCTGCATTCGCTGGCCTGGGCCATCTTGATTATCCCCACGATGAGTCTGACGCGGGGCTACTTCCAAGGCTTCCAGCAAATGGCACCGTCTGCGATTTCCCAGTTCGTCGAACAACTGGCGCGGGTCGCTTACATGTTAATCACGGCGTTTGTCATCATGTACGTCCTAAAAGGCGATTGGGTCTCCGCCGTGTCACAATCCACGTTGGCCGCTGCCATCGGGGCGCTGTGTGGGCTGATTGTCTTGGGCGTCTATTATTGGAAACGTCGCGATTACTTCCGCGGTTTGGTTGCTGGTAGTAACGAGGAATTAGTCGTTCCCGCCAAGCAACTCTACAAGGAAATTATTGCCCAGGCCGTCCCATTCATCATCTTGGGGGCCGGTATCACGATTTTCCAACTGATTGACCAATACACTTTCGCACCAATCATGCATTTAGCGGGCAACTACTCGGATGCCTACCTGAACGACCTCTTTGCGCTGTTCGGAGTAAATGCCAACAAATTAATTATGATTACCATTTCGTTGTCCTCGGCTCTGGCCGTGACGGTTGTCCCATTACTGTCCGAAGCCTACACCCGGGGCAATAAACATGAAATTTCTGGCCAACTGACCAATGCCTTCTTGATGTTTGAATTTGTCATGATCCCCGCATCCTTGGGGATGTCAGCCGTTGCACGCCCATTAAACATCGTGTTCTACGGGCAAACGCAGGAAGCCTTGGGTTCGTCAATTCTGGCGTTCTCATCCTACCTGTCGATTCTCTTGGGGCTCTACACGGTGGTTTCTGCGCTGATGCAGGGGATTTCACAGAACCGCCGTGCCGTGCACTACTTTGCGGTCGGCACCGTGGTGAAATTCATCGTCCAATGGCCACTGGTCTACTTCTTGGGAGCCTTTGGACCACTGGTTGCGACCGGGATTGGCCTGTTCGTGACGTGTTACCTAATTATTCACTCATTAGATGTCCAGTTTGGCATCAACTACGCTACGATCGCCAAGAAGACTAACGGTATTCTGATAGCGTCCATTGGAACCTTTGCGATTGCTCGGGTCGTTGTGATGCTGGGCGGTCTGCTCGGGAGCAACGGCCGGATCATCAGTTTTACGGTGACGGCAATTGCGGCCGTTCTCGGTGGGTATTTCTACGTCTACATGATGTTAAAGAGTCGATTAGCCGATGCCATCATCGGTAATCGTGTAGCCGGTCTTCGCCGGCGGTTGCACATTCGTTAGGAGGGAGCGAGATGAATATTGAACGTTATTTAACGGAACATCGGCAGGGCACACCGCGGCAGATCTTACGTCTGTTACACCAACAGCGTGTGACGGTCAACGATGATGTGGTCGATTCACCACTGTTAACGGTGGCCAAGTCCGATCAGGTTCGCGTGGATGGCATGGCCGTCACCGGTCGCCAGCCGCAATACATGGTCTTCAACAAACCGATTGGATTTCAGCTCAGCATGGACCCGACCAGTGCGCATAGCCTGGGAAGCCTGTTAAACACTTTGGATCAGGTACGGCCACTCGAAGCGCTGGCAGACCTGCCTAAGGAGGCTAGCGGTTTGGTGTTGGCGAGCGATGACGACCACTTTCTAACCGATGTTGACCTACAGGAGTGGGTCAGCACCTTACGTGTTCAGCTTACGGGTGAAGTGACGCAGTTGCCGAGTCTGGAAGGCGACATCACCTTTGAAGATGTCAAGATTGTGCCGGATACGATTCGCCAATTAACGACGGTTACTGTCCGGACACGAGACCTGACCGTAGCGGTGGCCACGTTGATGGCGCTGAAGGGCGTCAATGGCCCTGTGAGCCGTGTGGCGTACGGTCCGCTACCATTACCGGTCGACTTATCCAGCGCGTCCTACCGCGGCTTATTTCCGGCAGAAATCGATGCGTTGAACGGCCCATTAGACGCCGATCTTTCGGCTTCACACTTGTCTTAAAGCGATGTGATGAAAACCGTCGCATGCGGCTGTCAGGGATTCCGCCTGCTGTGGGGACCGGTCCAAGCCTGTGAGGCGGTCTTGAACCTCGACTTGAAGCCGTCAAAATTCAGACGTCTCCAAGCTCGTCCCATGACCTAACCTGACAAAAAACGTCAGCTAAGGTCATCGTCACGGCTGGCTGCATCCCTGACCGCCTCCGGCTAAACGTGGTTTTTCGACTATCAAATTGGTTTACAACGCTGGTGGCAGGGATTCGTTAGCTCTACATCTAACGTGTGGTTAACCTGTTTCAATTTAAACCTTACTTAAACCAATCGGCGGCAAGCTCCTAATCGAGTTTGTCGCCGATTTTTGAATCTAATCTGAAATATCGAACTTACAATTTGTTTGTTTTAACGGAACTTCAGATCTAGTACCGATGCTTTCAAGATGACATCTAGTCATGAATACTTGCTAGAACTAGTGCTATCTGGACTAAAAGTCAACGTAGACGGAATCCTACCAGCCGCAGGCGACACACAGCTTAGTCCGGTAAGATTTCCACGCGAGCCAGCAAGTCGTCCTTGATCGTCATCCGAAAGGGGCTGGTGCCGTTGAAGCCGTTGCCCGTCACGCTGAGTTGGACCGTCCAAGTCGTGGCGTTGTCCTGCGTGAAGTCTTCCAGTTCGAAGTGGGATTGCTTGCCGATGTTGTCGGTTTGATTCCACTTGGCAATTTCGGTCGGACCATTGTAAGTAGTGCCCCAGTCGTCGAGGACGGCGTCGGACGTGAACTGGGCGACAAATTGGTCGCTGTCGGCATCGTTGGTGGCGGTGATAAAAGCAGTAATTGCAGCAGGTAAGGTTAAGTCATCCATAGTGAGTGCTCCTTTTGATAGGGGGAAAACATCAGTGTTGCCCCGAAAGTGTCTTAATTATGCGTGACTAGGCGGTACCTGGCAAGCAAAAATAACTGTTAATTATTTGCCATATTGGGCGTTTCAATCTTTGAAAATCGAACTGATTTGGCAACTGTGAAAGTTTAAACCAGTGCCTCGTGAGCCTTCATAAACTGTGGCAGGACATTGATAATCTGGTGGGGTAAGACCACGTACTGCTTCTCCGCCAGTTCTTCGGCGATGGCGCTGTGGCTGTATACGGCGGCCAGTACCGCATCGGTGTGATCGGCAAACTGGGCAACGAAGCCACCGACCATGCCGGCTAGCGTATCACCCATGCCACCGGTTGCCTGAGCGGGGGTGCCGAGTGGGTTTTCGTAGACCGCAGTCGGCGTGTAGATCTGGGTGCGATGAGACTTAACGATGACCGTCGCGTTAAGCTTGGCCACGGCCGGCTGATTGTTTGCGACGGTTTGATCGGCAATCGGAATGCCACTGAGCCGTTGCCATTCCATCTGGTGGGGCGTAAAGATCAGGTGGGCGTTCGGTAAGGTCAGATTGTGTTGGGCAATCAACGTAATGGCCGAGCCATCGATGACCACCGTCTGGGTTGGCTTGAGTGCGCCAAAGGTCGTGTTCAAGGCCATTAATCCGGCTTCATCGGTGCCTAATCCGGGGCCAATCACGACAACATCGGCCGAGCTGACCAAACTTTTCATTTGCTCATGATTGGTCATGTCGGCAAACATGGCTTCCGGCAACCGCGCGTGCAGACTGGTCTGATTACTGGCATCGGTAATGGTCGTGACCAACCCGGCGCCGGCGTATACAGCCGCTGCACTGGCCATCAAAATGGCCCCGCCGAAGTTGCGGTTGCCCCCGACCAGGGTGACCCGACCGTAAGTGCCCTTATAGCTGTCGGCTGGGCGTTGCCGAATCGTTTTGGTTAAGATGGATTGCGAGAGCGTTTCCATGTGAATTCCTCCTCAAAATTGGTTTCGCTTTCAGTATAGCATTTTAGTACCGGAAAACGGCTTACAATTCGGCGCGGTTATGCTAGAATTAAGTTTAAGTATACTTTGGACATTGTTGTGGTCCGAAAAAATTAAAGGAGGTCCAATCATGGCAATTGATTGGCAACAGTTATCTGAACAGTATCGCGAGGATTACGTCGCTGACCTGACGACTTTAGTCGGCATCGACAGTGCACGAGATGATTCTAAGGCTACCGCAGACTACCCACTCGGGCTCGGTCCAGCGAAAGCTCTAATCGCATTTTTAGGATTAGCTGAACGTGACGGCTTTACCGTCAAGAACCTCGATAATTTAGTTGGTTACGTTGAATTTGGTGAAGGTGACGAGACGTTGGCCATTCTGGGTCACGCCGACACCATGCCCGGCGGTAAGGGCTGGCACACCGATCCCTTCACGTTGACCAAGAAGGACGGCAACTTGTACGGCCGGGGGACCTCTGATGACAAGGGGCCTGCATTGGCTGCGTACTACGGTTTAAAGATGATGAAGGATCAGGGCATCAAGCCAACCAAGAAGATTCGGTTCATCATTGGGACCGACGAAGAGAGTGACTGGACGGGGATGCACCACTACCTCGACCTGGAACCCGCACCAACGTTAGGTTTCTCACCCGATGCCGAATTCCCACTGATCAACGGTGAAAAAGGGAACGTGACCTTCGAAAGCCACTTTGCTGGGGCTAACGGCGGTAGCGTGACCTTACGCGACTTCCAAGCCGGCCTGCGGGAAAACATGGTCCCACGGGACGCCGAAGCCACGGTTGAAACGCCCGATGCCGACCAAATGATGGCCGACTTCAAGACGTTCTTGGCCGATGCCCCGGTTACTGGAACGGTCGAACAGGTTGCCGCTGGCTTGCATTTCGAAGTCATCGGGAAGGCTGCTCACGGGATGGAACCCAAGAACGGGATCAATGCTGGGACTTACCTGGCTAGTTTCCTGACGAGCTACGACTTCGGTGGTGACGCCGATGACTTTCTGAGTCTGTTGGCCCACGAATTACACGACGATTCTCGGGCCCACAAGCTGGGCTTGGCCTTCACCGATGAAGTGATGGGTGACCTGACCATGAACGTCGGGATCATGACGTTTACGACTGATAAGGGTGGCCTCATCAACACCAACTTCCGTTATCCAACTGGAATTGGCGCTGCTGAAATCTTAGTTGGGCTCCAAAAAGCAACGGCCATGATGAATGTTGAAATTAAGCAAGGCCGCGAAATGGTACCACATTACGTCGATCCAAGTGACCCAATCGTCACCACGTTGATGGATGTTTACCGGCAACAGACCGGCGACACTGACGCACAGCCAGAAGTCGTCGGTGGTGGGACTTACGGTCGTTTGATGAAGCGTGGTGTGGCCTTTGGGGCATTATTCCCCGGCACGCAAGACACGATGCATCAAGCCGACGAGTTCCAACCAGAAGATGATTTAATCAAGGCGATGTCCATTTATGGGCAGGCGACCTATGAGTTGACGAAATAGGGTGTGAGGAGCACCCACAAGGGAGTGGTAAAGATGTCCGAACGCTACGAGCGAATTCTAGTTGGGGTGGACGGTTCCCGGCAAGCCAAACGCGCGGTTGAAAAAGCCATCGCGGTTGCTGTCAGAAACGAAGCTGATTTAATTATCGTTACTATCATGACGGGTGGCGATTACGTTGGAATCGGCAACAATACCAAAGTCGGTTTCGGCTTTGTGGATCAAGAAGTCATGGATGAGGCCCGCCAGCGTTCGGAACAGACCGTCGACGCGTACCGCAAGCAAGCTGAGGAGGCCGGGGTCAAACATGTTGAAACGTCCGTGTTCTACGGACACCCCAACATTGACCTGGCCAAGACCTTGCCGCAGGAATACAATGCCGATTTGATCATGATTGGGGCCATTGGCTCCAATGTGGTCGAACGGATGTTGATGGGCTCCACTGCCAGTGCCGTCGTGACGAACGCCGTTACCGACGTGCTGATCGTCCGCACCGATATGCAGAACCATTCTACCAAGTTCAAACACGTCTAGGTTCACAACTGTCGCCTGCGACGGAGATAGTTGTAGGTCAAAGACGTGCACTTGCTAGTAGGTGTTCTCAATTGTTCAAATCCTAAAATGATTCATTTTTACAGGAAGACTGACTCGATTGAGTTGGTCTTCTTTTTTGGCCATCTACTTATTACTAATGTAATTTCCGCCGATTTTGTCGCATCATTTTACTGGGCTTATGTATTTCTTAACTTGGGCAGCATAAATCTAATCCTAGAGACAGCTAGGGGTGATTGCCGAGGGGGTTTTAAGGTCTACGGTTGCGTGATACTTCTTGACGGACTCACAATATACAGTTAGACTATATATAATTGAACTGTATAAAGCTTGACTTTATATATTGCAGATCAGGTCAGGAGACGGAAAATGGCACGAAACAAAAATTTACCGCTGACTGAGACGACGTATTACATTCTGTTGGCGCTCACCCAGCCACTTCACGGCTATGGGGCCATTCAGGAGATTGAACGGCTTAGTCAGGGGACTGTCAAGGTTGCGGCGGGTACGATGTACGGGGCAACGGAGAACTTGCTGAAGCTGAAGTGGATCAAAGAGGTACCGAGCAATGACAAGCGCCGTCGCGTGTATCGCATCACCGCGGCCGGACAAGCCATCTTACAGTTAGAAACGCAACGATTACGGGGCTTGGGGAAGCTTGCCGAGAGATTTGGGTATTAGGGAGGAGCGGGACATGAAAAAGTTTCACGTGTTTTTAGATCTTAACGACGAGGAAAACTGGATTAATGCCATTCAGGAGAGCGGCTATCGCTTGGATTGGGTGAATCCATATCTCCACTGCTATACGTTTCAAAAGCTTGCCGACACAGATCAGTTCAATCCCTATACCCGATTAGACTTTCGGGATAGGGGGATGAATTGGCGCGCCTACCGGGACTATCGTCAACTCTTCAGTGATAGCGGTTGGCGGCTCATTGCCGGCAGTCGTCACGGCGGTATTCAATACTTCCAACAGAAGACGGCGGCGTCGGATCGTGATATCTTTTCGGATGAGCGATCCAGGACCAGGAGTCGCCGAAGGTTTACCCGCCTCAGCTTGTACTATGCCGTCTTTCTGTTGAGTTACGTCTTCTTCTATTGGCGGACCACGGATGACCTTAATTTTTTCGATATCAAAAGCTGGTATCTCACACCGGGACTGTGGCAAATGCAGGGCGAGGGGGCCTGGAAAGCCATTATTTTCGAGACACCGTTTGCCTTAATGCGCGTGGGGGTGTTTTACGTCTTCCTGATTGTCGGTCTCTACAACCTGTGTCGGGTGATTCGCAGTGGCTACCGCTGGCAAGGGTAAACCGGGATACATAGATCAGCTGAAATAATGCTTAATCAAAAAGCGGCACGTTGAAATTTCAACGTGCCGCTTGTGTTTAAGCTCATAGTCAATTACAGACGGTGGATATCCAGGACACTACCAGTGTTAGCATCTGCGACGAATTGGTACTGTACTAATTCGTCGTCTTCATAACGCGTGATGCCGCCATAATAAACGCGTGATTTAACCGCGAATTTCTGGAAAGGTACCGCATGTTTCTCAATCCAAGCCCCTTCAATGGGGGACTCTTGGCGGAACTGGTGCTTGACCTGCTCCAAAATGTTATCGGGGTTCAAGCGCGAGCCGCCACCAAAGAAGCGCGTGATGAAAATGCCCATTAAGCCTCCGACTACCCCGGTAAGGCTGAGTTGATACAATTGTCCGTTTCTAGCAGTCATCCTACCGCCTCCTTAGCAGTTTATTTATGGGACGTGTAAACGTTCTATCTGCCCCTAGTATAGCAATGTTTAAGGGGAAGTTCCCGTAAAAAGGTAGAAAAGTTTGGAAAATAATGTTATCGCCAGTATACGCAGAGTTTGGCGAGGTGTAAAGCTTGAAATTTTTGAAAAGTAGTCAGTTGAATTGAAGAAATATTTTCAAACACTTGCGTCATAACATATAGTCAATATTTAGATTGATTTTGTTAACAGTTAAGAATAATTTATAAGTATAGGGTTGTTACAGCTTCGATAGTGTGGATAGCCGATTACGAACGAGGGGGATTCAGATGATTAAGCAATCGCAGGTATCAAGGGAAACGAGGACGGTGCATGGCGGTAAGCAACGGTGCCAATATCTAGTCCTGTTGGGAATCTCCTTGTTCTCAGTGGCGCTAATTCAAGCAAAACCGGTCAATGTACATGCGGCTGTATCTGGCGAGCAGGCGGAGACGGTTGTTAGTCGCGCCAGTCAGGACAGTGAAGGTTCATCATTAGAACCTGTTAAGAAGGCTGAGGTAGCCAGTTTAGCTGACGGTAATATCCCGAAAAATGAGGAACAACCGGAACAACAGACACCGCCGGCAGGTTCAGTTGAAGCTAATCGAAAGTCTGTGAACGATGGTAGCGTGGGCTCAAGCCAAGTTACGCAACAAGATAATTCTTTATCTAAAAGTAGTCTTGCTAAGTCGGGTTCAGCGGAAATTGGAGCCACTTCTAACGAGGCAGCGACACACGAGTCGGCAGCTGATGCGGGCAATGAGGATTCCTCACAATCGACTAAAGGGCCAGCTGATTCGAATAAATTTACATATCGGACAACTCAGAGCACAACGGTGACACGATCATCGACAACGGTTACGGCTCCCAAGAAAGCGGCCGCGGGCAAGGTTTACGTTCATTACGTGACCGACATCGGGGGCGAGTTGCTTAAAACGGTCATGACTGGTCACGTTGGGGACAAATTCACGGCTGAAAGTTTAGACTTTACAAGTGGCGACGTTAAGGACTTCATGTTGAAGGGGGCCTCACAGATCAGTGGCGTTTACAGCACTCAAGCGCAGACCGTGACTTTTGTCTATCGCATTCCGCGTGTTCGCTATGCCACGAAAAATGGGATGGCGATTAACACGGTTACCTACGGGGATGGTAGCTTAAAATATGTTGAAATTTATGATGGGGATTTCGAAATCGACTTTGCTAAGAATGCCCAAGGGCAACCGGTAGCGACTGTTCGATCCCTGAATTCGGTGCCTGCAGGTCAACCAATTGCTCTCTCCAGTAAGGGTGTTAGTAATCACGGCAAGTATTTTGGCCTCTTCAATGTGACGGAGTATAGTTATATTTTTGAAAAGTCTTACGGTAGTGATACTGTGAAAATTCTGAAAGTTAATATCGAGACTGGCCAGGTGACGGTTCAGAATAAGTCGTTAAAAGCTTCAAAATTTGGAGCGGCGACAGTTGCCCAAGAGTTGGGGATTGACCAACGTGCAGATTTTATCAGCTTTTGGCATAAGTTAATGGCTACTAATCGACAAAACACTATGTCATATAACTGGAAGTCTGGAAATGCAGTGACTTCAAAGTCGCAAATGACCGAAACAACTCTAAATGTAGAACAATCAAAAGTATCTGAAAGCTTGCCGCAGACTTCTGAAAGACAGGCGGATTACTCGGTTTTAGGCTACATTGGACTACTAGCTTTAAGTACAATTGGTCTATTTGTTAAGCGAGAGAAACGACTGTAGGCGCTATTCATCAGAACCAGATCGTTGGTTTAGGAGCGGCAGACGCACTGAGACACGTCATGCGTTTGCCTTTTTTAATTTGGAAAATCCAGTCAATTTTGAAAGCTAAAACGTGATTACCTGCAGATAACCAGCTACTAAGTGATAAAAAGTAAGCAGATTAAGCTAAAATTTTGTAATCCCCCGGCCACATTGCTATAATGATGTTTGTGTATTTTTTAAAACTTAAATAAAGGAGTGCTTACTCATGGAACAATTACCCAAAATGTCAGCCGCTGATCTGAAAGACGTCGTCAAAGACGGCAAGACCATGTTATTCTTCTCCGCTACTTGGTGCCCGGATTGCGCCTTCATTAAGCCAGCAATGCCCGACATTGAAGCAGAATATCCCGATTTTAAGTTTATCGCGGTTGACCGCGACGAAAACATCGACTTGGCTGCCGAATTAAACGTCTTCGGTATTCCTAGTTTTATCGCCTTTTCTAATGGCGATGAAATTGGTCGATTAGTCAACAAGGACCGCAAGACCAAGGCTGAGGTTGAAGAATTTATTAATTCATTAGCAGCCAACGCCGATTAAACCGTTGGAAAGGATCCCACATGTTAATTGCTAGTTATAATCCCCAAGAATTAGGGGACACTTTGATTGTTATCGTCGCTCAAGACACGCCTGAACAAGCCCACACCGTTCGTGACGGTATCGCGCGGATTTACGACGCCGAAACGGAAAAGACCTTAGGTTACAACTTCTTGGAAATTTCCAAGATCTTGCCTAACATCAGTGGCAATGGTCAAGTTATGTTGACCGTTGACGATGTTGCCGCTTTGAACGCCGCATTGGAAGATGCCAGCTTCAATGGCGAATTAGTTGCTGATACGGAATCGAAGTTTATCGTCGGTTACGTGAAGACGGCAACGCCACATCCGGATTCCGACCACTTGTTGGTTACGGAAACGGTCGTGGATAATGACCAATCCGTCCAAATCGTCAGTGGGTCGCCCAACATGCAAGCCGACATCAAAGTTGTCGTTGCAAAGGTTGGCGCGATGATGCCCAATGGCCTGATCATTTGGCCAGGGGCCTTACGTGGCGTCGAAAGTGACGGGATGATCTGCTCCGGTCGTGAGCTGCGCTTAGCCAATGCGCCACAACGACCAGGTGCCCTGATTCTTCCCGATGACTATGAAGTTGGGGAACCGTTCGACTTTGAACGGGGCCAAACAATCTTCATGGCTCAAGAAAATGCTTAAGAAACATTACGAAAGCAGGTTTGCCCTTGTCGGCAACCTGCTTTTTTGTGTACAATAGGGGAGATTGCCTTTAGCCAATTTGGGAAGGGTGGTCAGAAAAGATTTTAGTGCGTAATCAAAATGCGCTCAGCGCTTCACGTTTTCTTACGGGGCGGCTAAAATGAGTTTTAGTGACACATGCAATCAAATAAATTATAAAACTAGCCTTTAGCTAGACATAAAAATTAGGGAATGAGTTAAGCAACCGTCGACTCAGGCGGCGTCTCCTCCCAAAGTCTTGAAATTCGGCAGGTGCGGTGTGCACCCGTCAAGGAGGAAGAAACATGGAGCACTATGATGGACCAGCTTTTTACCGAAAATTTGCGGTAAAGCCAAATCCCGAACAACTAGAAGATACCACGAATGAACGCGCCCAGCGCTCCGTTAAGCAACGACAGGAACGTAACGATCGGTTGCGCCTTCGTGAGGAACGGGCGGCTAAGCGTGAGCAAGCAGCGAAGCAGTCTGCACCGGCCAAGCCTCGGGAAAAGCCAGTCGCCAAATCGACGCCTGCTTCACGGACGACGACACCGACCCCGAAATCCAGCGATGATGAGAACTATCGGCCATTTCAGATGACCCCGATTCCCAAGCAATTGCACTGGTCGCACCCGACTTCCGAGTCACGGCGGCGTTACCAACGGTTAGTGGCGGAGTTGCACAAGGACGATAGCAGTTTTCTATTGTTTGGGTCGGCTGCGGATGCGGCTGAGCTCGAAGGTGCGTCCGCAACTAACACACCTGCAACGGCTGACCAAACAACCGTGTCAGCGGAACCAGACGTGCCGGATGTTGAAGCTCCAACGCCTGAGTCTGCTGCGGCGGACGATGCTGAACCTAGCATTCATAAAACGCCGACGGACACGGGGGATGATTCAGCAACTGTTGCTGAAACGTCAACCGCGTCGACTGACAGTGAGAATGATCCAGCGAACAGCGATAGTGAAGTCGTTGACGATGAGTCAGAGGGGATGACTTCTGATAGCGAAGTAGTTGATGAAGTAATTTCTGAAAACACAACGTCTGAATCAATGACTACGGATAGCGAAACAACTCATCAACCGGTTACTGACGCTGAAGAAGCAGCAGATACTATCAGCGATGTTGCTGACGACACGCCGGAAGACTCGCTGGGCTCTGATAACGTTACTGATTCTGAAGCTGAGACGCTTGCGAGTGAAGCGGCACCAACCGAAATCTTCTACCCAACAGCACCAATTGTTGATGTTGAAGCGACTGTAGCGACTGAACCTGCCAGCCAGGCAACCAGTACCGCCGTCAGTGGGGTAGGGGACTACCTGCCCGTGGGAACGGTCAAGACGACGGCTACTACGGCAGCGTCCACGCCGGCTTCTGATGCGTCACCAGTCAGTGAATCATCAACTCGTGAGGTACCAGCTGACGAAACGGTCTCAACCGAAGAAAATTCAACCGAAACAGTGACTACCGATTCTGAAACCAGCCAACCGGAAAGTACTGCCAGCCACGCCGCGATTGTGCGGTCTACGGCTCATTTAGTCGTGAGTTCGGCAGCCGGCGTTCCGGCTAGTGTGGCATCCAACAGTGCTCATCCAGCCGTGATTCCTGATGCCACGGTGGCCACGACGCCAGACCAGGCAACGATTAAGCCCGTTGTCCAGCCAACGACCACCGTTGCACCTACGGATACGCAGGCACCGACTGTTTCAGTAGCACCGACCTCACAGGTGACTGATGCTACCGACCGTCCCGCCGAGGTCAATCAACTCCTCGACCGGGCAACGGAAGATGAGTCGACACCAGCCAGCTCGGCACCGCGACAGGCTAAGCCCAAGGCCAAGCCGTCGCGCGGTCTCGGCCACTCGCTTGGCGATATCATGCAAGAAGAGGGCAACGACCAACGCAATCTGGCCCTATTTGATCGGCCGGAGACGCCGGACACAGCAGCGGATACCGAAGAAGTTGACCAAACCGAACGCGGTTATCATTTCCCTGGGGTAGACCTGCTACCAAAGCCGGTCGTTCCTGACGAGGAAGCTCTTGACGAGTGGATCGAACACCAAGCCGAAGTTCTCGACGAGACGTTGAGCGCCTTTCATGTTGACGCTCACGTCACTGACTGGACGGTTGGTCCGACAGTTACCCAGTTCCAGATTAGTCTGGCACTTGGGGTCAAGGTCAATAAGATTACAAACTTAAATGATGATTTGAAACTGGCCTTGGCTGCTAAGGATATTCGAATCGAAGCGCCAATTCCTGGGAAGAGTACGGTTGGGATTGAAATTCCCAACCTGAAGTCTCGACCAGTCATGTTGTCTGAAATTCTGAATTCACCAGCCTTTCAGAAGAGCGAGTCGCCATTAACGGTGGCTCTAGGGGTCGACTTGTTTGGGCAACCACAGGTCACCGATTTGCGGAAGATGCCGCACGGCCTGATTGCTGGGGCCACTGGGTCTGGGAAGAGTGTGTTCATCAACTCCTTACTGCTCTCAATTCTCTACAAAGCCACGCCGGCACAGGTCAAGCTCCTGTTGATCGATCCGAAGGCTGTGGAAATGGCGCCATACGATGCCTTGCCACACCTGTTGGCACCCGTTATTTCCGATCCCAAGGCCGCTGCGGCAGCCCTCAAGTGGGTCGTTACCGAAATGGATCAACGTTACGAGAAGTTGGCCGCTGCGGGTGTCCGGAACATCGAGCAGTTTAACGACCGTGCCGATGCTAACGACGAGCCATCCCTGAAGATGCCATACATCGTGATTATCATCGACGAATTGGCTGACTTGATGATGATGGCCGCCAGCGAGGTTCAGGACTACATTGTCCGGATCACGCAGAAGGCCCGGGCCGCCGGGATTCACCTCCTGGTTGCCACCCAACGGCCGAGTGTCGACATCGTCACCGGGACCATCAAGAACAACATCCCAACGCGGATTGCCTTCATGGTTTCCAGTCAGATCGACTCACGGACCATTCTGGATACCGCTGGTGCCGAGAACCTGCTGGGTCGCGGGGACATGCTGTACCTGGGCAACGGGGCCAGTCAACCCATGCGGTTGCAAGGGGCCTTCGTTGAGTCCGAGGTCGATGCCATCACCGATTTTGTTCGGACGCAGGGCAAGCCACACTACGCCTTTGAGCCGAAGGGCTTACTGCAACGCGAAACGGCCGAAGAGAATCAAGACGACTTGTTGCCAAAGGTCTTAGCGTATATTGCTCAGGAGAAGACGGTGTCGACGTCGAAGTTGCAACGGGTCTTCTCGATTGGCTATAATCGCGCCGCTAACCTGATCGACGATTTGGAACAACATCATTATGTCTCACCACAGCACGGATCTAAGCCACGTGAGGTCTACCTCACACCGGATGACTTGGGGAAAGATTTACCTGAGCCACACGAGTAAGGTGCCGCGTCTTCATTGTAAGGTGAATAGTCCTCACTGCCCTTTAATCAGTCTCCGTCTTTTAAGGGGTGGGGGGATATGCTAGAATGGAAAGAGAGTCACTCGCACGGGTTTACCAAGTCCAGTGGCCTTTACCGCACAGAGTAGAAAAGAGGATCATTTAATGGATAACGCAACGGTTTATCATTTTGTCGGAATTAAAGGATCAGGGATGAGTGCCCTCGCCCTGATTTTACATGATAAGGGATTCAAGGTTCAGGGGTCAGATATCACCCAGTACACGTTTACGCAACGTGGTTTGGAAAAGGCTGGTATCGATGTCATGGGCTTTGACGAAGCCAACATTCACGAAGGATTAACGGTGATTGCCGGGAACTCCTTCACGGATGACCATCCAGAAATCAAGAAGGCCCGCGCCATGGGCTTACCCGTTTACCGTTACCATGAATTCTTGGGTCACTTGATCGAAGGTTACACCAGCATCGGGGTCGCCGGTGCCCATGGTAAGACCAGTACGACTGGCCTACTGTCACACGTCCTCAGTGGCGTGGCACCAACCTCATACCTGATCGGTGATGGGACTGGGAAAGGGACGCCTAACGCTCGCTTCTTCGTTTTCGAAGCCGACGAATACCGGCGTCACTTCCTGGCCACTAAGCCAGATTACGCGATCATGACCAACATCGACTTCGATCACCCTGACTATTATACGGGTATCGACGATGTTTACAGTGCCTTCGAGACCTGGGCTAACCAAGTTAAGAAGGGAATCTTCGCCTGGGGCGACGATCCTGAATTACGTAAATTAAAGACGGACGTTCCCGTTTACTACTACGGGACTAGCGACCGTGACGACTTCCAAGCCAAGAACATCAAGCGTTCAACGACTGGGTCAACCTTTGACGTTTACCATGACGGCAAGAACTTAGGAAACTTTGAAATTCACCTGTATGGTGAACATAACGTGCTGAACAGTCTGGCCGTTATCGCCGTTTCCTACTTCGAAAAGGTCGACATGGAAGAAATCAAGCACGAATTGGCCGACTTCAAGGGTGTTAAGCGTCGGTTCACGGAACGTAAGCTTGCCGACATGACCATCATTGATGACTATGCGCACCATCCATCCGAAATCAAGGCGACGTTGGACGCCGCACGGCAAAAGTATCCAGACAAGGAGATCATCGCGGTCTTCCAACCCCACACCTTTAGCCGGACGATTGCCCTGATGGACGACTTCGCCAAGAGCTTGAACTTAGCCGATAAGGTCTTCTTGACCAATATCTTCAGTTCTGCTCGTGAAACGCAAGGCGCTGTTTCCAGCAAGGACTTGGCTGCTAAGATCGTCAAGGGTGGCGAAATTCTGACGGTGGACAACATGTCACCATTATTGGACTTCCACGATGCTGTAGTTGTCTTCATGGGTGCCGGTGACGTACAAAAGTATGAACGCTCTTACGAAGAATTACTGAGCCACTTATCTTTAAAGAACAACTAAATTAAATTATTTATCGCTGAGGTATCCGCCGGTCTGGTGGATACCTCTTTTTTTATAACAACATTAGTTACTTCGTGAAGGTCTGATTGCCTGCGGTTGCCAAGATTCTGCCTGCTGTGGGGACGCTTCAGGCGGAATCTCCGACAGCCGGAGAGCGACCAAACTGTACTTAACACCTTGTTAATTATGGGAATACCTATGATAAGCTTTCAAATTGTATCTATTCATGGTACTATTAGAAACGTAGATGTGTACCCATGGTCGGGTACATTCGAAAATCCTGGCAATTCGCGTTGTTGGGTAATGGCTCTCGGATTGCAAAATCCGGGAGCTTTTTTTCGCCCAAAATTTAGTTGCCGATTAACTGGTTGATAAGCGGAAATGGGTGTGGTGGTATGTAGCTGCGAGCTCGACCATAATTAGTCCTATACTAGTACTAATGTAATTTCTAGAGGTTTAGTCTCATCTTTTGACAAAATAACTTAAAGAATCGTTTTAACATAGAAGTAGTTGTGGTGGTTAAACAGGGCATTTTGTCGTCGGAAATACAACTTCACAGGGCTGGTAGTCATTTATATCGCGGTATGCTATTAATATTATTGTGGCATTTAAACCTAAATTGGCTGTGAGCAGTCAATAAAATTTACCACTTGTTATGCGATTATCCGGTAAAATGGTAATTGGTGAATACGGTTTCAGGATTGCTATGTTTTGTCGAGGACATCTGTCCCGGAAAAACCACAAAAATACATAATTTTCACGTGAAAGCGGATACATTTAGAGAACCGCGTCATTGGGATTTCCAAATTATTTTGCTAATCTTATCTTGTAAGGAGCTGTTTGAGAAATGATGAATGACTTGGCTGCGTTGGTGGCCCAGGAGCCTGCGCTACAGCAGTTGTTGCGGACTTGCCCGTTACATATTATCAATGCTTTTCAAATCGAGCATTACGTGGTGGATGAGTTCCAGTTTGATCAGGGCACCCAGTATGACAACACTTATATTCTGGCCGCGGGGAAGGTCAAAATTTACCTGATGTCGGCCGGTGGGAAGGCCGTCGCGTTGGATATTTACGAAAAGGGTGCGTTTATCGGCGAGCAGGAAGCCTTGCTGGATAAGCCGTACAGCGCGTCCGTTGTGAATCTGACGCCGGTGACGGTTCTAAGGGTTCCCAATGAGGTGTTCAAAATCTGGTTGAAGGAAGATCAACAATTTTCGCAGAAATTGATTGCCAATTTGGCTGCGCAGATCTATACCTTAACTAACCGGACGGAACGTTATAGTCTGCATTCGGCGTTGGACCAAGCCATCTCGTACCTCATCTGGGCGACACGGCGCAATCAGGTCGTGACTCGGACCAACCTGCTCAACGAGATTGATACCTCCAGCCGGAATCTCAACCGCATTATCAAGCAGCTTCGAGACTTGGACGTCATCACGGTTGATAAGTCTCAAATCATCGTCACGGATTTACCACAGTTGATCACAATTCTAAGAAATGAGGGATAGACATGACTGAACCAGAACCACATACGCAATTATTGCCAACCATCGATACGGATAGTGCCATCATTATGGGGGACCCCGCCAGAGTCGAACGGACCAAGAAGTTCTTGGACGATGTCGAAGACTGGGCCTTCAACCGTGAGTACAAGTCGATTCTCGGGACTTATCAGGGCAAACGGATTCTGGTGATGTCCACCGGGATCGGTGCGCCATCGACCGGGATTGCCATCGAAGAACTCAACAATGTTGGTGTGAAGAAGGTCATCCGTGTGGGGTCCGCTGGGGCCATGCAATCCGGGATTGACCTCGGAAAGTTGATCATTGGCGAGGGGGTCGTCCGCGATGATGGGCTGACTGGTAAATACGTGCCCAACATTTACCCCGCCGTCCCATCATTTCGGCTGATGGCCCTGGCACACTACTACTCGCCCGAAGCCTTCTACGGGATTATTCGCTCTCACGATGGCTTCTACATGGATGATAATGCACAAAACGAGGCATTCTGGTCATCTAAGGGCATATTAGGGGCAGATATGGAATCCGGTGCTATGATGGTAATCGGGCGGCAACGGGGATTGGAGACGTTGTCGATCCTAAATAACGTGGTTCTGTATGAGGGTGATTTAGCCGCGGGGGTCAGTGATTTAACGAATGGGGACGACCTGATGGCCCAAGGTGAGACGGATTCAATCAAGTTGGCGTTAAATATTTTGAGTGACGATTCATTATAAGCAACACGTGTCAAACCACATAGAACAAGTGAAAAGGGGAATGTATGATGGATAATGCCAAACAACACGGCTGGTGGTTTAACCAGCTCTTCACGAATTGGAAAAAGTTCGAAGTCATCTACGTCACAATTTTAATTCTGCTTCAAATGGTCGTCTACGCGATCGTTCCAGATAGTTTCATCGGGATGATTTCCGGGGTCGGCGGGGTACTGTGCCTGGTCTATGGGATGAAGGGTCGGAAGATTTCATTTATCTTCGGTCTGATCCAGTGTCTGGCCATGACCTACGTTGCCTGGATCAGCCACGCTTATGGGTCCTTTGCTATGGATATTATTTATGTTATTTCTCAACCCATCGGCTGGTACATGTGGGGCCACGACGAAGCCACGCATTCTTTCAAGAAGAACACGCGGCGTTGGATCTTCATCGGTGCCTTCGTGGCATGGGCCATTGGCTGGGTCGTTCTGGCCGCTTTGAATGGTCAGCTGCCATACTTTGACTCCGTTAACTTCGTGGTCAGCATCATTGCCCAACTGCTCTACATTCTGAAATACAAGGAAAACTGGTCACTGTGGATCGTCGTCAACATCGCCAACGTTTTATACTGGGGGATTCTGACGGTTCAAATCCTGATTGGGGCCACGAGCATTGGTACACTAGGGGCGAACCTGTCCCAAGTTGCGCTCCAAGCGGCCCTGCTGTTCAACTCGATTTACGCGAACCGAGTTTGGGCAAGAGGTGAAGCCGATAACGAAGGTGGCGCCGGCAAATAATTGTCCGCAATATAAATTTAATAATTAAGAGGCTAAGGGGGAACGGCGCGGATCGTTCCCTTTTTTATTGGGTTTGTCCGCGACAGATTACTTGTATTTAGGGGTGGATTTGATAAAATGTATTCTAATAAACCCAGAAGTTGTGCCGCAATTGGGTGGCACTCAGCTGGGAAAGTTTTGATAAAAAAGGAGCGTTTCAATGAACAACTATGAACAGCAACCCCGTCAAACGATTAATACCGAGGTCGGACTCAATGGTTTCATGACTAAGATGTTCGGGTGGATGGGCTTGTCTGTGCTGGTATCTGCTGTGACGGCTTTTCTCATGGCAACCCAGTTCAGCGGTGCCTTACAAAACCTCAACGGTGGAATGGTGATTCTGCCAATCGTCGTGTGGTTCATCTTACCATTCGTGATTAGCGGACAATCTATGAAACGCCCAACGGTGGCCTTTGTGGGCCTCATGGTCTACGCGGTCGTCACCGGTGCGGTCTTCTCCATCTACACGTTAATGTACAACAATTCATCGATTGCTGGTGCGTTCGTTTCCAGTGCCGCCGTCTTCCTGACGATGGCAGCGATTGGGGTAACGACCAAGCGTGACTTGACTAAGATCGGGACGCAAGCCTCAGCAGCCTTGATTGGGTTGATTGTGGCTATGATAATCAACATCTTCTTGCAGAGCTCACTGATTGCCTTGATTTTCTCCTTCGTGGCTGTGATCATCTTCGCGGTATTGACTGCTTGGGACACCCAACGGATGAAGAAAATGTACCTCAAGTACGGCGACCAAGTCTCAACGACGGGGCTCGCCGTCAACGGGGCATTGCAACTCTACTTGGATTTCGTCAACTTATTCTTACAACTGTTACAAATCTTCGGCTTATTCGGCGGCAGAGACTAATCGCCGGTCGGATAAAAGTGAAAAGCGAAGCACTGGATATTGCTGGTGCTTCGCTTTTTGTATCTCACAATTGATGATTGCTATGCAGTAGCTGATTGTGGTGACCTTTGGGATAGCACGGTAAAATCCATATTTGACGGCTTTTGGAAGACTACAGGTGGATGGGCTTGGCCATATTGACGGATTGGAGATCAATACTCGTTTGAGACTATCAGTGACACAAACGCTGATATGGCAACTTAATGTAGCATACAATCATTAGAAATGTGCTAATTATTCAACTCAACACAGGTAAATGAGCTGAGCAATTTAATTTATAGCAGATTGCCAATGATAGCTTGGATTCAATGTGAAATTTGAGTATAAACAACTGCGAATAGACAACGTAACTATTTTTCGGATGACAGCAAGATCTTGGGTGAGTGATCAATGTAAGCCGGAGGAGGCCAGGATGGAGCCAGCCGTGAGAGTCATGTTGGCTGGCGTTCTGTGCCAACCTACATGACTGGACGTCTCGGAGACACGTGATTTTCGTGGCTTCGGGGCGAGGTCAAAGACCGCTCTGTGGCTTTGACCGGTCCTCACAGCAGGCGGAATCTTGGCAGCCGCAGGCGGGCACACATCTCTCACCCAATCTTTTAGCATTATTAGGCGATAAAGCAGTTTTTTATTTCGGATTTTAAGCTATCTTTGGTAAAATATAAGCAGAATACGCGAGTGGCCAACAATAGGCGCCACTCGGGAGGAGCGAATTATGGCGGACAAACGATTATTATTGATCGACGGCAACAGTGTGACCTTCAAGGCCTTTTACGCGTTATACACGTCGTTGGGGCGTTTCACGAATAGTGAAGGGCTGCACACCAACGCCATTTACGGTTTCAACACGATGCTGGAAACCATGTTAAAGAATGTGGACCCGACACATGTCTTGGTGGCGTTCGATGCCGGTAAGGTCACGTTCCGGACGAAGATGTATGACAACTATAAGGGTGGGCGGGCCAAGACCGCACCCGAACTTTCCGAACAATTTCCTTACGTCAAGGAACTCTTGGCTGTGCGGGGCATTCAGACTTACGAGCTCCCTAATTACGAGGCCGATGACATCATCGGCACGCTGGCCAAGCAGGCGGAGGCCAATGGGTTTACGACGACCATCGTGACTGGTGACCGGGACCTTACACAGCTGGCTAATAACCACACGACCGTTGCCATTTCCAAGAAAGGGGTCAGCGAGATTGAACGCTACACCCCAGCTTACGTCAAGGAAAAGATGGGCGTGACCCCCGAACAGATCATTGATATCAAGGGACTCCAAGGCGATAATTCCGATAATTATCCTGGTGTGACCGGCGTGGGTCCTAAGCGGGCAGTCGACTTAGTCGGCAAGTATGGTAGCATCGAGGGCATTTATGAAAATATCGATGACATCACCGCTAAGAAGCTCAAGGAGCATCTGGTGGCTGATCACGAGCAAGCATTACTGGCGAAAAAATTAGCCACGATTAATCGCGATGCACCAGTCGAAAAGAAAGTTGACGACTTGGTTTACGAAGGACCAAACCGCGAAGACTTGATTGCCTTTTACCAACGGATGGATTTCCGGACGTTCCTCAACAAGATGGACTTTGAAGGCGAGACGCCAACCGCAACGCCGGGCCTCAAGGACATCGATTACACGGTATTGACTGCGGAAAACATGGCGGCTTTGCCAGACTTTTCCGCTGACGGTTGTGAGTTCTATCTGGAAATGCCAGATGAAAATTACCACACGTCTGAATTCGCCGGGTTTGCCATTGGTGACGACGACCAGTGGTGGGTCAGTCGCGATGTCAGCCTCTTACAACAGGCACCGCTGAAGGACATCCTGACGTCCGCTGACGTGGCCAAACAAGTCTTTGACGCCAAGCGGACCTACGTGGGCTTGAATCGCTTAGGCCTCACGCTAGCCGGTGTCGACTGCGACCTGCTGCTGTGTTCGTACTTACTGAATACTTACGATAACAGTAATGACCTGGGCCGCGTAGCCATGGAACACGGTTACGACCAGGTCGCGACCGATGAAGACATCTACGGCAAGGGTGCCAAACGCACTATTCCTGACGATGACGAGGTTTTCTTTAAGCATTTAGCACGGAAGGCTCGCGCCATTGAACAGTTACGGCCAAAGCTCTTTGAAGGCTTGGATGAAAACGAACAAACGCAGCTCTACCGCGAGATTGAACTCCCAATGAGTTTCGTCCTCGCCCGGATGGAAATTGCCGGGATTACCGTGGATGCGAGTGAATTGGAAGCTATGGGCAGTAAATTTACTGAACAATTGGCGGAGATCGAACAGACGATTTACCAGGAAGCCGGCGAAGAATTTAACATCGGTTCTCCCAAGCAGTTGGGCCAAATTCTCTTTGAAAAGATGGGCTTACCCGTCATCAAGAAGACCAAGACCGGTTATTCCACGGCGGTCGGTGTGCTGGAAAAGCTGGCAGCCGATGCGCCAATTGCGGAGAATATTCTGCGCTACCGGAAGATCGCCAAGATTCAATCGACTTACGTGGAGGGCCTCTTGAAAGTCATCCATCCCGAGGATCAGAAGGTCCACACCCGCTACCTGCAGACGTTGACGCAGACCGGTCGGCTGTCTTCAGTCGATCCTAACTTGCAAAATATCCCCGTTCGAAGCGAAGAGGGTCGTGCGATTCGTAAGGCCTTTGTTCCGCGGCACGAGGGCTGGCAGATCTTCTCGTCTGACTACTCTCAGATTGAACTGCGGGTGCTTGCCCACATGAGTCATGATGCTAACATGCAGGAAGCCTTCAAGGAAGGCCAAGATATTCATGCGGCAACGGCTCGGCGAATCTTCAAGATGGCACCAGATGCTGAAGTCACGCCAAACATTCGGCGTCAGGCCAAGGCCGTTAACTTTGGAATTGTTTACGGCATCAGTGATTTTGGCTTGTCTCAAAATATTGGTATTTCTCGTAAGCAGGCGAAGAACTTTATCGATACCTACTTCGAAGAATATCCCGGTGTTAAGGCCTACACGGAGCGGATGGTTCAACAGGCTCATGAATTGGGCTATGTTGAAACGATTGCGCACCGTCGCCGGTATCTGCCAGACATTAACTCACGGAACTTCAACCAGCGGTCGTTTGCTGAACGGACGGCGATGAACACACCGATCCAAGGGAGTGCCGCCGATATTATTAAGATTGCAATGATTCGCATGGAAGATGCCATCAAGGATATGCAAGCCACAATGTTACTGCAGGTCCACGATGAGCTGATCTTCGAGGCACCCGCCGAGGAGATCGCCACGCTAGCTAAATTAGTACCAAGCGTCATGGACTCCGCCATCGACCTCGAGATTCCGTTGAAGGTCGAAAGCCACTACGGCCCAACTTGGTACGACGCCAAGTAGCCGCAAAGGAGAGAAATCAGTATGCCTGAATTACCAGAAGTTGAAACGGTCCGGCGCGGGCTGACCCGCTTAGTGCAGGGGGCCACCATCGACCACGTGGACGTCTTTTACGCGAAGATGGTGCGGCCCGACGCCGAGATTTTTACGGCTGACCTGATTGGACGCAAGATTGAAAAGATCGATCGGCGGGGAAAATACCTGTTCTTTCGGTTCAGCGGCAACCTCACGATGGTGTCGCACCTGCGGATGGAGGGCAAGTATGACGTGCAGCCGGAGGGAAGTCCGATTCCCAAGCACACACACGTTATTTTCCACCTGACCGATAATCGCGAGCTGCGGTACAACGATACTCGTAAATTTGGCCGGATGCGTCTGGTCGAGACGGGGACGGAAGATGTCGAACTGCCGTCTCTGGGCAAGTTAGGACCGGAACCCACGGCAGAGACGCTGACCCTGGCCTACATGCAGCAGACCTTTGGCAAGTCACACAAGGTGGTCAAACCCTTCTTGTTGGATCAGTCGCGGATTGCCGGGCTCGGTAACATCTATGTGGATGAGGTTCTCTGGCTGTCCAAGATCAATCCACTGACGCCGGCCGATGCGCTGACCAAAGATCAGCTGGAAACATTACGTCAAAATATTATTGCCGAGATTGCCATGGCCATCAAGGGCCACGGGACAACGGTGCATACGTTCTCGACGGCGTTTGGTGAAGCGGGAAATTTCCAAAATCACCTGCACGTCTACGGTCACGAGGGAGAGCCCTGCGAACGCTGTGGCACTGAGATTGTCAAAATCAAGGTCGCTCAGCGCGGCACGCACTTCTGCCCACACTGTCAGCCCTATCCTCCTGAAGCATTAGAGGAGCTTGAAAATGACTGAGGTGTGGGGCCTAACTGGCGGCATTGCCACTGGTAAATCGACCGTCAGTCACTGGCTAAGTCTAGCGGGGCTGAAAATTATCGATGCCGATGTGATTGCCCGTCAGGTGGTGGCGCCCGGAACTCCTGGACTTCAGCGAATCTGCACGACCTTTGGCGATCATTTTCGTCAATCTGACGGCAGTCTTGACCGTAAAAGGTTAGGCCAGCTCGTCTTTAGTCAACCGGAAGAATTACATCGCTTGGAGGCCATTACGACGCCATTGATTCAGGCGGAAATTCGGCGCCAATTGGCACTGTACCGGGAACAAAACGTGACCGGTATCGTCATTGATGCGCCAACCTTTTATGAGGTGGGGTACCTCGTGGATCTGGTGGATCACGTGATGGTGGTCGCAACTTCGGCGACGACCCAGCGTCAGCGGTTGATGGCCCGCAATGGTCTAGATGAAGACGCGGCTCAGGCTAGAATGGACCAGCAGTGGCCCATCGCCAAGAAGGTCGCGCTGGCCGATGTGGTCATTGATAACGCGGGAACGATTGCCCAAACGCGCCAACAAGTGGTAAAATGGCTTGACACCACTAATTTGGGCTCATCGGCAGCGGTTTTGGCTGAAGAGTTGGATTAAGTGATGGAATGGTTGGTTGCGTGGATCTAGGACGGCAAAGTTGTCCGTTAACGTGCAATCGATAAGTCGTTTGGTAACATCGTTTGCGGTGGCTGGTCACGGATGGTTTCAGTGGTGATCAGGGGAGTCCGAACGATGTTGGCAAAAACTAGCTTAGCCGCAGGAGGCCAGGGATGTAGCCGGCCGTGTCGATGATGTTAGCCCGGGTGGTTGATTTCTCCCGGGGTTACATCATGGGGCGTGCTTGGAACCTCGCTGTTACTTGGTGAGGTTTCAAGACGAGGTAAAAGACCGCTTCTCAGGCTTTTACCGGTCCCCACAGCAGGCGGAATTCCTGGCAACCGCAGGCGACAATTTCAAACTAACGTAAAACATTAGAAATTCAAGTAACCAATGAAAAAATGAGGTGACCAAAATGCAGTGTCCGCACTGTCATCATAATGGATCGCGGGTCGTCGATAGTCGACCGACCGACGATGGACGTGTCATCCGCCGGCGTCGTGAGTGTGAGAGCTGTGGCTTTCGGTTCACGACGTTTGAGCGGGTCGAAGCGACACCGCTGTTGGTAATTAAAAAGAACGGCACGCGTGAGGAATTTAATCGCGAAAAGATCTTGCGAGGCATCATTCGCTCGGCTGAAAAACGGCCGGTGGGGATGGACGTCATGACGAAGATCGTCGATGAAGTTGAAAATAAGATTCGGGCACTCGGCGTCAACGAAATCTCTAGTCAACTGATTGGGGAATACGTGATGAACCGGTTGGTCGATGTTGATGAGATTGCCTATATCCGTTTTGCCAGTGTTTACCGGCAGTTCAAGGATACTGGTGTCTTCTTCAACGAATTAAAAGACATGATGGATAAAGATAAAGCGAAAGCTAAGGACCGGACAGACCGGCAAAGCGAGGCGAAATAAGGCATGGAGGATTCCTGGCACCAATTGCAGCCAAAGACGGGCTTTTTGGTTCGGTTGGCGGATCGGTTGACCGACCAAAGTTGGCAAACCTTAACGCAGCTCTACCAACCGATCATTGGACCGAGTGCCACGGGGCTCTTCTCGGCCCTTTTTTGGCTCCCACAACGCGAGACCTATAAGCGCCACGCCATTTTACTGGCGGAACTGGGCTTAGACTTAGCCCACTTGTACGCGGCCCGGCTACGGTTGGAGGCAACCGGCCTTCTGACGACGCGGTTAAAGACGGAGGGCGACCTCTCCAGCTTCGTTTACGAGCTCCACGCGCCGCTCACGCCACAGGACTTCTTCAAGGATGACCTGCTGAGCGTGCAGTTGCTGGGCGTCGTGGGTGAGGACCTGTACCAAGCGCTGGTCACGGAAAATACAGTGACGCCACTGTCACATGACGATGAGCAAAACATTACCAAGAACTTTTTGGATGTCTTCCACGTGGATGGCGATGAACTGCGGGATATTCCCGAAGTGGTCACGAATAGTCGGCAGAATTTAACGGCGACCAGTAGCGCCCCAGATCTATCCGCGGACAAGGTTCAGTTTGATTTTAAGCTATTGGGTGAGCTGTTAGAGCGCTCTTTCGTGGACACGCGGGCCGTCAGCAAGTATCGGCAATTATTGCTGACGGAGCACGCCACCTATGGGCTGGATGAGCCGACCATGGCTCGCTACATCGGTGAGGCCACGGACCTGGCAACCAACATTTTTAATCCGGAACAGTTCAAACGCATCGTGGCGCAGGCCTTCGGGTATCAGCATCGCGGTGAGACAATGAGCACGCCGGCTGATTCGTCGGCTAGTACGTCATCAACGGCTACATCTTCAGCCAAGGGTGCTTCCAGCGCCGAACAGGCCTTGATCAAAGTTGCCAGTTCAGCGGCACCGGTGAAGTTTCTGCAGGGCATCAAGCAGAGTACTGGCGGCTTCGTGACGGATGGCGAGCAACGCATTGTCCGGGACTTGGTGAGTCGGCAACTGTTCCCTGAGTCCGTCCTGAACCTGATGATCTATCACGTCTTGGTGGACGAGGACAAGCCAACGCTGAATAAGAATCTGTTAGACACGATTGCTAACGATTGGAGCAAGTCCAAGGTCTCAACGCCTGAGCTGGCGATTCAAAAAATCAGAGAACGTCAGCAGGCGATGAGCAAGCCTCGTCGCTCGCGGCGTCAACAGCCAACGGTCAAAGAGACACTTCCCGACTGGGCAAAGAAGCCAAGTGGGACGGCTCAGGCACCAACGACCGCCAAGCTCTCTGACGAGCAACAGAAGCAGTTACAGCAACGTATCGCGCGACTAGAAGCGCGGAGCAAGGGAAAGGAGGATTAGCAGATGGAAGATTTAAGCAAGACCATGCAAAAGCTCATGAGTCAGCAACATTTGAACGACAATTATCGTCAGTTGATGGCCAAAGTTTATGATGATCCCGAGGTCAATAAGTTCTATCAGGCAAATAAGGACGAACTGGCCGAGGACGTCATGACGCGTTCGGCGGCGAAACTCTATGAATTCGTCTCAGAACGGGAAAAGTTAGCCAAGGGTGGCGAGACCTTTGCCACTGGCTACGCGCCACAGTTGATCGTGTCCAATCACCTGATCGACGTGGCTTACGTGCCAACGGCTGATACACTGGAAAAGCAGGCCCAACAACAGCTTCGCCAACGGGTGAAGTCGATTGCCATGCCAAAGAGTATTCGGGAGGCAACACTGGCTAACTTTGATCAGGACACCGACCGGGCCGAGGCTTTGATGGCCGCTTTGGACTTCGTGGATGCTTACGAGGCCAATCCGAAACGTCGGCACCAAGCGCTGTATTTGGCTGGCAGTTTTGGCGTTGGGAAGACCTATTTACTGGCAGCAGTGGCCAACCAACTGGCAACGGATGGTTTCTCCACCACGCTGGTTCATTTCCCAAGCTTCGCGGTGGAAATGAAGAACGCGATTGCCCAGAATGGGGTGGCCGAAAAGCTTGACGCCTTGAAGAAGTCACCGGTCTTGATGATCGATGACATCGGGGCGGACGCCATGTCAGCCTGGGTCAGAGACGACGTGTTGGGCGTCATCTTGGAATACCGGATGCAAGAGGAACTGCCAACGTTCTTCAGCTCCAACTTCTCCATGGCCCAACTGGAAAAGGAACACCTGCGCATCTCAACGCGAGGGGATGACGAACCGCTAAAAGCCCAACGACTGATGCAACGGATTCGCTTCCTCGCCAGAGAGATCACAATGGTCGGCGTCAACCGACGGCCACAATAGAGCGATGGAATGGTTTTAAGCTCTGAAAAGCCTAAATAATCTGAAGATGAAACGAACCGTCTACGTGGGGTTAGCCCATGTGGGCGGTTTTATTTTTGAATGGTTTACTTGAATGTTGGCTAAATTTGCTGGTAGGTATCTGAAATACGCTGACTTGATACGGCGGCTAACTTGTCAGGCGTGCTGGTTAAAGCAATGATTAGTGACTTGGCAAGTGTGAGCCGCAGGGATGGTGAAAATGGACTCAGCCGTGGGAATTCTCTTACCGGTGGGGTTCGCCGGTTAGAGAATTGGTGCCTTTAAGACGCTTCCTTAGCAGCTTGAAGGCAAGGCTAAAGACCGCTCTATGGCTTTAGCCGTCCGCCCACAGCGTCACGGTCCATTTTCACCATCCTGGAGGCGAGGTCAACCTCAGACAGATTGCTAACTGATAATTTTTTGCCAACACCGCTTGACAATATTTGGTCGCAAGTGTTTAATAGTCAATGAAACCACACGAGCTATGACGAAAGACATGGTGCTCGCGGCGACGTTCACAGGAAGAGTTGGCCTAGCTTGGAAGCCGACTTAGCGCCCGCTAGCATTACCGCTTTCCTAAGCTGTCGGAAGGAAATTTTCGGCCGGTCCGTTCCGTTATCGACGATTAGAGTTCACGGGATCAGTCTCGTGAAAAATATCGGGTGGAACCACGTTAATGACGTCCCCAGTGCCTTCTTTGGCACTGGGGATTTTTTCGTGGTCTGACCCAAAATCAATAAGGGAGATTGAAAATTATGGCAAGTATTTCACTTAAATTTCCAGATGGCAACGTTAAAGAATTCGCTGCTGGCACTACGCCAGAAGACGTTGCGAAGTCAATTTCAATTAGTTTAGGCAAAAAGGCTGTTGCAGCCAAGTTGGACGGCGAATTGATCGACAACTTGACCCCAATCGCACATGACGGTAGCATCGAAATCGTGACGAAGAGCGACGCAGATGGCTTGACTGTTCTCCGGAACACCACGGCTGCCTTGGTACGGATTGCCTTGAAGAAGGAATTTCCAGCTATTCGTTTGGGCGAAGTTAGCGCTGACGAAGATGGCTTCTACGTTGATACCGACAAGGATGACCAACAAGTTAGTGTTGACGAATTAGACGCCATTGCCGTAATCGTTGAAAAGCTGATTGCTGACAAGGCTGCTATCGAACGCATCGCTGTTAGCAAGGATGACGCTTTGGCTAAGGCCAAGGACGATCCTTACACGACTGACTTGATCAAGGCAGTTGATGGCGACCAAGTTAACTTCTTGAAGATTGGCGACCACGAAATCTTAAGTGACGGTGCTCAATTAGCCAACACGGGTGACGTGAAGAAGTTCAAGTTGCTTTCCGTTGCTGGTGCTTACTGGCAAGGCAAGTCCTCAAACCCAATGCTCCAACGGATTTACGGGACGGCCTTCTACAAGCAAGCTGACTTGGATGCTGACTTAGCTCGGCGTCAAGAAGCCCGCGAACGTGACCACCGGGTTATCGGGAACCAACTGGACTTGTTCTTCGTTGATCCTAAAGTCGGTGCCGGCTTACCATATTGGATGCCAAATGGTGCTACCATCCGTCGTACGATCGAACGTTACATCATCGACAAGGAAGTTGCCAACGGTTATCAACACGTTTACACGCCAGTCTTAGCTAACCTGGATCTGTACAAGCAATCCGGTCACTGGGCACACTACCGTGAAGACATGTTCCCACCAATGGACATGGGTGATGGCGAACAACTTGAATTACGGCCAATGAACTGCCCTAGCCATATTCAAATTTACAACCACCACATCCGCTCTTACCGTGAACTCCCATTACGGATCGCTGAATTAGGGATGATGCACCGTTACGAAAAGTCCGGTGCGCTGAGTGGTCTGCAACGGGTTCGTGAAATGACCTTGAACGATGGTCACACGTTCGTTGCCCCAGAACAAATCCAAGACGAATTCAAGAGTATCCTGGACTTAATGGTCAAGGTTTACAAAGACTTCGATATCAAGGACTACACGTTCCGGTTAAGCTACCGTGACCCTAAGAACACTGAAAAGTACTTTGATGACGATGAAATGTGGAACAACGCACAAAAGATGTTGAAGGGTGCCATGGATGACCTTGGCTTGCCTTACGTTGAAGCCGAAGGGGAAGCTGCCTTCTACGGTCCTAAGTTGGACGTCCAAACCAAGACGGCCCTTGGGAACGAAGAAACGTTGTCAACCATCCAATTGGACTTCATGTTGCCAGAACGTTTCGACTTACACTACGTCGGTGCCGATGGTGAAGAACATCGTCCAGTGATGATTCACCGTGGCTTGGTTTCAACGATGGAACGGTTTACCGCTTACCTGACTGAAATCTACAAGGGTGCCTTCCCAACCTGGTTGGCGCCTAAGCAAGTTACCATCATTCCTGTTTCCGAAGAAAAGCATGGTGCTTACGCCGACAAGTTAGCTGCTGAATTAAAGGCCGCTGATGTTCGGGTTAACGTCGACAAGCGTGGTGAAAAGATGGGCTACCTGATTCGGGACGCCCAAACACACAAGATTCCATACACGTTGGTTGTTGGTGAAGACGAAATGGCTAATGGCACTGTCTCTGTCCGGAAGTACGGGGAAGACGACAGTAATTCCATGAGCAGTGACGCCTTCGTCAAGGAAATTCTGAGTGACATCGCTTCATACAGTCGCGAAGAAAACTAGTTTTAACTTTTAAATTAAGTTTCTGGCGCATAACCAGAGAATAGAAGGGACGGGGTCGCCAGAAATGGTGGCCCCGTTTTTTTAGTCTAGCGGTATAGGGAGAAAAGTGTTAGCGTGTTAAGTAGGCTGGCCTGATACGTGGGGCATTAGGCCACACAAATAATGACTTAATATAGAAGAAGTTGAATCGTTTTTCGGATTCGAGAGGGAGATGTTTTGGATATGTCACAACCCAAAACCAATGTGCTTGCCGTGACGATTGCCATTTACGTGGCAACGTTTGTGAGCGCGATTGAGGGGACTATTGTGTCGACGGCGCTACCGACGATTGTGGGGAATCTGCATGGTGTGGCGTTAATGAACTGGGTGTTTTCAATCTATCTGCTGGCAACGGCGATGGTCACCCCGATTTACGGCAAACTAGCCGACGTGATTGGCCGTAAGCCAGTCATGCAGTTTGGCTTAGGCGTCTTTATCGTCGGGTCTGCGATGAGTGGTCTGGCGAATAGTATGCCAGTGCTGATCTTTTGGCGGGCAATTCAAGGGATTGGTGCGGGAGCGCTGTTACCAGTGTCGATGACGATCATTGCCGATATTTATACAATGGAAAAGCGGGCGAAGATCCTCGGTATCACGAACTCTGCCTGGGGAATTGCTGCGGTACTGGCACCGTTACTGGGTGGCATTATTATCGACAAGTTAAGCTGGCATTGGATCTTCTTCATCAACGTGCCGATTGGGTTAATTACTATGGTATTATTCCAATTATATTTACACGAACCCAAACGGTTACGAACGGAGAGTATCGATTATCTTGGGAGCCTCTGGCTGATGCTGTGCCTGTTGAGTCTGATGTTGAGCTTTCAAGTGCTCAGTAGCCAGCCCATCAGATGGTGGGGCTTTGTCGGCGGACTGGTCATTAGTGGCCTGAGTCTGTGGCTGTTTATCCGGCGTGAGCAACGTGCGGTTGACCCGATCATTTCGCTAGAGCTCTTCAAGAATCGACCATTTATCGTGCAAAATGCAATTGCGGCCCTGATCAACGGGTACCTGATGGCTTTGACCGTCTACGTGCCAACCTGGGGTCAAGGGATTCACGGAGTATCGGCCTCGGTAGCTGGACTGGCACTGACGCCTAACTCATTACTGTGGGTCATTGGGGCATTTACCACGGGGTACTTCCTGGCAAGGTGGACGCCACGGCGAATCCTGTACTTCAGCCTCTCGTTCATTCTGGTGGCAGGCCTCGCCTTGGCCTTGTTGCCAATGAAGGCATCGTTCGGCTGGTTCTTCGTGATTACGGCAATCAATGGGTTTGGCTTTGGGATTGCGCTGACGGCCACCACGCTGACCTCACAACGGTTAGTCTCGGCGGAAAACGTCGGGGTGGCGACCTCGTTTAACACGTTGGGTCGAACAATTGGCCAGACACTGATGGTCTCCATCTTCGGAATTATCCTCAACACGGGGATGCAACAGAGCCTGCAGCACCATCCAGGCACCAGCATGGCGATGATGAACCGACTGATCAATCCCCAAACGGCCAGTGGTTTGCCAACGCGGCTATTGCCAGCACTACGCCAGGTATTGTACAATGGATTGCATTGGGTCTATGTGATTGGCTTCCTGATTGTGGTTCTGACGTTTGTGATCAATCGTTTGGATCATAGCGATGAGATACTGGGGGCAGATTAGGATAATCTACGTTTAATGGCGTTGGCTTGTGTGGTAAATGATTTTTGTTGCCCGCTATATCAGCGTAGCCGGAGGAGAGCAGGCGTGGAGCACCCTGTGTCGGTGTCCTTAGTCGGGGCTACTTCCCGGCTTAGGACACGGAACGACCTTTGAGACGGAACTTTCGGCTCAAAGGCGAGCTGGAAGACTGACAAGTCTGCAAGCGGTCCCCACAGGGAGCGGAATGCCTGCCAGCCGCAGGTGAAGCGCCAGATACAGCCACATGTAAGGGCAACGATTGTTTTTTACCAAACAACCGTTGACATGAAACCGGGTAGCTGGTATGATGGTTAAGTTGAGAAATTAAGCAGAGGCTTCCGCTTCTCGCCCTGTGGCTTACGCTGCTGGGCTGGATATGCACGTTAATCCGATTATTTTAGTTGGATTTCTTGCGGGAGCCGTTTGATTATCATCAAAGGTTCCCGCATTTTTTGTGAGTGAGATTCTGCAGTTCTCGAGATTATTTTGGAGGTGGATTACCATAGCAAACGACACGATTGTCAACGAGGGAATTCGAGCACGTGAAGTACGGCTTATCGCTGGAGACGGCGAGCAATTGGGCATTAAGACCAAGAGCGAAGCCTTACAGATCGCCGAAGACGCTAACCTCGATTTAGTTCTGGTTGCACCGAAAGCTAAGCCACCAGTAGCCCGGATCATGGACTATGGGAAGTACCGTTTTGAGTTGCAAAAGAAGCAACGCGAAGCACGTAAGAATCAAAAAGTGGTCAGTGTCAAGGAAGTTCGCTTGAGTCCTACCATTGATACCAACGACTT
Organism: uncultured Lactobacillus sp.; assembly: GCA_937874695.1. GTDB lineage: Bacteria > Bacillota > Bacilli > Lactobacillales > Lactobacillaceae > Levilactobacillus. Next base: position 51,895 of record CALNAJ010000019.1, read on the forward strand.
CAACACCAAGTTGAAGAACGCTAAAAAGTTCTTGGCTAAAGGTGAAAAGGTTCGGGTTTCAATTCGGTTTAAGGGTCGGGCAATTACCCATAAAGACATTGGTCGCGAAGTGCTTAATCGCATGGCAGCTGAAACGGCAGACGTCGCAACAGTTGTACAACGGCCAAAGATGGACGGTCGGAGCATGTTCTTAATGCTTTCGCCCATCGCAGAGAAATAGTGTGAATTGATTGGGTAGCATCAAGCTACCGATTTAAGGAGGAAATTTCGTATTATGCCAAAGATGAAGACTAACCGCGCCGCAGCTAAGCGTTTCAAAGTAACTGCTAAGGGCGGTATCAAGAGTGCCAATGCTTACACGTCTCACCGTTTCCACGGTAAGACCAAGAAGCAACGCCGGAACCTTCGTGGTACCCGGATGATGAACGAAACGACGATCAACACTTACCGTCAATTACTTCAAAAGTAATCAAGTAAGCTGGTCACATATTTTTCGGGTCGACGAAATGTCGACATAATGTTTGAATTGATTTAGGAGGAAAAGATTATGCCACGAGTTAAAGGCGGTACTGTTACACGCGCACGTCGCAAGAAGGTTTTAAAGTTAGCTAAGGGTTACCGTGGTTCAAAGCACCGTTTATTTAAGGTTGCTAAGGACCAAGTCATGAAGGGTCGTCAATACGCCTTCCGTGACCGGAAAGCTACTAAGCGTAACTTCCGTAAGATCTGGATCGCCCGGATCAACGCCGCAGCACGGATGAACGGTCTGAGCTACAGCAAGTTGATGCACGGTTTGAAGTTAGCCAACATCGATGTTAACCGTAAAATGTTAGCTGATTTGGCAGTTAACGATGCTGCTGCATTCACTGCCTTAGCTGAACAAGCTAAGACTGCATTGGCTGCTTAATTCAGTTAATGAGAGAAAGGGACTTCGCATTTTGCGGGGTTCTTTTTTATTAGAGAGTGGAGCAAGCCGTTTAGACTCTGAGCATTAGGGAGCTAAGGGGCTTCTGTTCGGCTTCACCGGACAGGAGTCACTTAGCTTTCTAAGCGCAGGAGTCTGGCTTGCGGAACTCGT
>CALNAJ010000020.1 GCA_937874695.1 uncultured Lactobacillus sp.
ACCTCCGACCTCCTCATTACTAGTGAGATGCTCTGCCAACTGAGCTAAGTCGGCAAAATATTTTTTAAGATATTTTGCAATATTCGGTTAATGCAGGTGAAGGGACTCGAACCCCCACGTCATAAGACACTAGAACCTAAATCTAGCGCGTCTGCCAGTTCCGCCACACCTGCAACGTTGGCGAACTAACGCCGAGGAACTTGAGTTCCCGATGGAGGATACAGGGCTCGAACCTGTGACCCTCTGCTTGTAAGGCAGACGCTCTCCCAACTGAGCTAATCCTCCATGGACTTCCGAAGCAAGAAGTATATCTCGTTCGAAACAACTATTATAATTTACCATGTTCAGCGAAGCTTGTCAACAACCTTTTTGAAATATTTTGAATAAATATTCGTTAGCTGAATAACTACTCGCTTAACAACAAGTAATATTTTAGCGTACCTGAGAAGAAAAAGCTAGTCTTTTTTGCATTTTCTTGCAAAAAATTTGAATCGCTTATTTCTTGTAGTTGCGGTCAACACACTGCCCTGCGCCTTCAGCACGACGGGAGCTAATTAACCAACAGAAACTATTTTATACGAACTCCCTACCCTACGTCAATAAGAAATTGCAAAAATAACCAAAATAATTATTCATTTCATAAATGGGAAGCACAGCACTCTCGTCAAAGCCCCATCCGACACTGTTTGGCGCCATTTGGATCGATCATTCAAAAAAGGCACTTAACGATTGTATTCACCGCTAAGTGCCCTAATCAGTGCTGACACGCACTGACTACTTATTCATATTGACGCATGTAAGTTGCATTTAACTTGGCTATCACGTGAGTCGTCAGCAACGAAGGGTTACTTCGTGATCCGCGTTACGCCACCCATGTAGGGTACCAAGACATCGGGAACTGTGATGGAACCGTCAGCGTTTTGGTAGTTTTCCATGATTGCAGCGACTGCCCGACCAACGGCCAAGCCAGAACCATTCAAAGCGTGGACGTATTGGAGCTTGCCATTGTCATCACGGTATTGGATGTGTGCCCGCCGCGCTTGGAAGTCCGTCGTGTTGGAACAGCTGGAAATTTCCCGGTACGCGTTCTGTTCTGGGAACCAGACTTCCAAATCATGAGTCATAGCAGCCGTGAAGCTCATGTCGCTCGTCGTCAACGTGATCACATGGTAAGCCAAGCCAAGCTTCTGTAAGAGGCTCTCAGCATGCTTCGTTAAGGCTTCCAGTTCATCCCATGAGTTTTCTGGCTTACAGAACTTCACCATTTCAACCTTGTTAAATTGGTGAAGACGAATCAAACCACGGGTATCGCGTCCGGCACTCCCGGCTTCGGAACGGAAGGCTGGCGTCAAAGCGGTGAACCACACTGGCAGGTCCTCTTCAGGGATCACTTCATCACGATAGTAGTTGACCAGAGGCACTTCGGCCGTAGGAATCAAGGTCATGTCTTCGTCCCGCAGTTGGTAAACGTCTTCCTTAAACTTAGGGAATTGGCCAGTCCCGTACATGGAATCATCATTCACGATGTATGGTGGCAAGACTTCTTTGAAGCCAGCCTTGGTGTTTTCATCAAGGAAGAAGTTGTAGACGGCCCGTTCCAGGCGTGCGCCTAAGCCCAAGTAGTAGAGGTAACGGCTCCCAGAGACCTTGGCCCCTGCTTCGAAGTCCAAGATGCCTAAGTCTTCACCCAATTCGTAGTGGGCCTTTGGCTTAAAGTCCAAGTTAGGCTTTTCGCCCCACTTACGAATTTCGACACTACCGTCTTCCGTCAAGCCAACAGGCACGTTGTCATTAGGAATGTTGGGTAAGTGAGCAGCTGCATCGTGGACTTGCGCCTTCAACGTATCAAGGTCGGCATCGATTTTCTTGATGTCCGCGCTAACCTGACGCATTTCAGTAATCTTGTCGTTGGCGTCTTCCTTGTTGCGCTTCAGTTGTGAAATCTCATCGGACACCGTGTTACGTTGGGCCTTCATGGTTTCACTCTTAACGATCAATTCCCGGCGCTGGGCATCTAAACCTAACAGGTCATCGATATCAGCGGGATCAACACCTCGGGTTGCTAACTTTTCTTTAATGAAATCGGGTTCTTGGCGAATCAATTTTAAATCTAACATCTACTTACTCCCTTCAATTTTCCGGATGATACAAAAAAGGCCTCCGTCACATGGGACGAAGACCTTCGCGGTACCACCCAAGTTCATGACTGCAATCTTCAGCCATACCCTTGAACATGATAACGGTCTGCACCGTGCGGCATTACCCGCCCACTTTAGTTAGTGCTGGAATGTTCGACGTTGCGGTTTGCAGCTTTCCCCGCTTCTCTGGCCGTCTACTGGATAGGCACCTCGTGTTTTTGATTACGCTTATCATACCGCATTTCAGCCGCGATGACAATCGGGAAAATTTTTTGGCTGCTGCCTACATACAGCCATCGTCTTCGGCTGCCTGAGATTCCGCCTGCTGTGGGGACCGCCTGCAGCCAAAGAGCGGGCTTCCGGCTCGCCTTGAAGCCTCGCAAAGTACGGCGAGTCTCCAAGGTCGTCCCATGCTGTAGGTAGGCAAAGGACACCTACCAACACCATCGTCACAGCTGGCTCCATCTCCGGCCTCCTACGACGATGGCTTTACATAGCCGCTCAATTTTCACGACTTGCCATCACTGCAAGTATAAATACCGCTCAAATTAATCATTGCCAATTATGCGAAAGCAATCCGGCAAACGAATTCACCTACCACTTTCACCGAGTAATGAAATCTCCAATCATAATTTCAAATACGGATTAACTCCGGTTATTACATACCATCAGCTGAAAATCTAAGAATATTTAGACCTTGACCTTTGAAATGGACACAAACCACTCTTAGCCGGAGGCGGCCAGGGATGGAGCCGGCCGTGGAGGTGGTGTTAACTGGTGTTTTTGACCAGTTTACACCACGGGCGAGCTTGAAGACAGGTGGTTTTCGTGGCTTCAAGTCGAGTCGGAAGCCCGCTTTTCAGGCTGGAGCGTCCCCACAGCAGGCGGAATCCCTGGCAGCCGCAGTGCGAACAAAACACATTAGCCTAGTGGCCATCATTAATCTTCAGTTTGTTCTTAGTATTTCACTGTAAAGAAAAGAGCACTAACCGTGGTCAGTACTCTCAAACGCCTAATAGCGTTTCGTCAAATTAAACTTAAAGTGACGCAATCTTTTCGTCAATCAAGTGGAGAACTTCTTGACGTGCAGCTGGGTCTTCCACGAAGTCCAGCTTGTCACCGTCGATTTGCATCTTGGGTGACTTGTCGTAGTTGTTGTACCAGTTCACGTAACGTTGGTCGAGTTGTTTGTAGTATTCGAACAAGCTAGGATCGTGATCAATCTGTTCGTAAGAACGGCCACGCTTCTTGATGCGTTCCAACATCGTTTCAAAGGAAATGTTGATGTGGATCAACAGGTCGGGGTTCTTCTTGTGAACGGCGTCTGGTAATTCTTGCATCATGTTGGCCAGTAAGGAGTCATAGATGTCAACTTCCGTGCTGGTTGCGCGACCGAGGTCAGCGTTTAAGTGGAAGAGTAAGGAATCTTCGAAGATCGAACGATCCAAGACACTTTCATCGTCAGCGTTGGCAGCTTTGATGCTGTCCAACCGCTTGTTTAAAAAGTAGATTTGCAATAAGAAAGCATACTTTTGCGGGTTCTGGTAAAACAGTGGCAGAATCTTATTATCGTCCACCGATTCATAAAAAGCTGGTTTCTGTAAGTGTTCGGCTAATAAGTTCGTTAAACTCGTCTTGCCGGCCCCAATTGTTCCTGATAGTACAAGCATGCTATCTCTCCTTTGATTTACGCGCATACCGGAAATCGTTTTCATCCGGTCTAAATTTCAACACTACATATTGTACCAACCCTATCGGCAAAAGACAATATATCGTGTGAAATTCCTCTTCAGCGGTTAACGGGTTCTGTCCCCTTGTCAGACACAAAACGGCGACTGGTCGGGATTCACTCGAACCAATCGTCGTTAAAAGTTTTTTTATTTAAGTGAAAATTGCCCACACAATTTCAGATTAATCGTTTGATGCTTCACGTGCTGCAGTGTCTTCCTTTAAAGTTCCATCACGATGGACTGGGGAAACGTCGACGTCCTTCAATGGAATCAACTTTGTGTGCTTCTTGATCTTGTAGCCAATGTAGAGGACTAAGACCAGTGGCACACTCATGTAAGTGACCAGCACTTGTTCCCAGTTACCAGTGAAGAAGGATTGTGGATCTTGACCCACGATAACAGCGATACATAATACCAAGGCCAGAATTGGTCCTAATGGGAACCACTTTGCATGGTACTTGAGTTCAGACAGCTTGTGACCTTGTAAGGTGAAAGCTCGACGGAACCGTAAGTGAGATAAAGCAATCCCGAACCAAGCGATGAACCCAGTCAACCCACTAGCGGCAACTAACCACATGTAGATTTGAGGACCGGCAATACTACTGATAAAGGTCAGAGCAGCGATGATGGTCGTGGCAAACAATGCAGGATAAGGAATCCCATTCTTACCAGTCTTTTCGAACAACTTAGGTGCGTAGCCTTCCTTAGAAAGGGAGAACAGCATCCGCGTTGAAGCGTACATCCCGGAGTTGGCGGCTGAGATAACGGCCGTCAAGATAACCGCGTTCATCACACTGGCAGCGGCAGCCAAACCGGCACGCCGGAAGACCAACGTAAATGGACTGATCGCAATGTCACTTGCAGAAGAACCTAACAGATCATGACTCGTGTATGGTAAGACAGCGGCAATCACAAAGATAGCTAAAATATAGAATAAAATAATCCGCCAGAACACTGAGTTAATCGCCTTAGGCACACTGTGTGAAGGGTCTTCAGATTCACCGGCCGTAATACCAACTAATTCAGTACCTTGGAAGGAGAACCCGGCAACAACGAACACACTCAGAATGGCTGGGAAACCGCCAACGAATGGTGCCTTCTTGTAAGTGAAGTTTTCCAAGCCAGTTGCGTGACCACCCATGATACCAACGATAGTCATTAACCCAACAGCCAGGAAGACAAAGATCGTAACAACCTTGATCAGAGACATCCAGAATTCCGTTTCACCAAAGGCTTGTACGGAGAATGCGTTGATCGTAAAGACCAGAAGCAAGGCAATGGCACTCCAGATCCAACCAGGTACGCCGGGTAACCAGAACTTCATGACCAAAGCAGCAGTAGAAATATCAACAGCAACCGTAATGGCCCAGTTGAACCAGTAGTTCCAGCCCATGGCAAATCCTAAAGCTGGATCAACATACTTGGCAGAATAAGCAGCGAACGAACCAGAGATTGGCATGTTCGTCGCCATTTCACCCAAACTAGTCATCAGGAAGTAAACCATCAGACCCATGGCAACATAGGCAACCAGTGCACCACCAGGCCCGGCGGTTGAGATAGCTGAACCACTTGCGACGAATAACCCTGTCCCGATACAGCCACCTAACGCGATCATTGAGACGTGTCGCGTCTTGAGTCCCCGCTTAACTTGATCAGAAGCCTCGCTGGTTGTTGCGTTTGTCATGCTTTGTTCCATAATGTTTCCTCCTTCTTATTTTAGAAGGACTTCCTCGAAACGACCCAGTGAACGAAAAAATCTCCTTCGCAATAAAAGCCCGCGAAAGAGATTGGAAAGTTCATAATTCCAAGTCAATATCGTTGAAAGCGCCCCGCAGCCTAATATTTGACTGCGACAGTCCCTGATCTGTTAAACCAGGACCCAACCCTCACGCTAGGTAGTCACGTGGGAATTTCGGCAATCGCCCCTTTTGCTTCCCCTCATCGGTGATACCCACCTGAGGGAAGCGACTCATGTTGATTGCGCCTCTTCTATTCGATACATTGAAGTATACTCATGAATTCTGAAAATTGCAAGATTAAATTTAGATTAGTGTCAATTATTTTGAGAATCACTTAGGATCAGCCGAAACAAAGCCTGCCGTTGCAACGTTTGTCCACCACCAGTCACGCCCATCAACTGGTCACCAATTGTTTGGAAACATAATTTTTCTAATAATTGGCACGACCGTTCGTTACTGACCAGGCAGTTAGCCCAGACTGATTTAATTGGTGATTCCACACGATTCAGGTCCCTAAAACATGCCGTCAAGCCCTCTGGCATGAGCCCTTGTCCCCAGTACTCAGGATCCAAGAAGTAGCCCAATTCCAGACTCGTCTCATCGGGAAGACCATTGTCTGCGAACCAATCGTAAAAGATGACCGCGCCAATAAATTGATTGGTCTGGTGAAGAACGACTGCGTAGGACTGCGCACTATTTCGGTCCGCGCGGTACCACCGCCGAACTTGTTGGTCATCCGGTCGTGGCGAGAAGCCCACGGGCTGCGCAATCACCGGATTGGTCACCAAACGCTTATAGGCCGGGTAATCACTGTCCGTCAGCGGTCGCAAGTCCAGCCGCTGCGTCTTTAAAATTGCTGTCAATCGCACAACTCCCTCTCGTTATTTTTTGACGAAATGCGTTACAATTAGATATAACGTCTGCATAACCTTTAGCATCTATACTAACATGATCTTAACATGATTCATTAATTCAAGGAGGATTTGCAATGAAGATTATTACCCAGTCGCTTGCCACTGACTCCGCGGCTTACTTACAAGGTTACCTACGTGAGGGCGGCGATGCTGCCGCTCCCGCCATGATCATCGTGCCTGGCGGGTCTTACACGCACATCCCCGAGCAACAGGCCGAGGATCTAGCCTTGGCCTGGTCCGCTCGTGGCTTTCAAGCTTTCTTCCTCCGCTACAGCTTCACCGGGGAAAAGCATCCCCTGTTGCCTGCACCAGTCGTGGAGTTAGCTCAAAGCGTCGCTATGATTCGGCAACATGCTGAGGAATGGTGTATTGATTCTAATCGCATCACTGTTGCCGGGTTCTCCGTGGGAGGCCACATCGTCGCCCTCTTCAATGACCTTTGGCACGATGCCAAGATCAACGCCCTCGCTGGTACCCAGCCAGCACAAGCCAAGCCAAACGCCGTGATTCTCGGCTACCCAGTTATTTCACCCAAGCTGGGCTTCCCGACCGACACGCAAGTATTGGCGAGCTGGACGGATGATGTCGACAGCATTGCCGCTGATGAACTGGTCAATGACCAAAACGCCCCAACCTTCATCTGGGTCACGGCCGCCGATCCATTGGTACCGGTCCAAAACGCAATGAGCTATGCCCGGGCCTCTCTGGCCCATCACGTGGACACGGACCTCCACGTCTTTCACCACGGTCCTCATGGCTTGGCACTCGCAAACCACGTGACAGCTTGGAAACCGGGAACCGACCTGCCCCACGTTGCCCACTGGATGGATCTGGCGAACGAATGGCTAAATGAATTAAAATAACTTAAACGATCAACGTAAAAAGACAGCTACGAGGATTCCAATTGGAATTACCGTAGCTGCCTTTTTATTTGCGCTCAGGACTTTATCCTCAGCGGGTCTTTCATACCCTTAAATTTCAGACTTCTTGAGTAGCGGCCAGTTCTGCATCATCGGTGCGAACCGAATGTAGAGACCTTCTGCAAATTGCAACCACAAGTAAGCCAGTAAGATTGCCCCAATGGTATCCGTTGGGAAGTGAGCGTTTAAGTAGACTCGAGAGATCATAACCAACACCATCCAGATAATCAGGACGATCCGCAGCAACCAAGCCTTCCACGCATGCGAAATCATTGGCAGGAGCACGACCCAGATCATTGCAATAATCAGGAATGTGCCAAAAACGTGCCCACTGGGAAAACTGAAACCGTCGTCGATGGCCAAATGGGTCGATGGCCGGGGACGCGCAATGACCTTCTTCACCAAAGCGGCGATAACATCCCCACCAGCTAAGGTTGCCAGACACCAGAGCGCTGGAATCTTGAATTTAAAACCCCACAATAAGAATGCGAGGATCAAGACCCATATAATAGCTAATTTCGGTTCTGCTAGGCTAGTCACTCCCCTGTATAGTAACGTTTTCCAGCCTGGCTGGTTCTTCTGGACCACGTCAATGATCGACGAATCCAAGAAGTCCACGTAGGCGTTCTGGGCCTTCACAAAGTAAGCCACCACCAGGAAAAGTACCGTGGTCAATGTAAACTTCCACGGCCGATCCCGATCTCGATTAAATAACATCATGATTAAAATTCCTTTCGTCATACCCGATTCTGGGAAACCCCTAGCAATGAGTATACCACCCCACCGCTAGATTTCTAGAGTTGCCTTAAATTATCAAACTTCCTTAAGGTTATCGTCGATGCCGCCAGACGCGTTGCTGGACCCGGTTGACCAATTCTGATAGTAGAAAGCCAAAGGCAATCGCTCCAGAAATCATAACGACCTGAATCAGGAAGACAAACGCTGTGGAGTTCTCCCCCAGCGCAAAATACTTGATCATCTGATAAGCTTGGCCTCCCGGCACCAGGGGCACCAACGCGGGGATATTAAAGAGAATCATCGGCATCTTCTTGATCCGGGCAGCCTGTAGCGAAGCCACCCCAATGAGGACCGCCCCCATCATGTTACCGACGACGTAGCCGCCACCCCATATTACAATAAATTTATACACAAAGTACCCCATGACCCCAATCCAGCCCGCATAGTTCAGCGCGCGACGGGGAATGTTCAGCAGGATACCAAAGCCAATGGTCGCCACGTAATTACCCGCGACCTCAATCAAAAATTCAGTAAAAGACATTTGGTACCCTCCCTAAAGAAATTGTAGGACCATGGCAATGCCAAAGCCGATAGCAGCCGCACTGACCAAGGCCTCCACGCCCCGCGCCGGACCACTGACCAGGTTGCCAGCCAGAATATCGCGCACGGAGTTGGTAATTGGTACCCCAGGTACTAGGGGCATGACGCTCCCAATGATAATGTCATCCACGCTATTTCCAAGTCCCAAGTGAACCGACCAGATGGCTAACACGCCAATCGTGGCTGCCGCCGCAAATTCCGACAGGAAGCGAATCTGAATGAATTTGTTGAGGAGATAAAAGACTAGCCAGCCCAAAGCCCCCACCACACAGGTAATCCAGAAGTCAGGGAGGTTATGCCGGAAGACGACCTCCAAGGGACCACTGACCATAGCGGCCGATAGGAGCTGGAGCCAGAACGGAAAGTACTTCGTCGACTTGTCCAAGTGGTCCAAACGATTAGAGAATTCTTGTAACGTAATCTTATGTACTGCAAACTGTCGTGACAGGTCATTGACCACGGAGATTTTCTCCAAGTCAAACGTTCGGCGCTTGACCGGCTCAATCTGAGCGCCGACCTCTCCATTGATCGCCATCAGAATCCCAGTGATCATCACGAAGAGCTGACTGGTTTTCGCCCCTGCATTGTGGGCAATACGTTCCATAGTATCCTCGACCCGCTCGACTTCCGAGCCATTTTCAATCATGATCCGACCAGCGGTTAATGCCGTATGTAAAATTAATTGATCCCGTTTCTTCTGGCTGCTCATCTCTGTCCCTCCCGCCGGTTTTCACTTATTATACGACAGTCACTACGGGTCTGACACCACTAACTTACCGGATAACGCAAATACTTTAGAATTTGGCTGGTCAAACCAGTATGGCCTGCGGCTGGCCTATCTTTAACCACAAACGTTGCTCTTATTCCTGAAACACTTCTGTTTCTTTAATTAACATCCCCAGATGCCACCAAATATCAGTGTTCATTAACCGTGAACAGAGTTTCAATCCTAAACAATTTTCATGCTAAGCCGAAACCTCTACGTATTCTGAAAAAAGATGAGACAGATTCCCGGATTTTTACATTAGTAATAAGTATAGGTGCTTTTAAGGATAGGATCAGGCCGCCGACTCTTAATGATACAACATGAATCGGATAAGTATTTGATAATCATGACTATCCTAGCCGGAGGAGGTCAGGAATGGAGCCAGCCGTGGCGGTGACGACTGAACAGGCGTTCGGGTCTCCCCGTTCAGTCATCACGGGACGCGTTTGAAGATGCGCGGTCTTTTCGGCGCAGCTTCAAACCGAGCTGGAATCCCGTCTTTTGGCTGGAGGCGTTCCCCACAGCAGGCGGAATTCCTGGCAGCCGCAGGCGACCTGCCATCAGTCATAGAAAAAGGAACAACCGCCAGATGTCGATTGTTCCCGTCAATTACAATTTATTTAATGAAGATGTAGTGGGACGCCTTGTAGCTCACAATCAGTTCCGCATCGTCCGTTAAGTTCTGTACGGTCACAGGTCCTTCGAACGGATCGTGCTTGATGATCCGCAGTTGATCGCCAATATCCAACTTCAAATCACCCAGATACGTCAATAGGTCCCGATTATCGATGAACCGGTCCACGGTCACGACCGAACCATCCTTAGCATCGTTCAAGACCGTATGACTGTCTTCATGGTAATGGCCAAACCGATCCGGAATGACCCCGCCATGGGGACAATGCGTGGGGTGACCCAGCATGTCGTCCAGTGAATTGACTAATTTGGGACTTGTCACGTGTTCCAGTACTTCGGCCTCCGCGTGAACGTCGGGCAGATCATAGTCCAATTTTTCCACGAGAAAGACTTCCCAGATTCGGTGCTTACGAACCAAATCCTCGGCTAGCCGGATACCCCGGTTAGTCAGGGAAATCCCCGCGTAGGGCGTGTGCTCGGCCAAGCCCTCTGCCGTCATCTTATTGACCATTTCGGTCACGGACCCGGCAGCAATATTCAAGCTGATAGCAATCTGTTTGTTGGAAACTTTCTTTTGCTTACCACCCAGCTCGAAAATAATTTTTAAATAATCCTCCTTCATCGGAGTCATCACTGTTCACCTCATCTAGATTATGTTCCTAACACAACAACATCAGCCACACAGTTACTCGTGCCGCCAATCATTTTGATCATAAAATAACGCTTCGTGCTCACCACGGTGGCACTCTGCCTGAATCGTCACGTGATTCACATTATACTTCCGACACAGCAAGGTTTCAATCTGACGATAGATCGGCTCAATCTCCGCCAAAGGTAAATCATCCATATTGACGTGCACCGAAAAGACAATATTGTTCTCGTCAATCTGCCACGCATGAAGATGATGGACCCCTTCAACCTCGGGTAATTGCTCAATATCGGTGGCGATTGCTTCGTAGTCAAGATTGGGTGAAGCTTCCATCAGAATCCCCAATGTCTGCTTCACGATCGGCCAAGATTCGATAGCAATGTAAATTCCCACCAGAATTGTAATCACCGGATCGACCCAGTTCACGTGCCAAACGGTGATCATCACGGCCCCAATAATCACACCAACTGAGGCCAACGCATCACTCAGTAAGTGCAGATACGTCGCACGGACATTCAAATTGTGCTTGGCGCCCTGATTCAGGAGTACCGTGGACAAGAGGTTCGCCACGAAGCTCACGACGGCAACCAGGAGCATGACCGTGCCCTGTACGTGTTCGGGATGAAAGAGTCGCCGAACGGCCTCAACCGCCAGAATGATGCAGACAACTACCAACACTAGGGCGTTCAACAACGCTGCCAAAATTTCCGCCCGTCGATAGCCATACGTGTTGGTCCGCGTCTGCTGTCGACCACCAATCTTATGGGCCGCATAACTCAACACAATGGAGAGTGCATCGCCAAAGTTGTGAAAGGCGTCTGAGAGCAGTGACAGACTACCCGATAACAGACCACCTATGAATTCAAATATCGTAATCACAACGTTTAACACAGTAACCAGAAAGAACCGGCCACCCGATAAGCTACTCTTCTCCAACGTGCACCACCCCTATGGTTGACTACTCCCTATTATCGCAGAGTTTAGGGCGAATGAAAAGGTGGTTTTCGGCAAACCTGACTTTGACACAAAAATAGGATCAATTCCCGATGAAAGCGGAACCAATCCTACTATTATATACATCTTTATTTAACGAAACTGCGCGTCACGAAATTATTTGTTAGTCACTGAGTGCAGCACGTGTTCTGGCTTAACGTTAGCCGTGACCCGTTCGTAGGCAAAATCCTTCGTACCAGGCATATCAACGGCGGCGAGATCAATCATCCCAGTTTCGGTGAAACCGTTCTTCTTGATAACGTGTTGCATTGCCATATTTTGAGGGTGCGTATCAATGCGGATACTTTCGATGTCCGCCGCGTGGTCAATCTGTTCAAAGAGCCGACTGAACAATTCACCGGCAAGTCCCCGACCATGATGGTGGCTGGATACTGCTACACGATGAATCGCCAAGTAAGGCGCCTGTTTGGTCAGCCACTGACCTTCAATCTGTTTGTACGTTGGGTCTTCTCCCGGAATAATTGCGGCAGTCCCCAAGATTTCGTTGTTCTCTTCCAACACGACCGTCCACCCTTGGTGAATGTCGTCAACTAAGACCGCAGTGTTGGGGTAGGCTCCCTGCCATTGATCAATTGCTTGGGCCGCCAATAATTCACGACCATCACGAATGATTGATTCAATTTGTGGTAAGTCCGCCATAGTAGCTTGTCGTAACAGCATGTATAACACCATCCTTCATGTTTTTGGTTTAAAGCGATTTTGTAATATTAACACGCTGACGACGAAATACAACCATCTTGACCAACTTTTTTCTTCTGTGCAAAACGGCACAAATGAAAATGCCCGTCTGATAGCTTTCATAAGAAAAATACCGTTTCATTTTTCTTTCATTTTCTCACAGATTTCTCACAGACGAGATCAAGTATGATAGCTTAAAACGATAGTTATTACTCAGGGGTACGCCCATCTCTAAGTCTTAAAAATGTGATGACACATTCCGACCACCGTTTAGGCCAGAACCGGAGGCAATTAGAAACGGAACCCCGTGACGGTGCAGTTAGACCGAGCGTTTTTCTCGATCTTACTCTGCACGGGACACCTTTAAGACACACGGTTTCTTGGGTGGCTTAAAGGTGAGCGTGAAGACCGCTCTTCGGCTTCACGCGGTCCCCATGGGGTGACATCCCTAATTGCCGCAGGTGGCGGGCCCTAACGATGTCACAGCTGTGTCCAAGGAAAAATGGCAACAAAAAAAGCGGCTGGTCAAGAACCTTCTAAACTTGACCGACCGCCAACGGAAGCCGTTCCGAGCGAGCGAAAAATCAAAAACAGTTTCAATTTTCCAAAAAACACGTCGTTTAGGTTTCACGATTGCTTACGTCAACTTTGGTTAACGTAGTCCATGCGCGAGATGAACGCGCTATTACTCATGGTTATTAGCCTGGTTTCACAACACGTCAACAACATGATTGACCACCAATCCAGCCAGAAGATCGATTGGTATCGAAAGTTTTTTCTGCCCGGGACATGTAGAATCTCCCGTACCTTCAGATTACCATTGTTACAGGTGATTAACAATGAAATCGCCCTATTTAACCGCGGAAATCAGCTTAAAGTGCCACTGGCCGTCAACGCGATCCGCAATCAACTCCTGAGTTGGGTCCGGATCGAATTGACCGAGGTTGATTTGAATGTCCCCGTCATCGGTCATACTAATATGGGAGAATCGCCCATCCATAAAGGATCTGAGAGCATCAAATAAGTCCTTACGGTGCTTGGCCTGCTTGACCGCAGCCACCAACGTGAGGCCTTGATCTAAAAGCGTCTTGATCTGTTGCACCTGGATCAACGTTTTATAACTAAACTTGCGATTCTTGCCATCACCGACCTCTTGGCTACGAATATAGCCTTTGCGTTCCCAATAACGTAGCTGGCTCTGGGAGACACCAGTGGCTTCGGCTACATCCCCGATACCAAGCACGATATGCTCCACCGGAAATTTTTTTATTAAATTTGTTTCGTCTTCATTCATTAGAAGGATCACCTGCTTTCTGAAAAAATTTCAATTTTTATAAATGCCCGTCTAAACGCAATGAAAGCGGTCATCAATTTTGTTAGGTAATTTAAAAAGGTTGTTCACTTTTCTCCAACCAGTATATATATTTTAAAAAGGTTGTCAAGCTAGTTGACAAAGTAGTTCATTCTGCGTATAGTGATTTCAGAATTAATTTTAGGAAAAAAGAGGGAATTATTTTGGGAAATGCAGCATCGCTTGATACAAACGGCAAACCCTACAACCGGAACCTCCTGGTTGTGCTCCTATTAATTGGGACGTTTTGTACCGTTTTAAACCAAACCATTTTAAGTACGGCCTTTCCAACCTTAATGAAGGCCTTTGATGTCTCAACGTCAACTGTGCAATGGTTGACCACGGGATTTCTATTAGTCAACGGGATCATGATCCCAATCAGTGCCTGGTTGCTGAACACCATCAGCTCCAAGGTCTTATACATCAGTGCCATGACGACTTTCTTAATCGGAACCATCACGTGTTGGGCAGCCGTTAGCTTCCCAATGTTATTGGTTGGCCGGCTGATTCAAGCCGTTGGTGTGGGTGTCTCCATGCCATTACTGCAGACCATGATGCTGACGATCTTCCCCGCTAACAAGCGGGGGACTGCCATGGGACTTGCCGGGATCGTTATCGGTCTGGCACCTGCCATTGGCCCGACCCTTTCAGGGTGGGTCATTGACAACTGGACTTGGCGTGACCTCTTCGGCATGATTATTCCTATCGTTGCCGTCGTCATCTTAGCCAGCTTCTGGCTCATGCGTAGCGTTCTGGAAACACACAAGGAACCATTAGACGTCCTGTCCGCAGTTCTTTCTACCATTGGATTTGGGAGTATGCTGTACGGTTTCTCCTCCGTTGGTGACGACGGTTGGGGCAGCGTCAAAGTGCTCTCGACCTTGATCATCGGGTTCATCTTCGTTGGTCTGTTCATCTGGCGTCAACTCGTCATGGACGACCCATTCTTGAACTTCCGTGTTTACAAGTCTAAGCAATTTACAGTTTCTGCTATTTTAAGTTCCGTGGTCAACATGGCCATGGTCGGTGTTGAAATGGTCATTCCCCTCTACCTTCAAATGGTTAAAGGGATGTCGGCCTTCCATTCTGGATTAACCCTGTTAGCCGGAGCCCTCATGATGGGGATTATGAGTCCCATCACTGGGCGGGCATTTGACCGCTTTGGGGCTAAGCGTTTAGCCACGATGGGGATGTTCCTCCTGACGGTTGGAACCTTACCATTCGTCTGGATCACCAAGGATACCTCAACGCTTTACATCGTGATTCTCTACGCAATCCGGATGTTCGGGATTGCCATGGTGATGATGCCAGCAACCACTGCCGGAATGAACGCTTTACCAATGAACATGCTGTCTCATGGGACTGCTGTCAACAACACTCAACGGCAAGTTGCGAGTTCTGTCGGAACGGCCATCATGGTCAGTGTCTTGACCAACGTTACCAAGAACAGTATGCCCGCAAAGCACGTCTTAACGACGGACCCACTGAGTTACGCCTCACGTGCCATTAGTGCCACTTTGAACGGTTACCATGCTGCCTTCTGGATTGCCATCGGATTCAGTGTCATTGCCCTGTTCGTGGCCTTCCAGTTGAAAGGTTCCCATTCTGTTCATATGGCGGATGAAGATTCTATTAAAGGAGGTGCCGCAAAGTGATTCTCATTACATTAGTTCTCTGTGCGGTTCTCGCTTTCATCTTTTATGTCTACATGTCTAACCGGGTCCTCGCCAACACGTTGACTACGCTCGCCATCATCGGGATGCTGACCAGCATCTTCTTCCTGGTCAAGAACGATCACGATCACTACGGCCTGCACAACGTCACCACGACGTCGACCCAAAAGATTTACTCGGCTTCACCTTCCAAGCAACTCCCAATGATGATCTACCAATCCATCGGGACTGCTGATAAGCACCAGGTCTATGTTTACAAGACCAGTGCGACTGCCAAGAAGACTAGCCACACCAAGGCTAAGGTCACGACAAAGAACGTGGTTAAACGGACGACAGGTGCCAACCGCATCGTCACCAAGAAGGTTTACCGCGAATACAAGAGTGACATGTACAGCTTCTGGTTTGGTCTCACCGGTAACGGTCACAAGTACGTGAAGGAAACCAACACCATTTACGTTAACAAAAACTGGACGGTTCTGAGTGCTACGCAAGCTAAGAAGTTACAAAAACTAGCCAGCTCAAAGACTTTCCAAGCCAAACAAAAGACGGCGGCTACGGCTTACGTCAAGCAACAAGTTATGGCAGCGATGACCAAGAACCCATCGCTATCAGCAACAGAACAGAAGAAAGTTACCAAGCAAGCTGCGGCCGCTTACCAAGCACAGGCCATGCAACAGCTGATCAAACAAGTTAAAGCTGAATAACCGGTAACGTCCAAAGACGGTCATCCCCCATTGCGGGAATGACCGTCTTTTTTCGTCGTTAATTAGCCACAAAAAAATAACGCCTGCGGCTAAACCGCACGGCGTTATTTGGAACTACATTTACACTATCGTTACTAAACTTGCATGAGTCGAGATTGGCCTTTCCGGCATCGTGGTAACAATCCGGATAAGTCATCTAAAGACGTCCCGTTATCCTGAAAACACTGAATCATGTCGATCCAGTAGAGATCCGAATCATCGAATTCCGTCGCAGAGTGATCTGCCCCTAGCAAACCATGCTTAACGTATTCATCGATCCGACCAGCATCAACATTAGCTGCCTTTGCCAGTTCAGTTAAGTTCATCTTCATCATCTTTACCCCGCTTTCTTCGTTTGTCAATGAGAGTATCATACAACCGCCATCAGCAAAAAGCAACCCTTTTACATGAAGTATTTTTCACAGAAATTTTACATTTTAATTGCAGAGTGGACTAGGCCAAAGTCAAGGCTTATAAACCGCGGCACATCAGCCTCTCACTCAAATTGATTGGGATGAATTTGAGTTAATTTTTAGGGCCTGACAACTTTTAAGATATCTCTTATTTCACTGCTTTAGTGTACCGTCATTGCCCCGCCACAATCGTCTCTTTCTGCCGCCTCTTCACGAATTGGGATAAATAATTCAGATTGCCGGTTTACCTTCATCGGTGATAGCGATAAACTGGTACTTAGCTTGATTAATTTTCAATGAGAGGAAGTCTGTCTATGGGTCCTTCACTAACCTTCCGGACCGGCGTCCGCGATGTGTTACCGACTGTCTTTGGCTACATTGGAGTTGGATTAGCATTTGGTATCGTCGCGCACACCAGTCACCTGAGTCTACTAGTTGTGGCCGGTATGTCCTTTATCGTTTACGCGGGTTCGGCGCAATTCATCATCACGAGCATGCTCCTACTACACGATCCCCTGTCCGCCATCTTTATCTCAACCTTTCTGGTCAACTCACGGATGATCCTGATGAGTACCAGTCTGGCCCAATATTTCCGGCACGAATCCCTATTCAAGAATCTCCTGATTGGGACTCTCGTGACCGATGAGACCTTCGCGCTGGCAATGAACAAGCAGAACAAGACCAATGGCAAGTTGAGCTTTGCCTGGCAATCCGCGGCTAACTTGGTGGCTTATCTGGTCTGGGGCGTGGCAACCATTGTCGGCGCTCTGCTGGGAGGCATGATTGCTGACCCAACCCGCTTTGGTTTCGACTTTGCCTTAACCGCCATGTTCATTGGGTTGGTCTACCTGCAGCTGATTAGCGACCGGCGCTTGGGCTTGTCCCTGCAACTCATGGTCATGATCTTTGTTGCCATTATTTATTACTTCATGATTGGCCTGATGAGTCAGAACTTTGCCCTACTCGTCGCTACGGTAGCTGGCTGTCTCTTTGGAATGGAGATGAAGAAATGTCGATGAGTTTAACCGAACTGTGGGTGATTCTCGGGTGCGGCGTGATTACCGTCGCTTCACGGGTACTCCCCTTCGCCTTCGTAAAACAGGTTAGCATGCCAGCTTGGCTGATTGACTTTCTCACGTTTGTTCCCATTACAATCATGACGGCCCTCTGCTGCCAGAGCCTGTTCGTCGCCAATCCCGGTCACCTCGCCACGCTTAATGTGGCCAACTGTCTGGCCGCCATCCCCGCCACGATTGCTGGGGTGCTGACCAAGAGCCTTCTGATGGTCGTCGTTGTGGGTATCATGGCAATGGCCGTCCTGCGCTACTTCTCAATCGGTGGCTAAGTTACCACGAAAACATTCATAAATGATAAATCCCCGCTGACGCAAAGGTTATCAGCGGGGATTTTATTTTATCTCAATTTATTTTAGACGTCCTTCGGCAGAATCAGGTTCAGGGCGATACCCAGTACGGCCGCCACGGCTAACCCGGAAAATTCATACTGACCGAGCTTCAGATAGGCATTCCCAATTCCGATAACCAGAATCGATGAGGCAATCATCAGGTTGCGCCGCTTGTTAAAGTCGACGTGCTTCTCAATCAGAATGCGCATCCCACTGGAGGCAATTACCCCGAATAATAGGAAGCTGATTCCCCCAATGACCGGGTTGGGAATACTTTCAATCAAAGCGCTCAACTTGCCGACAAAGCTGAAGATGACCGCAAAGACCGCTGCTCCAATCAGGACGTAGACACTGTGGACCCGCGTGATGGCCAGCACCCCAACGTTTTCACCATAGGAGGTCACGGGTGGTCCGCCGACCAGACTGGCCACGATTGACGCCAGGCCATCGCCAGCCAACGTGTGGTGGAGCCCCGGGTCCTCGAAGAAGTTACGGTGCGTCAGTTCATTTAACACCGTGATGTGGCCGATATGTTCGGTCATCGTCACGAATGCGATGGGGGCGAGGCTTAACACGGCACCCCAGTAGAAATGTAGCGGATAACTCACGCCCGGAAATTCAAACTTGGGGAGCTGGAACCAAGCCGCTTCCAATACCGGCTTAAAATCGACCAGCCCCGCAATCGCACCAACCAGGTAGCCCACCACAATTCCCAGTAAGATCGGTATCAACGCGAGGAATCCCTTTAAGTACAGGTTAAAAGCTACCGTCAGTAGCAACGTGATCATCGCCACCAGGAAGAATTGCCAGTGATAGGTGCCACTGCTGTCCACGGTCGCCTTCTGCGCGGCACTACCGGCCAACGACAATCCGATGACCATGATCATTGGTCCAACGACAATGGGTGGCAGAACCTTATTGATCCAGTCCGAGCCAGCCAGCGCGACGATAACGGCTACAATCAGGTAGACTAACCCCACGGCCATCGTCCCCTGTGCGATTCCCGGGTAACCGGTCGTCTTCATCAGGGCCACCATCGGCACGATGAATGAGAAACTCGATCCCATATACGCCGGAATCTTCCCGCGCGTAATCAGAATGTACATCAGGGTGCCCACCCCAGAACTAAAGAGCGCAATCCCTGGGTTCAACCCAACTAAAATCGGGACCAAGACGGTGGACCCAAACATGGAGAATAAATGCTGAAGCGATAACCCAAACCACTGTCCCAGACTCGGTCGTTCCCAAATATCGATCAACGCATCCGGATTACGATAACGCGATGGTTCTTTCATCCCACATGACCTCCAGTTCAAAATTGGTTTAAAAAAAGGCGTGCCCGTCCCGTAAGGAAGCGTGCTCGCCCAGTTTACCCAGCTATTGCCGGAAGTCGAACCCTTCACCGCCTCACGGGACGATGTTAAAGGAACTAAATTTTTACTAGTATACGGTCTGTGACAGACCCTTGTCAAGAACAATCGTAACCAGGGGGTCAGGGACTAAACACTCAAACTGTTTAGTCGTTGACCATCCGCCAGTCACCTTGGTCGGCCTTAGAGATGTCGTTCAAGAACTTCAAAACGCGCTTGGCACGGTTGGGTTGTTGGTCATTCAAAAGGTTCAACCCAGCCCCGGTAATCATCGGTTGGCTCAAACGGAAGTCGCCGTCAGCCGTCTCTCCAGTCGCAAACGCCATCACGGTCTCACCGGATTCAATCTGTGTGGTCAGGAAGAACATGGTAAAGTCATCATCTTCCTGCATGTAGGCTGGCATTGCCCAGATGTCAGGCGCAATCTCCTGCATTTCACCAGTTTCAGTCCCGTCAAGGAATTTAAATTCCTTATGGTTAGCCTGCGTAACGGGTTCCTTTAGAACCAGCATCATTTGGGCAAACTCATCGTCACCCATTTGAATATTGTCTTTCATGTGATTATTCCTCCTAAATATCGTTGTTAAGATTGAGCACTGTCGCCTGCGGCTGCCAGGGGTTCTGCCGCTGTGGGGACCGCTTGCAGCCAAAGAACGGGCTTCCAGCTCGGTTTGAAACCTCGCTAGGATCATGCGAGTTTCCAAACACGTCCCGCGCTGTAAGGCCGGGAAAAATCACCCGGTCTAACACCGCTATCACGGCTGGCGCCACCCCTGGCCTCCTCTGATTACGCTAGTCTTTAATCTGTATACGCTCTTGTACAGTCACAAATAATAGGCACAACACGTTTCTTACTCGCAATAGTCGAATTACATTATACCAATAGTTATGAGTGTTATTCAGGCCACAACTATCACACTCATTTGCCAGCAATCAGTATTATACCAATATTTGCGGTCAAATAAAATTTCATTTGAGGCGATACTCAGTTCTAAAAGAGAGGCCAGGACAATCATCCCGGCCTCTCACGTCAATGTCTAGTTAGTTCGCAACCCGGGCACGCTGCCCAATCTCTAGTTGCATGTGATAATAGTGGTGATCACCAATCATCTGTTTGCCGGAAACTTCGTACCCCATGCGCTTGTACAAACGCATAGCGGCCGGATTCTCCAAGTCCACATTCAGACCGATCACAGCTTGATTATCCCGTCGCGCATAGTGTGGCAGCGCCCGCAGCAACTGGTGGCCAATTCCCTTACCTTGATGGTCAGGCGATACAGCCAGTGAATCCAGGTACCACTCACCCTTGGCCGTTTCCGACTGGGTTTCAAACGGAACGTCAAACGCAGCACTCTTGGCAGTGATTTGCGTAAAGACATCGTCCACAGTTTCTTCTCGTTCTCCGGGGTAGCCAAAGGCCATCCCCACGACTTGACCATCGGCCTCGGCCACCACTGTGGTTGCCGGTCCAGACAAGTATGTCCGGGTCCGGTACGCCGCCGTAATGGCCTTCAATAAGTCGGGTTCGGGAACGTCTTCCAAATCTGTCAGTTCCATCTCATCGTAGATCAAGTTCATCAACGGCGCTATCTGAGGAGCGTCCGTCGGTTGAGCCTCGCGAATTATCACAAAAAATCCTCCATTTCTAGTTCTCTCACTAGCCTAACGGAGGATACGGTGTTTGTCAAAGATTTTGCCAAACTGAGCGGAAAGCTTGCCACTCACTTATGTAGCTGTCATAACGTTTGGATGGTCGCCTGATTGCGTTATACCAGTGTCTGAATTGACGCCACTAAACCCAACTTAGTGCTCACTGACTAACCGTTTAACACTACTGGATTTACGATCAGCGGCCCGCTTGCCAAATATCAGTCCAACGGCAAACAAGGCGCTAGCTGTTATCCATGTTCTCATGGGGAGACTCCCTTCGTTTTGCCGAATCTGAACTTCCGGCGTCATGCGCCCGTAATTCGGCTAGTTCTTGGCGAATTTCGCCTAAAATTTCAAGTTGAAAACGTGCGATCTCCATCGTATGGGGGACCTGATTCTGTGCGAGGTGATCGACCTTAGCGTGGAGCAGACGTAACTCGTGCTCCGACTTCAGGTTGACATGATAGTCGTTTTCAGCCATCATGCGATCACGATCGGCGGAACGATTCTGGCTCATCATGATGATGGGTGCCTGAATTGCCGCCACGCAACTTAGTACTAAATTTAACAGAATGAAGGGGTAATTGTCAAAGTTGATGCCAAATAAGTGTAAGCCATTGACGATCATCCAACCGATCAAGACGAACATGAAAGCAAAGATAAAGCCCCAGGAACCGCCGAACCGCGCCACATCATCGGACACCTTCTGCCCAAACGTCAGACTCTCCGACAAGCTATCATTCACATCAATAATATCGTAATCATCGCTCTGCAGGGCTTTGGTCAGCTTCTGGTTGATCTTCTTAGTCTGCTTCATATCGGCATTGATTAGGGCATCTACATGCTCCAGACGGTACTTTAAGAGGTGATGGCCACAGATATAGTCAGTCGGCTTACTCTGCGGATAATCCCGCTTAATTCGATTCCTCAGCCCGGCGTCTAATTCTGCCAGTTGCAGGCTGCCCTCCAAGGACACCGGTTCATCGTCGACCAAACAGTGAAATTGTTCATCTGCCATTCGTGTCACTCCTTAATTGCTTAACGAGCTGCTGCCAATCAGCAGGCACCTCGCTGATAAATGATCGGCCTTCTTGCGTAAAGGGGTCGGTAAAGTTCAGGGTATGTGCATGCAAGGCCTGCCGCGTCATCCCGCCCATTTCGGGACCATCGTAGAGGTGATCACCGATCAGGGGATGGTCTAAATAGGCAAAGTGGGCGCGAATCTGATGGGTCCGCCCCGTGTGCAGCTTGACTTCCACCATCGTGGCTTGGTCAAAGCGCTCCTTGACCCAGTATTCGGTTTGCGCCGGCTTACCGGCTGGCGAGACCATCTGATTGTAGCCAGTTGGATCACTCGCCAGTGGTTCGTCAATCATGCCGTGGTCCTGCGACAACTGACCGCTAACGATGGCCAGGTAACGCTTATCCACCTGATGTTGGGCCTGCAACTGACTCGCGAGACTATTCGCCAAGCGATGCCGCGCGACCCAGACCACCCCACTGGTAAACCGGTCCAGCCGCGTTAAAATGTGAGGCACCCGGTTTTCCGCCTGCGTTTGCGCCCAGTGACCCTTGATCCGATTGACCAAGGTATCCGTCCGGTTAGCGGGCCCGGGCACCACGTTAAGACCGGCCGGCTTATCGATCACCAACCAGTCTCGATTTTCAAATAAAACGGTGATGGGGACCGTGCTCGTCGCGACATCGGGATCATCTGCTTCAGCGGGCAACGTAACCGCCACCACATCCCCCACCTTCAGGGCCACTGCGGGGGTAACAACCGCATCATTGACCCGAATCGTCCCGTTTTCCTTCAAGTCACTAAAAACCCGGTGACTGACGCCTTGCTGGTTCAAAAACCGCTTGAGACTCGTCACCGGCGCCATTACCTGCCACGTTAATTCCATGCCATAAGTTCCCTTCTATTCAATCGCGAGGTCGATCATCCAATCGAGGTCGTCGTTGCGATTATTCAGCCATTCCGGGTGAGCAGCTAAGTCTTCGTTGATCTGCGCGATTCGCCCAGCAAACGGGCAGTGCAGCGTTAATTCTTCATTAGCCCCACTGACAATGAGGAATGGTGTTCCTAAGTGAACGCGCCCCTCTGTGACCTGCCACGTAATCTTCTGAACAGGTCCTAAGAGTTCCCGCCCGTCATCTGCGAATCCAATGCGGATGATACCTTGCTCCAATGGTGTCAGCCACATCGCACTGGCACTTACTTCTGGCTTGTCGATCATTCTCGTCACCCCTTATGTGCTGTTAGTTCTGATTACAAATTGATGCCATTTAATAACTTATTTGATAACGCCACCTGCACCCGCAGTAGGCGTGGGTAAAATTCTTCTAATCACGATACATTTTAACATAGGCATAGAAGTGGCGGGAATTATTTCACCCTTTTCTGGTATTAGTCTGGCCGAGCCGTTATAATGAAACCAGTTAAAGGGGGAGAAAATTATGATGATGTCGCACAATGTCTTAACGGGGGCCCTAATTCTATTAGCGGGAATTGCGCTGCTGGTCTTTATCATCTTTAAGTTATTTCCACAAACAAACCACAAGGCTGACGCCGACACCAAGACCTTACTGATCATCTTTACGGTGGTTGGTATTGGGTTATTGGGCATGGGTAGCTGGGTCTGTTTCATCTAAATTCTGATACGTAGCTATTAAAAAGTCACAAGGGCTTGCGAACAACATCGCAGGTACTTGTGACTTTTTTCCGTCTATTAAATTATTCCGTGTAATCCTCAGAGGCGGCCAGAGTTTCAGTATCCTTAGCACGTGTCCCCTGTTGTTCGATTTCTTCCAGCGTCCGTCCCTTAGTTTCTGGAACGCAGAACCGGACGAAAGCCACACCTAGCAAGCAGATCACACCAAAGATGGCGAAGACAGCTTCTTGAGACATGGCAGCAGTCATGACTGGGAATAACAGGCCCACTGCGAATGATCCAATCCAGTTAAAGGATGAAGCCAAACCAGAAGCCCGGCCACGGACGGCCAATGGGAAGATTTCCCCGATCAGAACCCAGGTCAGTGGTGCCCACGTGAAGGAGTAGAACGCCACGTAGATGGACAGGAAGACCACGATCAACATTGGGTTACTGTTGAGGTGTGTCACATTCAGGAAGGCTGGTAATAGGAAGGATAGCCCCATGACGGCCCCACCTAGGATCAACAGTGCCCGTCGATTGAATTTATCGGCAATCCACAAGAAGACTAAGGACCCGACAACCAGAATGATCCCTTGAATAATTGGCCACATCAGCGCGTTGCTAGCAGCGCTCCCAGTAGCTTGTTGCACGATCAGTGGAATGTAGTAGAAGATGGCATTCGCACCCTGAAATTGCTGGAAGGCAGCGACACCGACCCCAGCAATCACCAGGTAACGGTACTTGCCGGAGAACAACGTCGCCCAAGAGGTGTTCTTGGCGGCAGCGCTTTCTGTTTTGGCCGTGCTTTGAATCGTCGTGATTTCGTCTTCAATTTCATCTGCTGGACGAATGTAGCTCAAGACCGTCCGAGCGTCGTCTAATTGCCCATTCTTAATCAAGAAACGTGGTGATTCTGGCAAACGAAGCACCCCAGCGAACAGGATAATTGCAGGAATCGCAGCGGAACCAAGCATCAGTCGCCAAGCGAAGGCTTCTGGCAACCCTTTCAAAAGAAAGTCAACAACGTAGGAAATCAACATCCCGGAAACAATCATCGTTTGGTTGATCCCGGTTAATCGGCCACGTAACCGCGCTGGAGACATTTCGGACATGTAGGCCGGAACCAGAGCCGAAGCAGCCCCTACGGCCAAGCCAAGGAAGATCCGAACCCCAATCAGGTAGTACTCGCCCAGGTTAGGCACCATGGCAGACATTAGGGAACCCAGCGCAAAAATCAAAGCTGAGAGCAGAATCATCTTCCGCCGACCAAGCTTATCTGACAGTTGACCAGAAAGTGCGCCACCAAAGATAGCTCCGAACATAACAGCTGAAGTGATCCAACCAATTAGTGTTGCGTTTGACAGGCTCCAGTCCGTCTCGAGGAACGGTAACGCCCCCGTCATGACCCCGATATCATAACCGAATAAAATACCCCCGAAGGAGCCGAAGAAATAGATGTAACCGCTTGAAATTTTCTTGTTGCCTTTCACTTTAAAAATACCTCCCAATGTCTCTGCGTGTTCTCTCTGTGCCAAATCGGGCTAAAGGTAAATTGGTCCGATAAATCATAGTTATCGTTTCAACGTCAGGAAAACCGGTGTTTACCAGAAGTTAGGTAAAACGTTTTCACAAACGCGATACAAGTATTTTAAAACAGTTATACGGATAAATCAATAGTGTTTTCTCTTATGCGGATGATTTTTCAAAGCGCTTTCTTTGACAAATCCCGGTATGAAAGCAACCGCTTGCTCTAAAACTTTTTTCGAAAATTGACTTTTTATCGTAAAAAAAGTGGCTCACCGGAACCCTCCACCCATAAGGATGGAAGCGTTCTGATGAGTCACTTAATACTGGATTACCGTTCAAAGGTATCTTTCACCCCTTGAACCTGGTATAGTCGGTCTAATCTAAGTGCTTAACGACCCGGGCTGGATTACCTGCAACAACCACGTTGTCTCCAAAGGACTTCGTGACCACGCTACCGGCACCAACAATCACATTGTTCCCTAACGTTACACCGGGACAGATGATGGCGCCACCACCGACCCAAATATCGTCGCCCATGGTCACTGGTTTACCAATACCCATAGCGCCATTACGCCGCAGCTTGGGATCTGCCGGATGGTTGACGGAATAGATCTGTACTTTGGGTCCTAACAGGCAGTGCTTCCCGATTCGAATAGGCGCAACGTCGAGCATCACACAATCATAGTTGGCAAAGAAATCCTCACCCACGTAGATGTTATAACCGTAATCACACTTGAAGCTTGCATGAACACTCACATCCTTACCCGTGGAGCCGAAAAGCTTCTTAACGAGCTTTTCACTCTGTTCGGGATCACTTTCGCCTAGAGCATTGATTGCTTCAACTTGTTTACGAGCAGCGCCCCGTTCAGCAACCAATTCGTCATTGTAAACGTCGAACAACTCGCCAGTAATCATTTTTTCTTTTTCTGATTTCCCCATATTCTCTTCCTCCTTGCACGTTCCTGTTACGGCCCCGATGACCCTTCATGACGAAATACAACCTGTAACAAATACAACTATGATTCGGCTAACCCAACGCTTTTCAACAAACCGGTCCCTCTCAGTGCGCAATCAACGCCTACAGACGTTGCTGAGAACGCCTATTCATCATCTAATTACTGGCTTAACACGCTTCATGATCACAATTTGCGATTGCCTTCAGTCACAACTACTGTCACCAACGCCCTCACGACCAGTTAAATAAAAATGGCCGGAGCTGCTCTCGGCAACCCCAACCATTTTTTCAGTCATTAATGACTATTTGATGAATGCCTTGTTCATGTTAACCATAGTAGCAAAGTCTTCCATTTGTTCTTCAGTCAGAGCGAATGAGAGCATAGTGTGGTGACCACCACCGGCTTGCATCCAAGCTAAGGCACCCTTTTCAAGGCCAACCTTTGGCGTCCAGAGTTGCTTAGCAACTGGCAACTTAGGAGTTTCAGCTTCTGGCTTGTGAGCAGCTACGGCGTAACTGATCATCTTGAAGCCATCACGGAAGTCAGAGACAGTAACGTCAATGGCGTCACCTTCTGAACCAGTGAAGACAAGACGTGCAGGATCAGCCTTACCACCAATGTCCAATGGGTGAACTTCAACACGAGGCTTGTCGGAAGCGATAGTTGGGTCAACTTCCAGCATGTGAGAACCAAGGATTGCTTCGTGGCCCTTACGTAAGTCAAGCGTGTAGTCTTCCATGAAGGCAGTCTTCTTACCGTGGGACATGATCTTCATGACACGGCCAAGAGCAGCAGTCTTCCAGTCACCTTCGGCACCGAAGCCATAACCGTCACGAATTAACAATTGTGCGGCTAAACCAGGTAATTGTTCCATACCCCAGAGGTCTTCGAAGTTCGTGGTGAAGGCAGTGTAGCCACCCTTTTCCAAGAAGCTCTTGATCCCGATGTATTGCTTCAATTGGGTACGTACAGACTTGGTGTACTTGTCAGCATCGTTGTCACCTTGAACCATGGTGTACTTGCTTTCCAAGTCAGCGTATTCCTTGTCGATGTCAGCATCCTTAACCTTGTTGATTTCTTCAACTAAGTCACCGATACCGTAGTAGTCAACAGTCCAGCCCATTTGGATTTGTGCTTGTACTTTGTCACCTTCAGTAACGGCAACGTTACGCATGGTGTCTCCGAAACGAGCAACCTTAACCTTGAAGCTTTCGTTGTAAGCAACAGCAACATCTTCCCAAGAAGCAATCTTGTCTTGGACTTCTGAGTCACCCCAGTAGCCGTAAACAATCTTGTTGTTCTTTTGTAAACGAGCATTGATGTAAGCATATTCACGGTCACCATGCGCACTTTGGTTCAAGTTCATGTAATCAAAGTCAATGTCAGCGTATGGGATGTTGTTCAAGTATTGAGTAGCCAAGTGGAGTAATGGCTTTTGCAACAATTCAGTCCCACGGATCCAGTTCTTGGCTGGAGAGAACGTGTGCATCCAGGTAATAACCCCGGCAACTTTATCGTTGTAGTTAACTTCCTTCATGAAGTTAGTGATGCTTTCGGCAGTCGTCATAACATCCTTGAAGACAACCTTGTAAGGTAATTTGCCGCTTGCGTTTAACTTGTCGGCAATGTCTTGGGCATCCTTGGCAACAGACTTCAATTGTTCTTCACCATAGAGATGTTGACTACCGGTAACAAACCAAAATTCATAATCAGGAACTGATAACATAATTTAAGCACTCCTTCTATATAATTGATTGTTATTCATGAAGCAATTGATACCAGATTATTCACGCGCCGCATGACTCTGCGACTTGGCATTGTTTTGCCCATAATAAGCGTTCTTACCGTGCTTACGGTAATAGTGCTTATCCAACAGATATTGTGGCAATTCCAGATTCTTATGGGTTAATTGCATGGAGTGATAATCTTCTTCAGCAACCACTTCCAAAACTTTGGAGTTGTACACGGCCTTGGCTGGAGTAGGACCCCAAGCGAATGGACCATGTTGACTAACCAGAGCGGCTGGAATAGCTTCGTAATCCAAACCACGTTCCTTGAAGGTCTTGACAATGGTTTTACCCGTATTGCCTTCGTAATCTTCTTCGATTTCTTCCTTGGTCAATGCATCGGCCGCTGGAACATCACCGTAGAACGTGTCGGCGTGTGTCGTGTTCATTGCTGGAACGTCTAAGTTGGCGCCAGCAAAGGATACGGCCCATGGAGAGTGCGTGTGCACAATCCCACCAATGTTTGGAAATGCGTTGTAAAGTACCGTATGCGTTGGTGTGTCGCTGGATGGGTTCATTTCCCCTTCAACAACTTCACCTTGCAAGTTTACGACGACCAAGTCGCTAGGCTTCAGCTTGTCGTAATCAACCCCAGAAGGCTTGATGACGAACAGACCCTTTTCCCGGTCGATACCGGAAACGTTACCCCAAGTAAAGGTAACCAGGCCAAGCTTTGGCAATTGCATGTTGGCTTCGTAAACCTCTTGCTTTAATTCCTCTAACATTCAATTAACTTCCTCTCTTAGTCGCTAATTGCATCGCCAGCGGCAGCTTCCACCGGCAAGCCACCTTGATACTTTTCGATGAACTTCTGGTATCCAGCAACCCCTTCAGGTTCTGGACTCAGAGTCATGGATTCTGGGTTCGTGAACACTTCTTTGTCCAAGAAGTCTTCCAATGATTCATCGGTATCGCGCTTAGCATATACAGCTAAGACCGCCATCCCCCATGGACCACCTTCGCCGGCAGTACTCATAACAGTGATTGGCACGTTCAACGCATTGGCCAAAACTTGTTGACCAATAACAGGTGTCCGGAACAATCCACCTTGGGCAATCATAACATCGGTATGCACGTGTTCTTGATTGATCAAGATGTCCATCCCAATCTTCAATGGTGCAAAGGCAGCGTATAACTGCGTTTGCATGAAGTTAGGTAAGCTAAACTTGCTGTTTGGTGTCCGGACGAATAATGGACGACCAGCCTTGATCTTGGTGATGTTTTCACCAGATTGATAGCTGTAGTTGACCAATCCACCAGCATCTGGGTCTGCCTTAGCTGCTTCTAAGAAGAGCGTTTCGTACAGACGGTCTGGCTTCAATTCAACACCCAAACGGGCAGCAAATTCATTGAAGACACTAGCCCAAGCATTAATATCTGAAGAACAGTTGTTAATGTGAACCATGGCAACTGGTGAGCCATCTGGGGTCATCACGATATCAATATCGCGGTAAACCTTAGTCAATGGCTTGTCCAAGACGTTCATGGAGAAGGATGAAGTCCCAACGGAGATATTCCCAGTCCGCTTCCGCACACTGTTCGTACCAACCATCCCGGTACCAGCATCCCCTTCAGGTGGTGCCATCACACTACCGGCTTCCAAGTTGCCATTAGCATCCAGGAGACTAGCCCCTTCAGCGGTCAAGTGACCGGCAACCTTACCAGCTGGTAAGATATCAGGCAAGATGTCTTCGATGTCCCAAGGGTATTGCTTAACGTTGTCGAGGTTGCTGAACTTGTCCAGCATCTTCTTGTCGTAAGAACCCGTCTTGTCATCGATTGGGAAGACACCAGAAGCATCCCCAACACCTAAGACCTTTTCGCCAGATAATTTCCAAGTTACGTAGCCGGCTAAACTGGTAATGAAGTTCACGTTGCGAACGTGGTCTTCACCATTCAGGATAGCTTGGTACAGATGAGCAATACTCCAACGTTGTGGAATGTTGAAATCGAACAACTTGGTTAATTCATCAGCGGATTGTTCCGTGATGTTGTTCCGCCAAGTCCGGAATGGTACCAACAATTTGCCACTCTTATCGAAGGCCAAGTAACCATGCATCATGGCACTGACCCCAACGGCACTGATCTTAGTCAAAGCACTGTGGTACTTGCTTTGTACATCGGCTGCCATTTGCGTGTAGCTTTGTTGAATCCCAGTCCAAACTTCGTCGATAGGATATGTCCAGACGCCGTCTTCAAAGCGGTTTTCCCAAACATAACTGCCTGAGGCGATAGTATTGAAGTCATCAGTGACCAATACCGCTTTAATCCGGGTTGAACCTAACTCAATCCCTAAGGAAACCTCACCGGCTTCGATAGCGCGAGTCGTTTCAACTAAGTTCATTTAACTTACCTCCCAATAATTTTAAATCGAGAATTACTAGTTGTTGTCAGTAGCTTCTTTGTTCTTACCATGGTTAGTCCCACGAGCTTCGATTTCTTCAAGTGAGTGACCACGGGTTTCTGGAACACAGAAACGAATGAACAGAACACCGAAGACACAGATGATACCGAAGATAGCGAACACAGCTTCTTGTGACATTGCAGCAGTCAAGATAGGGAAGATCAAACCAACAGCCCATGAACCGATCCAGTTAAATGATGAAGCTAAACCAGATGCACGGCCCCGAACAGCTAATGGGAAGATTTCACCAACGAGGACCCAGGTAAGTGGTGCCCAAGTGAATGAGTAGAATGCAACGTAGATTGACAAGAAGACAACGATCATCATTGGACTTGCGTTAGGAACTAACTTGTTGATGATAGCTGGTAACAGGAATGACAGAGCCATTACGGAACCACCCATAGTCAACAACGTCCGACGATTGAACTTTTCAGCGATGACGATGTAGAGTAATGAACCAAGAACTAACAGAACACCTTGGATAATTGGCCACATCAGAGCAGAACTTGCGGCGTTACCAGTAGCCTTTTCAACGATCAATGGAATGTAGTAGAAGATCGCGTTGGCACCTTGGAATTGTTGGAAAGTGGCAACCCCAACACCGGCAATAACTAAGTAACGGTACTTGCTGTTGAATAAGGTAGCCCATGAAGTCTTTTGTAAGTTACTCTTTTCAGTTTCAGCAGTCTTTTGAATTGATTCAACTTCTGGGTCAATTTCTTCTGGCTTACGTACGTATGAAAGAACAGTACGTGCTTCGTCGAGTTTACCAGTCTTGATTAAGAAACGTGGTGATTCTGGTAATTTCAGAACCCCGAAGAAGAGGATGAAGGCTGGCACTGAGGCCAAACCTAACATTAAACGCCATGACAGGTTGCCAGGTAAGTCTTTTAAGACGAAGTCGACAACGTAGGAAATTAACATCCCAGAAACAATCATGGTCTGGTTCATCCCAGAAAGGTTACCACGCAAACGCGCTGGTGCCATTTCTGACATGTAGGCTGGGACCAAGGCTGAGGCAGCACCAACGGCTAACCCCAAGAAGATCCGCATCCCGATTAAGTAGTAAGTTCCACCGTTAGGAGCAAACCCACAAAGGATTGATCCAACAGCGAAGATTAAGGATGACAACAAGATCATCCGCCGACGACCTAACTTATCGGCCAGTTGACCAGCAATTGCGGCACCGAAGATGGCACCGAACATAACTGATGAAGTAACCCAACCGATTAATGAAGCGTTAGTCAATGCCCAGTCGGTCTTCAAGAATGGTAAGGCACCGGTCATAACACCGATATCATAACCGAACAGAATTCCACCGAACGATCCAAAGAAGAATATGAATTTACTTGAAACTTTCTTTTCCGCTTTCGCTTCCAAATTTCGTTCCTCCTAAGTTTAAAGGGGTCAAAGATAAAAACTAAATAATGGCTTTTCCCGCTTAACTATTGATAGAAATGAAGCAGTTCCACCTGGTGTTAATCACCCTTCTGGACTGGCCGGCCAGCCCTAAAATTCCGGT
Source organism: uncultured Lactobacillus sp. (assembly GCA_937874695.1). Taxonomy (GTDB): domain Bacteria; phylum Bacillota; class Bacilli; order Lactobacillales; family Lactobacillaceae; genus Levilactobacillus. The sequence goes on from CALNAJ010000020.1 coordinate 31,978, forward strand.
TAACTTTGTGAAGCGTTTTCATTTCTGAACAAACTTAGTGTATTATATTTATACGCATAAATCAACACCTATTTTTTATATGCGGATTAATATTCCGTGAAAACCCTTGCTATAACACGGGTTTGCGGAATTTTATTTTTTTGAAAGCGTTTCCGAATCCCGTTAAGTTAAGCCTTTTACTTCGACCGAACCCTTTCAATCAATTTGCGGTACAGACCAGTTTATTGGGAAATATTTTTTTAATCGGACAAGTTCCGTCCCCACATTTCCGACCCATTCAGTTGGTTGGTTAGTTATCGGACGATTGCCATAGTCCCTACAATTGGGTGTCCGCTTCCCCTCGGTTAGTCGGTTAACCTGCATGCAATTTCAGTGATTGACAGCCACACGACCAAAAAGGCTCACGGAAGTTTTCCGTAAGCCTTCAAAATTATCTGGTTTAAGTTGTCAGAACACCAATCACTGAGGTTGGTCCAAAATTCATCCTAACCTATCTATTCCACGTGCTTCGGGGCCGCCGTGGACTGTCGAACGATTAAGTCAGGTTCGTAGGTGATGGATTGCACCGGCTGCTTGTTTAACAACTGGAGCATCATCCGCCCAGCATCTTCCCCCATGACGTCCTTCACGTGATTGAGTGTCGTCAGTCCAGGGCTCATGTACTGCGACATTTGATAGTTATCAAAGCCAACGATCGAAATGTCCTGTGGTACCCGCAGTCCCCGTGACTTGACGTAAGACATAACCGGGATAGCCAATTGATCATTATAACAGGCAATGGCGGTCGGTCGGTCTGAACTATCGATATAGGAGGCCACCCGACTCGTGATGCGTTCAAAGTCATCGCCAGATTGATACATAATCAGATTGCTCTTATAGGAAATGTCTGGATGTTCCTGATAAGCTTGAACGAACCCATTCATCCGGTTAACCCCTTGGATATCGTCAACCTGGAAGATACCGAGAATACTTTCGTGGCCCATTCCTAAGAGGTACTCTACGAGCTTCTTCTCAGTCTTGGCGTCCGCCGTATTCACGTACGGGAAGTCCAGCTGCGGATAAGCCGCGTTAATGAAGAGAACGGGTATCTGGTCATCTTTGATTTCTTGGTACAGATCCATATTCGGGTTAGGCAAGGCACTCTGGGTTGGCTCAATAATCAACCCGGCAACCTTGCTGTTGAGCATGTTGATCAGGTGTTTGCGCTCACGGTCATGATTATTCCGCGTATTTCCCAGTAACATTGAATAGCCACTATCGGAAATAACTTCATCCAGCCCATAAATGATCCGTGGGAAAATGTAGTCGGCAATGTGGGTGGTAATGACCCCAATCATCTTACTATCATTCTCGGTCGTCCAGTCCTTGTGCCAGTCCTGAACAAACATACCACCACCCTGAATCCGGTAGATGAAATGCTCAGTCTCTAAATCCCCCACGGCACGTCGAATCGTGTACCGGGAAACCTTAAACTGTTCCATCAGTTCTGTCTCAGTTGGTAACTTTTCGTCGATCGGATACTTCCCGGAAAGAATTGCTTCCTTCAGAGAGTCCTTGACTCTTTGATATTTGTTTTCCATAGTTACTCTCCCATTGTTCGTATCCATGCCGGACGGTAGTGGTTCATGGTAACGTTTTTTACATTTTGCGCAAACCCTACTAGCCGCCACGCAACGGCCCCAAATTTGTTCGCAATTTATTTGATTAACACTAGCATAGCAAATTTCACGCTAAACCGCCAACTTTAGGTGGTTTTTATGCGGATAAATCTACTTTTTCTCAGAAATGACATTGCCTTCAGCATCTAGATGCTTGACGATACGGGCTGGATTCCCGGCAATGACGACGTTGTCACCGAATGATTTGGTGACGACCGCGCCCCCACCAACGATGACATTGTTCCCAATCGTCACGCCTGGCACAATCACAGCGTCCCCACCGATCCAGCAATTATTGCCGATAGTCACGGGTTTACCGTAACCTAACCAGGATGTCCGCGCCTTCAAGTTGTATGGATGCCCAGCCGTATAAATTTGTGCTTTGGGGGCCATTAACACATTATTTCCAATATTAATCTCACAAGTATCCAATAGAATACAGTCAAAGTTTGCAAAGAAATTATCACCGACATGAATGTTGTAGCCATAGTCGCAGGCAAATCGCGGACGAATCTCAACGTTCTTGCCGACCGACCCGAATAACTTCGTCACCAGTGCCGTCATCCGATCCTTCTCACGGAAGGGAATTGTGTTTAATTCTTCATACAAATCTCGTGCAGCAAAACGATCCGCAACTAGCTTTTCATCGTTGACATCGTAGAGCTCTTCGTCCATCATTTTTTGAAATTCAGTCTTTGCCATCAGTGGTCAGTCCTTCACAGTAATTTATGAGAATAATATTAGCACACCGTGTAAGCGATTACAATGTATTCATCTGCCAATCTGGGGTGATTTTGTATTCATCCGGACAAATAATTGGCCTAAAAAAGCGGCCAGTCCGAGAAGGGCTGACCGCCTAAATTTATTTGATTTATTTTTAAAGGTACTGTCCCGTCACCGAACGTGGGACCTCCCGCACCCCGGCAACCGGTCCGGCATATAAGACCTCGCCACCATTGGCTCCCCCATCCGGACCAATATCAATCAGCCAATCGGCACTGCGCATAACATCCAGGTTATGTTCGATCACAATCACTGTGTTTCCTTTGTCCACTAAATCATTGATGATTTGGACGATTGTCGTTATGTCCGAAGGATGCAACCCAGTCGTCGGTTCATCAAGGATATAAATATTTCCACGTTGCTGCAGTTCCTTGGCAATCTTCAAGCGTTGCCCCTCACCACCAGACAATGTACTCAGTGGCTGACCCAATGCCAAGTACGATAGCCCCACGGTCAATAAGCTCTTAAGCTTATTGACCACCTTGGTTCCAGCAAAGAAAGCCGTGGCTTCTTCGATGGTCATCGCCATGATCTCGACAATATTCTTATTTTTAAACTGGTATGTCAGTACCTGTGGATCAAATCGGCCGCCGTGGCACAGTGAACATTCGACTGTCGCATTTTCCATGAAGGATAGATTCAGCTCTACGACACCCTTACCACCACACTGTGGACAGGCGCCCTTGGAGTTAGCACTAAATAGGCTGTCACTGACACCATTCTCTGCCGCCAATAACTTACGAATGTCGTTGAGCACGCCCATATAAGTGGCCGGGTTCGAACGGCTATTCGCATGCAACGCCCGCTGATCGATTCGAATGGCTTCAGGATGTTCCTTGGCGAAGACTTGCTCGACCAAGGTACTCTTGCCAGACCCCGCCACCCCAGTGACCACGGTAAACAATCCAGCCGGAATCCTCAGAACGGCATCCTTTAAGTTATGTCGACGACTCGGCTCACTCGTGATGAATTTCTCCGGCAATCGCGGCGTAGACTTAATGGCTAAATGTCGGTTCAGATACTTCGCGGTCAGTGTCTCGGATTTCAACAACTCTGGATACGTCCCGGTAAAGGTAATCTGGCCACCGTGAATCCCCGCGTGCGGCCCAACGTCCACCACATAGTCCGCCACCTGAATCACGTCTGGGTCATGCTCAACCACCAGCACCGTATTGCCCTTCTGTCGCAACTTAATCAGCAGGTCGTTGAGGCGATGGACGTCTCTAGGATGCAGTCCCGTGCTGGGCTCATCCAAAATATACAGTAAGTTCGTCAGGCTATTCGCCAGATACTTGACTGTCTTGACCCGCTGAGATTCACCACCGGAAAGCGTGGTCGTCTCCCGTGTCAGGCTGAGATAGTCGAGGCCCACATCTATCAGACCTTCGACCCGCTCCTGAACGCTGTCAATCAGGTTCGCCATGCGGGGATCACTAAATTCAGCCAGTGTTGTCCGCAAGTCCGTCAGCTGCATGGCGGTCAGGTCGTAGAGGTTATACCCCTTGATTTTCACGGCTAGCACCTCGGGATTAAACCGAGTCCCGTGACAATCCGGGCAAGGACTCATGGTCGCAAACTTCTCGATTCTCTTCCGGGCGCTATCGCTGATGCCCTTGCCAACCTTCAAGTTCTGCCGATAGAACAGCTGCTCCAAGCCCTCAAATTTCACATTAAAAACTGAATCCTTATAATTGACCCGCACCGGCTGTTCGCCATCCAACAATTGGGCTAACTTATCAGGTGAGAATGCTTTAACCGGTTGATCCAAATCAAACCAGTCGGTTGCCACCAATGTCTGAAACAGAAAAGTCTGTGGTCCATAACCGGGTAATAAGATGACGCCATCGTTGAGCGACCTCTCTGGATCTAGAATCGCCTCGCGTTTGACCACGTAAGTCTTACCAATCCCCTCACAAGTCGGACACATGCCGGCCGGATCATTGAAGGAAAAGGCATTGCTGGCCGTCCCATAGTGGGGCGTGCCAAAACGTGAGAATAAAATTCGCAGCAGGGGACTGATATCGCTGACCGTTCCCAGGGTTGAGCGCGCATTTCCACCTAACGGCTTTTGATCGATCACGATGGCTGTTGAGAGGTTACGGACCTCATCAACATTCGGTCGCCGATAATTCGGTAGAAAGGTTCGCGTAAAACTATCATATGTACTATTCAACTGACGCCCAGCCTCCTGGGCAATCGTATCGAAAACGATGGAGGACTTTCCGGAACCGGAGACTCCGGTGAACACGGTCAGGCGATTCTTGGGAATCTTAAGACTAATATTTTGCAGGTTATTCTCGCGGTCATTCACAATCTCAATGAACTCTGGATCAGACATGGCAGAACCCTCCTCTGCTAGACTTGAGCAACACAGCGCCTTTAAGATTACCATAGCCCCCTGACCGACCCAAGCATGTAGACTCGCAAATTTTGGGCTATACATAGTCGCTTGCGGCTGCCGGGGGTTCCGCCGCTGTGGGGACCGGTAAAAGCCAAAAGGCGGTCTTTTACCTCGCCTTGAAGCCTCGCCAAAACCGCGATGCTCCAAGGTCGTCCCATGGCGTAAACACGGGAAGAAACAATCGCCCGTGCTAACGCCATCGCCACGGCTGGCTACACCCCCGGCCTCCTCCAGCTAAGCTAGTTCTAGCTCAAAATATGACTAAATCGACACAATTATCAGGTGACAACCCGCACCAGCTTTGCCAGTTGACATTCTTTAACGTCCAACATGTCAAAGAATCCACAGGTATTAAAAAAGTGGCGTTCATCGCGTCACTTCTAAATCGCTTCATTATCATCATGGATTGGGACCCGCATCGCCTAAATTCATCAAGCTTATTCAGCCGCAGGCGATACGCTCACGTTATGCTTTAGCCGCTGTCTGGTCCTCACGGATGATGGCCATGAAGGCTTCGCCATACTTCTCCAGTTTGCTTTGACCCACACCCTTGACCGACAAGAAAGCCTCGTCATCCTGGGGGAGCACCTCGCACATGCCATGTAGCGACCGGTCCGAGAAGATAACGAACGGTGGCACATGTTGTTCTTCTGCCAGTTGACGCCGCAGCTCCCGTAATTTACCAAAGAGTTCATCGTCGACGGGTGCCAGTCGCTTGGCCTTGCGTGCCATCTTCCGGAAGACCTGCGTCTCGCCTTTCAGCACGCCTGCCCCCTCCTGCGTAATCGCCAGAGTTGGGTACTGCCCACCGACACTTTGCAAATAGCCCGCTGCAGTCAGAAAGTCAATCAGTTCACCAACGCTCTTCTGGCGTTGACCACTCATGATGCCATAGGTCGACAATTCTTCCAAATGGTTATCCCGCACACGTTGATTGTGTGCACCCGTTAAGACCTGGGCCACGATTCCCTTGCCAAACCGGGACCGTAACCGCACGACACAGGACAAAACCTTTTGCGCTGATACCGTAATATCCTGGGCTTCGCGGTCATCGCGACAATTACTACAACGGCCACACGGTTCGGAGTCCTCCCCAAAATAGGCGAGAATGAATTGCTGCAGGCAGCCTTGCGTGTTAGCGTATTGGCTCATCACCTGCAGCTTCTGGTATTCCCGTTGCTTATTGTCTTCGTCACGCTCGGACTGATCAATGAAGAAATGTTGAATCTGAAGATCCTGCGCACGATACAACAGAATGGCTTCACTTGGGAGACCATCTCGGCCAGCCCGCCCTGCTTCCTGATAGTAGGCTTCCAACGTGCCGGGAACCTGCGCATGAATCACGAAGCGCACGTTACTCTTGTCGATGCCCATTCCAAAAGCATTGGTCGCCACCATCACCTGAATCCGATCATACAGAAAATCTTCCTGATTTGCGCGCCGCTCGTCGTCACTCAGACCAGCGTGGTACGCCGCTGCCTTGACGTGATGCCGAGTCAACAAGGTCGTCAATCGTGTGACTTCCTTACGCGTGCTGGCATAGATGATCCCCGTTTCGCCTTGATTAACCTTCAAGTAGTCCAAGATAAAACGGTCAGTATCCTGATCCTTGACCACCGTTAAGTCCAGATTATCGCGAGCAAATCCGGTATTGACCTCATTCTGGGGGGCAATCCGCAACTGCTGACAAATATCGGCTGCCACTTGTTCGGTAGCCGTCGCCGTCAGCGCCAATACCTGAGGATGCGTTGGCAACTGTTCAATCGCCGTACTCAATGCCAAATAACTTGGCCGAAAGTCGTGACCCCACTGTGAAATACAGTGTGCCTCGTCAACCGCCAATAAATCTACCGGCAATTGGCCCAACGCCTGCAGAAACGCCGCTGAGTCCAGCCGTTCCGGCGCCACATACAGTAACTTATACGCGCCGTTGTGTAGCCCAGCCAACCGTTCTTGAATGTCTGGCCAGTCCACCGAACTGTTGATAAATGTTGCCGGAACCCCGCTGTCATTTAACGCATCGACCTGATCCTTCATTAAGGAGATCAGCGGCGACACCACAACCGTAATCCCGTCGAACATCAACGCGGGAATTTGATAACACAGGGACTTCCCACCACCCGTAGGCATAATAGCGAGACTGTTCTCCCCCGCCATGACGTGCTCGATGATTGCCTGCTGCCCGGGCCGAAAGTCATCGTACCCGAACGTAGTTTTTAAAATGTGTTGCGCTGCCGCTAAATCCATCAATGCTTACTCCTTCTTCTCAATGCTTCTATTCTACTGGCAAACGCAAACTGATACAACCGAACGGATAGCCGAACAGTTTTTTTCACAAATTACCCTGAAATAGTTGACAGCCAGCACATATTCGCTTATAGTAAATTAAATCGTACGCAACCGAATTGGAGGAACCAATCGTGGAAGACTCAGACATGACCCTGGCTAATCAACTTTGCTTTTCGGTGTATCACGCAAGTCGCCTATTTACCAAATTCTATCAGCAAGCGCTCCAACCGTTTGAGCTGACTTATCCGCAATACTTGGTACTTTTGGCGCTGTGGGAAGCGGATCGTCAACCCCTCCACGCATTAGGTGAACAATTAGACTTTGGCAGTAACACCCTGACCCCACTCCTGAAGCGAATGGAAAATAAAGGGTGGCTGACCCGCCAACTGGGCGCTTCGGACCATCGGCAATTGATTATCCAACTCACGGAAAAAGGGAGAACAAGTAAGACCGCGATTTTTCAAGCGATCCGCCTGTGCATCACCCAGCAGAATATCGATCCAGAACGCTACCAAAGCACGTTGAAACAGAACAAGGAACTGATTACGGCCCTTGAAAAGTTGCTCGATTAGTATTTCTATCAGCAATCAGTCGTGCACGACTATTTATTGACACTTTAGGAAAAAAAGAAAGAGGTAACTTATTTTTATGATGCATTACGATGTCGCATTTATCGGAAGTGGTCACGCCAACTGGCATGCCGCCGTTGCTTTACGGAAAGCCGGCAAGTCAGTGGTTATGATTGAAAAGGATCGCATTGGCGGTACCCCCATCACTGGCAACCACGAAGCCACCCCCGTTTGGGACGGCACGCCAACATTGACGACCCACGCTCAAGACATGGCCAGTGATACTGACAACTTCACGTGGGCGGATGTCACCGCATATCGGCAACACACCAATGACGCCCAAGTCAAACAGCTGATGGCACTTTTCGATGAATCCAGCATCACTCTTATTCACGGTACGGGTATCTTGATGGGCAATCACATGATTCAAATCGGGAGCCAACATATCTTCGCCGAAAATATCGTTTTAGGAACCGGCCAACACGCCACGCTGCCACAGATTACAGGGAAGGAATATCTCCATAACAGTCAAGACTTCCTGGAACTGAAACAACTGCCCAGTCAATTAACCATTATTGGCGCTGGCGTCGTTGCCCTCGAACTCGCCTCTTTGGCCCAACGACTCGGCACCCAGGTTACTATTTTGACCCATGGTGCACGAGCAGCTAAGGGCTTTGATCCCCGTTATGTTACGAAATTATTAGTCGGCCTACAACAGGCTGGCGCCGATATTCGGTTCCGTGAACCCGTCTGCGGTGTCGACGAAACGGCAACGGGTTACGTCGTCACGACGCAAAGTGGCCTGACCATTGCCAGCGATTTTGTGCTGGCCGAAACAGGTCGTGAACCTAACATGCGAATGCTCGGACTGGAAAATGCTGGCATCTACACTAGCGACGATGGCATTATCGTTGACGATCACCTACGGGCTAACGGACGTAATATCTATGCCAGCGGCGAGGTTGCGGCTAAAAACGTGACGTCGACACCCGCAACGTCAGCCTTTGAGTCCACTTACATTGCTAATCAGATTCTGGGCGACACCGCACCAATCAGTTACCCTACCATCCCCAATATTCTATTTACCTTCCCTCGTATCGCACGGGTCGGTATCAGTGCCGCCGAGGCTGCGGGAAATTCTGACTACCAAACCTTCCAGTTGCCTTATGGCAAAATGGCCGGTATTAAAGGAAATCACAAGACGGATGCTGAAATGACGGTCGTTTTGGATACTGCCTATCGCTTTGTCGGTGCTGATATCTTTGGTATGGCTGCCCCTGCCCTCGCGAACGTGCTGACCATGGCCATTACGCGACACCTGACAGCTGATGACCTAGCCGAACTGATGTCTACCTTCTCAGCACCAATTCGAGAGATTATGACGACCCTCTTACCACTGCTGACACCTGATACAGAGGAAGAAACTGTTCAGTTAGAAGCCTAGCTATTTGCAACCTTTACATGACTATTTATTGGGACCAGTCGTTACTGCGGCTGGTCCTTTTTCGCATTAAACCAAATTTCATTAAAAATTTTCACTTTAAAAAAATAATGACGAACTTTTTACGTAGTTAATTAGAAAGGAGTGATCTCTAATGACTAATTTCAAGCAAGTTTCCAACTATCTCCATTCGAGTATGCTAAACTCGGATTACTTAAGAAGGAGGCCATTTACCATGGCAACCAAAGACAAGCTTCAAATTGAAATTGATTCCGAGGTTAGAAAACGTGCGGAAAATAACCTCCAAATGAACGGTATTTCTCTCACACATTTACTGCAGACCATCATCACCAGTATTGCCAATAATCGGGCAGCCCCTTCAACAACAATCACCGAAGCTGACCTACTTGCTTCCATCGATGAGGTGATTAACTCTTTGAATGGCAAAGAAGAGCTTTCAGCTTATACATCGCTAGACGCTTTGAACAAGGGTTTATCAAATTAGGTGGTCGCCTACGCCATTCATCCTACTCGTAAATTCAAGCAACAATTCAAGAACGCTCAACAGACACCACGTTGGAATCGTGTCTTCCATGGCACTACACCACTTGCGGGCGAAAGTCGCTCTGCTTGGGATGTCGTTACGTCTTGTCTACTAACTGGCACTCCAATACCAAGTTACTTCTATCCTCATCGGCTGCGTGGAAAACAACAGCTCACGAAACAAATCAATTCTCTGCTTTCAAAACAACATGTCTCTGTTAGTATCATGGAATGCCACTTTGATGGCAAAAATGGCGATCATCTTTTAATTTATGCAATATCGTCGGAAACCAACCAAGTCTTTTTAATTTCTATTGGCACACACGCTGGGCTTTTCTAAAATAGTGCAGCTCAACCTTTGCATGCCTATTTATCAGGACCAGTCGTTACCGCGGCTGGTCCTTTTTCTAGTTAAGCCACCTCCGCTACCAAGTCGGCTACACACCATCACATCCCTTAATCATGGGATACTCTACATAACAACACTTGTACTGCAATCACATCGTCGTCAGACTTAATTGGCCGACCGCATTAGAAAGGTGTGCATGGCTATGACTTGGCAACTAAAACTTTACAATGGCGTGGTCATCGTCCTCGCACTGTGGTCAATTGCCCTCGCAATCCTCGATTTCTCCAGTCTGATTACGATTTCTGCCCTACCGTGGTCCGTGATGGACGATGGCATTTTGGTGCTGTTTACGATCGACTACTGGGTGCGATTCTTCCGTGCGCCGAAGAAATGGGACTTCTTTCGCCACAACATCTTCGATTTGATTGCCATCCTCCCACTGACCAGTCTATTCAGCCTCTTCCGACTGGCCCGACTGACGCGCTTGCTTCGGTTGACCCGGCTATTTCGATTCGTCCGGCTAGTCGGCTTCATTGGCCGCTTGCGAAAACCGCTTCGTCAGTTCTTAAAGACCAACGGCTTCATCTACTTGGTATGGGCCAGCCTGGCCATTCTGATCCTGGCGGCCACCCTATATGCGTACGCGGAACACGTCTCGTGGGGCGAGGCCTTCTGGTGGGCGATTGCGACCGCCTCCACTGTAGGATATGGGGACATCGCGCCCCACACGACCATCGGTAAATTTGCGGCGAGTCTTCTCATGCTGGTCGGCATCGGCTTTATCGGGGCGCTGACCAGTACCATCACCACCTACTTCGCCCACCGCGGCGAGACCGATCAGTATCAGCAATTAGCCAAACAACTCAAGACCATCGAACAACAAAATGCCGAACTCCGGCGACTGCTCACCGACCAGTCCAAAACTGAAAAGGCGCCCACAAAAACGCCCGAAGACTGACCAACCACTTCAACGCTCCTGCCATCAATGCTATAATGTTTTTTAAAAGGAGTGCTGTATTCATGACGAAGAGAATTAAAGGTTCATGTACCACGATTTTAGTAGGGAAAAAGGCTTCCTTAGACGGCTCCACCATCATTTCACGGAACGATGACGGCCACGAAGCCCTTGACCCAGAACGGTTCGTTGTGGTCAACCCTGACGACCAACCTCGCGATTACCAAGCGGTGATCAGCGGTGTGCAAATCAAGTTACCCGACAACCCACTGCGTTACACCTCAATTCCTAACTCCATCTTAACCAACGGTATCTGGCCAGCAGCCGGCATCAACAGTGAAAATATTGCGATGTCCGCTACGGAAACCATTACCACGAACTCCCGTGTATTGGGCATTGACCCCTACGTTGACGGTGGTATCGGTGAAGAAGACCTGGTAACGTTGGTCTTGCCATACATCCACAGCGCTCGCGATGGTGTAAAGCGTTTAGGGAGCTTGTTGGAAGAATTCGGGACCTACGAACCAAACGGAATCGCCTTCTCCGACAACAACGAAATCTGGTGGTTAGAAACCATCGGTGGGCATCACTGGGCCGCTAAGCGGATTCCGGACGACGCCTACGTGGTTGCTCCTAACCGCATGAACATTGACGACTTTGACTTTAGTGCCGAAGACACCTTGGCTTCAGACGACTTGGAAGACTTGATTGCCAAGTACAACCTGAACCCCGACTTCGACCAAGTTAACCTGCGTCACATCTTCGGCAGTGCTTCCATCAAGGACACGGTCTACAACAACCCACGTGCTTGGTTTGGCCAGAAGTACTTCAATCCTGAAATCGAACAAGATCCTCAGGACCAAGACTTACCATTCATCTGCCACGCCAACCGGAAGATCTCAATCGACGATGTCAAATTTGTCTTGAGTTCTCACTTTGAAAACACGAAGTATGATGTTTACGGTCACGGCTCTGAAGATGACAAGACGTTGTTCCGCCCAATTGGGATCAACCGGAACCACGATGTTCACATCTTACAAATCCGAAACAACGTGCCCGACAGCATCGCCGGGATTCACTGGTTAGCCTTTGGTGCCAACACGTTCAACACGGTCGTGCCATTCTACGCCAACGTTGACGACACGCCAGCTGCTTACAAAGACGCCGATGGAACCTTCAACATGAACCACATGTACTGGTTGAGCTGCACCACGGCATTGCTGGGTGACACGGACTACAGTCTTTACGAAGACTTCCGTAACACCTTCGCCTTGGAAGCCATGGCCGCTTACCGGAAGATCCAACACGAAACGGATGCCGCTATTGTTGACGGCGCCGACACCAAGATCCTGAAGGAAGCCAACGAAAAGCTTTCCGATGAATCCTTCACCCGTCAAACGAAGTTACTGGGTGACATGGTGACGTTTGGTTCCGAACACATGAAGTTACGTTACAACTTAAACGATTAATTCTTAAATAGAATGGCACATCGGACTTCGGTCTGGTGCGCCATTTTTATAAACTGGGGATATTAGCCCGCTCGTATTTCCCAACGGTCCAGCCAGTATAACTGCTTCACCCCATAGGTGTATAGCCTCTTTTACAAAATTTACAAAGAAAGAGCAAGCCCCCAGTATTAAACGCCGGTAGCTTGCTCTTTTTGATATAACTAGAATTTCAGTTCGTACTCAAATTTCAATTTCTTATAGTAATCCTGTTCGATAAAATCCGTCGGTCGGACCGCACCATCCTTCATGTCGAAGTAAGCCACGCCCGCCATCTTGAGCATCTTATAGACGAATTGGGAACAGAACATGATATTGGGTTTAGCCGAATGCTTAGATACCAGCCCCAGCATGTTATAGGCACTTCCCTCACGATTGATCTCATCAATCTTGTCGATCACGAATTCCTTCTGTGCCGCGGTCACCGGCAGGCTGTAGACCAGCAGGGACGCCCCGGCCTTCTGATGGAAGAACTCCAAAGTCTCTGCGTTCATCCCCGGTGGATAAACGTTGTCGCCCCCGTTGTAACTGATGATAGTCTCCAGGTCGCGGTCAAAAGCCAGTGACACGTGGTTGAACTGCTTGCGCGTAAACACCGAGATCATCTCGCTAGCAGCGCTCCCCGTATTGGACACCGCCAAGTAAAGGTTGGTATCGGCCAGTGTGGCATCCGCCGCATCAAAGTAAGCATTCGTGAGCGTCCCGTGGTTGATGTACCGCACTGAACTGTGCCGCGGTAGGTCTTCCAGAATCGTCTTCACGTGAGCCACCGACACCTTGTCCTTGGCTTCAGCAGCGGTATCCATAAGACTGCTCAGCTTGTCTGCACTCTGTCGCAGCTCATCAAAGCTCACGGTCGTCGCCTCTTCAACCGTCGGCAAATAGAAGACCGTTTGGTTGTTGGTCGTCACGAACCGTTCGACCCACAGCGGGACGAGAATGATGATGATGCCCAGAATCTTAGCTGGAAAGTATACGGGCGACCAGCCACGCATCGGAAAGACCACCACCGAGATGAAGATAATCTTTAAGGCCAGTAGGAGCCCATAAGCAGCAGTCAGTCCAAGCTTTGCCGGTCGAGGAAATTGGGCGAGCCACGTCCGCACAATCATGACTGCCGCTAGATAAATGTAGACGATAATCAGGATGGGCTGATTAGCAAATAGGTACAGGCTGATCAGCAGGAGCCAGCCAAATCCACGAATTCTAATCGATTGAAAATAATTGATGACGTCGTTCATGACAAACCCCTTTCACGTAAAAAGACGAACATCGCTATCATTGACAGTCGCCAGTTGGTCAAGTCACTTAACTTAGAAATAGTAAATTTAGTATACCATACTCCTCCATATGACACTGGTTGTACCAGGCCTTTCCATTGCTTGAGCGCTGGAACAATTATTGGTTGAAAACGATTCTTCTCACGGCTCGTTAAAAGGATGAGACTGAATCTTGAAAAATTACATTAGTAGTAAGTAGAGGGCCAAAAAAGCAGCTACCAAAGACGTTGGTAACTGCTCACAATAATTTATTTTTAAACTGTTACGTGCTTACTTCACCGTCTTGGCAACTGCGGCGTGAACCGCGTCCTTCTCGGCTTCAACCAGGTCAACGCGACTCTCGATGACCTTGGTGTCCATCTTGATTTCCCGGGTTAAGCCTGGGGTGTTGATCTTCGGCGTGAAGAAGGCCTTGAATTCGGCTAAGCGTTCTGGCGTATGGAAGATGCCGGAGGTCACGGTGATGTACGTGGTGAATTCCATGTCGCCACCGACCGTGTCTTCCAACCATTGCCAGTCATTTCTGATCCAGTCCCAAGCGGCTTGTTGGCCCTTGTCGTTGCCCAGAACACCGCGGTACCAAGCCCGCAAGTCTTGTGGCTTGATGGTTCCAGCGTCTTCAAACAACGTGATCAACTTGGCAATCTGCTTGGCATCCGGTGTCGTTGGCAGTGCAGAAGCTAAGTCTGCCTTGTAGCCAGCATCACTGGATGACCGGTAGTCGTTCAACAATTGATCGAACAACTGGTCACTGCCGAAGTGCTTGATTTCGTTGGCTAAAATGAAGACCCGAGTTGCGGCTGGCAACGTTGCGGGGTTGTCCTGGTGGGCAACGAAGACAGCGTGGGCAGCGGCAATCGATTCAGCATTCTTGGCGTATAAGGTGGCGTTCAAAACGTATGGCCGCGTTAATTGGTCATCGTTAGATTCGCCGGCCTTAGGCGTCCAGCCTAATCGGGCAACTTGACTGGCACTCAGCTTGTCGAATAAGGCTTGTAACTGCTGTTCTTCGGTAGAATCTGGCGTCACAAACTTCTTCAAGTTGCTGGCAACACCGTACAGAACGTCGTTGACGACCGTGGAGTGGCTGGCAGCGAACCGGTCCAGTAATGGCACGATTGCTGCGTAGGAAATCTGGCGACCTTCGGCTAATAACCGCAAGTCTTGCAACAATTGTAACTGAGTGATGGCATCCAGGGAATCCAGGTTAGCAAGGATGTCTTGTAACAGGGTGTCGTCGTATTTCACGATGAAGTGAGAATTGTTGCCCACGTTCAAACGGAAAGGTTCGCCACTGGCCTTACGTAGGTCGGCGTAATCCCCTAAGGTAGCGGACTGGTCGGCGAAGATGGCTGGCGCGGCATTGTAATTACTGTTCAATGGGACCTGCCATTGACGACCGGCATCCTGACCCTCACCCACGAAGAATTGGTTCTGCGTAATGGTTAATTTACCAGCAACTACTGCGGCGGAAACGACCGGATAACCGGGTTGTTCCAACCAAGAGTTCATGATGGCACCGACGTTCATGCCGGAAGCGTCACCCAATGCGGCCCAGAGGTCAGCACCGGTAGCGTTGCCGTAATGGTGAGCAGCGAAGTAGGCCTTCAAGCCTTGACGTAAAGCATCGTCGCCGATTAAGGCACGGACCATGACGAGCATCCGGGCCCCCTTGGCGTAAACAATGGCACTATCGAACAAGGCGTCGATTTCGGCGGGATCTTCAACCTGCACGTGAACGGACTGTACGCCGTCGGTAGCGTCCCGTTGGAGTGCCATCGGAGCTTCAGTCGTCTGGAAGACTTCCCAGATGTGCCAGTCGGGTTCGATGGCGTCGATAGCGACGTATTCCATCATGTTGGCGAAACTTTCGTTCAACCAGAGGTCGTCCCACCACTTCATGGTAACCAGGTCACCGAACCATTGGTGCGCGAGTTCGTGGGCAATGACCGTTGCGACCCGTTGCTTGGTTTCAAACGAGGTATTGTCGGGATCTAACAATAAGTAGGCTTCACGATACGTGACCAAGCCCCAGTTTTCCATGGCACCGGCTGAGAAATCGGGTAAGGCCATTTGCCAAGAATGTGGGAGTGGATATGGCGTCTGGTAGAAGTCTTCGTAGAATTCGATGGAGCGCTTGGCAATGTCTAAGGCGAAGTCGAGTTCCTTGGCTTGGTGTGCCTTGGTTGCGAAGACACCGACTTGCACGCCACTCTTGGTGGTGGTCAGCTTGCTCTGCATTTCCCCGAAGGCAAAGGCAATCAGGTACGTGGACATGCGGACCGTGGTGTCGAAGTAGTGGACGCCATTTTCGGTCTTGGTTTCAGGCATGTTGCTGATGATGGTTTCGCCGTCGTGTTCGTCGAACTTGATGGCCAGGTCAAAGGTGGCCTTGGCTTCGGGTTCGTCGACACATGGGAAGGCTTGGCGGGCAGCGGTCGTTTCAAACTGCGTCCCGATGATCAGTTTCTTCTCGCCATCGACGTCGTAGTAGGATGGGTAGATGCCCATCATGCTGTCGGTCAGGGGTGCGGTGAAGTCGATGGCTAGTGTGGTTTCGCCAGTCTTGGTCAGATCGATATGGATGCCTTCACTCTTATCATCGAAGGTAAATGGCACATCTTGACCGTCGGCTTTGACGGCACTGATGGTCATGAACTTCTGGTGAATGGCGATGCTAGTCGCCTTGGCGTCACCGGTAATGGTGGACGTCCCAGAAATGGTCTTTGCGGCACGATTAATGTCTAAGTATACGTTGTAATGCGTTGGTTGGAATAATTCGTAAAAATGTGTGGATTTTGCCATGATTTCCTCCTGAATTATTAGAATATCCTCATTATACACTTTTGACCGGTGGGAACCACGTGAGGTGTTACGAAAGATGACGATCACAGCATTTCCAATACACTATATTTAGAACGCCTATTTAACGTTTTTTAATAATGTCATACTTCAATCTCAGTATGACTAGTCTTCTTCGCGAAAAAAATCATCCAATTCAAAAGTAACGACTGGCTTCACGTACAACTCGTATTTCGCCACCAAATCAATCAGTCGATCGCCGTCAATCAGTGTAATGACCCGCGTCCCTGTCCGTGCAGCCTTGATGGCCTCTCGAGAAAAGGTTGAGGTCGCAACAAAGATTCCAAACTCTGCATTATATTTGTCCATTGCTCCCCTGAACTTATCAATTTCCGGTGAGGGTACCATTGATGACCAGCGTTTCGCTTGAATCGCAACTCTGGCAGTTCGGAAATCGTCGGTTGTCAGATAGCCGAAACCATCGAGTCCCCCATCGCCGCTGAGCTTTACGCCGATCTTCTCGTCTAAGTCAACGCCCATCGCCTTCACCAGCCGTCTGGCAAACAGCTCGAATTTTGCTGGACTAATCCGTAACAATGCGTTTTGTAAGTCTAATCGCCAATTATCAGCTGGATCATCATCGATTGCGTCATCCTCGAGACCATCCGGAACGGCATTTTTTCTATGTTCCACTAAATTCTGCTCACGTCTCTTTTTCCATTGCACATCAGCCTTGGCATAGATGTCGCGTTGCAAATCTAGCTGACTTAAGTCAAATTCTCGACCCATCTTGGTGAGCTCGACTTCACCACGCTTCGGCCGGGTCAGAAAGCCAGCAAATTCTAAATTTTTGACACTAAAATTAAAAATGTAAGCAAATGGCCGATATTCCCGTCCTGATTGTTGACTAGCTACCTTCTGCGTGATAAAGCTCTCTGGAATCACATTATCACGCATTAATATATCTTCACGGATATTTTTGGTCAGTGCTCGACCACCAAGTTTCCGTAGAGACTTGATAATTTCTGGCATGGTCAGACTCTCCTGTTCACGCCGTGATAAATTTTCAAATTTGTCGCTACTCATAATAGTCTCCTCACAATCAATACTCCAAGCTCTTCATGGTCAAAACTAGTCGTCATTTCTGCGCTCACCTTTGTAAATGAACCCCACCTCTATAAAGTTGGCCTTTGGCTCTCCGATTACGTTTAAGAATGTCATAGTAGCCCAAGCGATGTTTTCGCCTTCATTTCATAATTAACCTAACGTTTCCGCTTCTTCCACCCGGCCAGGCCAACCAAGCTTCCCAATAAAGTTAGCCCAACAAGGACCAAACTGTTTCCCCGTTGCTCGTTGGTCTGTGGCAGTTCAGTCTTACTTTGTGCCAACTTAGCGGGTGTCTTCTGTGATGGCTTTGCAGGTATACCCAACGATTGAACCTTAACACCCTGACCACCCGTTTGGCTACCTTTAGCCTTGGACTTAGCAGCAACTACCTTCTTAGCTGGTTTCTTTGGTGTCTTCGCTGGCTTCTCTTCTGATACAATTTGATCACCATCGCCACCAGTGACTGGGCCAGTCGTCGGTGGTGTCACGTGACCACCACCATTATCACCACCGCCAGTCGTTGTATTCGCTGAATAGGTCACGGCAACGGCCACATCGGCACTATCTGGCGTGACAGCTTGCGCCTTGGTCTGCGTCAGATCATTGGCTGGGTCAGTCGTTGCGACAACGTGCATCCCCGCTACGGTTGGATTCTTAACAGCAACAAAGGTTACCTGATTACCGACCTTGTAAACGGCCCAACTGGTATCAATTGGCCGACCCGTGATGTTCAATTCTGGAGTGCCCGTGGCAACCGAACTACTATACGTTACAACGTCTTGGGTGACCTGATCTGTCACCGTCGCAAAAGTCATGGCCTTCGTCACCGGAGTGGCGACCTGCTTATGTTGTTGATCCTGGTATGTAATCTTTTCAGTAACGGTCTTTTTCGTCGTCTTAAAACCATGAGCTAATGTAATCGTAAAGTCGAGAATCTTATTGGCATCTTTTCCAAAGACGATTGCGCTGGTACCGTCGGAATTCTTGGTGGTATCACTGACCAGCTTGTAGCCTTTAGCCACGTCCGACTTGATTGCGGAACCGGAGTCAAATGTACTGCTGGTTCCAATAGCGCCCCGCAATTCGGGATTAGTCTTATAGTCCAAAGTCCTAATCGTCTTGCCCGTCGTCGCGTCCTTGATAGTGACGGTGGCACGCTTGGCGTTAGCATACACCATACGGATGATCTGTTTAGCCCCAGCAAATGCGATATTGGGTGACTGACTGATATCGGTCCAAGTCTTGCCGTCCACACTAGTCTCGGCCCCAGTGTAAATATAATCCGGGAAGTCCTTCTGGTAGCTGTTCAAGGCAACTTGAGCAGTTGACGGTCCATTATAGCTACCAGTAACCGGCTTGCCAGCTTCATTGGTAATTGGCTTAAAGCTACCATCGGCATCCTTTGTCCCATAATCAACAGCAATATTCCAAGGCAAGCCATCCCTGTAGAACAGGGCGGTCCAAGTCTTAGAAACATCTGTCAAAGTCGTGGTCCAACCCGGTTGGGCATTCGCCTTCCCATTACCGGCCACCCAATCAGAGTACAGTCCCGTGCCATCTAGAATCAAGCCAGAGAAGGTGAAGCCCTTCGCAAGCTGCTGCTGCAGAAAAGTCATAACCGTGGCGTTAGCTAGCACGTTGACGTTGGCACCCACATCACCCGAGATCAGTGTTGCAGGTGCCAAGTTGAGTTGCTGCCCATCGGTCTGAAGAAGTTGAATGTTGACGTTTAAATCGCCGACACTTTCTGCTAGTTCATACGGCTGAATGATATACCCAGCGAAACTACTATTCGGATCAGACCACGTCGTCGAGAGGCTCCCATAATTTTCATTCGTACTGGTAAGTAAGTTATACCAGGACAACGTATTACTGTTGACGTTCCCGGCATCTGCACTGGATGGAAAGAGGGATGGATACAATACGTTCTTAGCATTGTCAAAACCTTTAATTGGAAGATTAGCTGCCTCCAAATCTTTAATAATAAAGGATGGTGTCGTGTAGGTTAAAGTATCTCCCGTCGTAGTGTTTTGACCTTTGCCTACCTTGTTATTGACCTTAATCGGCCTTAATGTGATGTGTTGATGGTGTAATGCTACTTTCTGAATATTCAAACGCTTATCCGTCGCCAGTGGTGAGATATCACTAATTTGATTATATGGCATCTCAACACTTGTCAGCTGACTCTTATTCGCCAATGCAGAAATATCGTTAATTGAAAACATGCTAATGTTCACGCTCTGCAGTTGATTCAAATTGCTTAAAGCACGAATATCCCATAAATTTCCGGGTTGAAATGATTGGCCAAAGGTATTTAAACTGACGATTGGATCAATCATAAGATATATTTGTTGTAAATTCGTCGCATTCTGAAGGCCTTCTAGTGTTTTCATGGATATCAAGGCTAAATAGTATGACGTGCATCGAACCCCGTTACCATTGAATGACTGTTTTACTTCCGTCGATGTGATACTAGTAACTGTCGCCAGTTCGGCCTTCGTAAAATTATCCTGAAAATCATCAAAACTTGCATAAGTCTTATCAAAATTATTCCGCCAAAGAAAGAATTGTAACCCTCGGTCTGGGAGCCACTCATCAATGTAAAGTGGCTGAGTTCCATTACTATATTGTAACGGAGAATTTTTGTCTATTCCTTTAGCATCTTTTGCAATATTATTCGCATACGTTTCACCTAACCAAGGACCATTCCAATAAGTCTGATATACAGGACTATAGCCGTCTTTTACACGTAAGTCAGAATTAATGTCTCCCCATTTCGTATGAATCGTATGATCGTAAGTATATTGCAACTGACCAATCTTTTTAACATTAAACACTGGTTGTCCGGTAACTTTATCTGTTAAATCATCTGGATTTTGAACCATAATCCCGTTTTTGATATGCGTTCCTGGTGTATCGGTAGCACTCTTCACAGTATCTTTGGGACCACCAACATTCTTAACACCTTCCATGCCCTCATTGGTATCATCCATCGACTTCTGCGGTGTGCTTTCATTCCCCGATTGTTCTGAATCCCCTTGATTACCATCGATTGGTCGTCCAGCGGCGTAGTCTTGATTACCTGTATTGGGCTGCCCTGTCGGCACTTCGGGAGCTACTGGTGTAGGCGATGCTACCTTGCCATTAGTCTCAGATGCAGCCTGTTCTTCTCTCAAAGGGTTGGCTGAGGAGTCACCTACCGGCTGCTCCTCGACAACCTTTTCCGTGGCTGGTGCACCATCATCTGCTTGTGCTGTCTGCGTAGCTTGCGGTCCCATAATGATTCCGGCCACCATACTAGTTGCCGTGATACCAGCTACCATCCAACTTTTATGTGACTTATACATCTTATAATGTGTTTTCGATTCAGAATTTTTCATGATTAGTCCCCCTCATCAACTACGACCAAGAATCAGGTAATTTAACGCCGAACTTATACCGCATATCATTCTATAAGCTCTACTTTTTCATTATAAGCAAGCCTAGGGAAGCAGTCAACGCATCAACACTTTTTATCCTATGAATAATTTAATAAGTGGGGGGGCAGTGTCTTAGTATAATAGGCTTTTGCATCATTTATTAAAACTTATAATCGCTAAGTCACCTGATACATCAAGCAAGTTCACCGGTAAATTGTGCATCATTCAAATACGACACCCGTACTCACAATAATTGCTAACGAAACTAACATTAGCTTCAAATTGGCGTGACAAGAACAATACCCCATCTTTCAACCCAGACTAACAATTAAGGCTTATTCACTAAATTTTATGAACACAAAAGGATCAACCCAATAACTGGATTGATCCTGAAATACCTGTTCAATTGAGTCAAGCTTATTACGGATCACGCATCATCCTGCGGCTACAAAGCCTTTAGACTTTACTTCACTAGTGTTCCCGTTTCTTCCAACCGGCCAGACCGATTAAACTGCCCAACAGTGCCAGTCCAACAAGGGCTAAACTGCTCCCCCGCTGTTCGTTGGTCTGCGGCAATTCAGTCTTACTCTGGGCCAAGTTAACGGGTGCCTTCCGTGACTGCTTAGCAGGCGTGGCTAATTGTTGCACCTTAGCACCTTGACCACCTGTCGTGACAACGTCTGCTTGACCACCTTTGGCCTTAGGTGTTGTTGCGACCTTGGCAGGCGTCTTAGCCTTCTTGGCAGGTGTCTTAGGCGTCGTTGATGGTTTCTTACCAGGATTGCCGATGTCGGCACCACCACCCGTAGATGGGCCAGTAGTTGGTGGCGTCACGTTACCGCCACCGTTATCACCGCCGCCACCGGTCGTGGTGTCCACCGCATAAGTCACGACGACGGCCACATCGGCACTATCTGACGTGACTGCTTGCGCCGTGGTTTGTGTCAAATCCTTGGCTGAATCAGTCGTTGAAACAACGTGCATCCCCGCTACGGTTGGATTCTTAACAGCAGCGAATGCTAATTGAGCACCATCCTTGTAAACGGTCCAATTGGTATCGGTTGGCTGACCGGTAACGTCCAATTCTGGTGTGCCCGTGGCAGCTGGATTGCTGTAGGTCACAGCGTCTTGGGTGACTTGATCAGTTACCGTAGCAAAGGTCATGGTCTTCGTCACCGGAGTAGCAACCTGCTTTTGTTGCTGATCCTGGTAGGTAATCGTTTCAGTAACAACCTTTTCAGTCGTCTTAAAGTCATGTGCTAACGTAATCGTAAAGTCGAGATTTGTGTTGGCATCTTTGCCAAAGACAATTGCGCTGGTACCATCGGCATTCTTAGTGGTGTCGCTGACCAGCTTGTAGCCTTTAGCCACGTCTGGCGCAATCACTGAAGCGGAGTCAAAGGTACTGGTCGTTCCAATAGCGCCCCGCAGTTCGGGATTAGTCGTGTAGTCCAACGTCCGAACCGTCTTACCCGTCGTGGCATCCTTGATGGTAACCGTCGCGCGTTTGGCGTTAGCGTAAACCATGCGGATGGCTTGTTTAACCCCAGCGAATGGGATGTCGGTTGATTGACTGATATCGGTCCAAGTCTTGCCATCCACGCTGGTTTCAGCACCGGTGTAAACGTAGTCTGGGAAGTCTTTCTGATAACCGTTCAGGGCAACTTGGGCGTCTGATGTCCCGTTGTAGCTGTCAGTAACTGGCGTACCATCTTCATTGGTGATTGGCGTAAAGTTCCCAGCGGCATCCTTAGTCCCATAATCAACGGAGACATTCCAAGGCAAAACGTCCTTGTAGAACAGGATTGTCCAGGTCTTATGCGCATCCGTCAAAGTCGTAATCCAGCTCGGTTGGGCTGTCGCCTTGCCATTGTCGGCCGCCCAATCAGAGTACAGGCCCGTACCATCCAGAATCAGGCCAGAGAAGGTGTACCCCTTGGCCAGCTGCTGGTTCAGGAAAGTCATGACCGTGGCGTTGGCTTGCACGTTGACATCGGAACCAACCTCGCCCGAAATCAGCGTTGCAGGTGCCAAGTTAAGCTGTTGCCCGTCAGCTTGAAGCAGTTGAATGTTGACGTTTAAATCACTGACATTTTCAGCCATCTCATACGGTTGGATGATGTATCCCGCGAAGTCACTGTTTGGATCAGCCCAAGTGGTGGACAGACTCCCATAGTTAGCACTCGTGCCGGCAAGTAAGTTGTACCAGTTCAAAGTATTACTGTTGATGTTTCCGGCATCAGCACTGGATGGGAACAGAGATGGATACAGTGTCTCCTCGGCATTATCAAATGCCTTAACTGGCAGGTTGGCTGCGGACAAATTCTTGATGATAAAAGATGGCGTCGTGTAACTCAGTGTCCCATCGGCCGTAATGTTCTGGCCCTTACCAAGCGCAGTGCTAACGGTGATTGGTGCCAGCAAAATGTGTTGATTAATTAGATTGGTCCCCGTCTTGATGACTAAGTTCTTATCCGTAGCTAGTGGTGAAATATCGGTAATCTGATTGTAAGCCATATTGACAGTCGTCAATTGGTCCTTATTGCTCAGTGCAGAAATATCATTCACAGAGAACAACGTCACGTTAACACTTTGCAACTTATTCAAGTTACTTAGTGCCCGAATGTCCCATAAATTTCCAGACTGCATCCCATTGCCAAACGTATTGACACTGACCATAAGATTGGGGTAAAGATACAGGCTCTGAAGATTCGTCGCGTTCTGGAGGCCTTCCAGTGTGGTCATCGACATCAACGCATAGTAGTACGTCGAAGCCTGATTACTACTGTTGGCAGCTTGCATATTTTCATTTGCGTAAATACTCGTAACCGTTGCGAGATCCGCCTTCGTAAAGTTATTTCTGAAATCATCAATCGTTGCGAACTGCTTAGCAAAATTGCTTTGCCAAATGAAGTACTGCAAACCAGAATCGGGCATCCATTCGTCAATGTAGAGTGGACGCGTACCATCGCCGTATTGCAGCGGAGAATTCATATCCATTCCTTTGGCGTCCTGCGCGATGTTGTTGGCGTATGTTTCGCCTATCCATGTTCCAGCCCCTTGTGCTTGATACTTCGCACTATAACCGTCGACAACACGTAGGTCGGAACTGACCCCGTTAGCATCCGAATGATCATAAGTGTATTGAAGCCGGTCGGTCTTGCTGACATTGAACACCGGTTGCCCCGTGACCTTATCCGTCAAGTCATCCGGATTTTGCACCGTGATACCAGTCTGAACATTAGCTGGTGCTGGTGTTGTCGCATCTTTCGTGACATCTAGACTTTCTTCTTCTGGTGCGGTTGGCATATCACTGGTGATCTCATCCCTTGCATTCTGAGCTGGATATTGCTGTGATTTCTCTTGATTTAGAGAGTCATCATTAGCCACTTCCCCAAGTTGGTCCTGCTGTTGTTTTTGTTGTTCTTGTTTCTGTTGCTCTTGCTGTTTTTGCTGTTGCTGCTCTTGTTTCTGTTGTTCCTGTTTCTGCTGTTCCTGTTGTTCCTGTTCCTCACCAGTTCCGGCAGCGGCTGCACCGCTACCCGACTGATCAGCCCCGGCTGTTTTCAGAGGTACTTCTGATCCCCCACTTGCTGGCTGACCCTGTTCAACATTTTCCGTTGGTGGTACGTTGCCATCCGCCTGTGCTGTCTGGGTGGCTTGTGGTCCCGCAATAATACCAACAGCCATACTGGTTACCGTGATACCGGCTACCAGCCAGCCCTTATGTGACTTGTACATCTTATAATGTGTTTTCCGTTCAAAATCCTTCATGATTGGTCCCCCTCACTAACTATGACCAAAAATCAGATAATTTGACGCCGAACTTATACCGCATATTATTATTCTATAAGCTCTATTTATTATCCATTATAGCTAGATTGTGAGAAATGGTCAACGACGTGAAACTTTATGGCACACAAATGTTTGTTAAAGTGCTTAGAAGCGTTGGTATAGAAAGGTTACTTACAATAATATTTTTAAATAAAATCCGTTAAATTGCGTGACAAGCCAATCGAATTTTATGTAAAACCGTACACCATTTAAACCCTTCATCGGTATTCACAATGATTGTTAAAAGAACTAACGATGAGACCAAAGCGAAACGTCGCAAATACAATTATTTCTTTCAGACTAGGTCAACCACTAAGACACATTCATTGGTATTGCTCCGCACCAAATCAAAAGGACAGCTGCTAGCCAATTTCTCGGCTAGTAACTGTCCTTTTCAGTGCCCCTTACCAAAATTTCTGGTAGGAAACTTGGTAGGGAACTATTTGATTTTAAGCTAAATTCGACTATGCGTGATCTAAACGAATGCCGTCTTGCCGGTATTTTCCACGCAACCTAGTCATGGGAATTATTCCCACTCAATTGTCGAAGGCGGCTTACTCGTCACATCATACAGGATGCGGTTCACGTGATCCACTTCGTTTACGATGCGGACAGAGATTTCCTGCAACACGTCCCATGGAATGCGGGCGAAGTCAGCGGTCATCCCATCGATCGACGTTACGGCACGGATACCCACGGCGTAGTCGTAGGTCCGACCATCACCCATGACACCGACACTCTTGATGTTTGGTAAGACCGTAAAGTATTGCCAAATATCGCGGTCGAGGCCGGCCTTCTTGATTTCTTCACGCAGAATCAAGTCACTATCGCGGACGATTTGTAACTTCTCTGGCGTGATTTCGCCAAGGACCCGAATCCCTAAACCAGGACCTGGGAACGGTTGACGCCAAACTAAGGCGCTTGGCATTCCCAGCTTTTCACCCAATTCACGGGCTTCATCCTTGAACAATGAACGCAATGGTTCGATCAGCTGGAAGTGCATGTCTTCCGGCAACCCACCCACGTTATGGTGAGACTTAATCGTCTGCGCCGTATCGGTCCCACTTTCAATCACGTCGGTATACAACGTCCCTTGTGCCAGGAAGTCGATACCGTCGAGCTTTTGAGCTTCGTCGTTAAAGACTTGAATGAATTCATTACCGATAATCTTACGTTTCTTTTCGGGTTCAGTGACGCCGGCCAGCTTGCCAAGGAAACGGTCCTGAGCATCGACTTTAACGATGTTCAGCCCGAACTTTCCTTCCAGGCTGTCCATAACTTGCTTGGCTTCACCCTTCCGCAACAGACCGTGATCCACGAAGATACTGGTCAATTGTGACCCAATAGCCTTGTGCAAGAGCACGCCAACTACGGAGGAATCTACCCCACCGGATAGGCCTAACAAGACCCGCTTGTCGCCAACCGTTTCACGGATGTGTTCGATCTGCAGATCAATGAAGTCATCCATCGACCAGTTAGACTTTGCACCACAGACATCAAAAGCAAAGTGCTTCAGAATGTCATTACCATATTCCGTGTTGCGCACTTCCGCGTGGAATTGAATCCCGTAGAAGTTCCGGTCAACGTCTTGCATGGCAGAGATCGGGCAATTCTCGCTCGTTGCCACGCGTTCGAAACCATCAGGCACTTGGGTGACCAAGTCACCGTGGCTCATCCACACCGTCTGCGTCTTCGGCGTGTCCTTGAAGAGTTTTGCGTCATCACTCAGTACGGTGATGTCTGCCCGTCCGTATTCACGGTTGTCAGCAGATTCAACCTTCCCACCAGTCAAGCTGTGGGCCATCAGTTGCATCCCATAACAGATTCCCAGAATCGGAATCCCTAACTCGAAGATCTCAGGGTCAACGTTAAACGCACTGCTGTCGTACACGCTGTTTGGTCCCCCGGAGAAGATAATCCCCTTGGGGCCCCAAGCCTTGATCTCGGCCGCACTCATGGTGTGCGCCTTCAATTCAGAGTAAACGCCCATGTCACGAATCCGGCGCGTAATCAATTGATTATATTGACTTCCGAAGTCCAAGACGATAATCTTATCGAATTTGGACATATCAACGTTTGCCAAGCCATTCACCCTTTCTTCTTTTTCAACATTGGTACTATCATACCGATTTCTGAAACGCGGGTCAATCTAAATCCAACAGAAATCAGGGAGAATTGTTTCACCCGTCAATCGGTTTCGCCAGCTAAGTGGTTCCAGCCGCCCGGCTACCACTTATTTCCCCGCAGATTCAATCGTAAATGAAAATACATCTGCCGGTCCAGCTTCCGTCGTTCAACCGCCACAAAGCCGTACTGGGCTGCCAATTTTGCGAGAGGACTACCTGGCCGCACGTCCATCCCCATGGCGTTAGCACCACTTAATTTGGCACGGTGAATCGCATCCCCCATCAGCCACTCGGCAAACCACCAGCCCTGATAGGTCTTGCCCTGGTACCGGCCCCGAACCGTCAGCATATCCAAATACCACTCGTCGGGACGGGCCCGCGGTGTCACCACTGCCTGCTGGGGTGGTGCGACCTGTAGTCGTTCAAACAACGCCGTCCACTGATTGTCTAGCGTGCTTTCGACCGCTGCCGGGTAACCATAGGCCACGCCAACCGCGACGCCCTGGTTCTGATACACCCGTGCCGCCGGATAGCCGTAGCGAAAAGCCGGCTGATGATAGCCGACAAATAGAAGCTGAGACAATTGCTCCTTACTCAGGCGCCGTAACCGCCGTAATTGCCGCCGCTCCAGCTCGTGGAGCACCAGCATCGCCACGGAATCGGCGTCCACAATGGTTGCGTCTCGTATCATCGCGTTCCCTCCTAATATTTCCGCAGTAACAGCCGATCCACCCGGTGATGGAACGTCTTGTGAATGATCATATCTGCCCGGTTACGCGTGGGCAGAATATATTCTTCTAGATTCTTCAAGTCAATATCGTGCCAAACCTGCTTGGCCTTGGCGATGGCCTGATTGTGTCCGCCAATCGCATACGGATAATAGTAGTTGGTCGGGTCCTGAAAGGCCGTGTTCAGCAACAAGTCGAACCGTTCCAGGAACCAGTCCTCAATCAGCCCGGGATCGGCATCCACGTACAGCGAGAAGTCAGTAAAATCGCTCACATAAATCTGTTCATTGGTCGGTAACTGCAGGGTATTAATTCCCTCCACAATCAGCACATCGGGGTGGACGATATATTCATACTGTCCAGGAACGATGTCATAGATCTTGTGTGAATAGACTGGGGCCTTAATCAGCGATTGACCCGCCTTCACGCTATTTAAGAAGTGAATCAGGCTCGCCATATCATAACTCTCCGGGAAGCCTTTACGCGCCATGAGATTACGTTTCTTCAGCTCCTCATTGCTGTAGAGGAACCCATCGGTCGTGATCAGCTGAATGCGCTGCCCTTGAAAGTAGTGATTCAGTAAGACTTCCAGCAACCGCGCCGTGGTACTCTTTCCAACGGCCACGCTCCCGGCAATGCCGATAATAAAGGGCACCCTATGTGCTGGCCGTTGCAAAAAACGGGCCTTGTCCTGCTGAAGCTGCTGGTAGTGGTCGAATTCTAACCGCAGCAAGTGCACCAACGGAATATAAATATCCTGAACGTCTTGCAGGGAAATCCGGTCATTAAAGGCCTTAACTTGCCGCAAGCTCTCCTGAGTCAGCGGCAACGTCGCATCGTCGGAAAACGCCCGCCACTGAGCACGGGTAAACGCATTGTAATTGATGGGATCTGACATGGGGACACCTCAACTTTTTCAGAAATAATTAGCCCCATTATACCGCAGATAACGGCGGATTCCTCATGGTTCGCTGAGAAAGTTTAACACGAAAATTGCTGGCCGATTATCTCCCCCATTGCCACTACCAACTGAAAAAAATAGCCAAAGAAAAAGGCCAAACTCATCGCTGAGCTTGACCCCGGTTACTATCAAATTGTTAAATCAAACTGTTATCGTGACCAACAGATTGCTATGAAACGGTCGCCACCATGTAAGCCGTGAGGGTGGTGAAAAACGCACCTAGCCGTAGCCTGTCAGGGATGGAACCAGCCGTGGCAGCAACGTTAGGCCGGGTGCTTGGTTCTTCCCGGTCTTACATCGCAGGACGCACTTGAAAACTCGCGGTTCTGGCGAGGTTTCAAGTCGAGGTGAGAGACCGCTTCACAGGCTCTCACCGGTCCTACAGCAGGTGGAATCCCTGCCAGGCGGAGGCGACTGTTTTCCACCACCCGGTAAGGCGTAAGACATAGTCAATTTAGACCATTTCATACTCATCGGTTGGAACGTCGCTCAGGAGTGGGGAAACTTCGCCCACCGCCACCAAGCTCAGCCGATGCATTGCCCGCGAGCAAATGGTGTAGAGCAACTGGCGCTCATCGTCCGCCCCAAAGCGGCTAGCCGACGCCTGCCACACAATGACCGCATCGAATTCCAGCCCCTTGGCCAGGAATGATGGGACCACAATCAGACCAGGTGCCAGTCGTTGATTTTCCGACTGGATCAAGGTGACCGCTATGCCTTGTTCTCGCAACTTCTCGGTCAGGTCCCGGCAATCCGCCAGGTCCTTACCAATAATCGCCGTTGTCTCGTCCTCGGCGTCGTTCTGCTTGACCAGATCAATGACCCGTTGCAAACCGTCCGCTTCATCCGCAGCGACTGTGACCGTTGGCAATTCGCCTTCACGATCAAAAGCCGTGACCGCTTCACCGTTCTTCAAGATATGCTTGGTGAAGTCCGTCACCTGCTGCGTGGACCGGTACGACTGTGTTAACTGGACGACCTTAGTCTTGTCCGGATCAAACATCGTACTGAGCTCCTGCAACAGCGTGCGGCTGTTTTCCTTGGTGAAGATGGCCTGGTTCAGGTCTCCCAGCATCGTGAAGCGTGCGCGAGGGAAACTGAACTTCAAGAATGCCAGTTGAAAGGCGTTGTAGTCCTGAATTTCATCCAAGAAGACGTAGCGCATGTCGCGTTCGCCGGCCTTCCCGGTCATCTTGTCATAGAGGTACAGGTACGGCGTGGTATCGACCAGCTGCATACTGTGATCACGCAGCTTAGCCACGGATTCCTCCACGCTGGCTTGCCAATCGGCCGCGCTGATGTGATAGTCACTCAACTCAAGGCGGTTCGGCATGTCCCGCAGCATGTGCACGTACTGGTTATTGATACTCAGGAACCGGGCCCGCACAATCGCCTTACGAATCGGGCTAAATGCCTGCATGACGACCTTCCGCGCTAAGAATTGGAATTCCTTGTCGGCCGATTCAAACTCCCGCGGTTCATCCCCATACAACGCATTCAGATGTTCACGGTCGAGGTCCTGAATCGTATCTTCAACCCACTTCGTCTTCATTTCACTGGAGATTCGCCGGTTAAGAATCCGGATCAAGGCTTCCTTCGTCGCCTGGAGCCGGTTGGACAGGTGATAGTTCCGATTAAAGCTGTAGTAAATTTCTTGAATTTTTTCTTTCGGGATAAAGACTTTCCCGTTGAATTTAATATTTCTGAAGACCATGTCGGTGCTCTCCAAATGATCGGCGTAACCGGTCACGGCATCGAAAAATTCCAGGCTCCCCTTCAGGCGGCTGATGCGCTCCTGAGCGGGGGTGTTGGTTTCGTCAAACCGTTGGGCCAGCGTTTCTACGTCAATCTTCGGCAAACGGCGACCAGCGTACTGGTAGTACGTCATCTGGACCATGTTGTGCTCACCGAGTTCCGGCAAGACCTGGTCGATGTAGTCGTTGAACAGTTGGTTCGGCGAGAACAGCATGACTTGACCGGCCGTCAAATGGCCCCGGTAGCGGTACAACAGGTAGGCGACCCGTTGCAGAATCGCCGCCGTCTTCCCAGACCCCGCGGCCCCCTGCACGAACAGCAGGTCGGAACCGGTGTCTCGGATAATCCGGTTTTGTTCCTTCTGAATGGTCGTCACGATACTCTTCATCTTAGTGTCGGAGTGCTCGCTCAATGCAGACAACAACATCTGGTCGGTCACCGTTTGGTCGGTGTCGTAGAGCGTGATAATCGTGCCGTCTTCAATCTGGAATTGCCGCTTGAGTTGGACATCCACGGTCTGTTCGCCATCGGGTGTCTGATAGCTGACGTCCCCCAACTCGCCATCGTAGTAAATACTGGAGATGGGTGCCCGCCAGTCGTAGATCAGAAAATGGTCGGGGGAATCAGAGAACGATCCCAGCCCAATATAGATGGTTTCTGGCTTGGACTTGGCCCCTTCTTGGAAATCGATACGGGCAAAGTAGGCCTTCTTCTCCAACCGCTTCAGCGTCGACAGTTCAGTCGTCGCATGTTGCCAACTGTTCTGACGTTCAGCCAACATCTGTTGTTGCTGACGCACGGATAGCGCCGTTTCCAGAATACCTTCGTAACTGTCTGTCTTGATTCGTAAGTCGTTGACGAAGTTCTTGCGAATCCCTGCCTCGTCATCCTCGGCAGAATCGATCCGCTTCTTGGATTCAGTCTGCGCGACCTTGATCTTCGCGACCACTTCATCCAAATGTTTTTGCTCATGAGCCTTAATTGAATCTGGCAAGCCAATCCCTCCTCGAATTAACCGGGCAACCTAGTCGTGAAATACCTAATCATCATGCCTCAACGCCACCCATGTAGACCGTCAGGATCAATGGCTGATGGGCCTCATTTTATAGGACCATCATCGCCACCGATACTGCTTACGCTCCCCCGGATTCAGCGCCGTTAAGGCTAATAATTCGACTTTCAATTCTACACTTAATCCCCCTATAAATAAAGGAATGTGACTGCTTAATGTCGGCTAGTTCCGTCCAACTTTGTTATAATTGAGGAGATATTTTTTCGGGGGTGACAGTTATGGACCAAGTTTCCTTATTAATTATTTTAACCGCCGCGTTAGTCACGCCGCTAGTTATGGCGAAATTCAAGCTCACCGTACTTCCGACCGCCGTGGTGGAAATCCTAGTCGGCATTATGCTGGGACCGAGTCTCTTCAATATCGTTCATACCAACGATACGTTAACTTTATTATCAAACACCGGGGTTATCTTCCTGATGTTTCTCAGTGGGATGGAGATTGACTTCAGTCTCTTCAACCGCCGCAAGCAACCACAGACGCCACTAGCCGCTAAGGTTGCCGGCAGTGCGCCCAAGTACTCACCAGTCTTCATTGCCGTCACGAGCTATATCGCCGTGGCCGCCAGTGCGCTTTTACTTGGCTTCGTCTGCCAATGGACCGGGCTCTTCAAAGACCCCTGGTTGGCTGCCATTATCTTCATGACGATCTCTTTAGGTATCGTCATCGCCACGCTGAAGGAAAAGGAATTGTTGAGTAAGCCCTTCGGCCAGACAGTCCTGTTGATTGCCGCGTTGGGGGAAATCATTCCCCTATTCGCGCTGACCATCTACGCCTCCATCTTCGGTAAGGGGGGCAAGTCCCTCTGGCTGTTGCTGCTGGTCTTCCTGGCCGCTGGAATTCTCTTCCGTCGGTTCAAGCCGTTCTTTACCTTCTTCAATAGTATCAACAAGTCCACGACCCAACTGGACATTCGACTGGCCTTCTTCCTGATTTTCAGTATGGTGGTTATCGCCGAATCCGTGGGGGCCGAGGGTATCCTGGGGGCCTTCGTTGCCGGGATCGTCATGAAGCTCCTGCAGCCGCAAGAAGACACCCGGACGCGTCTGGATGGTATCGGTTATGGCTTCTTCATTCCAATGTTCTTCATGATGAGTGGGGTCGAGTTGAACCTGCGCACCCTGCTGTCCGACTCTGCCACTTTGCTCCTGATTCCCGCCTTTCTGGTTGCCTACCTGCTCGCCAAGACCGCGGTCTACTTCATCCTGCGGTTACGGTTCAAACGGGGTAACGCCTTCGCCGGAATGGCCATCACGTCGACCACCATCACCATGGTTCTGGCCGTCTTGCAAGTCGCCAAAACCATGAAGGTCGTCACCAGTCAACAGTCTGGGGCCTTCCTGTTGGCCGCCATCCTGACCTGCGTGCTGGGACCCCTGTTATTTAATACCGGCTACACCGCCGAGGCCGAAGACTTGAAGAAGTCGACGGTCCACTTCATCGGGACCAACCTTCTGACGGTGCCGGTCGCCCAACAATTGGCGGACAGCTGGTATGACATCAGCATGTACACCGATAAACAAGCCAACTATAAGACCTATAATTCCGAGGTCAACGTTTCCCTGCTGGACTCCCTCGATACCGACTACGTCACGGACCAAGACGTCTTTGACGCAGATATCGTGGTACTGGGCCATTTCAATGCCAATAAGAATTACGAACTCGCTAAAGCAGCCAAGGCTTACGGCGTCAACCGAGTCATCGTGCGCTTTGAGGACCGCAATATCCTCGACGAACGAGAAGACGAGCTGCATGACTTAGGTATCGAGGTCTACAACACGCCAAACGTCAACATTGCCATGCTTCGGAGCCTGATTGAAGCCCCAACGACGCTGCGCATGATGACGGCCTCGTCCTCTGCCGTCTACGAAGTGGCACTGCGCAACCGGCGCTACACCGACCAGCAGATTCGCAACCTAGACTTTGTGGGTGACATTACCATCAGCCAGATTTTCCGGAACGGCCACTTTGTCCGGCCAACTGGGGGAACCTTGCTGAAGTTCAATGACCGGATTATTTTCACCAGTACGCCGGAAAAGGCTCGTGAAATTCGGCGCGAACTAGGCATTCTCAATTAAAACTGTTACAATGATACCCGCTGATTACTGTCGGTTGTGTCTCCTTCGGCTGCCAGGGATTCCGCCTGCTATGGGGTCGCTTCCAGCCAAAGACCGGGCTTCCAGCTTGACTTGAAGCCACGCTCAAAGCCAGCGTGTCTCCAAGATCAACCCGTGGTGTAAACTGACCAAAAACGTCAGTTAACACCACCGACACAGCTGGCTACACCCCTGGCCTCCTACGGCTTGGCAACACAGTAATCGCGACTTAGTATTGCTCGATAGAATTCTAACGATGCTCACAATTGGTCCTATCTGTTCGGACCACTCTATATTCATAAACGAGCCAATTATGTCTGTATAACGAGTGGAATCCGACATTTAATTAAAATCAAATTTTATCTTGGCACTTCACCAAGATTTAAATTGAGTCGTTATCTTAGCCGGAGGAGGTCAGAAACGTAGCCGGCCGTGCTTATGGTGTTAGGACGGGCGCTTGGTTCTTCCCGTTCTTACACCATGGGATGAGCTTGAAAACTCGTGGTCCTTGCGAGGTTTCAAGTCGAGGTTCAAGACCGCCCTTTGGCTTGGACCGGTCCCCACAGCAGGCGGAGTTTCTGACAGCTGCAGGCGGCAATTTCCACTAAGCTAACCACAGACACAAGTTATATTTAATTTTAAAGGAGCGAATGACATGGCGACAGTTGAACTTTATTTGGTCCGTCACGGCCAAACCTTTCTGAACAAGTATTTCCGCATTCAGGGGTGGATCGATGCCCCGTTGACCGACAAGGGCCTGGCCGATGCCAAGCGCGCCGGTCAACGACTAGCCGATATTCCTTTTGCGGCAGCGTACGCCAGCGATATGTCTCGGGCCCAACGGACCGCAGACATCATCCTTGCCGCGAATTCACTCGACCAAAGCGCCCTTCAGACCGAACCCGCTTTCCGTGAAGAAAGCTTCGGATTCTTTGAAGGTATGGATGAAGGCGAAACTTGGCACACGGTCGGTAGTCCCAAGGGATTTCACACCTTTGACGACATGATTGCCGGCCTGACGATTGAGAAGACCAAGGACATGTTCCACGCCCAAGATCCTTATGGCGATGCCGAAGATAACGCCACCTTCTGGGCCCGCCTCCAACCCGGCTTCGACCGCGTGGTGGCTGCGGCCAACGATGGCGACAAGATCATGATTGCCACACACAGCACGACCATCCGGAGCACCGTTTCCAAGTTCTCCGACATTGATATCTCCATCCCCGTCGATAATGGCAGTATCACCAAGCTGACCGTCACCGATGGCCAGTATCACGTTGACTACTACAACAACTCTGAGGGTCCTGTGCTTTAGGTCCCCGCTCACAAATGAAATCATTGAACGCCAAACCACACTCGCTGGTTTGGCGTTTTTTTGATGTGGTGATGGTTGCGGGGCGACATTGTTCAGGCGTCTCCCTCTTGGTAATGTTTGTGCTTGCAAAACCGCCAGCTGACACTGTTTTCAGCGCCAGTTCACGTTTGGCTAATCGAACAACTAGCCGCCGAAAAGATTAAGTTCTATTAAAGATCACGTCTTGCATGCGACTAAATCCGTAAAAATTACATTGGTAGTAGTGTAGGGACTATTTCAAATAACCCATTTATATGGATCGGATGTTAGACTCACCAGCGGTTAAAGTTAAAATCCAACTTAGCCGGAGGAGGTCAGGGTGGAGCCGGCCGTGACGATGGTGTTAGGACGGGCGATTGGTTCTTCCCGTTCTTACGCCATGGGACGAGTTTGGAAACTCGCGGGCCTTGCGAGGTTTCAAATCGAGGTTCAAGACCGCTCTTTGGCTTGGACCGGTCCCCACAGCAGGCGGAGTCCCTGACAGCCGCAGGCGACTGGTTTGGCCCTTTGATGATGGCAAAAAGGCCCAAGAGCTGGATTGCTCTTGGACCTTTACGTAAAGCGTTCTTTGATTTTATGTTGCCAAAACGTGTTCCGCGAGGCAGCCGGTTCCGCTTAACCCCGCTAAGCCAGAAATCCAGAATCGGGATTTCCACCTTAGCGACGTTAATGCTCGCCGACTCCCGCCTCGCTCCACACTCTTTATTCCTTAATCAATGACGCTTCTTGGGCGCGTTGCTTGTACAGGAAGATTTCATCCTTCGCAGCGCGGACCCAGTGACGTGGGGCGATTTCTACCAAGTGACGTTCCTTACCGTCATTTTCTTGGCTACCGTCGTAAGCAATTTCTTCCCGCGTCCGTTCGAATTCTGGATCGGGTACTGGGACGGCTGACAAGAGACTCTTGGTATAGTCGTGTAACGGGTGGGCGTAGATTTCGTCGGCGTCGGCAATCTCTAACATCCGGCCGTAGTGCATGACCCCGATACGATCGGAGATGTACTTGACCATGGAGAGGTCATGGGCGATGAACAGGTACGTTAAGCCCTGTTCCCGCTGTAACTGCTTCATCAAGTTAACGACTTGTGCCTGAATCGACACGTCCAAGGCGGAGATGGGTTCATCGGCGATCACGAACTTGGGGTTTACGGCTAACGCCCGGGCAATCCCGATCCGTTGCCGTTGCCCACCAGAGAATTCGTGGGGGTACCGACTGGAGTGGTCCTTGTTCAGACCAACCGTTTCCAGTAAGTCTTCGACCTGTTTGGTCCGGTCGGCATCATCTTTGGCGAGGTGATTGATATCAATCCCCTCGGCCACGATATCCTTGACCTTCATCCGTGGATTCAGTGAGGCGTAAGGATCTTGGAAGATCATTTGCATCTCTTGGCGGAAGTCACGTTGGTCCTTTTTACTCGTAAAGGAATCGACGTTTTTACCGTCAAATAGAATCTCACCGGACGTTGGTTCGTACAGGTGAATGATGGCCCGACCAGTGGTGGTCTTACCTGAACCTGATTCCCCAACTAACCCAAAGGTTTCACCCTTGTAGATATCAAATGAAATGTCATCAACGGCCCGCACTTCATCAGCTTTACCAACGTTGAAGTACTGCTTGAGGTGCTTGACCTCGAGGATTTTTTCGGCATTTTCGTAGTCCATTATTGCTGTTCCTCCTCTTCTTCAACTGGCGTGGTCGATTGTTGCGTCTTCAACCAAGCCTTTTGCATCGTCGCATACTTCTCTTGACGTTCAACGATCTGTGCTGGTGGCGTCACCTTGGGTGCATCCGGATGGAGCAACCAAGTGGCCGCATAGTGCGTATCGGAAACCTTGAAGAACGGTGGCTCTTGTTCCGTATCGATCTTCAATGCGTAGGCGTTCCGAGCCGCAAAGGCATCCCCAGTTGGTGGATCCAGTAAGTCCGGTGGCGTCCCGGGAATCGATGGTAAGGAATCACCACTCGAATCCAGTGTTGGCATCGAACTCAACAGGCCCCACGTGTACGGGTGCTTGGGGTTGTAAAAGATTTCATCGACAGTCCCGTATTCCACGATTTTACCCGCGTACATGACGGCGACCCGGTCGGCCATCCCGGCAACCACCCCTAAATCATGGGTGATAAAGATGATCGACGTTGAAATTTTGTCTTGCAGTTCTTTCATCAAATGCAGAATCTGTGACTGGATGGTGACATCCAAAGCAGTCGTCGGTTCATCGGCAATCAGGACTTCGGGGTAGTTGATCAACGCAATCGCAATCACGATCCGTTGCCGCATCCCACCGGAGAATTGGTGCGGATAGTCGTTGATCCGGTTTTCAGCATCCGTGATTCCGACTAACTTCATCATTTCCAAGGCTTGCGCCAAGGCTTTTTCCTTCTTCATGCCCTTGTGGACCATTAAGGGTTCGGCGATCTGCCGCCCAATCTTCATGGTTGGATCCAATGAAGTCATTGGATCCTGGAAGATTTCGGCAATGTCTTGGCCCCGAATGGCTTGCATTTCCTTCTCGCTCTTCTTCAACAGGTCTTGTCCCTTGTAGACGATCGAGCCACTGGTAATGTCGGCGTTCGACGCATTCAGACCCATGATGGTCCGCGTCGTAACGGATTTCCCAGAACCGGATTCCCCAACAATGGCAAGTGTTTCACCTTTCCGTAAATCAAAGCTAACGTTCCGAATGGCCTTAACGTCACCGGCATAAGTCTTGAAGTTAACTTGCAGATTCCGGACCTCTAAAATGTCTTTTTCGTTATCCATGACGTCATCTCACCTACTCTTTCGTCCGCGGATCGAATGCATCCCGCAACCCATCACCCAAAAGGTTAAAGGCTAACATGATGATACATAGGATCAGTGCTGGCCACCACATCTGATAAGGCAGGAACTGGAAGTTCTTTTGCCCATCATTTAACAGCGTCCCTAACGAAGCTTGTGGGGATGAAATCCCGATCCCGATATAGGACAGCGTTGCTTCGAAGAAGATGGCACTAGGAATGGTAAACATCGTGTTGATGATGATGACACTCGACAAGTTTGGCAGCAGATGCTTGAAGGCAATCTTGAACGAGCTTTCACCCAGCGTCCTCGCCGCTAAGATGTACTCTTGTTCCTTGATTTCCAGTGTCTGCGCTCGAACCAGACGGGCCATGTTCACCCACGAGGTTAACGCGATGGCAATAATGATTGAGGCCATCCCGGGTTTCAGAATCAAAATCAACAGGACGATAACAACCAGGTTAGGAATGGACAGGATGATTTCAATGACCCGTTGCATGAACGTATCAACCCGTCCCCCTTTCCAACCGGAGAACAACCCGTAGGTCACCCCAATCGTCAGGTCAAACAGTGTCGCAACTAACGCAATGATCAGGGAGATCCGTGTCCCGTAAAGGACCCGGGAGAACAAGTCCCGCCCTAAGTAGTCGGTTCCCATGATGTAATGTGCACCAGTGGCCCCCGCCTGCTTGTAAGCGTCGATCCGTTGACCGGCCTGAACCAGCGTCCCGTTGAAACCGTTGATGCCGATTCCAGGAATTTTTGAGGGTAAGTTTGCGTATGATGGATTCACGGCATTAGGATTGTGCGGTGAAACGAAGATGGAGCCGAAAGCTAGTAAGAAGATGATTCCTAAAAGAATCAGAGACACCCAAGCGCCCCGGTTCTTCTTTAACCGCCGCCAAGCATCCTGTGTAAAGGTCAGTGACGGTGCCGCAATCTTTTCACTATCTAAAGCCGCACGGTCATCGGCCGTGATGGGCTTAAAGCTATCTTCTGGGAGTTTTACTGTATCTGCCATTTATTTACCTCCTAGTTAGCCTTTCCTGTAAGCCGAATCCGTGGGTCAACGATTCCGTAAAGGATATCGGTGATCAACAGAACGACACACAACATGAATGAATAGATGATGGTCAAGCCCATGATGGTTGGGTAATCGTTGGTCAAGACGGACTTGACGAACTGTTCCCCAATCCCGGGGATGGAGAAGATGTTTTCAACAACCA
Organism: uncultured Lactobacillus sp.; assembly: GCA_937874695.1. GTDB lineage: Bacteria > Bacillota > Bacilli > Lactobacillales > Lactobacillaceae > Levilactobacillus. The sequence continues at coordinate 71,008 of CALNAJ010000020.1, forward strand.
TCGACCCGGTCATGATGTTAACCGCCAAAGGACCCACAATCGTGATCAGCGGAATCAAACTGTTCCGCAGCGCATGGTGGTAAATAACCCCCATGCGACTCAGGCCTTTAGCCTTGGCTAACTCAATGTAATCAGAACTCAACACATCGACCATTTCCGTCCGCACGAACCGCGCCGACTCGGCTAGCGGCGTCGCGCCTAACGCTAAGGTTGGCAATACCGTGTAGATAAAACCACCCCATTCAGCGATTGGGAACCAGCCCAACTTCAGTCCTAAGTAGTACTGTAACAGTACGGCCAAGACGAAGGAAGGAATTGAGATTCCTAAGATGGAAACAACAGTTGTCGTGGTGTCGACCCACGTATTTTGCTTCATCGCACCGAAAGCTCCGATGATGATTCCGACAATGACACCCACAATCATGGCTTGCAGCCCAATCTGTAAGGATGGTCCAATCCGGCTAGAGAGCAGGTAGGACACGGGTTGGTCACTGAACTGGAATGAAGTCCCGAAGTTACCTTTGACGGCCCCTGCCAGGTACAGCAGGTATTGTTGCCAAACCGGCTTATCCAAACCATATTGCTGGTAAATCAATGCAATCTGGCTCTTGGATAACTTGGCTTGGTTCGTCAGTGGCGTCCCGGGTAACAACTTCATCAGGAAGAAGGTGACGGTAATAACGATGAATAAGGTCAGGATCAGATAGAAGATCCGCTTTGCTAGGTACTTTGCCATTTGTTTACCTCTCAATCAGTAGACTTATTCGTTACCGTTAAGTTGTTAAGCTTAACAAGAATTATATGAAAACAACAAGACGATAAATGATTGCTATATATCGAAAAGTAAGGACTAACTGCTTCGTTAATCCTTACTCCCCGATTAAAACTATAACGTTCTCTTACGCGTAATGACTAATATTAGATTCGATTATTTAGAAATGTAGGCCTTACTGAAGTCCCAGTTAGCGCCGGTTGGGAAGTAGATAACACCCTTGACGTTAGACTTGACCAGTTGTGATTTCCCTTGTTGGTACAATGGGATGATCCCTTGGTCCTTCATCAACGTCTTTTGCGCATCAACTAAGTCGGTCCAACGAGCAGCTTCGTTGTTGGCATCCTTACCATCAGCAGCGGCAATGTCCTTGTTGTATTCGGCATTGTTCCACTTCCCACGGTTGTAGGAGTTGGTCTTCGTGAACATTTCCAGGAAGGAGATGGCGTCAGGGTAATCAGCACCCCAACCAGAAACAACGGCTTGGAATTGCCCATTTTCAGAACGTGCTAACCGCGTCTTGAATGGCAAGCTTTGGTTGGTAACCTTGATGTTACCTAACTTAGACCATTGACTTTGAACGAATTCCAACGTGTTTTTACCAGCTGGCGTATCGTCGGCCATCAGGGTCAAGTTGTAGCTTGAACGACCGGTTTCCTTCAGTGCTTGCTTCCACAATGTCTTCGCCTTAGCTAAGTCATGGTTGGTAGCTTCTGGCACGTATGAAGCGGAGTTGAAGTCCTTACCCTTGTAAGACATCAGACCCGTTGAGACCAGGCCCTTCGTTTGCGTTGAGCCATCGGCTAAGACCTTGTTGACGAATTGCTTCCGGTTGATGGCCAAGGACAATGCTTGACGGGCCTTCTTGTTCTTCATCATGCTGTCTTTCCGTTGGTTCAATTCAATGTAGAAGGTTGAAGCTCCTTTACGTTCAACGTATTGCTTGTCGTTCTTGTAGTTCTTAGGTTGTTGACCGCTTAAGTAAGTCGCGTCCAGCTTGCCGCTTTGGTATTGACTCAAAGAAGTTTGCGGATCCTTCATCGTCTTGAAGTTAATCTTCTTCAGTTTAACATTCTTTGCGTTCCAGTACTCAGTGTTTTTACTCATCGACCAGTTGTCAGACGTCCCGGTCCAGTAGGTTAACTTGAATGGACCGTTGTAGACGTTATCCTTGGCGTTCGTTGCAAACTTCTTACCGTACTTATCAACGACTGCTTTACTTTGTGGGAAGAACATAGGACTAGCCACTAATGATGGGAAGTAGCTCGTTGCTTGCGTCAACGTTACGACGACTTTGTAATTGCCTTCTGCCTTGATTCCTAAGCTGGAAACTGGCTTCTTACTGGTCATGATTTCGTTAGCATTCTTCACAGGTGCATACATGTAAGCATATTGTGAAGCGGTCTTAGGATTAACGGTGCGTTGCCAGGCATAAACGAAATCTTTAGCCGTAACTTTGGTCCCGTTACTCCAGTTAGACTTCCGTAAGTTGAAGGTATACGTCTTACCGTCTTTAGACACCGTATAGCTCTTGGCAACCCCAGGATGAACCTTACTGTTCTTACCGAACCGTAACAGACCTTCATTGGTGTTGTTTAAGGTTTCCCCAGAAACCACGTCAGTTGCTGTAGCGGAATCCATAGATGGTAAAGCGGAACTTTCCATCCAATTTAACGTTTGCTTGCTAGCCTCGCTAGAACTGCTTGACGATGATCCACACGCTGCAAGTAATACTGCCGCGAACGTGGCCACCGTCCCGAGTTTGACTGCCGAATTGATTTTCATTGATATCCAACCCCTCTATGTGTTGTTAGTGAAATAAATTGACATCCTCAAATTTGATGTTTCCAATTGTATATTAGAAAACAATTAAAATCAATGGTAA
>CALNAJ010000021.1 GCA_937874695.1 uncultured Lactobacillus sp.
ACAGACTGCCATTGAAAGATTCCGGGCTTGTTCGGATTAAACTTGTAATTTGCCATTTTATAAAAATTATTGGTAATTACTTCTGATTACAATTGTTCTCTTGTAGTCATTGAGAAACATTAGTTCTTAGAATTCTTTTCCCGTAAAATCGCCGCGTTGGCTTCAACCCGCTTCTTGTTCAGTGGGTAGAAGAACAGCATCACGATTGCGGCCAGTCCACAGCAGACGGCTGGAATTCCTGAGGCCAAGTAGTAGATGCGGTCAATAACTTGTTGGGATTGTTCGGCCCCACCAGACGTAGAGGAAACGTAGCCGATCATGGTCAACATGAAGGCCCCGAAACTTCCACCTAAGGCTTGGGCGACTTTCCGGGCGAAGGAATTCACCCCATAGATCGTCCCGTCTTCACGAATCCCGGTCGTTACTTGCTGGTTATCGATAACGTCGGTGATGAAGGCCCAGACCATCAGGTTAAACATCGCTGCCCCCAAGCTCCCGAAGAACAGGAAGACCAGGTAGACCATGGCGCTGCTAGTATGGATAAAGACCAAGGCACCGTACACGATGCTGGCAAAGAACAGGGACACCACCGTTACTTCCTTACGACCAAACTTCTTCGTAAAGTATTGGGCGAATGGCGCAAGCAACAGCACCGTCGCGAAGTTGAAGATCAACGCGATCGACATGGCACTACTGTTCTTAAAGTAGTCGTTAAACAGGTAAGAAATGTTGGTCCCAGACAGGTTCTGATTGATGACCAGAATGATATCCAAGACAACTAGGATAACTAAGGCACGGTCCGTAAACATATCCTTCATGACCGTTCCCAGTGGCACCGACTCGCTTCGTTGGGTCCGCACCCGTTCCGTTGGCAGCTTACTGGTCAGGATGTAACATCCAAACCCTAAGATTGCCATGACGGAGGCTACTAACCAGAAACGCACGCCGTCAATTCTTTGCGTAGCGCCAACGTACATGAAGATTGGCACGACGAAGCTGACGATGGCACTCCCCGTTGCAGATCCTAAACTCCGCCAAGTGGACAGAGAGGTCTTGTCATTAGGCGAATCGCTTAACGCGGACGCCATGGAGCCATAAGGAATGTTAACCGTGGAGTAGAAAATCCCCCAAAGTAAGTAAGTGATAAAGACATAAGTTATCTTGATTGGAAACGCCAAATCTTTAACGAATGGCACAAAAACCAAGATGGTCGCGATGAGTAGTGGGTACTTGAAGCGGGCAATCCACGGAATGAATCGACCACTCTTGTGGAGCTTACTACTATCGACCAACCGACCAACAGTGATATCAGCAATGGCATCAATAAACCGGGCAATCAGGAACAAGAGTCCCACGGTCACCCCTGACAATCCCAACACGTTGGTGTAGAAGATCATCAAGAAGGTATTCACAACAGCGAATGAGAAGTTGTTCCCAACATCCCCAAGAGCGTAACCAAAACGGTCAGCCCAACCAAACGGCTTTGAACGATCAATACTTGTTTTTTGTGTATCCATTTTTCCAACCTCCGGCGAATTGCCTAGATAATTTTTAAAGTGAGATTCCGCAAATTTAGCAAATTATTAGATTGAGATTAAGTCCTTAACACTAGACTCAACGCTCAGCTCAATATCTGAATCGCTTACATTATTAAATTTAATGATAACTTGACGCTTTTCGCCATCGAAGAACCAGCCTTCAGTGGCGGCATTGAACTTGTCAAACTTAAGGAATTGCGCCAACGGTTTGCCTTGAAGTTCAATCGTTAATGGGGCAATGTCTGGGCAACAAACACGGAACGTGTAACTCTTCAGCTTGGAATCGTAAGTTCCTTGCTTATGCAAGTTAATTAACGTTTGGTGCTTACTTGGCTTAACCGAAATATCAGTGGTCAAGAAGTCCCCTTGCTTGTAGCTCATCGTCTTCCCATCATCTTCATACAACTGGAAGTCGCTCGCCGTTGTTGGCTCAACTAAGACATCCAAGTTCTCTACCGTATCGTTGTGAATATTCATGAGGCCCTTGCTTTCAGGAATAATACTCCCGGTCCGTAAGAACATTGGAATACTCCCAAGATCGACGGGAACTTCGATGGTTTGACCCCCATTGTAGTAGTGATAAGTCGTTAAATCATACCAATCGGCACCCTTTGGTAGGTATACTTCCTTGGTCGTTTGACCCTTATCAACCACGTCTGCAACCAGTAATGATGATCCCAGCATGAACTCAAAACTTTCTTCGAAAGTCTTCGGATCATTTTGGAATTCGTAAACCAGTGGCCGCATGATTGGTGCCCCTGACACTGACGCTTCATGCAACAGTGAGTAGAAGTAAGGAATCAATTGGTAACGCAACTGAATGGCATCGCGAATGTACTTGGTGTAGCTCGGGTACATCCAAGGTTCCGTGACCGTGTTGTCATCATTAGAGGAGTGAATTGAGAACCGTGGCTGGAAGATCCCATTTTGGACCCACCGGACGAACAGTTCTGGTTCTGGCGCTGGACCATCGAACCCACCAATATCACACCCTTGGTTAGCGACCCCGGAGAGTCCCATCCCTAAGATTGTTGGGATGTTGTATTTCACATTGGTCCAACTCGTCCGGTTATCACCGGCCCAGGTCTGCGCATACCGTTGAATCCCGGCAAAACCAGCCCGGTTGATCAGGTATGGCCGCACATTCGGGTCGTAATCGGCGATTGCCTTTTGTGCCGTCTTGGCCATCATCGTTGGCATGATTGGCTTTACTTCACCAATGGTTGCGTGAACGCCATCCGCATCGACTTTGGCGGCGGTTTCATTAATTTCATATTCGTTGTTATCGTTCCAGATACTGGTGATCCCCAACGATAACAGTTGTTTCGTCATAAATTTCGACCACGTTGCCCGGCCACTTTCACTGGTGAAGTCAACGAAGTGCGCTGCGCCACCCCAGTATTGGTCTTCCTGGTCGGCCTTGCCATCTGGCGTCTTAATGTAGGCGTCAGCATCGGCAAAGTCCTTGGCAAATGGATGGGTGACTAACATCCCTGGCTTAACATTTGGCGCCAGTAAGACACCCTTTTCCTTCAGCTTATCCACAAAGTCTTGCGGATTAGGGAAACGGTCCTTGTTCCAGTTGAAGACGTACCGTTTGCCATCGTCACCGGTCGTGTAGCCGGATGACATGAAGAAGCCATCACAAGGAATATCGTTCTTCTTGCAGGTGTCGACGAAGTCTAAGATTGCTTGGTCGGCGTCCTTGTCCAGTTCCGTGTAGTACATGGTTGACCCCATGTAACCTAGCGAAGCTTTGGGCATCATCGCCGTCTTCCCGGTTAAGTCCGTGTAGTGTTTAACCACGTCCTTAATGGTTGGTCCGGCAATAAAGAAGACATCCAGGTCGCCACCGTCACATTCAAAGTAGCTGTAACGGTGCCAGTAGTTACTGTGCTCACTGTCCATATCGAACGTGGAGTCATTAGAATTGTTGTAATAGAGCCCTGAAGCGATGTCCATTTCACTATCGAAATCGATATAGAACGGAATCATCTTGTAGAGGGGATCGGATTTAGAGGCATTCCACCCTAAAGAATCCGTGTTGTGCATCCGCATCCGACGTTTAAACTTATTGAGTTCCCCGGATTTTTCACCAAATCCGTAGAAGAAGTTGTGGTCACCCATCGTACTGTAATGGTACGACCGGCCCAAATCATCCTGAAGGAAGGAACGCTTTGGCAAATCTTTATGTAACACGTTGCCTGCCTTATCGAGAACTTCAAACCCAAACGGATTCCGGTTGATCTTCAAGGTTAAGTTCGCCGTTGAAACCGAATAGCTATCTGCGTCTTCCTTGAGATCGAGTGGTAGCGGCTTAACGCGTTGACGCTCACCCGCCATTAAATCATCCGTCTTATCTGCCCACGCAGTCTTGACTAGAGCATATGACGCTTCTGGAGCAAATTCATCCTTGAAAGTCCCCCGCATCCGGATAATATCGTTATCCAGCAGGTAAACTTGGAACTGGGCGCCATTGGTTTTGATGGCCAAATAGTCGCCGCAGTTTTCCACGGATTGAATCTTGCTGCTTAACTTCATTAATCTCACTCCTTGTCCAAAAAAGCTGTCTTGTGCCCGATATATGTCAACAATTCTCAGTAATGGGACCTAACAATTGAAATAGTAATATATCAGTTCTGCCAACACCCATATCTTACTAGTTAGTGAAAGCGCTGTCAACGGATGTTTGCTCTTCTTCTCTAGTACCGACGGATCATATCTGCTGGAAAGCCCGATATATCAGCATTTATTTAATAATGGCAATTTGTTATTTTAGAAAAATAAATTAATTTGGAACCTGAAATTACGTGAAAACATGACCTCCATATGGACTTTTACTTCCTATATTAGTTCATTATGCCAAAAAATATGAAACTAATTAGTTCCAATTCCCTAGACTTAAATATCAGTTTTACTATTCCTTTACCAATTCAAAGTTTTCACAGATTTATATCGCTGCATCCTAATCTCCAAATACCTTACGCCCATTTACCAGTGTCCTAGACCACTACAAAAAAAGCTCAGGAATTTTCATCCTGAGCTTCCGGTTTTCACCGTTTTAAAATTTAGACTTATTTGATCTTGTCGACCGCGTGACCACCAAAACCATTCCGCAAAGCTGAAACAACTTTACCCGTAAAGGTATCGTTTTCCATTGAACGGTAACGCATCATCAGAGCTAAACTGATAACTGGAACGGGAACTTCTTGGTTGAGGGCTTCTTGTAACGTCCACTTACCTTCACCAGAACTGTGCATCGTCCCACGAATTTCTTCAAGGTTGGCATCCTTAGAGAAGGCTTCTTGAGCCAATTCCATGAGCCATGAACGGACAACAGACCCGGAGTTCCAAAGTTGGGCAACTGCTTCGTTATCGTAGTCGAAGTCGCTGTGTTCCAAGACATCGAACCCTTCACCGATAGCTTCCATCATCCCATATTCAATACCGTTGTGCACCATCTTCAAGTAGTGACCTGAACCAGCAGCGCCGGTGTATAGGTAACCATTCTCTTGGGCGATGCCTTCGAAGATTGGCTTCAACGTTTCAAAGGCTTTAGCACTAGTCCCACCGATCATAAAGTTTCCATCGTGACGGGCACCTGATTGACCACCAGACGTCCCACAATCGAAGAAGTTGATGCCCTTGGCTTCAGCCTTCTTGGCATCTTCAACGGAATTCTGCCAGAAGGAGTTCCCGCCATCAACGATGTAGTCGCCAGCACTTAATACCTCAGTCAGCGTTGCAACAGTTGATTCAGTTGGCTTGCCAGCTGGCAGCATCAACCAAACAATTTTAGGAGAAGGCAGCTTGCTAAGCAAGTCTTCCAGTGACGTAGCTGCTTCTGCGCCAAACCCAGCAACTTCTTTAACAAAATCCTTGTTCAAATCAAATCCAACAACTTCGTGACCGTTGTCCATCATATTTTGAGCTAAGTTGCTACCCATCTTACCTAATCCAACTAATCCAATCTTCATGGTATAAGTTCCTCTCTGCTTGAAAAAAGTAATATATCAGTTAACGACTCTTATTATATGAAAAACTTTTACAAATTTCAAGCAGTTTTTGTAAATAAATCATCAAAACTAACAATTTATTCCTTTGGTGCGCGTTTCCGTTGATATTCTGCGATACTGTCGTACTCAGTTTGCAGCTTCCGACCTAGGCGAATGTAGATTGGCATGATTTCGCGGTAGTTTTCGAAAGTTTCTGGGTTTGGTTCGTAAGTGTTCATCTTCCCGATAAACTTCTTAACAACTGACAGGTCATCGGCCAGGCCTAAACTGATCTGTGCAATCACCATGGCACCCAAGCAGCCACTTTCGAAGGCTTCTGGAATCGTGACGGGTTCTTCGAAGATATCAGCCAACATTTGACGCCATAGTGGTGAACGGGCAAAGCCCCCGGCAGCCAAGATAGCAGTTGGTTCCATGGCTTCCTTCAACGCTAATTCAACGGTGTAGAGGTTGTAAACAATCCCTTCCAGTGCGGACCGTACCATGTGAGAACGGTTGTGTTGACGGGTCAAACCGAAGTAAGAAGCCCGTGCGTTACCATCCCAGATTGGAGCCCGTTCGCCACCCAAGAATGGGTGGAAAATCAGGCCATCGGAACCGGCTGGCACTTTGCTAGCAATTTCAGTCAGTAAGTCGTATGGATCCTTACCTTCCTTTTTGGCTTGTTCCTTTTCAGGAGCAAAGAGGTTATCCCGAACCCAACGGAAGACGATCCCACCGTTGTTCACTGGGCCACCAATGATCCACTTACCCTGCATAACTGGGTAGCAGTAAATCCGGCCTTTAGGGTCGATTTGAGGTTTGTCAACGAAAGTCCGGACAGCGCCAGAGGTACCGATCGTAACGGCCACCTCGCCCTTGTTAATGGCACCTAAGCCAATTTCAGAGAGCGCACCGTCAGTCCCACCCATGATGAATGGCGTGTCAGCAGAGAAACCAATCTTCTTGGCAATTTCTGGGTGCAGGCCCTTCATTTGATAAGTGGTGTCAACGAGTTCTGGCAGTTGGTCGCGGGTGATGCCCGTCAGCTTCATGGATTCTTCGTCCCAGTCCATCGTGTGGATGTTGAAGAGACCCGTGGTAGAAGCCATGTTGGTTTCTTCCTTAAGTTGACCAAAGTACCGGTACAACAAGTATTCCTTCAAACCAACCCAGTATTGGGTCTTCTTGTAGGTGTCTGGGTGTTGTTCCTTGATCCAGAGCAACTTGTAAACGACACCCATTGGGTGGGTTGGCAGACCAGTCCGCTTGTAAAGTTCCAGACCACTGCCATCGTTGGCCATACGTGAAGCAACCTTTTCAGAACGGTTGTCGGCCCACGTAATCGCCCGCGTCGTTGGCTTGTAATCGGCGTCCATCCCCACCAAACTGTGTTGTTGGGTTGACCAGGAAACCCCTAAGATCTTACCTTCCTTAGGGTCAGCCTTGGCCGTAACTTCCTTCAAGGCTTCAACAGAGGCGTCAAAGATAACGTCTGGGTCTTCTTCGGCCATGTCGGGGTTGTCTTGAATCAAGGGGTAAAGCTTGTTGGCATAGCCAAAGATTTCCCCATCAGTGTTGTACAGTACGGCCTTGGTACTCGTGGTACCAACGTCAATTCCGATTAAATAATCCATAATTTTCAACTTCCTTTTATTTTGGCGATTTTTGGATTTCACAATATTTACGTCTGCTCGATGGCGGCTAGCTATTTAGGCATAGCCGATAATCAGCACATAGTGTATAACTTCAGGATATAAACAGGGCCACGTGCCCTCTGATTAGCAGCACATGGTCCCGTTCCGCCTGTTTACTAGGCTAAAGTACTCGTTAATTCACGAACCAACGGCTTGTTGGCAACAATATTCTTCACATCGCTGACACACTTTTCACCCATACCGTGAAGGCATTCGTAGGTGTAAGCGGAGGTATGTGGCGTCAATAAGACACGGTCGTTTTGCAGTAATGGTGAGGTTGCACGAACAGGTTCAACTTCAACAGCATCGGCAGCGTAACCAGCAACTTTACCAGACTTGATTCCGTCTAAGAGGGCCGTTTCGTCAATGAGGGCACCACGCGCGTTGTTGCACAGGTAAACACCCTTCTTCATCTTGGCGATCTTCTTAGCATCGATCAAATGGTAGTTTCCATCGTTCAAAGAAGCATTCAAAGAAATGTAGTCAGCCTTTTCCAATAAAGTATCCAAGTCAACGCGTTCAACGTTGTGGCTCTTCAACCAGCCAGCTGGGGCCTTAGGATCTGGATCGTTAACCAGAATAGGACCACCAAAGACACTGAATAATTCAGCAACCCGGCTACCAATGTTCCCACAGCCGATAACCCCGAAGGTCTTGCCAGATAATTCATTACCCATGAATTCGGCACGGTCTTCGTAACGGTCATCACGTTCGCGTTCTGCGGATTGAACCGTCCGACGAACTAAGGTCATCAAGTTAGCCAATTCGTTTTCGGCAACGGAGTCACGTTCAACCAATTGTGGCACGATAGCAACTTTAGTACCGTGTTCCTTAGCGGCCTTGATATCAACGTTGTTGAAACCAATACCGTGACGGGAGATCAATAAGGTTTCGTCTTTGTTGTCGAAGAATTCCTTGTTAAACATTGGCGTAACGGAAGCGATGATAATGTTGTAGCCATCGAGTTCCTTAGCTAATGACTTACCATCGATGTCGGTTGGAAGCATGAAACGCTTAACTTCACCGATCTCTTCGATTTGTTGCCAGTGTTCCTTGAAGACTTGTCCAAAACTACTTGAGTTAACCACCGCAATTTTATATTGTGCCATTTTCCAAAAACCTCCAAAATAATTAAATTCAAATTCAATCTTACACCTGTAGCTTCCAAAGATGCGTATAATGTTGATAGACATCTGCTAGGAGGCTAATTATGAAAACCATCACTATCGACTTCGTTCGCCACGGTCAAACCATCTTCAATACCATGGATAAACTCCAAGGTTGGGCTGATTCACCGCTGACGGCGGACGGCATCGCAACTGCCGATCAAGTCGGTCAATTGTTGCAAGATACCAAGTATCAAAGCTACCATTCATCCGACCTCAAACGCGCCATTGATACGGCTAAACATATTATCCAACCGAATCATTTTCTTCAGTCAGAACCCGAACAGCACGAAGATTTTCGTGAAGTGTTCTTTGGCTCTTACGAAGGCTTGGACTTTCACCAAGCCTGGATGGCAGTCGGTAAGGATCAGCAGCTAGGCTGCAAGACCCAAGCCGAAATCATCCAGAAATACTCGTTTGACGTTGCTCGAGATGCTATGCACGCCGCGGATCCTCGTCATCTTTCAGAGGACGGCGCCACGTTCAGCAGTCGCGTCGACCGTGGGATTCAGGAGTTACTCACTGAAGCTCACGACGGCGACCGCCTCCTCGTGGTGACCCACGGCACCTTGATTCGCTCGCTGGTGCTGCGGTATGGTCCGGACTTTGACGCCCTCGGCAATTTCCCGGTCAATGGTGGGATTACCACCCTAGTGGCACAGGGAACGGATGCTGGTTTTACCGGCAAGGTCACTGCCTACAACCGCGTCAATTAAGCCTTGATATGCATGGTGTATGCCATGGTTGCCGTTTCACCAGCAGCCACGTGATGGTTGCCTTCCTTACTCTTCAGCTCACGTAAGTCCCCTGAGACATCTGGCAAACCATTGAATGGTTCAACACAGAGGAATGGTGCGTTGGCACCTTCCTTGGTCCAGAGCGTCACGTAGTCAAAGTCTTGGACATCCAAGGTAATGGATTGGCCGCTGACCTTAGACCGTAACGTCACGTGTTCCAGGCCTGGTGCGTTCAGGATAATCAAACCGGCATCAAACATCGGATAGGTCAAATCAATCACGCCATCTTCATTCTTGAACGGTAAACTCTTACCGCTTCGGAATGGATTTGGCGTTTTTACGATCTCAAAGTTGGTTAAGTCTTTAGGTGCTGGCGTTAACGCAACTTGGTAGTCCGTAAACTTCTCGCCATCTGCGAATGGAACGTTGAATGCTGGGTGAGAACCGAGTGAGAAGGAAAGGTCCTTCGAATCATGGTTCTTGACGTCGAACTTCAAATGTAAGCCATCGGCCGTTAAGCTAAAGGTCACTTGTAATTCGAAATCAAAGGGATACATTTTTTTCGTTTCGTCGGTTGCCCGGGCTGACAAGGTCACTGCCGAGTCAGTTTGGTTCAGAACGGCGAAAGTCAAGCCACTAACGAACCCATGTTGAGGCATTTCGAATTTCTTGCCATCAATCAAGTAGCTGTCTTCGTTTGAACGACCAATTGCCGGGAATAATACCGGCGCATGCTTTGGCCAGAGATCGTTGTTCCACATTAAATCACGACCTGTAGTCTGATCTACAAAATGGGTTAACTCGGCTCCAACTTCATTAATCGCAACCCGAAAGCGACTGTTTTGAATGGTGATCATAAAAATTCACTCCTCATGTGTTCTATGTGTGGCGATCATTAATTAACTTATTATTTAGCGTGCTTTGCTAAAGCATCTTCGATGGTCTTAACGATAGCACCCTTACCAGCGATCATTTGGCTGAAGTAGTTTTCAACTTTTTCACCCAAACCAACGGCGTAAAGGTCTTGACCGAAGATAGACGTGTTGTTTAAGACATCCTTCAAGTGGGCGTGAACGTCAGTAGATTCGCCTAACTTGATGTCGCCAACGTACTTCTTCAAGTCATCCATCATAGGATCTGGACTTGGTTCGAAGGCTTCACCTTCATCGTTGACAGCCATCAGGTAACGGAACCAGCCGGCAATCGTCAATGGAATGAATTCCAAGGTCGAAGGATCAAAGCCGTCACGGTCAACGTATTGCTTGATGGTTACCCCGTAACGAACTGGAATTTTCTGTGACGTATCGGTAGCGATCCGTTGTGGCGTATCAGGAATGTAAGGGTTAGGCAAACGCTTCGTAACCAATTGGTCGATGAATTCCTTAGGGTTGATAACCTTAGGATCCGTAACAACTGGTAAACCTTCAACGTAACCGATTTGCTTGATAACACCGACCAGGTCCTTGTTTTGTAATTCGTCAGAGATTGACTTGAATTGCAGAACACTACCAAAGATAGCTAATGACGTGTGCAGTGGGTTCAGGCAGGTCGTAACCTTCATTTCGTCAGCTTCGCCAACCGTCTTACGGTCAGTTAAGATCACACCGGCGTCTTCAAACTTTGGACGACCATTAGGGAAGTTGTCTTCAACAACTAAGTAGTGGACTTCTTCAGTGTTGGTGAATGGTGCAATGTTAGTGTGCTTTGGCGTGTGGATGATCTTGTAGTCATCGAAGCCAGCGTCTTTCAACTTAGCACTAACCGTTTCAGATGGGTTTGGCGTGATCCGGTCGATCATGGAAAGTGGGAAGCTAATCTTCTTGCTGTCTTGTAAGTAGTCTAAGAAGTCTTGGCCCACGAAGCCATTTTCTTTCCAGCCCTTGGCAATCGTCAAGACACTGTCCTTTAACTTGTCCCCGTTGTTGGAGAAGTTATCAGTACTCATCAGAGTCAATGGCGTTGCGCCGTTTTGGAAACGACCTAACAGTAAGGCAACTAAGCCAGCCATGTTCCCCTTAGGTGCTGCTGGACCAGCGGCCAAGTCAGCCTTCGTGATGTCATTCAAGTCACCAGCAACCGTCTTTAAGTTGTAACCCTTTTCAGTAATAGAGAAGGAAACAACTTGCAGTGAAGGTGCCTTGAAGATTTCTTGCATCCGCTTCCAGTCAGCTTCACGAGCTGGCGTAGCGAACAATGCTTCAGTAACTGAGGCAAACAATTCTTTGTCAAAGTTACCATCAGCCTTAGTAACGACCCGTAAGATCCGGTCGTTGAATGGCTTGTAGACACCATCAACAACTGAGTCATCGTAAGTATCAGCTACGATAACACCAGAATCCAATTCGCCTTTTTCAATTAAAGTGTTGGCGATGGATGCATGGAACGCCCGGAACAAGTTACCCCCACCAAAGTGAACCCAACGTGGGTGTTCGTTTGTTGCCGTCCGTAATTTGTCTTGATCATAAGTAGGAACCGTAATCCCGGCTGCCGTAAAAGCCGCCTTGTTGTTTAAGTAATCATCCGTTAATTTAACCATCTGAAACCGCCCTTTCATTTGTCAAAGTCTCGAACTGTCAAATTCAACTAATGGTCGAACCCATCAGCGCTGTCCAACTAATATACTAGTATGACAGTGTAACCGATTTCATAATACAATATTCTCAGGAATTGTCAACTATTTCAATTTAACTAAAGTGGTTTTAACCTTGTTGCACCGCGTCCTCAATAAAAATTGTAAAGTTTACGTCTTGAAAATATTTCTTTGGCACGAAAATATCTAGTACATTAGTTATGTACGCCGTTTAAGTTAGCGCTACCAATTCAATCCTCATCGAAATGTTAACGTGAACATTGCGTACAGTCATAGTATATCACTTGCTATAGAATCTTTAAATCCCTAACTTTGACTTCCCGGCAAATAAAAACGCGAAAGCCTATGCCTCCGCGTTCCATTCCGCTTTATACTCTGCTAAAAAGTCTAACATCACCTGTTGCCGGTGCTCGGCGATGTCTTTAGCCGCTGACGTGTTCATGAGGTCCTTCAGCGTGAGTAGCTTTTCGTAAAAATGATTAATGATTGTTTCGTTATTCAGATTGCGGTATTCAGCGTGCGTCATCTCGGTCCGGGGCTTAACGGTTGGATCATAAATCTTTTCACCAAAATGGCCACCGAAGTAGATGGCGCGAGAAATTCCGATAGCGCCGATGGCATCTAGTCGATCAGCATCCTGAACGATCTGTCCTTCAATCGGCAGTGGTTTGGCCGTGCCATCTAACGTTTTGTGGTAGGACATGTTATCCATAATCAAGAAAATCATATCGACTTGAGCGGTCGTAAATCCCTGCTGGGCCAAGAAATACCGTACTTCTTGACTGGCTTGGGCCGTATCAGCAACCAATTTTTCATCGATCACATCGTGAAGGTAGGCCGCCGTCACCGTTACCACACGGTTGGCCTCGGGATAGTGTTGTACCAGGCGATCTGCTAGCCCCACGACCCGTTGGATATGATCAAAACCGTGGCCGGTCTCGTCATCTCCCATTTTGGCCCGCGAAAACTCTTTAACGGCATTTAAAATTGCTACTTCTGTCATATCAGTTAGTCTGCTCCTTTGTGGGTTCATCGTCATTGGCAGGTGGATCGCCAATAAAACCATAGAAGAACAAGTGCATGAGTTGATCCGCATACTTCTTGTACTCCGTGGCGCTGCCGACCAGTGGATGACTCGTCGGTGCGCTAAAGTATTGCACATACATATCCAAATACATGATCAGGGCTTTATCGGTCAGTGACGGCGCAATCATCCCCGCCGCACGACCGCGAGAAATAACGCTGTCCCAAAAACGCTGTTTACCGTCCTGGTAGGCTTGATACGCCTCATCATTCCCCAATCGGCCGCCCATATCATCCGCAACAAATTGATAGAAGTCATCGCTCATCTCACCAGCATAGGTAGTCTTCGTGGTAATCATGAGCTGAATCAACTCCCGAAACGACCGTGAATGATCATCGACCATGCGTTGATAGTCGGCATACCCTGTCTCAATCAGTGCCAACACGACTTGATGTCCCAAGGTTAACTTACTATCAAAATACTTATATAAAGTCACCTGAGAAACCTGCGCCTCTGCTGCCACATCCTTAATGTGGGTCACCTTAAAGCCATCCCTCATAAACAACTTGCCAGCCGCTTTTAAGATGTTTTGTCGCTGCTGTTCTCGTCGCTGTTGATTCGTCGCCACATTTTTCACCACCCTTTTTAAAACATTTACTGCTGTTAATTTTAGCATACCTCATTTCAGAAGAGTTTTTAATTTTAGTGAACTATTTTAGAAAAATAGTTCACTTTTCTATTGACTTCCAGTAGACGGGGGCTTACGATGATAGCGATTTAGAACCCGTGAGGAGGGATTTATATGACGAACGAACCAGTCTTACAAATTAATCATCTTCAAAAAAAATTTGGCCACTTCGAGGCCTTAAAGAATATTACTTTCGATGTTCATGCCGGTGAGGTATTTGGCTTTATCGGACCAAACGGTGCTGGTAAGTCGACCACCATTCGGGTCTTACTCGGTCTCATCCGGGCAACCGACGGAAATGCTACAATCTTCGGACAAGACGTTTGGTCGAACAGTGTCGCGATTCATCGCCGCTTAGCATACGTTCCTGGAGACGTCTACCTTTGGCCTAATCTCACCGGTGGGGAAATTATTGACCTCCTGCTAAAGATGAATGACACACAGCATTCCTCTAGAACTGATGAGCTAATCAAACAGTTCGGCCTGGACCCGACCAAGAAGGCCCGAACCTACTCCAAAGGAAATCGCCAAAAGGTAGCACTGATTGCCGCCTTTTCCCAGGACGCAGACTTTTACATTTTCGATGAACCCACGTCCGGCCTTGATCCGCTGAATGAACGACAATTCCAAATGGCCGTTCTTAATCTGAAGCAACAGGGTAAGGCAGTTCTCCTATCCAGTCACATTCTTTCCGAAGTTGAACGCATGTGTGACCGGATTGCCATCATCCGTGAGGGCACGATCATTGAAACGGGAAGTCTTGCTGAGATGCGGCACCTGACACGGACCGTCATCAACGTTACATTGAAAACACCGCTTGATTTGACCCAACTGGCAGGCGTTCACAACGTTGAAGCCGGACAGCATCCAAATGAATGGCAATTTTCAGTCGAAGCTAAGTCCCTTCCCGCAGTCATGGCGGCCTTAACGGAACACCATATCATGGCTCTGCAAAGCACGCCACCAACCCTAGAAGATCTCTTCATGCACTACTACACAACGGAAAAGGAGTGAGGGCGATGACAACTCATTTTTCCCGTACCGGTCGCTTAACCGGACTGGCCCTACGCCGTGACCGCTTTAAGATCCTCATTTGGATTCTAGTTCTCGCTGGTCTTATGGTGGGTGTGGCTTACAAATTTACCGATATTTTTGGCACGCAGCATGAGATTGCAGCCATTAAGGACACGCTGAAGAGTCCTGCCATGGTCGCACTCCTTGGAGCCTTTAAATTTACAAACAATCCGTCGACCGCGCAGATTTTCTCTACCGAAATGGTCGTCTTCATGGCGATTGCGCAAATCATCATGAATATTATGCTTGGCATTCACGCGACACGGGGAGAAGAAGATCAAGGCATCACCGAGTTAGTTCGCTCACGCGCGGTGGGGCAACTCGCACCACTGAGTGCGGCGGCCTTAGAGCTTGTCATCGTAAATGCCATTATTGCTGTCATCTATGGTGCCGGCTTAGGCCTTTCCGGAATGCATGGCATAACGACTGCCGGTAACTGGGCAGTGGGCATCGGACTTGCTACTGTCAGTCTCGTCTTTGGTCTACTAGGATTGGTCGCCGCACAACTCGCCGATCATTCCGCTAGTGCCACGGGACTAACCTACGGATTGTTCGGCTTGGCCTACATCGTACGGATGATAACTGACGTTCAAGACCCGGACTACACCTGGTGGTCACCACTTGGCTGGGTCGAAAAAATATCACCCTACTACCATCTCAACTGGTTACCCATCGTCTTATCTCTAGTCACCGCCATTATCCTCTTCGTTCTCGCGGCAAGTATCAACCTTCGCCGTGACCTTAACGCTGGTGCTCTGGCCACCCGACCAGGTCGGCGCACGGCATCTAGCTTTCTACGGGGCCCTGCTTCGCTACTGTGGCGACGCGAACACAACGTTATTATCGGGTGGATCATCGGTATCGCTGTTCTTGGGATGACCTATGGTAGTATCTACAACACTGTTGGTGACATGCTAAAAACCAATCCGACGATGCAACAGGTCTTTGGCGCCAATGTCTTACACGAAGCCAATCATGCGATGCTAGTCAACTTCACGTCAACGTTAGTCGTTCTAATGGCCGCGGTGGCCGCTATACCTGGTATTCAGCTCGTTTACAAGCTCTATAGTGACGAAACGAATGGCTGGTTGGAATCCCTATATGCGCGGCCACTCTCACGAACCCGTCTTTTCTTTAGCTACGTAATCACTGGCCTTCTGAGCAGTCTCGTTACCTTTGTTGGTGCCATCAGTAGCCTGATTTTCGTTGGAAATGCAACGCTTGATCATCCTAAAGATGGCTTGACGATGTTTGAATTCTGGCAGTCTGTCTGGGGACAATTGCCAGCAATCTTGGTCTTTATCGGTATTGCCGCCACCATCATTGGGTGGTGGCCACGGATTCGTTCCCTGAACTGGCTGTACTTGGGACTCGGCTTCATTACCATTTACATGGGCGGTATGCTCAAGCTGCCAAAGTGGGCGCAGCACCTGTCCCCGCTCGGTTGGATGAATAAAGTCCCAACTCACGATGTGGAATGGACCAACTTCAGCTGGATGTTAGCACTCAGCGTGGCACTGATTCTGCTTGGTTGGTGGGGCTATCGTCGACGTGACCTACACATGAGTTAGCTTTCAAACCTGGCATATTAGCAAACGGAATCCTCACAGTTGGATTCCGTTTTTGTTTTGCTTGTTTTTGGTAGACCAAGCATACGGGTTTTTACGCCTGATAGCAAGAGTTAATTATTCATAATATTATTTATATTTGGATATTATAATACTTGTCGTTCAAGCGGCTATTTCTATGCAATTTATATTTAAATTGGCATCTTCTAAACCCCTAAATAGAATAATGAAATTGTTGTCGTATTTTCGGTAGCAATCAGTTATGCTGGGTCTATGCCATCCCATAGGCAAAATCCTCGTATCATCTTGGCTCTTAGTCCACGTCATGATACGGGGATTCCTTTATCCATAACCATTATCCCAATATAAAAAGCCCGCTATTAAGCGGACTCACACTGATTAAGTTGTTAACCGTGTAACATCACGAACAATCATAAGTTCTTCATTCGTTGGCACTACGAGCGCCTGAACTGGACTCCCCTCAGGACTAACGACCCGTTCTTTACCCCGACAATCGTTCTTAGTCGGATCAATTGCAATGCCAAAGTAAGCCAACTTGTCCGCAATAACCTGTCGCATTTCGATCCCATTCTCACCCGATCCGGCAGTAAAGACGATTGCATCTACACCACCCAGTTCAGCAATATAGCTTCCCACATACTGAACCACGCGACTCACGAACATATCGAGAGCGAGTTTGGACTTGGGGCGATCGGCCTGTGTCTGTTCCAAGTCACGTTGATCCGGCGACAGTTCTGATATACCCAATAGGCCAGAATTATTGTTCAAAATCGTAATCATCTCTGGCATCGTCTTCTGCAGCTTCTCGGCTAAGAAGGCCACCAGTGAGGCATCAATATCGCCTGAACGTGTCCCCATCATGACGCCTGCGAGTGGCGTAAAGCCCATCGACGTATCCAGAGCTTTACCATGGTCAAACGCCGTGATGGACGAACCAGAGCCCAAATGAAGCGTGATCAACTTCAAGTCGGCCAATGGTTTGTTTAATAACTCCGCCGTCCGCATTGCCACGTACCGATGGCTGGTTCCGTGAGCCCCATACTTTCGCGCACCAAATTTTTCATAGTAATCATAGGGAATACTGTACATATAATTCACCGCTGGCATCTGAGCATACAGCGACGTATCAAAGACGGCCACCTGTTGAGCCCTCGGCAGTAGCTGCGTAAATACTTCAATATAGTAAGCCTGTACCGGGTTATGAAGCGGTGCGTAATCCTTGAGTGCTTTGATTTGTCGCAACACAGTTGGCGTGATAACGGCAGAATCCTTGAAGATTTCACCGCCCGCAACGATCCGGTGACCCACGCCCGTAATTTCGCTCAGGTGCGACAAGATGCCATACGACTTTAAACGTGTTAACACCATTGCCGCAGCCAATTTATTGGTAATGTTGTCCTGCGTTTCCGTGAATTTCTCACCGTTGGCCAGTTTAACTTTAAACAACGATCCCGGTAAATTTAACCGGTCAACCATCCCCGAAGCAATCACTTGCTCCTCGGGCATCGAAAATAGTTTCCATTTCAGTGTGGAACTTCCCGCATTAATTGCCAATACTTTAGCCATGAGCCGCCTCCCAAGCGTGATTTCTATCTTAACACTCACAGTTTAGCGAACCCCGTAACCGTTTACAACCGAAACGCTGCACAACTTTCACTCAGTCATTAGCCGTTCCGTGCATCAGCTGTTGTGGTGACAACTGTCGCGTTCGGGTAAAGAGCGCGTAAGCCTCGGCAGGTGACAGAATTGCTGGTTGGCCCAGCCAATAGACAACGTAATCGAGGACGCCCTGCGCCACGAGTTCTTGAGCAAAATCTGTTGGGACTTCTCTATCAGGCTGCCCCGTGACCGGACCGAGAACTTCCATGATCAACTGTTTCACTTGTTGATCCAATTGTGACGCGGGACTCTGAAAGAGGATAGCGACGAGCGTTCGTTGTCGATAGAGATACGCAAATAAGCGCTCAAAAGCATTCGGCATCGGTTCGGCCATTATTCCCAACACCGGCTTCGGATACTGACTAAATATCGTCCGAATCTGCGCAACAATTTCATTTTCATAATGCGCTAACAGATCGAACTTATCCACATAATGTAGATAGAAGGTTCCACGATTAATTTGGGCTTCTCGTGTCAGCAATTGCACGGTCAGTCGCTCGAAGCCAACACGTGTCATCACTTTAATAAACGCCCGTTGTAACTTAACTTCCGTTTCCAAACGCTTCGTACTCGTTTCCATTTTCCATCACCTCAACAGTTTGTTGATTACCCTCCCATTAAAAAACTTCTTGGCATCGACGACAATCAACATAACTCTTGATTCTGTCGCTAGTTATCTGAGTAACCTTAGTTTGGTCTTTAATGGCTTTTCAGAGTAATTTTGATAGCTACCTCCCGACAACTGTCATCAAACTGTCGATTGAATTACCTTTTACATTCTCGTATTCTGAAGGCGTTCAATCAACAGGTTGTTGATAAGGGGGAGATTTCAATGTTAATGAGTGAATGGCATTACCTACTACGCCATAAAATGAGCTTAGTGGTGCTCGTCATGATTGCCTTAATTCCGGCAATCTACTGTTACCTTTATCTGTCATCTATGTGGAATACCTACGGCCATACCGATGATATTCCAGTAGCCGTCGTCAACCACGATCGTACTGTCCATGCCCACGGCCAAACAATTGCTATTGGACAAAGACTGGCTACCAACTTGAAGCATACTAAAGACTTAGACTTCCACAAGCTTTCAGCTGCTAACGCCCATGATCATTTAAAATCTGGCAGGCTCTACCTCGTCGTCACAATTCCAGCTGATTTTTCTCATAACGCAACAACTCTACTCACACAGCATCCCCAACGCATGCAGCTACACTACAGTTTGAATTCTGGCCAAAATTTCATTGTATCTAAGATGACCACTGGCATAGCGAGTGCTATCACCACCAAAATCAACCGTGACGTTGTCCGTTTGAATAGTCAAATTTTACTCACGGCGCTTCACAATGCTAGCGTTGGTATGCGTCATGCCGCACGAGGAAACACGCAGTTGGTTCAAGGAACGCAACAGCTCCAGAAAGGCAACCAACGATTACAAACCGCAACGACGCTCATTTCCAATGTTCCTTTGACAACAGGTTTGCTTACCACAGGTGCCGGTCTCAATCATATTCAATTGGGTGCCTCCACCTTAGCAACCGCGTTAAGTCTCGGAAGTACCCATTTACAAGCAATCCATACGTCCTCTACGAACGCCAATGCCATTGCCCAACCTGTCACGTCCACTAGTCATGACATCGCTAAGGTTCCCAACAACGGAACTGGTATGGCACCATTTGCCATCGCCATTGGTCTCTACGTCGGTGGCATCGCGCTTGGCACAATGTACGATGCTGGCGAATGGCACCGCAAGCCCCAACTAGCGATTACCTGGTGGGGGAGTAAGGCCGCTATTATTGGGGGCGTCGCTTTGATCCAAAGTAGCCTCTTGTTTGGTACGCTACGTTTAGCCAACAACTTAAAGGTTCAATCTCAGGCTGCTCTGTTCTACGCCATTCTCCTAGGATCACTGCTCTTTCTGTCACTAATCTTTTGCCTCCGAATTCTCTTGGGCGGATTCGGCACATGGCTGATTTCAATCGTACTCGTTCTCCAATTGGCTAGCTCTGGCGGTCTCTATCCCACAGCACTCGTGAGTCCTCTAGCACAACATCTCAATCCATGGCTACCCATGACCTATCTCATTGACTTGCTGCGCTCTGCAATCTCTACCAATGTTGATACCAACACGGCTTGGGGACTGATTCTACTCATGATTATTGGCTTCAATTTACTCATCATCCTAAGATTTCATCTGTTACTCAATCGCGATCCATTAGCTAACTAGTCACTTAAAGGTCCTCACCATCAGCTCCAACCAGCCAATAGTGAGGATCTTGTTTTCAATCATCGCCAACTAAAAAAGGCTCCTTGACTATACTCGTCAAAGAACCCTATACATTTACAATTTAATTAGAACCAGCCCCAGGATAACCAATGGCGCTTGGCTTGCGTCCACGTGCCATAACGACTGTGCGCGTAACGGTCAGCCGTCTTTTCTTGGTTAGCCTTACTGTAATCACCCTTCAAGTATGAGCGGGTCAACTGATACTTCCCGTAATACCGACCGTTGCTGGCACGGTAGTTACCGCCAGATTCTTTATTGGCGATCCAGGCCTTAGCCTTCTTTTCACTCTTAGACAGGGTGCAAACATACTTCACGCTAGCTTCCGCAGTAGTGGTCGTGCTAGCAACTGAGGCAACGCCAGGTAGAACCATTGAAACAACCATTAACATAACCATAAACAGTGACTTGAGCTTCAATGTGGTCCCTCCTAGCGAATTTGTTAAGACCAGCATAACGTTATTAAGTTACAGGAAAGTTGTCCGAATGTTACGAAACAGTAACAGCGACCCCCATTTTCGACGGACTGGGGTGAAAATCGCGAATTTACACGCTTTAGGGGACGCAAAAACGACGGTCCACCCTTTCAGGTTTTACCGTCGTTTCTTATTTTAGTTGCTTAACTGACTAAATTTAATGACGCACGGCTCAGTTTAGTACCAGCCGTTTGCTTGCCAGAAGGACTTTGCAGCTGCCCATGAACCGTAACGAGAAGAAACGTAACTGTTCGCAACCTTTTCTTGGTTGGCGGCAGAGTAGTCCCCATTCAGGTAAGACTTGCTTAATTGGTACTTACCGTAATAGTTCCCGTTAGAGGCCGTATATGAGCCGCCAGATTCCTTGTTGGCAATCCAAGACTTAGCTGAAGATGAGTCAGACGTTGAAGAACTCGTCGTGCTCGTTGCAGCTGAGCTCGTCGTCCCAGTAGACGCAGTGGACGTGCTGTAGTTGCTAGTCCCAGTCGTGGCACTCGTCGTTGACGTGCTTGGTGTCGTTGCTTGGCTAGTCGTGGCCGTTGACGTTGAAGCCGTTGAGCCAGGAACCACTAAGGATTCACCCACGTAAATTAAGTTGACGTTCTTTAAGTTGTTTGCTTTTTCGATTGAAGAAACACTTGAACTGTATTGGTTAGCGATCTTTGCGACAGTGTCTCCCGACTTCACCGTTACCCGGACGTCGGCGTTAGCGGAAGTGGTGCCTGCGAATAAACCTGCACCTAAGACTGCGGCAGTACCTAAAGTAGTAACTAAAGCTTTTTTGATATTCATAGAAATGAATGTCCTCCTTTGATTTAAGTGAAGCGGTTGTCTATCAATTACTTAACGAGACCTATCATAACCTGTGGAGGTTACACCGCGATTGTTCCTGAGTTACACCCGCGTTAAGAAAAACCTGGTTAAATGACAAACTGTAACATGGTTAACGGTGCCGAAACATTAAGCCGGTTTTCGAGTGCTTCTTTGCTGGCATATGACGGTTTTAATCAAAATCGCGAATTTGTTGGCGAAAAAATTCAGCCCTAAAGCTTCGAAAAAACTAAAAATCCCACCATATTTGGCAAAAAAGGCTTCAATTCTGAGAGAACCACGGTCTGTTTCCCCGAGAACGTGTCAGTTCGTAGCTGCAAAACAGTTGCTCTTACACCCAAATGGCCACCACAATTATTTTCTGAGTCTTCACTATCCGTAGAAATAGATTCGTTTTCTGTCGGCTGTGATCTTACTTTCTCAACACTCGCCAACAGATATGCTTCAAAAACACAAAAAAGCCTCCACGGACCTGCATCCGTAGAGACTTACTTGATTTAAACGATTAGATTAGCTGAGTTTTAGTACCAGCCGTTTGCTTGCCAGAATGATTGCGCAGCAGACCATGAACCGTAACGGGAGGCAACGTAAGAGTTGGCCACCTTTTCTTGGTTGGCAGCTGAGTAGTCACCGTTTAAGTAGGAAGAACTCAATTGGTACTTACCTACGTATTGGCCGTTACGAGCTGAGTATGAACCACCGGATTCCTTACCCGCGATCCAAGCCTTAGCGCTGGCTTCGGAGCCAGAAACACCAGTAGAAGCAGACGTGTTGCTGCTAGTAGAAGCTTGGTTAGAGTAAGAAGTGGTTGCTTGACTACTTTGCGTAGAAGCATTGTTGCTGTAGTTTTGGCTAGAAACAGTAGCTGCAGTCGTTGACGTCGTCGTGCTCGTAGGCACGTTCAACGTTTGACCAACGTAGATCAAGCTGCTGTTGGCAAGGCTGTTGGCCTTTTCAATGGCGTTAACGGACGTCTTGTACGTGTTAGCTAATGACCAAACAGAATCCCCCTGCTTGACCGTAACAGTATCGGCGTTAGCCGTTTGAGTAGTAGCGAAGAAACCGGCACCGACAATAGCGGCCGTTCCTAAAGTAGTAACTAAAGCTTTTTTGATATTCATAATAAATGAATGTCCTCCTTTGTTTGCTTAACGGATATTAGAATAACTGATGGGTATTACATTCAAATTGATGTTAGATTACGCGGAGGTTAAGAAAAATATTACATTGTGACAATTCGTAATATTTGTAATGATGGTGTAATATAAAACGCTTTAATCAGCCGTTTTTTACCCATTTTAGACGAAACGAGGGTCGATTTATCGTGCGTTTTGCACTGAAAAACGGCATTTTTTTGTCATAATTAATGATAATTCGATGAAAATACGGTGTTTTTCCGAAGGATTTTGAAAATTTTCGGAAATTACACCTAATTTGACGACCAAAAAAGCGGTAAATTTCGCTGAAATTATCTCCTTCAGCAAAACTTACCGCTAACTTTATTCATTATTATAAGGGAAAATCGTCCTTCATGCCGGTCGCAATCTCATCCGGCGTGTTCGCTGTAAAGCTGTCTCGGATCGTAAAGTCCCCAGCTTCCGCCCACTTCCGCAAGTATGGCAAGCTCTCGTCTACGCGGCTACTAGCACTCGTCACAAACGGAATCACCGTCTTACCAGCCAGCTGGGTGGTCGTCAAGAAGTTCTGAATGAGCCGAGGCGGCTGATGGTACCAGGTTGGGAAGCCCAGATAAAGTGTCTCAACTTGGTTCACATCGACGGGGTCAAACTCAGGTAGCTTACGCTGCTCGTTCTCGGCGTCGGTCCGCGCGACCAACTGCTGGAAGCCTGTCGTGGGATACGGATCGCTTGCTTTCAGCTGAACCGGGGTTAGCTGCAGGTATCGCCCGACAGTTTCGGCGGCCGTTTGGGTCCGTCCTGATACAGAGAAGTACACAACTGCTGTTTTGGTTTGTGGCATAATGATTCCTCCTCAGGTTAATTTGACACCTTAAGCATACCGCTGTTTAGGGACTAACGGTAATGATTATTCCTATATTATAGAAGAAACACGATTATTAAGGCGTAAATTTACAACCGTTACCCCCCCAATTTCCCTTTAGACAACGCAAAAACGGTCACCCCATCCAGAGTGACCGTTCCCGGTTAATCGTTATTTTTCGACGTTCTTGCCGTCATATTCATCAATCATGATTTGCTTCAATTCAGAAACTAATGGTTCCTTAGGGTTAGCAGTCGTGCATTGGTCACCGAAGGCCAATTCTGCTAAGTGGTCAACGACCTTGTCAAAGTGGGCCTTGTCCACACCGTTAGCCTTCAAGCTCAAGGTAACCCCAACTGAGTGAGCCAAGTCGATAACCTTCTTGACTAAGGCTTCCTTCAGTTCTTCCTTGGTGTTCCCTGGTAAGCCCAGGTAACGGGCGATTTGGGCGTAGTCTTCGTCGGCACGGAAGTATTCGTACTTAGGCCACATAGCCAGCTTCGTTGGTTCCTTGAAGTTGTAACGAATAACGTGTGGCAAGGTGATAGCGATAGCCAAACCATGAGGTAACCCGAACTCCCCACCTAGCTTGTGGGCAATCGAGTGGTCAACTCCGAGGAAGGCGTTGGCAAAGGCCATCCCGGCAAGCGTTGAAGCGTTATGCATTTCTTCACGTGCCGTAACATCACCATTGTAAGAGTTGGTCAGGTTATCCATAACTAACTTGATGGCTTGTAACGACCATGGCCGCGTGTAATCAGAAGCCATTGCGGAAACGTAGGATTCGATGGCGTGGGTTAACACGTCTAATCCGGAGTAAGCCACCGTCTTCTTTGGTACCGTTTGGATAAATTGTGAATCCACGATAGCCACGTCAGGCGTCAACGCGTAGTCGGCCAATGGGTATTTCACATGCGTCTTGGAATCAGTGATGACAGAGAATGGCGTCACTTCTGAGCCAGTCCCAGACGTCGTTGGAATTGCAACGAATTGGGCCTTGTGTGGCTTGTGGAACTTGTAAGTCCGCTTCCGAATGTCCAAGAACTTCTGCTTAGCACCGAAGAAGCTAGCGTTAGGATCTTCGTAGAATAACCACATGTTCTTAGCGGCATCGATTGGTGACCCACCACCTAAGGCGATGATCGTATCTGGCTTAAATGTCCGCATCTGAGCGACCCCACGTTCAACCGTGTCAGTCGTTGGATCTGGTTCAACGTCGGAGAACAGGGAGTATTCGATCCCACCTGGTTGACGCTTCAATTCATTTAAGACGGTGTCGATGTAACCCAATTCAACCATGGATGGGCTAGTTACCAGGAAGACCCGCTTGATGCCAGGCATATCGTCGAGGTAACGGACGGACGTCTTTTCAAAGTAAACTCGAGGTAATTTAATCCATTGCATATTATTTCGCCGCTTTGCAATCGTTTTGATGTTCAACAGGTCAAATGAGGAAACGTTATGGGATACGGAGTTCTTACCCCATGAACCAGTCCCCAACGTCAATGAAGGAATCATTTCGTTGTAGAGGTTCCCAATACCACCGATAGCGGATGGCGTGTTGACCAGCACCCGGCTAGCCTTCATCTTAATCCCAAATTCAGTAGCTAAGTCGTCATCCATCGTGTGAATGCCGGCCGTGTGACCTAAACCACCGAAATGGAGAAGTTCATCACAAAGTCTGAATGCATCTTCGTGGCTCTTCGCTTTGTAAACAGAAAGCACTGGAGACAGCTTTTCTTGTGAAAGTGGGAACTTAGGACCAACGCCCTTCAATTCAGCAGCCAGAACCTTTGCCGTAGCTGGAACCTTGATGCCAGCAATCTCAGCAATCTTCTGTGCGGACATCCCTGCGATAGGACCCTTGACCCCGCCTTCTGGCCGGAACATAGCGTCAGCTAAGGCTTTTTCGTCGCTCTTCTTAATGAAGAAGACGCCACGATCTTCCATTTCTTTCTTAACGGTGTCGTAGATTTCTTGGTCGATAACGGCACTGTTTTCAGAAGCACAGACCATCCCGTTATCAAACGTCTTGGAAAGGACGATGTCGTAGACGGAACGCTTGATGTTGGCCGTCTTTTCAATGTAAGCTGGACCGTTACCAGGACCAACCCCTAAGGCTGGCTTCCCAGTTGAGTAAGCGGCCTTAACCATGCCAGGACCACCAGTAGCCAAGACACTGGCTACCATTGGGTGATTCATCAATGCCGTCGTCGCTTCCAGACTAGGCTTGTCGATCCATTGGATGACACCTTCTGGCGCACCAGCAGCAATCGCAGCGTCGCGGACAACTTTAGCAGCCATCACGGAAGACTTCTGTGCTTGTGGGTGGAAGGCGAAGATGATTGGGTTCCGCGTCTTAACGGCGATCAATGACTTGAACATTGCCGTTGACGTTGGGTTAGTTACAGGGGTTACCCCGGCCAAAATTCCCAGTGGTTCAGCAACGGTGATCAGTTGCCGTTCACGGTCATCCTTGATGATGCCAACCGTCTTGTCGTTCTTGATGGAGTGCCAGATTTCTTCAGTGGCAAACATGTTCTTAACAGCCTTGTCTTCCATCACACCACGGCCAGTTTCTTCAAAGGCCGCCTTGGCTAATTCCATATGGTGGTCCAAACCAGCAATCGCCATTTGGTGGACGATGTGGTCAACTTTTTCTTGGGTAAAGTCATCCATGGCGCACAGGGCGTCGTGGGCTTTAGCGGTCAACCGGTCGATCATTTGGTCAACGGTTTCCGTACTTTCTTCTTTTTTTACTTTTGGATTTTCTTTCACGTCTTTTAACATTGTTATGCCTCCATTTGAAAACATCTTGTTAAGTTCTTCACGAGTTAAATCATATCACCTTTTTGAAATTCTGCAAGAGGTTTATGTTAAAAAAATCACAACTAAGTAGACTGACAAACAAACCCGCTGTCAGCAAGGCTTACGGCGATAAAGAATGTAAGCGCATACACAAATTTTAAAAACTTTTCAGAAACTTTTTCGATGTATTTTAAATCACAACCGCTTGCTTTTCTTTCATAATTTCGGTAATTACGTCACTGAATCCTTGCGTTTGCCAAGTTTTTTCCACCAACTGAACGGTTTCCATACCAGCAGTGCACCGATTATGCTAAAGTTAAGACATGAAAAATCTACAGTCTGGGCACTTAGCACGGTGAAAGCATGCTCTGCCAGCCGACTGCAAATCGTAAATAAATTCGAAAGCGTGATTTCTATGCGACCTTTAGCCTTCTGGCGGGACGCGAACAACCACTTCTTCCATCATTGGGGAAGTTACGTCACCCTAGTCTTTCTGACCAACTTGGTCGTCAGCTACATTGCGGTGCCAATCTTTACCTGGTTGACAGCCGCTCTGATGCGCTGGCAACATGTGCCTTACATTTCCTATACCAACATTGGTTCCCTACTGATTCGTCATCCCCTAGCCATTCTGGGACTGATCGTCATTCTATTGGCCATTATTACCTTGATCTATTGGCAATTTGCCTACTTACTTCTGGGAATCACCAATATCCGTCACGGTCGGCCCCAAACCATGTTGGGCGTTTTAGGCGATACCATTCGTAGTATCGCCGGCGCCTCACCCAGCACATTTCTCTTCTTTATTGGCTACTTCATTGTGATCATGCCTTTTGGGAGTGAACTCTTTACGACGCCACTGCTCAATAAAGCCAAGATTCCGGCATTTATCACCAGCTACCTCATGGACAACAATGCCTTCGCCGTCCTACTCGGTATCTTCTATGTGGGAGCCGCCTATCTGGGAATTCGGCTAATTGCCGTCCTACCCCTGATGATGATTGACCATTACCACAGCCGCGATGCCATTCGCCTGAGTTGGCATCGCACCCGTGGTCACTTCTGGAACTACTTTCTCAAAATTATCGTGACCCTTGTCATCGTCAGTGTCACCGTCGCCATCATCTACGGCGCACTCTACCTAGGCCAAGTTCTCTTCGATAAGACGGGCATTGCCCTGATCACCGCGACCATCAACCTCTTTCTAATGGAGGTGATTACGGAGTTCATTGTCTGCTACGCCACCGTAATCTTTATGATGGTGATTCTCAGCAGTCATGACACCCATCAGCCCATGCCATCCGTCCTGTTTAGCTTCCGCGAACCCGCTAAGACCCGGTTACGGACCCGGCTCCTGATCATCAGCGGCTTAACGGTCATCAGTGCCGCACTGGTTGGATTCAACTTAATCTATCTGAATGGACTGGCCATGAGTAAACCCCTGACGATTGCTCACCGCGGGGTGGACAACGGTAACGGCGTTCAGAATACGATTCCGGCCATGGTCAAGACCAGCAAGGAACGGCCAGACTACGTTGAAATGGATATTCGGATGACAAAAGATCACCAGTTTGTGGTCATGCACGATGCCAATCTGAAAAATCTAGCTGGATTGAACCGCAAAGTCTCAAAGATGACTCTCAAGCAATTGACCGCCGTCACCATCACTGAGAATGGCTACCAGGCCAAAATTCCAAGCTTCAACGACTACCTCAATACCGCGATTAAGCACCATCAAAAACTGCTGATCGAAATTAAAACGGGCGGGGCCGATACTAAGGACCTGCCGGAACGCTTCTATCGGCAATTCGGTAGCCGGATTCTCACCAATCACGAACAAGTGCACACGTTGAGCTACACCATCATGAACCGGCTGAAGAAGGAACATCCCGACCTCTTTGTCAGCTATATCATGCCGTACAATCTTACCTTCCCCCAAACGCGGGCTAACGCCTATACCATGGAGGAGACCACGCTCAACGATACCTTCATCGAGCAGGCTGACCGCCAGCACAAGAAGGTCTACGCGTGGGATATCGACGACATTACCAGTATGGATCAGATGATGTTCATTGGGGTTAATGGGGTCATCACCAACAACCTCCACCTGATTCAGCAGGAAATCAAAGACAACACGGATCATCCGAGCTACGCCAACCTCCTGTTAACGTTTATGAACGACTTAACGTTGGAAACACAGACGCAGTAAGCTCTAACCAGTCGTATAGAAAAAGATGCTTGACTATAACTAGTCAGGCATCTTTTTTACGTTAAAGCTTATTTACTTTTCTCGATCTTTCGAAGCGGACGCTTAATCAAGTGCAGTAGCTTTTCCGACTGTAACCGAGCCACCACGGCATCGACCGCGACCTGCATCAACTTTTCGTTTAAGTCCTTGGCGGCAGGCTGAACCTGTTCCTCACCTAAATGGTGCAGACGGTCTTCCAGCTGGCCAATAAAGTTATCGTAGGCTTGCTTAGGGTAATCGCCGGCCGTAATCTGGTCAATCCCTGAACGCACCGTATCCGTTTGGAACATGGGCTTGAGGAGGCTGATCATCAAAATATCCGTCAACTGCATCGTCTGATACTTCTTTTTGACGGGCGCTAGGATCACGTGATGCTTCACATAATTATTAATCATTGCCGGCGTGATGGTATCGATACCCAATGGTCCCAGAATATCGTTGATCAAGGCGGTCACCTGGTCCATATAGAGGTCAAACTTTGGTAAATCATCCCATCGTGGCAACTTAGCCTTGTGCATCTGGTTTTCCCAACGGGTGTATTGATTATAATCAGCCATATTTCTTCCCTGCCCTTCCATTTCTTACTTCTATTATAGCATATTACCTAGTTTTAGTGACTAGATATAACTAGATTAAGTTATTTCAGCTAGCGTTGAGACGAAATAACGGCCAGTAGACGTATTGTGTACTGACCGCGTTAATTTTATAGTGATGTGTCTCTCTTTTAGGACAAACAGCATCCGTCCCCTGGGGTAAACTTTTACCGCCACCGAATTCGACTCAAAATACGTTTGCCCAAGCCTTCTTGAACCACGATGAAGACTGGGTACACGCTAATCATCAGCGGCAAGTAGATCAAGGCGAGCTTCCAATTCAACAGGCTGACCAGCGAGAAGATTGGCCCAAACAGTAAGAAGACGGCGGCGAAGAGGCCCGCCATGAGGGCGATCAAACCAATTTTAAACCGGTTCAATGGCCGGGCAACCATGATCAGAGCATTTAGACTAATCAGCCCCGTCATCAAGACACTCAGCGTGGAGGTCGTGGCGAAGCTCAGACCAAACTGTGTGCCCAACGCCAGAATGACTAGGATATAGCCCACGACACAGACTGCGGCCGGCGCAGCAATCTCCATAACTTGCTTCATAAAACGACCGGCAATTCGCGCATAGTTCGGTTGCAACGCCAGGAAGAACGTTGGAATCCCAACCATCAACGATGAGATTGGTGTTAACTGAATGGGTTCAAATGGGTAACTACGGCTCATGAAGATAAAAATCAGCGTAAGTACCACGGAATACATGGTCTTGATCAGGTAGAGCGAGGCCACCCGCTCGATGTTATTGATGACTCGGCGCCCTTCATTCAGGACATTGATCATCGCATCAAAGTTGGAATCGACCAGCACAAAATCCGCCAGGCTCTTCGTAGCTTCACTACCCGAGGCCATCGCAATACTACAATCGGATTGGCGCAGCGCCAACAAGTCGTTGACCCCATCCCCAGTCATAGCAACGGTGTGTCCCGCCGTTTGATAGGCCTTGATCAGCCCCTGTTTCTGTTGCGGGGTCACGCGGCCGAAGACGTTATAGTCCGCAACCAAGCGGTCATAGTCGGGTTCCGCCCCAACCTGACTCATGTCGACTAACTGATCAGCGCCGGCAATTCCTGCCCGGCCGGCGATACTGGCGACCGTTACCGGATTATCCCCGGAGATGACCTTCAGCGCCACATCTTGATTGGCGAAGAAGCTAAAGGTATCCTTGGCCCGCGGCCGTAACTCATCGGTGATCAAAATTAGCCCGATGGCTTCCGGTGCGGTGGGTTTTGGTGACGTTAACGCCGCAACTTTGGCCAGTAACAGCACCCGATAACCCTGTGCGGCGAGTGCTTGAATCCGCTGTTTCACAGCTGCCGGCACAGTATCAAAAATGAATTCCGGCGCACCCATGACGTAAGCGCCCGTGGCCAGCTGGGCCCCACTCCATTTACGACCGGAGGAAAATGGTAAGACCTCCGATGAAGTGACGGTTGGCGTTCCCAGCGCATTTTTGACGGCCGTTGCCGTTTCGTTGTCGTCACCCGTCGCTGCGACGAGTTGCGCCAGCGTCTCATTCAAAGCATCCGTTGACTGGGTTCCTATGGCTTCGACCTTTTCCAATTCCAATTTACCGTTGGTGATGGTTCCGGTCTTATCCAAACACAGGACGTCTACTCGTGCCAGCGCTTCAATCGCGGGTAATTCTCGAACCAACACGTGCCGCCGACCCAGAGTAAAGGCCCCCGCGGCCAGCGCCACCGACGTCAACAGGACTAAGCCTTCTGGAATCATCCCGACCATCGAGGCAACGGTTCCCAGAATGGCCCGGTTCTGGTCCTGACCCCGCATCAGTGCGGAAATAAACAGCCCCGCACCTAGGGGGATAATGGCAAAGGTCAAGACTTTAATAATCCGATTAATAATGATCAGGAGCTGACTGGCAGACCGCCGCTTTTGCTTAGCCGAATGGGCCAGCTGCTTGACGAAACTGCCACTCCCGACCTTGGTAGCCTGGACGATAGCCTTGCCACCGAGAATAACGCTCCCGGAGACCAGCTGATCGTTGGTATTCTTTATGATTGGCGTCGATTCCCCGGTAATCTGAGATTCATCGACTTCCATCCCAGCCGTTTCACGGACTAAC
Organism: uncultured Lactobacillus sp.; assembly: GCA_937874695.1. Classification (GTDB taxonomy): domain Bacteria; phylum Bacillota; class Bacilli; order Lactobacillales; family Lactobacillaceae; genus Levilactobacillus. The sequence goes on from CALNAJ010000021.1 coordinate 31,090, forward strand.
CCATCGACGGGCAACTGATCGCCGCGACCAATCGCGAGCAAATCATCCTGGACGATTTTATCCTGGTGCATGGCTGTGAGCTCACCATCCCGAAGAACGTTGATCTGTGCCTCCGAAAGTAGGGCCAGCTTATCGACCTGGCGTTTCGAACGAATTTCCTGAAAAATTCCGATCCCGGTGTTAAAAATAACTACACCTAAAAACAGCAGATTTTTATAGCTGCCCGTGAACAGGACAAGGCCGCCCAACAGAATATTGATTAAGTTAAATAGGGTCAATAAATTATCCCTAAATATTTGTTTCACACTCCGCGTTAACGGTGGCAATGGGTCATTCTTTAGCCCGTCAGCCACCCGTTGTTTCACTTCGGCCGCAGTTAATCCGTGGTCGAGTGGTGGCAGGTAACGTTCCGTCATTTAGGCGTCCTCCTTTACCAATTCGTTACCCATATTGTACTCGATAATGCGCTTTCATAACGACTAATCTGTTGCTTTTTTTGGATTCTTAAGCGAAACGCTAGCTGTTAACAGGTCCCGCTAAGAGTGGTTAAATGGAGGTGGACCCAATTATACGAGGGAGGAATTACCATGAATCATAAATCATCGGCAGTTATTTTATTTATCCTCTACATTATTTTGCTCGGCTGCATGCTGGCGCATCAAGAGATGCTGGCCATGTGGCTGATGACTTTCGGGATGCTAGCAGAAGCCGCGATTAACCTCTACGACCAATTCAAATCCAAAAAGTAAGCGTTGCCAATACCGCTAAATTGGCTTAACATATTATTTATAACCGGATTTTGGCGTTGCCCGCCGACTCGAATCGCCCCCGATATCCTCTCGACCAACGTCCTTAATGCCAAGGAGGAAAAATAATGACACTTACCAACATTACTGACACCATCAAGCTCGCCGATGGTCATGAGATTCCCGGCTTTGGTTTCGGAACCTACCTTATCAGCGACCAAGAGAGCATGGATACCACCATCAAAACCGCGTGGGACGAAGGTTACCGGCTCTTTGATACGGCGATGCTTTACCGGAATGAAGATATTCTAGGTGAAACCTTGCATCGTCTCGAAATTCCGCGTCAGGAACTGTATTTGACGAGTAAGGTTGCCGAAGAAGTTCAGGGTTACGATCAAACGTTGAAGTCAGTCGAAGGATCTCTCAAACGGCTACAAACAGATTACCTGGACTTATTGCTGATTCACTGGCCCGTTCGCGAACATTTCTTCGACACGTGGCGTGCCTTTGAACAATTAAAGGCGGACGGCAAGGTTAAGTCCATCGGGGTCTCCAACTACACCGCGGCGCACTTGGACTTATTGGCAACCAAGGCTAAAGAAATGCCGGTCGTTGACCAAGTAGAATACCACCCCTACTTAAATCAATTGGCGCTGCTGGACTACAACAAGCAACATAACATCGTCACGGAAGCGTGGAGTCCACTGGGCCGGCGCGCTGTTCTGGGCGATCCGATGATTGCTAAAATTGGGAAGCACCATGACAAGTCCGTCGCTCAGGTTATCCTGCGCTGGGAACTCCAACATGGCATCTTACCAATTCCTAAGTCCCAACATCCAGAACGAATCGTCGAAAACACGAAGGTCTTTGACTTCACGTTGGATGAAGACGAAATGTCCACAATCGACCTGTTGAACAAGTACCAACGGACCGGGAACGAACCGGAAATCGTGTATGAAACGGGTAAACAATATTAATGATTAGAAAAGACCTGATGGCAGTGAGAAATTCGCTGCCAATCGGGTCTTTTATTTTAACTATTAGGTTTTTTTCGCCAACCTTCTCATCACGACGTAGATTCCAGTTACGTTTAAAAAGATTTACACCCTTGAGATGATAAGCGATGTTAAACTTACAACCATTGCCGTTCTGAATCACTTTTAGAATTTTAGACTAAATATTTCCAATAATTTCTGAGAAACCTAGTCCCTCTTTGACGACTCTAGCAGCCTTCATAAAATCCGTTGCCCCCGCCTGTTCAATGAATTCAATATTACGATCAGATGATATAAAATCCATTGTTCGAAACTGCATTGCAACAATCTGGCCCTTAATTTTGTTAGCATGTAGATTGATGTAACCAGCTTGAGAACGGATTCGACTAGTAATTGGACAAACTGCTACAAAACCCGTGTACAAATTGAATGCGTCTGAACTAATAACTAGCGCTGGGCGCCGCTTTTGGATTTCACGACCAACAGAAGGATTAAATGTGATATAGACTAAGTCTCTTTGATGCGGTGTATAACCATGAAATTTGTATTGGGACATTAAATTTCCTCCCGCCCAACAAGTTCATTGTCAAATTCATCTTTATCTGGACGCAAATTAGTCTTATTTGCATTTTCTTGCGTAAAAATGTCTGGCCCTTTGGGAGTAAAAATCAGGCTACCATCTTCTTCTTTCATGACCATATATTCAGTTCCTTCCTGCACATTCAGTTTAGTGGGGATGCTAAGAACTAAGGCATTGCCCTGCTTTCTTGCCTTCACAAAAAAACCTCCCTTCAAAAGTAATTACATGGTAACACTCGAAAATTGCCTTGTCTAACTTACTGCTCGTAAAGAAAAGGCGCGTATTCCGATCTCTCCAGAATACACGCCTTCACTCGTCTTTATAGACTAGTCAATACTGATTTTATGGTTGTCGTCAACTTCAGTTTGCTTTGGCAGGGTCAGCGTCAAAACGCCATCAGCGAAGCTTGCCTTGACTTGCTTCAAGTCGATGTTTGGCAGATAGAAGGAACGGGCAACGTTTTGGCTGTGCCGTTCTTGCCGTAAAATTCGACCGTCATTGTCCTTAGCGGATTGATTGACTTCGGATTTGCCGGAGATCCGCAACGTCTCATCGCGGTAATCCACTTGGATATCATCCTTCTTGAATCCTGGCAATTCAGCCGTAACCACGTAGTCCTTGTCGTGTTCAACGACATCGGTCTTCATTTCACTCTCACCACTAAACATATCGTGGCCCAAGTTGCCCACTTCATTAAAGAAATTCATTGGATCAAAGAAATCAAAGTTCCGGTTCATTACATCATTAGCCATAATCAATTAACCCCTTTCTGCTTTGTTTGATTACATTTTCTATAATAGTCAGTATTGGTCAAAATTGCAAATAATTAGCACTCATTTTTTAGAGTGCTAATTGTGCTTCTGTATTGTTGATATAAAAGCATTCTATTTTCTGATAGATTAACTCTTTAGTTTTCAAAGATCAAAGATATTGGTTAAAGGTCAAAGACTACTTACTCTCTCTATACTTATACCAATGTAAAAAATACGTTTTGAGTCTCATACTTTAGCGAGGCTTAATTAAATCTTTAGTAATCCAAATAAATTCGAAAAGTGAAAAAAAGGCCTTCAGTATTTTCACTGAAGACCACTAATCTAATTTATTTGCGCGTAACCGCTGAGCAGCATCTCGATAAACGATCTTATCCGCACGTTGCCCGATAGCCACAATTTGGATCACATCAATTTTTTCGCCATCCTGTGTGAACACAATCCGCAAACCAAGCTTTTTATTCTTGAGCTTTCGACAATGATTTAGTTCCCCTTTCAGTGGTTGACCAGCTTGCATACCCAATCGACTGATTCGGGCTAACCCCTTGTTCACAAATACTTTCTGTGAACCATCAAGTCGTTCATACTCCAGCTTAGCCTTCCTGAAATAATTAATGACATATTTGTGAGAATGGTGCTCATCAGCAGTCATCCTTATTCCCAACCATCATTTTCATCGATTTCAGGATTCTCATTGGCAACTGAACCGCGAACCTCAGCATCGGTTGCCAAAGGCTCAGGATTTTTTGCCTGTTTTGCCAAGCGCTTAACGACTTCATAGTCCTGTTCCATTTCAAATAATTTATCCTTTAACTCTTCGTTTTTATTGACCAATCGTTCATAATCAACGACCGATAACACAACACCTGCTGGCTGATCACGATTGAACACATACACACCAGTCTTTTGATTTTCTGCTTCTTCAAACAACTTTTTAGGCGATTTTTTTAATTCCGTAATGTTGCTGTAAGGCACATCCATTGTTTTCACATTGACTTCCCCCTTAAGCACCTACTATATACGAAAATCGCTCAAAATGATATTAAAAAGACTTATAAAGGACTTGTAAAAGTCTATTAAAAATCTTTTGCCGCCAGCAAAAAAGCACCCAACCTTTCTGTCAGGTGCTTCACCGCAAGTAACGCGATTAGCTTTTAGTAAGTTTCTTGGTCATTATCCTTAGGAACAATAATCTTTTCGCCTAAGGCGTCGGCTAAGTCCTGCAAAGCCGCTTCACGAGTTGGCACAACGTCCATGTTAAAGAGAATGGAGTCGATCTTCCCACCAGCAAAGTCAAATTGTTCAAAGTAAACGTAAGGATCGTGATCGTCGTCATTTTCCAAGAAGTGCTTTGTTACTGCCTTAGAAAGAGCCGTTGCCCAAGCTAGGTCCTTCATCTTTGGCAAATCCTTCTTCGTCACAAATCCTGGTGCTAAAATTAATTTTGCCGCCTTTTCGACGTCGGCCGTTGGAATTTCAATGGTTGGCGTTACTTCTTCGTCCTTTGGTGTTTCTGCCATAATCAAAATCTCCTTTGATGTTACTAGTTTTAGTTTAGTCCTTTTTGACGAAAACGTTAAGTATCTCATTTCTCAAAGTTAATCCAATTTTTTTGCCCTGTTCGGTTGCCAGGCGAACGCTTTGAGAGTAAAATTTGGTTCAATCTACTCACTATAAAAAGGCGTGCAGACGCGCTATAATAAAGAGATAGAATTAATGAAATGAGGAATGATGTGTGGATAGCGGTCAGATAGTTGTGAACCTAATTATTATTTTAATTACCTTCTTCTTTGCAGCTTTCTTTGTTGCTTGTGAATTTGCCTTAGTACAGACCCGGCCTAGTGCTTTAGAGGAAAAAATTGCCGAACGAGACAAGCCGTCGGCCAAGCTCAACCGGGCCATGAAAATGGTAACCAATTTAAATGAATATTTATCAACGACACAAGTGGGGGTCTCACTTGCCGGAATCATCTTAGGGTGGATCGGTGAAACCTTCTTCGTTGACCTTTTGTTGGGCGGCATGGCACCAGCTCACCTGAACACGGCGACGACCCATACCATTAGTGTGATTGTCGGGGTCCTCCTGTTGACCTACTTAGAAGTGGTCTTCACGGAAATCGTCCCCAAGAACATCTCGATCGACATGCCCATGAAGGTCTTAATGTTGATCGTGACGCCGTTGCACTACTGCCACATCCTGTTCTACCCATTCGTCTGGTTGCTCAACACCAGTGCGTCCGGTGTCGTTCGGTTGATGGGACTGAAAGTTGCTAACGAAAGCGATGAAGTCTTCTCGCAAGCCGAAATTTTAAACCTGTCACGGAGCGCCGTGGAGGGTGGGCAACTGGAGAAGAATGACTTGGTCTACATGCAACGGGCCTTTGAGTTAAATGATAAGGTCGCCAAGGATATCATGATCGACCGAACTCAGCTGGAAGTTATCGACATCACGTCGAGCGTCAAGGAGGCGTTGAACGTCTACTTGCAGGAACGGTTCAGTCGATTGCCAGTCGTTGCCGATGGCGATAAAGATAAGGTCCTCGGTTACGTCTACAACTACGATTTGATTCGCCAGCAACAGGTCGACTCCTCAGTGCGCGTGGATAAATTGATTCGTGATATTTCCACGACACCCGAGACAACACCTATTACCGAAGTCTTACAACAAATGATCAAGAAGCGGACCCCAATCGTTGTCGTCGTTGACGAATACGGGGGAACCTCTGGGATCATTACCGATAAGGATATTTACGAAGAGTTGTTCGGGACCGTGCGCGATGAAATTGATGACGCCAACGACCAGTACATCTTCAAACAGCCTAATGGCACCTTCCAAGTTAACGGTAAGATGACGACCTACGACTTCGAGCGGTACTTCAATACCGATATTAAGGGCTTTGAAACCACCGAAACCGTCACGATGGCCGGATTTATCATTGATAATTACCCAAACGTCAAGGTCAACGATGTCATTCAACTGAAGAACTTCGACTTGAAGGTTCTGGATTATGAGAATTCATTTATCAATTGGTTAGAGGTTACGGTCAATCCGCCACAGAAGCAGATTGCCACAACCGAAGCTAGCGATGATGACAACGACAAATAACCAGGATTAATCAAAAACCGCCGCCCAAATGGGTGACGGTTTTTTTGACGCCTCCAAATCGGCTGATATCCCGATTCACATTATTGGCGAGTCAGCATCCCCGCTACCAGATAGCCGGTACCACCGACCATACAGGCCAGTGAGACCCACCAGAAGACACTAGTTAGGCTGACTGAGATAACATTTGGCAACATGAGGCCAATGACAACGAGGCCACTCCAGAAGCGCACAGAGCGGTAAAATCTGCGATTAAAGCGCATAGGTCTAATCAGCCTCTCTTTCTTTTCCCATTGTAAGCCCAGTCACGACTAAAATCACGGTTAAGTTTGACAGTCACTGCCAACTGTTCCCATAATAGAGCGTTGTCTTTTTCAGAAAGGAAGTCCCACGCCATGGACATGGCCCAACTAACCACGCAAATTCTCCTGATGTTTCTATTGATGGGCATCGGCCTGTTAACCAATAAGCTTGGCTTCATGCACGGCCAGACGGCGACGGACCTCACCAATATTCTCCTGTATATCGTTTCCCCTTGCCTGATTGTGAACGCCTTTGAACAGGACTTCTCGACCAGTCGGCTGCAGAGCCTCGGTCTGGTTCTCTTGGGAATTTTGCTGACCTATGGCCTCATGGTGCTGATCACCAACCTCGCTTTCAAACGCGTCGCCGATCCCAACCTACGGCGCATCATGCGCTTTGGTGCGGTCTACTCCAACGCCGGCTTCATGGGGGTTCCCCTGGCCAGCGCTCTATTCGGCAGTACAGGCGTCTTCTTTGCCGTCGCCTCCCTGGCCGCCTTCAACATTTTCTGTTGGACGCACGGTATCGCACTATTTACACCGCGGGAAAAGGGCGAACCCATCAACTGGCGACAAATTCTACTCAATCCCAACATTATCGCCATCGTCGTGGGTTTGGCCATCTTCATCAGCGGTTTTCACCTGCCCAGTCTCCTGAATCATGCGGTAACCGACGTGAGCTCCATCAACACGCCCCTGTCGATGATCGTCATTGGAAATAGCCTAGCCGCAGTCAAATTCAATCGTGAATCCCTCAACCAACGCCTTTGGTGGCCGTTACTCTGCCGGAATCTCCTGTTTCCAGTTATCGATATCGTTATCTTGCGGGCCTTTGGTATCAGTGGGATTTCCCTCTACACGACGGTGCTGATGGCCGCTTGCCCCGTTGCCGGTAACGTTGTGTTGTTCACGCTCAAGGCTCATGGGGACACGAGTCCAGCCGTAACGTTGATGAGTATTTCGACAATTTTTAGCGTCGCCACGATTCCCGTGGTCTTTGCATTAAGTAATCTCTGAGGCCTGGCGACTGCCGTGATGATGGTCGCGGCCTTTTTTCATGCACGCAGTCAGAAGTTTCCGGAATCGTGATGACTTTTCCCAGTAGCGACTGGTATACTAGTTGATATTGAAACCGCTAACAACATAGGAGGAACGCTATGGCACCCTTGAAACTAACCGAGGGCCGTCCCATCAAACAAATTATTCTCTTCTCACTGCCCTTGATTGGCGGCTCCCTCTTTCAACAACTCTATAACTTTATCGATACCCTCATCGTCGGCCGGCTGATTGGGGTTGACGCCGTGGCTGCGATTGGGGCCTACTATCCCCTGAGTTTTCTGATCATGGGCTTCGTTCAGGGAACCTGCATTGGCTACAGCATCCCCCTCTCTCACAGTGTGGGTGAGGAGAATCACGCCGCCGTTCGTCAATACCTGACCAATGCCGTATGGCTCTGTCTGGCGCTTGCCGTGATTCTGACGCCGCTGATGGTAGCTCTGACGCCGACCCTACTGACTGCCCTACATACGCCGAACCAGATTCTCAAGTTGACCATTATCTTTACGGCCATCTCGTTTCTGGGAATTCCGGCCAACATTCTCTTTAATTACTCGGCGGACGCCCTACGATCCTTTGGTGACGCGGTCCACCCGCTCTATTTTCTAATTGCCTCACTGGTGGTCAATGTGATTCTTGACCTGGTATTCATCCTGGTCTTCCACTGGGGAATTGCCGGGGCCGCCATCGCCACCGTCATCAGTGAATTCATCGGCGGTCTGCTCAACCTGACTGTCTTTCCAAAATTCAACCTGGGCTTGACCCGCAAGGATTGGGCGGTAAATTGGGCACGGATTAAGAAGATGAATCTGATTGGCCTACCGATGGGTTTTGAATACTCCGTCTCCGCCATTGGGGCCATCGTGATGCAGGATGCCATTAACCTTCTGGGAACCAGCATCATTGCCGCACAATCTGCGGCCGAAAAGATCCGTCAACTCTTTACGCTACCAATGGAAAGTGTCGGAGCGGCGATGGCCACCTACCAGGCTCAGAACTTTGGGGCCAAGCAACGCGGCCGAATGAAACGTGGCATCATCGACGGGGTCTGGATTCAAGTAATCTACTCCGCCGCAGCCTTTATCATTATTAACCTGGCCAAGACGCCGCTAGTGACCGCCATCATTGGTCCGGGGCACCCGGACATTATCCGTGAAGCCAACTACTACATTATCATCATTAGCTGTTACTTCCCGGTCCACGGTATTCTGATGATCTTCAGAAACACCTTACAGGGTTGGGGCCACAGCTTCTACGCCATCTTCTCTGGCATGGGTGAGCTGATTGGGCGGACCACTGCTGGTTGGCTCTCCATCGCCGGCTTTGGTTTCACCGCCATTGCCTATGCTAACCCACTAGCTTGGGGACTCGCACTGGCCTACTGTATCTTCATGGTTATCCGGGTCTTTCGTCGAAAGAATTTCTTAGACGATTAGCTGAGCTGGTTGTCTTGTGGAACACGTTTCAACTATAGTGAATTTGCATATAAAAAATGGGCCTGAGATATAAAAATCTCAAGTCCATTTTCATTTATCATTTAAATTCCACACGAAACAGCTTACCGGTCAGCCTTGGGAATCCGCAATGCTAACAGGAAACCAACGACAGCCAACGCCAACGTGAAGAAGAAGCCATAGTGGGCTCCGTTGACGAATGCGCCGGCAGCGTTATTTGCACCGTTAGCCATATAGGCTGCTTGACCAATACCCAACAGGCTGGTGGCAATCGCCGTCGCAATCGCCCCGACAACCTGTTGTAAGGTGTTCATGATGGCACTCCCGTCGGCCGCAATTGGACCAGTCAGGGAGTTTAACCCATACGTTTGTGATGGTGACATCGCTAGCGGTGCCCCAATCATCAAGATGACGTGAGCCATGATGACGTACCAGATGGCGCTGTGTGTGCTGGTAAAAGCCAACATCAGTGCCCCGACCATTGAGATGACAAAACCGATACGGGCAGGCATTTGCGCACCCACACGGTCATACATCCGGCCAGCAACGGCTGAAACAACCGCGTTCATAATACCACCGGGGAACATGATGATCCCGGTCAAGGCAACGGGAACTAACAGTCCCTTTTGAATATACATGGGCAATAGGTACATTGCGGATAAAATAATTCCAAAGTTGATCATGACCAAGCTGGCCCCGATTCGGAAACCGGGAATCCCAAAGGCCCGCAGGTTCAAGATTGGCTTGTCCATCGTCAATTGACGATGCGTGTACCATGCCAAGACAGCCAAGCCAACAACTAAGGACCCAATCACGGCAGCTGAGCCCCAACCCCGGTCACTGGCCAAGCTGACCCCGAGTACTAGACTACCGAAACCGATCGTCGACAACAGAATTGATAAGAAATCAACCTTAGGCCGCGTTACTTCAGCAATATTTTTCAGTGATAATACCGCGAAGATAAAGGCAATGACCAAAAATGGCACGAACAGCCAGAAAATCCACCGCCAAGAAGCAACCCCTAGCACAATACCCGCTAAGGTAGGACCAACGGCTGGTGCAAACATGATGACCAGTCCGACCATCCCCATGGCAGCTCCCAGCTTATAAGGTGGGAAGATCTGCATGGCAACGGTAAACATCAGTGGTAAGATCAGTCCAGTCGCAATCCCCTGAATCATCCGACCAAACAATAGAACACCAAACCCCGGTGCAGATGCAGAGATGACAGCCCCAACAATAAAGTCAATCAAGGCAAACAGAATCACTTGCCGCGTTGTAAACCATTTCGTAATAATACTGGATAATGGCAGGACAATCCCGACCATTAACATATAACCCGTGACCAACCACTGAATCGTGGCGGTCGTTACGCCTAATTGTGCCATTAACTGTGGCAATGCAATATTTAAGGACGTTTCGGAAAACATCCCGACAAAGCCCCCGATGAGCATCCCCATCATGGCTAGCATTGGGTGGGCAACTTGTACTCGCGCTTTTTTAGCCACGTTCTCTTGGCTACTTTGTACAGAATCCATTTTGTTTTCACACTCGCTTTCATTTTAAACACAATGGATTACTCTACCAGAAAAAAACAATCTTCGTAAGCACAAATTTTGAAAATATTAAAGGTAACCGGTTTCATCGCCAATTTCTTATTCATTTATTAGTTTCTACGATTTTAGGGCCGCAATTTGGGCCCGTATTTCTTTGAGCCGTTGGGTATCCAACTCGGGCGCCATCATTAATTGATCGTATTCAAATTGTAACCGTGGTAAATCGGTCGCCGGCGTCCCCTGTGCCGTTTGTTCCGGATCAATCAACTTTTGATCGGTCAGTTCCAGCACCCGCGTTGCCACCTTTTCTCGGAAGGTCTGATCATGTGCAACGAACAAGACCGTCCCCGGGTAACCGACTAAGAAATCTTCGAGTGCTTGCAGCGCCGGCAGGTCCAGATAGTTGGTGGGTTCATCGAGAATTAACAGGTTGCTGGCACTGACCAGAATCGTTAGTAGTTGGAGTTTGACCTGTTCGCCCCCACTAAGGTCGCCAATCAACCGATTGTAAAAGCTAGCGGTCAACCCAAAAGCGCCCATCACTTGCCGCGTCCGGTTTTCATCCAACACCGTAGCCCGCCGCAAGACGTGCCATACCGTTTGGTCGGTCGGTAACTGCGTCATATCCTGATGGAAGTAGCCCACGCGAGCACTGGGGGCTAACCGCGTCCCCGGCGTCTGGTCCAAAATAGCCGTGATCAGCGTCGACTTGCCGCTACCATTGGGCCCGGCCAAGGCCACCCGTTCTCCCGGACGAATCCGTAACTTTACGTGGTGGAGCAGGTCATGCTTCTCCCGTTTCAGATGCAGGTCCTCTACCGTAATGAGGAACTTCCCCATGACTGGTGGCAGATCGGTTGCAACGAGCTTCAAGGCAGCCGTCTCGTGGGGTTTCACGGCAGTGGTCTGGCGATCCGCCCGTTCCCGTAAGGCCCGTGCGCCGCGCTCCATCTTACCGGCATTCTGTTCGCGCATCTTCTTAGAGTTAGAGCGTTCGGCGGCACTCATGTTCCGACTCCCCTTACGAATTCGGTCGGCCTTTTCGTGACGGACCTGAACAGCCTGCTGTAACTCTTTTCGTTCCCGCTGTTCATTCTGATACCGATCCAGCGCGTTGTGCCGTTGCTGCTCGCGTAAGGCTGTGAACTCCGCAAATCCGCCGTTGTACTGCGTATACGTCTTTTCCGTCAATGACCAGATCTGGGTGGCTACCGCCGTTAACAAGTCCCGGTCATGCGAGATCAGCAGTAATAATCCATTAAAATGTTTGAGCTGTTGGGTCAGCCACCGTTGATGTTCATCATCGAGATTGGCAGACGGTTCATCTAAAATTAAAATCGCCGGGCGCTGCGCTAGGGCAAAACGGACCCGATCCAACATGCTCTGCCCACCGGAGCGTCCCCGTGTAGGTGCAATCTGTGGCACCAGCGTGACATCATCGGTCACGGTGCGTTGACCGTCAAAATCCGTATCGATGCCGGCAATGATCCGTGCCAGGGTCGTCTTTCCCGTACCGTTGGCGCCTACTATACCGATGCGTTCACCGGTATGTGCCGTCAGTTGATCCACGCTAAACAACGTTTCACCGGCGATTGTTTTCGTTAAGTTTTTTAAAGTAATTTGTGTCAAAGAGTCGTCCCCCTTTTGAAAGCAGGGATCGATGGCTGGCAAATAAAAAAGTGGCCGCATTTCCCGTCTGGAAATGGCACCCACTGATTGCGTTTGGCAATTCAGTCGGCGGAACCATCAATCCCAATTGCAGGCCCACTCCACCCCTCTAAACGGTGGTGAAGCTGACAAACATTTGAGAGTGATTAGTTACGCATCGGCTGAATACCTCGTTCTTTCTTAAAGTACGAATAGAATAGCATACCGTTACGTCTTTGACAAGTGGTCCTTGTTTTTCACCGATTTCCCGTTAAAACTTAAGAGCATTCCTAGTGAATTTCGAGTACACTAAAGATAAACGAATAGCCGAAATTGGAGGGAAAACTCTATGCAACCATTACGTATTTTATTCATCTCTATTGAAGGCAATACCCGCAACTTCGTCGAGAATTTAACGACTTATGCGGCCAAACAACATGCCCAAAATGCCGAATTGCCAGAAATAACGGCCACTGAAATCAGCGAGGCCAGTGACTTTGTTGCTGAAACACAGTCTTACTTCTGCTTTGTCCCCACCTATCTCGATGGTGGGAATGGCATCGACAATGGCGTCAAGGAGCTCATGACCAACGTCCTGGGCGAATATATCGACTATGCCAACAACGCTCAGCACTTAATCGGTGTCGTCGGCAGTGGTAACCGTAACTTTAACGAACAATACTGCCTCACCGCCAAACGATACGCCAAGAAATTTGACGCCCCATTTATCGCGAATTACGAACTACGCGGTGTTCCGCGCGACGAGACCCGTGTTTACGACGCCTTAGTTACTCGAATGAAGGAAGTCTCTATCCATGACTAACCCAACACTAACGACCTTATTGAATCACCGTAGCATTCGAAAGTTTACTGATGAGAAGCTAACGGCGGCAGAAATTACAACTTTAGTCGACGCCGCACAGCACACGCCAACCAGTACCTTCTCACAACAATACAGCATTATCAGTGTCACTGACCCACAAAAATTGGCGGTCCTCGGTGACATCACGGGTCATCACTGGCTCGAAAAGTCTGGCCACTTTTTCCTGTTTTTAGCCGATCAATACCGCAACTCACAACTGGTCACAGCGACACCAGCAATCATGGCCAACCTGCATAGCACAGACAAGTTCTTAGCCAGTATCTTCGATGCCAGTATCGCCGTGGAAGCCATGGTCGTCGCTGGTGAAAGCATGGGATTGGGAAGCACCATCATGGGCAGCATTTTGAACGATGTGCCCCGCTTGATTGACTTGTTCCATTTGCCAGAGTTGACCTTCCCCGTCTTCGGAATCGCCGTGGGTCACCCAGCAGAAAAACCTGAGTGCAAGCCCCGAATGCCACAAGAATTGATTCATTTCGCCAATGATTACCAACCGTTGACCGCTGATAGTGCCCCGTTAGCTGCCTATAACAAGGTCATCACGGACTACTATCAGAAGCGTGGCGATCATCCGAACGCAGAGTCATTTACCCATCACGTGGCAAACGAATTAGCACGTGATCCAAAACAGCGTGCAAAAATAAACCAGGCGCTTGAGTATCAAGGGTTCTTACAACATCGTTAGTTTTTAATCAGGACGTCTCGCAGTCGCGGGACGTCTTTTTTGATGCACTACAAGTTTGGATCAAACGCTGCCAGTAAATCACTCGGATTGACCGTTGGCATGGCACCAAATCGACCACTCAGATAATCCTGCAGCCAGCCCTCTGCTGGCACATCAACAAAATCAAAGAGTGACACCAACTGGCTTTCGCCCCGATAATCCTTCTCCGCCAAGTAAATCTGATCAACGCGAAGATGTTGGCTCATCAATGCCGGTTGGTTCGTGGTTAGGATAACTTGGCTGGTATTCGCCACCGAATTAAACAGGGCTAGGAGCGCCGCTAAGGCTGTTGGATGAATCGCGTCCAATCGGTTGTCAGTCAGAATTGTCTGCGGGTGCTCGGCATGCTGGGCGGTAATCAAGGCCAATCCCAGTACGACTAGCTGCTGCATGCCCATTGACGCACTGGTCAGTGGCAACTCCTCACGACCAATGACGGCCCCTTCCTCATCATACTTTTCGTAGACCAGGTACAGGTCTGGCCGAGTAAACGCGGACCCATCGAGAAATTGAACCGCCACCTTACGTTGCGTGATGCCCGCTACCTCACTGCCCACAGCGCGCAGAAATTGGGCCATCTGACTGTGGAGCCACTCATTATCCAGGGCATGCCCGCTGGGATGTTCGTTTAAAATAATCAGGTCATCATTGAACCACTCAAAGACGGTGATAGCGGGCCGATAGTTCCAGTCCTGTAGCGCATAGAGCATCAGTGCATTGGGCCGGACACGTTGAGTTACCGATAACAATCCCTCCGGCACCACCGTCATGGTGCCCTTTTCTCGTGCAAATAATACCTCGTAGTCATCCCCGGCTGCGACACTCAACACTTCATTCACAATTTGTGTCGCCGTATAGCTGAATGCATAGCGATATTGCTGGTCATCACGGGTGAAATTCACCATAAACGTGGTTCGTTTGCTCGCAGAATCTCGGTCAAACCGAAAGGGTTCGTAGGGCAGGTTATCCGTAATCTGTTCCGTGGGCCCCACGACCATCTGGCGCATCCGTTCTAATCCAGCCAATACGGTACTTTTGCCGGCACCATTCGCACCAAAAATGGCCGCACTCTTCAAGAGACTCAGTTCAGGCTTAATCGGCACCGTATTTTCATGAGCCCACTGCTGGACACCACCCCCGGTCTCCATTGAAAGCGTGGCGGAATCCTTGAACGAACGAAAATTACCCAACGTGAAGTCGATTAACATGACAAAGCCTCCCCTTTTCTTAGCATATTACGCCTGTTCACGTGATAAGCAATGACTTTCATCCCGTTCAGCTAAATCCGCTATTACAGAGTTTATAAAACCGTTACCTATCCCGTCACACCGGGTCCAATTGTCATACCCAATCATTAGTTGATGAACTAATCTAATGAGACGAAAAAAGGACAACTTCACGAAGAAGTTGTCCTTTAAAATAACAATTTAAATCAACATAATTGGCTTACTTGAGCCGCGCCTGATTCAGCCGGTTGCGCACCATTACCGCTGCCAATGCCAGTAACATCACCAACGTCACCGATCCGAACAGGTCTCGGTAACTGCCATACTCGATCAGCAAGCCCCCGTACAGTGGCCCAATTGCTCGACCGAAGGAAATCGCCATGTTATAGATGCCTTGGAATTTCCCTTTGTCGTTGTCACCGGCCAGTTTGTCGATCCACGCGGGAATACCGGGAAACCCAATCATTTCCCCAATGGTCAAGACGACCATGGTCACGACGAACATTGCGTAGGTCTTGGCAAAAACCAGAATCAGGAAGGACAGGATAAAGATCAGCGACCCCACTGCAATCTGGGAGCTCATCTTAAAGTAGCCCCCTAGGCGGTTAGCAATGGGTTGTCCGAAGACGATCATCAAACCATTCAGCGTCCACAATAAGCTGTAGTGTTCGAATGAAATACCCAGGTTGGTCATGTGCACGGAAATCACACTCTCCCACAGCGTGTAGCTCATGTACAGGCAGAAAACCATGACCGCAATCAGCCAAATCAGATTCAACTGCGCGGGCTTGGCTGCCTTTTGCTGGTGATGCTGGGTCTTGGTGGTAATCTTCATCCGGAAGTCCGCCAGAATAATCAGCAGAAGTGCCGTGTAACAGATACTGGCGGCGATGAAGACCAATTGGACCCCGTGATCCATCAGGTATCCGACCATCAACGTACCGACAACGACCCCTAGGTTCATCCCGATATATAAGTAATTAAATACCCGGCGACTGCTGATGGTCGTGACATTGGCGGCAAACGAGTTGACCACGGTCATCACGATCCCATCACCCAAACCGATAAACAGGAGCATGATGCCAAAAATCGGCCAACCGTGAAAGAAAATCAGAATCAACATGGGAATAAAAGAACACAGCGTCCCCAAAATAGCCGACTTGAAGGGTGACCAGTTATCGAAGAGCCAGCCACCGAGCCAATTTCCTAAAATCATGCACAGCGACATCCCCAACAGGGCAATGCCGGCCAGCGTCAGCGTTTGGTGTAATTCATTGTGCATATAGACCGTTGTCAACGGCCACATACACGCAGCGGCCGCGTTAAGTAACAGCGTTGCCGAGAGAATCCCGACCAGGCTGACTTCCTTGTTGCTTTTCCACATTTAAGGTACCTCGCTTGTTTGAATTCTGTTGTCCATTGTCGCATATTTTCTAAGGAAAGAAAACCTCAATGCTCATCGGGCCCATTAAAGCAACTTTTTAAATTCAATTTTATTCATTTTATGTATATTGCGAAAAAGATTCGCCAACTTGATTTGAGTCAAGTTTTTCCCAGCCGCCTGCCCGTATACTAGGTTATGTAATCAAGACAAACGAAATAGCCGAAGGAGGTTTTCATGATGCGTAAAGTCACAATGAAATTAGACGACCTGACCTGCCCGTCTTGCATGACCAAGATCGAAGGCGCGCTGAATAAGAAACCAGGCGTGGAAAACGTCAAGGTCCTCTTCAATGCCAGCAAGGTCAAAGCCGAATTCGATGACGCGACCGTTTCCGCCGAGGATCTCGCAACCGTCGTCACCGACTTAGGCTATGCCGTTCAAAGCAGTAAGGTTAAGCAACTTTAGTTAAAACACACCACAGGAGGTTTTTGATTATGAGTAAAGTAACGATGAAATTAGATGCACTGACTTGCCCATCTTGCATGACCAAGATCGAAGGCGCGCTGAGTAAGAAGGCTGGCGTGGAAAACGTCAAGGTTCTCTTCAATGCCAGCAAGATCAAGGCTGAGTTCGATGACAGTCAAGTAACCGCTGAAAGCCTAGCAGACACGGTAACCGACCTCGGTTACGTCGTCCAAAGTTCTAAAGTAAAAGCACTCTAATCCCCCACCCACATTTGAAAGGAAGTTACTCCCAATGACAAACACGACAATGACCGTTGAAGACCGCTACACTGCCGAACAAGCCCAAACGGAACACGACCACCATGTTCCAACCGCAGGCGCGATGACCAACCATATCCTATCCAACCTGCACATCTCTATTGTCAAATTCCATCAAGTTCGCTGGTCCGTCAAAGGCCCACTAGCCTTGAGCGTTCGCACTCTGCTCAGTGACTACATCGACACCTATCGCAAGCAATTCGACGCTCTGGGTGAACTGCTCCTGGATGAGGGCGAGATCGTCTCGACCACGACCAAGGAATTCCACGACTACAACATGCTCCAGGAAAGCGGCGCCAAGAAGTACCTGACCGCCGAAGAACAAGTCAGCGAGCTGGTTCACGATGCAGATACCCACAACCTCTTCATCGACCGGGCCATCAAGCTCGCCGAGAAGGAAGAACGCCCTGCATTGGCCACCTTCCTGACCACGCTACGCGGTACCAACAACCACATCATCCGTGAGCTTCAAGCCGTCCTGGACAACGATGCCCGCGATGGCTTGGACGAAGAAGACGATGATGATGACGAAGACTAATCTATGAGTTTAGTGCTAGTGTCTACGGCTGCCAAGCCATAGACTAGCTCAGTCAGCAGCACGCGTCATTTCTTTCAGTCAACTCTCTCAATTCAATCTAGAGCCGTGAAGTCACACTGCGAGGTGACTTCACGGTTTTTACTTTGTGCCATGACAAAATCAACTTATCCCGCCAAAAACTGCCGATTAACGTGACGCAATGATAGCGCTAACTAGCAACTTTTGTGCATAAACATTTTTTCTGAGAAATTCTCCTTATTTTGCATAGCTCGCGTTGGACCAGGCCCAAAAAGTTTTTGCTCAATGATGTACAATAGTCTTAGCTTCTGATTGAGGAGATAATTAGAATGACAACCTTACCAAAATACACGCAAACCAAACAAACGGTGACGCTGAATTATCCACTGCATCCCCTTCAGCTCATCATCGTGACCCCAGCTATCATCCGGGTCTTTGAAAATCGCGGTGACACCGGTCAATCCTACGCCATCGAAGGCAATAAGGAACAACCGACCGACTACACCCTTACCGATGCCGGCGATCACTATGAATTAAGGACCAGCGCTCTGACGCTAAAATTAGATGCTGATCGTCACGTAGACGCTTACGACGCGAACGGCAATGCCCTCGTCACTGACTACCGCGGCGAACGACAGCTCCTCGACAAAGGGATCGACAAGGTTCACCAACGGCTGGTCGAAGCCGAAGGTCACAGCGTCACGAAATCCGCGGTCAAGTCCGACACGGGTTACTACGAAGTCGTCAAGGCCCTCGCCCCCGACGAACACCTCTATGGTCTGGGCGACAAGACTGGCTACCTCGACAAGCGAGGCTTCGAATACGACAACTGGAACGTGGATAACCCCGCTCCTCAACTTGAAAACTTTCCAAACCTCTACAAATCGATTCCCATCATGCTGGGATTGAAGAACGGCCATCCCTATGGTCTATTCTTCGACAACACCTACAAGAGTCACTTCGACATGGGCAAGGAAGACGCCCACTACTACTTCTACTCCGCCGTTCAAGGCAATTTAGACTACTACATCATTGGCGGTCAAACATTGAAGGACGTCGTTACCAACTATACTTACCTCACCGGTCGCGTGCCGTTGCCTCAGAAGTGGACACTGGGTTACCAACAATCCCGCTGGGGTTACAGCACCAGCCAAGCGGAAGTTCAGTCCATTGCGGACGACCTGAAGAAGTACGACCTCCCCTGCGACGCCATTCACTTCGACGTCGACTACATGGAAGGCTACCGAGTCTTCACCTGGGATAAGGCTAAATTTGAAGGTGACCCTAAGGCCTTCGTGACCAAGCTCAAGCAAGACGGCATCAAGGTTATTCCGATCATTGATCCCGGAGTCAAGCAGGACCCGAACCACCACACCTACGCGGAAGGTCTCAAACAAAATTACTTCGTAAAGACGCCGGATAACAAAGTCTATATCAATAAAGTTTGGCCTGGCGACTCTGCCTTCCCCGACTTCGGTCGGCCAGCGGTTCGCAAATGGTGGGCAAATAATAATAAATTTCTCACGGATAACGGTGTTGGGGGAGTCTGGATCGACATGAACGAACCCGCTACGTTTGAGGGGGACATCCCCGACGATGTGGTCTTCAGCGACCAGGATACGCCATCGACTCATGCCAAGATGCACAACGTTTACGGTCACAACATGGCTAAGGCGACTTACGAAGGCCTGAAAAGTCAGCAGGGACGGCGGCCATACGTCATCACCCGGGCGGCCTACGCTGGAACTCAGAAGTACTCAACCGTTTGGACCGGTGATAACCGGAGCATCTGGCCACACATTCAAATGATGATTCCTCAGCTCTGTAACTTAGGACTGAGCGGTTTTAGCTTCGTTGGCACCGACATCGGGGGCTTTGCTTCCGATACGAATGCTGAATTGCTGACTCGGTGGATTGAAGCCGCCATCTTCAGTCCTTTACTGCGGAACCACGCGGCAATGGGTACGCGGCGGCAGGAACCCTGGGCCTTCGGCGAACCGACGCTGTCGATCTATCGCAAGTTCCTGAAGCTCCGTTATCGTTTCATCCCCTACCTGTACGACTTATTCGCACAGGAAAGCCAGACCGGTCTCCCCGTCATGCGGCCACTGGTTCTGAACTATGAGGATGACCCACGGACCCGCGACTTAAACGATGAGTACATGGTTGGTGACAACGTGCTAGTTGCCCCAGTCGTTCAGAAATCGCAGACTAAGCGACTCGTTTACCTGCCAGCTGGCAAGTGGATTGACTTCTGGAACAACCGTGAATACACGGGTAACCAGGACATCGTCGTCGATGCCCCACTGGATAAGTTGCCTCTATTTATCAAGGAAGATACGCTCTTACCTTGGGGGGCATCGGTCAGCCACATCAGCGAGGAACCCGATACGACCATGACCTTCAAGCTCTTCGGTAATACCGGCACCTACGCACACTACCAAGATGACGGCCTCGACTTCAATTATCAAAACGGCGAATTCAACCGCTACGAAATCACCGTCAAGGATGGTCAGGTGGCCGTTAACCTGCTACACCATGGTTACGATCCCGCCTACCAGACGATTACGGTCGATCTGCCAGACAGCAGTGTGACGTTGACCTACGACCGTGCCAGCGATGGCTACCGGTTGAAATAACAACTGACTTCATTATGATAAGGTTAAATTGATGTGAGCTGTCCGCACTGCGGCTGCCAGAGGTTCCGCCTGCTGTGGGGGACGCTCCAGCCTAAGAACCGGGCTTCCGACTCGACTTGAAGCCACGAAAAAGCCGTGTCTCCAAGCTCGCCCGTGCTGTAAACTGGCAAAAAACACCACCGCCACGGCCGGCTACACCTCTGGCCTCCTTCGGCTAAGCTTGATTTTATCAATTCAATTGAAAAGTTGTAACTTCACTAATAATTTCAAGAACCACCACAATGTTATCCGGCATTGCGGTGGTTTTTTGATATCTATTGGCATGACTTCCTAACAGTCTACTATTCATCGTTAACTACTGTCTGAGCTGGAAGAGATTGTGGACGAAGCCGGCACAGGTAACAATTCTCACTTTATTTAAAATAAATCGGCCAACTTGATTCGCATCAAGTTAATGTCCCCCGTTCCCAGGCATAATGAATACATAAACAAGGAACACAGAAACCTTAAATAACTTAGACAAAGAAAGGATCGTTATCTTATGGCATTTCAACGTTATATTTATTCTCACACCAATCCTATTACCTTCTGGTCTGCCGGCTTGATTATCCTCGGCTTCCTCAACACCTGGTTCACCAAGGTTCCCTACGTCACCGACACCGCCTGGATCATCGCTTCCATTATCGCCGCAGCGCCCATCGTTTTACGGGCCATCAGTGCCTTGAAAGCTAAAGTCTTCAGTATTGAATTACTGGTCGGCATCGCTGTTATCGGGGCGTTTGCCATCGGTGAATTTGAAGAATCAGCCATTGTAACGTTCTTATTTCTCTTCGGTTCCTACCTGGAACAAAAGACATTGGCCAAGACGCGGGGCGCAATTCAATCCCTGACTGAAATGGCCCCAACCACGGCACTGTTAGTCGGTGACGACGGTACGACTGAAGAAGTCGACGTCGATGACCTAGAGGAAGGTAACATCGTCCTCGTCAAGGCTGGTGGCCAAGTTCCTGTCGACGGTAAAGTCGTCAGCGGTACCGGTTACGTCAACGAATCCTCCATTACTGGTGAGTCTCGGCCCGTCAACAAGGCCGATGGCGACGGCGTTTATTCCGGAGCTATGGTCGAAAGCGGTACGCTGCAGATTGAAGCCACCCAAGTTGGGGACGAAACGACCTTCTCCAAAATTATTGAACTAGTTGAAGAAGCCCAGGACACTAAGTCTCCAGCCGAAAAGTTTATCGACAAATTCGCCCAATACTATACGCCAGCCGTCTTGGTCATTGCCATTCTAGTCTTTGCCTTCTCACAAGATCTCCGATTAGCCATCACGGTCCTCGTGCTCGGTTGCCCTGGGGCCCTGGTTATCGGTGCGCCAGTCTCCAACGTGGCTGGGATCGGTAACGGTGCCAAGAACGGCATTCTTATCAAGGGTGGCGATGTGGTCGAAAGCCTCGCCAAGGTCGACACGATTGTCTTCGATAAGACCGGGACGTTAACGACGGGTAAGATGGACGTTGCTAGCATGAAGCAATACACGGGCGACTCTGACTTGTTAGGGGCCATCGCTCAGGTCGAACAGACCTCCGATCATCCCTTGGCTACGGCTATCACGAGTCATCTCGCTGCCCACATGCCGGCTGACGTATCAACCATGACCACTGAAACCATCAAGGGTCGTGGAATGATTGGTCAATGGCACGACGAACCCCTCTACGTCGGCAATGCAGCGTTATTGAAGGATAACGGCATTACGTTGACTGATACACAATTAACTGATTTACACGAGATGCAAGACGACGGCCAGTCTACGGTATTGGTCGGCTACCAAGGCCAATTAGCCTTCATTCTCGGGGTCGCTGACACGGTTCGGACAGAAGTTCCCGCCGCACTCGCTGCACTGAAACGTCAAGGCATCAAGCACCTGGTTATGTTGACGGGTGACAACCAAGCCACCGCCCAAGCCGTTGCTGAATCCTTAGGCATCGACGAGGTCCATGCCGACTTGTTGCCAGCCGACAAGGTCACCTTCGTCAAGAAATTCCAAGACATGGGTCGCAACGTGGCCTTCGTCGGGGATGGTATCAACGACAGTCCTTCCTTAGCTACTGCTAGTGTCGGTATTGCCATGGGTGGTGGGACCGACGTCGCCATCGAAACGGCGGATGTGGTCCTGATGCAATCCAGCTTCAACGCCCTGAACCATGCAGTTGGCCTAGCCAAGAAGACTTCTGCCAACACGAAGGAAAACATCACGATTGCCATTGCCACGGTCCTGTTTTTACTGATTGGTCTGGTCTACGGATACATCTACATGGCCAGTGGGATGTTTGTCCACGAAGCCTCAATCCTCGTCGTCATCTTCAACGCAATGCGCTTGATCGGCTACCATCCTCACGTCAGCAAACCTACGAAACAACCCGTTCAGCAATTAGCAACGAACTAACACAGTCGAATAGAAGCGATCAAAAGCCGGTTACCCAGAAATTTCAGGGTAATCGGCTTTTTAATACGTAAATTTTAATGTTCTTGCGAGTGATTAGTGACGATTAACCAAAGTCGTTAATCATGCCGGAGAAGTAGGGCTTGTCATTAACCGTGTAGTTATTCCACGTGCCACCATAATAGTCATCTTCGAAGGATTTACTCCCTTTGGTCTTAAGGTCGGTAATCTTAATCTGGTAGGTGTGCGCACTGATCTTCTTGCCGGGTAGGCCTTTGATATACTTGTTATAGTATACCGTCGTCGTGTTTCCCTTGACCGTGGTCTTGGTCATCTTGGCAGAGGCGGTCGGCTTGTAAGTCTCCACACGAGTACCATAGTTGACTGCCATATCGCCACCGTCATACTTGTTCATCGCAGCCTGATTGTAATACTGAATGTAGTTGTCGAGCGTCAGGTAAAACATTGGCGAGGCAAATCCATTCTTCTTGGTATCCTTGAACCCATTTCCTTGGCGCAGGATTGTTCCACGAATCGGTGCCTTGAGGCTAACTTTCTTAAAGTTCGCCTTGGTCAGTGGAATCGAGTCCGTCATCGTAAAGGCCAGGTTTTTGAGCCGATCATAGTGCACCGCCCCAGAAGTGAAGGATAACTTGACCACTGAACTCCCAAATTTTTGGGTGGAGCTGGTCACGAAGAGCAAGGACCCTTTCTTCTTAAGCAATGGCTTGTAGGTCTGCCCGTGTCGTTGCGAAATGCCAACGTATACATCACGTTTGGCCCGAACATAGCTCCCATACTGTCCCGTTAAATACTTACTTGACGCCTGAGCTGATGCTGGTGCTGTCAGCATCCCCATGCTCACGACCGCACCGGCCAGTAGTAAACCAGCCGCCAATTTCCCTTTAAAGTTTAACAATCTAACTACCCCCTAGATATATGTGGTACACAATTATTATACTGCGAAATTAGGCCCACGGTTGCGACTGTCTTTAAATATTCCTCGGCAAGAGCCTCGCGATAACTCACCCGCTTACGTCACAAATACCGAACAAAAACCGCCATTTCGCAAAATTACGAAATGGCGGTTTTAACAAACTATTTTATAGAAACAAGCTTACTTCGTGAAAGTCCACTTAGCAGCTGGCGCAACACCGGCCTTAACGGCAACGACTTGGTCCTTGCTGTTAACGATCTTGAACTTCTTAGCAGAAGTGAAGCGTAAGTAGAAGGTCTTAGACGTCTTAGAACCCTTAGGGGTGTAAGTGATCTTCCAGAACGTAGGTGTCTTAGCCTTAACACTGTACTTAGCGTAAGAAACTAAGGTCTTAACCTTCTTGCCGTTCTTGTAAAGGTATTGGTTGAAACCAGTCTTTTGACTGAAGACGATCTTTTGAGAATACTTGTTAGCCGTGTTGGACTTCCAAGTACCAGTAGGCGTCTTAACCGTAAAGCTAGCAGCCTTCTTGGTTGAAGTCGTCTTCTTGGCAGCAACCTTCTTCGTCGTTGTCTTCTTAGTCGTTACCTTTTTAGCAGTCGTCTTCTTAGTTGTCGTTGCTTTCTTAGTAGCAGCGGCTTGAACCCGGATGATCCGGTAGAAAGAAGTCTTCGTCTTCGGGTTAGTAGCGTAAACATAGACGTTGGCGTCCTTCTTTAACGTCTTAGCTAACTTAACCGTGTACTTACCAGTCTTCTTGGAAGCCGTTGCGCTACCCAAGTTCTTCTTAGCATTCTTCGTGCTCTTGACCGTAATCTTAGAGCCCTTCGTAGCCGTCCCCGTAATTGACTTGGAATTGTTGTAAATTGCCTTAACACTTAAGCTAGGACCAACATGCGTAGCGGCATGTGCGGTCGTCGTGGCAGTCCCCGTCACAGCTGGTACTGTGGCACCGATTGTAAATAAAGTAACCAAACCAGTCATTGCAACCATAAATTTCTTCATTGTTTTCCTGACCCCTTATATTGAATTGACCGACAAATTTTGCCGACAAAGTATTTTTCTAACCGCCTAGTAGTATAACAGATTTTTTGCAAATTAGTGACAAATTTATAACCAGGTTGGGCCTTCTTTAACAACACTTAAAACAAATTAACCCGTTATCCATTCTTTACCCGCACATTGGGCGACAATTCCCGCGACAGCAACCCTGCACGTAGATTGGCTTACAAGTGTGGTACCGCTTTCAAATTATGTTAAGCTGGGAACGAAACGACAGCTACTGTCCACCAAGTCGTGCTCATTTTCGCCTGCGCAATCTGATAGAAATGGAGCGTAAATTTATGCTGAATATCAATATTCTCGATATTGCAAATGATGACGATATCACTGCCAATGCAACCGCAACGATTCAGGCAGCGATTGACCGTTGTGCCGCCAATAATGGTGGCACAGTGACCATCCCCAACGGCACCTACATCGTCGACGGCCTGAAATTGAAGAGCAACGTCACCCTACACCTAGAAGCTGACGCCATTCTCAAGGCCAGCGGCGATGAAACCAAGTATAGCCATCGGCCCGGTCCCTTCGAGCTGAACCGCAATCGCACACCCATTTCGGCGCTCATTTACGCTAAGGGGCAACGCAACATCGCCATTACCGGTGAGGGCCACATCGATGGTAACTATACCACCTTCATTTATCCCAATCAGGAAAACGAGGTTCATCTAAAATTTTACAACTATCCTCGTCCCATGACGATTTACCTGGAAGACTGTACCAACATCACGCTGGACCACATTACCGTGGAGAACGCCCCCTTCTGGACGATTCATCTAGTTGGCTGTCATAACACGGAAATCAGTCACATCGCCATTCACAACGAGGTCCGGATGCCCAACACCGATGGCATCGATGTCGACCGAAGCAAGAATACCCATATTCACGACTGTGAAATCATTACCGGCGACGACGCCATCTGCCCCAAATGTACCGAAGAAACCGCGCAATACGGGGATTGCACCAACCTCCTCGTGGAGAACTGTTACTTGAAGACGCAAAGTGCTGCCGTGAAATTCGGCAGTAGTAGCTTTGGCAATTTCGAGAATTGTAAATTCCGCCGCCTAACGATCAAGGACACCAACCGCGGTCTGGCCTTTCAGCTGCGCGATCCCGGTAGCGCGGAGAACATTAGCTTTGAAGATATTACCATCGATACCAAGCCCTACACCACTGACTGGTGGGGCTCGGGAGAACCCATCTTCATCAGCTTGCTCCCCCGTGACGCCGCGACCGATCTTACTGGCCAGACCATTCATAACGTCTCGTTCAGGCGAATTACCTGTACCGCGGAAAATGGGATCCTCGTGGCGGCCGAATCCGCAGAGGCCATTCACGACATCACCTTCGAAGACGTTGATCTCACGTTACGACAGGATAACGAGACGCCAGTAACCTTCGACTTACGCCCGTGGAAGGGAACGGCCAAGGTTCAACGGCCGTTGCGGTTGGTTACCAACCTCGCGGATAGCGCGCTACACTTTAAGCACGTTCAGGGCCACTTCCCCAATCAACTCACCGTAACGCTTTAAAGCAGTCCAATTGCCAAACCAAATGTTTGTATCTCCCCCAACAAAAGCCTATCTTAGTCATCAGACAAAAAACTAAGGTGGTCAGCTATCTATGGAAAAAACATTTAAATTTGATAACGAATTAACGGTCAATCGATTAGGCTATGGTACCATGCAGCTCCCCGGCAAGGGTGTCTGGGGGCCATCCGCGGACCCAGAGAACGCGCCCAAGGTCATCGAGACTGCCATCGATAATGGCGTCAACTTCATTGATACCGCCGATGCTTACGGTCCCTTCTTCGCCAACCTCTATCTGCGCACGGCCCTGCAGAACCGGCCAAATAGTCACGTAATGGTCGCCACTAAGGTCGGCCAAACGCGGCAAGGCCCCAATCAGTGGACCCCAACCGGCGTACCTGCTTACCTCCGTCAACAGGTCGAACTGAACTTATTTACCCTCGGTCTCGATCATCTTGACTTGCTACAGCTTCATCGGGTGGACCCAACCGTTCCCTTTGAAGACCAAATCGGTGTCCTCAAGGATATGCAGGATGAAGGCAAAATCAAGCATATCGGACTCAGTCAGGTCTCCGTCGACCAACTGAAGGCCGCCCAGAAGATTGCGCCAATTGCTGCCGTTCAAAATATGTATAACCTCAGCAATCGCCAGGATGAAGACGTCTTAGATTACGCAGAATCCCAGCATATTGCCTTTATTCCGTGGTACCCGCTTGCAACCGGTCAGCTGATTACGAACCCCACACTGACGGCCATCGCCAAGAAGTACAGTGCCTCACCAGCGCAGATTGCCCTGGCTTGGCTGCTCAAGCGTTCTGACGTGATTCTCCCCATCCCCGGTACCAAGTCCAGTGATCATGAATTACAAAATATTCATGCTCAGACCATCGATCTTAGCCAAGCTGATTTTGATGCTTTGAAGGACTTAGCTAAATAGGTCATTCACCAAACCTACTGGCCAACGATCCTCCCCCTTGGTCACTGTGTCCCTTAATTATTTTTCATGAAAATAGTTTCAGCAATCCAACTCGTCTGACGTTACTTCGACGAGTTTTTTTGTTAGACTACGAGTGATAGCGATTTCATTATTTTTCAGTGAGTACGGTGCTTCCATCGCCTTTCAGGCGATTCCATTTGGCTTTCATGAAAACGTTGAAATCGTGTAATCGTTGTTTTCACAGGATTGCAACCGGTTGTCTAAATTTTAAATTCTTGGTTTAAAAAGGTCGCGTTTCATCAAAAAGAAGCGTATAATAACTTTCGAAGTGGTCTAGACATACTTTTACTAGGCAACTCGCGGGTTCCCGGATGGTTGCCCCCATCCGCGGATAACCGATAGCAACCTTCAATGTTTTTTGATTCGTAGACACTGCTCATATAACGATTTTAAATTTAAGGAGTGACGATCTCGTGGCAACTGAACGTAAAGCTGTATTCTTATTCTTCGGTGGTACTGGTGACTTAGCTTACCGGAAACTCTACCCAAGCCTTTTCAATCTCTATCGTAAAGGTAACTTGCGGTCCCATTTCGCCGTTATCGGGACTTCCCGTGCAAAAATGGACGACGACAAGTTCCGCGCTGCTATCAAGAAATCTTTAGCAGACAGTGGTAACCGGACGGATTCTAAGGAAGCAAGCGACTTTGTTTCCCATTTCTACTACCAAGACCATGACGTTACCGACACGGCTCATTACGCCGTTCTGAAGGACCTGATGGACAAGTTAGATAAGAAGTACAAGGCAGAAGGCCACCGGATCTTCTACCTATCAATGGCTCCTCAATTCTTTGGCACGATTGCTCAAGACTTGAAGACGCAAGGCCTGTTATCTGAAGGTAACGACGTCTTCAACCGTCTGGTCATCGAAAAGCCATTCGGCCGGGATTACGATTCCGCTAAATTATTAAACGACGCCTTAAGCAAGTCCTTCGATGAAGATCAAATCTTCCGGATCGACCACTACTTAGGTAAGGAAATGATTCAAAACATCGAAGCTCTGCGTTTCGGGAACACCTTGGTTGAATCTCTGTGGAACAACCGTTACATCGACAACATCCAAGTCACGTTATCCGAAAAGCTTGGGGTTGAAGAACGGGCTTCCTACTACGATAACAGTGGGGCTTTGCGGGATATGGTCCAAAACCATATCATGCAAATTGTTTCCCTGTTAGCTATGGAACAACCTGTTGCCTTCACTGACACCGACATCCGGGCTGAAAAAGTTAAGGCCTTACGGAGCTTACGTGTATACAACGTCGCCGATGCCGCAACCAACTTTGTTCGTGGCCAATATGGCTCAATCAACGAACAAGCTGACTACCGTCACGAAGACAATGTTCCTCACGATTCAACGACTGAAACGTTTGTTGCTGGGAAGTTGTTATTCGACAACTACCGTTGGTCTGGCACCCCATTCTACATTCGGACTGGGAAGATGTTAGCCGACAAGTTCACGCGAGTTGACGTTGTCTTCAAGCGGCCGTTAGTGGATATCTTTGCCTTTCCACAAAGTCAAAACACCCCACTGGCTGCTAACGTCTTGACGATCTTCGTTGAACCACATGCTGGATTCTCTCTGCAATTAAACGCCAAGACCAACGACACTGGTTTCTCAACGGAACCAATCAAGTTGGACTACCTGGTCGATGCTCAGAAGTCCAAGGACACGCCAGAACCTTATGAACGTCTGTTACATGACGTCTTGAAGGGTGACGGGACCAACTTCTCCAGCTGGCCAGAAGTTTCCTACGCTTGGAAGTTCGTGGACCAAATCCGTCGTGTTTGGGACTTACAAGAACCACAATTCCCTAACTACACGCCACATTCCATGGGACCAGCCGCTGCTGAAGAATTAATTCAACGCGACCACCGTGAATGGGTCTACCGTTTAAACAACTAATTTTAAAATGAAAATGGCGACCGCCCGCTATTGGGTGATCGTCATTTTTTGTTTATCGTTAGAATTACCGCCGGCAACCGGTCAGCATCTACTCTGCCATTCGCAATGCTGCTTTGTCCATCCGAATGTGCGGCGAACCGTGGAAATCAAAGACCGCACCCAAAGCGTGATAGCCAAATTTCTCATAAAAGCCGCGCTTATCGATCTGCGCTTCGATACTGATGGCCTCACCCGCGTAGTGCCGCTGAATCTCCGCTTCAATCTGCCCCATGAGTTGCCGACCGACGCCTTGACCCCTGACTTCCGGAACCGTCAGCACGCGACCAAACGTGACGTGGCCATTTTCCCGAAAGATTCGTGCATATGCCACCAGCCGATTGCCTTGAAAGCCCAGTACGTGGCGGGCAACGGGATCAATCTCGTCAATCTCCTGGTAAAGTCGGTTCTGGGCGATGACAAACGTCCGAATACGTTCATATGCAACTTTATATAATTCTTTGCTTGATAAGTCATCAAGCGTTCCGATATGCCATTTAATCATCAAATCATTCTTTCTTCGTGTTATAATATGTCTATCAGTATTGCGCATTTTAATTTCAAATGCAACAAAAAGGAGAAAATATGGCAAATTCTTTTCGGAGTATCGGTCTGATCGCCCGGTCGACCTCAATTATTGGGAACCAACTTTTCCAGCGTGACGACTTACAAAACAATCAATTCATCTATTTAATGCGGATTTTTGAGAATCCCGGGATCACCCAGACTGAATTGGCCGAACAGCTCCATGTGGACCGCTCAACGTGCCTGAGAACCGTGCGTAAGCTGATCGAACATCAATACGTGGCCCGCCAATCCGATGCCGCTAACAAGAAGCTACGGCCTCTAGTCGCCACCGATAAGGGCCGGGCCATCTATCCCGAGCTAGAAGCTTACGAGCAGCATATTCTGGCTATCGGGACACACGGCCTCTCTGCCGGTGAACAGCTCATTTTAGAAGAACTTTTGGGGAAAGTTGCAGCCAATGTTAAGGACTATCAGCTGACGCAAGACTAGTTGCGCACGGTCTAACGAAATTTTTTTACAAAAATTAAAATTATTTTGAAAAAAAGCAGTCAAATGAGTTCCCTTTTAAATTGTTCAATGCTACACTAGGAGTTGGTAAAACCGAAATCAATCTTAACAAAGTAAAGGAAGGTTTCTAATGGCAGAAAAAGCTAATATTGGTGTTGTTGGTATGGCTGTCATGGGCAAGAACTTAGCCCTGAACATCGAAAGTCGCGGATACACGGTTGGTATTTACAACCGGTCCTCCAACAAGACGGAACAAGTTATGAAAGACCACAGCGAAAAGAAGTTAGTTCCAAGTTACACGGTGGAAGACTTCGTTAAGTCTTTGGAAACGCCACGGCGTATTCTTTTGATGGTTAAGGCTGGTAAGCCAACTGACGCCGTTATTCACGAATTGCTTCCTCTGTTGGACAAGCATGATGTCCTCATCGATGGTGGGAACACGAACTTCCACGACACGATGGCTCGTAACGCCGAACTGGACAAGTCCGGTATCAACTTCATCGGTATGGGTGTTTCCGGTGGCGAACTGGGTGCCTTACAAGGTCCTTCCTTAATGCCAGGTGGCCAAAAGGAAGCTTACGACTTAGTTGCCCCAATCTTAGAAAAGATTGCTGCTAAGGCTGACCAAGACGGCAAGCCATGTGTATCTTACATCGGCCCTAACGGTGCTGGTCACTACGTTAAGATGGTCCACAACGGTATCGAATACGGTGATGAAGAGCTGATCGATGAAAGCTACAACATCATGCGTAACGTTGCTGGGATCTCCATTGACAAGATGGCTGACATCTTCAAAGAATGGAACAAGGGTGAACTTGACAGTTACTTGGTCGAAATCACTGCTGACATCCTGACTCGTAAGGATGACTTAGGCGATGACAAGAACTTATCCATTTTGGATGCTATCTTGGACCGTGGTAACAACAAGGGTACTGGTAAGTGGAGTTCTGAAGACGCCTTAGACGTTCAAGTTCCACAATCAGTTATCACTGAAGCTGTTTACGCACGTTACATCTCAATGCTTAAAGACGAACGTGTTAAGGCTTCTAAAGTCTTGGCACCTGCTGAAAAGCAAGGCAAGGTTGACACCGGTGACGAAACTGAATTCGTTGAAAAGGTTCGCCAAGCCCTCTTCTTTGGTAAGTTAATGAGCTATGCTCAAGGTTTCGAACAACTCCGGTTTGCTTCTGAAAAGAACAACTGGGACTTGAAGTTCGGTGAATTAGCACAAATCTGGCGTGCCGGTTGCATTATCCGGGCCCAATTCCTGCAAAAGATTACCGATGCCTTTGACAAGGAACCTGACTTAACCAACTTACTCTTTGATGACTACTTCAAAGAAGTTGCTGCTAAGTACCAACAATCAACGCGTGACGTTGTCGCTATGGCCGTTCAAGCTGGTATTCCTGTACCTAGCCTGTCAGCTGCTATCACTTACTACGACAGCTACCGTGCTGAAGTCTTGCCAGCTAACTTGCTGCAAGCACAACGGGACTACTTCGGTGCTCACACGTACGAACGTCGTGACCGCCCTGGTGACTTCCATTACTCATGGTACGAAGAACAATAAATCATTAAAACCGATTGAAAAAGACGCCGTTATGGCGTCTTTTTTTTGCGTTCCATCCCCATAACCATAGAAAAAGCTCCTCACCTAAGCGAGGAGCTCAGTATCATATCCAATTAGCGCTTATTGCCGCGTATGGCCACGATAGGTGGTCCCGGCAATGTTATCAGTCAATGCCCATTTGTAGAGCGTGTAGACTCTCCCAGTGGTCAATTTCAGTAGCTAGGCCCGCTTCCCACTCTGCCTTTTGACGACTCTTTTCAATAAACCGGTCCCAATCACTATCGGCAGTGGTCCGGTCGGCAGTCTGCCGCCAATGGGTCCATTCGTTGAGGTGGTCAGCCAGAACTTCAGCTTCGGGTGGAGCAATCAGTAACTTTTCAGTCATGGTCGTCGCCTCCTTTGGCAAAATCAAATGGTTAAGTCATTTTTTCTATGAATTAATTATAGCATATATAGTAAACCGTTACTAGCATTAATTTTAGATGTGTGCCAGAACCTCAGCAATTGGGGTAGTTCCTTGCAGCAAAGGAATCGTTTTTCCCACTGCCTGTGGTGCATGCAACGCCGCCACCATAAAGGCTGCGAGATCCGCCCGTGGAATACTGCCGACCGCCAACGGATCACTCTTGACGCGCCCTGTTCCGGGGTGAAACGACAGCGCGCCGGGTTGGACGATGGTATAGGCTAAGTTCGTCTGATGAACCAGCCAGTTGTCGGCGTAAAACTTCGCGGCGTAGAGAGGCTTCAGCGGATCCGCCCACCGATTGCGGTCCTCAGCAAAGAGCATGCTGATCATCAAGAACCGCTGTACCCCTGCAATCTCAGCTGCCTGCATGGTCTTGACGGCCCCATCGAGGTCAATCAGTAAGGTCATATCATCCTTCGTTCGACCACCAGATCCTGCGGCAAACATAATGGCATCGCATCCCATCAGGGCACTCGCTATCTGCTCTGGCTTGGCTAACAGGTCTACCCGCCGAACCGTAATGCCCTGGTCCTCCCAGTCTTCGCCATCCTCATCGGGGCCTAAGCCTGCGATGGGGTCATCCCCTCGTGCCCGTAATTGCGTGACCAATTGCCGACCCGTTTGACCATTTGCACCCACGACGAATACTCGCATGGACTACAGCTCCCTTCACCTTTTTCTTAGTCATTATTATACACTAGTCCCATGATAGCGTTTTATTTCATTTACACTGAAAAAATTTGGACCAGTTTCCTTTACGAACGGTCAAAGTGTGCCATAATAAAAAAGGGGCACCGATCGACAAACGACCGATACTCACGGCAACACAGAATTTGAGGAGGTCTCCACTTTGCAAAACCAAGATTTAACGATTACCGACCTGGACGAACACGCCCAATTAACCGCGTTAACCGACTTCGTTCACTTCTATCTCGAACATTATCGGACCAACGATCTCGAAATTTTATCACAGTTCAAGGTTGACTACGCCATGAACGATATCAACATGTATATCTACGCTAACCGGAACTTTGGCCCAGACCAATTAGCCGCTGGCGTGTTGGAATACAAGAAGAATCTATTCGTAGAAATTCTGCAAACGATCAACCTACCATTTAACGAAAACGGCTCCCTCAAGGAAAATACCTGGGACGGTTGGTATCAACAAGAATACGCTAAAATTCCCCAAGGGAAATAATTACTTCAGGAGTCAACGCTCCCCACGAGACGCGGCAAGTACCGTTGGTATGCGACGCGTTTTTTATGTGGCAATTTATGAATTCGTTTTCATTTTCACCTCAAGACCCGTATACTTAAAGGTAGCATCTTACATATTGGAGGTAGTTACATGTATTTAGCAGATGAACACCGTTACGACGCCATGCAATACCGGCGCAGCGGCAACAGTGGCCTCAAGCTCTCAGCAATTGGCCTGGGCTTCTGGCATAATTTTGGGAGTGTCGATCCTTTTGATAATCAACGGGCCATCGTCCACACGGCCTTTGATGCCGGCATTACCTATTTCGACCTGGCCAATAACTACGGTCCAGAACCTGGGAGTGCCGAGACCAACTTCGGGCGGATCATGGCTCGCGACATGCGGCCCTACCGAGACGAAATGGTCATTACATCCAAGGCCGGTTACCTGATGTGGCCCGGACCTTATGGCGAGTGGGGTTCCCGAAAGAACATCATCGCCAGTGCCAACCAGAGTCTGAAACGGATGCAGCTGGATTACGTGGATATTTTCTACTCTCACCGGCCGGACCCAAACACACCGTTGGAAGAAACTGCCCTAGCCTTAGACCAACTGGTGCGGCAGGGTAAGGCGTTGTATATCGGTATTTCAAACTACGATCCGCAACAGACCAAGGCCATCAAAGCCATCTTTGACGACCTCCACACGCCATACATCGTCCACCAAAGCCGCTACAGCCTGTTTGATCGGCATATCGACAGCAATGGGCTGCTGCAGACGTTAACCGATGAACAGACCGGACTGGTCACCTTTAGTCCCCTGGCACAGGGCCTCCTGACCGACCGTTACCTCAATGGGATTCCCGCCGACTCACGGGCACACAAGTCCACGAGTCCCTTCCTGCATGAGGATAACGTGGAACACACGCTAAACACGGTCAAAGCTCTCAATGAATTGGCCCAGCAACGTGGTCAATCACTTGCTCAGATGGCGATTGCCTGGCTTCTTCATCAGCCCGTCGTCAGCTGTGTCCTGGTCGGCGCCAGTCGCCCTAGTCAGCTGCAGGATAACCTGAAGGCCTTTGCCAACACCGACTTCAGCGCTGACGAAATCAATCAAATCAACAGCTTACTGGCGAAGATGCCACAAGCCTAAAAGAAGCGTGATCACCTCAACCAGGGGGTGACCACGCTTTTAATTTGCATTTTTAAGTGAAATCAGGTTAAATCTTACCAACCAAGTCAGTTCCTGGCTTCAGCGTCTGTTCGCCGGGATGCCAATTGGCTGGGCAAACCCGGTCGCCGTGTTCGGCAACGAATTGTGCGGCGGTCAACGTCCGGAGAATTTCCGTGGCGTTACGACCGATACCCATGTCGTTGATGGTGTATGACCGGACCTTCCCCGCTGGATCGAGAATGAAGACACCCCGGTAGGCTTGACCGGCATCGGCATCTAAGACGTCATAGTGCCGGGCCAAAATACCGGCGGGATCGGCAATCATGGGGTAAGCCACCTGCCCCACCTCTTGGCTCTGTTCATGCCACGCTTGATGGACAAACTCGGTGTCCTCGGAAATGCTATAAATTTCAGCATTACTTTGTTTGAATTCTGAATAGTGAGCGGCTAAATCGCCTAGTTCAGTCGGGCAAACAAAGGAAAAGTCTGCCGGATAGAAGAACAGGACCGACCAATGGCCTAACAGATCAGGCTTAGATAGTGCCTTAACCTCGCCATTCTGAAACGCATTTACAGTAAAATCGGGTAACTCGGAACCAATAAAATTCATGATAACTACTCCCCTCATTTGATAAACTTCAACGCACCCTAAGCATAACCGTTTAGCCGAATTAAATCAAGAATGATTCTAAACTAGGTCAAAATATGAATCCTTTTATAAATTTATTAATAGTTTGTTATTATAATTATTATTCGATTTTTCTGAGGGCTTTTGATTGCTTTTCCCTGCTGGATAGGATAAAATGAACTATAGAATAAATTAGAAGCTGTTAGGTGAGGCTCCTATACGGAAAACGCTACTGCTCAGAAACGTCGAGAAACGCCAATGAGTCAGCTGTTCAGGTCAAATTAAGGCCTGTTCTAATGTAGCTGTTAATGAAACAACTAACTACGCCGTATAGTGCTAAAACTCAACGACTGGCCGTTCGTACACAAATGCTTTTTATTGTGCGCTTAGCTAGTCGTGGCTAAGCGCTTTTAATTTACTCACAGTCGTTACTGTCGGTTAGATTATAGGAGGTGATTGAACATGACAACACAACGCATAGATGATCCCGGAGCGTGTTATCACTCGCCGGTGGGAAAGTTGCAGTCAGTTCACACCTCTTGGTTGACGCTTTGAGGAAAACTGTTCTCTAGCTTTCCCTTTCCCGGACCCCGTAGCTTGATGCGGAGGTTCGACTGGTAGATTTTAGACTGAATCAATTGGCCACTTTAACTCAGCCGCTGTCGGCGTTGTAACCGACTGAACCACGGCTGACCTTCCCGAATTCGTTCGTGTGCCGGTTGGATTCAAACCACTTAATGGAAAACGCAAGCTAGAGTTACCCAGTTTTTCTCGGCCCTATAGCAACCATAATGCATTGACGTGCTAGTTCACATAGCCGCTTCACCGTTGGGGGAACCCAGTGGGGAGAAAGACACTTGTAACTGACGCTGATTCAACTAGGCTGGTTTTTAATCTCTAATAGTCGATACGAAATTAGCACAAATCCTACAACTTAATCCTGATTATCGTGTGTCGCGCCAACACCCATGGGCTGATGGGAATCACCCCGCAAGGTTGCCCGCGCACCGTTGATCTGGTTTCTGCAATTATATAAAACGCCCGTAATTCGCGAAGAATTACGGGCGTTTTTGCGTCATATTTATTTTGTTTTAGCAGTACGAAGCTCCGCGAGATAATTTTGACTCTTTTCCTCGCTGAACTCGTGCTCGGAACGTCCAATAACCACCGTTGCGAGGGAGTTCCCCACAACGTTGACCGCCGTCCGACCCATGTCGACTAAGCGGTCGATCCCAGCGATAAACGTCAAGCCACTCATTGGCACCCCAATCGTGGAGACGGTTGCCAGCAGGACCACGAAGGAGGCCCCAGGAACCCCAGCCATCCCTTTACTCGTAATCATCAGAACTACCAGCAAGGTAATCTGTTGTCCCAGGCTCAGGTTAATATGGTAGGCCTGTGCCAGGAACAATGCAGCCAATGACTGGTAGATAGCAGAACCATCGAGGTTAAACGTGTAACCAGTTGGAATCACGAAGGAAACAATCCCTTGACTAACCCCAAATTTATCCATCTTATCAATCAGACGTGGTAAGGTGGCTTCGGAACTTGCCGTTGAGAAGGCCAATACCGCTTCATCCTTGATAACGAAGAGGAGGTCCTTCAGACGGAATTTAAACATCCGTGCAACCAATCCCATGAAGACTACGATGAAGACGGCCATGGTTCCGTAAGCCAAGAGGATGAAGTATCCCAATGGTGCTAGGGCTGAAATCCCCATTTGCGCAATGGTGACCCCAATCAGAGCACAGACCCCAATTGGTGCCGTATGCATGACCCAATTGGTGACCCGGAACATCACCTGTGATACAGCATCTAAGAAGTCGATAATGATTTTTCCCTGCTTACCAATCGCTGCCGTTCCTAATCCAAAGAAGACGGAGAAGAAGATGACGGGCATCATATCACCCTCACCTAACGACTTGAAGAAGTTGGTGGGAATAATTCCTAACAAGGTGGCCCAGATGCCGGAATCCTTAGCTGATTTGGCCGAGGAGACGTATTGACTGATGTCTGAACTATGTAGTTGATGAATGTCGATAAAGCTCCCAGGATGGAAGATATTCCCAACCAGAAGCCCTAGAGCGATAGCAATGGTGGTCATGACTTCAAAGTAAATGATGGTCTTCCCACCGATACGGCCTAACTTTTTAATATCTCCCATATTGGCAATCCCAACGGTCAAACAGGAGACGACAATTGGCAGCACGATCATTTGAATCAGACTGATAAACATGTTCCCAATGTTCTGCATGGCCGTGATTGCCATCTTGTTTTGGTAAAAGACGACACCCAGAATGATCCCCAAGACCAGACCAATTAAGATCTGCCACCCTAAACTCAGGCGATAACTACGGTATTTTTTCATAATTACTTTCCACCTATTTTCTAAAGATAACTCACTTATACCATTCTAAATAGTGCTTCTCTCATCTCTTGTGGCTAGTCCACAACACTAACTATGATAGCACAAGCTGGGAACGTAACCAAGAGTGGTGGCGCAAAGATATTCGAACATATACCTATATTTACCTGATAACGTTCGTTTAGAGCATGTCGGTTTCGCAGGCCGGCATGCAGTGCAATACCGACTGAATAGTCTTATCCCTGTTATACCAAGCCTCATCGCGCTTACGTGAATGTACGCGTTAAGCACCAAGTTGTGAGCAATTCAGTTTGAAGCGTTCTAAATTTTTGGTATAAAAAAAGAACCCTCACAGGGTTCTTTCGTTCGCGTGGCAACGTCCTATCC
>CALNAJ010000022.1 GCA_937874695.1 uncultured Lactobacillus sp.
GTCGCATTATTTTGCTAAAGTTTACGAATTCTTTAGATGTAAAAGGTCAGCCCCATTTTCAGCGGCTGACCTGACTTGATTCTTAACTATTCTACTGAGGTTGCTCATTATCGCTATAATACTGGGGCGTTGGCGCGGCAAGTGGATGTTGGGCCAACCATGCCACGATTTGGCGGCCTAAGTTCTCACCCATCGGTGCAGACGCCGCAATCTGGGCCTTCGTAATCTGGTTGACGTGAATCCCAGCCGTTATCGTGCAGCTTCCGGGTAGCACCGGCTGGACCACTTTGGCGACCCGTTCACCAACAAAGTTGTCCTTGTGGAACCGGCCGTCATGGCTGGGATACTTGATGGTCTGTAGCGCCGTATCCCGGGTCAGCGTGGTCACGTCCCCAATGTGAGGATTGCTACCGCCGGTGACGACGATCAGTAAGTCCTTGCCAATCACTGTTACGTCGGCGTCAATCGTGTAATTTTCTTGGGTCACACTGAACTTAGGCATACTAATCCCCCTCCCAACGTTTGACGTTAACTTCATGAATCCCGAAAGCGTCGAGCACCTTCATCGTCTGATGGTCGACGAGATCCTGAATCGTCTGGGGATGGTTGTAGAAGGCTGGAATCGGGGGAATGATTTGTGCGCCTAGCTTGGCCAGCTTAGTTAGATTCTCCAGATGAATCACACTGAGTGGCGTTTCTCGCGGCACGATGACCAGCTTACGTTGTTCTTTGATTGTGACATCGGCCGCCCGGGCAACCAAGTTCTCACCGAATCCGTAGGCAATACTAGCCACCGTCTTCATGCTGGCGGGCACGATTACCATGCCATCATTTAGAAAGGACCCGCTGGCAATCGCGGCACCCTGGTCGCGGTCGCTGTAGACCACATCGGCCAACGCCTTAATCTGATCCAGCGTATAGTCTGTTTCCAACGCCAGGTTTTTCTTCGCCCAGGCACTCATAACCAGATGCGTCTCAACATCAGGCAGATCCCGTAACTTCTTGAGCAGGTCGACCGCGTAAATTGTTCCGGAGGCCCCGGTAACGCCAATCACAATCTTCTTCATTCCCCATCAGTCCTTTACTTTAAATACTTTTGCCAGTCCGGCACCTCCATGAATTGGGCCC
Source organism: uncultured Lactobacillus sp. (assembly GCA_937874695.1). Classification (GTDB taxonomy): domain Bacteria; phylum Bacillota; class Bacilli; order Lactobacillales; family Lactobacillaceae; genus Levilactobacillus. The sequence goes on from CALNAJ010000022.1 coordinate 1,129, forward strand.
GCACGAACTGATTCTTCATATCAAACGGCACAGTTCCGTCAATCACCAGCTTGGAAGACATCCCCTGCGTCCGAATCGACTTGGGATCGTATGCCGGACGTTCGGATGGATCCAACGGATGATTCCGCATACCCGGTAGCACCAGCAGATCCTGGTCGGCCTGGAACCGCGTATTGACGGTCCACATCACATCATTCATATCGAAAATATCCACATCTTCGCCAACCAGAATGACCGTCTTTAATTCCTTAAACGCTGAGAAGGCCAACAGGGCCGCCTGTCGTTGAATCCCTTCATCAGCTTCGTCCTCCTTGTGAATTTGCATGATGGTCATCAGCTTACCCCCACCTGCTGGCGGATTGTACACGTTGAGGACCTTGCCGGGGATGGCCCGGTTGGTCAGCTCCAAAATGCTGGCTTCAGTGGGGATTCCTGCCATGCTGACGTGTTCTTCAGAAGGACCGATGACACTCTGCATAATGGGATTCTCACGGTGAGTCACGGCGGTTACCTTGATGACCTGTAGCGCTGGATTGGCATCCCCATCGTAGCCGGGAAATTCGGGCATGGCCTTCCCAGTATGGGTGTTGATGTCTTCTTGAATGCGTTCGTTGGGCATGATGTAACCTTCCAACGTAAATTCGGAACGCGCGATGGCATTTTCATCGACGGTCAGCGCTGGCGTTAGCCCAACGGCTTCCTGCCGAATCGCACCGGCGACACCCAGTTCGTTGTAACCAAGTGGGGTGGTCGGTGGTTCGAAGGTACAGCCAATGGTAATGGCGGGATCTAGGCCGATATTGATGGTCACGGGCATCGGTTCGTTGACCGCCTCGTACTCCTTGGCAAACGCTCCGATGTGACGGCCACCAGGCATAATGTAGATGCCTAATTTATCCTTATCTTCCAACACCATTCGGTGAATCGTAACGTCACTCATCGTTTTGGCCTTGTTGGACCCCAGCACAACCCCCACGGTAATGTACGGGCCAGCATCCTGCGGCGTATTGGTCGGTGCCGCCACGAGCTTGCGAATGTCGAAATCGGGATCAGTGGCTTTGTGGACGACTTCATGAGCGGGTGCATCGTCAACCATCACCGGTGGAATGGGGTTCTCGACAGAATCGTTGAGAAACTGGCCTAGCGTGTGCGCATCGTGATGAAACATCAGCCCCACGCGCTTGCGGCTGGCCATTAGTCCCATCAAGACTTTGGTCCCAGGGAAGCCCGTTACGTTATTAAACAGCATTGCGGGACCTTCCTGCGTCGGCCGTTCAACGGTCCCCCCGGCACCGATGTAGCGGTAAACACCGGAGAGTTCGGCGTTGGGATCAACGGCCACATTGGTCGCGTGGTACTGACCGGGATGCGTCTGCAGTTCGGCCAAAACTTTGCGTAAATCATAGGGTTCATTTGCCATTAGATTACCTCCTACATGTCAGTTAAAAGTTGTCGCCTGCGGCTGCCAGGAATTCCACCTGCTGTGGGGACGCTCCAGCCTGAGAAACGGGCTTCCGACTCAATTTGAAGCCACGAAAAAAAAACGTGTCTTCAAGATTGCCCGTGGTGTAAATTGGCAAAAGTCACCAATTAACGCCACCTCCACGGCTGGCTCCATCCCTGGCCTCCTCCGGCTAAGATAGCTTTCTGCCATAAGTACATCCAAAAATCGGATGTGTACCAATTTATCAGGCTACCTTATGGCTCGCATCTCAATGACAATCACCATCCAACCAAGTTCAACTTTTTATCACTTTATATATCAAGCTTAATCTCCAAAACCCTTGCAAACAAATCATGTTTCGACTAACGTTATGCTTGAATGGAATAATAGAATTTCCGGTTTAATTACCCGCCAGAAAGGACGGCCTCACATGACGCTAGATGATTTCTACAGCTTCATCGTGCTCTATCAGATTCGCAACATTTCCGACGCTGCCGTCGAGCTCAACATCACGCAATCTGCATTGTCCAAACGCCTACGTAGCATGCAAACTGAGCTGAACACCAAACTGATCTCTACGCGGAACAAGCGCCAACTGACCATCACGGAGAGTGGCGAGGTCTTCTTTCACTACGCTCAGACCATCACGTCCCAATATCAGTTGATGCAGACTGAACTCCAGGACTATAAGACGTTGCAGCGGGGCACCCTCCACATCGGGAGCGTTCCCGTCATGTCGCAGTACGGTTTAACTCGCAAGATGAGCCAGTTCATGCACGACTTTCCTCAGATCAACATTCGCTTAGAGGAGCTACAGGGAGCTGACCTCCTCAAACACCTACAGAATCAGGCATTTGATCTGGGAATTCTCCGTGATGTCCAGAGTCAGCAACTCAATAAATCCCAATTTGAAGCAGTTAATCTGGACACGGATGAGCTGCGAGTCGTCTTGCCTACCGATCATCCGTTGGCTCAGCAAACAGTAATCAGAATGACCGACCTGCGCGACATTGAAATTGTTACGCTCAATCCCGGTTCCGGCGTTTACGAAAAGATGAGTGCGCTCTACCAAGCGGCTGGTTTCACACCCAACATTCGCTTTACCACCCCACACATCGAAACCCTACTGGGCATGATTGCCCATACACAACGGGTCACCTTCCTATTCGCCAAGGCTGCACAGCCCTTCCTCACCCCGGACTACGTGACGCGCCCGTTCAGCCAGCCATTGATCAGCCACCTGCAACTCGTCTATCCCCGCGGCACCCTCACTCAGGCGGCCCGTCGCTTTGTGAGCTACCTCGAATAAGTCTCTTACTTACTACTAATGTAAATTTCGCTGAATTTGTCTCACGATTGACGTGACCTTAGAAAATTCTTAACACAGCCGTCGAACAGTTTACACTTCCACAGGCCCCCACTCAGCAATCATGATATAATTGAGAAGACGCTTACATTAATGAGTCGAACACTGATGATGGGCCTTAGCATTTCATAGTCGGAAAGGAATTATTGGCATGAACTATCTCTTACTTCTACGTGGCATCAACGTGGGTGGCAATCACAAAGTTCCAATGGCAACCCTGCGCGACCTCCTGACGACCGCTGGGTTTACGGCTGTGCGGTCCTACATTAATAGTGGCAATCTGTTTTTCACCAGTGACCGTTCATTTGCGGATTGCAATATTCTCGTTGGCCAAATTCTGACCCGTAATTTTGATTTTCCCATTGATTTTCGCCTGTTGACGCAGCCGGAATTTCTCGCCGACCTCGCCCAGGCGCCTGCTTGGTGGGGTGCTGATGACACGCTACGTCACAACGCGCTGTTCAAGCTAAACACCTATGACGCCGACCATGACAGCTGGCTCACTGACCATGTGACCGCCGACTATGACCAGGTGCTGATCACGCCCAACGTCATCTTCTGGACCTCAACACTGCGGACCCATTTCAGCCGCTCGTTCTATTCAAGAATCATGGGCACCCCGTTCTACAAGCAGAGCAGTGCCCGCAACTACAATACAACCCATAAACTTAAACAAATTTTGGAGGAAACCAATGATTAGAAATGTTGTTCACGACCCCACGCAACTCAGCACCAAGGCGCAACCAGCCACCAAGCTCGATGCGGCTGTCGTTACGGACTTGCTCGATACCTTAAAGGCCAATAGCGAGAATTGTGTCGGCATGGCCGCCAACATGATTGGCATTAACAAACGAATCATCGTGGTCGATATGGGCGTACTCCCCGTGGCCATGATTAATCCTCAGATCACGAAAAAGGCTGGCTCTTTTCAGACCAGCGAGGGCTGCCTGTCACTGACCGGCGAACGGCCAACGACGCGCTACAAGACGATTGACGTGGACTTTTTGAATCAGAACTTCCAGCGTCAGCACCAGACCTTCACCGGCTTCGTGGCCCAGATTATTCAGCATGAGGTCGATCACTGTGAGGGTATCGTCATTTAGCAAAGGAGGACTCTTAATATGACTGAAGAAGAAAAAATGTTGGCAGGTAAACTCTACGACCCATCCGATCCTAAACTTCAAGAACGGCTTCACTACGCTCATCGGCTGTCTCAAGAATACAATCGGACCTTTGACGACGAAACTGAAAAACGCGAAGAAATCCTTGAGAAATTGGTTCCTAATCACGGCGAAGGCACCTACCTGCAAGGACCGATTTTCTTTGACTACGGGAGTTATACCCACCTGGGTAAGCACTTCTACGCCAACGCTAACTTCACCGTGCTGGACTGCGGGGACGTGACGATTGGCGACAGTGTCTGGTTCGGCCCCAACGTCACGCTGGTAACGCCCATGCATCCCCTGCGCTACCAGGAACGGAATCTCCAGCCCCACGCAGATGGCTCGTTGTTCGATATCGAATACGACAAGCCCATCAAGATCGGTGACAACTGCTGGTTCGGCAGCAATGTGACGGTCATCGGTGGCGTCACCATCGGCAATGGTTGCGTCATCGGCGCCGGTTCGGTCGTCACCCGTGATATCCCCGATAACTCGTTGGCTGTCGGCAATCCGTGCCGCGTCGTGCGTGAGATTACCGAGGAAGATTCGATTAAATACAAGCCCGAAATTCACTAACAGCTAAAAATGGCTCACCAGAAATCCCGTTCTGACAGGATTTTCGGCGAGCCATTTTTTAATTGTGACGCCACAGTTGATAACTACCCCAACAAAGCAATCCAAAATCGAACAACATCAGGATTCCCCACAGCCACAAGTAATCCGTGAGTAGCGGTGAATGCTGGGTGTACAGGAGGTCGGCGGTCATGCCCAAGACAATGAGACCGTTGACCAGTAACCCGATACGTTTGGCCATTCGGCTCTTGGCGCAAGCCGTCACAACGACCACGACCAGAATCAAGGAAACCGCCACGACGTCTGGATTGTGCCAGCTAAAGTCCAGGCCGAGACTGCTCGTTGATGAGGGCACCAGCGACATGACTAATAGGAAGTACAGACTGCCCATCCCCGTCAGTAGTGGCACGTATCCGTAAAGTTTACTCATGACTCACGCCACCCTTTCTCATTGTTTGCGTTTACCATAGGTGATTTGACCCGGAAAGTAAACTGAAATGCTGGGGTTGCGGCAGTCAGTAAAAAAGGCCACGCCGCAACGTGACCTCAGCTACTAGGCTAAAAAGTATTTAATCTTGCTGGCTAACGTCGGGAAGATATACAGCTGCTGTTGCCGCCAATCCGTCACGGTCTGCCCCGACCCGATGACCCCAGCCAGTTGGTTGATGTCATCGGTTGCCGTCTGACTGACTTCAGAAGCCCCGACCAAGTGGTTCTGTTGGTCAAAGACGCCGACTAATTCAGCATCCTCATCGTTCGTCCCGGCATAGGCAAAATCTGGGGACAACGCCAAGCGCTTGATCCGGTAATCACTGTTGCCAACCGCTTGGGCAACGGGCATGCCGACTTGTGCAATCTGAGGGAAGGTAAACGAGCCGGTCGCCATCACGGGATACGCGATAGGTGACTGTGTATCTGCCGCTAAATACTCCCCTTCAAACTGGGCAACTGGCGTCAATTGTGGGGCCACGGCGGGATCCTTACTGATGACATCCCCGGCAGCATAGATGCCGGGAATGTTGGTCTGTAAGTGGTCATCCACCAAGATACCATGCCGGTCGGTGGCCACCCCGGCGACATCCAGCCCTAACTGATCGATGTTGGCCACGCGACCGGATGAGTCGATGACATAATCTGAGTCGTAACGTTGCCCCTCGGCCGTTTCAACGGTAAACCCTGTCGCCGTTTGTCGGACGGCATTGACGGACTGCCCAAAGTGGAAGCGAATCCCCCGCTGGGTCATCTGCTTAACGACTACCGCAGCATGATCGGGATAAAAGGCACCTAGTGCGCGAGGTGAATGCTCGATGACTTCCACCTGAGCGCCGGCCGCACTGAGGACCGTAGCGAGTTCCATGCCCACATAGCCGCTCCCAATGAACGTCACCCGTTTGGGAAGCTCGGCAAGGTCTAAGACGTCGTTGCTAGAGTGCGTGTATGCTTGGCCCTGAATCGGCAAATGATTGGGTTTCAGCCCGGTTGCGACGACAATTTTGTCGGCCTGATAAGCTTGGCCGTCGACCATCACCGTCTTGGCATCGGCAAAGGTTGCCGTCCCCTGTAGTGTCTGCACGTAATCCGTGGTCATCGCCGACTGCGCGTTGTCGGGATACGGCGTAAACGTGGCCTGCTTGGCTGCCATCAACGCTGACCAGTCAATCTTGGCGGCTTGTTGAATGCCCCGACCTTGGAGTTGTTGCCCAATCAGGACGTTGCGGACGGCCCCTTCTAGAAAAATCTTGGGTTCGCACCCGTAATTGGGGCAGGTCCCACCGAACCGATCGTTATCGATAATCAGCGCGGTCTTGGTACTTCGCTGTTCCTTAAGTGCCGTCGTTAAGCCAAAGGCAGCTGGACCGCTGCCAATCACGATGTAGTCAAATTGTTTTGTCATCATTCACCTCATGTTTTTTAAATTAGTCTGCGTCTAAAACTTTCTGTAATGCCGCTGCGAATAATGGCTTCGGCCGGGCACCGACCAGGCGATCAACCACTTGGCCATTCTTCTTGATTAGAAAAGTTGGAATTCCCTGCACATCGAAACGACTAGCCACCTCTTGGTCGTGGTCGACGTTAAGCGATGTGAAGGTAACCTTCGTCTTGAAGTCATCACTTTCGGAAAGACTCTTTAGGATGGGGTCCATCATCTTACATGGCGGGCACCAGTCGGCCCGAAAATCAACGACGGTAACCCCAGTATTTGTTTCCTGTTCAAAGTTTTGGTCATGAATTTCTTTAATCATTTGTCGCCCTCCTGGATACCCTGTCAGGTATTTAATAGTCGATTGCGCTTTTCTCGGCTAAGAGCATACGATAACGCGTTTATTTCATATATCATCGCGATTTTCGTAAATTTAGATTAATTGTTTCTTCGCAATCAACAACGTTTATCAATATACCCCCACAGGTATTTAAATGCAAGCTCTTTTATTTAAAAGTAAACAAAAAGCGCACAACATCTATCGTGTTGAACGCTGATAAAGCCTATTATGTTGCGGGTTGGCAAAGGTTGTCAATCCAATCAAAAAGTTCTGGTAAATCATAGTCACCGCTGTGGGGCCGACCCCACGGCAGGGCAAAATCAACATCAAGGCCCAGATTTTGTAGTTTAGTCGCTAAAATCACCGGAATCGCAAACGCCGTATCCCGGTCGGCAGCACCGTGACGAATCCGCCAGTGCTGGGCAATCTGACTCTGGTGGGACGTAAGATAAGTTAGTGGATTGATGGCCGCTACCAGACTAGCATCGGCCCACTGTGCAGGAACTGCACTGTGTTTCTGTGCGAAGGCCGTGAAATGTCGCGCTGCTATCAGCCGACTACCGAACAGCTTTGTCTCCGGACTGCTCAAGTCGAGCGCGTCAAAAGCCGGCACGCGTTTCATCCGGGTAATGCCTCGGAGGTAGGCCGACCAATCCAGACTCGCCACCCGACCGTTATTGACCTTAACGCCCGGAAAGACTGTCACGTCGGTTCCTGCTGAGAGCGCTCGCTGAGCAGAAGTAGTCAGATAATCCGCGATAAACCGGCGAAAACTACCGGAACCATCGGACTGAAGCTGCAAAGGGTTACCAGCATGGTCCTTCAGCTCAAGATGATTGAGATAAGGAATGAATGCCGATTTCAATTCGTTGGAAAGCTGTTGTTCGGTTGCTGTGAGCTCACCAGAAATCGATGTTCGGTGAGCTTGGTTATTCACGACAGTGTAGCGCTGCTGATGCCACTCAGCCAGATTGTTAAACTGCCACTCGTAAGCGGCATCGGCGTGCTCCAGGTTATGAATGGGACAGTATGCGGAGACAGCAAAGATGTCATCGGTCGCTGGAGCTACCCCCAAAGATTGAAGTGGCGTCTCAAAAAAGTCGGCATTACCACTGGCACCGGCAAGGGCTGAGGTCGCCCCGCCGGCACTGGTGCCGTTGGTAATAATTCGGGCTGGATTGCCAGGCAGCCAACCGGCGTTGAATTTGACGTAACGAATGGCGGCCTTCATATCCACGACAAATACGGGTGCTTTGCCACTATATTCCCCCTGGGCCGTCTTGGAGGTTCGACCACGTAGACCAGCGGAAACGACAACGTACCCGCGAATCAAGGCTTGTAGAATTGTCGTCCCCCGACTAAAGGACTCCTAATTGCCGGGAAAATCACGCGGTCCAGGCAGGTAACCGCCAACCGTGTTGGGCATGAAGATGGGCGCCGTGACGCGCGTGTAGCCGTTGACCCGGCCACTCGTGAAGTACGGCTCGGGCACAAAGACATTGAGCTGCTGAATAGCATCAACCGGCATGGTCACATAGTCCAGGCCAAGAAAGGCGCGGTACCGCAAGACTTGCCCGTCAATGGTCACCTGCGCCGACTGATAACGTGTTTCATCAAATCTTAGTGGGGTCGTCATCGCCATTCCTCCATTCCGTGTTGGGACTTATTTCCCTTAGCTTAGTGGAAAGTTGGCTGGGGTGCAATATTGATGGTTTTCTCAATCAACACTCATTAGTAACGAAACGAATCCAATATTCTTAAACTCCAACAACATTAAGCATAATATTAACTGTTATGTTTAATTCTGGACCTCTCTAAATCAATTATCTTAATTGCATCTGCTATTTCATCGTCAGAATACTCTACACCTAAAGTATTCCGATCAATCGCGTTTTGCATTATCTTTTCTTTATCTTTTAACCGTTCATAAATGTTTTGATCGATAAACCCCGGTCGTCCACTACTCTCATCTTCACTACGAGTTTCAAGGTAATAATATCGAGTATATTGATTATTTTTCAATCCTAATCTGTGAATTCTATCACGTGACTGTAACATAAAAGTCAAATTGAAATTATATTCGAAATAAACTGCATCGTGCACACTTTCATGCAATGAAAGTGATTCGCCAAGAGTTTGTGGGTTTGACACCATTACAGGAGTCCTTCCATATTTAAAATCATCAATTAACTTTTGACGCTCTTCAATTGAACTAACCCCTCCATAAACCAAGTTTGTGTTAACACCATCGTGAATTAAGCGTCCCTGAATTTTTTTCATTGTATCAACAAAAATAGCCCAAACGATAACTTTCTTATTTTCTGAAACCAATTTTTCTACAAGCTCAATTCCTTTTTCAAATTTTGGAGATTCCATTTCTCCCAAATTATATTCTTCATATGATTTGGCGTCCTTTATTACTGTTTCAGAAGGCTCTGATAACTTTTCATCAAATTCCGTCTCAGTAATTTCAGCAGTGTCACCTTCATTCGAGAATCCCATTTGTGAATACGATATCTTTTCTCCCAGCAACTCTGGATTCGTAGATGCTTGAATCAACCTGATTAGACGAGCTAAGCTTGACTTTTCGTTATAATAAATTGACTCTGCCAAATCTAATTGTATGGCACTAGGATTAACAACATACTGTTTATCGGCTTCTGCTGCAGGTACACCCAAATCATCCTTATTCACTCGCCAAAAGAAAGGTTCAAGCTTATAATTTATTTCTTTCATTTTGCGAACGCTAGGCGAAAACAATTCAGCGCTACTCCAACCAAAAAACGACTCATACTCACTGCCATACAATATGTGCAAAAAGTTATAGATATCCCTATATGAATTAGGAATCGGTGTTCCAGTCATAACAAATCTGAACTGCGCACTTTTAGCAAGTGTCAAAGCATACTTAGCTCTCTGCCCAATGGGATTCTTTATTCTATGCACTTCATCAAATACCAACATCGTATGTGAGTCGATTAGTCTCTGTAAGATATTCGAATAATTCTGAAGTGCTTCGTAATTTACTAAAACTAAATTGGACGTTTTCCAGCTAATATTAAGACTATTCTCAAAATCCTTTGAAGTCTGCGAATCAATAACCGACAGTTCTTTTTTGTAATCAAAGACTTTTTCAAATTCACTTATCCAACTACCAAACGCATTAATCGGTGAAATAACCAAAATTCTATCTACTCGTTCCGAACTTCCCTTGAATTTCCTGCTATTCAAGTACGCGAAAACACCTAGTATCATTGCTGTTTTACCAGCACCAGGAACTGAAAAATTTGCAGCTCTTGCCATCCGGTACTCATAATATGCGGCTCGCAAGTGTAAGAGCTTTAGAGGACGAACAACTTCAGATTGAACAATCTGTGAAAACGATTCAAATTCCTTTCCTTTCAGGCTCCTAAACTCCTTAGTATCATCTTTCAATACCCTTCCTAATATCTGATATTGACTAATAGAGTACCTAGACCGAGCCAGATACTCTATTACACCTTGCGAGACCTTAACTTCAAGTTTTTTTCTATCGCACCTATGTTTTGTAACGTCTATTATCCTTTCAATCGACTTATAAGAAGTATCACTCTTGATATGAACATTATCTTCTTCAAAATAAATTGATAAGTCAGACCTATCGTATGCCAATTTCCGATCATTCGAAATAATTTCAATATCACTATAATCGTCTCTCACAACCGTATCTTCAGATGCCATTCTAAAGTAGACGCCCTTAAAGTTATCCAGCGGTTGTTCTGAAGAAGTACTAGCCGGGACAGCCTTGATAGTTGAACGTTCTTGATACTTTGCAATTTCTTCATACACTAAATCTGTGGCATCTTTAACTGAAAGTCCTTTTTCTTCATTGTTCCAAATTCTATCGAATCTTTTATCATTTTCCTCTATTCTTCTTTGCACGTTCTTACTTTTGTCCCAAGAAAGGTCAACAGAAATACTCTCATAATTTTCTTCCAGCCCCCCCTTCGTTTCGTTAACTGAACCGGTAAATAATATTTTCTCAATACCAGAATTTATCAAGCCAAATTTATCATGAAATGTTCCTTTTCCAATAGGGATAGCAAATTTCACTTCTGCTCGTCCGCTCGCAATCATAAAGGCTAAATTTCCTAAATTTTGCTGAGTTTCAGAATTTAATATCCCATTTTTTACCACAATTGATAAATTTTTAATGTCCTCAATTGTCAAATCAAGTGCAACACTAAGAATCTATTCTTAGAAGTGGTCTA
>CALNAJ010000023.1 GCA_937874695.1 uncultured Lactobacillus sp.
ACCGGTTCATACACCAATATTGCCAATTTGTTAACACAACACCCAGAAGTGAAACCAAAGATTGCTCGGTTTGTATTAATGGGCGGCTCGATTAGTGGCGGCAACGTCAGTTCAGTAGCTGAATTTAATGTGTTTACGGACCCGGATGCGGCCAAGATTGTGTTTGAAGCAGGCCTGCCAATCGTGATGATTGGGCTCGATGTGACGTTAAAGGCGTTGATTTCACCAGCAGCCATGGCTAAGTTAGCCACGTTGAATGCCTCTGGGAAAATGTTGAGTAGTTTGCTGCATTCATACCAAGATGAGGAAGCTGGCGGTAAGCCAATGCATGATGTGAATACGCTCTTTTACTTGCTGCATCCTGAGAAGTTTACGTTAGAGCGCTATCAAATCGATGTCGTCACTGAAGGCCCTGCAATTGGGGCAACCGTCGCAGATACGCAGAACAGGTGGTCAAATGGGCGGACCAATGCAGATGTAGCGGTGGCTGTTGACGCGGGCTACTTCGAAAGTTGGTTCTTGGCGTCAGTTGCAAAAATGCGGTAGCGGGGTTCATTGTGACAGCTATCAGCAATGGTTATTAAATAAAAAACAGCTTTTGCAATTAACTGCGAAAGCTGTTTTTTATTTAGGCTGTTGTTGTTTCTCAGTGATTATTTGCTCTGGAATGACATTTGGATCGACGGACTTTTTATTTTTGGGAATGAAAACATCTAGAGCCGCCCAGTAGGCAATGCTCAGAAAGATCAGGCTAATATGCCAGAAGACGACAGCCCAGGCATTCCCATAATTATTTTGATAGGTGTTGATCCAGCGGTGTTTCCAGATGAAGACGGTAATTTCTTCGACCGCCATGATGAGGGCAGTCAACGAGATACTTGCAACCGCCACAGCACCAAACATGAGTAACCCTGAGAGAATTTGGGTTATACCTGTCAAAAGGGCATTGATGAATTTGTTTTCACTATGCAAAACCGATATCTCCTCTCGTAGGTAAAATTAACATTCTCTAGTATAGCAAAAAATGCCGAACTTTGCTGATTCCTTGCTATAATTAACATACTTAATACGCGAAAAGAGGTGCACCATGTTTCCAGAACTAGCTGATAAATTAGAGCGTTTCATTGTCGCTCAAGACGAAAATAATAGTTACAACATTGCGGTAGATGAATTGTCTGCCGGGGTTAAAACAAGCCACTGGATGTGGTGGGTATTTCCACAATTACGGGCTTTGGGCAGTTCAGAACGAGCGGTTTTCTATGGCATTAAGGATCGTAAGGAAGCGCGGGCCTATATTGATGACCCAACCTTGCAAGCCCGTTATGAGTATGTCACGAAGATTGCGTTAGCGAGCACAACGCATGATCCTGTGGCTTTGTTTGGGAGCGTGGATGCAAAAAAAGTGCAGGCATCATGGACTTTGTTTGAGGCGGTCGCGGATGATGCTACCTTGTATACGGCTGCTCTCGCCAAGTTTTTCAATGAACAGGCTGATGCTAAGACCCTGAAATTAATTTAAATCAACTGGTTATTAGGTTAAAACTACAAAACGTTACCGGAATTTTGACGCATACCGTATAATAAAGGTTAGCAAGAAATAAATGTAAATTAACATAATTAGGGGAAGATAATACATGGCAAATGATTGGATAACAATTCATGGCGCCCGGGCGCACAACTTGAAAAATGTGGATGTGACCATCCCACGCGATAAGTTCGTCGTCATGACTGGTTTATCTGGGTCGGGGAAAAGCTCGCTTGCGTTTGATACGTTGTATGCTGAGGGCCAGCGACGATACGTTGAAAGTTTGTCAGCGTATGCGCGACAGTTCCTAGGCCAGATGGATAAGCCCGATGTTGATGCAATTGATGGTCTCAGTCCAGCCATTTCAATTGACCAAAAGACGACGTCAAAAAACCCACGTTCAACCGTGGGTACGGTCACGGAGATTAATGATTACTATCGTTTGTTATATGCACGTGTCGGCAAGCCAGATGCGCCCGAGGATGGTACGATTGTCCAGCCTTCAATTGATCAGATGTTGAACTATTTAGAAACGACATTGGACGAAGGCACGCGCATGCAAGTATTGGCACCAATTGTGCAACACAAGCGGGGTTCACACGCGACGGCTTTTGATCGTATCAAAAAAGAGGGGTATGTGCGCGTCATGGTTGATGGCGAGTTACATGATGTCTCTGAAAATCTCGCCTTGGATAAAAATAAATACCATGATGTCGCCATTGTGGTCGATCGGATTGTCTTACGCAATGGTGCACGGGCCCGGTTGTATGAATCTTTTGAGTCTGCTTTACGCATGGCTGATGGCGTCGTGATTGTAGATGTGATTAAGGGTGATCCAATTCGTTTTTCAGATCACTATACGGGTGCCTTGAAAAATTTTGGGGTGGGTAAACTTGAACCACAATTATTCTCATTTAATGCACCTTTGGGGGCCTGTGAAGTCTGTGGTGGCTTAGGGATTACCCTTGAAGTTGATGAAGATATGGTGGTGCCTGATCGTTCAAAGACGTTGGCTGAGGGCGCGATTGCCGCCTGGAATCCAATTTCTTCTTCATACTACCCAGAGATGCTCCGTCAATTTGCCGAGCAATTTGGGATTCCAATGGACGTTCCGTTCGAAAAATTATCTGCAGATCAACAGGATTTAGTGCTTTACGGATCAAGGTTGAAGACATTCCATTTTCACTATGAAAATGATTTTGGGGGCATCCGCGACGTCGAAATCCCCTTTGAAGGCGTCGTGACTAACATTGACCGGCGGCACCGTGAATCAAACTCTGATTTCACACGTGAACAAATGCGGAGTTATATGAATGAATTAACTTGCCAGACGTGTGAGGGCTACCGGTTAAACAAGGCGGCCTTGTCAGTTAAGGTTGGTGCTAAGCACATTGGTGAAGTATCTGAGCTGCCAGTTGACGCTGAATTGGCTTTCTTTAATGAGTTGACATTTGGGCCACAAGACACTGAAATTGCCCGGCCGATTGTCAAAGAGATTAAAGATCGATTGTCATTTTTAAAAAATGTTGGGCTGGATTATCTCACATTATCACGTTCGGCACGGACCTTGTCAGGTGGAGAAGCCCAGCGAATTCGGTTGGCAACGCAAATTGGATCGAACCTTTCTGGTGTGATGTATGTCCTGGATGAACCTTCTATTGGCTTACATCAACGTGATAATGATCGATTGATTGCGTCGTTGAAAGCGATGCGCGATTTGGGAAATACGCTGATTGTGGTTGAACACGATGAAGATACCATGCGCGCGGCTGACTACATTGTTGACGTTGGTCCCGGGGCCGGTGAACGTGGTGGCGAAATCATGGCTGTTGGGACACCTGCAGAGATCGAAGCCAATCCTAATTCCTTGACTGGTCAGTATCTAACCGGTAAAAAGTTCATCCCCGTGCCCCATACCCGGCGCAAGGGTAATGGTCAGAGTATCAAGGTGACCGGGGCGCAAGAAAATAATTTAAAAAATGTTTCTGTGGAAATTCCTTTGGGCAAGTTTATCGCTGTGACTGGGGTATCGGGTTCAGGTAAATCAACCTTGATCAACACCATTTTGAAGCGCGCGATTAAACATGAAATGCTGTCTCTTATACACATCTCCGAGCCCACGAGACATGAGCAGCTCTCGTATGCCGTCTTCTGCTTGAAAAAAAAAAGGGGGGGGGGGGGCGGGGGGGGGGGGGGGGGGGGGG
>CALNAJ010000024.1 GCA_937874695.1 uncultured Lactobacillus sp.
GTTATGCTGACAAATTTGTCCAAAAATTCGGATTAAATTTGCAATCTACCACTTCCTTTCAATTATCTGGTCTAAGCCGGGATTACTACCCGTTCTCTACCTTTAGCGGTACCAACCTTGATACCTTGCTTACCAGCTTCACTAGCAGTTATGGCTATGCTATAATATCAATTGTAAGCGCTATTATTTGAAACTGGGAGGAACGTCACATGTTTGAATTCTCGAGTAAGACGCGTCACGTCCTGGCCGCTTTAGTTTGTTTAGGGGCCATTACGGGCGGCGTAGTTGGTGGTACGGTCATGACCGCGCCGCAACAAGTGCAGGCGGCTAAGAAGGCCAAAAAGACCAAAAAGGTTAAGAAGGCCAAAAAGTCCAAAGCCAAAAAGACCGCGAAGAAAACCACTAAGAAAAAGAACCAGAACATCGATGTTCAATTCTTAGGGGTCAACGACATTCACGGGGGCCTGCAGACCACCGGGAAGCTGGTCATGGACCAGAAGACCATCGAAGGTGCCGGCACGGTCGCACGGCTGGGCGGGTACCTCGACCAGGCACAGACCACCTTTAAACAGGCCCACAAAAACGGGGTCACGGTCCGGGTCCAATCCGGTGATATGGTCGGTGCCAGTCCGGCGAACTCCGCCTTACTCGATGATGGTCCAACCTTAGCGGCCCTCCAGGCCATGAAGATCAAGGTCGGGGTCATTGGAAACCATGAATTTGACCACGGCCTGACCCAATACGGCGACCTGGTCAACGGTCAACGTCCTAGCACCACGGGCATCAAGAATCCCCAACAGGTGCAAGCCATCAACCAGTACCCGTTCGTGAAGACCGGGATGCAAATCGTGATCGCTAACGTGACCGACAAGAAGACTGGCGAGATTCCAGCCGGGTGGAAGCCGTACACCATCAAAAAGGTCACGGATCCCAAGACCAAGGCCAGCGTGAAGGTCGGCTACATCGGCATTTTGAATACCAATCTGCCGGGCATCGCTAAGAACTATAACCTGTTAAATGAAGCGCAGACCATTGCCAAGTACGACAAGATTCTGCGGGCCAAGGGCGTGAAGGCCATCGTTGTCTTAGGCCATACCGGTGCCGTGACCCAAAATGGCAAGACTACCGGGGACGCGGTCAACGATTTGACCGAACTCAACAAGATCGACCCGAAGAACAGCGTGGATCTGTTCTTCGCCGGCCACAGTCACCAATACGCGAACGGCCGGGTCAACGGGGTTCCCGTGGTCCAGGCCGGGTTCCAGGGCCGGGGTTACGACAACATCACGGCTAAGCTGAGCACCAAGACGGGTGACTTCGTTAAGAAGAGCATCGACGCCAAGGTCGCACCGGTCTTCTCCTTAAAGGACGATCCGGCAGCCACCTTTACGAACGACAAGGCCTTTAACAAGATCACGTCGATCGTCGCCGATGCCAACAAGGACGTGGCCCCGATCATCAACACCGAAGTCGGGTCGACGGCCGGTGGCAAGGCCATCAGTAACGACCTGTCCGACAACAAGGAATCCGCTGCGGCCTACGCCGTGGTTGACGCCCAACGGACGGTGGCTAATGAAGAAGGCCACGCCACGGATATCGCCATTACCAGCAACGACTCCATTCGTAGCGGCATGAACGTTAACGAAAACGGCAAGGTCACGCTGGGAACCCTGTACGACATGCAACCATACGGGAACAGCCAACCCATCGTTGAACTGACGGGGAAGGACATCGTCGACCTGTTGAACGAACAGTACACCAAGTCGCAACTGTACTTCTTGGAAGTTTCCGGACTGACCTACAAGTACGCGCCCGCAACTTCCGGGGACCAGCTCTACACGGTCTCCGACGTGAAGACGGACAAGGGGGAAGCTCTCGTGCCGACCCAGAAGTACAAGGTGCTGACCAACGACTACTTATCAACTGGTGGGGACGCCTACACCGCCTTTACCCACGGGACCATCGTGGATAATGCCGGCCAAGACATCGACCTGTTGACGAGCTACCTGCAAAATCACAGTCCGATTCCCGTACCAGAATTGAACCGGAAAGTGCCAGTTAAATAAAGACTGATTAGACGCATCTGCCGAATTGAATTCGGCGGATGCGTTTTTAGGTTGAGCAGATAACTTAGCCCCGGTGGAAGGGTAATTGCGGCCACTAAAAAAGTCGGCACGCTGGCCGACTTTTAAGATAGTCCGATTTTCCCTTAAGTTATTTGCTGATGGTGTCCGTGATCGTGTAGGTCTTGTATCCCTTTTGGGCAACGGAATACTTAAAGGATGAACATTGGCTGAGCTTCTTAGCTTGGGCCTTAGTCAACTTAACGTTGAAGTTCCCCTTCGTCTTCACGTCAAACTTCTTGACGCACTGCTTCTTGCCATTGGAGATGGTTAACTTGGCGTTTTTGCGACCGTTCTTGAACTCGAGCTTTTGAGCGTTCTTTTTGTAGGGCGTCCGTAACTTAATCTGTTTGGATGAAGTCACGGTCTTCATCGATGAAGACTTATCCCCTTGGGCACTCGCACTCG
This sequence comes from uncultured Lactobacillus sp., assembly GCA_937874695.1. Classification (GTDB taxonomy): domain Bacteria; phylum Bacillota; class Bacilli; order Lactobacillales; family Lactobacillaceae; genus Levilactobacillus. The sequence continues at coordinate 2,532 of CALNAJ010000024.1, forward strand.
ATGACGCACAACCACCTAAAGCTAACAAAGCAGCGGCACCAGCAACATAACCTAAAATTTTTTTCATAAAGAACTCCCCCTAAGAAAATAAATAGGTAGTCACCTTTTGGCTATCTGAGGCCTAGTCTATAGGGCCAACCATTCTGAGTCAATATTGACGTTCGGCAAATCTTTTTGGCCAATTATTTAGAAACGCTAATCATGGTTAAACGCTGATATGGTGGGACTCCAGCCGCGTTGGTCGTTAGGAAAAGCGAGTTAGCCATACTCACCAATTTATCTCGTGGATTTCCATGAAGTGGGGTGCTGATGGGATTATGGTCAAGCTAACCGAAGGTACGGGTTATCTCAGTCCCAAGG
>CALNAJ010000026.1 GCA_937874695.1 uncultured Lactobacillus sp.
AGTGGATCCAGAGTCACCCATTACGGGAAGACAGGAAGAATAAGAAGAGGCAGCGTGAGGAGCCATCTGACTCTTCGCGTCAGCACTCTTCCGGCGATGGAGTTCGGTGTTCCTTTTGTAAGATCCGTGGTCATACCGTGGAGAGATGCTTCAAGAAGAACCCGGCTCTGAAGACCCAAAAGAGAAAATGGGGCAAGTTCGACGCCGGGCAAAGCAACCAATTCAATGGGGCTAAGCCATAGGATTTAATGCTTCAAGCGTTAGGTCTTACCAGCGACCTTCCTGAGCATATCGCCAAACAGGACATGTTCGGTAACTGCCCAACTACGTTGGTAGAGATCGGAGAAGTTGATGTAGAAGCTATCGTTGATACTGGTGCTACGGCTAACTTTATCTCGAAAGATATCTTAGATTCGCTGAGTCAAGACATGTATAAGAGATATAGCTTAGACGAAAAGTTACCTATTTTAACAGCTGCGTCGCATCGCGTTTATGTCAGTGAGATTATCGAACTTGACTGCATTATTGAATCTGAGTTAGTCAAGGTATTTTTCTTTCTAGCTCCATGGTTGGTGAAAGGTCTGATACTGGGTGTTCCTTTCAAGGAGCAATTCCGGGATCTTGCACTGACAATTATTTCTAGGGAGGTTCCGTTATTCACTACTGAGAAATACATTGAGATTATCTCGGCGGTGGAGGCGAGACGTTCGTTGCAAGCAACTAGTACCGTCGCGAAACTACTGTTTATTCGTACTGAAGAGGAGCTACCTGGAGAGTCTGGTAATTCAGATCTCGCCCAGGAAGTATTTGACCAGAACGCAGATGTTATCGTAGATGATTTGCCTAATCAACCTACTCCCCATCGCACTATTGTGCATACTATTGACCTGATTCCTGGTCATGCGCCTCCGGCGAAAAGACCGTATAGGCTCAGTGCCAAAGAGAAACTCGAGGTCGAAGCTCAGATCGAGGCGTTACTTGCCGCAGGTCGTATTGAAGCTCGTACTTCGCCTTTTGCTGCACCCATTCTCCTAGTTAAGAAGAAAGATGGTACCAAGCGTATGTGCTGTGACTACCGTGGATTAAATGACATCACTGTGAAGAGTAAGTATCCCTTGCCGCTCATTGATGATCTCCTTGATATGTTGGCAGGTGCCACTACGTTCAGTCAACTGGATTTAGTCAGTGGTTATCACCAGGTCGAGGTCAAACCGGAGGATCAGAATAAGACAGCGTTTGTGACGCCTCAGGGACAGTATATTTGGAAGGTCATGCCATTTGGTTTGACTAATGCTCCGTCGACTTTCCAGTTGTTGATGAATGATACTTTGAAAGACATTGTTGGGAAATTCGTGCTCGTTTACCTCGATGATATTTTAATATTCTCGAAGAGTGTGAAAGAACATAAAATGCATATCAAGATCGTTCTCGACCGGATTCGTAAGGCTAAGCTATTTGCCAAAAAGAAGAAGTGCCATTTCTTTAAGGACACTGTTTACTTCTTAGGCCATAAAATTGACAAGGACGGTATTCATGTGGATGAGTCTAAGGTCGAAGCCATGACTAATTGGCCTGTACCAACAAAACCGCTGCATGCTGCTAGTTTCTTGGGGACTGCTGGTTTCTACCGCAAGTTCATTGATAAGTTTTCTTCTATTGCACTTCCCTTGATGGAATATAGTAATAGTAAGAGGCAATGGGATAATGAGTGCCTTCAAGCATTCAATGCCCTTAAGCAGAAGTTGGCGACGGCTCCCGTGTTACTCCCATTTGATGAGACCGCGGAGTTAGTAGTAACAACGGATGCATCTGACTTCGCAATTGGTGCAACATTGGAAATGCTGACTGAAACTGGTTCGGTAAAAGGTGTGGTAGCGTACATGAGTAGTAAGCTTTCGGGTTCTCAATTAAATTGGGACGTTCGAGAGAAAGAAGGCTACGCGGTGCAACAAGCTCTGCGTCGCTGGGAACATTACTTACGTGGCAAGCCGTTCACCTTGAACACAGATCATGAATCGTTGAAATATTTGCATACTCAGAGGAATCAGAAGCGCAAGATCGCTCGGTGGTTAGATTTGTTCGCCGATTTCGAGTTTGAGATTGTGTACATTCCGGGACCCCGAAATCGTGCAGATGGTTTGTCGCGTATACCTACGGAGGCAGAGGAATTGCCCGAGCTCGCGCTCGTTGCAACTTTGCAAGGTGCGTCTTCCGCAGTCACCCTTTCAGCGGTTACTCCAGAATATGTGGACCAGTTGAAGGAGGGTTATCTGACAGATCCTGTATTCAAGGAGATCTATGAGATCCTGAAAAACGGCCTTGAAGTCCCCCCGTCGCTGCGTACCATTATCAAAAGATATGAGATTAAAGATTCCTTATTATATTATGGATTCTCTGAAAAAGTTCGCTTTAAATTATGCATCCCCAATACAAAGGTTAGAGATTTAGTGCTAAGACATGGACATGACTCGCCGGCGGCTTCCCATTGTGACGCGTTACGAACATTTCTGAATTTGACTAATTATTATCATTGGCCCCGTATGAGACGGACTGTTACCAAGTACGTCCAGGCGTGCCAGCAATGTCAGTTCTCTAAAGCGAAGACAGGTAATCCACCGGGAGTGTATACACCCCTGGAGGTAGCTGACGATCGTTGGAGACGCATTAATATTGATTTCATTTCAGGTTTCGAGGCGGACAAATATACTGGGAATGACCAAATTATGGTCGTAATTGATCAGCTCTCGAAAATGGCGCATTTTGTAGCTATGAAGATGACAATCACTTCAGCCGAGCTGTGCGATGTATTCATGCGGGAAGTAGTCCGGTTACATGGTTCACCACAGGTTATCGTCTCAGATAGGGATAAGTTATTCACTGCTGCAGTATGGGACCGTTTTACACAGCGTTTAGGGATTAAGTTGAGTCGTACTACGTCTCACAACCCTCAAGCTGACGGCCAAGTGGAGCGTGCTAACAGAATCCTCGTCGAGCGCATGAGAGCCGTGTGTGATACTCAGGTCCGGAAATGGGAAGCCTACTTACCTATGGTCGAATTTGCCTATAATAACTCTTTCCAATCATCAATTAGAGCTACACCTTTCCTGGCAGCATACGCTTTCCATCCGAGGTACGTTGGTCTTTTGAACCCTATACAACCGTCGGATAGCGACCCGATGGCTCGGCAAGTGGAATCTGCAGGCGCCAAAGCTCAGCTAGATAGGACTTTAAAGGTCTCGTCGGCTATATTGGAAGACATTCGAAGGACTGTGGCGGAGGAACAAGAACGCGTCTCTATGAAGAACAATAAGCGTCTAACCCCGCAAGAATTTAAAGTTGGTGATCGTGTGCTGTTACACTCATCAGCGTTTGCCCAAGCCAATAAAGGTCGGAAGTTTAATTTTCTGTGGTATGGCCCATTCCCAGTCGTCGAAAAGATATCTGACAATAACTATAGATTAGCCTTGCGGGCGAAAACGACAAAGCATGATGTCTTTAACGTCAAGGTGTTAAAAACCTTTCATGAGCGTCTAAACGACTACGGTCGCGTTCCACCCTTAGATGATGACATCCCGATGAACTTACATTTGATTACTCAATTCGGTGAGATGACGGTAAAAGACGGTCAACAGATAGTTGAAACCTTTTGGAAGGATTGTGAAAAGTGGGACACCCGCCCGGTGCCTATGAGCACCCTTGAGGCTGGGTTACCCGCGGACTTCATTAACTATTTGAAAGGCAGTCGGAACCGACGTCAGCAGAAACAGAGTAGCGCTTATAAAAAGATTCGGCCTAAGTTGCCGTCGTGCTCTAAACGCAAATTTCCTAAGAGAGGGGGGAAATTCTAAGGCAGTTTTAGCTGAAAAATTGCTTAAACTTTTACAACTTACAAATCTGGTGAGATTCTACCATGAAGAGTAATGTATCCTAGAGTGGATCAAAACCATTGATGGTTAAGGCAGGACACAGATCGAACCAGAGGACCGCCATATCCTTGACTCGAGAAGTACTTCTCTGGGATGAGGCTAAGTCAGAGACCTAGGTTTTTGGTGAAGCTACAGTCCCCGATATTTTGCAATGCACCCTACGGTAGTGACTGAATCTTGGGGGTGGAGGATGTTAGGATATTCCATGAGCTACGCAATCGCACGTGATCAGGTGTGGCCCAAGAGTGCTACACGCCTGAGCGAGGCGTTGTGGTGTACGGTTGTAGCTTGGCCAGCTACAGTGAGCATATACAGCGTGCCCCGGACACACACATCACATGATACGATTAGAGGAGACCTTGAAGTGTTGAGTATTGAGTCACTCGGTTGACCAATCACAACACCGTGTCCGCGTCGCCGTCGAGTAGACGCGACCACTCGTGGGAAGCTCGGAAGAATATCCCGACGTCCGTAAGCCGTCAAGCCGGGCGCTATGTCTGATAGGATCCGTCCTTAACTATCGCCCGTTCTGTAATGTATAGAATGAGATGTATATTACATAGAACCAAGCAAACAATACTTTATCTATATTTACCAGGTCTACCTCTAACATAAAATATATGTGGATAAAAGTTATTTATATTTTAGAAGATGACTAGGAGTTTCGGGAGTGGCAACGAACTTTATGTCACTATTATATATATGCTTTTTCCGGGACATAGAGCTTTAATATCAGATCTTGCTGTCCTTCACTGATTCCTACCATGAATATACCAAGCAGCATTTATAATAAAGTGTCAAGTCCTATCTCCAGTGCATTCCTCCATATCATAATGTTTATTTAAGCA
>CALNAJ010000027.1 GCA_937874695.1 uncultured Lactobacillus sp.
AAGTTGCATAACAATTTTAATTATTTGGTTGTCTACTTGACAAGGAGCCCCGCCTAGTGAATTGGGCTAACTATCGTTTTCATTGATGATGACTATTGATGATTAAGTGTGGTCGTTCTCCAGAAAGAAATTGGAGGTAAACAGGTCCGATTATAAAAAGATAAATTTTATTTAAACGTCCGTTCGCTCGGCAATGGGGAGGGCCTCCTTTAGACTAGAAATAGACCCAATAAGGAGGCTTTCCCATTGATCGACTTAAGTGATACGCAGCTCCTCTTTCTCATTCGTGAATCGCTGGATTCGCCCGCATTGCTGGTCCTATTTGAACGCTATCGGCCAGTCCTGTTTAAGATTCAGAGCAAGTATTTCATTCTCGACCATGACTCTGATGACTGGGACCAGGAGGCTTTGTTGGTGTTCTGCCGGGTCGTCCAGCGCTACGAGATTGAGCGGATGAAGAGCTTTGGGGCTTTCTATCGTCGAGCACTCCTATTTCGGGTGTACGATCTGATTCGTCAGAGCCAGACGCAGAAGCGCATGGAGGACCGGTTGGCGGTCTCTTTGGAAGCGAATCGCGTGTTTATCTGTGAAACAGTCCGGGATGCCCGCTGGGTGTTGCGTGAAACGCTAGAAGTCAAGGATGCGATTCGTCAGGTGGGGGAACGCTTGTCAGAAATTGAACAGGGGGTCTTCAACGATCTCTTGCAGGGACAGTCGCTTCAGGGAATCAGCCAGGCCCGAGCTTTGTCGCTGGCCCAAGTCACCAGTGCGGCCCATAGAAGTCAGATAAAGCTCCGGGAAGTCCTGGCCGAATGATTGACGGGCGGGAAAGACAATGGTAAACTACTCCAGTATGAGTTGAACATGATTTATTTAAAGGTGGTGGCAAGATGGCTCAAAGGAAAATTGCTCTGGCCTGTTCAGTATGTGGGTCGCGAAATTACACCATCACAGCGAGTGCGACCCGCACTAAGCGTCTAGAGGTTAAAAAGTTCTGTAAGGTTTGTGGGAAGCATACATTACACCGCGAAACCCGTTAATGTGACTGATCGTAATAGCAAACACACTACAATTTATTAGGAGGCAACACCATGCGTTTATTCCGTTTCTTTAAGGCGGTCGGACAGGAAATGAAGCAAGTTTCTTGGCCTGGTCCTAAGCAAACTCGGCACGATACTGGTACCGTTATTGGCATTTCTGTGCTCTTCGCGATTTTCTTCGCGGTCGTTGACTGGGTTGTTCAGTACGGCTTAAAGTTCATCGCTTAGGTGAATTGTCAGTGGCCAAACATGGCCAGATATGGTATATTAGGTAGCAACAGGAACTTCGTGTATTGCGGAGTTTTTTTATTTTGGACGAAAAAGTCAATTATTAAAGGAGTGCACCACACATGGTTGAGTCAGCTGAAAAGCAATGGTACGTGCTACACACGTACGCCGGATACGAAAACAAAGTTATGGCAAACTTGGAATCCCGTGCCGAATCAATGGGGATGCAGGACAACATTTTCCGTGTCGTTGTTCCTGAAGAAGAAGAACACGAAGTTAAGAATGGTAAGGACAAGGTTACTATGGAAAAGACCTTCCCTGGCTACGTCTTAGTCGAAATGGTCATGAGTGACCAAGCTTGGTACATTGTCCGGAACACGCCTGGGGTTACTGGGTTCTTGGGTTCCCATGGTCAAGGTAGTAAGCCAACGCCACTGTTGCCTGACGAAGTTGAACGCATCTTACGCCGTGTCGGAATCTCCGCACGTCACGCTGAATTGGACGTTGCTCCTGGCGACTCCGTAACCATCGTGGATGGGGCCTTCAGTGGTTTAGTTGGTAAGATCACGGAAGTCGACAACGAAAAGATGAAGTTGAAGGTCAACATCGACATGTTCGGCCGGGAAACCAGTACGGAACTCAACTTCGATCAAGTCGACCCTATTCTGGGTTAATCCGGCTTTTTCAGAAAAGAACTTGTTGCAGTTAGTAAAGTGTGGTATGATTCTCAAGTATGCGTGATGCATATTTTTCAAAGTGGGAGGGGCAAACTAACAGCCCCACTTACCACACACGGACTCAAGGAGGTATTGTCTCGTGGCTAAAAAAGTAGCTAATGTCGTTAAATTACAAATTCCTGCGGGTAAAGCAACCCCAGCTCCCCCAGTTGGACCAGCTTTAGGTCAAGCAGGTATCAATATCATGGGCTTCACTAAGGAATTCAACGCTCGTACCGCTGACCAAGCTGGTATGATCATTCCTGTTGTGATCAGTGTCTATGAAGATCGTTCCTTTGATTTCATCACCAAGACCCCTCCAGCAGCTGTACTGTTGAAGAAGGCTGCTGGTGTTGAAAGTGGTTCCGGCGAACCTAACACGAAAAAGGTTGCAACTGTAACCAAGGATCAAGTTAAGCAAATCGCTGAAACTAAAATGCAAGATCTAAACGCAGCTGATGTTGAAGCAGCTATGCGCATGATTGAAGGTACTGCCCGGAGCATGGGCTTCACGGTCGAAGGTTAAGCTCAGTTTTCGGATAGTCGGACACTTCACGAAAATGAAATGTGTCAAGTGGGAGGTTTATCCGTTACAACCACATTTGCAAGGAGGAAAACACAAAATGGCTCACAAACGAGGTAAAAAGTATCAAGACGCTGCTAAATTGGTCGAGGCTGACAAGGTCTACACCATGGGCGACGCTGTTGATTTAGTTAAGAAGATGGATTTCGCTAAGTTCGATGCAACTGTTGAAGTTGCCTTCAAGCTTAACGTTGACACGAAGCAAGCGGACCAACAACTCCGTGGCGCATTAGTATTACCAAATGGTACCGGTAAGGAAACCACGGTAATCGTATTCGCTAAGGGTGACCAAGCTAAGGCTGCTGAAGCAGCTGGCGCTGACGTTGTTGGCGAACAAGACTTAGTAGAACGCATCCAAGACGGTTGGTTGGACTTTGACGTTGCTATTGCAACGCCAGACATGATGGCCCAAGTTGGTCGTTTAGGTCGGGTCTTAGGACCTAAGGGCTTAATGCCTAACCCTAAGACGGGGACTGTTACGATGAACGTCGAAAAGGCTGTTTCAGATGCTAAGAACGGGCAAGTTACTTACCGGACTGACCGGGATGGTAACGTTGCTGTTCCATTTGGTAAGGTTTCCTTTGATGCTGACAAGCTTGCCGGCAACTTGAAGACCATTGCTGAAACGATTGCTCGCATTCGTCCAGCTGCTGTACGTGGGACTTACGTCCAACACGTTTCAATTTCCTCAACGTTCGGCCCTAGCGTCGACGTTGACATGGCTTCTTTATTAGCCTAAGTTAAAACGTAAATTAAAAAATCCCTTGCAGTGCATTGACAGTGATGTCGAAGTATTGTATGCTATTGAAGTTGTATTTAATAGATCCTACCTAAGACTCAGGTGGCCTAATGGTCTTAATTTCCTGCCGAGGCAGAAGTTTACTTAAACTTTTGACTCCTTATGTCTTGGTGGCATAGGGATTTTTTAATCCCACCAAACTTTTCCGGGAGGTGAAATAATTTGAGTGAACAAGCTATTGCTATCAAAGCAAAAAAGGTTGATGAGGTTGTTGATAAATTCAACAACGCCGTCAGTGCTATCGTTGTTGACTACCGTGGTTTAACTGTTGAAGAAGCAACTGAATTACGGAAGCAATTGCGTGAAGCAGGCGTTCATATGAGCGTTATCAAAAACAAGATCTTGGTTCGGGCTGCTGAAAAAGCTGGTTATGCAGATTTAAACGATCTGTTTGCTGGCCCTACTGCCGTTGCTTTCTCTGACGAGGATGCGATTGCTCCAGCTAAGGTTTTGAAGAAGTTTGCTGATGGTGTTGACGACCTTGAAATCAAGGGTGGTTTCATCGAAGACAAGATTGTCTCCGTTGACGAAATCAACACTTACGCAAGCTTGCCTAGTCGTGAAGACCTTCTTTCTATGCTGGCTAATGTATTACAAGCACCAGTACGGAACGTGGCTTACGCTGTTAAGGCTATTGCTGAAAAGGGTGACGAAGGCGACGCAGCCTAAGTCCCTGATTCAAATTGAAACATAAAATATAAAACCCAATTATTGGAGGAAAATAACATGGCTTTTGATAAAGATGCTATCATCGCTTCTCTTAAAGAAGCATCAATTACTGACCTTAACGACTTAGTTAAGGGTATCGAAGACGAATTCGGCGTTTCTGCTGCTGCACCAGTTGCTGCAGCCGGTGCTGCTGGTGGCGACGCTGCTGCCAAGGATTCATTCGACGTTGAATTAACTGAATCTGGTGACGCTAAGGTTAAGGCTATCAAGGCTGTCCGTGAAATCACTGGTTTAGGTTTGAAGGACGCTAAGGGTCTTGTTGACAACGTACCATCTGTCATCAAGGAAGGCCTTTCAGAAGACGAAGCTAACGACGTCAAGGAAAAGCTTGAAGCCGCTGGTGGTGTGGTTACTCTTAAGTAATCACTTACACTTCGAAATTAAAGAAGTCGCTGCCTTCGGGTGGCGGCTTTTTATTTTATCTTCCTGTTTAGGTGACCACGATGTGTTAGCCGGGGTAAGCTAACGTTTAGGTTGTCACGCTATAATGAGGAGATGTAAAGGGTGGCAATAACCGGCATCCTTTACAATACATATTGATTGGGGAAAAGGGGAGTTTAATTTGCGCAAGGGGTTTTTGCCGCAGTTATGGTTCTGGAGTGGCTTTGCTTTGAGTTTATATGTGCTATTACTGATTTCAAGTATTCCCGTATTGGGATTGGTGCGGTGGCCCGGGGTCCACGGCATGATCAACAACGCGGGAATTCGGATTCTGGTGACGCTGGTGTTAATGGTGATCAGCGCACTTGCTATCTGGTGGTTTTATCGGTATCACACGAGTCTGTGGCTCCGACAAATTATCACACCACGCCACGTGTGGTGGACGCTGGGTGCTTCTGGTGTTGGGAGTGTTGCGTTGGCGATCATTGCTTTTACGCTAACACCATCGACGTTGACGGTTCCATTGATTCCGGGGTTGACCGTGGAATTAGTATTGAGTGGGTTCGCCGTTTTCGTGGCGTCACTGTTGTTCGTGTGGGTGTTACAGGGGATCCTACAGGAACGGCTCAATCGGTTACCGGATTTCCCGAAATGGGCGGCGGTATTGTTGCCCATTATCGGCTACGTCCTGGTATCTTGGGGGTCGTTTAGTGACAATCTGTCAGCTTTAGTCGTTGGCGGGGTAGTGGCTGGGATCTATCAGGTCACGCGCGACTGGCAGTGTTCCTGGTTGGCCATGTCGCTACTGACAATCGTGTCGCTAGGGCTACCACCCGTTGGATTAGGTTAAGTTAACGATAGATGATCGGCCAAGTGCCGGTCATTTTTTTTCGCAGATTTCTTAAGTTTTCAAGCAAGTTGATGTGTTGTGGTAGCTTTTGTCAGTGAGGTTGCGTATTCTAAAAGAAGGATAATAGTGAACGGAGGGAAATTATGGCTGGAACGGTATTGATTGTGGAAGACGACGAAGCGTTACTTGCATCGTTGACCACGGAATTACAATTTGAAGATTATACGGTGCTTAACGCGACGGATGGTAAGCAGGCCTTACAGATCTATGAAACCAATCGTGGTCAGCTCGACCTGATTATTTTGGATTGGATGTTGCCAGAGCTCGATGGGTTAGGTGTTCTGCGACGGATTCGTAAGCACGATGACCTACCGGTGATTATGATGACGGCCCGTGACTATGTGGGGGATAAAGTGGCCGGACTGGATACGGGAGCCGATGACTACATCACCAAGCCCTTTGAAATCGAGGAACTCTTGGCCAGGATTCGGGTCATCTTGCGCCATCGCCATCATCAGGAGAGTGCCGACAGTCAATTACACGTGGGCGATATTACCCTGAACACGCGCTCACGGCAGGTGCAACGCAATGGTAATTTAGTTCAACTCACGCAGCGGGAGTATGAGCTCCTCTTGTTCTTGATGAAGAACGCCGGCCAAACCATGACACGTGACGAGTTGCTAGATGCTGTTTGGGGCGTTGACTTCGAGGGCCAACCCAATGTAGTCGATGTGTATGTCCGGTACTTGCGGCATAAGCTCGATGAAGAGCAGGCAACCACGCCATTGATTCACACCGTTCGGAGCGTGGGCTACGTCCTATCCGCCGATTATCGGGGGTAAAGTCAACCATGAAAAAAAAGAAACGAGAAATAACGACCGCGCAACAGATCCAGCAACGGTTTATTGGGATGTTAACGGTCTTGACGCTGGTCATGGGATTAGCAATTGTGGGGACCGTTGGCTATCAGTTGGTTAAGCAGAGTGAACAGTCTTCGATGGAACTGATGGCCAGCCTAAAACGGTCGATTATTGACGATCAACCCGACTGGAATAGTTGGCGGAAGCACAGTTCAATCAATACGAAGAATACGTATGTTCGCGTCTACAATAGCAAAATCGGTGATGCACCGGCGAATTTCTATTCGCCTAACACACAACAATTTTTAAAAGCGAAGCACTACCAGATGCCAGTATTCTCAGCGATTATGTATACGCCCGACTATGGTTTTACGTATTATCGGAGTGGCACGCGGCTAGGCATTCACTCGGAAATTTGGCTCAATCTATCGCCAATTACGACAATACTGCTCTCAGTCATCGCCGTTGTCGTGGCCATCATGCTACTCACAATTATTTTCGGGTGGGCGTATATTCGGCTGACAGCCAAAAAAATTACACAACCTCTGGCTCAGTTAAATGTGGCCGCTCAAGAGCAGGCACAGACGCGCACAATCAAGGCCACACTGCCGGTCCCCACGCAGCCCAGTGAAGTGAGTCAACTGGCGCGGAGCTTCAACGACCTTCTGACGGCCATCAATGAGCATGTCCAACAGGAGCGAGAGTTTACATCCAACGCGGCGCATGAGTTGCGGACGCCCATTGCAGCCATTCGCGGCCACGTGCGCCTGATTCAGCGGCGGGGGGAAGCACATCCCGAGTTGATTCCACGATCGATTAATTTTATCGATGACGAGTCCAGCCGCATGCAAAAATTAGTGAATAGTCTGCTCACGCTATCGCGAGCAGATCGGGGCGTACTCAAGCTAGATTACTTTGATCTGGCGGCTGCCGCTAGCGAGATTATTGCGGAAGAAAAGGCTGTGTTGTCCCAGCCACTCGAGGTGGTCGGGCTGCAGTCACTTGTCATTCACGGCAATTCGGAGAGTGTCCAGCAGATTCTGACGGCCCTCCTAGACAATGCCGGCAAATATTCACCGGCCGATCAGCCCATTACCGTCCGGTTCGCGCAAACGGCCACAACGGTTCAGGTCAGCGTCGAGGACCACGGATTGGGTATTGCCGATACCGACAAGCCCCACGTCTTCGAACGCTTCTACCGGGTCGATTCGGCCCGTGCCCGGCAAGTTGGCGGGACCGGTCTCGGGTTGGCCATCGTGGCGCAACTGGTCACATTGAACCAAGCCACGATTCGCGTGGCCGACAACCCACCTCAGGGAAGTCGCTTTATCCTTGAGTTCCCAAGGACGACAGCAGTTTCTGATAAAATCTCAGATTAATCACTTTTCATCACCATTTTAAAGGTGACAGCACTTAACTATCATGGAGTTATTCAATTGCCATGAAAGTTAAGTGTTTTTTTGTGGTCTAAGGAGGAAAGTGCCATGCAATTAATTTCAATCGTCGTGCCCTGCTATAACGAGCAGGAAAGTATTCCCTTATTCTTCAAACGTGTGGATCAAATTCTCACGGAATTCGATCATCACCGCGAACAATATCGTTGGGAATACTGGTTCGTTAATGATGGCTCGACGGATGAGTCGCTTCAACAACTTCAGATTTTGCATACGGCACACGCCGACAAAGTCCACTACATTAATTTTTCACGTAACTTTGGCAAGGAGGCGGCCCTGTTGGCTGGTCTCAAGGCGGCACGAGGGGATGCCGTGGCGGTCATGGATGTTGACCTACAAGATCCACCCGAGCTATTGCCCACAATGATTTCAACTTTGGCAGAAACGGATTATGACGTGATTGGCACGCAACGTTCCGACCGGCAAGGGGAACCCTGGCTACGGTCGAAATTATCCACGGCTTTTTACCACGTCATCAATCGCATTTCGCAGGTAAAAATCGTCCCGGGGGCACGAGATTACCGATTGATGCGGCGGTCTGTGGTTGACGCGGTCATTGCCATGCCCGAGTACAATCGGTTCTCCAAGGGAATCTTCAGTTGGGTCGGGTTTAAGACGAAGTACCTCACGTTTCATCATCAGGATCGGGTGGCCGGTCATACCCACTGGTCGATGAAGCAACTGCTCTCGTATTCCCTTGAGGGTATCATGGACTATTCGGAGGTGCCACTGTCCATTGCGTCTTGGCTAGGGGGGGCGGCGTTTATCGCGTCAATCCTGAGCATGATTTGGATTGTGATTCGCGCACTACTCTTCGGCAATCCAACGGCAGGGTGGCCCTCATTGGTGGCCATTATCTTGATGCTGGGCGGCCTTCAGCTGCTTTGCCTTGGGATATTGGGAAAGTATGTTGGTCGGATTTATCTGGAGACCAAGCATCGGCCGCAATATTTGATTAAGGAAAAAATGTAAGGAGATTTGAAGATGACAGTCAATCGGCGTAATCAGCAACTCGCGCTAGGCACCTTGGGATTATTTGGGATTCTTGCAATTTTAGTTAAAATACAATTCGCGCCTTTAATGGCGTTAGATCGGCAATGGCTCGGTGGTTTTCAGACGAGCTGGCTGGGGCAACACGTTCGGCTATGGGATTGGCTGACTACGCTGGGCAGTCCGGCAATCACCGGTGGCTTTGCCGTGCTTCTCGCCTTATTCCTGTGGCGAATTCATCAGCGGGGATGGAGTCTGACCGTGCTGACCGCGATCATTGGGGGCGATGCCCTATTACTTGTCGTCAAGCAACTTGTGAGCCGGATTCGGCCGACACAACAGGTGGTTGCCGATAGTGGCTTTAGCTTTCCCAGTGGACACGTCTTCAGTACGATGTTAGTGGCTTGTATCGTCGTTACCCTGTTGTTTCATTTCCTAAAGGGAAACTGGTTATTCTGGACGATACTGGCGATTATCGCCATCGGCGTCCTCGGGGTGGTTCTCGCACGACTGGGACTACGGGATCACTTTCCTAGCGATACTTTGGGAAGCTTGCTCTTAGCCAGTGGGTGGTGGCTCCAGGTGCTCAGTATCTATGAGCGCCTACAAGGGAAACATCAGGCAGCAAAAGTTTGGGAGTAAGGTGGGGAAACGAATGGCAGAATTTTCTAAGAAAAGGATATGGCAGAATACAGGATTAGCCTGGATTGTAGGCCTTGCTATTGTGGCAATGGTCTTCATGTACTGGCGGGTAACGCCATTTGGCAATCATAGCTTACTGATGAGTGATATGGGGACACAGTATATTCCCTTGTTAACGGCATTACAGCACGCGTTGCGCTACCAGGTCTTTCACTTCTACACGTTCTCGCAGTCTCTGGGCAGTGGCTTGGTACCTACAGTGGCCTACTACCTGCTGAGTCCCTTTAACCTCATCGTCCTGTTCTTTGGGACAGCGCAGATACCCGTGGCAGCTAGTGTGATTATCATGATTAAAATTGCGACGATTGCCGCGACGATGACCTGGTATCTTCAGCAGCATTTCCAAACGACTCAACGGATGACCATCATCTTTGCCTTGGCATTTAGCTTCTGTGGCTTTGTGGCGATGAACTACTTTGACCTGATGTGGCTAGATTCTCTGGTCTTGTTACCACTGGTAGCTGCGGGGCTGGATCGGTTGGTCGCTCAAGGTCGGCCCGTCCTGTTCTTTGCGAGCCTATTGGCCAGCATTCTCACAAACTATTACTTGGGTTATATGACCTGCATCTTCAGTCTCTTCTACTTTATCTACATGCTGATCAATTGGCAGGGCAGCAAGGTTGGGAGTCGTCTCTGGTACGGTCGCCTGGGGCGGTTCGCGCTGACTGGTGTTTTGAGCGGCCTCAGCGCAGCCATTATTTTAATTCCAACCGGGTTGGGCATGTTATTGACGGCCAAGTCAGCGACAAAACTCTTGAATTTTCACTTAACGCCCGAATTCGGCGGTGAGTTCTTCACGCAGTTTGGGGTAGGGGCCACGAACTATGCACAACGCCTCATGCACGCACCGACCGTCTTTGTCACGAGTGCTGTGGCCTTGTTGACGCTCGTTTACTTCTGCCACGCGCAGTTCTCTCGGCGGCAAAAGTGGTCGGCAGCGGCGTTACTCCTCGCCCTATTCTTGGGGATGGGGGTGCGGCTGTTCAATACCATCTGGCACTTCATGCAAGCGCCGGCCGGTTTCCCATTCCGTAACGTCTTCTTTCTGAGCTTCGTGATGGTGCTGCTGGGCTTTGCGGCCTGGCAAGCGGAACCACGCCAGATCAAACGAACCTGGCAATGGGGCTTACCTTTAATCCAAGCTGTTCTGATTGTGGTCGGTGCGGCTTCCGTAAAATTCATGCTGGCTCTAGTTACGGGGCGTTCGGCTAAATTGACGCGCTACTTTACCGGGATTCAACAGATTCACTGGCAAAGCGTGGGGCTTTCTGTCGTCTACGTTGTCATTACGGCAGCCGTGATCTTTGGGACCCGAGCAGCATGGCGGCGCTGGCTACTGAGTGGCCTGGTGATCACGGAAGTCGCCGGAAACTTTATTCTCGCAATGGGCACCAGTAAATTCGGCAATCAGCAGGCGTACGCGCAAGCCTATCGCCAAGAGAATCGGCAGATGGCTAAAGTGAATGATCCGGATGGCCAGCTTTACCGCGTCCAAAATGACAATGCCCTGATTAATCGGGCCTTTCAAGGTAATTACAATAATTATAACGATAGCTTAACGTTCAATTTCCACGGTGTATCGGGGTACAGCTCGACACTGAGTGAGCAGACGCGGACGACTTTGGAAAAATTGGGGATGTTTAGCGACAACGTGCGGCGAATAGGTGATGTTGGTCTGACGCCATTAACTGAACTGCTGTTGGGTGTTAAGGATACGGTTCACTTAGGCAATAATGTTGGACAGTCCACAACGGTTGCCACGAGCGCCTACAGTGGCATGGGCTTTGCGGTACCAGCTGCCTTACAACACGTGCAACTGACCAGTGATGCCTTGCAGAATCAAGAAGCCATCATGCAGGCCCTACGTCCGCAGCATCAGACGTATCTGCAACAGGCGACGCAGCTTGCCGATCACGTGAAGACGGTTACCCAAGTTAAAGGGGTGAAGACGACCTACAAGTACCATCATCAGTTGACTTTGAAGATGAAGGCCGCGGGGCCAGCCTATCTGTGGGTACCGAGTGGTCAGACAAAGTATGCCACGATGAAGGTCGATGGCACCAGCGTTGCCCCGGCAACGAATGCCAATGACAAGACGGCACTCGTTAAGCTGGGGGACTTCAAGCGTGGTCAAACGCTGACCGTGACCTTTGCGGCGAAGTATTCGCAGGCGATTTACCATACGCAAGTGGCCAGTTTACGACAGGCTGATTTTGCCCAGCTCCTTCAGACGGTTCGGCGGCAACGTTTGACCCTGCGAACGGTCAGCAGTCCCGTAAAGACGAGCCTTCGAGGTCATGTGACGGGAACGCCAGCGCGCAGCGACCTTTACCTGAGCATCCCCTATGATGTGGGGTGGCAGGCAACGGTCAATGGTAATCGCGTCAAGCCGTCGCGCGTCTTGGATGGGTTGATGCGCGTGCCGTTACAGAATGGCAAGAATACGGTGACACTGACCTACCACGTTCCTGGGGGACGGGTAGGCGCGGGCGTCTCACTGCTGAGTCTGCTCAGCTTCGGCGGCCTAGCCTGGTGGTGGCGGGCCGGCGAGACCGGGGCACATCGTGAGCGGTCACGTCATCAGCCAAAATCAACGAAATAAATTTACAGGGTAACGGGCGTTCGGAAAAATTCGAACGCTTTTTTCTTGTAAAATATACCGCTTGCAAAAACAAATTAGCTGATCATTTACAGGCTTGCTTGACAGTTGTTGAAAAATTCTGAAGATTCAGGGATGATGTGGTTAGTCGAATGGCCTTGGCGTAAGCTAGACGTAACGATGAAAGGTAGGGGGACTCGCGATGAGTGACATGATTTTAGTGGTGGAGGACGATGAAGCGTTACTAGCATCGGTCAGTATGGATCTGCAATTCGAGGGGTACACGGTGCTGAATGCCAAGGACGGCCGCAGTGCGCTGGAGGTCTATGAAAATAATCGGGGACAATTGGATCTGATTATTTTGGACTGGATGCTACCCAAGCTGGACGGGCTCGGGGTGTTGCGGCGGATTCGCCGTAACGACGACTTGCCAGTCATCATGATGACGGCTCGCGACTACGTGAGTGATAAGGTCACGGGGCTGGATACCGGGGCGGACGATTACATTACGAAGCCGTTTGACTTGGAAGAATTGCTTGCCCGGGTGCGCGTGATCCTGCGACATCGCCAGGCGACAGCACCAGTCACGCAGCAGCTCCACGTGGGTCAACTGATGGTCGACACGCGCAGTCGCCAGGTCAGAAACGGTGGTGAGCTGATTCAGCTGACCCAACGCGAGTACGATCTGTTACTCTGCCTCATGAAGAATGCCGGTGAGACGCTGACCCGTGATGATCTGTTGGATCAGGTCTGGGGCGTGGATTTTGAAGGGCAACCCAACATTGTCGACGTCTATATCCGTTATCTGCGGCACAAGCTTGCGGCGGGCAACGTTAATGTTGCCGATTTGATTCACACGGTTCGTGGCGTAGGCTACGTCCTCTCTACAGAATATGTGGGGTAAGCGCAGAATGGCTAAACCACAGACCACGGCCGGAGAAATTCATAAGCGGGTGATTCGGCTGCTCGTTTTGACAACGTTACTTATGGGGACTGCCATCATTACGGTGGTCGGCTACCAGCAGATTCGCCAGACCCAGCAGTCCGCCACACGCTTGATGAAGGGGCTTCAGCGTTCAGTAATCGGCGATCAGCCCGACTGGCACTGGTGGCGGCGATACAATGCCATCAATACCTTTGAGACCAACGTCCGGGTGACGAACCCTCGTGGCAGTTCGGTGAAATACTATTACTCGCCGTTTACCCGGGACTTTTTGAGTGCCAAGTCCCACAAGGTATTTGGTACCAAGGCAATCGGGTATACGCCGGATTACGGACTGACCTACTATCGGGAAAGTTATTACCACGGGAATCGTTTAGAAATCTGGCTGAATCTGATGCCAATCGTGGAGACCTTGGTGTCGGTCATTGCCGCGGTACTGTTGGTCATGGTAGCAACGATTCTGATTGGCGGGTACTACGTCCGGTCGGTCGCCCGGCAACTCACGCGGCCACTGGCCAGCTTGAATACGGCCGCTCAGGAACAGGCCCACCAGCGGGAACGGCGGATTGCCTTGCCCGTTCCGACTCAACCGGTGGAGGTCAACCAACTGGCCGAGAGCTTTAATGCGCTATTGGAGACGGTCAACGCACACACTGCACAGGAGCGACAGTTCACCTCGAACGCCGCCCATGAACTGCGGACACCGATTGCTGCGGTGCTGACGCAGGTACAACTCCTCCAGCGCCGCGCCGCGGACCATCCGGAGATTATCCCACAATCGTTGACCTATATCAGTGAAGAGTCGATCCGGATGAAGAATTTAGTGGATAGCCTGCTGACCCTATCACGGGCCGATCGGGCTGTCCTGAAGCTGGCGCCGGTTAACTTACAGGATGTGGTGGCCGCGGCGATGGCGCGTGAACGGCCACTGCTTCATCAGACCCTCACGGTAATCGGCACACAGTCGGCAAGCGTGGTCCTGGGGGCTGCGGAAAGTCTGGAGCAGGTGCTGACAGCGCTACTCGATAACGCCGCTAAATATTCGCCGGCAACGTCGACCATCACCGTTGACTTGGCAACGACCGCGACCACTCACGTGATTGCCGTTAAGGACGAGGGAATGGGCATCAGTGCGGCAGATAAGCCGCATGTCTTTGAGCGCTTCTACCGTGCCGATTCGGCGCGTACGCCTGAAATCGCGGGCACCGGATTAGGACTGGCTATCGTTGAACAGTTGGTGCATCTGAATCACGGGACCATTGTCGTCGTGGATAACGTTCCTCACGGGAGTCAGTTCGTGGTGACACTGCCTCGGGCGGATGGCCAATCTGAGAAAATCTCAGAATAATTTCTTTTAGGGTAAGTTTTTAAAACGCCGATGTTCAGCTATGATTGAGACATTCAGTTGTGGTTGAACTTTTTTCTGGGGATAGTGGACGACAGGTAATGGTAAAAGATTTTGGGGATACCATTGCGTACCGATCGGCTGACGACAATTGAACGTCTGGCGTGAAGAGGGGGTCAGGTCCTTTCCGGGAGGACCCGCTTGCGTGAGTCAAGGCGACAGCCGCATTGGGGAATGCGGTTATAGAAATTAGAATTTAACTAGCAATAGAGCGATTGGTCAACGGAGTACGGGAAATATTTAGCAGAATAGAGGGCGGGTCAATAGGCCTGCAGGAAAGGAGCCGGGCGTGGGGACGTCGGCTCCTTTCTGGTATAGTTATAGTAAGTCAGCTAACCTAACGGCTGATTCCGACTCTGCCTTGATTGTGTTTCAATCGGGCCATTGCGATAATGAAGAACTACGGGGGGATTTATGATGGGGAAAAGACTATGGTCGGGCATTCAAAAGCATATGACGTTGATCAAGGGGCTCTTTATGTTTTCCGTGCTGCTCTTTATTATCCGAGAAATCGGGCGGGTGGCGCATGAGGTCAGTGGCCAACAGGTGCAGTCGGTCCTGGCATCGTTGAGCTGGGGAACGCTGGGCCTTCTTTTGGTCGGTGGTTTCGTGGCGGTCTTGCCAATGCTGATCTATGATTTCACCATCGTGGAATTCTTGCCCGGCAAGTTTTCAACCGGTTATATCGTCCGTAGTGGCTGGGTGACCAATACCTTTACCAATCTGATGGGGATGGGCGGTCTGCTCGGGGCGAGCCTGCGGGCGAACTTCTACTCGGCATCGGCCACAAAAAAACAGGTGGTGTATGCCATCTCAAAGATTGCCCTGTTCCTCCTGGCCGGACTGTCCCTGTCGTGTTGGGTTGCGCTCCTCCTGCTGTTTGGGTTTGATGTGGGTCAGCCGTATCAGGGGTATTGGTTCTGGCTCCTGGGTGGTGGCCTGTACTTTCCAGGGCTGTTCTTCTTCACGCGATTCAACGATAGCGAGTTCTTTAAGGACCTGACTTGGACGCGTGAGCTACGGCTGATCATCGGTTCCAGCCTGGAGTGGGGGGGCTGTGCGCTGTTCTTTCTCCTGATTGGGTGGACGCTGGACCTACCACTGAATTTGGTTGCCGTATTCCCTATGTTTGTGGTGGCTTCGGTCGCGGGGGTCGTCTCGATGATTCCCGGTGGCCTAGGGAGTTTTGACGTCTTCATGATCCTGGGCCTGGGGATGCTGGGTGTTAGCAGAGCAGATGCGGCCGGTTGGCTGTTGCTGTATCGGCTATTCTACTACCTCTTCCCGTTTGGCGTCGGGGTCGGCCTGTTCTTTCACGATGCCGGCCGTAGGATCAATCGTTTCTTAAACGGCTTGCCGGTCGCGGCACTGCGGCGGGGTGCGCACTTGTTTGTGACGACCTTTATGTATTTCTCAGGGGTAATGATGCTCCTGTACGCGACGATTCCGGACGTGGTCTTAACCAATCATCTCTATATTCGATTGGTGCCTTATATGTTTTACTTCCTGGATCAGGTCTCCAATATTATCGTGGCCTTTCTTCTGATTGGGTTGGCCCGTGGCGTTGGGGCACGGGTCAAACGGGTCTTTTGGCCGACACTCGTGGTCTTGGCGATTGCCATTGGCAACACACTCTGGCGGGAGAACTTTCCCGGTGGGTTGGCCGTTCTGTTGGGATTGGTATTGGCCTGCCTTATCTTTGCGCGACCAGAGCTGTACCGCGAGGGTTTTCATTATTCCTGGGGTGGCCTGCTGATTGATGGCAGTATCTACGTGGGGACGTTCCTGATGTACACCGTATTGGGCTTGTACATGTTCCAGGGGCACCATCGGCCGTGGCTACCGCAGAGCTGGCTGGTGCCGTCGATGCAGGTATGGCTGAATGGACTGGGTGGCTTGCTGGTGGCCCTGCTGATTCTGGTGGGTATCTACCGCTACCTGACCCATTCACGGCAAGCGTGGTTGCGTCAGCCCTTCGATGGGCCACGGGTACGGGCCTTGATTCGGCAGTTTGGTGGCAACGAGGTCAGTCACTTGGCTTTTCTGCGAGACAAGCGCCTGTACTTTTACCAAGAAGGTGACGAAGACCAACTGCTGATTCTGTTTCGGCAACGGGCCGACAAGCTCCTAGTCATGGGTGAACCCATTGGTAATCAGGAAAAATTAGCACCGGCACTCAAGCAGTTCATGCACGACGCTGATTTAGCTGGATTACGACCCGTCTTCTATGAAATCAGTGAGTCTCTGACGTTACGTCTGCACGAAATGGGCTTTGACTTTATCAAGGTAGGCGAAGAGGGCCACGTCGACCTGACCACGTTTAACCTGGTGGGAAAGGCTCACCGTGGGGAACGGGCGCTGGTCAATAAGTTTCGCCGTGAGGGGTATACCTGTGAGATTCAGCAGGCTCCGTTTAGTGACGAAGATTTTGCCACACTGCAGGCCATTTCGGACTCGTGGTTGGGGGATCAGACGGAAAAAGGCTTCTCCATGGGATTCTTTGACCGCACTTACCTTAATGAAGCGCCGATCGCCGTGATGAAAGGCGCTGACGGTAAAATTGTCGCGTTTGCCAATCTGATGCCAACGGGGGACCGGAAGATGACGTCGATTGATTTGATGCGTGAAAGTCACGCGGCGCCCTCGGGTATCATGGACGGCCTGTTCGTGTATCTCTTTGAGTTGTGCCGCGACCAGGGATATACCGCCTTTAATCTGGGGATGGCACCGCTGGCCAACGTGGGCGTGTCCAACTTTAGTTTTATTGAAGAACGGGCGGCCCATCTGATCTATCAGTACGGGTCCAACGTGTACAGCTTTCAGGGGTTGCGGGCGTACAAGGAGAAGTACGTGACCACCTGGCAGCCGAAATATTTGGCATACCGGCGGCGGGCATCGCTGATCTTCACGATGCTACAGCTGATGCTGGTCATCAATCGGCCGGCAACGGGACCGAAGACGCGGCTGGTGCCACATTGGCTGGATCGCTGGTTGACCGACGAAATCAACTGGCAGAACCGCCGCTAACGGATTGGCTAAACCTAATCGCCTGCGGCAGCCAGGGATTCCGCCTGCTGTGGGGACCGGTCCAAGCCGAAGAGCGGTCTTGGACCTTGGGGTGAAGCCTCACAAAGACCGCGAGTCTCCACCCCATCCCACGGTGTAACCTGACGAACAACGTCAGCTAACACCGTCGACACGGCTGGCTACATCCCTGGCTGCCTCCGACTTAGACTGGTTTTTACCGGCGGTAGTGGCTGAGCTGACCAGTTGGATTGTCTGCGCGTTGAACTAAATTGTTGTGTGACGCAGTTGGAAGTTAGGTTGATTCGTTGGCAATGGTTCAGATAAAAAGAGCGTAAAAAAAGAACGAGCAATTTGAGCCCGTTCGGTTAGATTCATTTTGAAGTTAAGTATAGTTGTTACCGATAAAATTGAAAATGGTAACGTCATTTAGCTGTCGTTTTGGTTTAGAACTAGTGTAGCCGGAGGAGGCCAGGGATGGCGCCAGCCGTGATAGTGGTGTTAGACCGGGTGATTTTTCCCGGCCTTACAGCGCGGGACGCGTTTGGAAACTCGCATGACCTTCGCGAGGTTTCAAACCGAGCTGAAAGCCCGTTCTTTGGCTGCAAGCGGTCCCCCACAGCGGCAGAATCCCTGGCAGCCGCAGGCGGAAGACGGAACAGTCTCAACCCAGGCACTAGCTAAAGGCTAGTTCGTGTATTTGTAAGGCAGCTGGTGATGGAACGTCGCGAAGCCCTCGAAGATTTCATCGATCGAAGCGGCATCAATGAAGAGGTCCATGTTTTCTTGAGGTGCGAAGCCTTGGTCACAGCACTTCTGCATCATAGCGACGAGTTCGTCGAAGTAGTGGTTGATGTTGAAGAGGGCAATTGGCTTTTGGTGAACGTTGATCTGACTCCATGACAGCATGGTCGTGAATTCTTCAAACGTCCCAAAGCCACCGGGGAGCACGATGAAGGCGTCGGATTGGCGAAGCATTTCGTCCTTCCGTTCATCCATGGTGCTTGTTTCAAGCAGCGTAGTGACGTTGGTTTCGGCCAAGCCCATTTCGCTTAAGAAGGTTGGAATGATCCCGATGACTTCACCGCCGGCATCCATGGTGGATTTAGCAATTGCGCCCATCAGGCCTTCCTTCCCACCACCGTACACAACGGGATGGTTGTTAGCGGCGAGGTATTCGCCGAGCGCGTTCGTTTGTTTGAGAAAGTCTGGATCATAACCGTGATTGGATCCGCAGAAGACGCAGACATTTTTGATTTTTGGCATAGAAATTGACCCCCTGAATTTAGACAGTGGCGCGCCGGATGACGCAATCATTTTTTAACCAGTATTGGCGCGTAACTTACAATCCATTATACCGCAAAATGTTGGGTGGCCTAGGCCAGATTTTACAGAGTTTTTGCAGGTGACGGTTTATTGGGGAATCATCAGAAAGGGTGAGGGGTAATGGCAATCGAAAAAGTTGTGATCGCTGGTGGTGGGACGATGGGAAGTCAGATTGCGTTTCAAATTGCTTACAGTGGCCTGTACGTGACCATTTATGATGTGAATCCGGCGGCTAGTGCCGCAGCCAAACGGCGCGTGGCCACGTGGGACCGGACGTATATGCGGGAGCGCAAGGCGACGCCGGCCGTGATTAAGACGACCAACGACCACCTGCGCTACGCCACGGATCTGGAGACGGCGGTGGAAGATGCTGACCTAGTGATTGAGACCGTTCCCGAGGTGGTGGGCGTGAAGAATGAATTCTACGCGCAGTTGGCTAAGGTCGCTCCGCAGGAAACCATCTTTGCTACCAGCACATCGACGATGGTCCCTAGTCAATTTGCGGCGATTACCGGACGGCCCGGAAAATTTTTGGCGCTGCACTTCACGAATCACGTCTGGGTCAATCACCTAGCCGAGGTGATGGGGCATCCGGGGACGGACCCGGTCGTCTATCAGGAGGTGGTGGCCTTCGTGCGGCGAATCGGGATGGTGCCGATTCAATTGCAGAAGGAACATCCGGCTTATATTTTAAATGCGATGCTGGATTCCTTCCTGAGTACGGCGTTGATGCTGTGGGTCGAGGGCGTAGCCGACTTTGAGACCATTGACCGGACCTGGATGATGGCGACGGGAGCTGTGCGTGGTCCGTTTGCGGTACTCGACGAGATTGGCCTGCAGACGGCCTACCAGCTGATGTTGGGTGCCAGTGCCGAGCCGGGGCGCGAAGGCTTAGTCACGGTGGCCCACCGAATCAAGATCGAATTGATCGACAATCATCGGTTGGGACAAGAGACGGGAGCGGGATTCTACGAGTATCCCCATCCGGCGTTCCAACGAAAAGGATTCGTGCAAGGGAAATAGGATTAGCGATGGCCAACCGATGACGGTGCGGCCATTTTATTTTGCGTTGCTTTCCAATAAGGTGGCCGGTACACTGAGGGTAACTGAAGACGAGGAGGCTTTCTATGACGGTTCCTGATGTGAACGCTATTTATCCCAACCCGGAAATCAAAGAGGTTGTCTTTCTAAAGAATGTGATTCAGCGCGCCAATATTGAAGTGGGTGACTATACCTATTACGATGATTCGGTGGCACCACTGGACTTTGAACAACACGTGACGCACCACTATGAATTTCTAGGTGACAAGCTAGTGATCGGTAAATTCTGTGCGATTGCGAGTGGTATTGAATTCGTGATGAACGGCGCCAATCACGCCATGGCGGGGGCGTCGACCTACCCCTTTAATATCCTAGGTGGGGACTGGCAAGCCTTCACACCACGCCTCGCGGACCTTCCATTGAAGGGGGATACGGTAGTCGGCAACGATGTCTGGCTGGGCTAAAACGTCACGGTGTTGCCAGGTGTCACGATTGGTGATGGGGCAATTGTAGGAGCCAACAGTGTCGTGACCAAGGACGTGGCCCCGTACACGATTGTTGGCGGTAACCCCGCTGCTATGATTCGTCCCCGATTTGAGCCCGCTGTGATTACCGCTTTGGAAAAATTAGCGTGGTGGGACCGGGACATCGGCTGGATTACGGCCCACATTCCGGCACTAACGCGGGAAACGCCAACGGCTGAGAAAATTGAAGCGCTGATGTAAGTGAGTGAGAGGTGTAGTTTGTGATAGATTGAGGATTGAGGCACAGCTTGGTCAATGAGGATGGTTGAGGACTCGCTTAGCGGGGGAGGATAGAATGTAGCCGGCCGTGACGATGACCTTAGCTGACGTTTTTTGTCAGGTTAGGTCATGGGACGAGCTTGAAGACGTCTGAACTTTGACGGCTTTCAAGTCGAGGTTCAAGACCGCTCTATGGCTTGGACCGGTCCCCACAGCAGGCGGAATTCTAGCAGCCGCAGGCGACGCAATCTGCCCCTACATATGACCGAAAAGCAAAAGAAGCCGCAAACGTGCGGACCATCATCCGGTGGTTCAGCGTTTGCGACTTCTTTTATCTATCTGATTTATTTGCTAGGGTCGTCAGGAGCTTTAGGTTCGCCAATATTGTAGTCGTTGTCGTTCATGGCTTCGACGTTACCTAATAGGTAACCGTTCCCTACTTGAGAGAAGAAGTCATGGTTAGCAGTCGACGTGGAGATCCCGTTCATGACGACGGGGTTCACGTCTTCGGCAGTATCGGGGAAGAGGGGATCTTGGCCCAGGTTCATCAGCGCCTTGTTGGCGTTGTAACGGATGAAGGTCAAGACTTGTTCCGTCCAGCCAACTTGATCGTAGAGGGTGTGGGTGTACTTTTCTTCGTTATCGTATAACTTGTAAAGGAAGTCGTACATCCAGTCCTTCATTTGTTGTTGCTCGTTGTCGGTTAATTCCTTCATGCCGAGTTGGAACTTGTAGCCAATGTAAGTGCCGTGGACGGATTCGTCCCGCAGAATCAACTTGATGATTTCGGCGACGTTGGCTAACTTGTTGTGGCCCAAGTAATACAGTGGGGTAAAGAACCCGGAGTAGAACAGGAATGTTTCCAGGAAGACACTGGAGATCTTTTTCTTCAGGGGATGTTCGTCATCGTGGTAGAGGTCGAAGATCCGCTTGGTCTTGTTCTGTAGGAATTCTTCGGAGTCGCTCCATTGGAAGATTTCATCGATTTCATCCGGCGTGTTCAGCGTGGAGAAAATCGTGGAGTAACTCTTGGCATGAACGGATTCCATGAATTGAATGTTATTCAATACGGCCGTTTCATGAGGGGTCCGCACATCCTTACGCAGAGCTGCCATCCCGTCTTGAGATTGCAACGTATCCAGTAAGGTCAGTCCACCAAAGACGTGGCCCACGACCCACTGGTGATCGGTGTCCAGCGTCCGCCAGTCGTCCAAGTCGTTGGAGACGGGAATTCGCGTGTCCAGCCAGAATTGTTCTGTTAGTTTTTCCCAAGTTGCCTTGTCGATTTCGTCGGAAACCGCGTTCCAGTTAATTGCCTTGTAGTTTTCAGTTCTTGCCATTGCAGCCACTCCTTTTTCATATTGCCGGGGTCCAACATTTGTGTTGGCCTAAGCTTACCACATTTAGGTGGTGAAAATGCGAATCAAAAAGCGATGACTTCCGCTAATGCTGCCAAGTACAGAATCCCGGAGGAGCCACTTGACTGAGCAACATGCGGATTCACCGCTTTTGATTAAGTTTAGCTAAATAACACAGCTTTCACATTGGTTGGCACCGACTTCGTTATTATCGTCGGTAAACGTCCGCACGTAGTAGATGGACTTGATGCCCTTACGGTAAGCGTAGTTACGGAGGATGCTGAGATCCCGTGTGGTCATCTTATCAGTCCGACCGTTCTTCCATTCATAGAGGCCTGCTGGAATCGTTGAACGCATGAATAACGTCAAGCTCATCCCTTGGTCCACGTGCTTCTGAGCGGCCGCATAAACGTCGATAACCCGCCGCATGTCCGTATCGTAAGCGGACTTGTAGTAAGGCATCGTGTCGTTATCGAGATAAGGTGCTGGGTAGTAGATCTTCCCAATCTTCTTTTCCTGACGTTCCTCAATCCGGTTGATGATCGGGTGAAGGCTAGCCGTGGTGTCGTTGATGTAGGAGATTGATCCATTGGGGGCAACGGCCATCCGGTTCTGGTGGTACAGCCCGTCTTGCATGACCGCAGCCTTGAGTGCTGCCCAGTCTTCGGGAGAAGGTAACCAGACGTCCTTAAATAAGGCTTGGACCTTTTCTGCTTTTGGCCGCCAGTCTTGTTCCGTGTAACGGTCGAAGTAGCTTCCATCGGCGTAGGTGCTCTTCTCGAAGTTGTGGAAAGTCTCGTGGCGTTCCTTGGCAATCTCGTTGGAGGCCTTGAGCGTCCAGTAGTTCAGCAGCATGAAGTAAACGCTAGTGAACCCGATACTGTCCTTGGACCCATACATCATGTGGTTCTTGGCGAAGTAACTGTGAAGACCCATGGCACCCAGACCAATCGTGTGAGCGAGTTGATTCCCCTTTTGAATAGAAGGGACGACGTCGATGTCGGAATGGTCGGTGACGAATGTCAGGGCACGAACCATGGTTTCCACGGAATGACCGAAGTCGGGGGAAGTCATCAGGTTAACGATGTTGGTTGACCCCAGGTTGCAGGAAATATCGGTTCCCTTTTGAATGTATTCTTGTTTGTTGTTGACCGTGGATGGCGTTTGGACCTGCATGATTTCGGAACACAGGTTACTCATCACGATGCGGCCATCGATGGGACTTTCGCGGTTGGCGGTGTCGATGTTGACGATGTAAGGGTAGCCGGACTCCTGTTGGAGCTTGCCGATTTCGGTTTCCAGTTCACGCGCCTTGAGCTTCTTCTTACGAATGTCGGGGTTGGCGACCATGTTGTCGTATTCCGTCGTGATATCTACGTAAGAGAATGGCTTGCCGTAGATGCGCTCCACGTCGTAAGGGCTAAACAGGTACATGTCGGCGTCCTGTTCACAGAGCTCGTAGAATTTATCGGGGACCGTGACACCGAGTGACAACGTCTTGAGCCGAATCTTTTCATCGGCGTTTTCCTTCTTGGCACCTAAAAAGGCGACGATATCGGGATGGAACACGCTCAGGTAGACCACACCGGCCCCTTGACGTTGGCCCAGTTGGTTAGAGTAGGAGAAACTGTCTTCCAATAACTTCATGACGGGAACAACCCCAGAAGCGGCGCCGTCGATATGTTTGATGGGATCGCCGGCCCCTCGTAAATTGGAGAGGCTAATGCCGACCCCACCACCGATACGCGATAATTGGAGCGCAGAGTTGATGGTCCGGCCGATGGTATTCATGTCATCGGTGGACTGAATTAAGAAGCAAGAAACCAGTTCACCACGCCGCGCCCGACCGGCGTTTAAGAAGCTTGGCGTTGCGGGTTGGTAACGTTGATGGATGATTTCATCGGCGAGGTCGTGGGCCAGCTGTTGATCGCCACCAGCAAAGTCGAGGGCGTTCATGGCCACGCGGTCGATGAAGTTTTCTAAGTAGTAGTCGTTGTCGTCCGTCTTCAGTGCATATTGGGCGTAGAACTTGTAGGCGGCCATGAAAGACTTGAAATGGAAGCTCTGGGCCTTCAGGTAGCTGTAGAGGTCTTCAATGAAGTCAAATGGATACTGATCGATGACCTGTTGTTCAACGTAGTTTCCGGCGATAAGGTAGTCGAACCGGTCACGGAGTGTATCAAACTTTTTCGTGTTGGGAATCACGTTTTCGGTTAAGAAGGCCTGCAAGGCTTCCTGATCCTTATTCAGCGGAATCTGTCCATCGACGGGGATGTTGATCTCGTTGTTTAAGTCGTAGTACGTGACGTCGCCTAAATTCTTTAAACTCATACTCGTCATCTCTTCCTTCTCTTCATAATCATTGCTTCTTGGTCTAACACTTGGCGCCTGCGGCTGTCAGAGATTCCACCTGCTGTGGGGACCGGTTCAAGCCTGAGAAGCGGTCTTGAACCTCGACTTGAAGCCGTCACAGTTCAGACGTCTTCAAGCTCGTCCCATGACCTAACCTGACAAAGGACGTCAGCTAAGGCCATCGACACGGCCGGCTACATCTCTGACCACCTCCGGCTAAGCTAGCAGTTAGCCAGGCAGTAGGCTGCCAATCGTCTCTCGGGCTAATTTTGTACGGAAAAGTACCAGTTCTCTAAGTGGCGAACCCGCTAAGAGAACTTCCACGGCTGGGCCCATTTTGGCCGTCCCTGCGGCTGGTATCTGTGTAGCCCGTTAGCAATTATCTAATCGGCTTGTCTGATCTTATATCATATTATTGGGAAACAATTAGTTAGTTAACCGGTAAAAATCATATAAAAATGGCGACACCGTGAACAAACACGACGTCGCCAAGACGGGTTTGTGCTTACTTCAATTAGCCCGCAATCTTGGTCAATTGATCTGGCCGGAAGCCATAGAAAGCAGGGAGCCCTTGTGCTTCAACAACTGGTACGGCTTGGAAACCGTGGTCTCTAAGGTAAGACACATATTCTGGATTTTGATTAATATTCCGTTCTTCGAACTCCACGTTGTGTTCGCTAAGAAAACGCTTTGTCATCTTGCATTGCATGCAGTTGTTCTTTGAGTATACTGTTACTTTCATTGTTGCCACATCCCTTAAATTTCAATATCAATGAGTTAAGTGTACACCAGATATTGAAAATAGCAATCAAAAAAAGCACCACATTTGGTAGTTGGTCAATACAATAACCACCAAATATAGTGCTGAACGGATTAAATTTATTTTTCTTGTTTTCCGCCAAAAAACTAAGGTAAAATAGACCTAAAAGGTGGCGGAGAATTTGACTAATCACTATTATACACAAAATCCAGACGTTTTACATGAGGAACACCATTGGCCGTTTACCCTCTTAGGCAACGAATTGTTGTTTACCACCGACAACGGGGTCTTCTCCAAGAACCGAGTCGACTATGGGTCACGGGCCTTATTAGCAGCTTTCAATGCCGATAAGACGCCGGCTGGTCCCTGGTTGGACTTGGGCACCGGGTACGGTCCCATCGGCTTAGCCTTGGCTAAGAAGTGGCCTGAACGGCAGATCACGATGGTCGATGTCAACGAGTTGGCGTTGGACCTGGCGCGGCAAAATGCCGTGGCTAATCAGATTGAAAACGTTGAAATCAAGACGTCAGATATTTACGAACACGTCACGGAGCGTTACGCTGCTATCCTAACGAACCCACCCGTTCGTGCGGGCAAGCAGGTTGTCACGACCATGTTGACCGGCGCTAAGGAACACCTCTTACCGGGGGGCACGTTGACCGTTGTGTTACAGAAGAAACAGGGGGCACCGTCGGCCGAGAAGAACATGAAGGCCACGTTTGGCAACTGTGAAATTATCAAAAAAGATAAAGGTTACTATATTTTGGAAAGTACGCTGAATTAACCTAACTGACTGGAAAGGAGGGGTTCGATGCGTGACGCTTCCTATTCACCACTGCAACGACACTATATGGAAGAAGCTTTATTTGAAGCGGATCAAGCTGCACTGATTGGCGAAGTGCCAATTGGGGCAGTTATCGTCCATGAAGGTAAGATTGTTGGCCGGGGACACAACCTCAGGGAACATGCCAACGATGCTACGCTCCACGCCGAGGTGCGGGCCATCGAAGAGGCTTGTGCCACGCTCAAAAGCTGGCGTCTCGAAGATTGTCAGCTCTACGTGAGTATCGAACCCTGCCTGATGTGTAGCGGCGCTATCATCAATGCGCGGATTCCCGAAGTCTATTATGGCGCGCGGGATCCCAAGGCCGGGGCCGTCGACAGTCTCTACCAGACACTGACGGATGAGCGACTCAATCATACCGTCACGGTTCACGAGGGCCTGATGGCCAAAGACGCCGGTGAACGCATGGTGGCGTTCTTCAAGGCCGCCAGGAAGCGACAGAAGGCGGCTAAAAAGGCCCGTAAGGCCAAAGCTGCGGCACAGAATTCTCAGGACTAACCGGTTGTTATGAGGCAGGTGGTCGGTGGTGTTTCAAATGAGTCTTGCTGACAATTTTGACAAGCCGCTAGACAGGCTTAGCGAATCATGATACACTAGTTATTGCCGTTAAGGCCTTGAAGCAAGGGCGGACTTACGAATTGTGTCAGGTCCGGAAGGAAGCAGCACTAAGTTTGCTTCGCTTTGTGCTTCAAGTTTATGAGTAATTAAGCAGGAGCTGTGACGTTTGTCGCAGCTCCTTTTCTGTCTTTGAATTTTAGTTGGCAGAGCCGGATGGCTAGGGGAATGGGCCACTTGGTTTCAAAAATCAACATTAATTTCCGCTAAAACCGACCCAACAATCCGTGACAGACGGTAGGGAAAAAGGCTATAATTATGAACAGCGAATTTATCTGAAGATTATTGAAGAAAGGAACCGATTGCATGGCTTATCAAGCACTCTACCGGGTCTGGCGCCCGCAGCGTTTCGATGACATGATTGGGCAAGAAGTCATCACGCGTACGCTGAAGAATGCCATTACGACGAATCAAATCAGTCACGCGTACCTCTTTGCCGGGCCGCGGGGCACTGGGAAGACCTCGGCCGCGAAGATTTTTGCCAAGGCAATCAACTGTCACCATCAGGTCGACGGCGAACCGTGCAACGAATGTGAGACGTGTAAGGCCATCACAAATGGGACGCTCAACGACGTCATTGAGATCGATGCGGCCTCCAACAACGGGGTCGAAGAGATTCGAGATATTCGAGACAAGGTCAAGTATGCGCCGACCGTGGCTGACTACAAGGTCTACATCATTGATGAAGTCCACATGCTGTCGACCGGGGCTTTCAACGCCTTACTGAAGACGTTGGAAGAGCCACCGGCTAACGTGATCTTTATCCTGGCGACGACGGAACCACATAAGATTCCAGCCACGATTATTTCACGGACACAGCGCTTTGATTTCAAACGCATTGCGGCTAATGATAGCTACGAACGGATGATTTACATCCTCAAGCAAAAGGACGTCACTTACGACGACCAGGCCATCAAGGTGATTGCTAAGGCCGCCGAGGGTGGCATGCGGGATGCCCTGAGTATCCTGGATCAAGCCCTGTCATTCGGGGACAATGAGATTACGCTGGACAATGCACTGCTGGTCACCGGGAGCGTCACGCATGAGCTGTTAGCGACCTACATTTCACAGGTCCTGGCCGGTGATACCAAATCAGCCTTGGCGAGCTTACAGTCCGTCTTAGAGGCGGGTAAGGATGCCGAGCGGTTTACCGAGGATATCATCAGTTATGCTCGGGATCTGTTGCTGTATCAGCAGGCACCGCAAATGGTCGAAGAGGCCGAAATGGGTAGTGTCAGTGAGGACTTTCAGGCACTGGCTAAACAGACGCCGGCACAGACCATGTACGCCATGATCAATGAGCTCAATGCTATTCAGCAACAGATGCGCTTCACGACGCACCCCGATGTTTACCTCGAAATTTTGACCATTAAATTGGCCGAGATTGGCGGGCAAAAGGGTGCAGCGCCAGCGAATGTTGCAACGCCAGCGGCAACGCCGAATGCAGAGGCATCGGTACCCGCACAAACGGCGGGAAATGCCGATGTGACGGAGCTGCAACACGAGATCGACCAGTTACGGTCGGCCGTGAAACACCTCGAACAGGCACCTGCGGCCTCGGCTGCGGCACCTGCTAAGGCGAAGCCACGTGTGGCCAAGTCACCGGCGACTAAGGAAGTCAACTTGGAGAAAATCTATCCGGTATTGGGTTCGGCGACGCGTGAGAAACTCAATCAGCTCCAGGAGGTCTGGCCTGATTTGCTCAATAGCCTGACCGTGACGCAGCGAGCCGTCATGAAGGTGTCACAACCCGTGGCAGCAGCTAACTCCGGGGTTATCGTGGCCTTTGATTATTCGTTCCTGTATCAACGGGCGACGACTGATCATGAGCTGACTGATGCACTGGAGAACGGGCTCGACCGGATGATTGGGTCGGCGTTACCGGTGGTCTTCGTACCTAAGGACGAGTGGCCGGTGATTCGGAAAAACTATCTGACCGCACACCGTGATGAACTGCAGGCGAATGGCGAGGAAGAAGCTCAGCCGGAAAAGCCGGCGGCCAATCCGGTCGTGACCAAGGCCGAAGAACTCTTCGGCAAAGACATTGTGGATGTTAAACAAGATTAAACTTTGAAAGGATGATACCAATGCGGAACATGGGAAATATGGGCAACATGATGAAACAAATGCGGCAAATGCAAAAGAAGATGGAAGAGGACCAAGCAAATTTAAACGCGCAGTCCTTTACCGGGACTTCACCAGATGATATGGTCCAAGCGACATTTACCGGTGACCGGAAGATGACCGATCTGGCAATCAAGCCAGAAGCCATCGATCCCGATGACCCCGACATGCTGGCCGACCTGGTCTTAGCAGCCGTTAACGATGCTCTGACCAAGGTTGACGAGACCACGAAGCAAACGTTAGGCAAGTACACCCAAGGGATGAATATTCCTGGCATGTAAGGCAGAAAGGACGTTGTGACATGCAGTACCCAGAACCCATTGCGCAGTTGATCGACAGCTATATGAAGCTGCCGGGCATCGGCCAAAAGTCAGCGACTCGGCTGGCATTCTTTACCATTGATATGGCGGACGACGATGTCACGGCGTTTTCCAAGGCATTAGTCTCGGCTAAACGGGACCTGCACTATTGCTCGATCTGTGGAAACATCACGGAGAGTGATCCGTGTGCCATCTGTGCCGACAAGACGCGGGATCAAAGCCACGTCTTGGTGGTCGAACAGGCCAAGGACATCATGGTCATGGAAAAGATGAAGGAATATCACGGCTTGTATCACGTCTTACATGGCGTGATGTCGCCAATCGAAGGCAAGGGGCCTGAGGACTTGAACATTACCAGTCTGATCAACCGTTTGCAGAAGAATCCCGATATGAAGGAAGTCATCATTGCCACGAACGCCACCCCCGAGGGGGAAGCCACGGCGATGTACCTCTCACGGCTGATCAAACCAGCGGGCATTAAGGTGACCCGTTTGGCTCACGGCCTGTCTGTCGGGAGTGACATCGAATATGCTGATGAAATGACGCTGTTCAAGGCCGTTGAAGGCCGGACAGAGATGTAGGAGGGCGACTGATGTTTGGACGAAAGAAACGCCAATTCCCGCGGTTGAGGGCGGCCTACGATGAACAGCTTCTGGCGACCATCGATGACGCTAAGGACCGTTGGGACCACGCGAAGCAAACGGAAGAAGCCATTGCCGATGCCGACAACGAAATGACGGCCAATACCGCCTTGGCCCGGCAAACCTACCTGTTCTTGTACCGGGAAGCCCGGTTACGGCGGGTCAAGGGCAAGCACATCTCCGCGGCAGTTTTCCGTGACTAGCTAAATTTTTAGATTAGACCGAAAAATATAAAGTAAAGCGCTAGATTTACCATTAATGGCAAATCTAGCGTTTTTTGTATAAATCATATAAGTCACGTAATATGCATGAGGTGTATAAATAGATTGTGGTCAACCGATTGAGATAGCAACGGACTGTAGTGGTTTATAGCACAAAAGGGTAGATGGTATAACTCAGTTTTTACCGGTTTAGTTAGGGCATGCAATTATGGAATTTGGAGATAACTTTTTATTATTGTACGATAAGTATTTCTATAATTTTTTCGTTATACAACGACGTGCTTTTTAAGGAAAAAACATGGTAAGATGAAGACGATTCATCTATTAAAATTCCGAATTTAGAGAAGTGATTATGAGATGAAAAAAAGGCAGTGGTCACTCATCACACTTGCGGTTGGATGCCTGCTACTACTGGGCGGATGCCGGTTTAAAACGGCAACAGTGACGCCTCCCAAAGCGGCACCAACTGGGTTTGTTTGGCAGGCAAACTACCACACGGTAACCGACCAAACACGGCAACAGCAGCTAGCTAGGTTTGTCACCCAAAAGATGCGAACAAAGCAGGGCATTTATACCAACTATGTTGATACGGTGACCCGCCAATCCAGTGCGGCCACCGGTCATGAATTATTAAGCGAATCAGCCGGAATGTGGTTGCAGTATTTAGCTGAACATCATCAGTATCAGACTTTTCGCCAATTCTACCAAGCAACGGTCAAGACGTTTGGTGACAGTGGGCAGTTCAGCTATCGTTATGATCCGCGCAGTAAGAAGCGGTTTGCGGTCAACGCCACCTTGGATGACTTGCGTATTATTCGGGCATTGAATCTGTATGATGCACAGACCAAGACCAGTCATTATCGGCAGGCCGCAGCAAACCATTTTGCAGCGCTAAAGACCGGTGCACTCAAGGACGGTAAACTCTACGATTACTATGATCCCCGGACGAAACAGACGGCGAAGACAACGAGCCTCGCTTACTTTGACTTTAAGACGTTGGCCTATTACGAGAATGAAACGAAGGCGGGACGCAAGGCCTATAACGAACAGCTCAAAGTGGTGCGTGGTGGCTATTTGGGGAATGTTTTCCCCCTGTATGCATCCAGCTTTAGCTGGGGAACGTTGACGTATTCTCCTAAGAACCTGAACACATCGGAAGCGCTGGAAGTCTTGCTACATTTGGCCGAAATTGGTCAATTGAAAGCCACTAGTCGTACGTGGTTAGCCCAGCAAGTTAAAGCCAAGAAGCTATATAACGGCTATTCGACGGCCGGTAGCGTCACCAACAGCGGGCAGTCTACGGCTAACTATGCGTTGGCAGCCATGATCTTTGCGACGGCCAATGATCAGGCCAATTACCGAACAGCCATGAAGCTGGTGTGGTCCGGACAAGTCACGCAGCCGTCGGTGATTCAGGGCGGCATTGGGAATGCTAAGACCCATCAGAGTTACTCTTACAGTAATTTAACGGCGCTCAACGCGGCTAGTTACTGAGCAATCAAGCACTGATACAGGTCGCACATGGACGTCTGGTGGCTGGCCAAGTCTGTACGAGTCAGGAGAGAAGGGAAAACGTGACCATTGATGGCATCAAACTAAAATGGCTAACGGGTTGGCGCTGGCTGGCACGTCACTGTTCGCCAGCGTTACTGGC
Organism: uncultured Lactobacillus sp.; assembly: GCA_937874695.1. GTDB lineage: Bacteria > Bacillota > Bacilli > Lactobacillales > Lactobacillaceae > Levilactobacillus. The sequence goes on from CALNAJ010000027.1 coordinate 31,303, forward strand.
AACGGTACTGGCAGCGGTGATTGCCGGCTATCTACTCTTCGTGCCGCCGTTTCACGGTCTTGCCGATAACGGTGATTTTTACCGCGCACAGTTTGTGAACGGCCTTTATCACCTGAAGGGCTATAGCATGCTCGATTACGTCACGCCGAAGCTGGGAATCATGCAGTATTACAACGATACAACGGCGGCCGTATTTTCCTCGCAACCAATTTTCGTTAAATTAGCGATCCTCCTGAACAAACTCTTTTACAGTAAAACGGTATTTGATCTGCGCTTTATGGGGTTGGTCTATTACGTGCCTTACCTGGGGAGTATGTACCTTTTAACCATGGCGATGACGGCGCCGTATCGGAAGTTGCGGAGTTATCTGATTGCCTTACTGATTGTCTTTGTCTTCGCGGACTCGTCATTCACGTTGTATTTCAATTCGTTCTTTGCGGAGCCTGGCATGTTGATCCTGATGCTCTATGCCTTTGCCTCACTGATGCTGGTGGCTCGGCGACCACACTGGCATCCTCGAATTCTGACAATCGTCTACTTCGTGAGCATTATGCTACTGATCGCGAACAAACAGCAGAATGCGCCGCTGGCGTTGAGCTATGTAGTGACCAGCATCGGGTTATTCTTTATCTTTAAAAAGCGGGCACAATGGCTGTGGATTCTTGGTGGTATCGTCGGCATTTTGGTGACAGGGGTGTTGACCTATACCCTCATTACGAAGCAATTTAACGACATCAACCAGTATCAAGCATTTACCCACGGGGTTCTGCTGCACACGGACGATCCGAGCAAAAAGATTGCCAAGCGGGGTGTGGATGAGCAGTACGCGTTGATGCGTAATCAGGATTACTATCCGAAGAATTTTGCCGCCATTAATCCGAGTGACAAATCTGTCAAAAAAGGGCTAAACGACAAGACGGGGTTCGGCTGGATCGTCTTGTACTACGCGCATCACTATCCCCAGTTCCACACGCTACTCGATGTGGCTGCTGGCGACATGATGATTACGCAGGTTAAAGCGGTTGGGGATTATCAAAAGGTGAGCGGGAAGCCAGCTGGGGCCCAAGTGACTTATTTTACCGGCTTTAGTAGTGTTGCTGGGTCCTTCTTCCCGCAGAAGTTCTCGTTTGATATTCTGTTGACCATTGCGTTACTGATTGTCTTTCTAATTGGGGCGTACAACGATTTGGTTCATCACCGGGTGGTCAATGTGGTTCGTTTCTTCCTGGTGACGGGGCTACTGACGGTCTTTATCTTTGTCCCGATTATCTCGATCATTGGGGATGGGGATGCCGATCTAGCTAAGCATCTATTTATGGTGCCAGTCAGTCTAGACCTGATTTTCATTACCTTTATCGCGGACCTGCTGAATCATCGCTTATGGCATTCCGACGGGAACATTGAGGAGGATAACACGTGAAAAAGCGATTAGTTTTGGGCCTACTCGTGTTTCTCACCTGTCTAGGCTTAGGCTGGGGGCAAACAATGCCCGTCAGTGCTGCCAGCAAACGCGTCCTCATTGTTTACGATGCAATTAATCCTACCGTGAATGGACAGAAAAAATTAGCAGGGTTACAGCAAATCTTTGCGAGTGCTGGTGTTGCAACGCAGACGGAGCGGCTGAGCGACTATCATGCTGGACAGTTGACGACTAAAGGTTACGCCGGCGTGGTCACACTGATCAATTGGCCGCAGGGGGACTTGAATAACGCCGAATTTGCCCGTGACCGGGCGGCTTTTACTGGTAAGAAGCTACACGTTGGTCAAGAGTTGAGTGCGGCGGAGGCCCAGGGGCTTCACGCCACGCGTCGTAATGTATATCACCAGCAGCTGTTGTTGAGCGCCGAGGGTCAGCAACAACTCCTACCGTTCAGTGAAGATATCACGTTGCTGAAGACGCACGGCAAGGCCCAACGGTATGGCACATTGCGGCCACAGAATCAGGGTATCGGGCACTATCCGTATGGAACGGTCGTGGGTCAGCAAGGATATTTACCGTACTTTGAGGCGAGTGGCTTCAGCCAGGTCTTGGCTGCGCAGACGATTGCACAATTGTTTGGCAAGAAACAGCAGCGGCAACCGCTCCTGACGATAACGGGGGTTACCCCCTATAGTGACCTGAGGCGCTTGACGACGTTGGCGCAACAGCTCAATGCCGCGGGTATCCCGTTTGCAATCAGCACGACCTCGGTCGCCGATAATACCTCATTAGCGGCATTCTCCCGCTTTACGAAGGCCCTGCGAATTGTGGAAAACAATCAGGGCATCATCTTTCTTCAGGTGCCAGTAGTGGGGGCGGCCAATAAGCAGAGTGGCGGTCTATTGGAACAAACCATGGTTGAAGAACTTAATCAATTGGGCCAACGACAAGTCATGCCGGTCGGCATCAGTGCCCCCGTCTATTGGAATCAGGACAAGGTATTTCGCCAGTATGGGTTGAAGCGTTCGACGAATGTGTTATTGCTCCCAAATCCAGCGACCACAACCTTTGCGTACCAGGATAATCTTGGAGGGAGTTACGCGCAGACCTGGACGGGGCTCAGTCTGAATTCACTATTAACCGTTAAAAATGGTCAGCAGGTCACGGTCAATCAGCTCAAGTTTCCGGTCCCCACGGCGCTGACGGTCGCCTTTCCAACGAGTCAGAAACAGTTAACGGCGCTGATGCATTGTGTGACGCGGTTGAATGTTAACTGGTATCAGCCCCAGGACAGCTTGCAAACGAAAATCACGAGTGCTTCGGCAACCTTTGGGTACAAACACGGCACATATTATCTCAATGGTAGTCCGGTGACGGTGGGCACTGAAGCCACTGGAATTCCCAAGTATCATTTTTCCCAGAAACGACACGTGGCTTTGGACAGCTACTTCAAGGTACAGGAAAATATTTTGCTCGTGTTCTTTGCCATCACGACGGTCGTTCTGGTTACGTTCCTGATTCTGGGACGACGAATCTATCGTCAGATGTTTCGCCGAAAATAGGCTGTGGCCGACAGGGCTGAGCAGACGGTTGTGGGGCACCACCAATGTGGGGTTAAAACGAAAGTTTGTCTCAGATTGAAAAAAGATGCGACAGATTTTGGAAAAAATACATTAGTAATAAGTGACGGGTAGATTCCTAAGAGGGAGGGTTCACGGGTTGAAAGCAGCGAAGTAAAGATGATTTCTGAAAGGATGGTGGTTGTTTGAGTATCTTAGACTATTTTGTATTCGTCTCAATTCTGGTGATTTGGGGCATTCTGGTGGTCAATCTGATTCTGACGATGGCTGGGTATACGCAATACCTGAAGGATGTGCGTACCCCAGCACCTGAATTACCCGAGCAGGTACCATTCGTGTCGGTCATGGTTCCCGCTCACAATGAAGGCATCGTTATCGTGAAGACGGTGTTATCGCTGCTGAACTTTGACTATCCACACGACCGGTACGAAATCATTGTGATCAATGATAATTCTAGTGATAATTCCGCAGCGTTGTTGAAGCAAATTCAGGACACTTACCCTGACCGAAATTTTGAGGTGATCAACACCGATAAGACCAATGGTGGGAAAGGCAAGTCCAATGCCTTGAACATTGCCTTAAAGCAGGCTAAGGGGAGTGTGATTTCTGTATATGATGCGGATAACACGCCAGAGCGACCGGCATTACGCTATCTAGTAGCTGAGCTGATGCAAAATGATACCTATGGCGCGGTCATTGGAAAGTTTCGTACACGGAACAAGAATGCGTCGTTACTGACCCGGTTCATCAACGTTGAGACCTTGTCCTTTCAGTGGATGGCTCAGGCTGGGCGTTTGCGGTTGTTTAAGCTCTGTACGATTCCCGGAACTAATTACGTGATTCGACGAGATCTTTTGGATACGATTGGCGGGTGGGATACCAAGGCCTTAGCTGAGGATACTGAAATCAGTTTTCGGGTGTACCGACTGGGCTATCGGATCTATTTCCAACCGAAGGCGGTTACCTGGGAACAAGAACCCCAGACGTTGGACGTGTGGCTTCACCAGCGGACACGTTGGGTCAAAGGTAATATCTACGTTATCTTAAAGAACTTACCACTGGTTTTTCGTAAAACGGGGCAGAAGATTCGTTTCGATCTGTTGTACTTCTTATCGGTTTATTTTCTATTGATGACATCGCTGATTCTCTCGGACACGGTGTTTGTGCTCTCGGTTGCGGGGATCGCACACTCCAACCTCCTGGGCTTCAACAATACGCTGTGGATCTTTGCTATCGTGCTGTTTGTCATCAGTACTTACGTGACGATTACGACCGAAAAGGGGGAAATGACGTTAGGTAATCTGTTAATTATTATTTTTATGTACGTTGTGTATAGTCAAATGTGGCTGGCAGTTGCGGCCTATGGAATGGTGGGGTATATCCGTGAACAAGTCTTTCATCAACAAGCAAAATGGTATAAAACCAAGCGCTATCAGTAAACTGATGATTACTGTGGTTCTTTTGGGCATGGCCTTTCTGAGCGTGTTCCTGGGTGCCACACCGGCTAGTGCTAAGACCAAGGTTGCATTGAAGACCTATACGCAACCTTTTCAAAACAATACGACCAGTCTGTCCGGACAGTCTGTGGAGATGAGCACTTACTTTATCAAGATGGACTACTGGGACGTGAAGAAGGCGACCTTGAATCTCAACTACCAGGTCTCCCAGTTATCCAGTCGGCAGTTGTCTGATATTACGGTTTCGCTGGGCGGTGTGAAGTTTGCTTCATTTCGGCCGAAGAAGCAGACAGGGTTGCAGACGAAGACCATTAAAATCCCGTTGCGACTTCTGTCCGGTGAAAATGAACTTAAAATTAGCGGCCAAATTCTCAATCAAGCAGGTAAAAAAGACTATCGGTTAACTCAAACGCCAGCCAATTGGTTGACGGTGGATAGTCGCTCGGCCGTGAACTTCCAGTATGTGTTGAAGGCACCAACTCAGAACATTGATTCCTTCTATGATCATTTCTCGGGGCCAGATACCATCGTCAATCGCAATGCATACATTGTCATCCCCAATCAGGCGACTAATGCCGAATTGTCTGCTAGTATGTACGCACTGACTGGGGAGTCGCGGGTGATCACGACCGAGAATCAGCAGATTCCCGTCGTACAAATGGACAATGCTGATGGTAAGGCCGCGGATTATCAACTCGTGATGGCGGAGTATCAGCACTTACCGGCTCGTTTTCAAAAATTATTTAAACGTGCGGATCTGCGTAATGCGAGCCAAATCAAACGTTACGATGCCAAAGGCAAATATTACTTGGTGGTGACGGCAACCACGGGAACGTTGCTTGAAAAGGCGGCACGTTTTGTGGCTAATTCCGAGTTAATGAAGGAGTCCAAGCACCCGACAGAGACAATTACGGCCGGTACCCAGACGTTCACGTCGACGCTAAATTACGACGGTAAGTATCAGTTAACGACTAGTGCTGATCGGATCACGGGGGCCAATCATCAAGAACGGAGCTACTTCGTTAGCCTGCCCGTCGACCGTAACAATGCGGATGGCTCGACCATTAGCATCCATCTGCGTTATGCGCGAAATTTGGACTTCAAGAATTCTCTGGCGACGGTGTACGTCAACGATACGGCCATTGGGAGTGAGCGGCTGAGTGCGGCTCGGGCCGACAATGATACGCTGACCGTGACGTTACCTAAGGGCATGGCCCTGGGGAATAGCTTTACCGTGCGGGTAGCGCTAGATTTGCCAATGAGCAATTCGGCTGGTACTCAGGATAACACGCATACGCCGTGGGCTAGCATTGAACCGACCTCAGTGGCCCGAATCAAGTCAGCACCGGGTAACGACTTGCTGTTTAGCAACTATCCGAATCTTTTCCTGAAGAACTCGACTTATGCCAACATTGCGGTGGTCCGGCCCCAAACGATGACTAGTACAGACTATCAGACACTAACCAATATCTTTAACCTGATTGGAAATTACGCCGAAAATAATCGGGGAACGATTAAGTTTTACGATCGACAACCGAGCAAGAGCGTGATGGCCGATGCCAATGTGATCGCCTTTGGTACGCCTAAGCAGAATCAGCTGATTCGTCATCTGAATAGTCACTTGTACTTCAAGTACAATGATACCGAGACGAGATTCCTGTCGAATGAGAAGCTGAGCATTGAGCAGCAGTATGGCCAAACTATTGGGAGTGCCCAGCTCTTACGCTCGCCATACAATTCCCAAAAGGGCTTATTGATCATTACTGGGGCAAGTGCAAACGGCACCTACCTGGCATCGACCCAGATCAATTATCAGCGCAATATTGCCCAGTATAAAGGCGATGCCATTGTTGTCGATCCGGATAATAACCATTATGATTACCGATTCAAAAAGAATAAGCTCATTGATACCTCATTGAATACGAAGCAAGAGGTTAGTCGCCATTCTCAGGAGTTGCTATATCTAGGCGTTGCGCTGGTGATGATTGTGGTTGTGACGATTGCCTTACTGCTCTTACTCTGGAAGCACGGTAGTCTGCGGCGCCGGCGAAAGGGGGCCCACCATGAATAATCGGTCAAAGAATTCAAACAAGGAGACTTGGGTGACGGATATTTACTTGATTGCATTCCTCATGATGGTGAGTGGCCTTGCCTTGGGGATGGCGGCGACTCAGACCCACTATTTAATGATCAACGTGAGCTTTCTGGCTGTGACCATTTGCTTGATTCTCTTCACCTATTTCTGGGGGATGATTACGGGACTGCTTTTGAATCTGGCATTTATGTTTACCCAGGTCCTAATTGTGATCTACGTTAGTCAGACACATGCCGATACAATAGCGTGGGGGTTGATGTTTTGGATGTTTTTACCGCTCCTATTATCGCTGACATTCTATGGGATGACGGCTCATCTGCGGAAATTACAAGCAGATAACGTGAAGCTGCGGAGTGACTTGGTCGAACGAGGGGCCTTTGATGAGTCGACAAATTTACGGACGACGGTTTCTTTTATCGAAGATACCGCGGTATTTACAGAAACGAATCGCCGTTTCGATCTGCCAGTGACGACGATGATCGTTCGAATCCGTTACTTCCAAGAAATGCGGAGTATGATTAGTGACACGCAGTTGAGTACGCTCTTGCAGTTGGTCTCGGAGACCATTAAGGACGCGATGCGGACCAATGATATTACCTATTTGCTGGACCGGGCGAACCCAACCTGGGGGGTGCTATTGTTTACCGATTCCAAGGGTGCCAACATCGCAGGACAACGCATTAAGGAAAAATTCGATAAGGCGTTAGCCACGACTGATAGTTTGGCGACTTTGGAGGTCAAATTGGTCGTTGGTGTGGCGAGCTGGGACTCTGAAAAGATGAAGAATCCATATGACCTGATGAATGCCGGCATCAAAGAAACTGAATACGATGTTTAACCCCGATTTGTCTCACGGCTTGAAGGGGGTATCAGGCTTTTGAAAGATAGAGGACTAACTTAGATTAGGCGTCTATCTTTTTAAGTTTGTCGTGTGAATCGGCTGCAAGTTGGTCGTTTATTTTTGGCAGTCGCGGAAGGCGTTAACAAGTGCCCTACAGACACGAATCAAGTGTTAGCGAAAGCGTGAAATTCAAACGATGCAAATAGACATCATTTCTTAATTCAAGTACAATGTATGTATTCAATCAAAAATGGGGTCGAGTATGTTGTCAGGAACATTTATAAGCTTCGAAGGACCGGACGGCGCCGGTAAGACCAGCGCTCTCGCGGCCATTACCGCTAAGATTCAGCCCACATTGGGGGACCGGTTGACGATTACGCGTGAACCGGGGGGCAATCCCATTTCAGAAAGTATTCGGGCAATTATTTTGGATCGGGCGAATACCGATATGGATTATCGCACAGAGGCTTTATTGTACGCTGCAGCTCGGCGACAACACCTCGCGCAGACGATTCTGCCAGCACTGGCTGCAGACCAATTGGTTCTGTGTGACCGCTACGTGGATAGTTCTATTGCCTATCAGGGTGCGGGCCGCCAAATTGGTGAGGATGCCGTTGCTCAGATGAATACATTCGCTACGGACGGGTTACTGCCCGACCTGACGGTGTATTTCGATGTTCCTGCTGAGGTGGGATTGCGCCGGATTCAAGCACATCGTCAGGCCGATCAAGTCGATCGCTTAGATGTTGAGCAGGAGGCTTTTCACGATCGTGTACGAGCTGCTTACTTACGGTTACAACAGGCTCATCCAGAACGGATTAAATTAATCGATGCAACCCAATCACCTGATCAGGTGGTTGCGGAAGCCTTGGCATTGATCAAACAAACGGCAGCACGTTATTTCTAAACCGGCATTTGAGGGAGGAACAGCAATGAAATTATTAATCGCTATCGTCCAGGACAAAGACGCAAATCGCCTCAGCAATGAGTTTATCGATAAGAATATTCGCGCGACGCGATTATCGACCACTGGGGGCTTCTTGAAGTCTGGGAATACCACGTTTATGATTGGTGTGGAAGAGGAACGGGTCGATGAAGTCTTGGAAATGATCAAGGCGGCCAGCCATACGCGCCAGCAGTTTATGACGCCACCCGTTAATTTGGATGCGCAGTTAGACAATACGTCCTCGTATCCGGTGGAAGTTCAGGTCGGGGGCGCTACGGTCTTTGTGCTCCCTGTCGATCAGTTCCATCAATTTTAGGGGGTATCTATGACCGAAGAATCCCTCGTGGCAACGGCCCAACGGCTACAGCCACAGTTACTAAGTCATTTTATGAATTTAATTACCGAAAAGCGATTGGCCCACGCTTACCTATTTAATGGTGCAGACGGGACCGGTCGGCAACAGCTAGCGACGGTCATTGCCATGCGGCTATTCTGCCCCAACGTGGACGAGAATGGGCTACCCTGTGGCCATTGTCCGGAGTGCCAGCGAATTCAGGCCGGAGATCATCCCGATGTCGTCTCGGTGGTGCCGGACGGTCAGCGAATCAAGGTGGATCAGGTCCGTTACCTCAAGTCAGAATTCACCAAGAGCGCCGTTGAAGGCAATCAGAAGATCTTTATTGTCGATCAGGTCGATCGTATGACGACGGGAGCGGCTAACAGCCTCCTGAAGTTCATTGAGGAACCCGTAGGCAATACCGTGGCCTTGTTGCTAACGGCGAATAAGAATCTGATCCTACCCACGATTCTGTCGCGGACGCAGGTCGTGGATTTTCTACGAGTGGCGCCCGGCGCGTTAGCCGATTCGCTGGCAGCCGCGGGTATCATTCCTAGTCAACGTTATTTGTTGGCGACCCTGACGGAGAGTGTTCAGGCAGCTAAGGCGTTAACCGCCGAAGACTGGTTGAAGACGGCTCAGGTGAGCGTGGGCCAGTGGTTCAGTGCGGCCTGTGCCGGTGATGAACGGGCCTTTGTACGGGTACAGACCGAGCTGGTCCCCTTGGGGAGCAACCGCGATCTGCAGGGAACTATCCTGGATATGGTCGTGCAAGTCTGGCACGATGTCTTACGCCAGCAGAACGCCAGCGTCCCCGATGACCAGTTGGCCTTTCCACAGGTCGCGCAGGTCAGTCGGCAGATGGCCCAGCGGCTCAGCATCGATCGGCTCGTTAACATTATGACCCTGACACTGGAGACCCGGAGTCAGCTTGCCGGAAATATGAATTTTCAGGGCATCTTAGAAGCCTTAACGTTACAGATCCTAGCGCAGATTCGGCGCTAAACAGTCAGCATTGGAGGGGTGGCAACTTGGAAAAACAAGAAGTATACGATCAATTTAAGCAGCTCGAGGGCCAAATACAAGAAGTGCTCGCCCAATTCACTGACTTACAGGCCGAGATGACCCAGGTGTTCGAGCAGAATGCCGAATTGGAAATCGAAAACCAACACTTACGGGACCTTCTGCGGGAGCTTCAACGTGACTTACCCGAAGCCCCCGAGACGCCGCAGGGCTTGTCCAAGTCGCGGCAGATCTTGGAAAAATTGTATGAAGAAGGCTTTCACGTCTGCCGCGAGTTCTATGGCACACGGCGCAAGCAGGACGAGGAATGTGCCTTTTGTCTAGAAGTTATCTATCGTGATCAATAGGAGGTTCGCACCACACATGGAACGTCAACGTAGTTTTCAAGCCGCAGACAGCGGTCACTTATATCTGGTGCCGACACCCATTGGCAATCTCGATGACATGACTTTTCGTGCCGTCAAGACGTTAAAAGCGGCCGATTTGATTGCCGCCGAAGATACCCGTAACACCCAGAAACTTTTAAATCACTTTGAAATTGAAACCAAACAAATCAGTTTTCACGAACACAACACCCAGGAACGGATTCCCCAATTGATTGCAAAGTTGCAACAGGGGATGCAGATTGCTCAGGTCAGTGACGCGGGGATGCCATCCATTTCGGACCCCGGTCACGAATTAGTCAATGCCTGTATCGAAGCCCACATTCCGGTGGTGCCGTTACCCGGTGCTAACGCGGGCCTGACGGCGTTGATTGCCTCGGGCTTAGCGCCACAACCGTTTTATTTCTACGGTTTCTTGGATCGCAAGCCCAAGGACCAACGTGCCGAGATTGATGAGCTGGCGCAACGGCCGGAAACGTTGATCTTTTACGAAGCCCCCCACCGTCTGAAGAAGACACTCGCAAACTTGGCTGCGGGGATGGGTGAAGATCGTCCCGCCGTTCTGTGTCGGGAACTCACCAAGCGCTACGAAGAATTCTTGCGTGGTAGCCTGAGTGACCTGGCTGAATGGGCCGCCACAGACACGGTTCGGGGCGAATTTGTCGTATTGGTTGGGGGCAATGATCACCCAACAACGACGGCAACCACTGCCGTTGACCTCAGTGAACCCGTTGAAGCGCAGGTCGATCGGTTGATTGCGGCCGGCGACAAGCCCAACGCGGCCATCAAAGAAGTCGCGAACCTCCGCGGCCTGAAGAAACAAGATGTTTACCGAACTTACCACCATTTAGATGAGGAGTGACCTGCGTGGCCCAAAATGAATTCAGTGAACCGCACCGGGTCGTCTACTATGAAACGGACGACACCGGCCATTTGACCCTCGCCATGCTAATCAACCTGTTCGTCCTGGTCTCCGAGGATCAGAACGCCGCGTTGAAATTGACCACGGACTATATCCACAGTCTAGGGGTCGGTTGGGTCGTGACGCAGTATCACTTGCAGGTCGATAAGCTTCCCGAAATTGGGGATCAGGTGATCCTCAAGACGCGGGCAACAGCCTTCAATAAATACTTTGCCTACCGGGAATACTGGTTGCTCGATACCGCGGGCAATCAGTTAGCTTACGGCGAGGGCATCTGGGTCACCATGAGTTACGCGACCCGTAAGATTGCGACGATTCCAGCGGCCATCATGGCGCCATATGGAACCGAACCGGTCAAGCGGTTGCCACGGTTACCGCGACCGGAAAAGGTCGACCAAACGGCCACCAGTGTTGCCAAGCCCTATACGGTACGGTACTTCGATATCGATGAGAATGGCCACGTGAATAACGCGCACTATTTTGATTGGATGCTGGATGCCTTGCCGGCCGAGTGGCTGCGCCAGCATCAAGCCGTTGACGTTCGAATTCGTTTCGAAAATGAAGTGAAATACGGTCATCAGGTGACCAGTGAGGTTGCACACAGCGATGCAGCGACGACCCAGCACACGGTAAAAATTGGGGCGACGACCGCAGTTTTGGCCACGATTGATTGGCAACCGCGGCGTTAAAACGCTGGTGTAATCCCATGTATCGATGTGTGATGACGCCTTGAAATTTGAGGTGAGCCGTCAGCTTTTCGGGATAAAATGATTAATTTTGATAAAGACAGGCAGAGAAGATGTTCCGCGCCAGTCTTTGTGGTAATATAAGACACTGATATGAATAGTACACGAGAAAAAGTAAGTAACCGGTCATTGGGAAGCGGCGGGCCGGGAACACCAGCCGCCGCTTTTCCCATTTTCGCTATTGGCTGTGGTCACCATACACATGAAGGGGAACCCAAGCAAAATGAAGATTTTAGCAATTGATACATCGAACCGTCCGCTCAGCGTTGCTGTCCTGGATGATGCCACAGTGTTGGCTGCCATCACAGTCACGGTTCATCAGAAACACGCGGAATACTTATTGCCAGAGATTGAACGGCTCTTGGCGATGGCAGAATTGAAGCCAACCGACCTGGACCGTGTCGTGGTTGCGGCAGGACCCGGTTCTTACACGGGAATTCGGATCGCCGTGACGACCGCTAAGACTTTGGCCGCAACGCTAAATATTGACATGGTCGCCGTCTCAAGCTTGGCGACCTTGGCTGCCAACGTGCCGGTTGAAGGCGCTCTAGTTGCCCCAATTTTCGATGCACGGAATCAAAATGCCTTTGCCGGACTGTACCGGATCAAGAATGGGGTGCCAACCGCCGTGATTGCGGATGCGCATACCGCCGTTGCGGACTTTCTGGCCGCAGTCAACAAGTACGGCGAGCCCGTGTGGTTCCTAGGTGATGCCGCCAACTTTAATGACTTGATTGCCACCACGATTTCCGCAGCCACGCCGGCCATCAGCCCATGGCTGAATTTACCGCAAGTGGCGACGATTGGCCTGCTGGGGCAGAAGTTGACCCCCGTGAGTGATGTTGATCGGTTCGTGCCGAACTACCTACGTTTGACGCAAGCCGAAGCCGAATGGCGTGCTAAGAACCCAGAAGAGGATACCGAATCGTATGTTGAAAAAATTTAAAAATTGGTATAAAAATGTATTTGGCAGTCGGCGAGAAGTCGTACGCGAGGAGACCATGGACGTTAAAAACCATCGGGTCGAAATTCACGATGTCACGTATTTCGTGGCTAAGGCCCTGTTTACCGATATTCCAGAAATGATTGAAATCGAGCGGGCCGTGTACTCAGGTCAAGCCCCATGGGATTCGACGGCCTTCGCCAACGAACTCCGGCGGAATAAGGACCGTTTGTACTTGGTTATTCGTAAGAATGACAAGTTGCTGGCATTCATTGGAAGCACCTTCGATGAACGTAATCGAGATGCCCACATCACGAACATCGCTGTTTTGCCAGAGTATCAGGGCAAGGGCCTCGGTCGTTTCCTGCTGGGAATCATGATCAAGAAGGCGCGTAAGCTGAATTATAAGACGGTCAGCTTGGAAGTCCGGGTATCCAACAAGAGTGCCCAACGGCTCTACCGTGATCTGCAGTTTGAACAGACCGGTATCAAGCGGGGCTACTACTTTGGTGACCATGAAGACGCCGCTGACATGGTGTTGTACCTCAACGAAAATGAGGATGAGGCCACGGCGGACACTGACGATACGCAGGATAAGAACGCGGCACCGCAGACGCGTGAACAGAATTAAGAACGACACATCAAGGCGGGCTAGGCATCGGGCCACCCGCTTTTTGTGTGCGGTGGGGTGCTAATCGCGTTTAGGAACTTTCACCTTTTCGTGGTATAGTTAATCCCGGAATTGAAGTCGAATTCGTTAAGTGAACGACCAATCTAGGATGTGGAACTAACCAAAGTTAAGATAACTAACGCGTTATTCTTATTTTGGTTAGTTCCATGTGGCCTAGTGGTTGAACGAGATAGTTAAAAATAGAAATAGTAGATAAATGAGAAAAATATTGTTTGGTAGTGTGGGTTAAGTAGATGTCAGCTATAAAATACTGATGGCGGTGTATGGGGGTTAAGCCTGTGTGAGCCGTGAGGGTGGTGGCAATAGGCCCAGCTGTGGGAATTCTCTTAGCGGCTGTGCCGCTTAGAGAATTGGTGACTTTGAAACTCGGTTCGCAGAGGTTCAAAGCAAGCCCAGAGACCGTTCTTTGGCTCTGGGCGTCCGCCCTCAGCGTTCCGGTCTATTGCCGCCGCCCGGTAAGGCGCAAATATAAGCTTAACCCAGTGCGAAGAGAAGGAAGAGGAGTGAGTCCAACGGAAAAGCGAAATTTGATTTTAGCATTTGAATCGAGTTGTGACGAGACCAGTGTGGCGGTTATCGAGGATGGTCACAAGATCTTGTCCAACATCGTGGCGACCCAGATTAAGAGTCACCAGCGGTTTGGCGGGGTCGTTCCCGAAGTTGCCAGTCGGCACCACATTGAAGAAGTGACGCTGTGCATCAAGGACGCTTTGGCTGAGGCTGAAGTTGGGTACGACGACTTGGACGCCGTTGCGGTAACGTACGGTCCTGGATTAGTCGGTGCCCTGTTGATCGGCGTCACGGCTGCCAAGACGGTTGCCTTTGCGCACAACTTACCGTTGATTCCGGTCAATCACATGGCGGGGCACATCTACGCGGCCCGTTACGTGGAACCCATCGAATTTCCAGCATTAGCTTTGCTGGTTTCCGGCGGTCACACCGAGTTGGTTTACATGCCAGCCGAGAATCAATTTGAAATCATTGGTGAAACGCGTGATGACGCCGCCGGTGAGGCCTACGATAAGGTCGGCCGGGTCATGGGCGTTAACTACCCAGCCGGGAAGACTGTCGACGAGTGGGCCCATCAAGGGAAAGATACGTTCAAGTTCCCCCGAGCTATGGAAAAGGACGACAACTTTGACTTTAGCTTCAGTGGGTTGAAGAGTGCCTTTATCAACACGACGCATCATGCCGATCAGATCGGCGAAACGCTGAGCAAGCAGGATCTCTCTGCCAGCTTCCAGCAAGCCGTTGTGGATGTGCTGGCCGAAAAGACCAAGCATGCGTTGGCCGACTATCCCGTCCATCAGCTGATCTTAGCCGGTGGGGTTGCCGCCAATAAGGGACTGCGTGAACGCTTAGAACGTGATCTGCAGAGAAACCCAACGACGCATTTGGTTAAAGCACCGCTGAAGTTGTGTGGCGATAACGCCGCCATGATTGGGGCTTTTGCCTACGTGGCGTACCAACATGGTGTCTTTGCCGATGCAACGTTGAATGCCGACCCAAGCTTGGAATTCGACTGGGCAGCAGATTCCGTTAAATAATCATGATAAATAGAGGAGGACGTCCCATGAATCAAGCCGAATTGTTTGCCTATCGCCTGTATCAGCAGGGATTGTTAACGACGAGCGCTGAATTGGCGGCGCCCTTTTTTAATATAGTGGGGATTCAGGCACAGAACCAGCGTGCCGCAGAGCTCAACGTGGCTTTGCAAACAGGGATAACTCGGCCGGAGCTACTGACGTTTTACGAGAAACAGGGCATCGTCCGGTCATGGGCCCAGCGGTGGACGATTCACTTAATGACATCCGCTGACTTGCGGCTGGTCGTGTCGGCCCGCCAAAATGAACGGCTGCCCAAGGCGTACTTCTTGGGTGCCGAAGAGCATGTGCGTGCGGCGGCTACTGCAATTGACCAACTCTTGCAACAGACTGGGCGTTTGACGCGGGCCGCATATACCGCGCATTTGCAAACCACTTTTACTTGGTATGCTGAACGGCCGCATAACTTTGATTACGCTGTCCTACAGCTGCTGACGGCACAGGGTAAGTTGCAGATGGCGCCAAGTGTGAATGGTCAAGACTGGCTGCTTCTGGCGCCCACAGCACCCACGCTATTGGATCAGCAGGTTGCGACGGCAGAATTGATTCGCCGGTACCTGCACGGTTTTGGTCCAGCGACGATGGCTGATTTTGTGAAATGGTCCGGCATTAAGGTCAGTCAGGTAAAGCCAGCTTGGCAAACAGTTCTGCCAGAATTGACGCCCGTGGTGGTTGGACAGGAACAGCTTTGGACGATTGCCCCAATTTCTCCCGGGCAACTCACGGCGATTACGGATCAACTGGCTCATTTGACCGTGGTCGCGGCTGGTTTCAGTTCACCCATGACGGGCTACCGGGATAAATCCTGGTTGGCGCCAAAGCCGATACGCCAACAATTGTGGTCGAAGAACGGTATTCTCCGGGCACCGATTATCGCGAACAGTGTTGTGGCGGGCAAGTGGACGACACAAATCAGTCAGCGACAGATTGCGTTTGCAGTCGATAGCTGGGGGCCGTTCGATCAAAATCAATTAGAAGAGGGCTTCGACCGAGTGGCTCGGTTCTTAGGGCTCGACTACGCGGGCTTTACTGAAAAATCTGTATTCTGAAATATTTGAATCTAACTAAAAACGCGCCGCAACAGTTCACGATTAAGTGAGTTGTTGCGGCGCGTTATTTGTTGCGATTAATCGTCAAACTCTTCCAGTTCCAGACTCTTCTCCGTCCAGGCATCCTCAGTCTCGCTGAGTTGCGTGGTTACGGCTGTGAGCTGTTCCTGAAGATCGGCGAGTTTGCCAGCATCGTTAAAGTTTTCTTCCTTGCTCATTTCGGTTTCAACGGCGGTCTTTTGCTTTTCCAAGTCACCCATTTGATCTTCCAACGCGGTGACCTGACGACTTAGCTTACGTTTAGCTTTCGCCTGGTCCTTTTGCGCCTGGTAGTCAACTTGCGTCTGCTTGGGAACGTCGATTGTGGGGTGAGCTGCCTCGGCTTCGGCAGCTTCCTTGGCGGCGTACGCATCCTGCTCGGCTTTCTTAGAGACGTAGTAATCGTAGTTTCCAAGATAGCGTGTGGTGCCTTCGGGGCTTAGCTCGACGACTTGAGTCGCCACTTGGTTGATGAAGTACCGGTCATGGGAAACGAATAGGATAGTCCCGTCGAATTCATTCAACGCGGTCTCCAAGACCTCACGACTGTCGATGTCCAAATGGTTGGTGGGTTCATCGAGCATGAGAAAGTTATCGTGTTGCAGGGCTAATTTCGTCAGTAATAGACGGGCCCGCTCACCACCGCTCAGGCTGTGAACGCTCTTGTCGACATCGCTACCGGTGAAGAGAAAGCTACCAAGAATAGAGCGGATATCGCCCTCGGGGGTCGTAGGATGGTCGTCCCAGAGCTCATGGAGCACGGACTTCTTGTCGTGTAACGTGGCCTGATCCTGGTCATAGTAACCGGTGTCCACACCGGTACCGAAGATAATCTGACCTTGAATGGCTGGAATCCGACCGAGAATCGTCTTAAGCAGGGTGGACTTGCCGATACCGTTGGGGCCAACGATGGCGACGGCCTGATGTTTCTTAATGTCCAGGGTAACGGGGGCCGCGAGAATCTGGCCATCGTACCCCACAGCACCGTTGACGACATCTAGCACAACGTTACCGCTCTGACGTTTCGGGTGGAAACTGAAGCGGGCAGCTTTCTCATCGCCTTCTGGCCGATCCATTTTGTCCATCTTTTCCAATTGCTTACGGCGGGCCTGGGCCCGTTTGGTCGTGGATGCCCGGACGATGTTCTTGTTGACGAAGTCTTCCAGTTTACCGATCTCGGCCTGTTGCTTGTCGTATTCCTTCCAGGCTAAACGCAATCGTTCCGCCTTAGCAGCGATGTAGTGCGAGTAATTACCGGGATAGTGGTCGAGGCCACCGTGAGCCATGTCATAGACGTCGTTGACCACGTGATCGAGGAAGTACCGGTCATGGGAGACAACGAGAATGGCACCGGGATAACCTTGCAGGTAACCTTCCAACCAGGTCAACGTCTCAACGTCCAAGTGGTTGGTGGGTTCGTCCAAAATCAAGAGGTCGGGGCGTTCCAGCAGCAATTTAGCCAAGGCCAATTGGGTCCGTTGCCCACCGGAAAGTTCATTAATTGGCTTATCGTAGTAGCTTTCGTCAAATTCAAATCCGTGGAGCACACCGCGAATTTCGGCTTGATAGCCGTAACCATTTTGGTCGCTGAAATCTTGTTGGAGCTGATCGTAACTCGCCGAAACTTGTGCGAATTGTTCCTGATCGGCGGTCACGGTCGGGTCGCTCATTTGTTGTTCCAACGCATGCATCCGGTTTTCCATAGCGATGAGCTTGGCAAAGACACTGAGCATTTCATTCCAGACGGTCTTGGTTGACGCGAGGCCAGCGTTCTGAGCTTGATAGCCCAGGGTCAAGCCACGTTTGGTCGTAATCTGACCGACATCTGGGGTGGTTTCGCCAGCAATCATTTTTAATAGGGTTGATTTCCCCGCACCGTTACGGCCGACGAGGGCCACCCGTCCGTGCTCAGGAACGTCCATACTGACGTTTTCGAATAGGACGGCGGCACCGAAGCGCCGGGTAACTTGTTGGACTTGTAAAAGAATCACGGTGAGCCAACCTCCTTTAGTGGTTTTGTGTGTTCGTTTTTTAGAATTAAAGGTCCGCTGAAAATTGCTAGCCGGCGCGACGTTAAACAACGCCCATAATTCGCGGCAATTCGTCATTGCTTCCCATAGTCAGGCTAAAGCCGACCCTGATGACACAGGGGAGACAGCGGACACTGATACCCACTATTTTAGCATATTCTCGAGAGAGACCGAAATTACGATTTAAATAGTGAAAAAAACTTGCAAATTCTTTCACAAGATGAACGGTTATGCTATAATCTATAAGAAAGTTGATTTCACAATCCAGACAATTATTTAAATATGAGGCTATCGCTTGTGAACGATAGCCAGTTTCTTTGATTAGGAGGTCTCGTTTTTGACAGAACAAAAAATTCCCCGGGCGACCGCCAAGCGCTTGCCCATCTACTACCGTTACCTTAACATTTTACTCGACGCCGACAAAACCCGGGTGTCTTCGACTGAATTGTCCGAAGCCGTTAAGGTCGATTCCGCTACAATTCGTCGGGACTTCTCGTACTTTGGGGCCCTCGGTAAACGGGGCTATGGGTATGACGTTGAAAGTTTGATTAAGTTCTTTAAGAAGATTTTGAATCAGGACCGCTTAACGAGTGTCGCCCTGATTGGGGTCGGGAACTTAGGCCACGCCCTGTTGAACTTTAATTTTCATCAGGACAGCAACGTGCGGATCAGTGCCGCCTTTGACGTGAAGCAAGAGATTGCCAACACGATTCAAAGTGGGGTGCCCATCTATCCGATGACGGATCTGCGAACGCAGCTGGAAGAACAACAGATTGAAGTGGCCATCTTGACCGTCCCATCCCAAGTGGCGCAAGAGGTAACCGATGAAGCCGTGTCTGGCGGCGTCAAAGGTATCTTGAACTTCACACCACTGCGGATCACCGTGCCAAAGGGCGTTCGCGTCCAAAACGTGGACTTGACCAACGAGCTCCAAACGTTGATCTACTTCCTGGAACACTACAATAATTTAAGTTAATGGTTAAATCGCAGTCCCTATTTGGGGATTGCGATTTTTTTATTGTTTCTATAATCTCGTCTGCGGCTGCCAGAGTTTCCGCCTGCCATGGGGACGCTTCAGACTGGGAGATCACCAGTCTTCTCGCTCGATTTGAAGCCTCGAAAATCATGAGTCTTCAAAGTCGCCCGTGCTGTAAGCTGGCTTCAGAATGAATCGCCAGCTAACACCACCGCCACGGCCGGCTACAACTCTGACCTCCTCCGGCTCTGATTGTATGCGGTCAATCCTAAATGGAGAACAGTTGTCCTAGTTGTGTCATGCGAGGGAGTGTCTCTAGCGGTTAGTGTTCCCACATTGTTGGGAGGATGAGTTCAGCATAGAACTTCATTATTCCGGGACTGACTCAGCTGGTGCTTAGGATAAAAACACGCTTAGCCGGAGGAGGTCAGAAATGGCGCCAGCCGTGACAGCGGTGTTAGTCCGGGCGCTTGGGCCTTCTCGGACTTACAGCGCGAGACGTGTTTGGAAGCTCACGTGAACTTCGCGAGATTTCAAACCGAGCCGGAAGACCGCTTTTTGGCTGGAGGCGGTCCCCACAGCGGCAGAATTTCTGACAGCCGCAGGCGACAATTTTTATCCCATGGTAAAAGTCATCTAGACCAGAGACGCTGCCATTTGGAAAATCTAAAATTCGCTAAGCCTCTCAGCCACACCGGATAGCGCATGGTAGGGGGACGGAATCGGTGAATTTGTTTGTCAAATTCCTTGATTTTTAGAGGGAAAAACCATATATTAGATATTGTTGATTAGCACTTATGTTAGTCAAGTGCTAACAGTGCTAATAAGTAAGTTCATTGGAGGGATTCAAGTGTTAAAACCATTAGGAGACCGCGTCATTTTGGATCAACCAGAAGAAGAAGAAACCACGGTTGGCGGCATTGTGCTCGCAAGTAATGCTCAAGAAAAGCCACAAACGGCAAACGTTGTAGCTGTCGGTGATGGCCGTGTGTTAGACAATGGCGAAAAGGTAGCCCCAGCTGTTAAAGTTGGCGACAAGGTGTTGTTCGACAAGTATTCCGGTACCGAAGTTAAGTACCAAGACACGACTTACCTTGTTTTACACGAAAAGGACTTAGTCGCAGTCGTCGACTAATCCCGTTTCCACTTAAAGAAGACTATCCAAGATAATTCAAAAATTTTAGTATGAGGTGAATTTTTAAAATGGCTAAAGAATTAAAATTTTCTGAAGACGCCCGGAGCAAGATGCTTGCCGGTGTTGATAAGTTAGCTGATACGGTTAAGACTACCCTTGGACCTAAAGGGCGTAACGTTGTTTTGGAACAAAGCTACGGCAACCCAACCATCACCAATGATGGTGTAACGATTGCTAAGTCCATCGAACTCGAAGATCACTTCGAAAACATGGGTGCTAAGCTGGTTTCTGAAGTTGCTTCCAAGACCAACGACATCGCTGGTGATGGGACGACCACTGCCACCGTTTTGACGCAAGCTATCGTTAACGAAGGTATGAAGAACGTGACTGCCGGTGCTAACCCTGTTGGTATCCGTCGCGGGATTGAAAAGGCTACGAAGGCCGCCGTTGATGGGTTACACAAGATGTCTCATGATGTTAAGACGAAGGAAGATATCGCCCAAATCGCATCGATTTCATCCGCTAGCCAAGACACTGGTAAGTTGATTGCCGATGCCATGGAAAAGGTTGGTAACGATGGGGTTATCACCATTGAAGAATCCCGTGGTGTTGATACTAGCTTAGACGTTGTCGAAGGGATGCAATTCGACCGTGGTTACATGTCACAATACATGGTTACCGACAACGACAAGATGGAAGCTAACTTGGACAATCCTTACATCTTGATCACTGACAAGAAGATCGCTAACATTCAAGACATTTTGCCATTACTGCAATCCGTTGTTGAACAAAGCCGTTCACTCTTGATCATTGCCGATGACATTACCGGTGAAGCCTTACCTACCTTGGTTTTGAACAAGATGCGTGGGACCTTTAACGTTGTTGCTGTCAAGGCTCCTGGCTTTGGTGACCGTCGTAAGGCTACCTTGCAAGATATCGCCGTTCTGACTGGTGGGACTGTTATTACTGATGACTTAGGTCTTAACTTGAAGGACACGACCATCGATCAATTGGGTCAAGCACAAAAGGTCAACGTTACCAAGGACAACACCACGGTCGTTGAAGGCGCTGGTGCCAAGGATCAAATCGCTGCCCGGGTTGCTGAAATCAAGGGCCAAATCGAAGAAACGACTTCTGACTTCGACCGTGACAAGTTGAAGGAACGTCTGGCTAAGTTAGCCGGTGGGGTTGCCGTTGTTCGTGTCGGTGCCGCAACTGAAACTGAATTAAAGGAACGTAAATACCGCATTGAAGATGCTTTGAACGCAACGCGTGCCGCTGTTGAAGAAGGCTTCGTTGCTGGTGGTGGGACTGCTTTGATCAACGTCATCAAGGACGTTGCCAAGGTTGAAGCTGAAGGCGACGAATTGACGGGTGTTAACATCGTTCTCCGTGCTTTGGAAGAACCTGTTCGTCAAATCGCTGAAAACGCCGGTGTCGAAGGCTCCGTTGTTGTTGAACACCTGAAGGGTGAAAAGGAAGGCATTGGTTACAACGCCGCCGACAACAACTACGAAGACATGGTTAAGGCCGGTATCACCGACCCAACCAAGGTTACCCGTTCTGCACTTCAAAACGCTGCATCCGTTTCTGCTCTGTTGTTAACGACTGAAGCCGTTGTGGCTGACAAGCCAGAAGACAACCCAGTACCTGCAGCTCCTGCTAACCCAGGAATGGGCGGCATGATGTAAAAATTAAATCACTAGCTTGCTAGTGTGAAATGAAGAAGCCAACCGGCAATTGTCGGTTGGCTTCTTTGTGCTGTTAAGTTAAGTAGTCAGTTCGCTGGCAGTAGTAAAATCGGCAAGAGTCGTTACCGGTGGTGTGAAGGGGTGAAGGCTGCCAGCTGCTACGAGATTGCCAACCTTATCGATGAAGGTTTCGATATCATCGTCGGGCGCCACACCATGGAAATCGCCGAAGCCGTATTGCCACCATTTCAGATTCATTAATTGTTCGATGTTGTAACTGGAAAAGCGGAACTTGAGAATTCGTGCGGGAACGCCGCCCACTATCGCATAGGGGGGAACGTCCTTGGTGACAACGGCACCACCAGCAATTACGGCACCATCGCCTACCGTGATGCCAGTAGGGGCGAAACGCACGTCCTGGCCAACCCAGACGTCGTTACCGATGACAATCGGACCTGCGTTGGGAATCGGGTTGGGTACGCGCTCGAAAGTGTTGGCGGTATCTGCCAAGTAGTCGTTGAAGGCGTCTACTGAACGACTGTACGTTAGCATTGATGTCGTGAATCGCGTGGTCGGATGACTCCCTTGCATTCGGTTCACGTTATGTGCAATTGAAGAGTAGCGGCCAATAATGGTGTTTACCGGTAGGACGCTGTTAGCGGAGCTGAAGGCACCCATACTGAAGAAGTGTCGTCCCGTCAGAAAGATACTGTAGGCCTCGGTCTGAAGCCCCATCGGCACACAGACGACTTGACCAAAAGGAATCCGGGACTGCGCGACTCTACGTGGCTGAGTGTAGATGTGTCGCTGCGTTAGGAGCTGGTCGAGCTCTCTTGTGTACGGTAAGAGTTGATTCTTATGTGAGCGGGTCGCCACGAGATTGTCTTGAAAAAAGGTGACGCCATTGATTGTCGTTGTCATTGCCAAATCCCCCCTTACACATAAGTATACTATAAAGTGCTTATAGGCTGATTAGTGGAGCTCGAATCAGTTTGTAGGGTAACTTAAGTTATTTGCGACGTTTGAGGAGAATAGCATCTTTTGAAGTGTGACAGTTCAATTAGGATTATTGTTGCCAAAGTTAGCGAATTTCCACAGCATGAGAGCCGGACTCATAAAGCGCTTTCTTTTGCCGTGAGCCGGCAATGCTGAATAGGCAGTCAAATGGCGTGACCACACCATTTGCAGTTTTCTTAGTTGCTAAGCTGAACAAGAGTGGTATTGTGGAGCTAGTTGTAGTAGAATTACGTTTGCGTTTGAAATTGAAACGATTATAGAGACTTTAAAAGACGGGTGTAGGCCCGTTTTCATTATTTATGGAGATAAGGAGTAAGTAGTCATGTGGCGTTATTTAAAGCGGGTTTTAATTGGTAAACCCCTAAAGACCATGGATGAAGGCGGTCAGGCGTTGACCAAGTTTAAGGCATTAGCCTTACTGTCATCTGACGCGTTATCCTCCGTGGCTTATGGTACTGAGCAAATTACCACAGTCTTAATCACCTTATCGGCAGCCGCCCTGATGTATCAATTGTGGGTTGCTGCGCTGGTCTTAATTCTGTTGTTTGCGATCACGCTTTCTTACCAACAGATCATTCATGCCTATCCATCCGGTGGTGGCGCCTACGTGGTTGCCAGCACGAACTGGGGGCAGTCGGCGGGGTTAGTTGCCGGGGGATCACTGTTGGTCGATTATATGCTGACCGTGGCCGTTTCAACGACATCTGGGACCGAGGCTATTACCTCGGCGATTCCAGCGCTGTCGCCATACTCGGTGTTGATCTCAGTCCTTATTGTGATTGGGATCATGCTGTTAAACCTACGAGGAATGCGTGAGTCTGCGGCGTTCCTGACGGGTCCAGTTTATTTCTTCATTGTGATGATTTTCATCATGATCGGTGTCGGCTTCTACAACATCGTAACGGGAAATATCACCTACCACGCTTCGGCGCAATTAGGTGGGTCCGTTTCCGGCATGACGCTGTTGCTGTTCTTACGGGCGTTCTCGTCCGGGTCTTCTTCCCTGACTGGGGTTGAAGCACTCAGTAACGCAGTGCCAAACTTCAAGAAGCCGAAGAGTCATAACGCGGCAGCAACACTGGCCATTATGGCAACGATTCTGGCCATCTTCTTCGGTGGTATCACGTTCCTCAGTTACTACATGGGGGTTCGACCACAGGCTGGCCAAACGGTCCTCTCACAGATTGCGAGCGGCGTTTTCGGTCACGGGGTCATTTACTATATTCTGCAATTATCTACGGCAATGATTTTAGCCGTTGCGGCCAATACCGGTTTCTCGGCATTCCCAATTCTGGCCTATAATCTGGCCAAAGATAAATTTTTACCACACGCGTACTTGGACCGGGGGGACCGGTTGGGTTACTCCAACGGAATCATTTCCCTGGCGGTTGGGGCCATCGTCCTGATCTTCATTTTCCATGGGCAAACCACGCTCCTGATTCCACTGTATGCAATCGGGGTTTTCGTGCCATTTGTTCTGTCACAATCCGGGATGATCATTCACTGGTTCCGAACACGTGAGGGCTTCTGGCAAGGGAAAGCGTTTATCAACCTTATCGGTGCGCTGATTTCATTAGCGTTGGTGCTGATTCTGTTGTTCATTCGCTTTGCCAACGTTTGGCCATACCTGATCATCATGCCACTGTTACTCCTGTTGTTTAACCGAATCCATCAGCATTACAAGCGGGTTGCCCGGCAACTGCGGGTGGCGGCGAAGACGAAGGCAGATATGCACGAGTATGATGGGGCCACGGTCATCGTCCTGGTCAGCAACATTACCCGGGTGACGGCCGGTGCCATCAACTACGCCCGGTCCATTGGGGACTATGTGATTGCGATGCACGTGTCCTTCGATGAGAATCCGGAGAAGGAACACAAGACGGCGCAGGAGTTCAAGGAAGAATTCCCAGACATTCGTTTCGTGGATATTCACTCGTCCTACCGATCCATTGCGACACCAACGTTGCGGTTCTGTGACGTGATCGCCAAACGGGCGGTTGAACGTAACTTCACCACGACGGTCTTAGTGCCACAGTTCGTGCCACGACATCCATGGCAGAATATCCTGCATAACCAAACGGCGTTGCGCTTACGGACGACGTTGAATTCGCGGGAAAATATTATTGTTTCGACTTATAACTATCACTTGAAAGAGTAGTGACCTAGCCTCACAAAGCCAATTTGGTTTTGTGAGGCTTTTTGATAGGACTGAATTGAAAATTAAGAACGGCCCCCATCAGCCGTTGCCGAGTGGGGACCGTATCTTTCTTGAAGTGTGAGGTGAGTCGGTGGCTACCAACTCACCGTAAACCAACCAGGGAAGCAAATGGGGGTACCAAGAGGTCAACCACGATTGAAATAATGACGACGGCAATCGAGGCCATAGACCCTTGAATCGAGCCCAGTTGAACAGCCTTAGCTGAACCAACCGTATGTCCGGCGGTTCCCAGCCCTAACCCAGCACCGATTGGATCCTTGTCGATCCGGAAGAACTTGACCAGCCAGTCACCCAGAGCATAGATGATAACTGAGTTCAGGATGCAGGCGGTCGCGGTGACAGCACCGACACCACCGATGGCATTGGAGATAGGCATTGCGATGGCCGTTGTCGCTGCTTGTGGCAACATTGACGCAATTCCCACCTTGTCGAGACCAATGAGCTTAGCGGCCTCATAAATCACCAATAACGAGATGCTGAGTCCAATGATCAGGGACAAAATAATTTCGAGCCAATACTTTTTGACGATATCGTTCCGTCGATAGAGGGGAACAGCAAAGGCAATCGTTGCCGGATTCAGGAACCAGAAGATGATATCCCCACCGGGCTTGTAGGCAGACCGGTAAAAGTTGGCTGTGGTTGTGCCAAAGGTTTTGGCGAGGAGGAAGAGGACCAAGATCCCCAGGACCATCCCGACAAATAGGGGTTGGAAGAGGAAGAAGCCCTTGCTGATTTTGAAGAGCCATTGGCCGATTAAGTAAACGACGAGTGACAAGAAGATACCGAAGATGGCGTTACCAGCGGTGGAGCCGTCGGCGTTGGTGCCAAGACCATCGCCGAGCCATTTGCCCCACAACGCTAAATTGGGGTTTTCCGCTAAAATAATCATTTTATAACCTTCTTAATTTAGGGACTAAAGGGTCGACTCCTGTTCGGCCGCTGTTGCACGGTGGAACAGGTGCTGACGAAGCCAAATCAACCCGACGGCGGTGTAGCTGACTAGCACCAACATGACGATGGTGGCGATAAGCACGACCGCGGTAATTTGGAGTCCCTGGGCCTTTAAGATGTCTAGGCTTGCGGCGAGTTGGACGCCGGCAGGGACGAAGAGAAATGCAATCAGGCTGATCATAAAGTCAGCGAATTTTTCAACGTTACGTAGTTTTAGAATGTGAGTGGCCAGCAAGATATAGAGAATCACGATACCAATTACTGGCGTAGGTACAGGCAGGGAGGCCGGAAATAGGGGCGAGATGAGGCTTGCAACGAATAGAATCGCAGCGAAGATACTCATCTGACCCAGAATTGGTGTGGGGTGTTCCTCGACCGTCTCCGATGGTGTGGTATGGTTAGTTGCAGCCAAGATAAAATCTCCTTTCAAGCACGACACGTGATGCGACGATTGCAGAGATTTCACAAAGAAGACCTTGGCAGAGGCAGGATGAAACTGACTGTGAAACCGCTCTCAATCGTTCATAATCATTATATGGGATTTGAGCGGAATGCACAAGGACAATCTGCGGTATGACGCGGTTTGTACGTCTGCTTGTGCAGTGATATGTGACTGCAAGTAGCCAGCCTAGATTTCAAAAAGGGTTTCAAGATAACTATTTTTTCACAAGCCATCGGATTCGTTGCTAAATCATGAAATTTGGTCAAAAAAAGAGTGAGAGATTGGTCTACGCTCTTTCAAGTCGGGTTACTTTAAGCCCATAAAGGCGGCAAAAGGTGGCACGACGATATCAACCACAATTGAAATAATAACGACGGCAATCGAAGCCATGGACCCTTGAATGGAACCCAGTTGTAGGGCCTTGGCGGAACCTACGGTGTGACCAGCGGTTCCTAAGCCGAGGCCGGCACCGATGGGATCGTTGTTGAGCCGGAAGAACTTAACTAGCCAGCCACCCAGTGCGTAGATGATGACGGCATTGAGGATACAGGCCATGGCCGTGATGGCCGCGTTCCCGCCCGTAGCCGCCGCAATTGGCATAGCAATCGCGGTCGTGGCCGCTTGTGGTAGCATGGAGGCGATGCCGATATCGTTCAAGCCTAGCAGTCGGGCCGCGCCATAGATGAAGAACAGCGAGACTACGAGGCCGATGATGAGGGACAGGGTGATTTCAAGCCAGAAACGCTTAACGATATCGTTGCGCCGATACAGCGGAATAGCGAAGGCAATCGTTGCTGGATTCAGGAACCAGAAGATAATGTCCCCACCCGGTTTGTAGGCCGACTTGTAGAACTCCGCAGTTGTGGTGCCAAAGGCCTTGGCCATCAGGAACAGGATAAAGATGCCGAGGACCATCCCAACAAAGAGGGGTTGAAATAGGAAGAAGCCTTTGCCTACTTTGAAGAGCCATTGACCAATCAGATAAACTAACAGGGACAGAAAAATACCGAAGACGGCATTGCCGGCGGGAGCGCCAGCTGCGTTAGTGCCGAGCGCATCGCCCAGCCACTTGCCCCAGACCGCCATGTGCGGTGCTGCTGTAAGAATAATCATGGACACTCATCTCTTTTATGCTTTATGCTTTTGAATAATTAAACGTGAGGGGACTGACAGATTGAACCGAAATGCTGCGGGTTGCTAGGACTTAACATCAACGCTGCGGTGGAAGACGTGTTTACGAATCCAAATCATACCAGCTGTGGTGTAAGCGACAACGACCAGCATGACAATTGTCGCAATCAGGACGACGCTCACAATTTGAATCCCCTGAGCCTTGAGAATATCGAGGCTGGCGGCCAGCTGAATCCCAGATGGCACGAAGAGAAAGGCAATCAGACTGATCATAAAATCACCAAACTTTTCAACGTTTCGCAATTTGACGATGTGTGATGCCAGTAACAGGTAGAGAATAATCAAGCCGATAACCGGTGTTGGCACGGGGAAGGATGGCGGAAACAAAGGTGAAATTAAACTGGAGACGAACAAGACTGCAGCGAAGATGGCCATCTGCACAATAATAGGGGATGGCTTCTCTTCGGCGGTGGTTTCCGTTTGGGGAACTTTATCTTGGCTAGCCATAGAAAAATCTCCTTTCAATGAAACACCAAATTCAAGCAACAATTGCCAAAAATTCACAAAGAAATTAGACACCAATTATAAAAATATCAATAAGAGCTTAATTGCTCCCGAACTAACCACATTATATGGGGCTGCCTCTGAATACACAAGCGTAAGCTCCGTCATTTCGGCGATTAGCGAATATTTATATACTAATAATTAGTGGAATCCAGTAGGCATTTGTTTTCATTGGTTTTTCGTTGAACTAACTAAGCATTGTCTTGGATGGTTGCGCTTGTGAAAAGTGTTGAGGGGACTTGCAAACCTTAACTTTTCTGAACATTCTTCAAATGGCGGTTGTGTTTAAATTGGGAGATTTGTATAATTAGCAAAAGATATGTAGGAAAGAAAGAGGACACTTTATGAGATTTGAGATTATTGTTAGCTTATTTGCTACCATGATTATCTCCGCAGTCCTAACGCCGTTTGTACGCCGCTTTGCGTTTCAAATTGGTGCGGTGGATAAACCGAATCAACGACGGGTCAACAAGGTGCCGATGCCGACACTAGGTGGTCTGGCAATCTTTATTGCGTTTACCTTTTCAACCATGTTTCTCTTGCGCGATCAAATGCCGACGCAACAGTTGTGGGGCCTGTTCGGCGGTGAATGTATTATCATCGCGGGTGGTATGATTGATGATGTTTTTGAATTAAAACCACGACAGAAAGTGATGTTCCAATTAGCCGCTGCGCTGGAAGTCTATTTTGTGGCGGGCGTTCGAATGCGTTACCTGACGCTGCCCTTCATTGGCGTCTGGCATTTTGGCTGGTTGGCCTTGCCTATCACGTTGCTGTGGATTGTGGCAATCGTCAACGCCATCAACCTGATTGACGGTCTCGATGGCTTGGCAACGGGGGTTTCCATCATCGCGTTGACGACGACCGGGATTATTGGTCTCTTCTTCCTTAACGTGGCGAATACCTGGGTTGCCATCATGATCTTTGCTTTGGTTGCTGCGATGGTCGGGTTCTTGCCTTACAATTTCTTCCCAGCACGGATTTATCTGGGGGATACCGGGGCCCAATTCATTGGGTTCATGATTGCTTGTTTCTCACTGTATGGGCTGAAAAACGTGACCTTTATCTCCGTGATTATCCCCGTGATTATTCTGGGGGTGCCCATTACAGATACTGTGTACGCAATGATTCGGCGGATCTTAAACAAGCAGCCGATTTCACACGCCGATAAACACCATTTACACCATCGGTTGATGCAACTGGGATTGACTCACCGGCAAACAGTGTTGGTCATCTATGGCATTGCACTGATTTTTTCCTTTATTTCACTGCTGTACCCATTGTCAACGATTGTGGGCTCGGTTCTCTTGACGGTAGCCATTCTGATTGGCTTGGAACTCTTCGTCGAAGCAATTGGCTTGGTGGGGTCGAACCGCCAGCCGTTGTTGCATTGGATCAAGCGTATCGTGAAGCAGTTAACGTCTAAAAATTCAGATTAAACGAAAGCAGCACGCCAATTTAACGGTGTGCTGCTTTTTTCATGTCATTAAATTGGGATAAAATCAGTCGCCTACGGCTGGCAGGGATTCTGCCGCTGTGGGGACCGCTTGCAGCCAAAAGGCAGGCTTCCAGCTCGGTTTGAAGCCTCGCGAAATTCGTGCGAGTCTCCAAACACGTCCCACGGTGTAAGGCCGGGAAAAATCAAGCGCCCGGTCTAACGCCGTCGTCACGGCTGGCGCCATCCCTGGCTTCCTCCGGCGAAGCTAGTTTTTAGCCGCAATTTAGTTTAGTCCTGACATGAGCCAGATTTGTGACCGTGTTGAGCGTCAGCTCGGATTAACGTAATTTTTAAAAGCGGTTCGCTGCGGTCGCGGCAGAATTTCTGACAACCGCAGGCGAACCAAACGATTTTTTGCAAGATTAGTCAGGTTCGCGGCTGCTGGCGTGGATTTCGACAGGGACTTCGTGGTAGTCGATATCACCCGTGGTTACGGTCAATCGGTTACTGAGGAGGTCCGTGATGGCCTGTTGGGTGGCGTCGACTTTGTCTAAATCGACCGCAATCGTGACGGCCACGGCATCCGTGTAGGCGGTGTCTAGCGTTGTGATCTTTTCCTCGGTCAGGTAGTGACTCAGCCAATCATAATTGGCGTAATCGACCGTCAGAGTCAGAGCTCGTTGGCGGACACGTTTGACCACGCCAACGGCCTCAATCGCTGTGGATGTGGCGTTACTGTAGGCACGAATCAAGCCGCCAGCTCCCAGCTTGATGCCGCCAAAGTAACGGGTGACGACGGCAATCACGTTGTGGAGCTGATTGCGCTGCAACACCGTCAGAATAGGAACACCGGCCGTCCCAGAAGGCTCGCCGTTGTCGCTCTCCCGTTGAATCTCGTCGTGCTCGCCCAAGACGTAGGCCCAGCAATGGTGGTTGGCTTTGGGTTCACGCGCACTGACGGTGGCGAGAAAGGCTTTGGCCTCGTCCTCAGTTGCTACCCGGGCAATGTCAGTGATGAAGCGGGATTTTTTGATTTCCAGATCATGTTGACCGGTCGCTTGAATCGTTAAATAGTCAGTTTCCATAAAAAAACACCTTTCTCGAAAAATATTTCGCCGCTTTTTACGGAGTTAGTTCCTGTGCCATCAGATGGGAGGAACGCTATGATTGATTTATCAGAATACTTTGGTCGCCGTTTACCAGCGATAACAGGGACATCCCAGTTGGGAGCGGGAATACTGGCTGTTCAGCAAGTTGATTCGCGCTACCAGTGTCAACGGTGTCAGCAGTGGTTAGCGGACACGGATCAGTTGCCCAATGGCGCGTGGTATTGTCGGCAGTGTTTGCAGTTGGGGCGGGTGACCTCACAGACTAAATTATACACTATTCCGGAGCCAAATCGGTTCTCACCACCAGAGTCACCGCTGACTTGGACGGGGGAGTTGAGCCCAGATCAGCAGCAGGCCGCCGAGAGCATTCGCCAGCACGTGCAGCGGGGGCAAAATCAACTGCTATGGGCCGTGACTGGAGCGGGGAAGACCGAGATCGTCTATCCGGCATTGGCCTGGGCGGTGACTCAGGGCTGGCGGATTGCGTGGGCCTCGCCACGAGTGGACGTTTGCTTGGAACTGGCCCCCCGGATTCGGGCTGCGTTTGCTGCGGTCAGTCAGTGCCTGCTGTATGGTGAGCAGCCAGCACCATATCAATATAGTCAGCTGACGGTCTGCACGACCCACCAGTTATTGCGATTTGAACAGGCTTTTGACTGGATCATTGTGGACGAGGTCGATGCCTTTCCGTTGGCCACGAGTCCCTTGCTTCAGCTGGCAATCACGCGTGCCGAAAAGCCGACAGGACAGCACCTTTACCTCACAGCGACGCCTGGAGAAAAGCTACAACGTCAGATTCGCCAGCGGACGCTGGTTACGACCTATTTACCCCTGCGCTACCACGGGTATCTCTTGCCACAGTTGCGTGTGAGACTGGCGTGGCGGTGGCGAGAGCACCTGCGTAAAGGACGACTGCCGCGGCCACTCATTCGGCAACTCTTGGCTTATCTAGAAAAAGGGCAACGGTTCCTGCTGTTCGTCCCGCATGTCCGTGACCTGCCAGAAATCATGGCTGAATTGGCTCACCAGGACATCCGTGGTGGCGTCAGCGTTCACGCCGCTGATCCAGAACGAACCGGTAAAGTTCAGGCGTTACGCGATCAGAAGCTCTCCTTTCTGGTGACCACCACAATTCTCGAACGGGGGGTAACTTTTCCTAACATTGCAGTGGTGATTCTGGGTGGCGACGATGCCGTCTTCTCAACGGCGGCCTTGGTTCAGATTGCCGGTCGAGCTGGGCGGAGCGCGGACTTTCCGGACGGAGAGGTGACCTGCTATATCCAAACGCAGACCCGGGTCGTTCGGCGCGCGCAGACTATGATTACGCGACTCAACCGACAGGGCAAGCAGCGGGGAGGACGGCGGCCATGATGAGATGTGTCTGGTGCACCCGGACTTTCGAGCCACCGGTAACGCTACAGGACTTATTGCGCTGGCGACCACTACCGATGCCAGCGCTCTGCCCCAGCTGTCAGGAGCGTTTTATACCGATCACCGGTGCCCACTGCCCAGCCTGTGGCCGTCAGCAGGCCACGACCATTCGTTGTCACGATTGCGAGCGGTGGGGAGCAGAAATACTGACGAACCATGCACTATTTCAGTACGATGCGGGGATGAAGGCCTACATGCAACAATATAAATTTCAGGGAGATTACGCCTTACGGAAGGCACTGCAGGCCCCCCTGTATCAGGCCCTGGCACAGCAAAGGTATGATGTGCTGGTACCGATTCCGGTGGATCAACATACGTGGTTGACGCGGGGCTTTAATCAAGTTACGGGATGGCTACGTGATCAGCCTTTCCAGCAGGTATTACGGGTAAAGGCGGATCACAAATCTCAGCCACAATCGGCTAAGACTCGAGCGGAACGCTTAGTCACGCCACAACCATTTATGTTGGATACGGCTGCGGCAAAAATCATCGTAAATCAGCGTGTTTTATTGCTGGATGACGTCTATACGACCGGGAGAACATTGCGGCACGCGGCAAGCCAAATTTATTTAGGAGGCGCGAAAGCGTTTACTAGCTTGACTTTAGCGCGTTGAGTGGCATTAAATTTCGTGAGAATAATTGTTTCTGGTAGGGCTTTCTATTATAATAATAGTAAGCAAAGCATATTAGAAGAGTGGTCCTTCTAATGCTGAGCAAGCCAAGTGTTTCTTGGTTGAAGGGAGAGAAGTTTTATGCTCACATTTAATATTCGTGGTGAAAACATCGAAGTTACTGACGCAATACGGGATTACGTTGAAAAGCGTATCAGCAAGTTGGAGAAATATTTCGACAACAAAGTTGAGGCAATTGCGCATGTCAACCTGAAGGTCTACCAAAACAAGACAGCGAAGGTTGAAGTAACAATCCCACTCCCATACTTGACATTACGGGCAGAGGAAACTTCTCCGGACTTATATGCAAGTGTTGATTTGGTTACCGATAAGCTGGAACGGCAAATTCGCAAGTACAAGACCAAAGTTAACCGTAAGTCCCGGGAAAAAGGTTACAAAAACCTTGATTTCGCACCCGAAGCTGCGGAGCCAGAACCAGCTGAAGGTAAGGAGTTAGAGGTTGTTCGGACCAAGCGCGTTTCGTTGAAGCCAATGGATAATGAAGAGGCTGTCCTGCAAATGGACATGTTAGGCCACGACTTCTTTATCTACGAAGATGCTGAGACGAACGGCATTAGCATTGTGTACCGTCGTAACGACGGCCGCTATGGTTTGATCGAAGCCGACGACCAATAACCAATAATGTTAACTAAACTAATGAAGCACCGCCTTGTGCGGTGCTTTTTAGTTTGCAACCAGAACGTTAATGGTCATTCGCTTCACCGACGCCTTACCGGGCGGTACAAATAAGCCGGGACGCGGTAGGCGGGCGCCTAGAGCCAGAAGGCGGTCTCTAGGCTTGTCTTTGAACCCCTGAGGAACGCGTTTCAAAGACACCAATTACCTAAGTGACAAGCCCAGTCACTAAGGTAATTCCTACGGCTGGGCTTATTTGTACCACCCTCACGGCTAACATTGGTAGCCAATGTACTATTTAACGTTAGCTAGGCGCCTTTTAAGTAACCTCAGATTGATGAGTTTCAGTTCGGTCGTTCGCCAAACAATGCGTACTACATAAAAATCAGTCGAAATTACCGCACATTCTTAAGTATTAGGCATGCTATTTCAAGATGGCGGTTATGGCGTTACTATCACCATACTGGAAGGTAATAGGTACTTGGAATTACCACTTTTGCCGGTATCGTCGAATGATTAAGGGGGCTAATCCATATGCCTATCTGTCATGGGATTGTTAAGCAACTGTTATGCAAAAGGCGATACATTGGGCGATGAATCTGGTAAAATTAGTAAGATTACTCTTAGGGACTAGATCTACTGAACCGAGCGATTCCTATTTGGGAGGAAGCTGGCGTAAACCTGGGGTCAATAAGGGTGATAGTTTAGTGACTATTTTAGTCAATAATCATGCGAAAGAAAGCGGTTTTACGGCATTTACATGATTAGAAAAGTTTCATATTGGCTGGGTTAGTGTTAAAATGTAGATTGATTTATTGCCAAAATAAACGTTTGAAATCACTATCTCGCGCGGTAAGCTTAGCTTACTGGCGGCGGAGACTATTCTTGCAAAAGAATGAGCGATTTTATTAAGATTATTCAGCTGTCCGCCCAGCAACCTGTGGGCAGCAATGACTCTTAGAATCGGGGATGACTCGATTCAATCTGGAGTAATTGTGGTGGCAGCGCTGTTCGGCGTTGGATCCACAAACTGCCGGTGGAAGCCGGGAGTGGTTGACGCAGACTTATTAAAATGTACTGAAGGGAATTCTCACATGGCAAATATTTTGAAACGATGGGTCGAAAGTGATCGACGGACTTTACGACGCCTCAGTAAATTAGCGGATGAAGTCGGTGCTTACGCTGATGAATACGCAAAGCTTTCAGATGCAGATCTGCAAGCAAAAACGCCAGAATTAAAGCAACGCTATCAAGACGGCGCAACCTTGGACGATTTACTGCCTGAGGCCTTCGCTGCCGTTCGTGAAGGCGCAAAGCGGGTCCTCGGCCTCTATCCATTCCACGTCCAAATTATGGGGGGAATTGTGCTTCATGAAGGTAACATTGCCGAAATGAAGACCGGTGAAGGGAAGACCTTGACCGCCACCATGCCTGTTTACCTGAACGCCTTAGCTGGCGAAGGGGTTCACGTTGTTACGGTTAACGAATACTTATCCGCGCGTGATGCCACTGAAATGGGTGAACTTTATAACTGGATGGGCCTTTCTGTAGGGTTGAACTCTGCTGAAAAGTCTCCTGAAGAAAAGCGTGAAGCCTATCGGGCTGATATCACGTATTCCACCAACGGGGAAATCGGTTTCGATTACCTGCGTGACAACATGGTTGTCTACAAGGAAGACATGGTACAACGTCCTTTGAGTTTTGCGATTGTCGATGAAGTTGACTCCATCTTAATTGATGAAGCGCGGACGCCATTGATCATTTCTGGTCAGTCTGAAGGAACGAGTGCCCTTTACAAGCGGGTCGATCGTTTCGCCAAGACGTTACACGAAAAAGAAGACTTTAAGATCGACCTTGAATCCAAGACGGTTGCTTTGACCGATACTGGGATTGAAAAGGCTGAAAAGTACTTTAACCTGAAGAACTTATACGACACCGACAACACGGCCTTGACCCACCATATGGACCAAGCCTTACGGGCCAACTTCATCATGCTGCGGGACAAGGACTACGTGGTCCAAGATGGCGAAGTTCTGATCGTTGATTCCTTTACTGGGCGGGTTATGGAAGGTCGTCGGTACTCCGACGGGCTGCACCAAGCTATTGAAGCTAAGGAAGGCGTCGAGATTCAAGAAGAAACCAAGACGATGGCCAACATCACGTACCAAAACTTATTCCGGATGTACAAGAAGCTTGCCGGGATGACGGGTACTGCGAAGACCGAAGTTGAAGAATTCCGAGAAATCTACAACATGGACGTTATCTCCGTGCCAACCAACAAACCGGTTGTCCGGGTCGATGAACCTGACCTGTTGTACCCAACCTTGGAATCTAAGTTCGATGCCGTCGTTGATGAAATCAAGATGTTACACGAAAAGGGTCAACCAATGTTGATTGGTACCGTTGCCGTTGAAACGTCCGAATACATTTCACAACGGTTGGATAACGAAAACATTCCGCACGTGGTCTTGAACGCTAAGAACCATGCGAAGGAAGCTGACATCATTCAAAACGCTGGCCAACGTGGCGCCGTTACGATTGCGACCAACATGGCTGGACGGGGGACTGATATTAAATTGGGACCCGGCGTGGTTGAAATTGGTGGGTTAGCAGTTATTGGGACTGAACGACACGAATCACGGCGGATTGATAACCAGCTTCGTGGACGTTCCGGTCGTCAAGGTGACCCTGGTATGACCCAGTTCTACCTGTCCCTGGAAGATGATTTGATGCGCCGGTTCGGTTCCGAACGGGTTAAGAGCTTCCTCGAACGGATGAACGTTGATGGTGAAGATGCCGTTATCCGTAGCCGGATGATCACGAAGCAAGTTGAATCCGCACAAAAGCGGGTTGAAGGGAACAACTATGATTCCCGGAAGAACGTGCTGCAATACGATGACGTTATGCGTCAACAACGTGATGTGATCTATGGCGAACGTAACCAAGTCATTAACCAAGACAAGTCCCTCAAGTGGGTCTTGATGCCAATGATCCAACGGACCGTTGACCGGGTGGTTAACTTACACACTCAGGGCGACCAAGCCGATTGGGATTTGGATACGTTACTCGACTTCGGAATCTCAGCTATGGTTTCACCAGAAAAGATCAGCCTGGATGCATTGAAGGGCAAGTCCGCTGATGAAATCAAGGCTTACTTCATGGGCTTAGCCGAAGATGTCTACACCGAAAAGCAAAAGCAACTCTACGATCCAGCTCAAATGTTGGAATTCGAAAAGGTTGTGCTCTTACGTTGTGTAGACTCTCACTGGACGGACCACATCGACACCATGGACCAATTGCGTCAATCAATCGGTCTGCGGGGCTATGGTCAGTTGAACCCATTAGTTGAATATCAACAAGAAGGATTCCGGATGTTTGGTGAAATGATCTCTGACATCGATTACGATGCCACCCGATTATTCATGAAGTCAGAAATTCGACAAAATATTACCCGTTAGTACGGGAGACGAGGCGGGAAGAGATTCCGGCCTCGTTTTTTGGAAAAAGAGTGGTCTCCAAGGCTGGTTAGCCGACGAGCATTAACGTCGCTAAGGTGAAAATCCCGGGCCTGGATTTTTGGCTTAGCGGGGTTAAGCGGAATCGGCTGCCTCGGAGACCACGTTTCGGCAATGTAGCCAATAAAACTACGACTCGAAAAGATACAAAACGAAAACCAAAACACAAAAAAAGGAGCCAACCACTATGGAACTAAGCGATGCCAAACGTAACATTGCGACCATG
The DNA here is from genome assembly GCA_937874695.1 of uncultured Lactobacillus sp. Lineage (GTDB taxonomy): Bacteria > Bacillota > Bacilli > Lactobacillales > Lactobacillaceae > Levilactobacillus. The sequence continues at coordinate 68,560 of CALNAJ010000027.1, forward strand.
AAGGAACAACTTGCCGGCTTTAGGGGGTCACTTTGACTTTGATGCCCTGAGTGAGAGCATCAGTATCAATGAAAGTCAGATGGCCCAACCCGATTTTTGGAACGACGCGCAGTCGGCCCAGAAACTGATTGACGAAACCAATGAAATGAAGAAAAAGGTTGAGGAATTCCAGAGTCTCAACGATCAGATTGACGACCTGGAAGTTGCCGTGGAATTGTTGCAAGAAGAACCCGATGCAGATATGCAGGCGGAGTTCGAGCAGAATTTCAAGGCTGCTCAGGACGCCCTGCACCAGTACAGTTTGAATCAACTGTTGAATCAAAAGTATGACCGGAACAATGCGATTCTGGAAATTCATCCGGGGGCTGGGGGTACTGAATCCCAGGACTGGGGCGAAATGCTCATGCGGATGTACACACGCTGGGCAGATCAGCACGACTTTACGGTCACGGTGCTGGACTACCAGCCAGGTGAAGTTGCCGGTTTGAGTAGTGCGACGCTGCTGATTGCCGGTCACAACGCTTACGGTTATCTCCGGTCCGAAAAGGGTGTTCACCGCCTCGTGCGGATTTCACCATTTGATTCGGCTGGTCGCCGCCACACGTCCTTTGCTTCTGTGGATGTTCTACCTGAATTGGATGATACCGTGGATGTGGATATCAATCCGGCTGACTTGAAGGTCGATGTTTACCGAGCTTCCGGTGCCGGTGGGCAACACGTTAACAAGACCTCTTCGGCCGTGCGAATCACCCATATTCCAACGGGAATCGTGACGCAGAGTCAGGCGCAACGGTCACAGCTCCAAAACCGGCAGACGGCGATGGGGATGTTACGGGCCAAACTGTACGAACGTGAAGAGGAAAAGAAGGCACAGGAAAAGGCCGCCATCGAAGGTGAACAGATGGATATTGGCTGGGGCTCGCAGATTCGGTCCTACGTTTTCCATCCGTACACGATGGTCAAAGACCACCGGACGGATTATGAAACCGGGAACGGCCAAGCCGTCATGGATGGGGATCTCGATCCCTTTATCGATGCCTACCTCCAATGGCAACTTAGTCAGAAGAATCCGGATTAACTAACGCTAAACGACCAGTCGTGACGGGTGGGCGTAAGCGATAGTAGTCATCTTGTAAAATCATTAGGCGGGTAACACGAATGTCGTGCGACCCGCTTTTCTTTCATGCTATACTGGGGACAGTTATTTTTTCAAGAAAGGTGTCGATGACATGCGGATATTTATAGCGTGTGGCAGTTACCTCCTGCAGCTCATGGTATGGGTTGCGGTGCTACGATTGTGGGTGACGAGTCGCTCACGGATTAAGCGCGAACGGCGGAGCTTTGGGAGTGCTGTCTACAGCGATCATTTTGAGTTACGTCATTTTCTGACGCAGGGTGTTGTTTTGGGCTTGGGTCTTTCAGTGGTGAATTTGGCGGTGGGTTTTAGCCTGCCACTGTTATGGATCGCGATTTATGAAATCTTGGCGACCATCACGTTGGTTATTTTGCCGACGACGGTGTTGCCGTTAACGTTGATTGTGGTGAGTTCGATCGCCACTTACTTTGGGGGAGCTTACATAACCGATTGGCCGAGTTTGGCGCCAACTGGATTGATTTGGGGGAATGGCGAAGCGGGCCAGACACCAGCGCAGAATTACTTGTGGTTGGCGGCGTTCTTCTTCCTCTTTCTCGGACACTGGTTGTCCCACTATGGCGGGCGGTTCACGGCCCCACGGATCTATGCCAAGCAACGGGGCAAGCGAATCGCTGGGTATCCCTGGCGTGAATTTCTCGTCTTGCCAATGGTGACGTTGGTTCCCGGGGATTGGTTCGCCAGTCACTGGGCCTTCTGGCCACTTTTGACCATTCACGGCCATTCTTTTGCTATTTTGGTGGTGCCACTGTTAGTCGGATTGCGGTTTACTGTCTTCCGGCAGGTTCCACGTGCGGTTTATCAAAAACTCGCCAAGCGGTTGATTTGGCTGGCAGTTGTCGCTATGGGCTTCTTCGGCTGGACAACTTACCGCCCACAGGATTTCCCTGGATTACTCGTGTTATTACTGGTTGGTTACGCCATTGTCCTATGGCGGGCGAAACGTTATGACGAGCACCAACAATTCTGGTATTCTCAAGTTGACGATGGGGTTCGGGTCCTCGCGATTCGACCACAGACGCCGGCAGTAAAACTTGATCTGATTGCTGGTGATATTATTCTTGAATGTAATCATCAACCAATCGATAGTGAAACATCCTTTTATGAAGCGTTGCTGATTAATCCAACTTACTGCCACCTGAAGGTTCGCAACATGGCGGGTGAGTTGAAGGTGACTGAGACGGCCATTTATGCCGGAGCGCCACACGAAATCGGCATCGTTCTATTCAGAGATCAGGAGGCATAACCCATGAGCAGAGTCCTAGTCGTCGATGACGAGCCGGCAATCGTAACGTTGCTGCAATACAACCTGGAACAAGCAGATTATCAGGTGGTTACGGCAATTGATGGTGAGCAGGCGTTGAATTTGGCATTACACGAAAAGTTTGATGTCATTCTGTTAGATTTAATGCTACCGAAGTTAGATGGTGTTGAAGTGACCAAACGGTTGCGGCAGGAAAAAATCAGCACACCCATCATCATGATTACGGCTAAGACCAGTGAGTTCGACACCGTGTTTGGACTCGAGCTGGGGGCCGATGATTACATCACCAAGCCCTTCAGTCCGCGCGAGGTGATTGCCCGGATGAAGGCGGTCATGCGCCGTTATCATGAGGATGAACCGGAAGAAAAGCCGGTTAAGCCAGTCGCCAGTCGTTTGCAAGTGGCTGACCTGACCATCGATCAGGACAAGTTTCAGGTCAAACGGGGTAACCAGTCGATCGACCTGACACCTAAGGAATTCGAGCTCTTACTCTTCTTTGCTAAACGGCCAGGGAAGGTATGGAGTCGTGAACAACTGCTGGAAGGTGTCTGGGGATTCGATTACAGTGGGCAAACGCGGATGGTTGATATTCACGTGTCCCATTTACGCGAAAAAATCGAGATTGATCCGAAGCACCCGGTGCTCTTAAAAACAGTTCGGGGCTTCGGCTACACCTTTGAGGCGCAGTCATGAAGCGGCTACTTGCCGTGCTGGTGATTTGTGGGAGTCTGAATAGCTTGTTGGTTTGGTGTGTGCGGCCCTCACAAGTGGGCATTGCCCTTCTAATAGCATGGTCGTTGGCTCTGATTGAAATGGCAGGGGTCAGCTACCTCTTTCGCTGGGGCGACCAGCGGATCAGTATCCTTACCAAAAAGGTCGAGGGAATTCGGCACGAGGAGACGCCAGCCCATGTGTTGTTGTCACCACATGACCCGTTCTACCAGTTAGCGTTGCAAATTAATTATTTACAGACGCACCAGCGCAAGGTTCAACGCAAGATTGCCGGTCAGAACCAGGAATTCGCCACGCTATTGGACTACCTGCCGATTGGGGTCATGGTGATCGACCGTTACCGCAAGGTTGAGTTGGCTAATCCGGCGATGGAGCAGTTTCTGCAACAACAGATTTCTCCCCGCCGCCACCCATTTACCCAGGATGTCCGGCAGTTTGAGTTAGCCAGTCTGATCAATTCGGCTCTGAGTGAGTCGACGACCCAGCACCGAGTGTTGAAGCTGCCAGGGACGCCGAACGAACGGACCGTCGATGCCCAGGCCATCTATACGGAGACCTCCCAAGATTACTTTCAGGTGTTGGTCCTGCTATATGATGTGACCGAGGTCTATGCGGTCGAGCAGATGCAGGTGGACTTCGTGTCCAACGCCTCGCATGAACTGAAGACGCCGGTGACAGCGATTTCTGGTTTTGCTAAGACCCTCTTAGCGGGCGCCAAGGACGATCCCGAGAAACTGACGGAATTCTTAGAGATTATCGACCAGCAGAGTGAACGATTGGTGGAATTGATTAACGATGTCCTGACAATTTCCCATTTGGAATCAGGGAATGCCGTGGAGGCTGCTGAGGTGCCAGTGGGCCAACAGGTTGAGATGCAGGTCTCTCTGTTGAAACCGTTAGCTGCTATCAATCAGGTGACCTTAGTCAACAAAGTGCCGACAGATTTGATTGCGGTGACTGATCAACACAAGTTCGATCAGATCCTGAAGAACGTGTTGGGAAACGCCATCAAATACAACCGATCCGGGGGGAGCGTGACGCTCACTGCGGCGGTGACCCCCCAGACGTGGTCGCTGGGTATTGCGGACACTGGCGTGGGAATTTCGTCGCAAGATCAATTGCGGGTCTTCGAGCGGTTCTACCGTGCCGAGGTATCACACTCCAATCAGCGGGTCAGTGGGAGTGGCCTGGGTCTGGCCATTGTGCGTGAATTAGTGAAGTCTCTGAATGGGAAGATTGACTTGCAAAGTCACTTAGACGAAGGAACCACGGTCACCATGACTTTTCCGGTGAGTGCACCGAGTTAAATAATTGGAAATTTTGTGTAAATGAAACGGCGGTACTCATCGACAAAGGTGAGACCGCCATTTTTAATTGGCCGGTTGGCAGATTCTGGGCCTGTAGGAATATGTTTTCATGATATTTACCCACAACGTGGAATGTGTGCAACAATTAATTTGACATGTCATTAACCTAACTGAGTCTTTTAATAAGAACCTGAATGCTATTCTAATGGGAGAATAAGGGAGACTAATTGGGCTAGCCATGATATACTGCCCCTATATATAATAGAGAAAAGTTTAAGGGGTGAGCCAAATGAAGAAGGCGATGAAGCGACTTACCATTTCAGGACTAACATTACTCTTACTAGGGGGAATTGCGAGTCCCGGTGTTGCACTGGCAGATACAACGATGAGTGGCGCACAGTCGATAGCGAAGGTGGCAGCCGCTGAAAAAACGTACCAGATTGGCACAGTGGAAATGCCTTACACGCTGATTAGTGGTAAAGAGGGTACTCAAAAGGTTTATTGGTACCCTGATTGGGGAACCACTGTGACCCGAGCTCAGGCGGAGCAGCCGGGATTTATTCAAGATATGATCGCCAAGTATCCTAACGACGACAAGGCGGCCGAATTTGCCAACAGTATTCCGGAACTTGCGAGCGCTCAGATTTCGTTACTACCCGGGGAAAATCTTTATGATTATGCGATTAGAGAAGGTGGCGGTGAAGAGGCCACGGGGATGACCGCAGCAGATTATATCAAGTCGAATGCAGCCATGGCGTATTATTTTGCTTGGGACTTTAGCACCGGGGCAAAGGTCTTCCTGGAAAAAATGACGCAGGCTGAAGTTCAGGCGGACTATGAGGCTAATCTCAAGCCTAAGTTAGCTGATATTCCTGAAGGTGCACGTATCATGAGCCAGGTTGAACAGACACTGGCCACGAGTCCAGAGAATTTTCATCAGATTATGGTCGGCAATTGTAAAATGTATTTTAGTTCATATCATTTAGGCGAATTAGATAAAGACACTGCAAAACAAGCTGCTGCGGTTGATCCGGATGCCACCGAGCGGCAGTTGGCGGCTTTATCGAGTAAGCCACTGACGGATTACCTGCACCTACAGGCTGATGGGACGTACAAATATGATGGGATGCTTTCAACGGAATTCAGGGCCTTCAGTTCCTGGTATAAGGATGTGGTGACACCAGAGCCCGGTCCTGATCCAACGCCGGTGACGAGTCAGCCAGTTACGGTTCATTACGTGGCCGAGGATGGCAGTCAGGTCGCACCGAGTCAGACACTGACGGGCAGCTTGGGCAGTACCTACCAGGCAGAAGCGGCTAAGGTTAAGGGGTACACGTTGACCAAGACGCCGACGAACGCAACCGGGAAGTTTACCAGTACAGCGCAGACCGTGACCTATGTCTACCGCGCTGACCTGCAGACCGGTGGGGATGGTGATACGGCGGTGCCAGAGGGAACCGTCATTTACGCTACCAAGAAGATTGGTCTCTACCGGCAGGCTACCTTTACGAAACAGGCCCGTAAGCAGTGGTATCAAAGTAAGTCACGTTTGAACCGGCCAATGTTCGTCGTAACTGGGTATGCGGAATCCAAGCATGGCGTGGCGCGTTATAAGGTCAAGGACGTCAATCATCACAGTAAGACAGCCGGCAAGACCGGTTACGTGACGGCCAACGGTAAGTACACGACGCCCGTTTATTATGGCACCAAACACAAGCAGATCACGGTCATTAATCCGCGAGGTATCAATGCTTACAGCAAGAAGAATCTGACGGGCAAGCCCAGTCATTATCGTCAGGGACAGGTCTTAACCGTTAAGAAAATCGTTGAACACAACCTGACCACGCGGTTCGTTCTCAGCAATGGTCGTTACGTGACGGCCAACAAGACATTAGTGCAGGATGGAAAGCAGACGATGCCTAAGTTGGTCCAGGCCAAACAGGCGTTGAATCGCAACAATAATGTCAATTTAACGACTCGCAATCGACATTATACTAAGAAGGCAAAGGTCACCTTCAAAGTTAAAGGTTGGGACTACTCCAACGCCAATAACTTCAGCAAGAGTGACACGTTGCGCTACCAGGTAGCTGGCGGCTATATCAGTGGGAATCCACGGCTGGTGAAGACGATTAAATAAGGTAGAAGAGTTTGTGGATTTGATTGTCAAAAGTTTTGATTTTGGTAAATGGTGTCTAGGTTTTTTTAAGATAATTTGGGAATCTACAGTATAGGAATATGATGAGCCACAATGGGATTTTGTCCATTGTGGCTTTTTAGCTAACTTAATGTTGGTATCGAATGAAAACGATGCGAGTGAAGGCATGATATTTGAGATGACAGAGAGCGGTCTTAGCCGGAGGAGGCCAGAGATGGAGTCAGCCGTGGAGGTGGTGTTAACTGACGATTTGGGCCAGTTTACAGCACGGGCGATCTTGAAGACACGTGATCCTCGTGGCTTCAAGTCGAGTTGGAAGCCCGTTCTACAGGCTGGAGCGTCCCCACAGCAGACGGAATTTCTGGCAGCCGCAGGCGACAAAGCTTAGCCAATCAGTAGTTGGTCACGCCAGTGATCAGGGGCAGACACCTATTTATCCAAAAAAAGTTGCGTGATTGGGCTATATTTACACAACCTTTACAATACGTCTACATGACATTTACATTCGTTCGGTATACTTATTTTCGAAAGGGTCGGGTGGCAGCATCCGGACGATAGGAGGTTAGCGGTATGTCGAAGAAACGCTGGTGGCAAGGGCTAGGCTTATTGGTCATCGTAGGTCTGGGCCTCTTTGCTTATCAAACGCGCGAGGTCAGTCACGCGGGTGAATCTATCACGGCGGTAGGGTCCACGGCCTTACAACCCTTAGTAGAAGCAGCTGGTGAAGAGTATACAAGTGATCATCTGGGAACGTTTATCAACGTTCAAGGTGGGGGAACCGGGACGGGGCTGAGCCAGATTCAAGAAGGTGCCGTTCAGATTGGGAACTCCGACCTCTTCGCGGGCGAGCAAAAGAGTATCCGGGCGGACGAGTTAGTCGACCACCGGGTAGCTGTCGTCGGCATCACGCCGATTGTCAACAAGAAGGTCGGCGTCAATAACTTGACGACTGCTCAATTGATTCAGGTCTTCACGGGTAAGGTCACCAACTGGAAACAGGTTGGTGGCGCCAACGTGCCCATCGTGCTGATCAACCGGGCACAGGGAAGCGGAACCCGGGCGACCTTTGAACAATTTGGTCTCGCGGGCCATCAATCGAAAACCTCACAAGAACAAGACTCATCCGGGATGGTGCGCCAAATCGTGGCGACCACGCCGGGGGCCATCAGTTATGTGGCTTTTTCTTACGTGAATAATACCGTTCACGACGTGGCCCTGAACAAGGTTGCGCCAACGGAGGCTAACGTCAAGACCAACGACTGGAAAATCTGGTCTTACGAGCATCTTTATACCAAGGGCCAACCGACGGGCTTAACGAAGGATTTCATTCGTTACGTGCAGTCACCGGCCATTCAGAAAACACTGGTGCGGCAGTTAGGTTACCTGTCACCGGATCAGATGAAGGTCGAACGTAACGTCAACGGCCAAATTAAGCAGTTAGGAGGCGCCAAATGATGAAGTCTACCCAGCAACTGGAGCAACAGCTCAAACGCCATTCCAAGGCGGCTAAGCTAGAAATCTGGGGTAAGGTCGTCAGCTTCTCGGCGCTGATCCTGATTGTCGCGGTCGTAGTCGGTATCATTGGTTTTGTGGCCTCCAAAGGGCTCGCAACATTTTTTACCAATCACGTCAGTCTCTGGGATTTCCTGTCTGGTAAAAGTTGGAATCCCGGCGTGACAGACGCCAATGGAAAACCAGAAGTCGGTGCACTGCCGATGATTATGGGGTCCTTCCTGATTACGGTCCTCTCGGCAATCGTGGCGACCCCATTTGCCATTGGAACGGCGGTCTTTATGAACGAAATCTCCCCGAACAAGGGGGCCAAGATTCTCCAACCGGTCACCGAACTTTTAGTGGGGATTCCGTCCGTTGTTTACGGGTTCATCGGGCTCTCTGTGGTGGTACCAGCGACACGAGCCATCTTCGGCGGGAGTGGATTTGGAATTCTGTCCGGAACCTGTGTCCTGTTCGTCATGATTTTGCCAACGGTGACCTCGATGAGTGTCGATGCGCTACGAGCAGTTCCACGGTATTACCGTGAGGCTTCGCTGGCGTTAGGTGCGACACAGTGGCAGACCATTTATAAGGTGGTCCTCCGTGCGGCGACCCCCGGCCTGATGACAGCAGTGGTCTTCGGCATGGCGCGGGCCTTCGGTGAAGCACTGGCCGTTCAAATGGTCATTGGGAACGCTGCATTGATGCCGGGGAGCTTAGTCGATCCGTCATCAACGTTGACCTCCGTGTTAACTACGGGGATTGGAAACACCGTCATGGGCTCGCTGCAGAACAATGCGCTGTGGTCATTAGCGCTGGTCCTGCTCCTCATGTCGTTAGTCTTTAACCTGATTGTTCGCTTGATCGGTCGAAAGGGGCGTCTCCAATAGTGATGAATCCAAAAACGCAAAATAAAGTGGCAATTGGGACGTTGTACGGCGTTGCCGGGCTGGTTGTCTTGATTTTGTTGGCCCTCCTCGGCTATATTCTGGTCAGTGGTCTGCCGCAGTTGAGCTGGCACTTCCTGACCGCCCCCGCGAAAGCCTTTCTCAAGGGCGGGGGGGTCGGTGTTCAATTGTACAATTCATTCTATCTTTTGATTCTGGCCATGCTGATTTCCTTTCCGATTGCGTTAGGCGCGGCCATTTACCTCTATGAATACGCTAAAGATAACTGGGTCACGACCACGATTCGGACGGCAATTGAAATTCTAAGCTCACTACCTTCCGTGGTGGTTGGACTCTTCGGTTTTCTGTTCTTCGTAGTCAAATTGCGGCTGGGTTTCTCGATCCTGTCCGGGGCCTTTGCCCTGACCTTCTTCAACCTCCCACTGTTGACGCGGAGTATCGAGGATTCTTTACGAACAATCGATACCACGCAACGCGAAGGGGGACTGGCACTGGGGCTATCGCGGTGGGAAGCGGTCACGCGCGTCATCTTGCCCGCAGCAGTGCCTAGCATCCTGACGGGGGTCATCCTGAGTGCGGGACGGGTCTTCGGTGAAGCGGCCGCCTTGATCTACACGGCGGGCCAGAGTGCACCAGCATTGGACTTCACCGACTGGAACCCATTCAATATCTCCAGTCCGTTGAATCCGATGCGACCAGCTGAAACGTTGGCCGTTCATATTTGGAAGATCAACTCTGAGGGTATCATGCCGGATGCTAAGGCCATTTCATCCGGGTCTTCAGCGGTATTGGTTCTCGCCATCTTATTGTTCAACTTCGCGGCCCGTTACTTGGGCAAGCGGCTATACAAACGATTGACGTCAGCGTAAAGGAGGGTCATCCATGTTTTTAAGCAACGATGTTCAGGGCAACACAGAAATGCTGGAACGCCACATTGTGCAACCAGCAGACGCAGAGCACCCAACAATCTTATCCACGGAGGACCTTCACGTTTACTATGGCAAGAAGGAAGCCATCTCTGAGGGCGACTTACGGTTCGCCAGCAATCAGATTACGGCCTTGATTGGGCCATCGGGGTCCGGTAAATCAACGTTCTTACGGTCCTTGAATCGGATGAATGACCGGATTGCTACGGTGACGGGACGCATTATGTATCGGGGCGTCGATATCAATCAGCCAAGCATCGACGTTTACGAGATGCGGCGGCGCGTGGGGATGGTCTTCCAGCGACCGAACCCGTTTGCCAAGTCCATCTACGATAACATTGCCTTTGCGCTTCGGCTGCGGGGGACGACCGACAAGCATGAGCTTGATGAGATCGTCGAGACATCCCTGAAGCAGGCGGCGCTCTGGAATCAGGTCAAGGACGACCTGAATAAGAGTGCGTTGGCGTTATCAGGAGGGCAGGCGCAGCGGCTCTGCATTGCCAGGGCTATCGCGGTCAAACCGGACATCTTATTGTTGGATGAACCGGCGAGTGCGTTGGATCCAGTGTCGACCAGTCAGTTAGAAGATACGTTGTTAGAACTCAAGCAGAATTACAGTATCATTATCGTCACGCACAACATGCAACAGGCTGGACGGATCAGTGAATATACGGCATTTTTCAATCAGGGGCGGGTATTGGAATACGATACCACGAGCCATATTTTCACTAATCCACAGGTCCAGATCACGAGTGATTACGTTTCGGGGAACTTCGGTTAAGAGGAGGAAAATTGAAAATGAGTAAGGAAATTTTAACGACCCAGGATCTACATTTGTATTACGGGGATAAGGAAGCTTTGAAGGGGATCAATTTGAATTTTGATGCCAAGGGGATCACGGCACTGATTGGGCCATCCGGGTGTGGGAAGTCCACCTATTTACGGACGCTCAATCGGATGAACGACCTGATTCCAAACGTCACGATTACCGGGACAATTAAGTTTAAGGATCAGGATCTCTACGCACCGAGTGCCGACACCGTTCAAATTCGTAAGGAAATCGGCATGGTGTTCCAACAGCCTAATCCGTTTCCGTTCTCCATTTATGATAATGTTATCTACGGGCTACGAATCGCCGGTGAAAAGGACAAAGAAAAATTAGATGCGGTCGTTGAAAAATCCTTGCGGCAGGCTGCCGTGTGGGACGAGGTCAAAGACCACCTTCACGAGAGCGCGCTGGCCTTATCTGGTGGGCAACAGCAGCGGGTCTGCATTGCCCGGGTTCTCGCAGTTTCGCCAGAAATTATCCTCTTGGATGAACCAACTAGTGCCTTGGATCCGGTTTCCAGTAGCCAAATTGAAACAACCCTCTTGAATTTACGCAACGATTATACGATTATTACAGTAACCCATAATCTCCAACAAGCCTCCCGGATTGCGGATCGTACCGCATTCTTTATGAACGGCGAGTTGGTGGAAGTGGACCAAACCAAAAATATTTTCATGAATCCCGCTGAGAAGCAGACGGAAGATTATATCAGCGGCCGATTCGGTTAAGGAGGCAAGTTATGCGCAGATTGTTTGATGATGAGTTAGCAGAACTAGACGCTGACTTCACGGAAATGGGCATGTTGGTCAGCGAAGTTGTCCAGCAAGCGGTTGATTCCTTTATGAATCGCGATGCCGTTGCGGCACAGAAATTAATTGACCACGACCACGAGATCAATCAACGCGAAATTGCGTTGGAGCAGAAGACCTTTGAAATGATTGCGTTGTACCAACCAGTGACGACCGACCTACGAGAAATCGTTACGATTTTGAAGGCTGTTTCGGAATTGGAGCGGGCAGCGGATCATGCGAGAAACGTGGCCCATTCCGCCATTAAATTTGGCAGTAAGCAAAAGATTCCGGTTCTCGAGCAGTTGATCGGTGAGATGAGCCAGATTACGACGCAAATGATTCGTGATGTTCTGACGGCATACGTCAACAAGGACGAACACGGGGCACGTGAACTGGCAGAAGTTGACCGCAAGCTGGACCACTTGAATCACCAGATTCGAGCGGACAGTTATCAACAAATGCGGATGGACCCAGCCTTCGAGACTGGAGCTTCCATCTACCTCAATGTGGCGCAGGACTTGAGCCGCATCGGGGATTACGTGACGAACGTGTGCGAGTGGATCGTCTACCTGAAGTCTGGCCAGATCATCGAACTTAATCCCGCCAATTCAGACAGCTCCAACTAGCGACTTGATTGGCAAAAACGGTCGCCTCCGTCAGCCAGAAATTCCACCTGCTGTGGGGATCGGTCAAAGCCAAAGTGCGGTCTTTGACCTTGGTTTGAAGCCCCACAGAAAACGTGAAGCTTCAAACACATCCCACTGTGTAACCTGGCAAGAAACGCCAGTTAACACAGTCGACACGGCCGGTTACATTCCTGGCTGACTGCGGCTGGATAAGTTTTTAACAATTTAGCCATTGATGCGACAACCAGCATATGTGCCATCCAATAGAACCATATTTTGCAGCAGTCAATTTAGACTGCTGTTTTGGTATCACAGGTTTACTCAGTGTAGTTGGACTAGGATGACGACAGTGGTGCGGGAGCCGAACGGATGTAAGCCGTGAGGGCAGTGGCAATCAACTCATCCGTGGGAGTTCTCTTAGTGGTGAGCTTTGCCACTTAGAGAACTGGTGTCTTTGAAACTCGGTTCTCAGAGGTTCAAAGCAAGTTCAGAGACCGCTCTTTGGCTCTGAACGTCCGCCCACCGCGTTCCGGTTGATTGCCACTACCTGGCAAGGCGTTGTCAATATCTGTATCGTCCCCACAGCAGGCGGCAACAGCTATCCAAAGCTTAACCTAAGATGAAGATTTGGCCGAACGGTCACTGGAAACTTGCTTTCAGTGGCCGCTTTCGTTATTCTTGCCATAAAAGGAAATCTAATGACTTTAAAAAAGGAGTGGCCGTCAATGGCAGCAAAAAAAGGGTTTACACGTTCACGGACTAATCGCCTATTGGGCGGTGTGTTGGGAGGAATCGCTGAACATTTTGGCTGGAATGCGAACATCCTACGATTGATTTATGTCTTGGTCACCATTGGTATCCCATTTGTACACGGTATTTTGGGACTTGCCATTTACGTGATCTTATATACGTTTATGCCACTAGAGGAACGCGCAGAGGGGGAGGGACCGAGCTTTCGGGATCTCTTCCGCGGAGCGAGTCCTGCACCCAAGGATAGCGGGCGTAAAGTGATTCACGATGTGACGGAGCAAGATGTTAAGGATTCACACAAGGATGGTGAGTAGTTTGCGCTTTTGGACGCGAATTTTAGTCAATGCCGTCATCTTTCTGGCACTCGCAGGGTTCTTTCAAAGTTCTCTCGCCGGTGGCTTTCAAAATGACTTTTACGTTTCTAGTATCTGGATTGCACTCATGGCCAGCTTTGTTTTAGCACTACTCAACGCCGTTGTTAAGCCAATCCTATTCGTCTTATCACTACCGATTACGGTGTTGACCCTGGGATTGTTCAGCGTGGTTATCAATGCCATCATGCTGGAGTTAACATCCTGGTTTGTGGGCAGTAGTTTTGCCTTTGCTTCATTTGGGGTCACGATGATTGTGGCAATTATTATGTCAATATTTAACGCAATCATCAGCGACCATTTCGTCCGTAATTAACTTACCCAATACGGGCGAATTTGGTAGGAGTCGTCCGTGTAAAGTGCTAAAATTAAAGGTAGTTCACTATGCAATAAGGAGGAACTCCTATGCCAGAGAGTGTTACAGTGGCTGATCTTGTGAAAGCAAATCGCCTGGATGTTTATTCCGGTGAAGAGCACTTGGATCGGCTGATTACGACCAGCGATATTTCACGTCCCGGTTTGGAATTAACCGGGTACTTTAACTATTATCCAGCAAAACGAATTCAATTGTTGGGGATTACGGAAACGTCCTTTGCCAAAGGGATGACCCATGAAAAGATGCTCGACGTGATGCGGAAAATGTGTCAGCCCGAAACGCCAGCATTCGTGATCTCTACGCAATTGGATCCACCAGAAGAACTCAAGCAATCCGCTGAAGAAGCCGAGATTCCAATCTTGGGAACAAAGCTGACAACCTCACGAGTTTTGAGTAATATGACGAACTTCCTTGAAGGTAAATTGGCTGAACGTCAGTCAGTCCACGGGGTCTTGGTCGACATCTATGGTGTCGGGGTCATGATCACCGGGGATTCCGGCGTTGGTAAAAGTGAAACCGCTTTGGAATTAGTTAAGCGGGGTCACCGGTTGATTGCCGACGACCGGGTCGAAGTCTATCAACAAGACGAACAAACCTTGGTTGGGGCCGCTCCCGCCATTCTCAGTCACCTCTTGGAAATTCGAGGAATTGGGATCATCGATGTGATGAATCTGTTTGGTGCCGGGGCCGTTCGTGCGGAAACGGACATCGACCTCATTGTCCACTTACAGGCCTGGAAAGATGACAATCATTTCGACCGGTTAGGAAACAACAGTGAATCACAGAAGTTCTTTGACGTGGTTGTGCCAAAGATTACGATTCCAGTCCGTACTGGGCGTAACTTGGCTATCATCGTTGAAGCAGCGGCGATGAACTTCAGGGCCCGTTCCATGGGTTACGATGCCACCAAGGTATTCGATGAAAATCTGAACCGTTTGATCAAACAAAACTCACAAAACAAATAGGGGAGATGGGCGTTATTTTTTCACCAATCATGGCGGCGCTTAATCCCATCGCCATTCATTTAGGCCCCATCGCCGTGCACTGGTACGGCGTGATTATCGCTACCGGGGTCGTCATCGCGGTCATCTTAGCGGTGCGCGAAGGTCGTCGACGGGGCATCAATCCCGACGATATTTACGATATGATTCTATGGGCGCTACCAGCGGCATTAATCGCGGCACGGACGTACTATGTCGTCTTCCAGTGGCCGTATTATGCCAAACATCCCGGTGAGATTATTGCCATTTGGGATGGGGGAATCGCCATCTATGGTTCCCTGATTGGGGCCGGACTTGTCGTGTTCTTCTTCTGTCGGTCCCGGTTTATTCCGGTCTGGCTGATGCTTGACGTGGCCGCACCGACCGTTATCTTGGGACAAGCCATTGGCCGTTGGGGCAACTTCATGAATCAAGAAGCTTTCGGTCGCATCACTAGCCTGGCTTTCTTACAGGGCCTTCACCTGCCGAACTTCATCGTTAATCAGATGTTGATCAATGGCGCTTACCGTCAGCCGACCTTCCTGTATGAGTCCACCTGGGACCTCTTGGGGTTCATCGTGTTGATGAGTCTGCGACACACGCCTGGACTCTTTAAGCAGGGGGAAGTCTTTCTAAGCTACGTGCTGTGGTATTCGTTCGGCCGTTTCTTCATTGAAGGGATGCGGACGGATAGCCTGATGTTGTTCGGGGGGCTGCGGGTCTCACAGCTACTCTCAGTGGTCTTGTTTATTGGCGCGTTAGTTATCTGGATCTACCGTCGGCGGCAAGCAGTTGCCCCAGCGGCTTACCTGGATGGCAACCCGTTTCGTGAGTCATCTAAACTTTCTAAATAAGGAGAATCCATTACTATGTCAGAGAAAATTGCAGTACTCGGTGCCGGTTCATGGGGATCAATCTTAGCGAGCGTCTTGGATGAAAATGGGCATGACGTTCGGCTTTGGTCGTACAATCCCAAGCAAGTCGAGGAATTGAACACGGAACACACGAACTCGCATTACATCAAGAATTTTAAGTTTTCTCCCTCGTTAGTAGCCTACTCCGATTTGGCTAGCTCTTTGGATGGGGTCCAAACGATCCTGTTTGTTGTCCCAACCAAGGCCGTACGTTCTGTGGCTGGACAAGTAGCCACCATCTTGCAAAAGGACGGCAACCAACCAGCACTGATTCATGCCAGCAAGGGGATCGAACAGAAGACCTATAAGCGAATCTCAGAGGTTTTGGCCGAAGAGATTCCAGCTGCTAATCGCAAGTCGATTACGGTCTTATCTGGGCCTAGTCACGCTGAGGATGTTGCCCGGCATGATTTGACGCTGGTCACGGCCGCGAGTGAAAGTTTAGATGCTGCTAAGCACACGCAGAAGTTGTTTATGACGACTTACTTCCGGGTCTACACTAACCCTGACGTCATTGGGGTTGAAATTGGTGCGGCATTGAAGAATATCATTGCGTTAGGTGCCGGTGCCTTACATGGGCTGGGCTACGGTGACAACGCCAAAGCTGCCTTGATGACCCGGGGCTTGGCTGAAATTTCACGTTTGGGGACGTCATTTGGTGCTGACCCCATGACCTTCATCGGATTATCCGGTGTCGGCGATATCATCGTAACTGCAACGAGTTCCAATTCACGGAACTGGCGGGCCGGTGATGAGTTGGGCCGTGGTGAAGCTCTCGACGACGTGATCAATCACATGGGAATGGTGATCGAAGGATTGGCAACGACGAAGGCCGCTTATGAATTGTCTAAGAAGCGCGGCGTCTCAATGCCAATTACTGAAGCCATCTACCAAGTACTTTATGAGGGTAAAGATATCCGTACGGCAATTTCAGATTTGATGCAACGTGAGGGTCGTTCGGAATTTTAATTACAGGGGATACAGGAGGAATAAGAATTATGCGAAAAGTTAGAAAAGCAGTCATTCCAGCCGCCGGTTTAGGAACCCGTTTCCTGCCAGCAACCAAGGCATTAGCTAAAGAAATGCTACCAATCGTGGACAAGCCAACGATTCAATTTATCGTCGAAGAAGCCCGGAAGTCCGGCATCGAAGATATCGTCATCGTTGATGGTAAGTCTAAGCGGTCCATCGAAGATCACTTCGACTCCAATCCAGAATTGGAAGCTAACTTGGAGGCTAAGCATAAGGAAAAGATGCTGCGCCAGGTACAAGAGACGACTGGGATGAATCTGTACTTCATTCGGCAACCGTATCCACGAGGCCTGGGGGACGCTGTGTTAACGGCGAAGGCCTTTATCGGTGATGAACCGTTTGTGGTTATGCTGGGTGATGATATGACAGATAGCAAGGTCCCGTTGACCAAGCAGTTGATCGACCGGTATAACGAAACTGGCGCCTCAACCTTAGCTGTGATGCGGGTACCTCACGAAGAGACTGCCAAGTATGGGGTTATTAATCCTTCTGAAGAAACGGCACCAGGTTTGTACAACGTGACGAACTTTGTCGAAAAGCCACAGCCCGAGGAAGCGCCAAGTGATTTGGCCATTATCGGACGGTACCTTTTCACACCAGAAATTTTTGAAGCCTTGGAGAATACGCCAGTTGGTTTGGGTAATGAGCTTCAATTGACGGATGCTATTGATAATTTAAACAAGACTCAGCGTGTCTTTGCCCACGAATACACGGGCAAGCGTTACGATGTCGGTAATAAGTTTGGTTGGTTGCAGACCAACATTGAATACGGACTGCGTCATCCAGAAACGAAGGATCCCTTACGAGAATACATTAAAGAGATGGGTGCTAAGCTCACCGCTGAAGATGAAAAGAGCAATAAGTCAAAATAGGTGACAAACTTCCTTTTTGATAGTAAAGTACACTAAAGGCTAAGAGCAGAAGGGAGCGTTAAAATGAAAAACTATGATGTTATTGTGATTGGTGCGGGTCCCGGTGGTATGACCGGTGCGTTGTACGCCTCACGGGCTAATCTGTCCGTCTTGATGTTAGATCGTGGGATTTACGGCGGTCAAATGAACAATACGGCGGCCATCGAAAACTACCCAGGTTTCAAGTCGGTTCTCGGACCAGACTTGGCTAAGGACATGTACGATGGGTCCACGCAGTTCGGCGCAGAGTTTGCGTATGGCAACGTGGAAAGCATCGAAGATCACGGTGATCACAAGGTCGTCAAGACTGATGATGGTGATTACAGTGCCGGTGCCGTACTGATTGCGTCTGGTTCCGAATATAAGAAATTGGGCGTTCCTGGCGAAAATGAATTTGGTGGCCGTGGTGTGTCTTACTGCGCGGTCTGCGATGGTGCATTCTTCAAGAATCGTGAAGTCGTCGTTGTCGGCGGTGGTGACTCGGCTGTTGAAGAAAGCCTCTACCTGGCAGGTATCGTTTCCAAGGTAACTGTTGTGGTTCGGCGTGATCAACTGCGCGCCCAAAAGGTTATCCAGGATCGGGCATTTGCTAACGATAAGATTGAATTTGTTTGGAACACTAATGTTACCGAAGTTTTAGGTGACGAGATGAAGGTGACCGGTGTGGCCACGAAGAACAACCAAACTGGCGAGACCGGTGAGATTGCGGCAAGTGGGGTCTTCATTTACGTGGGGAACTTACCAATGACCGACGCCTTCACTGACCTGGGCATTACTGACGACAAGGGTTGGATCAAGACTGATGACCGGATGGCCACAGCTGTTCCCGGCATCTTTGCCATCGGTGATGTTCGGCAAAAGACCTTGCGGCAGATTACGACTGCTGTTGGGGACGGCGGGATTGCTGGCCAAGAAGCTTTCAGTTTTCTGGAAGACTTGAAGGCTAAGGCAGCTTCCGCCCAATAATGGACGATTTAGCGGGAACGACCTCATCGGGGTGGTTTCCGCTTTTTTCGAAGATTTTGAATGCGTAGAGGTGAGAATCGGTATCGCCGCGGGCGGCTGGTTCCCGCTGTACATATATGGAAAATAAAATAGAGGAGTGTTAAAACATGGGGATGAATCAATTTTTACAGAGCTTGAGTGATCTGGAAACGATTGACCGGGCACCGGGCTATTTTAAATTTGAGCAACATTCTGTGGCGGCTCATTCGTTTAAGGTGGCGGAGGTTGCCCAATTTCTCGGTGACGTTGAGGAACAGGCGGGTCACCAAGTAGACTGGCGGTTACTCTACGAAAAGTCTTTGAATCACGATTACACGGAGCGGTTCATTGGCGACATCAAGACGCCCGTGAAGTATGCCACGCCACAGTTGCGCCAAATGTTGGCCGACGTGGAGTCTTCGCTGACGGCCAATTTTATTGAAAATGAAATTCCCAAGCAGTTTCAAGCGGCCTATACGCGGCGCTTAGGCGAGGGCAAGGATGATACTTTGGAGGGGCAGATCCTTTCGGTGGCCGACAAGGTGGACCTGCTCTATGAATCATTCGGTGAGATTCAAAAGGGCAATCCGGAACCCGTCTTTACTGAAATCTACCGGGAAAGTTTAACGACGATTTTGAAATTTAAGCAGATGGCGTGCGTACAGTATTTTTTGGCAGAAGTCTTGCCAGAAATGTTAGCAGCGGACTTTAGTGATCGCCAGAAGCTGGCCACGTTGACAGATAATTTGTTGAAGCAGGGAGATTAAGCATGAAATTAGCTGAAGTTTGGAACCAAATGATTACAGGAGCAACGGTGCGGCCGCTGACCCACGATGATGACGATTTAATTTATAAGTTTCAGGCAGCCCATCCCGATTATTTTAACCACTTTCAGGATCATCCGGTAACTCGGAACGAAGCGATTCAGGATGTGACCGATGTTCCCATGAATGCTCTGCCAGATCAGAAAGCCTACTTGGGAATTTTTAAGGATGATCAACTGGTGGTTTTGGTGGATCTGATTATTGATTACCCACTACCTAGCCTGGTTTGGCTGGGAATGTGGATGACCGACAAGCAGTTAACGACCGAGCAAGCGGCAGATTATTATCATAGTTTGGTGGCCACGTTGCGAGCAGCTGGGGCCGTTCAATTACAACTCAGCGTCTTTATGGGCGACCGGCAAATGAAGCAGTTCTGGGAAAGCCAACAACTTCAGCCGATTCATACCACGACGGTCATTCGTGGGGAACGGGCAGCTAATGTGACCATTTATCAGGATAAGTTCTGAGCATAGAACGTGAAACTGGCGAAAGTATGTTCGGTATGGTAAAATATTTGAGCATGATGGGAAACGGATTGTTTCCCATCTTTTCTGATGATTAAAAATATTTTTCCGCAGTAAAACGCTGGTGTCATAGGTCTTTGGAACTTTTGAACACTGACCATCATTATGGCTGTTAAGCAGTTTTTTGGTGACGAACAGGCGACCTTTTTGAGCGGTAGTTTTACGACGGTTTAAAGTAAACTAGAGATTTGGTAGGGAGGTTATGCCATGATTGATCGACAATCGGACCGTAAGTTTGACTTGGTTTCAAAGTACCAGCCCACGGGTGACCAGCCAGAGGCAATTGCGCAGCTGACTAAGGGACTCAATGAGCACGAGAAGGCACAGATTCTACTGGGAGCTACTGGGACCGGGAAGACGTTTACGATTTCCAATGTGATTAAGAATGTGAACAAGCCGACGTTGGTCTTGTCTCACAACAAAACGTTGGCTGGTCAGCTTTACGGGGAATTCAAGGAGTTCTTCCCCAACAATGCGGTGGAATACTTCGTTAGTTATTATGACTATTATCAACCGGAAGCTTACGTGCCTTCGAGTGATACTTACATTGAAAAGGATTCGTCAATCAACGATGAAATCGATAAGCTCCGGCACTCGGCAACGAGCTCGCTGCTGGAACGCAACGATGTCATCGTCGTGGCTTCCGTCTCCTCCATCTTCGGTTTAGGGGACCCCACCGAATACAAGAATCATGTGGTTTCATTGCGCGTGGGTCAAGAGATCGAGCGGGATGCGTTACTCCGCAAATTAGTGAACATTCAATTTGAACGTAATGATTATGATTTCCAACGGGGCCGGTTCCGGGTCCACGGTGACGTGGTCGAAATCTTCCCGGCGTCACGTGACGACCGGGCACTGCGGGTCGAGTTCTTTGGCGATGAGATCGACCGGATTCGTGAAGTCGACTCACTGACTGGCGAAATCGTGGCCGACCGCGAACATGTGGCTATCTTCCCAGCGACCCACTTTATGACGAACGACGACATCATGGCTAAGGCCACGGCGGGCATCGAAGGGGAAATGAAGGACCGCGTTGCCGAGCTGGAAGGTCAGAGTAAGTTACTGGAGGCCCAACGGCTCAAGCAACGGACGACCTATGATCTGGAAATGATGCGTGAGATGGGCTACACCAGCGGGATTGAAAACTATTCGCGTTGGATGGACGGTCGTAAGGCCGGCGAACCACCATACACGCTGTTAGATTTCTTCCCCAAGGATTTTCTACTCGTGGTCGATGAATCTCACGTGACCATGCCACAGGTTCGCGGGATGTATAATGGGGACCGCGCGCGGAAACAACAACTGGTCGACTATGGTTTCCGGTTGCCAAGTGCGCTGGATAACCGGCCACTTAAGTTAGCTGAAGTTGAACAACATATCAATCAGGTGATCTACATGTCCGCAACACCTGGTGACTACGAGCACGAACAGACTGACCATGTCGTTCAACAGATCATTCGGCCAACGGGGTTGCTCGATCCGACAATCGATGTTCGGCCAATCATGGGCCAGATGGATGATCTCGTGGGTGAAATCAACAAACGGGTCGAAGCCAATGAGCGGACGTTCGTGACGACACTGACCAAGAAGATGTCGGAAGATTTGACCGACTACCTGAAAGACTTGGGTATCAAAGTGGCTTATCTACATTCCGACATCAAGACGCTGGAACGGACGCAGATCATGCGTGACCTTCGTCTGGGTAAGTATGACGTTTTAGTCGGTATCAACCTGTTGCGTGAAGGAATCGATATTCCTGAAGTTTCTCTGGTGGCTATTTTGGATGCCGATAAGGAAGGGTTCCTGCGTAACGAACGGTCGTTGATTCAGACGATTGGTCGGGCGGCCCGGAACTCTCATGGGTCAGTTATTATGTATGCTGATTCCGTGACGGCATCGATGCAGGCCGCAATGGACGAGACTGCCCGTCGGCGGAATGTGCAGATTGCTTACAACAAGAAGCATGGCATTACCCCAACAACGATTATTAAACCAATCCGTGACTTGATTGCGGTAACGAAAAAGAATGATCATGAGGGCGAAAAGGATGACTTCGTTTCGAGTGACTTTGAAGATATGTCCAAGGACGACCAACGCAAGTTAATCTCCCGGTTGGAAGACGAGATGCGTGCTGCTGCTAAGAAGCTGGACTTTGAACAGGCCGCTTCACTGCGGGATACCGTCATGGATATGAAGACCGAGATCGGAGATTAGGTCGAGTAAGGAGAATGTTAAGTGTTAAACGATAAAATCGTGATTCATGGTGCCAGAGCGCATAATTTAAAGGACATTGACGTCACTATTCCAAAAAATAAATTGGTCGTTATCAGTGGCTTGTCCGGTTCAGGGAAGAGTTCCCTGGCCTTTGATACGTTGTACGCTGAAGGCCAACGTCGCTATGTGGAAAGTCTGTCGTCATACGCACGCCAATTCTTAGGACAAATGGATAAGCCGGATGTGGACTCTATCGACGGGCTCAGTCCAGCTATTTCAATCGACCAAAAGACCACCTCAAAGAACCCCCGGTCAACGGTGGGAACTGTGACTGAAATCAACGACTACCTGCGGCTACTATGGGCGCGGGTCGGGACCCCTATCTGTCCTAACGATGGCACAGAGATTACTAGCCAAAGCGTTGAACAGATGGTGGACCAGGTTCTTAATCTGCCTGAGCGGACGAAGCTCCAGATTTTGTCACCCATCGTGCGGGCCAAAAAAGGCCAACACAAGAAGATTTTTGAAAAGATTCGGCGTGAAGGCTTCGTACGTGTCAGAGTCGATGGGGACATTATGGATTTGGACGATGTTCCCGAATTAAATAAGAATCAAAATCATGATATTGCGATTGTGATCGACCGTATCGTGGTGAAGGCAGGTATCCGTTCACGGCTATTTGATTCCTTTGAAGCCGCTTTGCGATTGAGTGGTGGGTATGCGATTGCTGACGTGATCGGTGGAGAACCACTAGTTTTCTCCGAACACTATGCTTGTCCCGTCTGTGGTTTTACAGTGGGCGAGTTGGAACCACGCCTGTTCTCCTTTAATGCGCCATTTGGGGCTTGCCCGGACTGTGATGGGTTAGGGGTCAAGCTGGAAGTCGACTTAGACCTCGTCGTTCCTGACAAGACGAAGACGCTGCGTGAAGGGGCTTTAGCTCCCTGGAATCCAATCAGTTCGCAATACTACCCAGCCTTGCTGGAACAGGCTTGTGACGCCTTTGATGTGGACTTGGATACACCATTTAAGGACTTATCGAAGGCTGACCAACAGCTTGTCCTTTACGGATCTGACGGTAAGGAATTTCATTTTCACTACGAAAATGACTTTGGTGGTGTGCGTGATGTTGATGTGGCCTTTGAAGGGGTCGTTCCTAACGTGGACCGCCGCTACAAGGAAACCAACAGTGACTTTACTCGCGATGTGATGCGTAAGTACATGGCCGAACTGACCTGCCAGACGTGTCACGGCTACCGGTTAAACCGGCAAGCCCTCAGTGTGCAGATCAATCACCAACACATTGGTGCCGTATCTGATTTGCCCGTTGATAAGGAATTGTCCTTCTTCAAGGACCTGACCTTTGGCGAACAGAACCAAGTGATCGCCCAACCAATCCTAAAGGAAATTCGGGACCGGCTGACCTTCTTACGGAACGTGGGCCTGGACTACCTGACATTGAGTCGGTCTGCGCGGACCTTGTCCGGTGGGGAAGCCCAACGAATTCGGCTAGCTACGCAGATTGGGTCTAACCTGTCTGGGGTGCTGTATATCTTAGATGAACCGTCAATCGGGCTGCATCAGCGGGACAACGACCGGCTGATTGCCTCTCTGAAGCAAATGCGCGATCTCGGGAATACCCTGATTGTGGTGGAACATGATGAAGACACCATGCGGGCCGCCGATTACATCGTGGATATTGGTCCGGGTGCCGGCGAGAACGGGGGCCACGTGATGGCCGCCGGAACACCTAAGCAGGTCATGCGTTCACGCAAGTCGTTGACCGGCCAGTATCTGGCAGGGAAACGCTATATTCCAGTGCCACTGGAACGGCGGACCGGTAACGGGAAGACGATTCGCGTGACCGGTGCTGCCGAGAATAACCTGAAGGATATCACGGTTGATTTTCCACTGGGCGAATTCGTTGTGGTGACCGGCGTTTCCGGCTCTGGGAAGTCCACGCTGGTTAATACGATTTTAAAGCGGGCATTGGCTCAGAAGTTGAATCGTAATTCTGAAAAGCCAGGGAAATATAAGAGTATTGCTGGTGTGAAGAATATTGAACGACTGGTTGATATTGACCAGAGTCCAATTGGCAGAACGCCACGGAGTAATCCAGCCACGTATACCGGGGTCTTTGATGACGTGCGGGCCCTATTTGCCCAGACGAATGACGCCAAGCTCAGAGGATACCAGAAGGGCCGCTTTAGCTTTAACACCAAGGGCGGTCGTTGTGAGGCTTGTCATGGGGATGGGATTTTAAAGATCGAAATGAATTTCCTGCCGGACGTCTACGTGCCATGTGAAGTCTGTCATGGGACGCGGTACAACTCCGAAACATTGGAAGTTGAATACAAGGGGAAGAACATTGCCGACGTGCTAGACATGACGGTCAGTGAAGCCCTGAAGTTCTTCGAAGCCATTCCTAAGATTACGCGGAAGCTCCAAACGATTCAGGACGTTGGTTTGGGCTACGTTAAGTTGGGCCAACCTGCGACGACTTTGTCTGGTGGGGAAGCCCAACGGATGAAGTTGGCTTCCGAACTGCACAAGCAACAGAACGGGAAGAACTTCTATATTTTGGATGAACCAACTACTGGGTTGCACACCGATGATATCAAACGGTTATTGACGGTACTGCATCGCTTGGTGGATAAGGGGAATACGGTCTTGGTCATCGAGCATAATCTCGATGTGATCAAGACGGCGGACCACTTGATTGACCTCGGTCCTGAGGGTGGGGAAGCTGGCGGAAACGTCGTGGCTACCGGGACACCTGAAGAACTAGCTGAAGTAACGAACAGTTATACGGGTCAGTACCTGAAGCCCGTTTTGGAACGAGATAAGGCCAGAACGGAAGAGGATGCTTAACACTAGCGTTACCAAATTGTAAATTAGGGCGTTGAGACTGCTACATGGCGGTTTCAACGCCTATTTTAGTTAAGTGAACTTGTTTACCTTGCCGAAAACCAGTACAATAGTTGGAAACCGGTCAACACTTGACCGAAGTTGTGAGGAGATACAGACAATGTTTAATTTGAATCGTACCCGTTGGGGCTTTGACTGGAGCGAATTTATTCTCGGCATTTTATTCCTAGTTGCTGCGTTTGGACTTTTCCGCTCACCTAAAATTGGTTTAACTGGATTGGCCATTATCTTCGCCATTATGGCGTTGCTGAGTGGGATGACAACGATTGCCGGTTACAGCAAGCTTCACGAGGCAACCGGGTTTCGAGCCAACTTTGCGTTAGTTTTAGGAATTTTGGATATTCTGATTGCGGTGGTGTTCTTCTTCGATATGAACAGTGCTATCGTGACGTTGGGCTACCTATTCGCCCTGTGGTTTATCGTTGATTCGTTAGAACGTTTACTGGTTGCCAGTCACCTGCGAAGCTTTGGCGGCGTTTTCTTCTGGTTGTCGATCATCTTTGATGTCTTGGCCCTGGTCGTGGGCATCATGTTGTTCGTTCATCCCGTTGTGGCAGCTTTGTCGCTGAACGGCCTGATTGCTATCTTCTTCGCTATCTTTGGGATCAATGCCATCTGGATTTCCATTGCCCGTAGCCGGTAAAGAATCAGTGTTGCCTGAAAAAATCAGTCTTAAATAGAACTCAGAGCAGTCATCTTGACCGAGTAAGGTTGGGGGTGGCTGTTTTTTTGAAGCGTCCGACTGAGAAATTCCGAAAGTTTAGCGTGATCATTTTGCAGTTAGGCCGGGTAATCACGCTAAGTTAGCACCAACGCAAGCACTCTTTTTCGTAATTTAAGGGAATTGTTAGGAAAAGACACGCCCGGTGTGTTATACTGCTTAAAGACGTTTTTAAAAGAAGCTGGAGGAGAGCCATGACAAATGAAATCCATTTAGTCATCATAACTGGGATGAGTGGCGCCGGGAAGACCGTCGCCATGCAGAGCTTTGAAGATTTGGGGTATTTCTGTATTGATAATATGCCGCCTTCGTTACTCCCCAAGTTTTGGGATTTGGTCCGTGAATCTGGCAAACTTTCAAAGATTGCCCTGGTTATCGATTTACGGTCCCGGGCATTTTACGATGAAATCGTCAAGATGCTGAACGACGTGGCGGTCCACGGGACTATGAACGCACAAGTCTTGTTCCTGGATGCCTCTGATGAAGAGCTGGTTTCTCGCTATAAGGAGACCCGACGTTCCCACCCACTGGCCAGAAATGGTCGCGTTATGGAAGGAATTCAACGCGAACGGCGCTTGCTGTCGCCAATTCGACAGGCAGCACAGTTGGTCATTGACACCACGTCCTTGAGTCCCCGTAAGTTGCGGGAAGAAATCTTCCACAACTACGAGACCGAGTCCGCGCAGGTCTTTCACATTGAGGTCATGTCATTTGGTTTTAAATACGGGCTACCCATTGATGCTGATATCGTCATGGATGTCCGCTTCCTGCCCAATCCGTACTACATTCCGGCGTTACGGAATCTAACGGGGAAGGATCAGGAAGTTTACGACTACGTCATGGCGCAGCCACAAACCGAAGAATTTTACGAACAGTTTATCAAGCTCCTCACGACTATCGTGCCGGGCTATAAAAAAGAAGGTAAGGCCAACCTTACCATCGCCATCGGGTGTACGGGCGGGCAACATCGTTCCGTCGCCTTGGCAACGCGCATCGGTCAGGCACTGGGCAACACGTATCCAGTCCACATGACCCATCGCGACATTGAGAAGCGAAAGGAGTCCGCTAACCGATCATGAGAGATCCATTGCGTACCCGCCGGCCCAAGATTGTGGTCATTGGCGGGGGGACTGGCTTGCCAGTCATCTTAGGTAATCTGCGCGACCGCGATGTTGACATTACCGCGGTGGTTACGGTTGCCGATGACGGGGGTTCTTCAGGTATCATTCGGCATTACGTTAATGTGGTGCCGCCTGGAGATATTCGAAACGTCATGGTGGCGCTTGCCGAAGTTCCGGACATTTATAAGGATTTATTTCAATACCGATTTGAAACGACTGATGATTTCTTTGCTGGCCACGCCATTGGAAACCTAATCATTGCCGCCTTGTCGGAAATGCGGGGCGGTATTTTTGATGCTGTCCAAGAACTTTCCCAACTGATGCGGGTCAACGGCCACATCTATCCGGCCGCAAACGAGCCTCTAGAGTTGCACGCGCAGTTCGCCGATGGCAGTACGTTGCGTGGAGAGTCTGAAATCACTGCGGCGCACAAACTGATCAAACGGGTGTGGGTGGAAACCAGTGACCACCACGACCAACCGCACGCGGTGCAACAGGTGATCGATGCCATCATGGATGCCGATCAGATTGTGCTGGGTCCTGGGAGTTTATTTACCAGTATTCTCCCCAACCTGATGATTGAGAGTGTGGGTAAAGCCGTGAAGGAAAGCCCAGCGGAAGTCGTCTACATCTGCAATATTATGACGCAGAAGGGTGAAACCGAAAACTTTACTGATGCCGATCACGTTCGCGTTTTGAACCAGCATTTAAACGAAAACTTTATTGATACCGTACTGGTCAACACGCGTAAAGTGCCTGACCAGTACATTGATTATCAGCGCTGGGATGAAATGTCTCAGCCAGTGCGTCATGATTTCCAGGGGCTCCGTGATCAGGGGTGTCGGGTCATCTCGACGGACTTTCTCGAACTACGCGATAACGGGGCTTTTCACAACGGGCAAGAGGTCGTTCACGAACTCTTGAACCTGATTGGCCAGCCGCGTTATCGGATGAAACGGAGGCTTTAACGAAATGTCGTATGCCAGTGAAGTGAAGAAAGAATTAACGACCCTTGAGGTCCACCGCGAGAACGCCAAAGCCGAGCTGGTTGCGTTGATCCGGATGAACGGGGCCTTGGGGTTAGCGAACCACCATTTCGTGCTGAACGTTCAGACGGAAAATCCCGCCATTGCTCGGCGGATGTACCAGCTACTTAAGCAATTCTATGATTTGGAAAGTGAATTGCTCGTGCGGCGTAAGATGAAGCTAAAGAAAAATAACCTCTACATTGTGCGGGTCAAGACGGGTGTGACGGAAGTCTTGTCCGACCTGGGTATTTTTGACGGCATGCAGCTGTTGGAGACGGTGCCAGATGACATCTTAGATTCCGATATGTCCGTGCGTTCCTATTTGCGTGGGGCCTTCTTGGCCGGCGGATCAGTCAACAATCCCGAGACGAGTCGCTACCATCTGGAAATTTACTCTCTATATGAAGAGCACAATCAGATGATTGCTGAGATGATGAATCGCTACAATCTGAACGCCCGGACCATTGTGCGGCGGAGTGGCTATATCACCTACCTGAAGAGTGCCGAGGAAATCGCGGACTTCTTGTCCCTGATTGGCGCCACAACGTCTATGCTTAAATTCGAAGATATTCGAATCATGCGGGACATGCGGAACTCCGTCAATCGGTTGGTCAACTGCGAAAATGCTAACTTGGATAAGGTGGCTAACGCCTCAACGCGGCAGATCGACAATATCCAGTTCATCGAGTCTACGGTTGGTCTGAGCCAATTGCCAGTGAAGCTACGTGAAGTGGCCGAGACGCGGTTGGCGCACAAGGAAGTTAGCCTGAAGGAGCTGGGTGATCTGGTTCCTGGTGGACCAATCTCCAAGTCTGGAATCAATCACCGCTTGCGCAAGATCAATGATTACGCTAAGCAGTTGCGGGAAGAGGCCTCTGCCTAACGCGCACCTGTGCCTGAAGTAAATAATGTTATTGAAATTAAAACGGAAGTAGCCCGGCATAAATGCCCGCTACTTCCGTTTTTTATTGCGCTATTGGCGACAGTGGTTAACTGGTAATAAAAAAATCGCCCACCGACCGCAGTCGTTGGACGATTCATATAAAACGCGTTTACTTCTTTTGTTCGCTACTGTTCGTCATGATGTGGTCGATTAAACCATAATCAACGGCTTCTTGAGCGCTCAAGTAGTTGTCACGTTCAGTATCCTTGTTGACCCGTTCAACAGGTTGACCAGAATTGTCGGCCAAAATCTTGTTGATCAATTCACGCGTCTTCAAGATTTCACGAGCGGCAATTTCGATTTCAGTCTGTTGCCCTTGAGCACCACCGGATGGTTGGTGAATCAAGACTTGGGCGTGAGGCAAAGCAAACCGCTTGCCCTTAGTCCCAGATGAAGCCAAGACACTAGCCATGGAAGCTGCCATCCCTAGCGTAATCGTTTGTACGTCGGATTGGATGAAGTTCATGGTATCGTAGATGGCCAGGCCGGAAGAAACCACACCACCAGGTGAGTTGATGTAAAGCGAAATGTCCTTGGTGGAGTCTTGGGCGTCCAAGAAGAGCAGTTGTGCAATGATGGCGTTTGCCATGTCATCTTCGATTGGGCCGGAAAGCATAATGATCCGGTCTTTTAAAAGTCGTGAATAGATATCATAGGCCCGTTCGCCACGGGATGATTGTTCGATAACTGTAGGTACTAAATTCATGACAAGATAGCCTCCCTTAATTAATTTAACGTAGAAATGGCTAGCGTTTTGCTAACATGTTGTTAGTGTACCGCTATGGTCAAAGTAGGTCAAACAATATGACTTCGTTCTTTTAACCTTTGATTAGACGTAGTTGTATTCACGCCCACAACCATTTGACTAGAACTATCATACCAGAGTTTGGCCAAACGTCACGTATTCTATCACGCAAAATGACCAGTTATGCTAAGAAAGTGACCAGTTACGGTACCCCTATTTATTTTTAGATAAGCCTGTGGTTAACTTATAGAGACGAGAGGGGGTGACGGCTTGAAGATTCATGTAGAGGTCGATCCCGAATTATCCGATTCGGAGGTCACCATTCGCGTGCCGGCACGAACGGCCGCGGTTGATCAGCTAGTCGCCGCGATTCATGCGGCTGATACGACGCAGCAGTTGACGTTTAGCTGGCACGGGGAGAACTACCGTGTCAATCTCACAGATATTTTATTCTTTGAGGCGAGTGACCATCAGGTGGCCGTGCATACTGCCACGGCGATGTATACGACGGGTCAACGACTTTACGAATTGGCTGAGAGTTTGCCAGCGCAGTTTATGCGGGTTTCCAAGTCGGCCATTCTCAATCGCACGCAGGTCTTCTCGCTGACTCGGTCAGTCACGGGAAATTTGGTAAAATTTCAAAATTCACACAAACAACTCTACGTCTCACGCCGCTACTATCAGGCACTGAAACGGGCATTAGAGGAAAAGGGGTAATAAGTATGCGTAAACGCGCAAATTGGTTCTGGGGTGTTTTTCTGGTGTTGGGTGCGGTCGTTCTCGTGACCAGCCAGATGGGAATCTTTAGCACTCATGTGGGCCTCTGGCCGCTGCTGCTCGGTGTATTCTTGGTAGCTGCCTTTGTCGAAAGTCTCATGCATTTGGCAGTGTGGGGGATGGTCTTCTCGCTGGCATTTCTGGCAATCATCTTTGCCAAGCCACTGGGAATCGTAGCCCTGGCACCGTGGACCATCCTGATTGCAGCCGTCTTGTTGTCGCTAGGACTCTCACTGATCATTCGGCCCAAGCGCTGGTATCAGTACAATTGGAAGACACAGGGCAACTGGCCCCACCATCATCGTGGAGATTGGTCCCACCATTACGAAGAAGACGTGGAAACGCTGAATGATCCAGATATCACGGTCAACGTCAGCATGAGTGGCAGCATTCGTTATCTACAGTCGGTTGATTTTCGACGGGCGGATGTTCAGGTCTCCATGGGGGATGCTAAGCTATACTTCGATGACGTGACGCTGAGTGACCAGGGAGCCACGATTAACATTGACGTTCATCTAGGTGGGATTGAGTTGTACCTGCCGTCCGCTTGGAATGTCCAGACGGATGTGGACGCGAACTTGGGCGCTGTTGAAACCACGGGCGAACCCGCGGGAACAGATGGGCCATTGGTCGTCATTACTGGGCGCGCGTCGTTGGGTGGCCTGTCCATCATTTATATTTAAATCATAATTGGGAGAGCTTGGCATAAAGTGTCAGGCTCTTTTTTGTGGGCGGACATAGGCGGGGAATGGCTAGGCTAGTTGCCATTAGGTTAGGGGCACACCTGAAGACGAGCATTAGTGATAGGGCAACTTAGTTTTGAGATAACAAAAAGTCCCATCCACGAGGGATGGGACTTGCCGAATTGGTAGTAATGCGCCCGGAGGGAATCGAACCCCCATTTCAAGAACCGGAATCTTACGTGCGATCCATTACACTACGGGCGCATAGTGGTTAACAACACCTTAACTACTATAACTGATTTTGGATAAAAATACAAGTTAGTTTATGGTGAGAGATGGAAATGTCCTGAGCTGGCGCGGTTTGTCCCGGGAGAATAGTGTAATTGGCTGGCTTAAAATTGGAACGGCCAGTCGTTCAGTTCCTTCAGGCGTTTGTGAGGGATTTGCGTCGTTGGCACCGAGACATCACAATTTCCCACAAACCGCCAAATCATGCTATAATATCGGCATTAACTTTACGTGGAGGTCACTTAAAATGACGCGACATAAGACTTTTCGCCTCGTCGTGAATGCATTATTGATGGCGATTGTTTTGGTACAAAATATTTTCCCGTTTCTGGGGTATATTCCACTGGGGCCTTTTAGCATGACCCTGATTGGTTTGACGGTCATTGTGGCTGGGACTGCGTTAGGCCCTAAGGATGGTATGCTGATAGGGGGCTTCTGGGGTGTCATCACGTTCATTCGGGCCTTCACTTGGCCGTCTAGTCCCGTGGCACCGTTGGTCTTTACCAACCCGTTGGTATCGGTTGTGCCCCGGCTGTTGATGGGCTTGGGGGCTGGCCTCGTCTATCTCTGGGGGCGTCAGCATCAGTGGTCGATGCGTCGTTCGATGCGGGTTGCAGCGGCAGTGGCGGCCTTAACGAATACGGTTTTGGTGCTCGGCATGGTCTTTTTCTTCTATCAAACACCGGCCGTGGCGACGGCCTTTGGTGCGAAGGGCAATCAGACATTAGGGTATGTCCTGATGATTTCGCTGGTGACCAATGCTGTCCCAGAATTAATCTTGGACGTGTTGGTTGCACCGCTGATTGCGGTACCGTTACGTCGGCGTTGGGATAAGATCAACGCACAACTGTTGAAATAATCTGAGAAGCGTGGGACAAGAGGCGACTAGTTGGCTATCAGCTTTAAGTCGAGTCAGCTGTCTCTTGGCAAACGCCTCGACCATATAAAATTACGCAATAGAGCCTGGAATTCTGTTCCAGGCTTTTTTGCGATCCTTGCAGACAATAAAAAAAGCTCATCCACGGGGGATGAGCTTGCCGAATTGGTAGTGATGCGCCCGGAGGGAATCGAACCCCCATTTCAAGAACCGGAATCTTACGTGCGATCCATTACACTACGGGCGCATAACACGCATGCTTTTGAGCACCTAATTACTATACCCGAAGCTGAATATAAATTCAAGGGGTCGTTTAAATATTTTTGTTTTCCGGGAAAATCGGCCTAAAATCTTCGGGAGGATTATCTTGCAATATTATAGTTGAGAGGATATACTTACAAACGTAAGGTTAGCTCTGGTTGGCCTGAATTTTTTTGACCGAGGTGGGCGTTTATCTGCCACCGCTGGTCGTTAATCGTCCCACTAGGAGGTAAGTTGGATGCGTGAAGATTGGCAGTGGGTCGAAGCAATCGTCCCCCAAATGGTGACAAAGCTAACCAATCGGTTCCGTGTCCTGCAAGGCATTGCGAATACCCAGCCGGTTGGCCGGCGAACCTTAGCCACCAGCTTGAACTGTTCCGAGCGGACGATTCGGACGACGACAGATGCCCTCGCTGAACTGGGTTTTATCCAGATGTCAGCGAAGGGGATGCAGATTACGACTGCTGGACAACAGCTCTTACGGGGGTTGGAACCGGTCATGGATGATCTGTCTGGTTGGCAGGAACGTGAAGACCAGCTCGCTGAAAAGCTACACATTGCGCATTGCACAATTGTGCCAGGAGACAGCACAGCACCTACCGGGTCCCTGATGGGGATGGGTCAGGCTGCTGGGCAAGTCTTAACGGATCAGTTGCCTTTGGGCAAGAGCACTGTTGCCGTGATGGGTGGCCATACCATGGCGGCTGTTGCGTCGGCATTAACGCCAGCGCTGTCGGTCAATCGACAGTTGTTGTTTGTGCCAGCACGCGGGGGCGTCGGTGAATCACCGGCCATTCAAGCCAACGCGGTCAGTGCACAGATGGCCCAGCAGACTAATGGTGAGTTTCGCTCATTGTTTGTCCCAGAGCAGCTGACGACGGCCACCTACAAGCCGCTGTTTGCAGAACCGACGATTCACGAAGTTTTGCAGTTGATCGCCCAGAGTAACGTTGTGATTCACGGCATTGGCCAGGCATTCGTGATGGCCAAACGTCGAAAGATTGCGCCGCACGTGATTGCCGACTTAACTGCGGCCCATGCGGTGGGGGAAGCCTTTGGCCATTTCTTTGATGCTGAAGGTCACGTCGTCAGTAAATTCCCCCGCATCGGCGTTGATATCGCCGATTTAGCCGCTAAAGAATTAGTAGTTGCCGTTGCCGGTGGTGCCGAAAAGGGCGCCGCAATTGCGGCCTACATGCATTTAGCGCCAGCTTCGACTTGGTTAATAACCGATGAAGGAGCTGCTGACTTTGTTTTAAAAAAGTGATACACTTAACACGTACTGCTTTTTAAAAAAATTATTCTTTATTTGCTTCCTGAAGGAGGAAATCACAGTATGACTGTAAAGATTGGTATTAATGGTTTCGGACGTATCGGCCGTTTGGCTTTCAAGCGGATTCACGAACTCCACTCAAGTGACATCGAAGTTGTTGCCATCAACGATTTGACGACACCTTCAATGTTAGCTTACTTGTTGAAGTATGACTCAACTCATGGTCGTTTCCCTGGTGAAGTTTCAGCTACGGACAAAGGTATCGTGGTTGACGGCAAGGAATACCCTGTATACGCTGAACCAAAAGCTCAAGATATTCCTTGGGTTAAGAACGACGGTGTTGACTTCGTCCTCGAATGTACCGGTTTCTACACTTCCGAAGAAAAGTCACAAGCTCACCTCGATGCTGGTGTTAAGCGGGTATTGATCTCCGCTCCAGCCGGTGCTGTTACGACTGTTGTTCCAGGTGTTAACTTGGACGTATTGAGCAAAGACGATGTTATCGTTTCTGCTGGTTCTTGCACGACCAACTGCTTGGCCCCAATGGCATTCTTCTTAAACGAAGAATTTGGCATCAAGGCTGGTACTATGACGACTATCCATGCTTTCACTTCTACTCAAATGATCTTGGATGGCCCTCGTGGCAAGAAGATGCGTAACAACCGTACCGCAAGCATCAACACCATTCCTCACTCTACTGGTGCTGCTAAGGCTATCGGTTTAGTTATCCCTGACTTAAAGGGTAAGTTACAAGGCCATGCACAACGTGTTGGTGTTGTTGACGGCTCATTGACTGAATTAGTAACTGTTCTGGACAAGAAGGTTACTGCTGACGAAATCAACGATGCTATCAAGAAGCACACTGAAGGTAACGATGCCTTTGGTTACAACGGTGATGAAATTGTTTCAACTGACATCATCGATGACCCTCATGGTTCCGTATTTGACCCAACTCAAACGGAAGTTACGACTGCCGGTGACACGCAATTAGTTAAGACTGTTGCTTGGTACGACAACGAATGGGGCTTCACTTGCAACATGGTTCGTACTTTATTGCACTTCGCTACGCTTTAATCAGCTAGCGGCGCAAGTCGTTTAAAATTTTAAATATTCAATGAGACGCGGCGGAGGAGGGAATTCTCCGACGCGTTTTTCATTGGGCCTAAAAAAACGCACAAGTCCTTTGAAATCTGAAGGTAAGTGCTGTATATTGTGAAAGTAATCTTTTATTTTGATAAGCAATCAAGGAGGGTTTTCTAAATTGGCTAAATTAACAGTTTCTGATTTAGACTTAGAGGGCAAAAAAGTCCTGATGCGGGTCGACTTTAACGTCCCAATCAAAGACGGTGTGATCGGTAACGATAACCGTATCGTTGCTGCATTACCAACTATCAAGTACGTCATCGAACACGGTGGCAAGGCTATTCTCTTATCCCACTTAGGTCGGATCAAGAAGGAAGAAGACAAGCCAGCACTGTCCATGCGTCCAGTCGCAGAACGGTTGTCAAACTTGTTGAACAAGCCTGTTACCTTTGTCCCAACGACTGAAGGCAAGCAGCTTGAAGACGCTATTGACGGCTTAAGCAATGGTGATGTTTTAGTTATGGAAAACACCCGTTACGAAGACGTTAAGAACGGCGAAAACGTTAAACGTGAATCCGGTAACGACCCTGAATTGGGCAAGTACTGGGCTTCATTGGGTGACGTCTTCGTTAACGATGCGTTCGGTACGGCTCACCGTTCCCACGCTTCAAACGTTGGTATCGCTTCTAACATGGCCCAAACCGCTGCTGGTTTCTTAATGGAAAAAGAAATCACCTTTATCGGTGGTGCCGTGGACAACCCTGAACACCCATTCGTTGCTATCTTGGGTGGTGCCAAGGTTTCCGACAAGATCGGTGTTATCGACAACTTGTTGGCTAAGGCTGACAAGATCCTTATCGGTGGTGGGATGACCTACACCTTCTACGCTGCAAAGGGTATGAAGATTGGGAACTCATTAGTTGAAAAGGATAAGATTGATTTAGCCAAGGAAATTTTAGACAAGGCTGGCGACAAGCTGGTTCTGCCTACTGATTCCGTTGTTGCTGAAAAGTTCGATAACGATGCCGATCACAAGACGGTTGATGGCGATATTCCTGATGGCTACATGGCCTTGGATATCGGACCTAAGTCCGTTGCTGAATTCGAAGATGTTTTGAAGTCAGCTAAGACGGTTGTTTGGAACGGCCCAATGGGTGTCTTCGAAATGAGTAATTATGCAGAAGGTACCTTGGAAATCGGTAAGTTCTTAGGAACTTTGACTGAAGCCAAGACTATCGTTGGTGGTGGGGACTCCACTGCTGCCGTTCAACAACTCGGTGTTGCTGATAAGTTATCCCACATTTCTACCGGTGGTGGTGCTTCTCTGGAATACCTTGAAGGTAAGACGTTACCAGGAATTGCCGCAATTTCTGATAAGTAAATTCATAAAGAGCTGTGGTGCCGGTCATCACGGCTTTTTATTGTGACGGTCGTCGATCACGGAGGCGCTTCACTGGCTAATCAGTGGCGAATTCGGTAAGATGATGGGCGTAGTCAATTTATTTTTGGAGAGGGTGGATTAGGTTGCGGATACCCCTGATTGCAGGTAACTGGAAAATGAATAAGTCGGTCACTGAAGCGCGCCACTTTATTGAGGCAGTTCAGGGTAAGTTACCGACAGCTGATACCGTGGAAACGGCGATTGCGGCACCGGCATTGTTCTTACAGACGATGCTGGAGGCCAATCAGGACGATGTGCTGAAGATTGCTGCGGAAGCGTGTTACTACGAAGATGAGGGGGCCTATACGGGTGAAACCAGTCCCAAGGCCCTCCACGAGATGGGGATTCCTTATACCATCGTGGGTCATTCCGAACGGCGGCGTTATTTTAACGAAACGGATGATGTAATCAACCGTAAAGTTCTCGCCGTGTTGCGCAACGGCATGACACCAATCGTGTGTTGTGATGAAACCATGGGTCGCCGGGAGACCGGGGAAAAGATTCACTGGGTCGTCAACCAAGTCTCCGCCGCCCTAAAAGGGGTCAGCGCTGAAGATGCTGCTAAAATCGTGATTGCTTATGAACCCAGTTGGGCGATTGGCAGTGGCAATTCGGCATCATCCGACCAGGCCGAAGATGGTTGTTACCTGATTCGCCAAACGTTAGCCGATATTTATTCCGATGAAGTCGCTAACGGGGTTCGCGTTTTATATGGCGGTAGTGTGAGACCTGACAACATTGCGGGTTTGATGAAGCGAGATAACGTAGATGGCGTGCTGGCCGGGGGTTCTAGCCTCGATGAGCAGTCGTTTATCCAACTCGCAAACTACCAAAATTTGTAAAACGGTAAAATTGTGATTGAAAGTTCAAAGTTAAACTTATAGAATAAAGCATGGGATGGTTGTCTTGTTCCCGTGAAGCCAAACTTTCATAAGGAGAGAATACAAAAAATGTCTATTATTTCTGATATTTACGCACGCGAAGTCTTAGATTCTCGTGGTAACCCAACTGTTGAAGTTGAACTCTACACCGAAGCCGGTGCTATGGGCCGGGGGATCGTTCCTTCTGGTGCCTCAACTGGTGAACATGAAGCCGTTGAACTTCGTGATGGCGACAAGAGTCGTTTCATGGGTAAGGGTGTTACTAAGGCTGTTGACAACGTTAACAACCTTATTGCCAAGGAAATCGTTGGTTACGATGTAACTGACCAACGTGCTATCGACCAAGCCATGATCGACCTTGATGGTACGCCAAACAAGGGTAAGCTGGGTGCTAACGCTATCTTAGGTGTCTCCTTAGCTGCTGCACGGGCTGCTGCTGATGAATTAGGCCAACCATTATACAACTACCTTGGTGGTTTCAATGGTCACGTATTGCCTACGCCAATGATGAACGTTATCAACGGTGGGAAGCACGCCAACAACAAGGTTGACTTCCAAGAATTCATGATCATGCCTGTTGGTGCCAAGAGTGTTACTGAAGCAATCCGTATGGGTTCCGAAACGTTCCATAACTTGAAGAACTTGTTGAACGAAAAGGGTTACTCTACTGCCGTTGGTGACGAAGGTGGGTTTGCTCCTGACTTGAAGAACAACGAAGAACCATTCGAAATCTTAGTCGAAGCTATCAAGAACGCCGGCTACGTACCTGGTAAGGACGTTGCTATCGCCTTTGACTGTGCCTCATCAGAATTCTACAATGCTGACACCAAGAAGTACGAACTTAAGGGTGACGGTAAGGAATACACTGCTGAAGAATTCGTTACCTTACTTGAAGGTATCGTTGACAAGTACCCAGTTGTTTCCATCGAAGATCCTTTGGACGAAAACGAATGGGAAGACTGGCAAATGGCTACGAAGCGCTTAGGCAAGAAGGTCCAAATCGTTGGTGACGACTTATTCGTTACGAACACGGACTACTTGGCTAAGGGTATCAAGATGGGTGTTGGTAACTCTATCCTGATCAAGCTGAACCAAATCGGTACTTTGACTGAAACTGTTGAAGCCGTTGAAATGGCTAAGCAAGCTGGTTACACGGCCGTTATTTCTCACCGTTCTGGTGAAACCGAAGACACGACTATCGCTGACTTAGTTGTTGCTTTGAACGCCGGCCAAATCAAGACTGGTTCAATGAGCCGTGGCGAACGTATCGCTAAGTACAACCAATTAATGCGGATCGAAGACCAATTAGGTAAGACTTCCGAATACAAGGGGATTCACTCCTTCTACAACTTGGACGAAGACGCACGTTTGGCCATCGTTAACAAGTAATTCAAAAGTTTAATCGGAAAGTGGTATTTACTCATTTGTGGGTAAATACCACTTTTTTTGATTTCCCAAATTTATTTCGTAACTTTTTACGTAGTTAAGGAGTATAAGGGGGAATTCAAAATGATGAAAATGAAATGGCAGTATGGTGTGATGGTGAGTTTGTTCGTTGGTGGGCTGTTGGCCGGCAGTGGTGGTAGCGTAGTTGGGTTGGCTGATGAGACTGTAAAGTATGACATAGATCTTAAATTTTTCGTGGAGGCAATCAATGATGGGGAGCAAACGGAGAGCAAGTGGTTATATTCGACAGAAAAGAGACAGGTTGTTTCCGGTGAAGCACTTGAGCATCAGGCGTTTCTCATTGGTTTTTTGACGTCGGGGAACAGATTGGCACCGGAAGCCGCACCGACGTCTGCACTAACGTGGACTTACAGTGGGGTTGGCTTACCGGTAAAGGTTACGGTTAAATATATGGATCAGAACGACCAACAGATTGGACAACCACACGTGTCCTCTGACAAATTCACGCGCGGGGGTAAGATGATTATCGAAGCACCTGCTGGGTATCGATTGGTTACCCCCGAGGTTAAGAATCGACTGGCGACTACCAGTGAGACTTGGAATATTAAAGTTACACCGCTGAATTCGGCGGCTAAGCCAGTGCCTGGTGGGGAAGAGAAACCTGATAGTAAACCAAATGAGGGCAATCCTAACAAGCCCCAACCACTGCCAGATAAACCAGATGTTGCTGGGAAGCCCCAGCCTGGTAATCCCGGAGTAGTAGTGAAACCGACACTACCGACTGGCTCGAATCCGAGTCAACCAACGCATCCCGGCCAGCCAGCCCTGCCGACGCCGCCGGTTTTGCCAACACGACCGACCGGCACCTTGCCAATGACGCATCCAGAATTGGTCGTGCCTGTTGATGAATATCCAGTTGCTGTGTCCAAACCCAACGTCATTTATACGCCAGAGGGTCCCATCAACGCTACAGATTTGAGTCACACCTCAGAACTTGCTGAGCGGCCAGTCACGGCAGTTGATGGGAGTACAGCGGTAACTGACGCAACAACCGCTTCTAAGCCGGCTAAGCGCACCCCAGCCGCCTCACAAGCCAAGCCACACCGGACTGCTAGTCCCTTGCAGCACGTCGCAACATCCGGCCTAAGATTACCGCAAACTGATGAACAAACCTCAAAGGGGAGTCTGCTAGGAATGGTAGCGCTAGCAGGATTGGGCATCATTCGTTTCCGACGATTTCTCCACTGATATCCGTTAAAACTGTGATAGACTAGTTCTTGGACTAAAACATAACGGAGGAATCAGCCATGCAGGAGAAATGTCAAATACAACCCGATCTAACACGATTAAAGGCCATCTTCTTTGGGGCCATTGTCGGGCTATTTGCCGGTGCGGTCGTCAGCGTCTTTCGCTTATTGATCGAACACATGCTGATTCTGGTACAAGGAATTTATGGTTGGCTGGGTCAACATCCATGGTGGCTAATTCCCTGGGCCATCTTGTTGGTGGCCATCGCCTTTCTAATTGGTCACTGGATCAAGCAAACACCCATGATCAAGGGATCTGGAATTCCACAGGTTGAAGGGCAGTTGGCCGGTGAGCTCGACTATGCTTGGTGGCCGGTGCTATGGAAGAAGTTTGTTAGCGGGGTCCTGGGTATTGGATCGGGCCTGTTTCTGGGACGAGAAGGGCCGTCAATTCAGCTTGGCGGGACCGTTGCTCAGGGAATTGCCTATCGGCTAGGGTTCACCGGGACACAGCGACGATTGGTGATTGCCGGTGGGGCCGCTGCCGGATTATCCGCAGCGTTTAATGCACCTATCGCTTCGACATTATTTATTCTAGAAGAGGTCTATCACAGTTTTTCCACGTTAGTCTGGCTTACGGCGCTAACTAGCGCCGTTGTTGCTAACTTTGTATCGAATGGTATTTTCGGCCTGACACCAGTCCTCCACATTAACTACCAGCAGGCACTGCCATTGAAGTATTACTGGCTACTGCTGGTTTTGGGGATTGGTCTGGGATTGTTAGGCTTCGGCTATCAGTGGGTGACACTACGAGTGGGCAAGTGGTATGCAAAGCTGACCTGGTTACCGCAGCACTTAGATGGTGTCGTCCCATTTCTCTTGGTGATTCCAATTGGTTTGATGTGGCCGCTAGCTTTGGGCGGCGGTAATCAGATGATTGTGACTTTTGCCAAACAGACGCCACTCCTGATTCCCTTGATTGGGTACTTCGTGCTACGTTTCTTTTTCTCCACGGTGAGTTACGGTGCCGGTCTGCCTGGTGGAATTTTCTTACCGATTCTGACTTTAGGGGCATTGCTGGGTGCGATTGGGGCCCGGTCTTTCGTCCTGTTGGGCTGGTTACCCTCGATTTTTGTAGCAAACTTCATCATCTACGCGATGGCTGGCTACTTTGCTGGCATCTCCAAGGCACCGTTCACGGCTATCTTACTGATTACCGAAATGGTGGGGACATTGCATCACTTGATGCCATTGGCGGTAGTTGCCATTGTGGCATATATCACGGTAGATGTTTTGGGCGGTGCCCCCATCTACGAGGCGATGTTGCGACAATTGGTCAAGCCTGCCGAGGCCAATGCCGATGGTGTGGCGGATCGTGTCGAATATCCGATTGGAGAAAATTCTGGTTTCGATAGCCAACAGGTCCGTGATTTGACCTGGCCCGATGGCTCGTTGTTGGTCGCTGTTCGCCGGGGTGAACGTGAAGTCATTCCGAACGGGGATACCATCCTTAAATCAGGGGATACATTGATTATTTTCACGTATCGGCATAATCGGGCCTACGTCCGGCAACAATTGACAAAATTGAATAATTCTCCGCATCGACTGCTGGATTAAGTGAGCGCAGGGCTGGTAAAACTGGCCCGACTATGATAAATTAGGAAGAGTATAGTTAGACCTATTAGACCTATTCGATAGGTAGGAGGCAAATTTGTGTATAATTTTTTAATGACTTGTATTTTGATTGTCAGTGTTCTGATCATTATTGCGGTAATGATGCAACCTGCTAAGACCAATGACGCTTTGTCCGCTTTATCCGGTGGTGCCGATGACTTATTTGCTAAGTCTAAGCCTCGTGGGTTTG
Organism: uncultured Lactobacillus sp.; assembly: GCA_937874695.1. Taxonomy (GTDB): domain Bacteria; phylum Bacillota; class Bacilli; order Lactobacillales; family Lactobacillaceae; genus Levilactobacillus. The sequence continues at coordinate 110,193 of CALNAJ010000027.1, forward strand.
AAGCATTTATGCAAAAGGTTACGGTCGTCTTAGGAGCTCTTTTCTTTGGACTGGCATTGGGGTTAGTTTACCTTTCTTCACACTAGACATTAAGCCTCCTGTTTATTCGCTACAGGGGGCTTTTTTCCACCTAGCAGCAGGCAGAGAACCTGCCTAGGAATACCATGATGGCGTTCCTGAATCGTCGCAACTGACGATGTTCACGAAGACTATCTCAGCAATAGCGGAAAGTGGTGGTTTTACATGATTCGAAAACCAACCCCGCTCTTCTTTGAGCAGGGGCCTCACGCAGTTATCCTACTGCACGCCTATTCGGGTAGTTCTAACGATATGCGCTTGCTGGCTCGCCGGCTAGAAAGCGAAAATTACACGGTGCTCGCACCAATATTCACTGGGCACGCGACTGGTGATCCCGCCGATATTTTACGCGACGGGTCACCACAGAAATGGTGGCAGGACACGCGTGATGCAATTGCATCACTTCGGCGGCGTGGCTACCAACAAATTGCCATTTTTGGTCTGTCCTTAGGCGGATTGTTTGCGACGCGTGCGTTGCAGGCTGACTCACAGTTGGTTGGGGGTGGAACGATTGCGTCACCCGTGGTTTTTCGCGGGCAGACGCACGTGCCAGAGGCCTTCATTCAGATGGCACGGACCACGTATCAGCAACAGAACCTGGATGGACCAGAGATTGCGAACCGGATGGCTTGGATTCAGGAGCATTTACCGGCGCAATTGACAGCAATTCAGGCGTTTACGGATACTACAGCCACACATTTAGATCAGGTTAAGCAACCCGTATTTATTGCGCAGGGAACGGCGGATCAGATGATTGATCCTCGTTCAGGCCAATGGCTGGCGGAAGCGTATCCTAGCAAACAAGTTGATTTTCATGAGTATGCCGATGCTGACCACGTTTTGACGGTCAACGCGGCGCATCATGCCCTTGAGACAGATATATTGACGTATTTACACACAATCTTTTAAAAATAACGAGGAATCGATAGTGCAAGATAATTTAAAGAGTGATTTAACAGCGTTCTTCCGGGCACACTCGGACCAGAACTACACAGTAGAAGATATTTCAGATGCACTCCATTACCACGGTTCAGCTGCTTTCAAACTGATCGTGCAGGAGTTAGCACAACTGGAACGGGACGGCTTAGTTCAAGTGACTGAACACGGCCATTTTCAGCTCGATCCAAGCCAACGGACATTGACCGGGATTTTCCACGGCAATGACAAAGGCTTTGGGTTCGTGGCTTACGACGAAAATAAGATCGAACCAGACGCCTACATTGCGCCTAACAATACGTTACGCGCGTTGAACGGAGACACGGTTAAGATTGAAATCGTTCGTGCCGGCGATCCCCGTAGCGGTAAGGGTCCCGAAGGTAAAGTCACGGAAATTGTGGAACACCACTACGAACAAGTCGTTGGTGAGTTCATGAAGACCGACGATGACGCGGGTTACTTGGGCCAAGTTCGTTTAACGGACAAGAAGGTCATGAAGTACAAGTTCTACGTTACGGACGTGGGTCTGAACCCAACGCCTGGTGAAGTGGTTACGGCAGAAATTACCGAATACCCTAGCGATGCGCATCCAGATGCCATGGTTGGGATTGCCAAGCAAGTGATCGGTAGTGTGGATGATCCTGGTATCGACATCTTACAGATTGTCTACCAACACAACATCCCGTCAGAATTCCCTGAAGAGGTCATGCAGGCCGCTGATGAGATTCCGGATCACGTGCTCCCTGAAGAAACTAAGGGCCGTGAAGACATCACGAACCAGGACTTAGTCACCATTGATGGTGAATCTTCCAAAGACTTGGATGATGCCGTTACGGTCTGGAAGCTCGACAACGGGAACTACCACTTAGGGGTTCATATCGCCGATGTTTCCCATTACGTTAAAGAAGATTCTATTCTGGACAAGGAAGCTTACAAGCGTGGGACTAGTACCTACCTGACTGACCGAGTTATTCCAATGTTGCCACGGCGCCTCTCCAACGGTATTTGCTCACTTAACGAGGGCGAATTACGGTTGTGCATGAGCTGTGACATGGAAATCAATCCTGAAGGTCACGTGGTTAAGCACCGGATTCACCCATCTGTCATGCGTTCTAAGGCGCGGATGACTTATACGGCCGTTAATAACATCTTGGAATCACACGATGCCGTTACCATGGATCGTTACAAGGAACTCGTCCCAATGTTTGAAGACATGGGCGAACTTCACAAGATCTTGGTTAAGCAACGGAAGCGTCGTGGGGCCATTGACTTTGACGACCGCGAAGCAGAAATCATCGTGGATGACAAAGGTCACGCCATCGATGTTAAGTTGCGGACGCGTGGGATGGCTGAACGCATGATCGAATCCTTCATGCTGGCTGCCAACGAAACGGTTGCAGAACATTACTTCCGTGCCAAAGTCCCATTCCTGTACCGGGTCCACGAAACGCCAGATGGCGACCGGGTTCGGAGCTTCTTCGAATTCTTAACGGCCTTCGGGATTAACGTTAAGGGTGATCCTAACCACTTGCGTCCTAAGATGCTGCAAGGCATCCTGAAGCAAGTTGCTGGGAAGCCTGAAGAGGCCATGGTTTCAGTCATGATGTTACGGAGTCTGAAGCAGGCCCGTTACGCTGACCAATCCTTGGGTCACTTTGGGTTGGGTGCAGAGTTCTACACCCACTTTACGTCACCAATTCGGCGGTACCCTGATACCATGGTTCATCGGATGATTCATTACTACGAAGATCATGGGATCAATGATGCCAGCAAGGAAAAGTTTGCACCGATTTTGGAAGAAATCGGGGTACACACTTCCGAAGCAGAACGGCGCTCGATTGATGCCGAACGTGATACGAATGACATGAAGATGGCTGAATACATGGCTGACCACGTCGGTGAAGAATTTGACGCCGTCGTTAGTTCCGTCATGAAGTTTGGGATGTTCGTCGAACTGCCAAACACCATCGAAGGTCTGATTCATATCAGTCGGATGCAAGATGACTACTACGAATACGTCGAAAAGTACCTGGCCCTGGTTGGCCGGAATACACGTCGGACGTACAAAATTGGCCAAAAGATTCGGGTCAAAGTCATCCACGTTGACAAGGAACAAAGTGAAATTGACTTTGAGTTATTGAACCCAGAGTCAGCTCCGGTCAGTGACTTATTGCCAAAGAGAGAACACCGTTCACGCGGCGGTCGCAATGGTAATGGGAACTTCCATAACCGGAACAACAATCATAGCAATGGAAACCAACACGGTGGGAACAGCAATGGTAATCACCGTAATGGGAACCAACGATCAACCAACCAACACGGGAATAACGGGAGTAACCACCGGAGCAACGGTAATGGTGGACAACACCGCAATAACTCGCAGGGTGATCGGCACTAAGCGAGGTGACAGCACTTGGCTAAACAAAAGTCTAAAAAGAATCCGGATGATTTACTCGCACAAAACCGGAAAGCCCGTCATGATTATTTTGTGACGGAAACGGTTGAAGCGGGACTTGTCCTTACCGGGACCGAAATCAAATCGATTCGGGAACGGCGTATTAATTTGCAGGATGGCTTTGCGCAGATTCGGAACAGTGAAGCTTGGTTGATGAACGTCCACATTAATGAATACGTGGCCGGTAATCGTTTCAACCACGATCCGTTGCGGAATCGTAAGTTGTTATTGCATAAGAAGCAGATTCATCGCCTCGGGTTGGCTGCGCAGGATAAAGGGGTTACCCTGATTCCACTTAAAGTCTACCTGAAACATGGTTTTGCGAAAGTTCTCATCGGGGTTGCCCATGGGAAACGAGAATTCGATAAACGAGAAACGATTAAGCGGCGTGAACAGGACCGGCAGATTGCCCGGGTCATGAAGCGTTATTAATGGTTATAGGCCACTTGAACTTGAAAAAGTTCAGGTGGCTTTTTTTGTGAATAATCCACAACTTATCGTTGAATAGAAGTATTGTGTAAACCAAATTTCGTGCTGGAAATATAATCGGCTTCAGACGATATGATTAGTGAAATTATTCGCGATATAGCGATGACTTTATCTATTTAAATAACAAACTTAAACGCTATTAATAACAAAGGATAGCGAATGTATTCGGACATAAATCGTTAACCGTTACAAAAATATATTTAACGATACAGTTAGCGATGATATGATAATGAACAAGAAGACACCTGTGTACTTGACTAGGGAGAGCACATCAAGGGGGAGTTTAAAGTGAACTTGAAAGTTAACATTCTATTGCTGAGCATAGCCTTGGGCATTGCCACAGCACCGATCCCGGCCTTAGCGGACGATGTGATAGCAACACCGGCTCAGGTAACTGACACGATTAAAACGGATAACTTGGCAGCTGGCCAATATGGTTCGGTGGATTGGTATTTGACCACAACTGGAGAACTCCATCTGGGAGCTGGAACGTTGGGCGATGGCGCCAGTCTACCGACCCAGGTCGGTCAATTGGCCGCTCAAATTACCAAGGCCGAGAATGGTATCACGGCGTCAACAACTACCCAGGCGCAAGCGGCAGCGGATCAAGTCACCAAGGTTGTGTTGGACGGTCCGGTCAAGACGAACGCTAATGCCAGCTATCTCTTTGCCCAGTTACGGCATGTGACAGCTTATGAGCATTTAGACTTGCTGGATACGAGTCAAGCGACGACGATGGATGGCATGTTTCAGGCTATGGGGTTTGATGCCGTGACGACCGATATGGATGTTTCCCACTTTGATACAGCCAATGTGATCTCAATGCAGTTCATGTTTTACGGCCAAGCCGCTGTTGAAACACTAGATGTGTCGGGTTTCAATACGGACAAGGTTGGGAATGCCACGGATATGTTTTATCACGCTAAAAATTTACAGGAAGTCAACTTTGCCCAGGGAAGTTTTAAGAGTCTCAGTGGTGTGATGTACATGTTTGGGTGGTGTGGTGCACAAGTCATTAAGTTACCACGTTTTGTCCCGCCAGCTCAGTTCTCAGGTAGCAGTATGTTCGCTGGGACGACAATCATCACGGAACTAACCTTGGGACCAGATGCACACTTCAAGAGTGGCAGTGCTAAGTTAAATACGCCGCGGCAGAACATGCCGGACGACTTTACCGGTGTTTGGGAAGCCGTTGGTACTGGGACGGTCGGGAATCCGCTGGGCGCCAAGTATGCGACGGGGGATGATGTGACGGATCTCTATCAAGGGACTGCTAATCCGACGGCCGTGGAGACTTACGTCTGGGAACCGGTCAACCGGATCATCGAACCGACGCCCCCACCGGTCACGCCACCAGTCTCGCCGAGTGAAAATGCGCAACCCGTTACCGTCCAATACCTGGATGAAAATGGCCAGAGATTAGCCAATGACGTGACACTGAGCGGCCGATTGGGGGTAAGCTATGCGGCTGACCAGCGGGCCTTCAGCGGGTACAAATTGGTCAAAACGGTTGGTCAAGCTAATGGAACTTTTAGTCGGCAGGCCCAAACGGTGACGTTCCACTACGCACCGGACGTGGTTTCCGGTGGGGATGCCGCAACGATTGCGCCAATGGCCAGTGTCGTTTATGCCACCAAGAAGATTGGTCTCTACAAGACCAAGAATTTCTCACAACAGACGTTCAAACGTTGGTATCCTAAGGCCAAGCGTACGAATAGGCCGATGTTTGTGGTGACGGGGTTCGCAACCTCTAAGAACGGTCATCTGCGGTACAGGGTCAAGGACGTCAATCACAATTCCAAGACAGCAGGGAAGACCGGATATATCACGACTAAGCACGCCTATGTTGTGTCCGTTTATTATGCATCGAAAGCCAAGACCATTAAGGTGATCAATGCGAAGGGCATTAATGCGTACCAGCAGAAATCCTTAAAGACCAAGACGGGACACTATAAGTCCGGTCAAAAACTCAAAATTCGAAAGATTGTGAAATTTAATAAAACGACGCGTTTCCAGTTAACTAACGGCAAGTATGTCAGTGCCAACAAAAAATTGGTCATCGCTGAGTAGGAAGAAAAGGCTGTAGGATTCTGGTTCTGCAGCTTTTTTGTTGCTTTCTTCGAGATTTGCGTCCCCCGGTGGAAGTTGCTTGTCCGGTTAAGGTCAGTCATGCTATTCTGTGATCAGATAATTGAGCAAGACCGCCGCCATTGGGCAAAAGTTAAGGGGGAACAACGATGCGGAGCCTAACGATGTTGTTAGTGACGGGATTACTATTGGGAACAGGGGCGCCAATCGTGGCTGCTATAGTTCCCAGTCAGACAGCGTTTGCCGAGTCTAACACGACTGGGCCGCCGTCTGCAAACAAGGATAATTATGAAAAGGCCGCCAACGCCGGAATTGTAACGCAAGGAAAATTTGGATCGGTCAATTTCTATTTGACCGACGAGGGTGACTTACATTTAGGGGCGGGACAATTTCCAGAGTATGAGCCAACGCCCGGTGATTCAGGACGGGGACAGCTTCTACAAGCCGTGGCTCGTGTCTATTACAACAGTTCAAATTTGTGGCTCAGTGAGCTTAATCAGATGGCAGAAATGATTACTCGCGTTGTTTTTGACGGTGATGTAGTGGCGGCAGTGGACGCGAGTAACACGTTTGCGCGCTTAAAAAGAGTCAAGGAGTACGTGGGGCTTACACGCCTCGATACCAGTCACACGACTAATATGAGTTATATGTTTTCGGAAAATTTTTATGTGACGACGATGGATGTCTCCAAACTCGATACGCGTCAGGCAACGAACATGGCCGGTATGTTTGCCTCCAATTCCCGACTACAGGAGTTGGATGTGTCGAACTTCATTACGGACAAGGTGACGACGGCTAACGTGATGTTGGCGAGCACGCATGCGTTGAAGGTTATTAATTTTGAGAAAGCGACGTTCGCGGCTATGACCAAGGCGGCTCAGATGATTTCGGATTCGGGTGTTGCGGTTCTGAATCTCCCTGTGTTTGATCCACTGAGTAACAGCGGGTCCGTCTTGTATGGTTCCAAGAGTCTGCGGCAGTTAACCCTGGGGCCAAACGCGCAACAGGGGAAATTCTACAATGTGACCGATCCACCCAAGAACGAGACCTATACCGGTAAATGGCAAATCGTTGGTGAGGGTACCGTGCTGAATCCGCTCGGCGAAAAGTTCGATACGGGTTCTCAAATTGGTAGGCGTGACCCCACACTGGTGTTGACGGAACCAGATACGTATGTCTGGGAACCGGTCGACCGGGTGCTGCCGCCCGTCACTCCGCCCCCAGTGACACCACCGCCGATAACCCCGCCGGTTGAAGAATCCCAGCCGGTAACTGTTCAGTACTTGGATGAGCGCGGACAACGCCTAGCGGATGACGTGACCTTAACGGGAGAGCTCGGGAGAAACTATCAGGCCGCAAAGCTGGGATTCTCGGGGTACAAATTGACCCGTATTGTCGGTCAGCAAACGGGCACGTTTAAGACAACCGCGCAACGGGTGGTTTTCCACTATGCGCCCGATCTTGTGACGGGCGGTGGGGGAGATGGTATTGCACCTCTCGCCACCGTGGTTTACGCGACCAAGAAGGTGGGGCTGTATCGCGGCAAGAATTTCAGTACGGCCAGTCGTCACCACTGGTATGCCAAACGGAAACGGCACGCCCGACCGATGTTTGTGGTTACGGGGTACGCCAGCAGTAAAAACGGACATCTCCGTTACAAGGTTCGTGACGTCAATCATCGATCCAAGACGGCTGGAAAAGTGGGGTATCTCACGGCCAAACGGGATTTCGTCGTTCCCGTTTATTACGCAAAGAAACAGGCTAAGGTGCGGGTAATCAATCCGCAGGGGGTGAATGGGTATCGCCAAAAGTCGCTGAAGGGTAAGCAGCAACACTATCGTCAAGGCCAACAATTACGGGTCAAAAAAATCGTCAAGCATCGTAAAACGACCCGATTTGTGTTAACGAACGGTCAATATGTAACCGCTAACAAAAAATTAATTATTTCACAATGAGACGAATTTATTTAGAGGCCACTGACTGGTAGCCTCTTTTAATTTTCTTAAATTGTGAATGATTATGGCATCGCGTAAGGTGTGTGAACAGGTGCTTAGGAGGAGATTGTTGAATGAATTTCACAAGTGCAAAATAGCGAGACCTAATCGTTTGAATAACTTAATAAGCGTGCTATCATATGATTGGCGAAATGATTAAATGAATAAATGTTTTACAGTTTTTAGACGACGACGGCGCACCACTTTCTATCCAACAGGGAGGAGGAACTATCGTGAAAAAATCAGTCAGTATTTTATTAGTGGCCCTCGCTTTAGGCGTTGGGCAACCGCTCAGTCTCTTGGCAACTGGAACAGAATCGTCTGTGGCGCAGGCCGCAACCGTGAAGGCGGACAATTTAGCTAATGGTCAGTACGGCGAGGTCGCCTGGACGTTGACTGCCGATGGGACCCTTCACTTAGGTGTCGGCCAACTGGGTGAACCGGGAAGTCTAGTTACCAATACTGGGCAAATGGCGACGCAAATCGTGCTTGCACAAGGTGGCACGCCAACGGTTGCGAGCACGAAAGCAGCGGCCGACTTGGTGACCACCGTCGTCCTGGATGGCAAGGTGAGCGCACCTAAGAACGCCACCAATTTATTTCGGCAGTTTAGAAATGTTACCGCTTACAAGAATCTTAACCAACTCGACACCAGTCAGACCACAAACCTTTCGGGGATGTTTGCGGTAGATAGTTTTGATGGCCAAGTGACGTCGCTTGATGTGAGTGGTTTTGACACGTCTCAGGTGACCACTCTGGATTGGCTATTCTACGGGCAATCTCAGCTGAGTCAGGTCGACGTTAGCCACTTTGATACGAGCCAAGTGAAGACGATGACGTCGTTGTTCAATGGTGACCAAGCGCTGACGACCGTTAACTTTGCGGCTGGGACCTTCGCCAATCTTTCAAGTGCGATGTTTACCTTCGGATCTTCTGGTATTCAGACGATAAAGTTGCCGAAATTTGCGCCGCCCACCAGCTTTGGGTCGAGCTATATGTTCTCCAACGCGAGCAACTTATCTGAGTTAACGCTGGGACCGGCAACGCTGTTTAGGGGAAGCACATCATTGAGAAACGCCAAGGCTGACGACCAGTACACCGGGCTTTGGCAAGCAGTTGCGGATGGCACAGTGCAGAATCCTTTGGGCGAAAAATTTGCCAAGGGAGATGACGTCACCGCCCAATACGTGGCAGGTGCCGACCGACCAACGACGGTCGAAACCTACGTCTGGGAGCCAGTTGACCGGGTTATCTTACCACCAGTGACGCCGCCAGATGATACCGCCGCACCAGTTACCGTGCGTTATCTGGATGAGCAAAGCAAATCACTTGCCGCCGATCAGACGCTGTCTGGCAAATTAGGAGCAGCGTACACGGCCGAGCAACTGGCGTTTGATGGCTACAAGTTAGTCAAAACCGAGGGGCAGGTCAACGGGACGTTCTCCAAGTCCGCGCAGACGGTGACCTTCCACTATGAGCCGGACCTGGTGACTGGTGGGGGTGGCGCGACGGTCGTTCCCGTGAGTGGTGTCGTTTATGCCACCAAGAAGATTGGGCTGTATCGGACCAAGAACTTCAGCGACAGCTCCCGGCAGATGACCTACACGAAGAAGTCGCGGACTCAGCGGCCCATGTTTGTGGTGACGGGCTATGCGACCTCCAAGGCCGGTAACAAGCGCTACAAGGTGCGTGACGTGAACCATCATAGCAAGACAGCAGGGAAGACCGGTTATATCACGGCTAAGAAGGCTTATGTGAGTTCGGCCTATTACGCCAAGAAACAAGCGAAGATCAAAGTGATTAACGCGAAGGGGATTAACGGCTACGGCAAGGTAGCGCTGACCGGTAAGTCGGTCCACTACCGGAAGGGCAAGGCCCTCAAGGTGAAGAAGATTGTGAAATACCGGCAGACCACACGTTTCGTGTTAACCAACGGCAAGTACGTGACTGCCAATAAAAAATTGGTGATTGCAGAATAGAAGAGTATGACAGTAGGCGATTTGCCTATCGTCTTATGGCTATCAAAAAGGCAGCTGGAAAATTTCCCAGTTGCCTTTTTACAGCTAATCTTGTGTGTGATCCTGAAGGCTAGACTTTTTCGGTGTATCGATAAAGGGTGCCACACTGCCAGTTGGTAAGGCGTGCGGGGCCCACATTGGTTTGACCGGTAACGCAGAGCCCTGCGACTTCTTGCCCCAACGGTCGAGAATCGATGCCAGACAGATGACCAAGGCCTCGTGATCTGTTTGGTCCACCGTCAATTCAATTGTGCCACCACCGGATTGACTGACTCGGTCGATGCTGGCAATGCTCTCGCGACCATGGGTGATTGTGAAGTGGCCGCTATTGATATTGCCCATGATGACCCAGTTGAGACCGCGGACAAAGAGCACTTCGCGAATAACACCAAAAGTTTTACTGACGCGGCCAACCATCTGCCGATGATAGAGTAACCGAAATTTAGGCAATATCCCTAGAGTTTCTTGTTTGACCTCGGCCTCCAATGTCCCACTAATCGTGTACACGGACAGCACGTCCGCACGCAGTCCCCACTTCCCAACGAGGAGGTAGCGTGACACATTATCCGCGTCACGAATAACCGTGGTAGCCTTCGCCGACAGGGCGGCTTGATTAAGATAAAGTTTACGCATAGGAACCTCCTTTGGCAAAAGTATAGCGACTTTGGTAGGCAAATGGAAATAATTAAGGCGTGATATTTGCACCACCTGGTAAGGCGGTGTCCCACACCAGGTGTGTCTCTCCAATCTTAGTTATTCTCATTCTAACATGTTTTACCAGTCACGTTCGACAATATCATTTGCCGCGTGGTTATGATAGAATAAAAGCGTGAGGTGTTGGGAATGAAACCGTTTATTCATAATGATTGGTGGCCGGTTCTGGAGCCCGAGTTTGAACAGGAATATTATCAACAATTACGCCAGTTCTTAGTCTCGGAGTACCAGCATTACGAGATCTATCCGGACATGTATCATATTTTTACCGCGTTTGAGTGGACGCCGTTTAGCAAGGTCAAGGTGGTTATCTTGGGGCAAGATCCTTACCATAACCCCGGACAGGCACACGGCTGTAGCTTCTCGGTTTTGCCGGGAACGCCGCTGCCACCATCGTTACAGAATATTTATAAGGAACTGCAGGATGATCTCGGCATTCAGCCGGTCAATCATGGGTATCTGGAGAAGTGGGCCAAGCAAGGCGTGCTACTCTTGAACTCCGTGTTGACTGTCCGGTATGGCAAGGCCTTTTCACATCAGGGGCACGGCTGGGAACAGCTGACTGATGCGGCGATTTCCAAGCTATCCGCGCGGCCGGAACCGGTCGTCTTCATCCTGTGGGGTGGGGCGGCACGCGCCAAGATCAAGTTGATCGATACCAAGACCAACATCGTCTTGCAAGCGCCGCATCCCAGTCCCTTATCGGCTTACCGTGGATTCTTCGGTTCCAAGCCGTTTTCCAAGACCAACATCGCATTAACATCATTGGGTGAGACGCCCATCGATTGGCAGTTGCCTGAACACGTGACCGCTGACGACGGGCCCAACACCACAACCAACCAACAAGCATAGGCACAGAATTGATTCGTGGGATATTTTATGGAGGTCATCATCTATGGAACTTTTTGATAGTCTTAAACAAAAGATCAACGGACAAAACAAAACCATTGTATTTCCAGAAGGCGCAGACGTTCGGGTGTTAGGCGCAGCGAGTCGTTTGGCCGCTGACGGCCTGATCAAAGCCGTCGTTTTAGGCAAACAGAGTGAGATTCAAGATACGGCGATTAACAATGCCATTGACTTGGAGCCTTTGACGATTTTAGACCCAGCAACGATTCCAGCAGATCAGCATAAGGCCATGCTCGACGCCTTAGTTGACCGGCGTAAGGGCAAGAACACGCCTGAACAAGCCGCTAAGATGTTGGAAGATCCCAACTACATCGGGACCATGATGGTTTACATGGGCCAAGCAGATGGGATGGTTTCTGGTGCAATTCATGCTACCGGTGATACCGTTCGGCCTGCCTTACAAATTATTAAAACGAAGCCAGGTGTTAAGCGCATCAGCGGGGCCTTCATCATGCAAAAGGGTGAAGAACGTTACGTCTTCGCTGACTGTGCGATTAACATCGAACTTGATGCACCGGGGATGGCCGAAGTGGCTATCGAAAGTGCCCATACCGCCAAAGTCTTTGACATCGATCCTAAGGTTGCCTTGCTGAGCTTCTCCACCAAGGGTTCTGCCAAGGGTGACATGGTCACCAAGGTGCAAGAGGCCACGAAGATTGCTCACGAAACGGCACCAGATTTGGCCGTCGACGGGGAATTACAGTTCGATGCATCCTTCGTACCGAGTGTGGCAGCGCAAAAAGCTCCAGACTCCAAGGTTGCGGGTCACGCCAACGTCTTCGTCTTCCCAGAATTACAATCTGGGAATATTGGCTACAAGATTGCCCAACGTTTCGGTGGTTTTGAAGCCATTGGACCAATCCTGCAAGGCCTAAACAAGCCAGTCTCTGACTTATCACGGGGCTGCAACGAAGAGGATGTCTACAAGGTAGCCATCATCACGGCCGCCCAATCGCTGGATTAAATAGCAGCTTACGCAGTTCATGTTATCTGGTCTAGTTGGCTAAATATTGAAATGAAATTAATAGGTATACACAGAAAATTAGTTAGCTGATGTATTTCTGGCAGCCGCAGACGATTTCGAAACATCAGTTAAATCAACTTTAAGGTACCCGGATTGCTATTTTCAAGCAGTCCGGGTATTATTTGTAAGGTGAGTCGTACCAGATGTTTTGGACGACGATGATGAATCAAATTTAGTTTAAAGTAAAAGGGGAAAGAGACAATGTATGAAGTAACGGTCACAAGTCCTGAAGCCACGATGGCTCTTGGGCAACAACTGGCACCGGACTTACAACCGCGCGATGTCATTCTACTCGATGGGGACCTCGGTGCCGGCAAGACGACCTTTACCAAAGGCTTGGCTGCTGGTTTGGGCATCACACGTAACGTGAAGAGCCCAACGTTTACCATTATTCGTGAATACCAGGGTGGGCGGATTCCGCTCTACCACATGGACGTCTATCGCTTGGAAGAGGGCGGTGGCGATGAACTGGGTCTCGACGAGTATTTCAATGGTGATGGGGTCAACGTAGTCGAGTGGTCGAAATTCATTGCGGATGAACTCCCCGAGGACTACCTGCGGATCGTGTTCAAGCGTGACGATGAGGCTGGCGAAAGTCAGCGGACGTTACGGTTCGAACCCCGTGGGGCCCATTTTGAAAAATTAGTGAAACAACTGGAGGACGGCAACAATGAGTGATGAAGTGGCCATTCGCTTGCCGAATGCAACTGACGCGAAGGCTTTGCTGGCATTGCTGGAACGTTTGCAACAAGAGAGTGACACCTTTAGCTTGGCCGATGCGGATGATCCCATCAGTGCGGCACAAGAGGCCGATCAGCTGGAACAGATCAAGGAGAGTCCGGTGCACCTGCTGCTGGTGGCGTGTCTCGGTGACCAGCTACTGGGCGTTCTGTCGATCTCACCAACGCCGCAAGGTAACGTGGGTGAACTGGGCATTGCTGTCGAGAAGAAATACTGGCACCTGGGCATCGGTACGGCACTAGTCGATGAGGCTCTCTACTGGGCGGATACGGCGAGTGACCTGCAGGCAGTTGGACTGATTGTGCAGACGCGAAACGTCCCTGCAATGAAACTTTACGAAAAAATGGGCTTTTCCCGGACGCAGACGCCACCGGAGACGGTGACCGACGATGATGGCGAGCACGTCCAAGCTGTTGAAATGGTGTACCAGCTAAATTAAGCAGTTACTTAAAAAGACACCGATCAGGATTTCCTGGTCGGTGTCTTTTCGTGTTGGTTAGATGTTTTCTTTACAAACCGCCAAAGTCAATTGTCACAAGGCTTTTGGTGAGATACAGGAGTGATGTATAAAGCCTGCCTTGTCAAAAAAAGTGAGACAATAATCTCATTTTTTACATTAGTAATAGTATAGGGCAAATTCAGCAGCGTTAGGCATTTACCGTTACAAAGTTCTTCAATGGTTGTGTGCCAAAGTGGTTGGCCTCGTACAACAGGATATTGGCGCAGGCCAAGCTATCGTCTAACGCGTTGTGATGGTGATGGAGGTCGATGCCCAGTTCATCGCAGACCGTGTTCAGCTTGTGATTGGGAAATTCTGGGAAGAACTTCCGACTGGTCTTGACCGTGTCCAACGTCAGGTAACGTGGAGTCGGTAAGTTGTAGTGTTCCAGGGTGCTGCGCAGAACACCATTGTCAAACGGCGCGTTGTGGGCGATGACCAACCGGTCGCGTTGGAAGAAGGGCGCCACATGTTCCCAGACTTCGGGAAAGGCGGGGGCATTGGCCACGTCGCGCTCGTGAATCCCGTGAATCTGGACATTCCGCCAGAAAAAGTCAGTATCTGGTTTGATCAGTGAGTAGAATTCATCAACGACTTGGCTGTCCCGCACAATGGTTAGCGCGAGTGAACAGGCGCTGTAGCGTTTGCCACTAGCCGTTTCAAAATCCATAGCAACGAAATTCAAAAGTGCCTCATCCCTTCAGAGTAAATTTAGACGGTCAGGCCGTCAACGTCGAGTTCCACCGGACAGTGGTCGGAACCCAGGACCTGGTCTAGTATTTTAGCGTCTTTTAAGTGGTCTTGCAAGCGTTCGCTGGTGACAAAGTAATCGATCCGCCACCCAGCGTTGTTATCGCGGGCGTGAAACCGATAGCTCCACCAAGAGTAGCGTTCCGTTGCGTCCGGATTGAAGTAACGGAAGGTATCGGTATAGCCGGCGGCGAGGAGGGCCGTGAATTTCTCCCGTTCATCGTCGGTGAAGCCGGCATTCTTGTGATTCGTTTTGGGATTCTTCAAGTCGATCTCCGTGTGTGCCACGTTCAGATCCCCACAGAAGATGACGGGTTTCTTGGCGTTTAACTGGTTAATGAAATCGAGGAAGGCCGTTTCCCAGCCCATCCGAAAGTCGAGCCGTTTGAGACCACTCCCAGAATTTGGCGTGTAGCAGGTCAGCACGTAAAAGTCGGGGTATTCCAGGGTGATTGTCCGGCCTTCGTGATCAAAGTCCGGGGAATCGATGCCGTAGATGACATTTAACGGCTTGTGTTTGGTAAACAGAGCCGTTCCGGAATAGCCCTTACGTTCGGCGTAGTTCCAGTATTGGTAGTAACCGGGGAGGTCGAGATCAATCTGACCCTCCTGTAATTTGGTTTCTTGGATGCCAAAGAAGTCGGCGTCCATTTCCTTAAATGTATCGACAAATCCTTTTTTAACAATAGCCCGTAGGCCGTTGACGTTCCATGAAATAAATTTCATCTGTGCACCTCCAACTGCTACTTCCCAGTATACCAGATGGCATGACCATATCGTGTCCGTTTCGCCCGCGCAGGGACTATTAATTGCAGCGAAGTTACTTCGTCTGCGGCGGTCAGGGGCTCCACCTGCTGTGGGGACCGGCTACAGCCAAAGTGCGGGCTTCCGTCTCGCCTTGAAGCCTCGCAAGCCCAGCGAGTCTCCAAGGTCGTCCCATGTCGTAAGCGCGGGAAGGAGCTAGCCCCCGTGCTAACGCCATCGACACGGCCGGCTCCGCCCCTGACCGCCTACGCCTACGTTACTGACCGCTCGTAGTAGTCGCTGCTATAACAGCACGATATGCATCGCAATTTTGAAGCAACGGAGGAGAACAAGCATCCGTTCCAACGCCATTGACGAGGCCGCCTACATTCCAGCTTGCCTCCTATACATAGTTATTCAACATGAAATGCCGCTGGTGGACACGATTTTCAGTAAGCCCATCCAAGGATTCTCATTTCTCATGATATTTTCTGTGAATCAGTGCACCCGGCGTGCGATGGTAGGGGGTTCCATGGTAAAATAGCCCTATGACTGTTGTTCGTTTGGCCAGTGACAGGTCAAACCGATCACAAACTTTTGAGAAACGAAGGGAATTTGATGATGATGGAAGAGATTACAGCGGCATTTCCAGCGATTGAAATTTTGCGGGATGAGCCCTTGGCTCACTATACGTATACGAAGACGGGGGGGCCAGCGGATTACCTGGCCTTTCCGACCAACGTACAAGAGACCAAATCGCTTTTAGCCTACGCCAACCAGGAGAACTTACCGGTGACGGTCGTGGGAAATGCCAGCAACCTCATCGTGCGCGACGGTGGTATCCGTGGCTTGGTTATGATTTTAACCAAGATGGCGAACATCACGGTTACCGACAATACGGTCACTGCAGAGGCCGGGGCGGCCATGATTAAGACGACTCAGGTTGCGCAAGCTCACGCGTTGACGGGAACCGAATTTGCAGCCGGAATTCCCGGTAGCGTCGGTGGTGCCGTCTTCATGAACGCCGGGGCTTACGGTGGCGAAATTAGTGAAGTCGTCACCTCCGCCGAAGTTCTGACGCCCGAGGGTGAGATTCGAACGTTGAATGCACAGGAACTCGATTTTGGCTATCGGCACAGTTCCGTTCAGGACTACCATGATATTATTTTGACGGCAACGTTTACGTTGAAGCCCGGGGATGGCACTGCTATTCAAGCCACAATGGATGATTTAAATGCACGGCGGGCTGCCAAACAACCACTGGAGCTCCCATCCTGTGGGAGTGTGTTCAAACGGCCTACGGGACACTATACCGGTCAATTGATTCAGGAGGCTGGATTACAAGGCCTCAAGTGGGGTGGTGCCCAAGTCTCCACGAAGCATGCGGGCTTCATCGTGAACATTGACCACGCCACGGCGACCGATTATCTAGAACTGATTCACCATATTCAAGAAGTTATCTGGAAAGAAGACCAAGTTCACCTTGAAACCGAAGTCCGGATTATTGGTGAAGAACCGAAGTAAGTCTAAAAAAAGAAGGGGGAACCTTATGTGCCTATAGTTGAAGCAGTGATTTTGTTAATCGTCCTGGTCCTATTTTCGAATATTATCAGTCACTACCTCACGTTTATTCCAGTCAGTTTGATTCAGATTGCCCTCGGCCTCATGGTCGCGTTAGTCTGGCAGTTTGAAGTGCCACTCGAGACTGATTGGTTTTTACTCCTGTTTATCGCGCCATTGCTATATAACGATGGTCGCCGCTTCCCCAAACGAGAGTTGTGGCGGTTGCGGGGGCCGATTTTCGGGAATGCCATCTGGCTGGTCTTTCTGACCACGCTGTTGGGTGGGTTCCTGATCTATGAACTGATTCCTAAGATGCCATTGACCGTGGCGTTTGCGTTGGCGGCTATCCTGTCGCCAACCGACCCTGTGGCCGTGCAATCAATCTCGAAGCAGGTCAAGCTGCCGGCTAGTCTGATGCACTTGGTCAGTGGGGAAAGTCTAATCAACGATGCCAGTGGCTTGATTGCCTTTAAATACGCGATTGCGGCCACGGTGACCGGGGCGTTCTCGGTCGGCACGGCTGTGGGTGACTTCATCTACATCAGTATCGTTGGTTTCTTGTCCGGACTGATTTTTATGACGGCAATCCAACTGTTGATGGATATTTTACGGCGCCAAGGTATCGATGACGTGATCTTTAACACGGTGTTGCAGATTGCCACGCCGTTTGTGATTTACCTTGTGACCGAAGAAATCACCCACGCATCCGGCGTTATCGCCGTGGTGACGGCTGGGGTGCTCTTCCACGCTCGGGAAAGTCGGATTGTGGAGGATTCGCCAGAACTAAAGCTCGTGACCGAAAAGGTTTGGGATATTATTATCTATTCATTAAACGGGATCGTGTTCGTGATCCTGGGAATCGAGCTTCCCGTGGCGACCTCGCAGGTCATCAAGGGTGGTCAGTTCAACACTTGGCAGGCCCTGTTCTTTGCTTTTATGGCTTGGGTGATCCTGGTCGCCATTCGGACGTTGTGGACGTACGGGTATATCCTGGTTCAACGATTGAGTCGTAATCACTCGGACGAACGTCCTGGTTTTCGGACGGCCGTTCTATCCGGTCTTTCTGGGGTGCGGGGAGCCGTTACGATGGCCGGTGTCTTGTCTGTGCCTGCAGTGGTCGCCAGTGGCGCTAGTTTTCCAGCACGCGCGTTGATGCTCTTTGTGGCGTCCGGGGTGATTATTATCAGTTTGATTGCGGCGACAATTATGTTGCCACTGATTTCGACGGATAAGCAGCCCTTACAGACGCGGGCGAGTGCCAGTGATGACATTGCTAATGATATTAATTTAGACGATGACGAAGATGAAGAGGAGTTTCCAGAGGAACCGGTTCGGCAAATCAGTGAGGAAGAGGCGCGCGCGTACATCATGAGGTTGGCCATTTCCAAGATTGAAGAGCTGCGGCGGCCCAATAATCAGCGGGCAGCCTACGACTTGATTCTCGACTACCAGTTCATCATTCGAAGATTAGAAATGAGTTATCGTGCCGACACTGTGATGCAGAAAGTGTTGGACGATGAAATCAAACTGCGTCAGGTGGCCATTGACGGTGAACGCGCCACGTTAAAGGAGTTGCGTCAGGGTGAGAAGATCACGCAGACCAGCTACGTCGGGGCGCTCCGCCGGATTGAAAATCTGGAAGGCCGGTTGACACAAGTCTCTGGCCACACAATGCCCGGCGTCATCAACTATTGGCGTCGTTTCTTCAAGCATTTGTGGCGGGATGCGGCCTACTGGCTACACTCCGAGGATACCGACCGCTTACACGCGGAGAATAATCTAATTGAGCGTGAGACGGCCAAGGCGGCCATTAAGGCGTTGTCCGAGTATCTATCGCGGACGGATATTGATGAGACGCAATTCGACAACCAGGCCGTTTACCATCTAATCGTCCAGTATCGTAACCGCATCGAGCGGGCCAAGGCGGCCACATTGCCACACCGTAACGATGATTATCAACATCAGATTAACAAGTTGCGGGTGCGGGCATTAGGTGCCGAGCGGACTGGTATTCAGACGCTGTTAGAGGCTGGCAACATTACTTGGACCAAGGCCACGCATCTGCGGCAGTACGTTAACTACGCGGAAAACGTGTTGGTGATGTCCTTGAGTGATGAGGAAGGTGAGTAGGGTTGCCTGCTGACTTGCTTTAATTAAATAAGTTGCAGATTAATAAGTCTAAATGGAAGGCTGCGTTTCCCATGTTTCTTTGGCACGGTGGAACGCGGCCTTTTGTGTATTTTGGGAGGGATATTGTGGTGGGTGGGAGTTGTTGCTGAACGGAGTCAGGTTTGGGGCGCTGGACTTACTCTCGCCAAATTATTCGGAAACTTGCGGCCTCCGAAACGAGCTACGCAAGCCAGATTCTTCCGCTTAGACAAATAAGAGACTCCTGTCCGGCATAGCCGAACAGAAGCCTCTTATTTCCCTAATGCTCAGAATCTAAGCGGCTTGCTCCGCTCTCTGAACCTTTAATCGGGTAATTCACTTTGCACCGTGTTATGCATAACGAGGTACAGAATCCAATAACAGAATAGCTGAATGAACGTCAGTAATCCCACGAATATCCACATGTTGCTGGTCCACATGTCCATGATGGGGCGGATGAACTGCTCCGGATTGATGAAGAGGTAAATGGTGTGGATCCGTAAGAAACGGCCAATGTAGAGGCCTACCGACGTTAGGAAGGTCAGGATGACCACGATGGTGACGCGGGCGATGCCGTTGCCCTTGGCAATGCGTTGACTGATGACCTGGCTGACGTAGTTGAGGCTCCAGAAGCCCAGTAACGTACAGCTCATGGCACTAATTATCATGTAAGTGAAGTAGATCCACAGGTGTGGTGTGACCCGTAATAGGCCACTTAAGGCGTATGGCTGCAAGAGCGACAGGTGGAACAGGTCGGTCAGCAGGTATGGCGCGTTGGGGTAGAAGAGGAGCCACAGGAGTAGCAACGGCCAGAATAGCCAGGCACTCTTAGGGCGCGTCTTACCCAGGTGAAAGCTCAGCTCAATCGGGATGTACCCCAGAAAGGTATTCAGCACTAGGAAGGAAAAAGGATCCTTGGCGCGGAAATACAGGAAAATCAGCCATGCCACGAAGAATATTCGAATTTCCCACCGGGCCCGCCGATTCATTTGCCATCACCAATCCTCTCACAAATTATCTACCCTCATTCTACAGCCTTTGCGCTGAAAACGAACAGAATATGACTTCTAGTTTATCAGAATTTTGGTGAAATATTTTCTAGAAATTGTCGATTTAAGTAGAGCTTAACGTTTCTGTAAATTTTGCGACCAATGACCGGTGAATTCCGGCGTTTCTGAGGATTCAGGGCGAAATGTAAGCGGGGCCGTGCTATAATGAAATCTGAATTCAATTTGGAGGGAAAGTCATGAACCTGGATTGGGGCAATCTCCTTACAATAGGGAATCTAGTCAACCTACTCGACATTCTTGTCGTCTGGTTTGTCATTTATGAATTGATTGTGATGTTACGGGGAACCAAAGCTATTCAGCTCTTCCGGGGCGTCATTTTAATTTTACTGGTGAAGTTTGTCAGTGCTTACCTCGGCCTCAACACGGTTTCGTGGCTGGTCGATCAGGTGATCAACTGGGGGGTCATCGCCATTATCATCATCTTCCAGCCCGAGATTCGGCGTGGGCTGGAACATTTGGGTCGGGGCTCCTTGTTCGTGCGAATCCGTCATGAAAACGAGGCGGCCAACCACATGATTGAAGGCCTGGATAAGGCCATTCAGTACATGTCGAAGCGGCGAATTGGCGCGTTAATGACCATTCAACGGGATACTGGCCTTGAAGATTATATCGAGACGGGGATCGACTTGGATGCAGAGTTGACCGGTGAATTACTGATCAACATCTTTATCCCCAACACACCCTTGCATGATGGCGCGGTGATTATTCGGGATAACCGGATTGCCGTGGCTGCAGCCTACCTGCCGCTGTCTGAAAGTAACCTGATTCCTAAAGAATTGGGGACGCGTCACCGGGCAGCTGTTGGAATTTCCGAAGTGACGGATGCCTTGACCATCGTTATTTCAGAAGAAACGGGTGAGGTCTCCATTACCAAGAACAATGAGCTCTTACGGGGCTTAACGCAGGCCGATTACCTGAAGTTCTTGCGCGATGAGTTAGTCAATGAAGAAGCGGCCAACAACAGCAACGTCTTAGTTAAGGCGTTGGACTGGTTTGATGAACGCTTCAGAGGGGGGCGGCGCTGATGAAAAACGCACGTTACACAACGTGGCTATACCGCATTCTCGCCCTCATTTTAGCCATTCTATTATTCTTCTACGTAAACAGTACCAAGTCATCTAACAATTCACAGTCAACGACCTCTAATACGAATACGTCGCTGACGGCCACGAAGACGATGACGGTATCGGTCCCTTTACAACTCAACGTCAACAGCAATAAGTACTTCGTGACGGGGTATCCGCAAAAGGTCAAGGTGACCTTGCGGGGGCCGCTGGCGTTAGTGACCACGACGGCCAACACCCAGAACTTTAAGGTCTATGCGGCCTTGAGTGATCTGGGGGTCGGTAAACATCGGGTCACCTTACATCAAGAGGGGCTGAACCACGAGATTGAGTCGAGCATTTCACCGGCAAAGATCACTGTGGATATTGAACCCCGCAAGACGGTGTCCTTCCCCGTGAAGGTGCGCTACAATAGTCAAAATATTGCGGCGGGATACTCTGCCGGTAAGGCAACCTCCGATGTTACCAGCGTCAAGGCGACCGGGGCGGCTAACGAGATTTCACGGATCAAGCAAGTGACGGCCCAATTAACGGTGCCACAGAACTCGAAGAAGACCGTGAATAGTCAAGCCGTGATTGAGGCCTTGGATAGCAGTGGTAAGACGGTCAACGTCATTTTGACGCCGTCGACGACCACCGTGAACCTGCCGATCACCTCGGATGGTGAGAGCAAGAAGGTCGGCTTAGACCTGAACGCGAAGAATGGGTCGTCCGGAACGACGTATAAACTAACCAGTAACGTCACCAAAGTTACTGCGTATGGGAGTGCCTCGCAATTAAAGGATTTAGACAACGTGGCAGTCGATGTCGATGTCAGTGACGTTAAGAATAATACAACCAAGACGGTCACGCTCGACACGAGTGATAATAATGTAACGGCATTCGATCCGTCTACCATTAAGGTGACGATCAAGGCCACAGCAAATTAAAAAATTGTTTGAGAAATGAGGAATATAACGATGAAGTATTTTGGAACTGATGGCGTCCGGGGTGTCGCTAACCAAGAATTAACCCCAGAGTTGGCCTTTAAAGTTGGCCGGTATGGTGGTTACGTTTTGACGCAACACGCTGATAGCGAAAATAAGCATCCACAAGTCTTAGTGGCTCGTGACACGCGGATCTCGGGGCAATTGCTGGAAAATGCATTGGTTTCCGGTCTCCTGTCAGTCGGAATCGAAGTTCTGCGGTTAGGTGTCATTTCAACGCCAGCCGTTGCTTACTTAGTACGGACGCAAGGTGCCGCAGCCGGGGTCATGATCACGGCTTCCCACAACCCCGTTGAATACAACGGAATCAAGTACTTTGGAAGCGATGGTTACAAGCTGTCCGATGAAATGGAAGAAGAAATCGAAGCCTTGTTGGATGCCCCTAGCGATGACCAACCACGCCCAGCAACGGATGGTTTGGGTACGGTCGAGGACTACTCTGAAGGTAGCCAAAAGTATATTCAATTCTTGGAACAAACGATTGCTGACGACCTGGAAGGCCTGCACATCGCCGTGGACTCCGCTAACGGGGCTACGAGTGGCTTGGTTTCTCGGTTATACGCCGATCTGAACCTGGATTTTGACACGATTGCGACAACGCCTAATGGTCTGAACATCAACGACCAGGTCGGCTCAACGCACCCAGAACAATTACAAAAGTTCGTCGTTGAAAAGGGTGCCCAAATTGGGTTGGCCTTTGATGGCGACGGTGACCGCTGCATTGCGGTTGATGAAAAAGGAAATATCGTTGATGGCGATAAGATTATGTATATCTGTGGCAAGTACATGGCTGAACACGGCCGCCTGAAGAAGGATACGATCGTCACGACTGTGATGAGTAACCTGGGGATGTACAAGGCCATGGAAGCCCACAACTTGAAGTCAGTCAAGACGAAGGTTGGGGACCGTTACGTGGTTGAAGAAATGCGGAAATCTGGGTATAACCTGGGTGGCGAACAGTCTGGTCACGTGGTGTTCTTAGACTTCAACACGACCGGGGATGGCCTGTTGACCAGTCTACAACTGCTCCACATCTTAAAGGTGACTGGCAAGAAGCTGTCTGAATTGGCAGCCGACGTCACGACTTACCCACAAAAGTTGGTTAACATTAAAGTAGCCGACAAGCAAGCCGCTCAAGAAAACCCTAAGGTCCAAGATATCATTGCCACCGTTGAAAAAGAAATGAACGGTGACGGTCGGGTCTTGGTACGGCCTTCCGGGACTGAACCCTTGCTGCGGGTAATGGCAGAAGCACCAACTGAAGAGGCAGTGGCGGGCTACGTCGATCGTATCGCCGATGTCGTCCGCGCCGAAGTCGGCGTGGAATAAGTCATTACGGACTTCTGATTAGAAATCGGACGGGGCTGGGTCGCCTTGACGGCCAGAGATTCCGTCGGCTATGGGGAACGCCGTCAGCCAGAGAGCGGTCTGACGGCTCACCTTGAAGCCACGAAAATCGCGTGTCTCCAAGATGTCCCATGGGGTAGGCTGCCAAGAAACGCCAGCCAACGCCATCGACACAGCCGACTCCATCTCTGGCCGCCTGCGGCTACGTCTGGTTTTTAATGGCGTCTGTTGTGAGTCATTCCACACGGGTTTGACGGTAGTGGTTTAAACGCTCCTTGAGAGGTTCAAAGCTCAGTTGGAAGACCGCTCTGTGGCTTCCGACGTCCGCCCAGGCGTCCCGGATTATTTTCGCCACCCGGCAAGGCGTCCTAGAAGCACAACCTAAAAATTTAAATTGTAAAACCAGTTGAAAGAGGGCACCTTGCCGCGTTGGCAGGGCGCCCTTTTTCAGAAAATCGGAATATAAATATTATGATAGACCAGTTTTGAGTTTTTTAATTGACAACCCCTAAGAAACACTGTAAAGTATAGTCATTCAGAAATGTTTTTCAAGACGTTTCAGTCTATACCAATTTTAAAGAAAACAGATACATTTCTCAATTAAATTAACCGACCCTCCCAACGTTCTGGGACTGGCGTCGAGAAAAGGAAGACAACTTATGTGTGGAATTGTTGGTGTTACTGGTAATGACAATGCCGTTAAAATCTTATTGAACGGACTACAGAAGCTGGAATACCGGGGTTACGATTCAGCCGGTATTTACGTAAACGATCAGAAGGGTGAGGACTACTTGGTTAAGACCAAGGGCCGGATCTCCGAGTTGCGGTCTAAAGTGACCCCTGACGTTCACGGGTCAACCGGTATCGGTCATACGCGTTGGGCTACGCATGGGGTAGTTAGCGTGGACAACGCTCACCCACATTTCTCCAACGATGACCGTTTCTACTTGGTCCACAACGGTGTGATCGACAACTTCCAAGACTTGAAGGCTAAGTACTTGAGCGATGTTCCTTTCAAGAGCCAAACGGATACTGAAGTTGTTGTCCAATTGATCGACAAGTTTGCCGTTGAAGACAACTTGGATGCTAAGTCTGCCTTTCTGAAGACGTTGAGCCTGTTAAAGGGTTCATCATACGCCTTCTTAATGATGGACCGCGAACAACCAGACACGTTATTCGTTGCTAAGAACAAGAGCCCACTATTGATTGGTGTCGGCGATGGCTTTAACGTGGTCTGCTCCGACGCCTTAGCCATGTTGACGGAAACGCATGACTTCTTGGAATTGATGGATGGTGAAGTTGTGACCATCACCCCAGGCAAGGTTGCTATTCAAGACGCCGAAGGCAATCCCGTTGAACGGAAGCCATTCCACGTTGACATGAACGCTGACGAAGCTGACAAGGGGACTTACCCATTCTACATGTTGAAGGAAGTTGACGAACAACCTAACGTTATGCGTAAGTTGGCTCAGACTTACCTGTCAGAACATGGTGTGCCTCAGATCGATGACAAGTTGATCAAGGCTATGCAAGCAGCTGACCGTCTGTACATCGTGGGTGCTGGGACTAGTTACCACGCTGGTTTGGTTGGGAAGCGGCTCTTCGAAAAGTTGGCACACATTCCAACGGAAGTTCACGTTTCTTCTGAATTTGCCTACGAACAACCTATGCTGTCCGAGAAGCCATTCTTTATCTTCCTGACGCAATCCGGTGAAACGGCCGACAGTCGTGAAGTTCTGGTCAACGTTAACGACGCTGGCTACCCAAGCTTGACGATTACCAACGTTCAGAACTCCACGTTATCGCGTGAAGCAACCTATACGTTGTTACTCCATGCCGGTCCAGAAATTGCCGTGGCTTCAACCAAGGCCTACACCGCCCAAATCGCGTTGGAAGCTATCTTGGCTAAGGCCCTTGGCGAAGTTACGGGCCAAATCGTGGCGCAGGACTTCAACATTCGCCAACAACTTGGTTTGGTCGCTACTGGGATGCAAGCCATCGTGGACGAAAAGGACACGTTGGAAAAGATTGCCAACGACTACCTGATGCAGTCTAACCGAGCCTTCTACATTGGCCGGGGGATCGACCACGCGGTTTCTCTGGAAGCTGCCTTGAAGTTGAAGGAAATCTCTTACGTCCAAGCTGAAGGGTTTGCTTCCGGTGAATTGAAGCATGGGACTATTGCTTTGATTGAAAAGGACACGCCAGTTATCGGCTTCATTACGCAAGCCAAGACGGCCGGCCTGACGCGGAGCAACCTGCAAGAAACCATGGCTCGTGGCGCCAAGACCTTGACCATCGTGCGTGAAGGCCTTGCTATTGACGGCGACGACTTGATCTTGCCAGACGTTGACGAAATGTTAATGCCATTACTGAGTGTTGTGCCAGCCCAACTGTTGGCTTACTACACCAGCTTGAACAAGGGTCTCGACGTGGACAAGCCACGGAACTTGGCTAAGAGTGTTACCGTCGAATAAGGGTAACCATTAAATTTTAAATACTTCGAGAGGAATCCTGCTGGCGTGGGATTCCTCTTTTTATTTTGGCACGCAGTTCCGGCTGGTTTAGAAAGCATTTCTCTTGCGTAATGCAAGCTTTCGTTGTATAGTACATTCATGAAAACTTTGAGAAAACGAGGTGAAAATGATGAAGTATACGAAACGAGTCGATGCTCATAAAAACCAGAAACAACGGGATGCGACGTTTGACAAATTCAAGAAACAACAAAATGCGTTAAGCGCCAACCGACGGGGTGTACGTCGGAAATAGGGTGGTCACTGTTAAGAGCAGTGGACATCCTTTTTTGTTGGGCAAGTGGACGAATGAGTGGTGTAGCTTTCCGGATTGATAGTAGTTTACCAGGTTATTACATAATGGGATGTTTCATAGATTTATGGCCAGTTTTCAAAAAAAGTTGGAAAAGATGAGCATTTTACTTGAAAAATTGGTATAGAGCATTTATAATTGGGCTATACCATTAGGAGAGGGAGACTGAATGAAATGAAGCAATTAACAAACATGAATGTCCAAATCGTCAGTGACAAGTTGGCCGGGGGCCAGGCTGGATTTAACGTATTCCAACAAGCCATCGCCAACGGTGCCAAGGTTTTAGGCCTGGCAACTGGGAGTACGCCCGTAACGATCTATGAACAACTTGTGGCGAGTGACCTGGACTTCAGCCAGTTAACGTCCGTCAATCTTGACGAATACGTGGGGTTGAATGCGGATCATCCGCAAAGCTACCATTACTTCATGCAACATCATTTATTTAACCAAAAGCCGTTTGCCAATTCTTACGTGCCAGATGGGTCTAATCTGGACGCAACGGCAGCAACTCACGAATACGATCAAATCATTGCAGAAAATCCAATTGACTTACAATTACTCGGTCTGGGTCAAAATGGCCACATCGGTTTCAACGAACCAGGGACTGATCCCAAGTCAACGACGCACAAGGTCGCGCTGACGTCTTCAACGATTGCTGCCAATGCGCGGTTCTTCGATGACGCTGACGAAGTGCCGCGTTACGCCTACTCTATGGGCATTGGTTCCATCTTACAGGCCAAGCAAATCCTGATTGTGGCTTACGGTGAAGCCAAGGCTGCCGCAGTTGCTGCCATGATTCAAGGCCCTGTAACGCCCGACGTTCCAGCTAGTTACTTGCAGACGCATCCAAACGTTCACGTGATTTTGGATGAAGCAGCTGCCAGTCAACTGCACTAACCAACTTGGAATTACACCCAAATCTTATCAATTTTTCTTTAAGCACCTCCGCAAGTTATGTTATTCTTAACTTGGAAGCGATTTTAAGGGGGAAATTGGTAAGATGAAGCGAACTAAGAAATGGCTATTGGCCGCACTTGTGGTGGGTGTGGGCCTGAGTAGCATTGGAGGAACGGGTCATGCGGCGACCACGAATCCTCAAGGTTTTATCACCCAGTTGAAGAGTCCAGTAGTGTCTGTAGCTAACCAATACAAACTCTATCCATCCGTTATGATGGCTCAGGCGGCCTTAGAGAGCGCCTGGGGAACCAGTGACCTGACAACCCAGGCCAATAACTATTTTGGCGTTAAAGGAAGCTATAACGGCCAATCTGTCAGTATGAAGACGGCCGAGTATGATGCTAATGGTCAAATGTATTATACGAAGGCTAACTTTCGTAAATATCCGAGCGCCAAGGCATCGATGACCGATAATGCACAGCTTTTACGAAATGGGACCAGCTATAATCCAACAATCTATAGTGGTACTTGGCGTGAAAATGCGTCAACATATTCAGCTGCGGCTAACGCGCTGACAGGTGTTTACGCCACGTCGCAGACGTATGGTGCCAGCTTGATCAAGATTATTGGCCAATACAGCCTGGATACGCTGTTAGATGGTAGCACGGGCAGTTCTGGTGATTCGGGTTCCAGCACGACAAAACCCACGACGCCTGCAGTCACTTACGCCAAGGCCAAGTACTATGGTGCCAGCGGAAATCAAACGGCGCGATTGAGTAGCAAGCATACGAGTTATGTGCTGTACAATCACGTGAAGGGGACACGCGCAAACATTACCAAGACCTCGTGGAATAAGCTAAATGACTACACGGGTCAACAGACTTATCTGGATATGCGGGCAGTCAAAACCGATCCGAAGTCGGGTAAGAAGACAACCTGGTACCGGGTTCGTTTCTCCAGCAAGAGTACCGCCAAAAAGTATTGGCTCTACACGGAGGGACTAACGTTGCCAACCGTGAAATATACCAAAGGACTGGCAACGGTCAAAGTGAATAGTGGGATGAGTGGTAGTTACTATAACCACGTCTTCAATTCGCCTTACCTCGCTAAGGCGATGGGGTCTCTCAAAAAGTTAACGGCAAAATCATACACGGCGGACAACCAAGCGGTGCGGACGCAGGACGACTATAAGACGACCTGGTACCGCATCAAGGTTGGATCTAAGAAATATTGGATTGCTTCGACTGAAGCCGCGGCAAGTCCCCAGTACGATTACGTGGTTTATACTAAGATGAGCGGCACTAAGAAGCTCAGCAGCAAATACAGCAAATATACCCTCTACAATCATATTAAAAAGACCCATTTTGACCAAAAAACGTCAAAATGGCCGAGTGGTAGCAAGAAGGGAATCAAAGTCACGGTGGATTCAAAGGGCGTTAAAACGGCCTATAAGACAACCTGGTATCGGATTCAGTTCAGCGGCAATAAAACCAAGTACTGGGTCGATGCCCATGCACTACAATAATAATTAGGAGAGGGTCGCGGTTTATGCGCGACTCTTTTCATTTGGCCAATCCAATTTTGATTGTGTCGGGCAGATTAGCCTGCTATCCTTGTCGCAGGTAAAATAGGTAACTGTGGGCTATAAGAAATTTGTAAGGCCAACGAGAAATTACCCACAGACACTAGTTTTTTGGTATAATACACAAGACTGAGCTCGCGAGTTGTTGGCGAGCCTTACTAGAAAACGTTAATAACTGAGTTAGGAAGTTTAATTCATGGATAATTCTTACAAAATTAAGGTCCAAAATGTCACGAAGGAATATGACCTCTACAAGAGTCAAGCTGAAAAATTGCGGTCATTCTTTTCTCTGAGAGGAGCAAAGGTGCCACACTTCTGGTCACTGATGGGCATTTCACTGGAGGTCAAGTCTGGTGAAACACTGGGATTGATCGGGGTCAACGGGTCTGGAAAGTCCACGTTGTCTAACATCATCTCCGGAATCATTCCCCAAACAACTGGGGTCGTTGATGTTCGCGGCGATACCTCGATCATTGCTATTGGTGCTGGTCTGCGGGGGAACCTGACGGGATTGGAAAACATCCGGCTGAAGGCGCTCATGCAAGGGTTAACGAATCCCGAAATCGATGCTTTGATGGACGATATCGTCGGTTTCGCCGACATCGGCGATTTCTTATACCAACCCGTTAAGAGCTATTCCTCTGGGATGAAGTCACGGCTGGGCTTCTCCATCGCCGTGCACGTTAACCCAGACATCCTGATCATTGATGAAGCATTGTCCGTTGGGGATGATACCTTCTATCAAAAGTGTGTGGACAAGATTGCTGAGTTCAAGGATGAAGGCAAGACCATCGTCTTTGTCAGTCATTCTTTGAAGCAAGTTGAGATTCTTTGCGACCGGGTGGCTTGGATTCACTATGGAACGCTGAAGGAAATTGGTGCTACGGCGGA
This sequence comes from uncultured Lactobacillus sp., assembly GCA_937874695.1. GTDB lineage: Bacteria > Bacillota > Bacilli > Lactobacillales > Lactobacillaceae > Levilactobacillus. The sequence goes on from CALNAJ010000027.1 coordinate 140,006, forward strand.
TGTGGTTAAGCATTATCGGGCATTCACTAAGTGGTTCAAGGGTCAAACGAAGAAGGAAAAGAAGCATTTCCAACGTCAAATGAAGGAAAACCAAAAGTCCTTCGATATTGATGCCTACCAGAAACAGGTCACGGATGAACTACAGGCGGCGGAACCAAATGCCACCAACGTTGCGGCCAAGGTCAAGAAGGACTTTTATGGTTCTGTGATCAGTGAAAAGATGGGCTGGGGTACGCGAATCTTAACGTTTGCGGTAGCCATCGTCTTCGTTCTGACGTGTCTCGTCAACATCTCCGGCCATTCAGTAGGGGATGTCATGCAACACCCAGGTAATCTGGTTCATCCAGAAACGGTTCTCCACGATACGGATGCTGGGAATCCTAAATAAAAATTAGAAAACTATGATAAAATGGATAGATTTTTTTCATTTTTCATGGTATCTTTAACTTACCATTTATTTACCCCTTTATTTAATTTCCCAATGAATTGAATAGAGGTTTATCTCTCATTTGGTGAAGACTAAATGGCGGAGCACGGTCGGCAGCGACGGTGCTCTTTTTGTGTATAAGAGAGTGAAGCAAGGCGCTTAGGTTCTGAGCATTAGGGAGCTAAGGGATTCTGTTCAACCTTGTCGGACAGGAGTCCTTAGCTTTCTAAGCGGAAGAACCTGCCTTGCGGAACTCGTTTCAGAAGACGCATATTTCCGGATATTAGGGCGAGAGAAAATCTAACTCACTAAACCAACACAAAAATTAAAAGCTATGCCGGACAGGAGTCTCTTATTTTTCTAAGCGCAGGGACCTGCCTTGGCGAACGCGTTTCAATCAGAGTGTAAATGAGGGCGGTTAGTTCCTGAGCATTAACGTCAATAAGTGCCAGTTCGGCGGAGCCGAGCCGGTGCTTATTGGGGTTAAGCGGAGGGGACTGCCCGAGGGAACGCGTTTCAAAGGCTGCAAGTTTCCGGATATCAAGGCGAGAGCCAGTGTAACTCTCTTAAGCCAACTTAAAAATTAAAAAGCTTCACCAGTCAACTTCAATCCTCTGAAAAAAATGACACAGTACCTCCAACCAATCCCAGTGTGAATTTAGGCTACTTTTGTCAGAAATACCCCCTGTTTAATTTCGAAAAACTTGTTATGATTTAAATGTAATCGGTTACATAAAAGGAAACGACAAAAATTGAAAGGCGGGATTAAATGGTTATTGCGCAAATTAACGTTGCCGTTGTCGGGTGTGGGGTCATCAGCGATATTTATCTGCAGTCACTCCAGGATAAGTTTGCTGTGACCAATGTGGTTGCCTGTTCTGATCTGAATCCAGAGAAAATGCAGGCCAAGGCGGATAAGTATCACATCAAGGCGATGAGCTACGCAGATATCTTGGCGGACCCGACGATTCAGCTGATTGTGAACCTGACGACCCCTAAGGCCCACTACAGTATTATCAAACAAGCGCTGGAACACGGCAAACACGTCTTTTCAGAGAAAATGATTGCCGTCGAGTTGGCGGATGGTCAGGAACTCTGTGAGTTAGCACGGTCGAAGAATTTACGACTGGGTGTGGCGCCGGACACCTTCCTGGGCGGTGGGATTCAGACGGCTAGATACATTGTGGACCATGGCTTGATTGGCGATCCCTTGTCAGTCGTCGTCTCGTTGAATCGGAACTTTCGTGTTTATGCCGATATTTTCCCGCACATGAATCAGCGCGGGGGCACGCTACCGTTCGATACAGGGTGTTACTACCTCACGGCATTGACCAGCATCTTGGGGCCAGCCAAGAGCGTGAGTGCCTTCGGTCGGCGGTATCAACCAGAGCGGGTCGGGCAACGAACCGATAAGCCGTGGTTTGGTGAAAAATCAACGGTCGAGGCCGATAATATCTTGACGGCGACTGTAGCCTATCAGGATGGGGTGCTGGCAACGGTGCACTTTAACTCCGAAAACATTTTAAACGAGGAGCCACAGATAACGTTGTTTGGATCCGATGGGATTTTAAAGATGGGTGACCCTAATAACTTTGATTCCCCCAACTACCTGACCAAGCAACTGAACGATCCCGTTAAGTTTCCCTTCACTCATGGCTTCTTGGAAAATTCACGAGGGTTGGGGGTTGCCGACATGGCGTGGGCCATCCAGCAGAACCGGCCGCACCGTGCCAGCATGGAGATGGCCTATCATGTCTTTGAATTGATTCACGGCATGTATCAGAGCGCCGAGACGGAGGCGGTTTATCACCTACAATCCACTTTCGACCGGCCGCAGCCCTTACCAACGGGTTACCTGGATAATGGTTTTTGGGGACCGACCGAGGAAAGTGCCTTAGCATTCTAGAAAGGAAGTTATCATCATGGAAATCAGTCGTATTGCACATGCTTCATTCAAAGTAACGGACATGGACGCCGCAGTTGACTTTTATTGCAACGGACTGGGATTTACTGATAAATTTGAACTACCAGACGAGCAGGGGCGGCCATGGATTAAGTATTTGGAAATTCAGCCAGGCCAATTCCTTGAGTTGTTCTATGATAACGACCAGCTCCCTAAGGCTACGCACGGTTACGACCTCTGTGGGTATCTCCATCTCAGTCTGGAAGTGCCAGATCTCGAAGCGACCAAGCGTGAGTTGCTGGCGAAGGGGTTACCAGTCAATAGCGAAATCAAATTCGGACCGGATAAGTCCTATCAACTCTGGTCAGCCGATCCCGATGGCAATCAGATTGAGTTCATGCAATATTCACCAAACTCCTTCCAGTTAGTGGGGCGAAACTAATGAAAATGCCAACGATGGCCGAGGTCCAGGCCGAGGAAGCGGACTTACAATTTACGCAGTTTAGCAACGAAACGGCCCTGCAGATTGGACAACAACTGGTGGCCTTGGCCCAAGAGCGACAGGCGGCCGTAACCATTGATATCACGCGTAATCGACAGCAGTTGTTCCATGCGGCCATGCCGGGAACGGCAATCGATAATGATAAGTGGCTACAGCGCAAGATCAATACGGTCTACGAGTATGGCACCAGTAGCCTGCATAAGCAGTTGGAAATGGCTGCGCGGGGCCAAACATTAGAGGAAGCCGCCGCACTCGATGCCCGGCAATACGCGGCTGCGGGTGGCGGCTTTCCCGTTGTCATCAAAGGGACCGGTCTCGTGGGCAGTATTGCAGTTTCGGGGCTGGCCTCGGAGGAAGACCACCAGTTGATTGTCGACGAACTGCGTGCATTCCTTCATCAGGAAAGTTAGAAGGGAACCGGCATGAAACGATTGCCACTGATCAATACACAATTCACCTTGTTCAGTGGGCACATGGAGACCGTGCCGCCGGGCTGGCACTGGAAGCCAGAAGCCCACTTGGCGTTTGAGCTCATGTACATTGTCTCCGGAACACAGCGGACCACCTCTGAGATTGGCGAGCTGGTGACGCATGCCGGTGAGTTCATCATTATTCCGCCGGGTATTCGGCACAATAACTTTGTGGTGGGGAACCAGCCACTCGATTACTTTGCCATCCACTTCAATTTGGACGATCCGTCGTTTAAATACATGCTGACGCGAGAGTATGCCAATCAGATTGTGCGACCGGATTGGGCGGTTTACCCAGATCTGAAGGCCTGCACGACGCAGTTGATCACGCTGTTTTCAACCAAGTATGGCCTGACGGATAAGCTGAATATTGAAATGAGATCAAATTAATCATGATTCTTTTGGAAGCCGTGCAAACGCAAGCACAATTCAGTTTTGACGAGACGAATCCCGATCAATTTCTGCTGTGTACCAAACTAGCTAATGACTTGAAGCAACAGGTGAATAATCAGATTTATTACGGTGAGCACCCCACGCATATTTCCATTGCGGCGGTAGCGAGACGGTATAATATTAGCCAAAGTTATGCGCTGGAGTTATTTAAGAAATACTATGGTGAGTCGCCCCAAAGCTATCTGATTACCCTGAAGCTCGAGGTGGGGAAGAAACTCTTACGCCAACCCAAGATGCAGGTCAAGCAAGTTGCTGAGCGATTGGCCTATGCGGATGCCAGTCATTTTGGACGAAAATTCAAGAAACATTTTGGCTTGTCGCCGCGAGAATACGCGCAAGAGAACCACTAATTTGCTAGAAATTGCGGTGGAACGAAAACGTTTTCCAAAAGATTAAAATAATTGTTGAATAATTGCCGTCTTTTGTAAAGGTAATGTAAATGCTGCCACACCAACGTTTTGACGATGATGGGGGCTGTCAGTGAGCGTGGGTAATCATCAAATCCAACAATTATTTCACGAAAAGCATTGACAGCGCTTACAAAGAACGGTATATTATAACTCGTAAGGTATTAATAATTACCTTCTAATCAATTCTCTTTCTCTCTTATGCCGACCACTACCATTCCCTGGTAGTGGTTTTGTTTTCGTCTAAAACCCTGTATAATTGAGGCCGGTAACGCCGTCGAGGGTGAGAGCTTCTTTCCGTCGGCAGCAAGGAGAGTTCAATAGGAAAGGTGAGAATTGATGAAAAGTCATGAAACGTTTACCTTAATCGAAGAAATTACCCGCTTAGACGGGAGTAAATATATGGAAATCAGTGACATGGTGCAAAATGGCCGGGCTGAACTGGCCGTGGAACGCGGCTTGATCAAGCAAGTCCGGATTCTCCAGCTGAACATTGCGCATACACCACACGTGCAGGCCTATGAGGATTACGTGAACGAGAATTATGACATGCCTGCTGAAGACTTCAAGATCTTTCAGGAATGGGAGAAGCCGGCTGAGATGCAAAAAGAGGTCGATGCCATCCTCCACGAAAACCACATTGGCTAACAAATAAATAGTTGTTGCCGCTTGCGCCAGCATATTTTGAAGACGCGTAACGATAATGTTAGGGATTAGTTTCCGCCTGCGGCTACCAGAGATTCCGCCGCTGTGGGGACCGGTCCAAGTCAAAGAGCGGTCTTGAACCTCGATTTGGAACCTCACCGAAATCGTGAGTTTCCAAGATCGTCCCGTGATATTAGCTGGAAGAGCACCAGCTAATATCACCGCCACGGCTGGCTCCATCTCTGGTTTCCTTCGGCTAAATTGGTTTTTTAATCGTAACGCGAATTCAGACCAGCTTAGAATTTCAGGTTGGTTCAAAGGCGTTAACCAACACAAATAGTAGATGGTATAAGCGTTATTAGTTTCCCAGAGGTGTTACGCGAAATCAGTGGAGACTTGGTGGACCGCCGAAAAAAGTTTAATCACTTTGCCCAACGTTTCAATTGCCTTCAATAATCCATAAATCACCTAGTTTGACCGGAAAGTTAAGTTGCCGGTCAAACTATTTTTTTGCGTTACATCACGTCTTACTTATCAGATGATAAGAACGATATTAAATGACAAATTATTTCAGCAACGTTTGCGTCGGTCAAGTTAATTGCGTGTGATACCGGCAATCTGACCCCGGGGGGGCGAATCTTGTCGGATTGCTAGGCTGCGGAGTTTGCTAGGAAAATAGTTGAATTTCAAAATCGTTAATCACCCGATAAGCCTATTCTGACGGCGTTTATGGAGTCTTTATTGTGGAGCTCACAGATGAATCATGCTACTATGTAATCGGTTACATTAATTGAATGATTTTACATATTTTGGGAGGGACACATTGTGAAAAAGTCTTTGACAGTGTTTAGTGCGTTATTGATGTTAACGAGTGTAGGTGCTGGGATTCCAGCAGTTCAACTGGCGAATGCTCCCACGGCTCAAGCGGCTGCATTGAATGCGGCGAAGTTGGCTAATGGAAAGTACAGTGTGAAGTACGCCATTTACAAGACGGGGACGACGACTGCTTCGGATGCGGCTAGTTATTTCAACACTAAGGCGGCTGTTTCCGTGAAGAGCAAGAAGGCCGCTGTGACGCTGACGGTTACGAAGGCCGGGAACCAGTTCATCAAACAGATGACGTTGGATGGCAAGACGGGGACCGTGACGAAGAAGGCCAGTGGCAACACTTACACCTTCACCAACGTCAACCTCAAGGCCAGCCACACATTGGGCTTTGCGTTGACCGTACCTATGAATGGTAAGGAAGTTACGATGAACGAGGCGGCGACACTGAAGTTTAAGGCCAGCACACTGGCCGCAACGACCAAGGTCAAGCTGAGCACCAAGAAGGTGAAGGCGTCCGCTAAGAAGGTCAGTGGGACCACGACCAAGGGCGCCAAGGTGACCGTTAAGCATAACAAGACTACGTTAGGTAAGACGACCACCAAGAAGGCTGGGTACACGGTCAAGTTAAAGAAGGACGTTAAGAAGAACTGGAAGCTCAAAGTGACGGCTACCAAGGCCGGCTACAAGACGGTGACGAAGACCATTACCGTTGCCAAGTAAGTAGATACCGAGATCACCGTCAGCGGGGCGGTGATCTTTTGTTTATCATTCGATAATTCAACAGTTAGGGGATTTAGGGCAATAAGTTTGGTGGCGGTTAATCGATTTGGTAAAATGAAAGCGGGTACAACTCCCGTGAATACAGTCACGGGAAGATTTGAATTGGGGTGAGTGTGCAATGCAAAAGTTGCGAGAGAGTTTACATATTATAGGGTTAATCGTGGTGGGGGTTCTCGCCATGATTGCCTTCGGTGGGCAGCAGGCCCAAGCCGCCACGTTAGACGATGGAATTTACGTGGTGCCAACCAAGATCATTAAGGCAAACAGTACGGCAACCTCGACGGCGAACCAGTTCTTCGGAGATTATGCGGCCATACGTATCAAAGATGATCAGACGACAGTGCTCTTAACCAGTAACGGGGCGCAGTATATCAAGTCCATGACGGTTGCTGGTCAGAAAGCCACGTTGGTCAAGACAGTCAACGGTCAAGCCATCTATCAGGTCAATCTGACGAAACAGACTAGTCCCTTACCAGCGACGTATAGTCTGACCACGCCGGTTGGTAAGATGACCGAATCTGCACGGTTGGTTCTGACCTGGGCCAAGGCCGAGAAAGATAATTCGAGCACCACGACGGCCGATTTGCTCAAGCAGGCAACGGCATTGACGGCGACCGCTTCTAGCTCCAGTAGTGCTGTTAGCGTGCCAAAATCGTCGACTGCAACTAAAACGGCGACATCTACGGCTAAATCGACCACGACCACGCCAACCACACAGTATTGGAAGTATCAGGTCCTGAAGGCCGATACCATGTCACCTTCGGACGCCAATCAATATTACACGCACACGGCTAAAGTGACGCCGACTCAGAATGGTTACCGGGTAACCTTGACCGTCCGTTATGCGAAGTCCCTGAAGTTGGGGCCCAAGGCGGTCGCTCCTAAGATGGTGGATGGTGTTGCAGTGCCTGCCAGTCGGGTGACGTACGGTCAAAGTGGTCAGAATTACACGATGACGTATTGGTTTGACATCCAGCATACTAGTGAACTGACGGCTAAGCTGATTCCAGGGAAGATTCACGTGACGGTGTCAGCGATGAACATTAGCGAGACGTTCCCCATTCGTTTCCGGTTTGCGACAAGTGGGTCTGCGGATCAGTCGACAGCCGCTGCGGTGGCGGCCTTGCCAACGACCAAGAATAAACAGTCCAGTGGCCAGCGTAACGGTTCAACCACGCCGGCAACAGCAGCTCACACCGCTAAGGCTACGTTGCCGGCTACCGGTGAAACCACCGGCTCATGGGCAATTTTGGGCCTGGTGGGGCTGAGTGTCAGTGGGAGTCTGCTGGCTTGGGAGGCGAAGCGGCATGCACAAGATTAAACGATTCGTGTTAACTGTTGCCGTGATACTGGGTGGCTTAGCTCTGCTGACACCACTTGCGGCACACGCCCAGGCCATCGACTACAGTGCTCTCAAGTACGGCACTAAGGAAAACTCGATGGCCAGTGGCTATTTTGTCCATCCCGCCACGGTAACCGTGAGAAATCACGCCTACGTGGTCACAATGGATTTGAAGACGGCGAAGAAGCTGACGAGTTGGCCGGTCCGTGTGCTCTCGGTCGACGGTCACACCCCGGAAAATGTCCGGAAGGTCAAGGACGGTGCTGGCAATTCTCACGTCTATTACAGCTTTACGACGACCAATTTGAAACGCAACATCAATGCTAAGCTGGCAATCAACGTGCCAGACGTGTACAAGGCTAAGCACAACATCACTTTTCGTTTTAAAACGAACAATTTACCCGCGCTAGGAAGCAAGGCAACGACGCAGACCACGCGGACCCAACGGACGACTCAAGAAAAGCCAGCAGCGCGGGCCTCATCGGTGAAGCCGGCTGCTACGACCGCCAGTCAGCAGGCGGCTAGTTCCAGTCAGGCCAGCAGCAAGTCCAAGGCTAAATCGGCCGCATCTGCGACGAGTAGCGCGCCCAGCCAGTCGGCAAGTCAATCGTCAAGTGCAATCAGCAATGATTCGCAGCAGGCTAGTGCCAGTGATGAGGTTCCTCAACAAAAGACGCATTGGGGGGGCTTGATCGGTGGTGTCGCGGCTATCGTGCTGTTAGTTGGTGGCGGCAGTTGGTGGTATTTCGGTAAGCACTAGGAGGTCTGGCAGATGCAAAATCCAAGAAAAATTGGGCTGTGGTCACTGACGTTCCTGCTCGTGTTGGGCATCATCGGTGGTGGCTTTGCCTGGCAGCATCAGCAGCAAAAGCAACGGCAGCCACGCATTGTCGCCACGACCTACGCGGTGGTTCAGATTGCTGATAAGCTCAATCTGCCACTGGTGGGGATTCCCACAACGGCGAACCAGATTCCTAAGCGTTATCAACATGTGACAAAGGTGGGGAACCCGATGAATCCCAGTGTGGAAAAAATCACGGCATTGAAGCCCACAGCGGTGTATTCGGTGACCACGCTCAGCGACCAGTTTGGCAAAGCCTTTAAGGCACAACACGTGGTCCCACATTTTCTCGACCTAACGAGTGTAGGACACCTCGAGACGACGTTAGCCCAGCTCGGCAAACGTTATAATCGGCAGAGTGCCGCAGCCAAGCAAGTCGCTAAGATTCAGGCGGCCAAACGAACAGCCAAGCAGCGGGCTCAGAACCGACCGGCACCTCGAGTACTGGTCATCATGGGATTGCCCGGTGCGAATTACATGGTCGCCACCAATCGGGCCTACGTGGGTGACTTGACGCGGTTGGCTGGTGGGAAGAATATTTTTACCAGCAAGGATCAGGAGTACATGCAACCCAACGATGAGGCCATCCAGAAGGCCAATCCACAGGTGATTCTCCGGCTGGAACACGCGATGCCCAAGATGGTCACTAGTCAATTCAACCAGGAGTTTAAGGACAATAAGATGTGGGCCACAACCTCGGCTGTGAAGCACCACCGGGTCTACGACCTTCAGGAACCAACCTTTGATGCCACGGCTAACATGCAGGCGGCTACGGCGCTCAAGCAGGTCAGTCACTGGCTCTATCCCACAAGGGGGGCTGGGGCATGACCAAACACGCAGGGTGGTGGTACGGGGGTGTACTGACGCTCCTCGTGGTCACGATTGCGGTGGCCCTCATGGCGGGGACGACCTGGCTCGGACCGGGACGACTGTGGACGATTGCCAGTCAACCGGCCAGTCGCGACTTTGTGACGGTCTTCAATCTGCGACTGCCCCGAATCGTAAGTAGTCTGATCTGTGGGGGCAGTCTGGCGGTTGCCGGGGCGCTCTTTCAGGCGGTCTTTCGTAACCCCATTGCCGATCCCAGTATTCTAGGAATCAGCTCGGCGGCGGACTTCTTTAAGCTTGGGGGCGCGTTACTGTTGCCCTGGCTACCCGGCCGTAACTGGGTGCTGGCCATGATTGGCGGCTTGGTTGCCCTGACGATTCTGACCAGTGGCAAGGCCTTACGAGACCCGTACCGACTGATTATTGTCGGGGTGGCCCTCGATGCCACGTTTGTCGGTCTAGCCCGGCTCGTCAGCAGCGGTCAGGCGTCTCAAGTCATGCAGAGCACCTTTAATGCCGTGACCTGGAGCGATACTGTGGCCTTGCTGGTTCTGGGCCTCTTAGGGCTCGTAGTAGCCTTACTGCTGGCACCCTGGGCCAATGATCTAAAACTAGCGGATGCGGCGTTACAGACGATTGGTGTGCCTGTCAGGGTGATCCGGTGGATCTTACTTCTGCTGGGGATGTACCTGGCCGTCAGTGTGACCGCCATTGTGGGGACGATTCCGTTTGTCGGGATTGTGATTCCTAACTTGGCGCGACGGTTCGTGGGGCACGACTACCAGACACTGATTCCGTTCTCCATGTTAGCGGGCGCGTGGTTGATGTTGGCGGCGGATACGCTGGGCAGAACGGTTATCGTGCCCAGTGAAATTTCCGCGGCGACCATGATGGCCGTGATCGGCGGGCCATTTGTGATTATTCTCTTACAACGGGGGCGAGGTTTCCATGGAATTACAACACGTTAGTTACCAGTACCCCGGTCAGGAGAATGGGGTCACGGACCTGTCGGGAACGTTTCCGGCAGGGAAAATCACCACGATCATTGGGCCAAATGGGGCCGGTAAGTCGACATTATTAAAGATCTTGTCGCGGCAAGCCACTCCACAATCGGGAACAGTGACGCTGGCGGAAAGGCCACTGACGGCGTACACGAATAAGTTGTTGGCACAGAGAATCGCGGTCGTCAGTCAACGGCATGAGCTATACGATGACATGACGGTCGCCGCGGTGGTCAAGATGGGGCGGCTGCCCTATCACGGCCTGTTGGCGACGGTGCCGGATGAAGAGGTGACCGATTTTCTCGCACAGACAGGCCTCACGTCGCTGGCGGATGCCCATTTGGATGATCTGTCAGGTGGCCAGCAACAACGCGTCTGGCTGGCGATGGCCCTAGCTCAGGAGCCACAAGTCCTGTTGCTGGATGAGCCCACAACCTATCTGGATGTGCACTACCAGCAAGCCTTGATGACCCAGTTACGACAACTCGCCGCGGCGGGGATGACGGTGATTCAGGTCCTACATGACATTAATCAGGCGTTCACGGTCAGCGACTGGCTGTGGCTCTTACAAGATGGCCGACTGGTCGCCGCGGGGACGCCTAGTGACTTGCGGCAAGCGCCGTTGTTAGCGAAGACTTTCCAGACACCGATAGAGATCGTGGATGTACCACGGCTGGGACCGTACATTGTGCAGGTGCCGGAAGCAACATAATGCGGGTTACTGAAAGTTGCCTATACTTATACCAATGTAAAAAACAGCGAATTTGTCGCATGATTTCGCAGGACTTAATAAAAAGTTAAGATGATAGTGTGGCCAGCTACCAGGGCCTTTACAATGCAGGTTGATTGTCCAATATTTGAAAACGGTTGCTCCGCCGGTACGCAAAGGGTGTTATGATTTAGCTAACGGTTGACTATGAATAGGAGGAATCAATGATGGGACAATCAGTTGTACTCTATCTTTCAAATACGGGGCATACGGAAGCGGTCGCCAAGAAAATTGCGACGGCAACGGGGGCCCAACTCGTTGCGATTACTCCTCAGGAAGCTTACACAGTGGCTGACTTAGACTGGAATGATCATACGAGTCGTAGCTATCATGAAATGCATGCTGGGCGGGTGCGTCCGGCCATTCAACCGGTTGACGCGGCTGTGGTTGCACAGGCCACGACGATTTATCTAGGCTTTCCGCTGTGGTGGGCCACGGCACCGCGGCCGGTTGATACGTTGCTAGACAGTCTGGACTTCGCGGGCAAGGTTGTCTGGCCGTTCTGTACGTCGGGGTCGTCCCCAATCGATGAGGCAACGTCACAACTGCGTCGGGATTATCCGGCAGTTGCGTGGCATGCTGGCCAGCGCTTTACGACCCAGATGACGAGTGACGATGTGCGGAAATGGTCGCAGAGTTAAGTACCGCGAACATAGTAGTGACAGTTAAATTGAAATTTAAAAGAGTTCCATCAAGGCTATCAATAAGATAGCTTTGACGGAACTCTTTTTGTGGTTGATTTGGATTTGTTTAGAGATTTTTCCTCTAATTATCTCTAGCTGAAACGTGCGTCAAGGAGCAGCCAGCTGCGCTTAACCCCATAAGAAGAATAATCAAAACCCGGGATTTTTCTCCTTATGACGTTAATGCTCAGGCTTTTCCTCTAATTATCTCTAGCTGAAACGTGCGCCAGGAGGCAGCTGGTTGCGCTTAACCCCAATAAGGAAATAATCCAAGCCCGGAATTTTTCCCTTATTGACGTTAATGCTCGCCAGCTAACCGCCTCCTTCTGCACTCTTTTATTCTACCCCGTTCTTAATCTCATTAATCCGGTTGAATAGGATACCATCCCGTAATCCGGCGTTTGAGAACGTGATTTGTTGGGAATCCAGTAGCCGCATGAGTAGGGTTACCGGAATCAGGCCACCGATGATGATGTCTGCCCGGTCCTTGGACAAGCCCGGAACCTTCTTACGGCCTGCTAGGTCTAGGCCTAATAGTTGGATCAGGGTGGCGTAGACGTCTTCAGCCGATAGCTTGTAACCGTGGACGTCTTCGAAATTCAGAAAGTTCTTCTTGCGCCGGTTGATCTTGGCCAGCGTCCGGTTGGCACCGCCTAACCCAATGATGGGCAGGTTCGTTGCTTCTCGGAGCCACCACACGTCGTTGAAGACGCTGTTGACGAAGGTCATCGCTTCAAATAGGGAGTCGGCCTTGACTACATCGCTCTCCAAATAGCTCTGTGACAGGGTTACGGAACCTAGGGGAATTGAGACGACCTGCTTCATCTGTTGATTCTGAACCAGAATCAATTCGGAAGAGGCCCCCCCGGTATCGACCAGTAAGCCGTTGACCACAGGGAGGGTGTTAACGACCCCCAGGTAATCATAGCGGGCTTCCGTGGCGCCAGAGATGACGTTGAAGGATAAACCAATCTTGTCTTTGACTAACTTGAGGAATTGTTTTTGGTTGCTGGCTTGACGGACGGCCGCGGTTGCCACAGCTTGAATGTCCGGCTTGTCGAGTTGACTGTAAATCTTTTTGAATTCGCCCAGTGCGGTGAGGGTCCGCGCAATTGATTCGGGCTGTAGAACTTGCTCCTCGCCCATGTTTTCCGATAGACGGACGTAGCGCTTGACCTGTTCGATGGTCTTGTGGTTACCAGCACCATCAATTTCGCTGATGGTCATACGAACTGAGTTTGAACCTAAGTCGATAACGACTAAGTTTTCCATTACTGAGGACTCCGATCAATGGGGGATTTTGGTTGATTCTTGGGACTAAGCATTGGTTTAAACTGTCGCGGAGCATTAACGGCCTCCGGGGAATTGTCGACACCGATTTTACGCTTATTCGTGGCTTCTTGCATGAAAGTCGCTTGTGCATCCAGCGGATCGAGTCCGCGCCGGTCGACCCGCGTGAAGGTCCGGTCCGCGAGCAGTACCCGTGTCTGGACGTTATCGTGCCAGAGGGTGGCAAAAATATCGAAGACCCGTTGCCGCAAGTCGGACTGCAGGATAGGGAAGAGCAACTCTACTCGACGGTTCAGGTTCCGCGTCATCAGGTCGGCACTGGATAGGTAGATCTGGGGATCGCCGTTGTTGGCGAAGCCGTAGATCCGGCTGTGTTCCAGAAAACGCCCAACAATCGAGTGGACCTCAATATTTTCACTGATTTCGGGGATCCCCACGTTTAAGCAGCAAATGCCCCGAACAATCAGCTTGATGTGGACGCCAGCGTGAGAGGCCTCGTAAAGCTTGGCAATCATGTCGGAATCGGACAGCGAGTTCATCTTCATTTCGATCCAGGCGGGTTGTCCAGCCTTAGCGTTACTGATCTCTTGGTCGATCTTGGAGACGATAAACTCACGAATGCCATCGGGAGACATGTGGAGCTGGTGGAAGTAAGGGGGTTCGGAGTAGCCAGATAACATGTTAAAGATGTTGGAGGCGTCGATTCCCATGTCGGTGTTGGTCGTCATCAACCCGAGGTCGGTGTAGAAGTGGGCGGTGACGTCGTTGTAGTTCCCGGTTCCCATGTGCATGTAGCGGCGAATCCCATCGGGTTCCCGCCGGACAACGAGGGCCAGCTTGCAGTGAGTCTTCAGGCCAATCAGGCCATAAATAACGTGACAGCCCATCTTTTCCAATTGTTGGGCCCAGTGGACGTTGTTTTCTTCATCAAAACGGGCCTTCACTTCGACCAGCACAGTGACCTGCTTGCCATTTTGCGCAGCGGAGCCCAGGTACTTGATGATCGGTGAGTTAGCCGATACCCGATACAGGGTCATCTTGATGGCCAAGACCTCATCGTCTGTCGCCGCTTGGCGAATAAATTCGGTGACGGCGGAGAAGGAGTCAAAGGGGTGGTGAACCAGGACGTCGCGGTGCCGAATCGTCTTGAAAATGTCATCGTCAGCGGTGACGCCCGGCGTCTGAGCGGCGGTGAAGGCCGGGTAGAGCTGGTCGTCGTGGTTGCTGATCTGCTTGGTCCATTTGCTCAGGAAGGTCAGATCGATGGGACCACCGATGTTGTAGACGGCGTAATCGGCAATCTTGATGGAGGTTGCTAGACGCTTCTCCAGGGAATCGGAAATGCCGGCTTCGACTTCCATTCGCACGGCACTCCCGTGTTCCCGGCGCTTCAGCTGTTGCTCGACTTCCTTCAACAGGTCGGAGGTATCTTCTTCGGCCACGTCCAAATCCATGTCCCGGATGACCCGGTAGTTCGCGGCTTCCTTGACCTCGTAGCCGATAAACAGGTTGCCGATGAAGGCTTTGATGATATCCTCTAGCAGGATGAAATCATTGTCGGCCCCTGGTAGGCGCACGGTTCGAGGGAAGATGTCGGGCACTTGCACGGTGGCGAAGCGTTTATCTTTCTTGTTACCGTCCTTGAAGAGTCTCAGGGCAATGTTTAATGTATTATTCCCAATGAATGGGAAGGGCCGTGAGCTGTCGACGGCCATGGGCGTCAGGGCCGGGGAAATCTCATCGTTGAAGTATTTCTGAATGAAACGGAACTGCTGCGAGGAGAGTTCCTTAACGATCCTGAGGTGAATATTCAGGTTGGCCAGAAGTGGCAGTAGCATCCGATTTAGAGTGGAATACTGCTTAACGACCTGGTCGTGAGCCTTGGCGTTGACCGCCAACAGTTGGGCTTCAGCCGTCATCCCCGAGGCATCGGGCTTGGCATAGTTGACCGCCGCTAACTTTGAGAGCGAGGCCACCCGCACCATGAAGAATTCATCCACGTTGCTCTGGGTGATGCCGAGAAACCGCACGCGTTCTAGCAAAGGATTGGCCTTATCACGGGCTTCTTCCAGGACGCGGTCGTTGAAGTCTAACCAGCTGAGTTCCCGGTTGGTATAGTACTTGACGTCTTTATAATCCATTGTCATTTGTGTAATCTCCTTTGCTTAAACACGGGTTGCAGGCCGAATACGTCGGTGAAGAACTGGGCCTTGTAGTTGAATGCCCAGCGGATCAGGGAGAGATCGTCATCGCTAAACGCGGTGATGATGACCTTGTTGGTCCGAACGGAGACTGAGATGCGTTGAATGGTCTGTTGGTGCGCATCGTCGAGGGCATCGGCTAAGCGGAGAATCGCGGCTAATTTGGCCACGGTCAGGCGCTTGTCTGGGGTGAGTTGCCGGAAATGGGTAATATCTTCTGCGGGCGTCCGAGTACTGTGATAGCGTGAGACGGCCGCGATGATTTGAATTTCCTCCGCGGACAGTCCCAGCATTTCGGATTGCTTGAGCACGTAGTCCGAATGCAGGTAGTGTTCATGGGTGTCGATGAAGCCCCCGATGTCGTGAACGATGGCGGCAACTTGCAGGAGTAGCCGGTCGCGGGCAGTCAGATGGTGGAGCGTCTTGAGCTGATCGAAGAGGTGGAGGGCAAAGTGCCGTACCAATTCCATATGATGGGGTTCCACGCGATACCGTTGGGCGAGATCGTCCGCGGCCGCCAGAATCTGGTTCTCAAAGTGATATTTCTGGTTACCGGCTAAGATCTCTTGATTGGTGGTTAAACCATCCAATACGTTGAGGTTAACCAGGTGCAGCTTGTCGGCGTGAACCACAGCGAGAAGTTTCTGAATCAGGAGAACTTCGGGCAAGACGAGCTCAACGTTTTCTTCTGTGAGGTGGAGACGTTCCATTAAGTATTGGTCGGATGCCCCGATAACCTCACGGCTGAACTCGTTGAATTGCTTGAGGGGCAGGGTGAAGCTGACCTCATCTTTAGGGATGAAGTAGTTGTTCAGCGGAGCCGCCCCGATTAAAATAACCTGATTGTTCGCCGTCTGTAGGCGTTCCGGCAAGAATCGATAGAAGTCGTCAACCTTACTGTTGATGTAATCATCGAGGACATCGACTGGGTTGGGCGCGGTGGCCCGCAAACTTTGTAGCACTTCTTTGATGCGGACGGGGCCGAGCTTCATGTTGTGCGAGGCCACCAGATTATCGTGGGCAAAGAAGGACAGGGTAGCACTCCCAGAATTTAGACCGATAATGGCCGCATGTTTCTTCACGAGGTGGTGGTAGCCGTCGAACTTCAGTGCGATGGCTTCGTTACGGACGAACGACTCTTCCCCCAAGGAGAGCCACTTGATACTGAGGCCGGTCCGTACGAAAATCTGATCGCGGATGAACTCGGCGTTGGGCGCGGTGGAGAGGGCTTGTGAGCCCCAGAGTTGGTAGTTGGTGACACCATAGTCCTTGATGACTTGGAGAAAACCCCGCAGTGCCTCAGCCGCCTCGGCGACCGTTTCAAAATCAATCTCTTCATGGTTGTAAATATTTTCCCCAATGGCGACGGTCGATTTGACCCGCTCAGTCTGGGCACCGGTTTTCAGGTTCACGATTGACAGTTCCATACTGGAAACATTTACGAGCATTGCGCCAAAATAATTATCAGCCATAAACTTCATCTACTTTCTATTTCTATTCAACATATGGGTGAAACGGGATGTACTGATGGTTTCCGCAGTCAGTTTTTAGTCTTAGTATTTTTAAGTCACGAGTAAAGCCACAACTGATAACTTTAGGAGTGTCGGCTTGTAAGCTATCTTAGCCGCAGGCGAATCTAACACTCACAAGCCAACAGTTATTCCGTGAAGACCTGGTTATCCATGATGACCTTCTCCAGATGCTTCTCGGTTCGTTGACTTTCCGGTGGCAATGCCATGTAATCACCATACATCCCCGTTAAAATGCTAGCATACATTTTAGGTACTTGGACCGTGAGATGCTCGAATGGCATCGGCGTTAGGTCGGTCACTTCCGCAACGGTGAAGACTTCTTTATTGTAACTATATTGTGACGCGAGATTCTTGACTTGTAGAAGGGCCTCATCGCCCTGATATTGCGTCATGAGGGCCTGTCGTTCAGCCTTTAACGCCTTGACATCTGCTAGCTGGGTCGGCGACAGGGGACTCTGCAACTTTCGCAGGGGGTTGTCTACCAAGTGGTACCGCAACTGGAAGAGAATCCGGGTATTCAATACCTGAAACTTCGTGAGTTGTTCGCGCTGCAGTCCAATATCCAGTGGGATTCGGTCTAGCGGGAAAATGTCGATGAAGATTCCCTTACGTGCGGCGTTGACGTTGTTTTTTTCCTCGATGTAGGTGTTTCGGTCGAGCAGTTTGGCATAGCTCAGGCCGTAATTTTCATCGCTAGCGGGCGTCTGTAAGAAGTAATGGGTATCGGCCAATAGAGCAGGGGCTGCGGCCAGTAACTGGTCGTAATCCGCTCTGAGGAGGCCAACATCCATGTCATCGTCCCAGGGGATGAAGCCCTGGTGGCGAATCGCGCCCAATAGCGAGCCCCCCATCATGAAATAGGGAAGCTGAAGTTGGTCACACAGGCTGATCAGTTGCGCCAGGTTGCCGAGCTCTACTTGGTGAATTCGATCAATTAATCGCGTCATAAAAGGTCCTTTCCAATTACATAAATTTTAGAAATACTTAGTGATCTCATCATTTAGTTAGCATTAGTTTAAATTATACTGACTGGTATGGACGACTTGGCCGTGGGTGTCGCTGAAAGTAACACTGACGGGGTCCGTGTTCTTCGGTTCAAACATGGCCAGACCCTTCGCCGTTTTACCGGGTTTAACTGGTATGACGGTATTGTTTAACAGGTCGTTGTCCTTGATCTGACTGGTGGTGAACGCCAGGTTACCGGTACCTAACTTTTTACCATCCTGTTTGGCGCTGACCGAACTTTCCCACAGGTCGCTGGGCACGATGGCCTTACTTTGTTGGTTAGTTACGGTATAATAGATAACGAATAAATTACGGTTCGCCGTAGCACTGGCCGTGACGTCGGTTCCCGTCAGGTCGTAAGTCACATGGTCAATGGTGAATTGTGAGTTGGCAAACGTCGCAGTCTTGGCTTGTGACGACTGGCTGGAACTGCTAACGCTACTGGAACTGTGCGTACGTTGACTGTGACTGGATTTAGTCGTTTGACTGGTCCGACTACTGTTACTGGACTGCGTGTTTTTGGCACCAGAGGCACCACAGCCAGCAAGTAGCAATAGAAGACTTAAAGCGGTTCCAATTTTTAATGATCGATACATGTTTTCCCCTCCAAATGCTACCCTTTATTTTAGCATAGGTTGGTCCAGACCACCTGTTAAATTGGGCGAAAAAAGCTGGTATTTGCTGGGCGTAAATGCTAATATAAAAATCGTATTTTGAGAAATGTAGGTGGGTAATCATGGCTGAGCAAGAGCAGTCGCTATTGGACGCGTTCATTGACGTCTACATGAGTTCACTCAAGTATTTGGATGAATTTGTTTCAGAACCAGCAAAGGAGTTTCATCTCTCCTTCGAACAATACTTAATTCTGCGAGAAATTACGCGAAATCATGACGTCACGCTGATGGATATTGCCAGCAAGCGGCAGGTCACACGGAGCGCCATTTCTCGCCAAATTAAGGTGTTGTTAAAGCAAGGGTACTTGCGCCAACAGCCGGATGAAAACGATCGACGACGGTTGTATTTGATTGCGACCGATGCGGGCAAACGCGCTGAACGCGTGATTCGTCAACGAATCAACCAGCGCTTTCAAGGCTGGGTCGATGTTTACGGCAACGAGCGGGCCCACGAGATTCTGACATTCATCCAAGACTTTAGTCAGGTTACCCGCATGAAAAAGTAGTCAACGGCTACGGAGAGTTCCCATAACTCAAGGATGGGAATAAAAGGAGATTGAAGTCAATGAGCAAAAAGCGCATGAGTGACGAAGAGGCCAAGCGCTGGCGCAAGATTGTCTTCATGGATGATGACCACGATGACAAGCGGTCGCCCCGATCCACTAGGTCTTACGTGTACAGCGAACCGTCTACGCATAAGTCATGGTGGCACCGGTTAAAAGGGCGGTTGACCCGTCGCTAAATTGAAAGTGGACCACACGACCCTAACGCAATGTCAGGGAGTGTGGCCCATTTTTTTGGTTAACCCTCGACTGGTGTTGCGGCAGAAAATTCGGAGACAAGTTTGACGACAACGTTATCATTATCGCCGATTAACTTGGCAACGGGACACCGCCGTTCGGCGAGATCAACCATGGCCAGTGCGGTCTCATGGTCAACACCGGGAATTCTGACTTCAGCGGTCAGATAGAATTGGAAGCCACGAGTGTCGCGAGCCATCTCAACAATGGTGTGAACCGCTGAACTGTGCGGTAGATTACGCCGTTCTTCAATAGCTTCTAATGTGGCGTTCAAGCAGGTGCTGAGAGCCAGACCAATGAATTGTTCTGGATTGGCGCCAGGCGCATCGTTAAGCGGGTGGCTAGTTAGGACATCCAAGCCATCAGGGACGTATGAATGACTTTCGAGGCCGGCATCGTTAGCAGCAACGGTCCGGTAGAGTGGCGGAAATTTTTCGCGGTCAATGGCCACGATGACACCTTCTTTCTATGGATTAATTACCTTAAGATTACGCTGTTTTTAGGCAAAAAACAATCGAAATGCAACAGTTTGGAAGGGCTTTCTTCGGAGGTAAACCACTGACCGTTGATATAATGAATTGTTGCAATGAGATAAGAACTGGCGTGATGACAAACGGTTGCACACGGCACCTATACCAATTTTATAAATACGTCTTGCTATTTAACCTTTTCGGCTGTGATAGGTGGTTTGAAGCCTTAGTTGGCAAGGAAAACCAACCAAAATTGCTCTGTAAAGTTTTTGTAATAATTGCAATTACCCCCTAGACCGCTTAGCCAAAAATGCTATAATGGAGTCAACAGGAATCAGAACACTGGCGCAATGTTTGGGGGGAGCCATATGTTAACAGAAGAACTGTTGAATGAACGGAAAAAGTTTCAAATGGTGACGTGGCGGGCACAGAAACATGGGGCTCAAGTCATTGAACGCGATATTATGCAACAATTTACGGCGACGATTGCACAGCAAGAGGCAATCGTGGCAGCGGCAAATCGGCGGGAGCCCGCTCCGGTTGGTTAGTCTACCGCGGATATTTAAGCTGTGATGTGGTAAACGTTTTCGGTATGTTTTAGTTTGTGGTAAGCTGTGCGCAATAGATGGGGGGCGCCATCATGAAGCATCCAGGCATGTATTACGTTTATTACACGTTAGGCTGGTTATTCGTTGGAACAATGGCCTTTGTGATCTATCACATGGTTTTACTGTGGGTCGTGGCTAGCAACCTGTAAGCTTAAAAAACGGAGAGTCTTCCAGATGGAAGATTCCCCGCTTTTGCTTTAGACGTAATTTCAGATATGTATATAATAAAAAAGCTAGTTACGATTTACGCAACCAGCAGAATAGAAGTATGTGTACGGCTTCAACGGTGTTAATAATGGCTAAATGTCTAATTAACTCCTCCAACGATTGAAGACCCGTAGCAGGCTCTCACCTGAATATGTAAACTCATTATAACCTGCCTACTGGCTTCTGTAAACCACATATTTAAAGATTCGCTTAAACTATTAAGATTAGTAAAACGAGTAACGTCACGAGGGCCGGCATTCCTTGCAGCCAGAAAATTTCTTTTTTAGCGGTAAAACTTCCATACAAGGCGACGAGCACGATGAAAATCAAGAGGACGGCGGTGGCTAACAGACTGGCACGACCGGTGATGACCCACTGCAGAGCGATGAGGCTGAGTCCCAGCATGCCGTTATAGATACCCTGATTACCAAGCGCAACGTGTGCTTCCGGGCGTTTAACGAATTCCAGAGGCATTCCGAATGCCTTGGCCTGGGTCTCTGGTTTACCAAACATCTCCAAGCACATGATACCAAGGTGTTCGATGGCGACAATGTAAATGAGTACATTTAGAATGATTTGCATTAGTTATTCCTTCTTTCAGGGTTGAATAGGTGTTAAAATTAAAGGTGTCCAGGGGTCATCGATTAATCAAAAACATGTTGCGACTTTAAGCTAATTTTTAGTTTGGCGTGTAGAATAATAATTAGGTAATATGTGCCAGGGGAGCTCAAGCGTTTTGGAGAAACATGAATCGCGTCACACCAACCTTTATGGCAAATTTGAATGGAGGAATTATTTATGAGACTCCTAGACTTAAGTGGACAACAATTCGGCAGACTGACGGTTATCCGTCGGGACGGAACTGCAAAGAACGGGAACGCAACGTGGCTGTGTAAATGTAGCTGTGGCAATCTTGTCACGGTCGACAGTTACCGCCTGCGTCACGGCATTACCGTCAGCTGTGGTTGTTACCGGCGAGACATCAGTAAGGCCCGGCTCACAAAAGACCCTCGGACACGTAAGCAAATTGGCAATGCCACTAATCTACCATTGGTTAATGGCTCTAACGTTGCCGCACTCACAAAGATCAGCTCTCGGAATATTTCCGGTGTGATCGGCGTCAGCTTCGACAAACGCTCTGGTAAGTGGGCAGCACGTCTATTTTACCACGGCCGTTACGTTTTGAATCAAACTTTTAGCGACTTTAACGACGCTGTTGCTGCAAGACGGCAAGCCGAGAAACAATTGAACCAACAAGAAGATTTTAAAACGGTTAAAGAATCTGCCGAAGGCTAAACGGCGATTCCACCAGTCAGCATAGAAGCCAAGCAGTCGGTCTGAGAGGGCCGGCTTTTTTGGTGCTCAGGGGCTGGATTGATTGACGGCAGGCCACCTAATTGGGTATGCTGTAACCGACTGAAAACGAGAGAGGAAGGGTAACATGGAATATCGTGAAGAAGCAGATACGTTGGGGACGGTGCAGGTCCCGGCGTCGGCTTTATGGGGGGCACAGACCGAACGGAGTCGGCATAATTTTACCACGGGTCCTTTGATGCCGTTACCGGTGATTCGGGCATTGTTGCAGATCAAGCTGGCGGCTGCCACGGCGAACCGCGATCTGGGTGAGATTCAAGAGGAGAAAGCCCAACTGATTATTCGGGCGGCAACGGATCTGCTAGCATTGTCCGATGATGACCTGCAGCGCGACTTTCCCCTCCACGTCTACCAGACGGGGTCTGGAACGCAGACTAATATGAACGTCAATGAGGTGATTGCCCACCAGACGATTAAATATGATCCGACCAGTGGGGTGTTGCCCAACGATGATGTGAATCACGGGCAGAGCTCTAATGATACCTTTCCCACAGCGATGGCAATTACGGCACGCGTGGCCGTGCGCGAGTTGGAGGGGGCCGTGCAACACTTGATCGATGAGTTAGCGGTCAAGGAAGCGGCCTATGAAAATGTCGTTAAGATTGGCCGGACGCATCTACAGGACGCGACACCATTAACTTTTGGCCAGGAAGTCAGCGGATGGGTCAGCATGCTGGAACATGACTGGGACTTTCTCAAGTCCCTGGATGACTCGTTGCTCGAGTTGCCAATTGGTGGCACGGCTGTGGGGACGGGACTGAATGCGGTCCCCGGGTTTGCCACAGCAGTCGCCGCACAGCTGAGCAAGGCCTATGACCAACCCTTTACCGCTAAAACGAACAAGTTCTTTGGACTAGCGGCCCATTCGGGTATCAACGTCGTCCATGGGGGCTTGAAGACGCTGGCAAGTGATCTGCTAAAGATTGCCAATGACGTGCGTTTCCTGGCGAGCGGTCCCCGGGCTGGATACAACGAATTAAATATTCCGGCCAACGAACCCGGTTCTTCTATTATGCCGGGGAAGGTCAACCCTACCCAGGCGGAGGCCTTGACCATGGCGGCGACCCGAGTCATGGGGAACGATGTCACGATAACTGTGGCAGCCTCCCAGGGGAACTTTGAAATGAACGTCTATAAGCCCGTCATCATTGAAACCTTCCTAGAATCGACGGACCTGCTGACGGGAACGGTTACTGGTTTCGCGGATAAATTGATTCACGGCATGACGGTCAACGCCGATCGGATGGCGGAGTTGGTGGATAACTCACTGATGACCGTCACGGCGCTATCGCCCTACATCGGCTATCACGCTAGTGCGGAGATTGCTCAAGCGGCTGAGCGAGAGGGGACGACGCTCCGTGAGGCGGCGGTAAAGTCGGGTCAGGTGACGGCGGAACAGTTCGATCAATGGGTCAATCCTTTAGCCATGACCAACCGTGACCGGTCAATGGACTAAATTTTATTAGTCTAGTTCAGCAGTGTCGCCTGCGGCTGTCAGAGATTCTGCCGCTGTGGGGACCGCCTGCAGCCAAAGGCCGGGCTTCCGGCTTCACCATAAACCGGTGAGTTTCCAAACACGTCCCGCGATGTAAGACCGGGAAGAATCAAGCACCCGGTCTAACATCGTTGTCACGGCAGGCGCCATCTCTGCCATCCTCCGGCTGAACACAGGTGGTATAAACATAAAATTTAGACGATTGACCTGCCAAGTGGCAGTCTTAAACTGTAAAATAGTAATTTCGAAATAAGCAATGACCGCAGATATCACAATTCAACGTGATGTCTGCGGTTTTTGCGTTGGCTAGGCAAGTAGCTCGCCCTTACGAACCGAGTTCCGTATACTCCAGCTATCTGACGGATTTTTTCGAAAATAGCCGTTACCTTTTTGGGAAGTTATTCGTTGTATAGGTGTAGGGGGAGGCGAACAGCATGCAGTTACGGCAATACGAGGACCTATTGGCCCAGTTAGCCGTTGAGTTACAGCGTTATTTGATGGGGCGTGGGGCCCAGCGGGAGGTGGCCGAAGATGTTTGCCAGGACGTGTTCGTCAAGGTCTTGGAGATGGAACTGGTGCTGCCACCCGATGAACTGCGACCCTACCTTTACCGAGTAGCGTGGTCGACCTACCTGGATGATTATCGGCGGAAGCGGCGGTACCGGGAGCTGGTGACGCAATACTTACGACCCGAGCGGGAACAAGCAGATTTTGAAGTTGATGAAGATCTGCAGAACGCCTTGGATAAGTTGTCGGAGCGTGAACGTGAGTTGTTACTATTACGATACGATCAAGATTTATCGATTCGGGAGGTTGCGGTGCGCCTGAATGTTACGTCGGCCGCAATCAAGATGCGGTTGCACCGCGTACATCGAAAGTTAAAGAAAATTTTACGGAGGGGTAGTCATGAACGAAAGTAAAAAATTTCGACGCTTAGCACTCTGGGTGAAGATTCGACGGTGGGGCATTACAGTAGTGATTGCCATTCTAGTGGTCTTGGCGGCAATGCCGGTAGCGTACAAGCTGACGCAAATGCGGGCGGCGAAAGAATCAAACGAGATTATGCGAACCATGGAAATGGATAATGAGTTGATGGCGCCTAATATCGAAGTTAGTGACCACTATCTGGGAAATACTTCTGTGATGGGGGGGCAGGTCATTAGTCATCGCTACAAGGACATCGAGGGGTATCGCATCCCTTGGTCACCGGTGATTCAGAATTACTCCTGGTTAACTAGTGGCGGTGGGAATGCTCTGAGTAATGCGACGGACCAGAGCACGACAGCCCTATACGATCGCGTAACGGAACAGAAAATTCCCATGTTTTTTAATGCGCGTGCAACCAGGCCTAACTTAAAGGCCACTCATGATTTGCGGAAAGTGGCCACGACTAAGGGAGCGGTCGTCGAGATGGCCGTAACGTTCAAGCAACCGCTGACGTATCAGCAGGTCCGAGCCAAGTTGCCGGCAAAGGTCCATCCGCAATGGTACTGGATTGGGGTGAGCGGTACTGCCGATTCGACCTCGATGGATAATAACTTACTCGGCTATAATGCTAAAAACTTAGCGCATCCAGAACGGCTGAGCCAGGACGACTATCGTGGATTCTATCGCGAGTTAGTGAAGGCTGGCAAGACGGCTCCGGGGATGTCATACGATGGTTTTGATATTTACAAGTATGCCGGCCAATATGCCAAACGCTATCCCAAAGGGAGTCAGGCCAAGTTTGCCGGGGTCATCGTGACTGGAAACAGTGAAGACTTTCAGTCGCTGACTAAGGCGAACTGGATCTATGCCAGTTCTGCCGGGTTCTTTAGGCAACGCTCAGTCATTAAATGACAATTAGATGAGAATAATCTTGACATTTTTCTCATCAAAGCTTAATGCTAAAGGCAATCGAGCAACAGTGTTAATCACTGGTTCCCGCCAAGTGAGTTGCTCGTGAAAATTTAAGGAGCGAATGTCTATGTCAGAGAAAACTACCGACGCATTGCAAGCCGCCATCGATCAGGCTTTAGAAGCCGATCGTCCACGGTTAGCCAAGTATTTAAGTATTGAAACGGTCGCTGCCAAACACCTCGGAATTGAGGAAACGGTCAGTGTAATTGAACAATCCCTTCAAGAATTAGGTGCCGAGGTAGAGGTCTGGCGGGACATTCCGGGCAGTAATCCTTTCGTATTTGCAACGTTACCAGCAGGGCCAAACGGCAATTCCGATAAAACCCTGTTATTCTACAACCACTACGACGTCCAGCCGGCCGAACCGCTGGATGAGTGGGACAGTGAACCTTTCCAGTTAACGGAAAAGAACGGCCAGTACGTGGCTCGCGGTGTTTCCGATGACAAGGGGGAGTTCATGCTCCGGTTGTCCGCAGTCAAGGCGCTGCAAGCGACGGGTGGACTACCTTGCAACCTGAAATTCATTCTTGAAGGGGAAGAAGAAGTGGGGAGTCCCCACATTGAACCCATGACGAAGAAACACGGCGCCGCTTTGGCTGCCGATGCGATTATTTGGGAAACGGGCGGCAAGGACGCCGACGAGAATTTCCAAGTGACCTGTGGGGTCAAGGGCACGGCCAGCTTCAACGTGACCGCAAAGTCGGCAGAGAGTGACCTACATTCTTCACTGGCAGCCTTCGTGGACAACGCGGTATGGCGGTTAGTCCAGGGCCTGTCAACATTACGAGGGCCCAAGGGTGAAGTCTTGGTAGACGGTTTTACTGATGGCGTGAAACCCTTAACGCCAACCGAACAGGCGGCCGTCGATCAATTACCCTTTAATGAAGAAGCGACGCGTAAGAACTTTGGTTTGAAACTGCCACTGTTGTCGGATAAGCCGGCCGAGGCCTTAATCAACCGACCAACGATTACGATCAACGGGATTTCCGGTGGTTATGAAGGTAACGGATTGAAGACGGTCTTGCCTAAGGCAGCCCGTGCACAGTTGGACTGTCGGTTGGTTCCTGGCCAAGATCCGCGGCACGTTTCGGAGCTCGTTCAGCAGCAATTAGATAAGAATGGGTTTAGCGACCTTCACGTTTCTTACAATCAAGGGGAACCGGCTTTCCGGTCGGATCTGACGGATAGTTTCGTGCAGACGGCGGTTGCTACCGCCCATGAAGTTTATGGGGATGCGGTTAAGCTGGTGCCCAATGCCGGTGGTAGTGGTCCCCAAGCACCGTTCTTTGAAGCGGTGGGCGTGCCAATCATTGACGTTGGATCAACGTGGGCCGGTTCGGGGGCCCATGCACCTAACGAAAACGTTCGAGTGGGCGATTACGTCCAGGCTGCTCGCTACACGGCACGGGTCTTACAAAATTTTGGTGAAAAATAACTTTCAATAAATCGGTTGCAGAGAGAATCGATTGATTTCAAAAAAACTAGCCTTACCAGGGTCATCGCTGAATGAAACGGTGACTGCTGATAAGGCTAGTTTTCAGTTTAATCAGGAGCGGTGGCTAGTTGACCACGATGTAGTAGCTGGCTGGCCAATAGATTTGACTGAAGACGCCGATACCATCGTTCTCATTCTGGGCGGCAACGTATTGGCCGTTCCCGAGAGAAATTCCGTCATGATAAGGGGCGCTGTCGGATCCCCAGAAGAGGATGGCACCAGCAGGCGCGTTGGCCACGTCATAGTGGTGGGTTCCCAAGGTCGTTTGTTGGGTGGTGGTTCGGGCACTCAGACCGAAGGCGTATTGGACCAGGCCGGAGCAGTCGAAGCCGGAGAGTGAACTGCCACCATAAACGTAAGGGACGCCGCTATTCGCTACGGCGAGAGCCTTGGTAACGGCACTATCGGAACTCGTTGCCGTTGTCGTGGTATTGGATGCCGTAGATGCCGAATTGTTAGTAGCGGTATGTTGGTAACTGGTATTCTGGCCAGTTGCTGTCGTAGATGTTGTTTGAGTTGATTGTTGACCGCTGACCTGCGTCGTCTGGGGTGTTTGACTCCCCGTATTCGTGGTCATGTGGGCGGATGCTGTGGTGGTGCCAGCAAAGAATAGGGCGGCTGCGCCCAAGGTACTTACTAGAACTTTAGTCGTGGTTGTTTTGATAAGTGTCACTCGCAATCTTCTAAGTATTTTGTAGCGAATTACCTGACTACAGAATTCAGTATAGCGAAGATAAGTTGCGGGGCGATATCAGTCAAATGACAGATTAAGACGATTTGGTGACGTTAGATGTCAGGTGTGTTGAATAGTTTAGAGGTCAACTGGGTGGGATGATCTGGCTATTAATATAGAAGAAATTTAATTGGGTGATGGATTGCGGACTTGAAAAAGGTGCGTGCACCTTTTTTCAAGTTAAGCAGTTTAGTAGCAGTAATGACACTTAGGCCGATGGTGGTGCTTAGCCCATTTCCAGGTAACCCGCTTTACCTTCTTAGCGGCGTTGAGGCCGCGGCAGTGGCGTGAATGGTGTGATTTCTTCCCATGCATCGGTGCAATGACCACATAACTTTTGGCTTCAGCGGTGGCGGTGAGTAGGGGAACCCCAATACCTGATAGTGCCATGCTAACTCCGGCTAATGCTAAAAATTTCTTCAACATAATCTCTCCCCGAGATAGAATTTTTGGTACAGACCAATGATATAAAAGCTCGCGGAAAGTTTTCAAGAAAAATGCTCATTTAAATATTTATAATGGGTGGTCGCCAGATTTTTAGACAAAATAAAAACCCGTTAGTCGCGTCACTAACGGGTTAATCGATGGAGGCGGCGGGGATCGAACCCGCGTCCTAGCATATTGCCAACTTAACGTCTACACGCATAGGCAGACTACTTAAAGTTTCACTGAACAACTTGCCGCCTGTCAGGGCCAACATGAACAGCTAACCTGATTTTTCTCTTCTAACGTACTTCAGGTGGGAGTCGTTAGCGTAAGTCCGTTAAATTTAGGACCCAGATCTAGACCACGGACAAGCCTAGGAGGATCTACGTTAAGCGCCTATTAAGCAGCTAAAGCGTAAGAATTGTTATTATTTTTTGCAGTTATAATAAACTGGACCTTTTAACGTAGATGCCGCTACGACGCGCAGTCAAGCTTCAACCTATACCAGTCGAATCCAGAACGCCCCCATAAATTGATACTCATCTAGTTTAACATACCTCCAGCCGTGTGCAAACAATTTTGCCCAGCGAGACCTAAGTCAACCACGCCCGTTTAAAAACAGACGCACCCCCCACGGCATGGTGACCACAATTTGTTTAGATACAGCGCTTGCCTATAAATAGGACTTATCCGCTAATTACCAAAGCCTTTTAGGTCCGCAGATTGCCAGACGGATCCATTTCTTACAGCGTTGCTAGATCCTTTTCTAAAATATTTTTAGCCGCGTTATGATCATGCATTAGGACACGTCCACTTGCGATCAGTCAACGTCAACTTGTTCTTACCAGTCAGGACGTGACCACAATCACTACAAGTTTGCGTTGTATTTCGGGGATTGACAGTCAAAAATTTCCGGCCGTACAACTCAGCTTTGTAGGACAGCATAGCCAATAGTGTTCGCCAGCCAACGTCCGAGACACTCATCGCCATAAGCTACTACCTCCTCTTGCTTGATAGTAGCATAGCATATGAGTATACTGTATCCATAGCAGAATAACCTATAATAATATTTATGGAGGTGCCATATGAGTAAAAACGATAGCGGAGTAATTCACGAACGAGGTTATGATTATAACTTCCATTTTCACTTGGTCTGGATCACTAAATACCGGCACGAAGTATTTACAACGCCAAAGTTAGTCGCTGAAATGACCGATATTCTAACGAAAATAGCCCAATTGAACGAAGTGACTATTGAACAACTGGAAGTAATGCCGGACCATATCCACTTATTACTAAGCTTTAAGCCCAAGTATGCACCAACCAATGTTGTCAAAGCCTTCAAGGGCGGTTCGGCTCGCCTGTTCTTTGAACTACATCCAGAGATAAAGGCTCAGAAACTCTTGGGCGGACATCTCTGGTCTCCAAGTTACTTCATGAGTACTCTTGGTGATATGAGCAAGAAAACTGTAGAAAACTACATTGCCAGTCAACGAAAGAGATAACGGCATTCATCCCTTGTTTGAAAGCAAGGGAATTCTGCCTAGCTTCTATATAAAGGGAAAAAACTTATTACTGTGTCACCAGACACGTGAGCGACAAGCCTCTGAATTCATTCAGGGGCAATTGACATTCAGTATAGTATAATAGATAGGTAAGGAACCAGGCGGCTCAGGCTCGCCGGTAAAAGTTACAGAAACTTCATCGTTCCATCATGGAAGCTTCTGGTTAACCTAGTAGGTTTAGGATACTATGACTCCCAACCTTTTTGCCGGCTCCGAATATAGTAGCCCAACCTTTGGAGGTAGCAATGAAGTTATTAATGATTGAAGACAACCACTCAGTATCACAAATGATGTCCATGTTCTTTAAGAAGGAACAGTGGGATGCCGAATTTGCTTACGATGGTAACGAAGCCGTTGAAATGTTTAAGGCCTCACCCAACGACTGGGACATGGTCACCCTTGATCTGAACCTGCCCGGACTGGACGGGATGCAGGTGAGTGCCGAGATTCGGAAGTTATCGCCAACCGTACCGATTATCATGTTGACGGCCCGAGACTCCGAGAGTGATCAAGTTCTGGGATTGGAAATGGGCGCGGACGATTACGTCACCAAGCCATTCAGTCCCATCACCTTAATTGCGCGGATCAAGGCGCTCCATCGGCGAGCTGGATTGGGCGCCATTAGTAAGGGCGTTGAAACGGCACCGTTGGATGACACCGAATCTTTTGATGTGGTCACGGAGAATTTCAAGCTCAACACCAAGACGCGGGAAGCCTACCTAAATGGTCAGCAGATTCACGATTTAACGCCGAAGGAATTCGACTTGTTAAAGACCTTGGCCCAGAAGCCTCGGCAAGTGTTCTCCCGTGAGCAACTCTTACAGTTGGTCTGGGACTATGAATACTATGGTGATGAACGGACCGTGGATGCGCACATCAAGAAATTACGGCAGAAGATTGAAAAGGTTGGCCCCCAGATTATCCAAACTGTTTGGGGGGTGGGTTATAAATTTGATGATAGTGGAGCAGATCAGCAATGAAGCTAATGTATCAACAAATGCTGGGATTCTTTGCGGCAATCATGATTATCCTGATCATCATGGGCGTATCTTACTCACAAATGACCCGGCACATGGTGTACAGCAATACCTGGAATTCGCTTGAAAAATATTCGAACAGTTTGATTGAGCAGTCTTTACGGATTAGTTCACAAGATGGCGATGCAGTCAATTTCGATACGACGGCTCTGGAGAACAGTGAGCAGTTGCTGCAAAACCAAGCGATCAGTACAACCATCTACAGTGCCAGCAATAAAGTCGTCTTTCCAGCCAGCGTGTATCAGCAGTCCATTAAGCAGACTGATTGGAAAAAGCTGAAGAATAACCAGATTATTCACAAAGTCGTTTACCGGCGTGTCCGAAACAAGGATGGCCGGGTCAGTCCTGCCATGACAGAGGTGATGAAGCCTTACTTCTACAACCACAAACTCGTGGCGGTCGTGGTGATGGGGGCGTTTGTCTCCGATATCAACACCAGTGTCAATCAGATCAATCGTAATCTGATTCGAGCGCTACTGGTTTCAATCGTCGTTGCCATCGTTGCCAGCTATATTCTGGCTCGCTACTACACATCGCGGATCAACCGGCTGCGAAAGGCTACCAATCAGGTTGCCCGAGGGAATTACGATGTGGAGATGACCAGTAAGAATCGTGATGAAATCGATGACTTGATTAACGATTTCAACGGTATGGCTCACTCGCTAAAGGATTCACAAGAAGAGATTCAGCGGCAGGAACAACGGCGCCGGGAATTCATGGCCAACGCGTCGCATGAAATGCGGACGCCGTTGACGACTATCAACGGATTGTTGGAGGGACTGGCCTATGACGCCATTCCTGAGGAGAGTAAGGAAGAAAGTATTGACCTAATGCGGAGCGAAACGAGCCGGCTGATTCGACTGGTTAACGAGAATTTGGACTACGAAAAGATTCGTTCTAACCAGATTTCGCTCAACCTTCACGAATTCAATGCGGTAGATGCACTCCATAATATAGTAGAACAATTGAAACAAAAGGCCGATGACAGCGGAGATGTTCTCGAGTTACAGGCACCCAAAGAGATTCCCGTGTATGCTGATTATGATCGGTTTGTCCAAATTATGTTTAACATTACACAAAATGCCATCCAGTTCACTCACGATGGGACGATTACCATTTCTGCACAACGAGGTTATGAAGAAACTATCGTCAAGGTCGCTGACACTGGGATGGGCATGAGTGATGAGCAACTGCAGAATATCTGGGAACGATATTACAAGGCTGATCCATCACGGAAGAATACCAAGTATGGTGAATCTGGTCTGGGACTGTCGATCGTCCACCAGTTAGTGCAACTGCACCATGGTAAGATCAGCGTCACCAGTAAGGAAAATGTCGGCACAACCTTCACTGTCATTTTTCCGGACCAACATCAAACAAATTCGGAACGCGTCAAGACGGATTAACGAGACGTGTTAACTAGTGCACAATCAGCCGAATTTTTGCTGATTAATTGGCGTTGATGATTTCATCAAATGTAGGTGGTATGACTACGGATAGGGTTTATGTAGAGAGTTGAGTGATGAAGGCCGATAACACAGAAATTGTGGTTACTGTGAGCCAACGTCAGCCGTGAAGGGAAGGCAAATCAACTCAGCCGTGGGAATTGGCTTAGTGGCGTTTCTTGCCGCTTAGCCAATTGGTACTTTGAGACTCGGTCCTTAGAGGCTCAAAGCAAGCCCAGAGACCGTTCTGTGGCTCTGGGCGTCCAGCCCCGTTCCGGTTGATTTACCTTCCCCGGTAAGGCGAGGAGTTGCTCAATTTAATTCATACCAAACCATTGCTGTGTTTATCGCGTTCTCGTGATACAATGAGGGGAACCATTAAGGAGGAAACTTTTGAAACGAGTACAAATTACCGGGAAGTCCGTCCGTAAATTCGAGGACGGTTATCCCATCGTATCTTTAACTGATTTAGAAAATGCCAAGGACTTCGACAACGGTGCTTGGGTCCAACTAGAAAATCACGGCCATTTTGTGGCCACGGCCTATTTTGCTAAGCAACATCGTGGCATTGGGTTTGTCATGAGTTTACGTGAAAACGAAGATATTGATGAACGCTTCTTCACCAGCAAATTCCGGGCCGCAGTTGCTAAGCGGTCAGCCTTTGCAGAAACGTCAGCTTACCGTTTGTTCAATGGTACCGGTGACGGGTTAGGCGGCTTAGTTGTGGATGTGTTCAACGGCAAGTACGTCTTCCGTTGGTTAAACACGGCCATCAAGCAACAGTCTAAGCTGATCTATGCAGCCTTCGAACGCATCATGGGTAAGGGCCAAACAATCTTGGCTGATCTACCTGGTCAAGAACACTTACAACTCGTGAGTGGTGACTTTGGCGATCAACCTGCTGAAATCTTGGAAAACGGTGTGACGTATCCCATCGACTTAACAGTCGGTCGGCAACAGTTAGCTTTGGAATTCCGGGACATTCGTGCTTGGGCCAAGGCAACTAGCCAACAACGCCGAATCTTGAACCTGTACAGTGCTGAGACTGGTTTGGTCACGGCAGCCATGATCGGTGGCGCTATCGAAGCCATCACGGTTGACCCAACGAACCGGGCAACCACGGCTATTCAAGCCCAATTGGCAGCTAACAACTTTGATCAAGCAGCCGTTGAAATGCGGACGATGGACGTTGCCAATTACTTGGACTACGCCATCAAGCATGACTTGAAGTTTGATACCATTTTCATCAATCCACCTGCATTCATCCGGGGGAAGAAGAAGTCCTTCACCTTGGAACAAGACTTGCAAGAGTTGATCGAACAGGCCTTGAAGCTGACCCAACCGGGATCACAAGTCGTGATTACTACGACGACACTGATGTATTCGATGAAGCGTCTGCGGGATACGATCAGTGACGCCATGCAAAATTATACCGGTCATGTAACAGTTTCCAATACGTACCTTTCACCAAATGATTTCATAACCAACCATGCCGACCGTCATAGCGAGGGATTAAAGGGTGTTCAGCTCACCGTTGGCTAACTGAAAACGGCATGAAAATAAATGCAATTGATCCCAACCGGTAGGATAGACCACTTACCGATTGGGGTTTTTGTTAAGCATTTATAGTTTACATTTAGAATCGAAAACAGTAGACTTACTATTGCTAAATAAAAAACGCTTACAAGAAAAAGAACTAGAATTGAAACGAGAGTTGAGGTTTACAAATGGGTATTTTACTAGCTTTGATCCCCACGGTCTGTTGGGGAAGTATTGGATTAATCAGTGGGAAACTTGGTGGAACATCTTATCAACAAACGTTGGGAATGACTGCCGGGGCCGTTTTATTCGGTCTGTTTTCAGTCTTTTATTTTCACACGGCAATTTCCGGCATGGCAATGATCGTTGGGGTCGCTTCCGGTCTCTGCTGGTCCGTTGGTCAGTTTGAACAATTTCAATCCATGAAGTTTATCGGTATTTCACGGACGGTGCCAATCTCGACCGGTCTTCAGTTGGTCGGGACGGCGCTCGCCGGCGTGCTGTTGTTCCACGAATGGAAAACCACACGAATGGTAACGATGGGAACTATCGCCGTTATCGTTCTAATTGCTGGGGCTGCACTGACTTCTCTGCGTGATTCCAAGGCTAAGGCCTCGGCTGCAGGGCAACCCATGCAAGCTGGTAAAGGTGCCACTGCAATTATTATTTCAACGATCGGTTACGTATTGTACACGGTTATCGTCAATGCTTCCGGTTTACCTTCCAAGACGGTCATCTTCCCACAATCTCTGGGAATGATCTTGGGTGCGACGATTTTCGTCCTCTTCTCCCATCAAAAGGTGATGCACAAGGCAACTGCCAAGAACATCATGACTGGGATCGTCTGGGGTGTCGGAAACTTCTTCATGTTCATGGCCATTCCATCAATTGGTTTGGCAATTAGTTACTCCTTGGCACAGTGTGGGATCGTTATTTCCACCTTCGGGAGCATCTGGTTATTGGGTGAAAAGAAGACTGGCCGCGAAATGGTCTACATCACGATTGGTTCACTCCTCGTAGTTGCTGGTGGGGTAACCCTTGGTTTAATGAAATAGTTTACATGAGGTTAGTAACTGCGGTTGCTGACCTTTTTATTTTTGAAAAAACGTGGACTAGACCATTTACTTTCTAGGTGGTTGCGTTATAATGGACTAGTCAATAACAATAAAAGTGAGGTTTTCTTAATATGGCACATATCGCCTTTGATCTTTCGAAACTTGAACCATTTGTTCATGACAACGAATTAGGAGAAATGCAAGCAATGGTGACGGCGGCTGACGCCGAATTACGCCAAGGTACCGGTGCTGGTAGCGACTTCCGCGACTGGTTAACGTTACCTAAGGACTACGACAAGGAAGAATTTAGCCGTATCAAGGCTGCAGCAAAGAAGATTCAATCTGACTCTGCTGTGTTGGTGGTTATCGGTATCGGGGGTTCTTACCTGGGTGCCAAGATGGCCGTTGATTTCTTGAACGACACGTTCTTTAACTACTTGCCAGCCGACAAGCGGAACGCCCCACAAGTCTTCTTTGCAGGGAATTCCGTCAGTGCTGACTACGTCCACGACCTGATCAACTTGATTGGCGATCGTGACTTCTCTGTTAACGTGATCTCCAAGTCTGGGACGACGACGGAACCTTCTATCGCCTTCCGAATCTTCAAGGACATGTTGGTCAAGAAGTACGGTGAAGACGGTGCCAAGGGCCGGATCTACGCGACGACTGACAAAGCGCGTGGTGCCCTGAAGACCGAAGCCGATGCTGCTGGTTACGAATCCTTCATCATCCCTGATGGTGTCGGTGGCCGTTACTCCGTATTAAGTGCCGTTGGGTTATTACCTATCGCCGCTTCCGGTGCTAACATCGATGAATTGATGCAAGGTGCTGCTGACGCCCAAGACGCCTACACGAACCCTGATTTGACTAAGAACGAAGCTTACCAATATGCTGCTTTACGGAACATCTTGTACCGTAAGGGCTACACGACTGAATTACTGGAAAACTACGAACCACGCTTGCAATACCTTGCAGAATGGTGGAAGCAATTGACCGGTGAATCTGAAGGTAAGGATCAAAAGGGGATTTACCCATCTTCCGCTAACTTCAGTACCGACTTGCACTCCTTGGGTCAATATATCCAAGAAGGTCAACGGACGCTGATGGAAACGGTCGTTATGATCGACAAGCCACGGACTGACGTTGATGTGCCAACGGCTGAAGATGACCTCGATGGCTTAGGCTACCTCCAAGGTAAGAACATGGGCTTTGTTAATCAAAAGGCCTTTGAAGGGGTCGTATTGGCCCATACCGATGGTGGTGTGCCTAACATGAGCGTTCATATCCCAGATACGACGCCATACACGTTGGGTTACCTGATTTACTTCTTCGAAGTTGCTATCGGTGTTTCTGGTTACCTGAACGGGATTAACCCATTCAACCAACCAGGTGTTGAAGCTTACAAGACCAACATGTTTGCCCTGTTAGGCAAGCCTGGTTTTGAAAAGTTGGGCAAGGAATTAAACGCCCGTCTTTAATTTAACTTAAACTTAATGAGGACTCTCGGCTCGCATGGGCTGGGAGTCCTTTTGTTTTTGTTAGGGATGATGCCCGGTTAGTTCGGTGAATGAACGGTTGGGTCGACGTGAAGCTTATGCTAAAATTAGTTTTATTGCGCGTGACGAGGGGAACCTATCTCACGGCTACCAGCACTTGGCGGAGCGTTGGTAGCACAGTGCATCGGTGATTAAAATATTACGAGACGTGAAGTTTTGATTACAGATTGGTGCTATCTATTGAGATGTTGGCAACGTCCCAGTAATATTAGTAAGGGGAATATTAACAGTTTAATTATGGTGTCAAACGGAGAACTAGGGATTATTAATTTAAGGGAGAGAATATGTTGAAGGCTTCAAAGAAAAACTATTGGATTTATACGATGATTTTTATTGTGCTAGTAGTTTGTCTCTACGGAATTTTCATTCTGACAGGCAAATCGTTTATCTGGGAAGGGGACGGCCTGGCACAACATTATCCCGTACTGGAGAAATTTTACACTTGGTTGCATGAGGGGAGCTTGTCAGGGTGGTCTTGGAATCTGGGTTTAGGCGCAGACAAAATGACGACCTTCTCTTACTATGTCCTTGGGGACCCCTTCAGTTACCTGATTTGGTTCTTCCCAAAGCATAGTATCGAGTTGGGGTATAACGTGTTGATTCTCTTGCGGTTATACGTGAGTGGATTGGCATTTATGTTATTTGCCCGGCAACGAGGCTTTAAGCCCGGTAGTCAATTATTGGGGACGCTGACCTACACGTTTACGGGGTACTCTCTGTACGTTAGTATCCGGCACCCCTTCTTCTTACTGCCAATGATTCTGTTCCCATTGCTGGCTTACGGCATTGACCACGTCTATCAGGGGAAGACGTGGGTGCCACTGGCCATCTTTACAGGATTGGCGCTTGTCAGCAACTTTTACTTTGCCTACATATTGGCGATTGGGAGCTTGGCCTATGCCGTGCTCCGTTATCTGACGGTTCGCGACACGATTTCACAGAAGGGCTGGCCGCTGATTTTTAAATTAGTTGGAGCCGGGTTACTCGGGTTCTTACTGGCTGGCATCATCTTTATTCCGTCACTGATTGGGGTCTTTACCTCAACACGGGCAACGGGTAATTTTGCCAATGGTTACTTTATCTATCCGTTGAATTACTATTTGCGGTTACCTAATGCTTTAGTGACAACTGGGAATGCGATGCGCTTCTGGGCCAACTTAGGTTTGGCCGGGTTGACCTTCCTCAGTCTGATGTACGTCGTCCGGCATGCGCGGCGTTACCTGTGGTTTGACGTGGGCCTGTTGATCTTAGTGATCGGTTCACTGTTGCCAGAGGTCGCTGCCGTGATGAACGGGGGGACGACGCCATCTCAGCGATGGTTACTGTTGGGCTGTTTAGCCTTCAGTCTGTCGGTGATGTACTTCATCGACGCCTTACCACGAATCGACCGCAGTGACTTGTCGGCCATGATCGTGGGAACACTATTCCTGCTAGGACTGGTCTGGGCCGCTAATGGGTTTATTTTTAACAACAATCCACATGACTTCGTGATCTATGGTTTACTCCTATTGACGCTGGGCGCCATCGTAGTCGGTCATTTCTATCAATGGTCACGCCACCAGGTCATCTGGACGCTACTGGCATTGCTCAGTCTAAACATCATTGCTAACGGTTATGGCTACTTTAGTCCCAACTCTGGGGGCGCCAGCGAACAACTGCTGAACCGGGGTGTGGCTTCGAAATTCCAGAAGAACTTCTACGATGGGGCCGAGAGTTACGTGAAGGCGCAACCGGGTTTTAACCGGAGTTCCATTAGCAAGTATTACTACTTTAGTAATGAAGCCAAGACCAACATGGGGATGAACCTGGGCGCTCACGATATCATGTCTTACTTCTCCATTCAGGATGGCGCTGTGGGGGACTTCAGTGAAGAGTTGGCGAACTCACAATTTAAGATGAACAAACCGATTAACCAAGCGGATAGTCGAACCACCATGAACAATCTGTTAGGGGTCAACTATATTTTCGCCCGGAGTAATCAATTAAAGACACAAGGCTTCCCATACGGCTATAAGCCGGTCAAAAAGAACGGGGTGCTTCTCAAGTATAAGGATGAACCCGTCCATGATTTGGGGAATAACTACGATACGGTTATTTTGAAATCTAAGCATGCCTTACCGTTGGCCTATCTGCAGACTAAGCAGTTAAGTGCCAAGCAGTTCAAGCAATTGAATGGTAGCGACAAGGAACAGGCGTTAACGTATGGGGCCCTCGTTGATAAAAAAGCGAAGGGTGTGCCAACGACCACGTACCATAGCAAGAATCGTGAGTTGCGTTACACGACAAAGGCGGATAACAGTACGGTGATTGATAGCCTGCAACAGGTCATGAAGTTCCGGCAACAGGGGAACCAAATGGATCCTGATTTGATCACAACAACCAAGTCTTCATTGATGAAGACCAATCAGGACCGGTCGGTGAACATTACTGATGACAAGGCCCGTTTGGAACAATTGACGGGGCAGAACCGCACGGCGCTGAAGCAAAATGCGTTGGCTAACCAGAAGTCGTTGCATAAGATGATTAGCGATAATCAGAATTTGCCAGTCAATTACAAGCTCCACCTCAAGCATCCTAAGCAAAATAAGGGGACTGAGCTGTACTTGGAGCTTGATGGTATTCAGGCTGATCGGCTTAGTGTGAAGGATAAGTATCAGGCGCAGAAGAACACCAAGGCCTTCAGTAATCAGGCGTTCTCTGGGATTGCGCGGATCAATCAATTGCGGTCTGGTCTATGGAATATGAGTGACGGGGCTTACTCCGTAACGGCTACAACAGCCAACAACGTTTCGAGCTTTAGCCAGTTTGGGCAGTCCAACCTGTCAGACTACCAAGAAAAGCACCACGTTCTGTTGAACTTGGGCTATTCCAATAAGGCACGGAAAAATATCAAGCTGACGTTCCAAGGCGTGAAGGGCTTGTCCTTCAAGTCTGCTAAGCTCATTGCGGTGCCATTTGGCAGTCAATACGACCAACGGATGTCGCGGCTCAAGCACCAAGGCCTACAGGGCTTAAACGTGAAGAATAACCGTGTCACGGGGACATCACGTTCACAGCAGGCCAGTGTGCTGACCACTTCGATTCCGTACAACACCGGTTGGCAGTTGACGGTGGATGGCAAGAAGCAAGCCATTACTAAGGTCAACGTGGGCTTTGTAGGCGCACGTATTGCCGCTGGAAAGCACAAGATCGCGTTGACTTATCACACACCCGGCCAACGTATTGGGGCCTTTCTGACGTTGATTGGTGCGGTAATTCTTGCGGTGACTGGTGGTTATAGTTACTGGCACTGGCGGAAACGGCGATAAACTTAAGTAAATTAAAAGCACCTCTCGTTTGAGACGGGGGATGCTGACATGAGGTCACGTTGCGTATGGCGCAGCGTGACTTTTTTAGTTGTAATTGAAGAAATCCCAGGCCAACACGGTAAACAGAATGATCAAAAATAGCAGTTCCGCAAAAAGGTAGTGGTGGGGTGGTGTCTGGCGGTGACCCATCATGATTGTAACTCCGAATGCAATGGCAAAATGGGGAAATAACGAGGGATTTGTAAAGATAGTGGAGATTCATTAGATAACTTTTTCAAATTAATTTTCCTCCCAGACCAGGCTGATAACTTTCCCCAAGTTTAACGAAATCAGCGATGATTAGCAAGAAGTTTATCTATTTAATTATTAATAATATATAATTAAATTTATACCGATGTGATTGTCACTTTTTAGGTAAAAATAATAGCCTCAAAACGTTGATATATCAACGCTTTGAGGCTATCTGTTGAACTACTGATCACCCGCACGGGGCTCGAACCCGTAACTCCGCCTTGAGAGGGCGACGTCTTAAACCAGTTTGACCAGCGGGCAATGTCATTAACTAGGCAATTACTAATGTACGCTATTCCCAGAAAATTGTCAATAATTCTCTGCATAAAATTACATCGAAATGGGAATTCATACAGTTTGCCGAACTTTTTCAGGAAAACTGGTTGACACTAATATCCAAACAAGTTAATATTAAGTAGTTGTTTCGACAACAAGTCTTATTGGGTATTAGCCAAATTGGTAAGGCGGCGGACTCTGAATCCGTAATTTACTGGTTCGAGTCCAGTATACCCAATAGTAGTTTTGCATTAGTCGTCATTAGACCTCACGGGGGTTGATATGACGGCTTTTTTAGTACATTGGGCTTTGCATTGGTTTCTGTGGATAACCATCAAATGGAAGCCAAATGGAAGCCAAAAGGACAGCCACTTTTTAGACAGCCACTTTTAAGCAACCGAAACGCCGGGCAACTTTCCTGCTCGCTGTAGATCTACACCAACTAGAAATTTAAGTAGCTGGCAAGTTTTGCGGTTGCCTCGTTCTTTTCCTTATCCGTAACCGCCGTGTAAATATCTAAGGTGGTCTTATAGCTAGAATGTCCCAACTGGTCTTGCACCGACTTGATAGAGGCCCCAGCCTCAAATGCTAACGTAGCATACGTGTGGCGAAAAGCGTGCACCGTGACGTGCTTTAAATCATACTTGCTGAGAGTATGCTCTAACCATTTACGCGGTTTAGAGGGCTGGCACATTTCGTTATTCTCGTTGGCAAAGATAAGGTTGTGCCCCTGATTAACGTTGAATCCGTATTGCAGTAGTTGGGTTCTCTGCTCAAGTTTCCACTGCTGTAGAATATGGCACGTTTTGGGGTCAAGGTAGACGGTTCGGTTACTGCGGGCAGTCTTAGGGGATTGCACCAGCAAACGCGCGTTGTCGCCCCGTGATTGCGTCTTAGAGACGGTCACCGTGTTCTTACTGAAATTGATGTCCGACCATTGCAGGCAGAGCATTTCAGATTTACGCATACCACTGAAAGCCGCTAACCTGAAAAACACGTTGGCTTGCGGGTCGTTATCATCATCGTTCAAGCATTCAAAAAAGTGTTCCAGTTCGGCGCGGTCAAAATAGTTTTCAAGGTTGCTACGTGAACGGTTGTCTTTATTAACGGGGATGATTACCCGCGTTGCCGGGTTGTCTTTAATGAGTTTCATGTTAATAGCAAAGTCCAAAACGCTAGACGTGTAGTTGAGCAGGGTATGATACTTAACTAGCCCTGATGTGAACCATTCGTTAATGGCGTTCTGGCAGATTGCAATAGTAATCTTTTTCACCCGGTAGTCACCGAACACCGGTAAAATGTGAAGTCGGAACATCCGTTTAGTGGTAGCCCACGTACTTTCCTTTACCGTGTTCTGATACTGAGTGAACCATAGATTATAAACATCCCTGAAAGTTGAATAGTCCTGCTTGCCGGGAAGTCCGTTAGTGTTTGCGTCTACTTGTAGCCGTGAAATAACTAGTTGGGCTTCCTTTTTGGTTTTCAGACCTCTGCGGCGTGTAGCACGCTTTTTCCCAGTCAATGGGTCAACGCCTAGGTAAGCCTGAACCATGTAACGGGTGTTTCCTTTCTTGTCCTGATATTTCTTAATACTAGCCATAATAATACCTCCGAATAATTTGCGTACTTCGGCAGGGCAATGATTATGTAGAGGTATCACGTTGTAGATCTACAGCGCTTTGAATCATCCCCGT
Source organism: uncultured Lactobacillus sp. (assembly GCA_937874695.1). Taxonomy (GTDB): domain Bacteria; phylum Bacillota; class Bacilli; order Lactobacillales; family Lactobacillaceae; genus Levilactobacillus. The sequence continues at coordinate 181,860 of CALNAJ010000027.1, forward strand.
AACTGATTGCGCCACCTTATCAATCCGCCTAGTCTCTGAGCCAATGCTTACTGTAAAACCGTTATATTGCCCCCGTCTAGCCTTGACTCGATGCCGTATCAAATTTTACGTTGGCGTTGGGCCCCGCAACTTTGGTCAGGGCATACCCCGAATCAGTGCCCCCCGTGTAATGATAGTAGCCAAAATAGTCATTACCAATTTTGACAGCGTTGGGCGACGTCTGTGTATACGGCCTAGGGAAGATTTTGCGGCTACTTTTTTGGTAGTTAAGTGACTGATTGTTGGGGTTATTGAATACGCCTGTAAACGCATAACTCTCAACCTTAATCATTTCCTGTTTGACTCGGTCAGTCTTTTTCACGACCGCTACGGCAAACGGTAAGGGTCGGGGCTTTTTAAATTTGGTCTGCGCCGTACGCGCCAACAGCCGTTGATAATTGATGATGATTCGTCTATCCATCTTCACTGCCGCAAAACTAACAACGGTAGCGTTTTGGTCCGTCTTCAAAATCTTTTTTTCCGCAGCCAAAGCCTCCTTAATTGACGTGATCAGTGCTCGTCGTTTTTTGGTAAACGCTTGCTTCGCCATTGCCGTGCTCTTTTGCTTCACCTGTTTAACGGATAGATTAGCGGCGTCCGCTAATGTGAACGACGCAGGGACCTGAAACGCTGTAGCCTTGCCATTCTGGGTGATCGTTACCGAGGTCAACGTCGACTTTGAACTCGGTTGCGCGGTTCCTTTAATGCCGTACCAAACCTGGCTCTTCGCCATTTGCCCAGTTCTACCGAACGCTATTTCATCACCACTGGTACGCTGATTCTGCCGATTAGTCGCCTGATGCCCGCATGCCGCTAGCGTCAAAGTCAGCAAGACAATCAGCCCTAACGTGATTTTTCTTTTCATCCTTACACACTCGTTTCCAGAGACCGCTTACCGTCCCACCTAGTTTTCAAATTAAGTTCAATCATAAGCCCCTAGGGTTGAAATTACCATCCAACCTTAGGGGCTCACTTGATTATACCCAATCGATAATACTCGAAGTTGTCACTCAATGTGAAGACGTTGATGTGACGGCTTTTTTTGTTTTATCGAAAAGTAATATTTTCCACGAAACGTAGTCAAAAGCGTAGTCAGGACAGCCAAAAGGACAGCCAAAGACATTCAAACAGACATTCAGTTCCATGTGAGCCAACCCAATATTCTGCTGATAAAAAACTAAGCCTGAGGTATGAGCAATGACGCCTATACCTCAAGCTTAGTCTTTAAATTAATGGCGTTTCTGATGGAACCAGAGGCCACTGGCCGTAATTAATAGGGCAATTCCAGCAATGGTGAGAACCCAACTGCTGGTCTTGTGTTCGCCAGTTTGTGGTAACGTGCTACCTACGTAAGTGCCACCAGAAGTGCCTGGCGTACCGTGTCCAGTTCCTTGAATGCCGGCACCTGAACCATAGCCGCTGGTTGCCGAGCCATTGTTTGAGCCGGAGATGTTGCCACCAGCACCGCCAGTGATGACGCTACCACTGCCTTGGCTAGAACCAGGGTGGTGGGTGACCGGCTTAGTCGGAATCGTTGGCTTGTTTGGTTTCACAGGTTTCACAGGTTTCACAGGTTTCACAGGTTTCACAGGCTTTACCGGCTTCGTTGGCTTTACAGGTTTCGTCGGCTTTGGTGGCTTGACGGAAGGCGTAGGGGTCGGTGCTGGAGTCGTTGTGCCAGGATTTTCTGGATTAGTTGGCGTCGTAATTGGTGGCGTCGTGGTCCCAGGATTCTCGGGATTTTCAGGATTGGTCGGTGGTGTGGTCGTTCCGGGTTCTTCAGGTCCCGCAGTCCCAGGCGACTTGATGTCTACAGCGGCAACGCTGACTTCTGCGGATGATCCCGCTTTGATTTCAAACGGAATTGGCGTCTGATCCAGTTCGTAGCCTTCAGGAGCCTTAATTTCAACGAATTGATAGTTGCCAACTGGTAGACCGCCATAGGTAATGATTCCCTCTGCATCAGTCGTCTTAGTTGCGACCACCTTGCCAGTGGCGGCGTCTCGAATCTCGTAGATGGCACCTGCTAAGGCTTTACCAGTGGCTTTATCGGTCTTAGTCAGCTTGACAAGGCCAGAATCGCCTTCCTCGCTACCGTTGTTGCCGTTACCAGTACCGCTGCCGCCCCAGACGATTTGAGAGTTAACAGTTTGGCCGTTTAGACTGGCACTGTTTTTCCAAGCGCCACCTGTCCCGGAGACATCTGGCTTCGTGTGGTAGGTCATATTGACCGCTGTTGTGACGTCGTCAAAGGAGAAGATGACTGTACTATTACCAGCTTCGACACTAGGTGTGATAGAGCCACCGTCGCTGACAAAGCTCCCAGAGTCGTCAAATTTCCCAGTCTGTGCGTGAACGCTTCCTGGAACGTAGGTTTGACCGGGGCCGAGGTTGTCGGTGATTACGGTTTGTCCAAGATGCGTGCTGTTTGGGTTGAACGCAATGTTCCAGGTAAGCAATGCTGGTGAGCCATCTGGATTCCGTTCAGCCACCCAACCAATCTTGTTGATGCCCCAATCGAGACCAACGTTGGCACTTTCTTCCGTCCCTTTGACGTAGAAATGCAGCTCACCGTTTCGGTTCGTTGCGGTACTGGAAAGGGTATCATTGAAGGTGATGGTCCCGGTATTTTCACCTTCCTTGATCGAAAATGTCCCAATTTCACGGCCACTATCATCGTAAAGCGGGAAGGTCACGTCCCGCCGACCCACGGCAGTGTGTGGGAAGGTGACGGTTGCCGTATCGCCAGCTTGAATAGTCACACCATCGGGAATGCCCCATTTATAGTCGACCGAATAGGTATCCCACTTACTGAGATCACTACCATTGGGAATGACCTTACCATTGGTATCCGTAATCACCGCGTCATTTTCACCTAAACCGGAGATCTCGATATTCTTGGCGTGAGCAGTGACTGAGCTAACACCGATACCACCGATAAAGAAAATAAAAATGGTGATTAGGATACCAATGATAATATTGGCTTTCTTTCTTTGCATCGTAATCCTCCTCCAATCCACTAGTGCATGCAGCGCACGGGTTGACAAACTATCAATCGGAATAACTGCTAGTGTCGGAAACACTTTGTTTAAGATACTTCGTTCACTGCTCTGTATTTACTATAATGACAATCCGATAGAGTAGGGGGTTTGTGAGAAAAAAAGAGTGAGGTTGAAGCGTAATCAAAACGTAACTGTCAGTTAATGTTGCGATTCTATTGAATTTGTCAGAACTTTATTACCACTAACGTTGGTGCTTAGCGATTTTAAGGACATTCTAGTTGGTGGATTAAAGGTTGAAGAATACAAGAATTCGGTAGAATTTAAGCAACAAAAAACGCCATTCCGTAGAATGACGTGGTGGCCTGAATTAAAATTTATCGCCATCTAATTTGAACAAGTGGGGTTTGCCATAGAACCAACCTTGGCGTAGGTCGAGTTCTAGATCATCGGCCATGTCGCTTTCTTCTTGGTTTTCGACCCCTTCAAGAATCAACCGCAACTTATATTGCTTGGCAATCTTCTTCCAAAATTTTAAGCTTTCTGGAATTTCAGCTTCGCGGCCTTCATGCCGAAAATTTTGCATGGCAAATTTGATTTCGCTCGCATAGGGCAAAATTGGTTCTAGATGTTCGTACAGATTGATACCGGTACCAATATCATCTAAACTTAATTGAATGCCATGTTCATCGAAGTAGTGAACCTGGTCAATGATTTGTTTATTAGAAACTTTCTTATCCGTGACTTCTTCGGTGACCTCTAGCACCAAATTAACAGGATAGATTTGAATCTGGGCTTTAATAATGGCTTGGGCAATTACGGGGTCGATGAATTGACTCTGGTTAACGTTAAATGAAACGGAGCCAATCTTTAGCATCAACTTTTGAGCGGTACGTGCGATGAGGTCAGCTTGAATATCGATCGGAATCGATTCGAAGTTGTGTGGGAGGACCCATTTGCCGTCAACTTGCTGCCGAATCAGCAATTCGTAACCAATAAGTGAGTTGTTTAGAACATCTAGTTGGGACTGTAGAAAATAGCGATACATTATCTTATGATCCTCCTTTTTTTTAGTCTGTCTGCTCCCATCATACTTTATTTAGCGGAATTAAAATAGGGGTTTTGTGAAAAGAAAGGAAACGGGGCTTACAATTATGATGTTACAGGTTAACCAATTGGAGTGAAAAAGAGGTGTGGCATTATCAAGCAGTTTGGATTATAGTAAGACTAGTATATTATTTCATATTATTGGCAATGTTATTTAGTGATTACTGACGTGACATGAATAACGCTTCCCGTCGTGGGAAATTACCGAATAGCAAGGAGATTGATCAGATGACTTGGTCAGTTTGGTTAGTACCACCAATGATCACAAGTATTTTCTTCGTCTTAGGTGTCATTACCCTATATTGGTCAATTTTAAATTGGGCGACTGCCAAGGCGGAATCACAGAACAGACCGGTTAGCATTAAAAGTATTCGAGTTGCCGTGGGGACAACTTGCGCGGTGGTCTCGGTGTTTGCGTTACAGCTCATTGTGCGTGACAGCCACTTATCTTGGACTTTCACCAATTTTCAGTTAATTTTATTAATTTTTGTCGCTTATTTTCTGCAAGTACGCATTCCTTATTGGCTGATTGTACTGGCTGGGATGGCGTTCATGCTCTTTAACGGTAATATTAATCAACCCTTGTCATGGACCTATACGGGCTTATTTGTTATCTTCTATGTAGTTTCTTACGTGCAGAGTACGCACTTATGGCGGTGGCCATTTACGCGTTACGCTACCGTGGCTTTGGGTTTTGCGTTACCACTGTGGTATCTAGTTAAGTTGCGGTTTAATCTGTCTTGGAGTACGTACGCCGAAGAGCTGATTAACTACATGATCCTAGTGTCGTTGATGTATGGTTACTTTAAGATTCAAGATAAGGATCGACGCATCAAGGACCGGTTATTCCAGTCAGCTAACTGGGATGCTTTGACGAAGGTTCAAAATTTTGCGGCGTATGATCGCGCAATCGGTTACGAATTCCGGCGCAGTACGGCTCACGACATTGATTTATCAATGGTGATGTTTGACATCGATCACTTCAAATGTGTTAACGATACGTATGGGCACCTGGCGGGGGATGAAGTTCTCAAACAGGTTGCCGGTACCGTGGCTAGTACATTAAAGGCCGTTGACTCCAAGATTGTTTTGTACCGAACTGGTGGGGGAGAATTCAACATTATTTTCCCAGATTATACCGTGGATAAGACTCGTGAGGTTGCCCAGCAAGTCTTCGATGCCGTGAAGAATCTGACAATTTCGTACAACGATGTGGATATCAATGTGACGATTTCTGTGGGTGTTTCGGCGTTGAGCGTTAAGGATAGCAACCCCTTGGACTTCTACAAGCGGGTCGATGCCAACTTGTACCATTCAAAACAAAACGGGCGACAACAGATTACGGTTGGCTAAATTTTATTTAAACTGAGCGCGAATTCGTGAAAACTAGGTGATTATCGTGTAAAATAATCTTCTAGTTATGAAGGTTTCATGACGGATTGGAGCGATCACCGTGATTTTATTGTTACTTCTGTTGTTACTGCTATTCCCATTGTTGCGACTGATGTTTGGCCTGGCGGGTTGGCTGTTGGGTATTGTGGGAACTATCATTATCGGGGCCATCGTGTTTGTTGCGTTTGCGGCGTTCTTCCGATTCTTTATCGTTGCCGCATTGGTCATCGGTGGTGGCTTCTGGGCCTCACACGCCTTGTTCAGCTAGTCTAGACCACCAGTATCATCTAAAATTTATAATTGTGAAGCGCTCAGGACGATTGTGTTCTGAGCGCTTTGTCTGTCTAAGCGGGGTACCGTTGGTATAAAAAAAGCCGCGACACTGGTCGGGGCTTTCTAGACGGTTCGCTATTCAAATGACATTTCTACGAGGTAGGTGTGTTCACTCGTGACGTAACCGGTGGTAATCCAGACTTGTTGGTAATCGAGCTTCGAACTGTTTGTCCGTTCAAAGAAGTCATCCAACAAGTCGCCATTCTTGGCTAGAAAATCAGCACCCATGCGGTTGACCAGGAGGTTGTTCTCCGGGAAATAAATATCGGCGTTAGCCACTGGAACCGTATCGGGAACCCCGACGCTCACAACATTGCTGTTGGGTTGGGGAATGAAGTTAACCTTGTCTTGGTGTCGGTGAATGTATGATAAAACGTTATAGATCGAATCTGAGTTGCTCGCCACAGTTCTGTTCTCCCTTCGATGTCTATATTGTAACAAATATTTTCAGGTTTACCAGTGCTTCGCTAAGAGATAATCAGTTATTGCAAACCAATTTCAGGCGAGTATAATTGTCGCATATGTAGTTTATATAGTTTCCAGAGAGCAAATAGAGAAAGAGGGTCAAAATTCAATGATGCGACTTGCCCGTAAACACTTGGACTGGTGGGCAGTGGTCCTTGCTGTGGGTTTTATGATCATTCAAGTTATCTGTGATCTTTCGTTGCCAACGCTAACCTCCGATATTATTGACAAAGGGATTGCGCAAAACGACATTGGTTACATCTGGCAGACCGGTGGGAAAATGCTCCTGCTGAGTTTTATCGGGGTGTTAGGGTCCGCAGGTAACGTTTACTATGCGGCAACCCAATCACAGAAGATGGGCCAACGAATTCGATCATCACTGTTTAAGAAAGTAACATTCTCCTCGACCGAGGAATTTGAAACGGTCGGGAATGCCTCACTGATTACGCGGACGACCAACGACGTGGTTCAGATTCAAAACGTCATGGTGCAGATGTTGCGGATGATGTTGATGGCACCAATTATGTTGATTGGGGCCGGGGTATTGGCTTACGTTAAGAGCCCTAAATTAACGCTGGTCTTCTTGGTGGCGTTACCGGTACTGGCTATCTTTACCGGAGTCATCATGTATTTTGCTGTGCCCTTATTTAAGAGCTTACAGAAGAAAATCGACCGGATTAACCTGACGTTCCGTGAAGGGTTGACCGGGGTCCGGGTTATTCGGGCATTTAACCAAGATCAGTTTGAACAAGACCGGTTTGAAGGGGCTAACCAAGATTACACCCAGACCGGGATCAAAGTGTTCATGATTGTTTCCTTAATGTTCCCAATTATTACCTTGATTATCAGTGGGACCAACATTGGTATTGTATGGTATGGAGGACAATTGATTGCGAGTCAATCGATGGCCGTCGGGAACATGGTGGCATTCATGACTTATGCCACGCAGATTCTGATTAGCTTTATGATGGTTTCTATGATCTTCGTCTTCGTTCCCCGGGCTCAAGCGTCCGCTGCACGGATCAACGAAGTCATGGACTTGAAGTCAAAGATTACGGATGATGATCAACCCGCTAGCTTGACGGATGAAGCCGCCAGCCTGACCTTTGACCACGTGAACTTTCGTTACACTGGTGCCGAGGAATTGGCGCTGACCGACGTGAACTTCAGTGCAACGGCCGGCCAGACGGTGGCGATTATTGGGGGGACTGGTTCTGGGAAATCCACACTGGTTAACCTGATTCCACGGTTGTTCGATCCCGAGAGTGGGCAGATTCGCCTGAACGGGACCGCACTGACCGCCGTGAGCCAACACGACATTCACGGGGCCATTTCGATTACCCAGCAGAAGGCTGTGCTGTTCTCCGGTACGATTCGGAGCAACATGGTCTACGGGATGCCGGACGCTACGGACGACCAAATTTGGCATGCCTTAGACGTGGCCCAAGCCAGCGACTTCGTTAAAGAAGAGGGTGGCTTGGACGCAACCGTTGAACAAGATGGGGATAACTTCTCCGGTGGACAACGGCAACGGCTGGTCATTGCGCGGACAATTCTGAAGCGCGCCAGTGTCTACATCTTTGACGATTCTTTCTCTGCTTTGGACTTCAAGACCGATTCCTTACTGCGGCAAGATCTGCGGAAAGATGAGCAGGTTCAAAATGGGGTCACGGTTATTGTCGCACAACGGGTTTCCACCGTTGCCGATGCCGACCTGATCTTAGTCATCGATGGTGGGAAGATCGTGGGTCAAGGCACACACGATGAACTCAAGGCTACCAACAAGACGTACCAAGAAATTCTGGACTCACAACTCCGAAAGGGGGAAGTCGTCGATGCGTAATGGACGTGGATCTGTAACAAAACAACGGCCACAAAGTTTCTGGGGCACGACGATTCGGCTCTTCCGTTACATGGGCCGCTGGATTCCAGGAATTGTGATTGTGTTAATTTTTGCTGCAATTGCTGTTGTTTTACAAATAAAGACCCCTAAAATTTTAGGGAAAGCGACTACTGAACTCTTTAAAGGTGTGATGAAGGGCCAAGCCGAATTAAAGGCGGGGATTCCGATTCACAGCTTACCAGTGAACTTTGACAAAATTGGTCAAATCTTACTGGTCGTGGGAATCATGTACGCCGCCGCTGCAGTCTTCAACGTTTTCCAACAGGTTATCATGAACTGGATCGCACAGAAGGTCGTGTACCAACTTCGGGGCGACTTAAAGCGGAAGATGCAACACCTGCCAATCAGTTATTACGATACCCATAGTAACGGGGACTTGATGTCTCGGATGGCTAACGATATGGATAACATTGGGGGCACGCTCCAACAGACACTGTCACAAATGGTGACGAGTGTCCTGACATTCTTCGGGGTCCTCTACATGATGCTGACCATTAGTGGCTGGCTGACGTTAGTGGCTCTGATCTCAGTACCATTGAGTTTAATTGTTGTCATGGTCGTGGCGCCAAAGTCACAACGTTTCTTTGCCAGTCAACAGAAGAACTTGGGGTTACTGAACGATACGGTTGAGGAGACTTACGCGGGTCATACCGTTGTGAAGACGTTCAACCGGGAACAAGCTACGCAGGAACAATTCGAAAAGCACAACCGGAAGTATTACCAATCAGCTTGGAAGGCGCAATTTGTCTCCAGCTTGATCTTCCCGTTGATGAACTTTGTGAAGAACTTGGACTACCTGGCCGTTGCCGTTATTGGTGGGATTCAGGTTGCTAATGGGCAAGTTAGCTTGGGGAACGTGCAAGCCTTCCTGCAATATACCAATCAATTCTCACAACCATTGACGCAGATGGCCAACTTGACCAACACGATTCAGGCGACGATTGCGTCCGCCGAACGGGTCTTTGCGGTCTTAGATGAAACGGACATGGATGAATCCGCCGATGCTGCCTTACCAGAGCACACGGCCGATGCCGGCAACGTCATCGAATTTGATAACGTGGCCTTCCAATACGATCCTAAGAATCCGCTGATTGAGGACTTCAATCTGAAGGTCAAACCGGGTGAAATGGTCGCTATTGTTGGGCCGACCGGTGCTGGGAAGACGACCATCATTAACTTGTTGGAACGCTTCTACGATGTCGGTTCTGGTCAGATCAAGTACCGTGGTGAAAATACCAACGGTGTCGCTCGGGCCGAGTTGCGGAAACATTTCGCGATGGTGCTGCAAGATACCTGGATCTTCACCGGGTCCATCTTCGATAACATTCGCTATGGGCGTGAGAACGCCACCGAAGAAGAGGTTTACGCGGCAGCCAAGGCGGCTCACGCGGACACCTTCATTCGCCAGTTACCGGATGGCTATGACACGGTGCTGAACGAAGCTGCGACGAATATTTCCCAAGGACAACGTCAATTGTTGACGATTGCCCGGGCCTTCGTGGCCGATCCAGATGTTTTGATCCTGGATGAAGCGACGAGTTCGGTCGATACCCGGACGGAAATGTTGATCCAACACGCGATGGAACGCTTATTGGCGGGCCGGACCAGCTTCGTGGTGGCGCACCGTTTGTCCACGATTCAAAACGCGGAAAACATTGTGGTCATGAACCATGGGCACATTGTTGAAACGGGGAACCACGACAGCTTGTTGGCCGCCGATGGTTTCTACGCCGACCTCTACAACAGTCAATTCGCCGGCAACAACTTGGCTTAACGTCTTAGTATTGTAACCAATAGTCGAGTCGCCTCGGTGACCAGAAATTCCGCCTGCTGTGGGGACCGCCTGCAGCCGAAGGGCGGGCTTCCGGCTCGGTTTGGAACCTCGCGAAGATCATGCGAGTTTCCAAACGCGTCCCGTGGTGTAAGGCCGGGAGAAAGCAATCGCCCGGTCTAACGCCACCGTCACGGCTGGCTACATTCCTGGTCACCTTCGACTCATGCAACTGTTGGTTGCAATAGTGGAGCAGCGTTTAGCACCGTTTGATTTTCAGCGAATTATCTGTGCGTGGTGTCTAGCACAACGTTCGTTGATTAGCATTTGAATTTTAAAAGTGAGAGGCTGTGGACAGCAATGTCCGCGGCCTCTTTTGCGTTTTTCGTTGCGTGAAGTGGGAAGCAATCCGTTAAGTTTTTATAATCCAGTGGCCGGCGCGGCCGGTTCCGGGGTAGAATGAATGTAGAGAGAAAGTTGAGGCGGTAGGAATGACGTATCCACAAACAAAAGCAGCGTTGCAGCGGTTGCTCACCGACGGGATTGTACCCGGGGTTAGCTATGCCTTTATCGATGGCGATCGGGTCGAGACCGGTGAAATGGGGCAGGCGGCGTTGGTGCCACACTCAGAAATTCTGCGGCCCCGGATGGTCTATGACGTGGCATCGCTGACCAAGGTCGTGGGGACGTTAAGCGTGACGTTGCAGCTCCTGGCTCAGGGACGGTTGCGATTGACCGATAGTGTTAGCGACTGGTTACCGGCATGGCAGGATCGGCGGGTGACGATTCGTCACTTGTTGACGCATACGTCCGGTATCATTGGCTATATCCCCAACCGCAATCAGTTATCGGCACCCGATTTGACGGCGGCACTCCTGCGATTACACGTGGGACCGACCTTCAACCGGAAGATGGTCTATGCCGACGTGAATTATATTTTCATGGGGTGGATCGTCGAACGGATACTTGGCGAGCCAATCCAAGTTGCCGCCCAACACCGTGTGTTGACGCCATTGGGCATGATACACAGCACATTTACCCCGCAAAATGCCAGCCAATGTGTGCCGACAGCGGTGACACGTGAACGCGGCTTGATTCGCGGGGCCGTCCACGATCCCAAGGGGTACGTGTTACAGCGACGTTGTGGCTCGGCCGGTCTATTTAGCACGGCCCGTGACCTGGCGACATTCTGTCAGGCCTACCTGTACCCCGAAAAGGTAGCGGGCGTGTTGCCACCAACGTGGATTCACCGGTTGACGGCGGATTGGACGCCAAATGGTCAGGCCAACCGTTCACTGGGGTGGGCACTGACCGCGTCGCAGTGGCCGACCGCCCATCGAATTATCTGGCACTCAGGCTTTACCGGGCCTTATCTCGTCATCGACCAAGAGGCCAAACAGGCAATGGTTTTCCTAACTAATCGCGTGCATCCCGTGGCCCCCAATCTGCCATATCTGGATCAGCGAAATGCCGTGATTGGCACTTATTTGGCTGAAAAATAAGGTGAAAACTGTCGCCTGCGGCTGTCAGGGGTTCTGCCGCTGTGGGGACCGCCTGCAGCCTAAGAGCGGGCTTCCAGCTCGGTTTGAAACCTCACCCAAGTTCAGGTGAGTTTCCAAACGCGTCCCACGGCGTAAGGCCGGGAAGAACCAAGCGTCCGGTCTAACGCCGTCGTCACGGCTGGCGCCACCCCTGACCGCCTCCGGCTTAGCTAGTTTTTAAGCTAAACCTTGGCCAAAGCAAGTTTTCACTCAGACTGAGGTTAATCTCGAACTCTACAGGAGTTTAGCCGAAATAGATAGCAATCTGCTCATAGAAACAAAAATTGCGTTGGACCAACGATAAACGTTGATCCAGCGCAATTTTAGCATGCTATTGATTATTGAATTTAACGTGTGAAGCCAAGTGGGCCCATAGCAGCTGGAATTTCTGGCAGCCGCAGGCGATGGTTCACACTTAGAAGGTTGCTGGAATTGGTAAAGCTTCCTGTTGGCTGAAATCAGCTTCGGGGAACTTGCGCTTGAGCGCGGCAATCAGCAGATGCTTCGCAATGTCGCCGTTCCGCGTCAGGATAGGGCCGTGGAAGTAGGAACAGTAGACGTTCTTGTAAATCGCGCCTTCCGTACCGTCCTCACCATTATTTCCCTTACCGCTGACAACGTTACCCAGTGGCCGTTCGTCAGCGCCTAGGTAGGTCAGACCTTGATGATTTTCAAAGCCGTGGTAGGTTTCGCCAGTTTCCTGGTTCTTGATGACAATGTCGCCGATGAAGCGGTTGTGGTCCTGAGCCAACGTATAGTGGTCCAGGGCGCCGATACCGGGGAGCTTTTCCCCATTAGCCCCGATGTAGTAGTGGCCGAGTAGTTGAAAGCCCCCACAGATGGCCAGGACGGGACCGCCAGATTCGATGAATTTGGTCAGTTCAGCTTTTTTGGTTTGAATATCTTGTGAGACGATGGTCTGTTCAAAGTCTTGGCCACCGCCGAAGAAGGCCAGGTCGTAGTCGGCGGCTTGGAAATCTTCCTCCAGGCTGACAACCTTGACGTTTAAGTGAACGTCCATTTGCTTGGCGTAGTAGTTCAGCGCCAAGATATTTCCCACGTCACCATAGGTGTTCATGAGATTGCCGTACAGATGGGCCACGTTTAATTCGTATGTCATACGCCCAATCCCTCCTTGATGTAGCCCTTAGTGGCTAGGATTTTCCGCATTTGAAGCATGGCCGTGTAGGTGGCGAGTACGTAGACCCGTTCGGTCGGGACCTGCTTGATCTCGGCCACGACTTTTTCCAAATCAGGCTCCACGATGTGTTTGTCATCGGGAATCCCGGCGACTTTCAGCCGGAAGGTGATGTCCTTGTAGCGTTCACCACCGGTGATGACAGCCGGAATATCTCGCTTGGTCAGCTGCTCGAAGTCGCCATCCCAGATCCAGCTGGTATCGATTCCGTCGGCATAGTTCGCGTTGAGCAGGCCAACCAGGGAGAACTTCTCCTTGTCGGTACCAATCATGTGAAGCACTTGGTCGAGTCCCACGGGATTCTTGACCAGAATAATTGTGACCTGCTTGCCATCGACGTCGATGACTTCTTGGCGCCCGAAGACTTGTTGGTTACCATTGAAGGCCCGGGCAATCTGAGTGGGGGCAACACCCATGAAACGACCGACCGCGTAGGCAGCCAGGGCGTTGTAGATGTTGTAGGTCCCCCCAACGCCGATCTTGAAGGCATGACCGTCGACTTCAAATTCGGAAGACGTTGGCGTTTGGTCGCCAAGCTTGGTCAAACGGTACGTCAGCTCTGGCCGTTCAAAGCCACAGTTGGGACAGAAATACTTCCCTTGGTTGCTGTAGGTCAATGAATGGTAGTGCAAAATATGTTCACAGACCGGGCACAGCACACCATCCGTGTTAGGTTTGGCCTTCATATCCTGATCGGGTTGATCATCGAAGCCGTAGTATTCAATCGGGTTCGGTAATTCCTTGGAATGGAAGATGGGGGAGTCGCCGTTTGCGATAATCGTGGCATTGGGTGCCAGGGCAACTCCATCCAGAATCTTCTGGTAGGTCGTGTAGATTTCCCCGTAACGGTCCATTTGGTCCCGGAAGATGTTGGTGAAGACAAACGCCTTGGGTTCAATGTATTGCGTAACCTTGATCACATTGGCTTCATCGACTTCCAGCACGGCTAAGGGCCGGCCAGTCTTAGGGCTTTTGGCATTCAAGAACGTCGTGACAATTCCTTGTTCCATGTTGGAACCGGTGGGGTTGGTCAGGATAGTTGGGTATTTTTGATTGAGGACGGAGACTGTCAGCGCCGTCGTCAAGGTCTTCCCATTGGTACCGGTGATGACGATGACGTCGTACTTAGCGCCCAGTGTCCGTAAAATGTTGGGGTCCAGCTTCAGCGTAATCTTACCAGGCAGAGAACTGCCCCCGTGAAGAAACGTGTGGAGAAACCAGTAAGAGGATTTCCCTGCGAAGGTGGCAAAGCCGCTTCTTAATGACATGGATATTTCGCTCCTTAATCGCGACAAGAATTTTTTAATGTCGGGTTCCTTAATATTCAAGCCTTAATTTTAGCATTCTTTTAGTGTTTAGGGGAGGACTAAGCCTGAACTTTGACAAAATCCCAAGAACTTTGGCTGGCTCACGGTCGAATTTTCCAGCCTAATCAGCTATAATAGATGGAAACTGTCAAAAAGGTGGGAATAACGTGGCGCAGCTATTTTTTCGGTACGGTGCAATGAATAGTGGGAAGACCATTGAAATCTTGAAGGTCGCCCATAACTATGAGGAACAACATAAGCGGGTCATTATTATGACGAGTGGCTTGGACACCCGCGACGAGGTCGGCTACATCGCCAGTCGCATCGGGCTCAAGCGAGAAGCTCATCCAATCTTCGAGACGACCAATCTGTACGACGAAATCAAGCGAATTGACGTTCACGCCAACTGTGTCCTGATTGACGAGGCCCAGTTTTTAAAGAAGGCTCATGTTTTACAGCTAGCTAAGGTCGTGGATGAGTTAAAGATTCCAGTCATGACGTTTGGCCTGAAGAATGATTTCAAAAACGAACTGTTTGAGGGCTCCAAGTACCTCATGCTTTACGCGGACAAAATCGAAGAAATGAAGACCATCTGCTGGTTCTGTACCAAGAAGGCCATCATGAACCTCCGCTTCCACGACGGCAAGCCAGTCTACGAAGGCGAACAGGTCCAAATTGGCGGTAACGAGGCGTACTACCCCGTCTGCCGGCGGCACTATTTCAACCCGCCATTGGACCAGATTGGCAAGTAGTCACCACTATGGTGTCACTTGTCCGGGCGTGCAATCGTGAAAAAACATTGCGTGTCCCGTCAGATGTGTTAAGCTGACTTAGCTAGAGGCAGGGGTGTGTCGGTCGTGAGAGCGGCAGGACACCCGATTGAATTTATAAATAAGCATCATCAAAACTGAAACGAGGTTAATCGAATGGATGAAATGTTTGACAAGCTGCAAGCCGTAGCCGACCGCTACGACGAGCTGAATGAATTGATCAGTGACCCCGAAGTCATTGCGGATACGCAACGCTTCATGGCCCTCTCTAAAGAAGAAGGGGAACTACGGGAAACCGTCGACAAGTATCACCAATATCAAGAAGTTACCCAACAGATCAAGGATGACGATGAGATGCTCCGCGAAAAGCTGGACGATGACATGGATGCCATGGTCAAAGAAGAGCTGAAGGATCTCAACGAACAGAAAGAAAAGCTTGAAGAAGACATCAAGGTCTTACTGTTGCCTAAGGATCCTAACGATGACAAGAACATCATCATGGAAATCCATGGGGCCGCCGGTGGGGATGAAGCCAGCTTATTTGCCGCTGACCTCTTTAGCATGTACTCCAAGTATGCCGAACGCCAAGGCTGGAAGATCGAGATCGTTGACGAAAACGCGACCGAAGTTGGTGGATTTAAGGAAATCGTCATGATGATCTCCGGCGACAAGGTTTACTCCAAGCTGAAGTATGAAAACGGTGCGCACCGGGTACAACGGGTCCCAGTTACGGAATCCGCTGGTCGGGTGCATACCAGTACGGCCACGGTTGGTGTCATGCCCGAAGAAGAGGATGTCGACATCGATATCGATCCAAAGGATATCCGGACCGACGTTTACCGTTCTTCTGGTGCCGGTGGACAGCATATTAATAAGACGTCTTCTGCCGTACGGATGACCCACTTGCCAACGGGAATCGTGGTGGCCATGCAAGACGAACGGTCCCAACAACAAAACCGGGCCAAGGCCATGACGATTCTACGGGCGCGGGTCTACGACTACTACAAGCAACAAGAGGAAAGTGCCTATAACGCCGAACGGAAGTCTGCCGTTGGGACTGGTGACCGTTCAGAACGGATTCGGACCTATAACTATCCACAAAATCGGGTGACTGATCATCGTATTGGCCTGACCTTAAACAAGCTGGACCGGGTTATGAACGGGGAACTCGATGATATTGTCGATGCCCTGATTCTTTCCGATCAAGCCGCTAAGCTTGAAGATTTAAAGAACAATGGCTAATCAACTGACTTATCTACAGGCACTCCATCAGGGCCAAACACAGTTGACTGCGGCAGGGCAAGATAGCAGTGCTGCTCAGTACCTGCTGACGGAAGCTCACGGATGGACGTTTACCCAGTTGGTGCAAAACTACCGAACAGTGATGCCAGCAGCGGAGAGCCAAACGTTTCAGCAACAACTGGATCGGGTCGCAAACGGCGAACCGGCACAGTACGTTTTAGGTCGCGCTAATTTCTACGGCCGTGACTTTCAGGTGACCACTGCGACCTTGATTCCTCGTCAGGAGACTGAGGAATTGGTGGCTTGGATCTTGGATGTCACGACGCCAGCCCCACTGCGGGTACTGGACGTGGGTACCGGGAGCGGCGCCATTGCAGTGTCGCTCAAGGCAGAACGTCCTGAGTGGTCGGTGATGGCCAGCGATATCTCTGTGGGAGCCGTTGCGGTTGCGCAGGCCAATGCCACGGCACTGGCTGCTCCTGTTGATTTCGTGACGGGCGATCTGTTTGCACCGGTCGCTGGTCAACGTTTCGACTTCATCGTGTCGAATCCGCCGTACATCGATCGTACTGAGATTGATGTGATGGACGAGTCGGTCAAACGCTATGAGCCTGAAGGGGCGCTGTTTGCGGCGAACCACGGCCTGGCGTTTTATCAGCGTTTCGCTGCGGAACTGGCAACCTATCTGTTACCAGGCGGCCAATTCTTTGCTGAAATCGGGTATCGCCAGGGTGCTGCGGTGAAGACTATCTTTGAGACGGCCTTGCCAACGGCCACGGTGACGGTACGAACGGACATTAACGGCCATGATCGCATGGTTCGCGTGCAACTTTAGTTTTTTTGCGATGGGAGAGAAGAGAAAGTTTATGGAAACCAAGATTTTTCAACCAAATCAAATCGATGAAGCGGCCGCTGCCATTCAGGCTGGTGAACTGGTTGCATTCCCCACGGAGACCGTTTATGGTCTAGGTGCGGATGCGACCAACGAAGCCGCGGTCAAGCAGGTCTATTTGGCCAAGGGTCGACCAAGCGATAATCCACTGATCGTCCACGTGACCGGCGAAGATACGGTTAAGCGGTACGCGCAACCGTTGTCGGCCAAAGCTGAAGCGCTGATCAAGACGTTTTGGCCTGGGCCACTGACGTTGATCTTTGAACTGCAACCAGGGAAGCTGTCCAAGGCCGTCACAGGTGGCCTAACGACCGCTGCCTTTCGTAATCCAGATAATCAGGTCACACTAGACCTGATTAAGGCGGCTGGGGTGCCTCTGGTAGGTCCATCAGCTAATACGTCTGGTAAGCCGAGTCCAACGCTGGCAAAGCACGTCTATCACGACTTGAATGGTAAGATTGCTGGTATCTTGGACGACGGCCCAACCGAGGTTGGGGTGGAGTCAACGGTGCTCGACATGTCGACGGAAATCCCAACGATCTTGCGTCCAGGTGGTGTGACCGAGGAACAACTGGAGGCCGTCATCGGTACGGTGCGTTCCAACCATCACAAGGTCGGTAAGGGTGAGATTCCTAAGGCACCGGGGATGAAATACAAGCACTATGCGCCGAACGCTCAGGTTACTATCGTGGACGATGAAGCCGACTGGCCTGCCGCATTGGCTTGGGCAGCGCAACAGGATGGCACAATCGGCGTGATGGCCTTGGACCGTACGCTGGCTAGCGAAGATCTACCTGTCAACACGGAACCCTTCTCTCTGGGGGCCGACATGGACAGTGCCAGTCATTTGCTATTTGCTGGGCTCCGGCATTATGACTTGGAGTCCCCAGTAACGGGCATTCTCGCACAAGGCTTTGCCGCTGAAGGCTTAGGGGCAGCGTACATGAATCGCTTGAACAAGTCCGCGGGACAACAGCACTTCACGAAATAGGGGACACGGCTGTTCGATTGAAGCGTTAACCTTTAAATCTAAAAGATAAGTGTGATGGCGTCCAATCAATTCAGGTTGGACGCCATTTTTGAGTCATTGTAGGAAATCGACGCGACTGGTAATTTGACCGGACCAGCCTATAAAAAGATAAATAGACCAAACTTCCCCCAGAGACTCAAAAAATTTGGTAAAATTAACCTAATTACAGTTCAGGAGGGATCGCCATTGAATTTTAAAGAAGAAGATCCAGCGTTGTGGCAGGCCATTGCCGATGAGGAACACCGACAAGAGGATACCATTGAGTTGATTGCCTCAGAAAACATTGTCAGTCACGCTGTTCGGACGGCTCAAGGCTCCGTATTGACCAACAAATACGCTGAAGGTTACCCTGGCAAACGGTACTATGGGGGAACGCAGTATATTGACGTCGTCGAACAATTAGCTATTGATCGCGCTAAGAAGCTATTTAACGCCGAGTATGCCAATGTCCAGCCTCATTCCGGGTCACAGGCTAATCAGGCCGTCTACGCGGCATTTTTGAAGCCTGGTGACACTATCTTGGGGATGGGTCTGGATGCCGGGGGCCATTTGACCCACGGTGCCAAGGTCAACTTCTCTGGGAAGCTCTATGAAGCCTACAGCTACGGTTTGAATCCCGAGACGGAACTCCTGGACTACGACATGATTCGCGACTTGGCCTTGAAGGTAAAGCCACAGTTAATCGTTGCCGGGGCTTCGGCCTATTCCCGGATCATTGATTGGAACGCTTTCCGTTCAATCGCCGATGAAGTTGGGGCCTATCTGATGGTCGACATGGCCCACATTGCGGGTTTGGTCGCAGCCGGCCTGCATCCAAGTCCAGTTGGCATTGCCGATGTGGTGACGACTACGACGCACAAGACCTTACGGGGCCCACGTGGGGGCTTGATCTTATCACAGTCTGAGAATGCCAAACGCATCAATTCTGCCGTCTTCCCAGGGACACAGGGGGGGCCATTGGAGCACGTGATTGCTGGGAAGGCCGCGGCCTTCTTTGAAGACCTCCAACCAGACTTTAAGGATTATGCCCAACAGATTATCACCAACGCTGCAGCAATGGCTGATGAATTCAATCAATTGCCAACGGTTCGCGTGGTTTCCGGTGGCACCGACAACCACTTGATGACGTTGGACTTGTCCGCCACGGATCTCAACGGGAAACAGGCCCAAGAGCTGTTGGATAGCGTCCTGATTACGACGAACAAGGAAGCTATTCCAAACGAAACGCTCAGTCCATTTAAGACGTCTGGGATTCGACTGGGAACACCGGCAATCACGACCAGAGGCTTCAACGCTGATGAGTGTCGTGAGGTGGCCCGCTTGATTGTGAAAACAATCTTGAATCCTAATGATGACGCGGTATTAGCCGAGGTGAAGGCCCAGGTTCACGAGTTGACACAGGCTCATCCTTTAACCGCACTGCCATAAATTTCATGAAAAAACGTTTTCATTAAAAATTAATCCGTTCTGGTAGCGTAGATAATGGTACAATTGTAAGAAATCATAAAGGAGCGTTTATTCATGGGGAAGTTTCAAGTACTCGACCACCCGTTGATTCAACACAAGTTAACTATTATTCGGAATAAGAACTGTGGCACCCGCAGTTTCCGCGAGGTAGTTAATGAAATCTCGACTTTAATGGCTTATGATGTTGCACGTGACATGCCATTACAGGATAAGGTTATTGAGACGCCAGTGGCTAAGATGACCGCCAAGGAACTTGCTGGTAAGAAAGTGGCTATCGTGCCAATCTTACGGGCTGGTATTGGTATGGTCGATGGGATCTTAGAGTTGATCCCCGCTGCTAAGGTTGGCCACATCGGGATGTATCGCGATGAAGAAACCCTGCAGCCCCATGAATACTTCGTTAAGCTGCCGTCAGACATTGATCAACGACAAATCTTTATTGTGGATCCAATGTTGGCTACCGGTGGGTCAGCTATCATGGCCATCGATGCCTTAAAGAAGCGCGGCGCTAGCGAAAAGAACATGAAGTTCGTGTGCTTAGTATCTGCACCAGAAGGGGTTAAAGCCCTGCAAGAAGCCCATCCGGACGTTGATATTTATGCGGCTGCTTTGGACGACCACTTGAACGAAGATGGCTACATCGTGCCGGGCTTGGGCGATGCTGGTGACCGTTTGTTTGGGACGAAGTAAACTTTAAAGAGATTCGGCTTAGGGCCGAGTCTCTTATTTGTTTGCCGAAATGGCAGCTCTTTGGAATTTGTTCGGCACCACGAAAGGGTTTTCGGCTTGACCGGACGTATTTGTACAAAAGGGGCTTGACAACCCGAATTTATTATGGAGCTGATTGCGCACGCAAGTAGACTGTGAAACCGGTTACTATCCTTTTCAGTACTAAGCTTTATCCAAGTCCTGAATAATGTTTAGGCTGTAAAAAATTGTTTTGTTTTTTAGCTGAATTGGTGGTATCATTTCCAGTGTATTTGAATGGAGCGCTCGCTTCATTCACTATTCCGCATTTCTCGAAAGAAAACTTAATGAAAACGTTGGGTGAAACCTTCGAGAAACCGCGTCCATATAGTGTTGAAAAGAGGTGATATTCGGTGAATGATGGTCCAGTTTCGACCTTCCAATTTCTGGGATTAACATTTAGCACGGCCAACATCGTGTCAGCTACGGTTGTCTTTTTACTTGTTGTTGCCCTGGTTTATTTTACTTCCAGACATTTGGCCATGAAGCCTACCAAGGGGCAAAACTTCTTGGAGTGGCTGATTGATTTTACCAACGGAATTTTGAAGGGGTCCATTCCTACCAAGGAAATTGGTGGTTTTGGATTGTACGGTTTCACTTTATTTATCTTCCTGTTCTTGTCAAACGAATTGGGATTGTTTATCAATCTCTCGTTGCCGAACGGTGCCACCATCGTCCGGAGTCCTACGTCGGATCCAATTACGACGCTGACTTTCTCATTAATGACGTTGATGCTTGCGCAATTTGCAGGGGTAAGTAAATTGGGTTACAAGACCCACTTCGGAAATTACATGAAGCCTTTTAAGGTCTGGATAGTTATCAGTATCTTTGAAGAATTCACGAACTTCTTAACGTTGGGTTTACGTATCTTCGGGGTTATCTTCTCTGGTGAAATGCTTTTGGGGATAATTTGGAAGCTTGCGGTTTCACATGGCATCGCAACGATGATAGTCGCTGTACCACTTGAAATGGCTTGGCAAGGGTTCTCAGCTTTCTTGGGAGCAATCCAGGCCTTCGTGTTCGTTACGTTGTCTTCAGTTTACATTTCTCAAAAGCTTGAAGTTGAGGAATAAAGTACTTATCTAATTTTAAGGAGGAAACAAATATTATGGGAGCTATTGCAGCTGGTATCGCTATGGCCGGAGCCGCTATTGGTGGTGGTGTTGGTGACGGTATTCTTATTTCCAAAATGCTAGAAGGTATGGCCCGTCAACCTGAACTATCAGGTCAATTACGGACTAACATGTTCATCGGGGTTGGGCTTATCGAAGCCATGCCTATCATTGCCTTCGTTGTTGCTTTGATGGTTATGAACAAGTAGTTAGTCACAATGATGTTTATATCTGATAGTAGAAGGAGGTGTCAATAGATGCTCTCACATTTAGTGGTTGGCGCAGGGCTTTACTTTGGTGATTCAATTTTCTACGTCGTTTGTTTCTTACTATTAATGTGGATCGTTAAGGTCTTGGCTTGGAAGCCAGTGACCAAGATGATGCAAGATCGGGCTGACAAGATCAGTAATGATATTGACTCAGCTGAAAGTTCTCGGAATGAAGCTGCTGACTTAGTTCAGAAGCGTCAAACCGCGTTAGCTAGTTCTCGGTCTGAAGCACAGACAATTGTGAACGATGCCAAGACCAATGGTCAACAACAGCGTGAACAAATCGTTACGCAAGCTCAAACAGACGCACAGACGTTGAAGCAAAATGCCCAAAAGGACATCGAGCAAGAACGCCAAGATGCCCTGGTCAATGCCCGCAATGACGTGGCGGACCTATCTATTGAGATTGCTTCCAAGATCATTCAACGAGAATTGAAAGCTGACGATCAAAAGGCACTCATTGATTCTTATATCGAAGGGTTGGGGAAGCAACATGAGTCTTAATAGGGCAACTGTAGCTAAGCGCTACGCAAAAGCATTATATGAACTGTTGTCCGAAAAAGACCAACTGGAGTCAGGCTTTACAGAGCTTAAAGAACTTCGCAGTATCTTCCAGGACAACCCGCAATTGAGCACTTTGCTCTCAGACGCTAGCCTGCAGGTTGCTGAACGTGAGGCTTTAGTACAACCGTTACTGAAAGACGCATCGCCATATATCAAGAACTTTGTTCAAATGGTATATGACTATGGTCGCATGGAAAACGTGGTCGACATCGTCGATCAATTCCAGGCCATGTATGATGAGGCTAACCATACGGTTTACGCTGAAGTCACAACGGCAGTACCTTTAACTGATGATCAAAAGACAAAAATCGAGAAAACCTACGCAGAACGTGTAGGGGCCGATAAGGTTATCTTGAGTAGTCAGGTCGATCCTTCTGTGATCGCTGGGGTCATCGTTAAGGCTGCTGACACGGTTCTTGATGGTAGTTTACGAACAAAAATCAATCGTTTACGGCAGCAACTGCTTGCATAACGAATTCGGTAATAAAGAGGTGAAACTTTCATGAGCATTAAAGCTGAGGAAATCAGTGCTCTAATTAAACAACAATTAGAAAGCTACAAGGATGAAATCTCAGTTGAAGAAACTGGTACGGTTACTTACGTTGGTGATGGTGTTGCCCGGGCCCACGGCCTGAACAACGCTTTGCAAGGTGAGTTGCTGTTGTTTGATAACGGGGTTTATGGGATGGTCCAAAACCTCGAATCCAGTGACGTTGGTATCGTTGTCTTGGGTGATTTTACTGGAATCACTGAAGGCGACTCCGTTAAGCGTACTGGACGAATCATGGAAGTTCCCGTTGGCGATCAATTAATCGGTCGGGTTGTAAACCCACTGGGCCGGCCAATTGACGGTAAAGGGGACATTTCCACGGACAAGACGCGGCCAATCGAACACAAAGCACCTGGTGTTATGGAACGGCAAGGGGTTAGTGAACCTCTGCAAACCGGGATTAAAGCCATTGATGCCTTGGTTCCAATTGGGCGTGGCCAACGTGAATTGATCATTGGTGACCGGAAGACTGGGAAGTCCTCTATTGCCATCGACACGATCATTAACCAAAAGGGTCAAAACATGATCTGTATCTACGTTGCTATTGGTCAGAAGGCTTCTACGGTGCGTGCACAAGTTTCTACGCTGGAAAAATTCGGCGCTATGGACTACACGATCGTCGTTACTGCTAGTCCTTCCGAACCAGCACCAATGTTGTACGTTGCACCATATGCCGGTGCTGCCATGGGTGAAGAATTCATGCACAACGGCAAGCATGTTCTGATCGTCTACGATGATTTAACTAAGCAAGCCGATGCTTACCGTGAACTCTCACTGATTTTACGGCGGGCACCAGGTCGTGAAGCATATCCTGGTGATATCTTCTACACCCACTCTCGTTTGCTGGAACGGGCTGCTAAGTTAAGTGACGAACTGGGTGGCGGTTCAATGACGGCTTTGCCTGTCATCGAAACCAAGGCCGGGGACGTTTCTGCTTACATCCCAACCAACGTTATTTCCATCACCGATGGTCAAATCTTCCTGAACAGTGATTCATTCTATTCTGGGATTCGACCAGCTATGGATGCCGGGACTTCTGTTTCCCGGGTTGGTGGTGACGCTCAGATCAAAGCCATGAAGAAGGTTGCTGGGACGTTGCGGTTGGACTTATCTGCCTACCGTGAACTTGAATCCTTCGCCCAATTCGGTTCTGATTTGGATGCCGCAACCAAGGCTCGACTAGACCGTGGTGCACGGACCGTGGAAGTCTTAAAGCAAGGCTTGCATGAATCTGTTCCGGTTGCCAAGGAAGTTATTATCTTGTTTGCGTTGACTCATGGTCACTTGGACAAGCTCGAAATTGAAGACGTTCTGCGTTACCAAGACGAGTTGTTCGACTACATGGATGCCAGCCATAAAGATCTCGAAGACACAATTACCACAACTGGGAACTTGCCAGAAGGCGACTCCCTCGAAAAGGCTATTGCTGAATTCGATGCAACTTTCCAACCAACTGCTAAGGCCGATAGTACGGCGGCAGACACGGCTGATTAAGATTACTTGAAGGAAGGATGGTGAGAAATAATGGCTGAATCAATTCATGACGTCCAACGTCGAATTAATTCCACGAAAGCAACCCGTCAAATTACGGCGGCTATGCACATGGTTTCGACCGCGAAGTTAAATAAGATTCAGAAACACGCAGTCGGCTACCAAGACTATGTTTCGAAGGTTAAGGCTGTCGTTATGCATCTTTCACAGTCTCATCTGTTAGATAATTCCTCAAGTAGCCTACAGTCGAACCGTCCAGTAAAGAAAACCGCATATTTAGTGATCACCTCCGATCGTGGAATGGTGGGTAGCTATAATAGTAGCGTGCTCCGTGAAGCCAATACGTTCATTAGTGAACGGACACCTAATCCTGACGACTACATGGTGTTAGCCGTTGGGGGAACTGGTGCTGACTTTTATCGGAACCGTGGCATCAATGTGGCTTATGAATACCGTGGGGTCAGCGATGTGCCTGAATTTAACGAAGTTCGGGAAATCGTTAAGACCGTAACCACGATGTTTAACAATGAGGTGTTTGATCAACTCTTTGTGTGCTACAACCACTTTGTAAACCGGATTTCATCCCGTTTTCGGGCTGAAAAAATGTTACCAGTTGACAAGGAAACCTTGTCGACTGATGCGGCAAACGATACGCAAGCTGCACCTTTAACTGCTGAATACGATACCGAACCTTCTGAAGAAGAAGTGTTGCAGGTCGTTCTGCCACAATACGCAGAAAGCTTAGTTTACGGTGCAATCTTGGACGCGAAGACTTCCGAACACGCATCAAGTTCAAACGCGATGCAATCAGCCACTGATAATGCCGATGATTTGATTGGGACGTTGCAACTGCACTATAATCGTGCACGACAAGCAGCTATTACCACTGAAATCACCGAAATTACTGGTGGTCAGGAAGCCTTAAATAATTAATGACGGGAGGAATTAACGAATAATGAGTGCTGGTAAAATTGTTCAAGTTATCGGACCTGTTGTTGACGTTGAATTCCCACTGAATGATGAATTACCTGACATCAACACCGCCCTTAACATCAAAAAAGATGATGGTAGTATCCTTGTAACCGAAGTTGCCTTGGAATTAGGTGACGGGGTTATGCGGACGATTGCCATGGACGGTACCGATGGTCTTCGCCGGGGTATGGAAGTAGAAAACACTAAGGCTTCTATTTCTGTTCCTGTCGGTGACGACACTCTCGGTCGGGTGTTCAACGTTCTGGGGAATCCTATTGACGGCGGTGCCGAATTTGGACCAGACGCAGAACGGATGCCAATTCACCGTGATGCACCTAAATATGACGAATTAAATCCTACGACTGAAATCCTGGAAACGGGTATTAAGGTTATTGACTTACTCGAACCTTACGTTCGTGGTGGGAAGATTGGGTTGTTCGGTGGTGCCGGTGTTGGTAAGACCGTTTTAATTCAAGAATTAATCCATAACATTGCTCAAGGCCATAACGGGATTTCCGTCTTCACCGGTGTTGGTGAACGGACTCGTGAAGGTAACGATATGTACTGGGAAATGAAAGGTTCAGGGGTTCTGAAGCAAACGGCCATGGTTTATGGTCAGATGAACGAACCTCCTGGTGCCCGGATGCGGGTTGCCCTGACTGGTTTGACTATTGCGGAATACTTCCGTGATGTTAAGGGCCAAGATGTGCTGCTCTTCATCGATAACATTTTCCGGTTCACGCAAGCCGGTTCTGAAGTTTCTGCCCTCTTGGGTCGGATTCCTTCAGCCGTTGGTTACCAACCAACGTTGGCTACTGAAATGGGTCAGTTACAGGAACGGATCACGTCAACGAAGAAGGGGTCTATCACCTCTATCCAAGCTGTTTACGTGCCTGCCGATGACTATACCGACCCTGCTCCTGCCACGACTTTCGCCCATTTGGATGCCACGACTAACTTGGAACGTGCTTTGACGCAACAAGGGATTTACCCAGCCGTGGACCCATTGGCTTCAACGTCTACTGCCTTGGCCCCTGAAATCATCGGTCAAGAACACTACGACGTTGCTACGGAAGTTCAACACGTCTTGCAACGGTACCATGAATTGCAAGATATCATCTCTATCTTAGGGATGGATGAACTTTCCGAAGAAGAACAAACGATTGTTAACCGTGCTCGGCGGATTCAATTCTTCCTGTCACAACCATTCTCCGTTGCTTCACAGTTTACGGGTATGGACGGGAAGTATGTTAAGCTGGAAGATACTGTCCGGAGTTTCAAGGAAATCTTAGATGGTAAGTATGATGACCTACCAGAAGATGCTTTCCGGAACTGTGGTGCTATCGAAGACGCTGTCGAAAAGGCTAAGCAAATGAACGCTGCCGTTGCCAACAACTAGGGAGGGATTCTAATTGGCTGATAATCAATCAGTATTATCCGTTAGTATCGTAACCCCAGATGGCCGGGTCTATGAAAACGATGGTGAACTCTTGGTCATTAAGACTAAGTTGGGTCAACTCGGGATCATGCCCAATCACGTGCCCGTCATTTCCTCTTTGGAAGTCGACGAGGTACGGGTTAAACATGATGGTGAAGAGGATGAAATTGCCGTTAACGGTGGTTTCCTAGAATTCTCCGACAATGTTGCCACCATTGTTGCTGACAGTGCGGAACGTCAAGACGATATTGACGTCGGTCGGGCCGAAAGTGCTCGTGATCGGGCTCAAGCTGCCATTAAAAAGGCGCAAGAAGCTCATGACGATGACACTTTGGCACGGGCTGAGGTCGCTTTGCGGCGGGCCATCAACCGAATTAACGTCGCCAACCATTAAGCACACTAATGCATATCAAAAAAAGGCAATTCTCACTAACGGGAATTGCCTTTTTGTTTACTCGATTTTTAAATTGGTCTTTGGCTATGTATTGCCACATGTCACGTGTCTAGACCAACTAATAGATGATTGGTCTAGGCGGTAAGATAGCTAAAGTTCGGAATTTACAGATGGTGAATTTGCGTATTTTGAACTAATAATTAGCAATCAGAGCCGTTTACTCTATAATTCTAAATGAAAGTCCCCTGGAAACGTCATTTACTGAAATTACTTATAGTTTGTTCAGTCATAGCTATTAATAAAAGCAAATGTAATATTACAAACGCCGATTTTGCTGGAATTTCAAGGACAAGCACGAAAAATTATGCTATAGTTGGTGAGAATGTTTAGAAAGGATTGAGTTAATGAAACTTCTAGGGTTGCAAGCTATTCTAACGATTGTTAGTCATTTGACGTTTATCGCCCTCGCGTTTTGGGCAATTTCGGCGTTACACATTGAACGACTAATGTCGGTGTACCCCCGTCAGGCACGGGTCGTTATCGTGATGTTATCGGTAGCGATAGGGTACGGCTGCAGCTCGTTCTTTCTGGACTTCATCAATAATGTTCGTAATCTGGGCTATTTACTATAGGCAAGCCCGAAAATTCTTTGGAGGTATCCCATGGAAAAAATTATCGTTCATGGTGGGAACCGCTTAACTGGTGAGGTTAATATCGAAGGCGCAAAGAATGCGGTTCTGCCAATCCTGGCAGCCTCAATCTTAGGTCAAGATGGACTCACCCACTTAGCAAATGTTCCAGTTTTATCTGATGTATATACGATGAATAAGGTCCTTCGTTTCCTGAACCTGCGCGTTGATTTTAACGAAGAGCGGCGGGAAGTTACAATCGATGCGACCCACCAAGTATCAAGTGAAGCACCATTTGAATACGTTTCCAAGATGCGGGCATCCATCGTTGTGATGGGGCCACTGTTGGCACGGTTGGGTCATGCTCGAGTGGCATTACCAGGTGGTTGTGCTATTGGGACGCGTCCGATCGATTTACATTTGAAGGGGCTTGAAGCCTTAGGCGCTCGGATTGAACAGCATGATGGCTACATTGAAGCCTTCGCTGATCAATTGAAGGGGACACACATTTACTTAGATTTTCCTAGTGTCGGCGCAACACAAAATATCATGATGGCTGCCTGCCTTGCGCAGGGAACGACTGTGATCGATAATGTTGCCCGTGAACCAGAAATCGTGGACTTAGCTAACGTCTTGAACAAGATGGGGGCTCACGTTCGCGGTGCCGGGACGGAAACGTTGCGGATCGATGGCGTTGAGAAGATGCACGGGACGGAACACAACGTGGTTCAGGACCGGATTGAAGCGGGGACCTTTATGGTAGCTGCTGCATTGACTCAGGGTAACGTGCTGATCAAGGATGGTATTGTTGAACATAACAAGCCCTTAATCTCTAAATTACAGGAAATGGGCGTACAAGTGACTGAAGAAGCCGCTGGTATCCGGGTCGTTGGCCCAGAAAAGTTATTGCCAACGGATGTCAAGACCTTGCCATATCCTGGCTTTCCAACCGACATGCAGCCACAAATGACCATCTTACAGCTGGCTGCTGAGGGGACGAGTACGATGACCGAAACCGTCTTTGAAAACCGGTTCATGCATCTGGAAGAATTACGCCGGATGAATGCCCAGTTCCAAATCAACGGGCGGACAGTCGTGATGCACGGCCCAACCGACTTCAACGGTGCTGAAGTGGCTGCTACCGATTTACGGGCAGCCGCAGCGTTGGTTCTGGCCGGCTTGGTTGCTGACGGATACACGCAAGTGACGAACTTGAAGTATCTTGACCGGGGCTACTATGACTTCCACAAGAAGTTGACGGCTTTGGGTGCTCAGGTCAAACGCGTCGACTTCCCAGAAGACGACACGGTGGTCTTGAAGAACACGCACGTCAAAAATTAGAACTTATTTAGGGTGGCACTTGTGGCCGCCTTTTTATTATCATTTAGGGTGTTGGCACGCGTCAGCACCCGCTTGACCCCGGAAAAATTTACGACAATTCGGATGCCCAAGAGTGAGGATGAAACGTTAACAATTTGTTTAGTTCCCGCCTGAGCGTGAGAAACCGTTTAGAGTTGTCGGAGATTATGTTATAATGAAATGTTGAAAATTGGCATTAAAAATCAGGAGGACGCATAAGTATGGCGAAAGACATTGGAATTGATTTGGGGACTGCGAACGTTTTAATCTACGTGGTCGGCAAGGGTATCGTATTAAATGAACCATCAGTCGTTGCAATCGATACGAAGACTGACAAGGTATTAGCGGTGGGCTCCGAAGCTTATCGAATGGTTGGCCGGACCCCCGGTAACATTCGGGCTATTCGTCCCTTGAAGGATGGGGTCATTTCTGATTTCGATATCACTGAAGCCATGCTCTCCTATTTCATCAATAAATTAAGCGTAAAGGGCTTCCTATCCAAGCCTAACATCATGATCTGTGCCCCAACGAACATCACCGAGATTGAACGGAAGGCCATCATTCAGGCTGCCGAAAAATCCGGTGGGGCCAAGGTCTACTTGGAATACGAACCAAAGGTCGCTGCGTTGGGTGCTGGCATGGATATCTTCAAGCCTAGCGGTAACATGGTAATCGACATGGGTGGGGGGACGAGTGACATCGCCATCCTTTCCCTGGGTGACATTGTGGCTAGCCGTTCAATTCGGGTCGCTGGTGACCGGATGAACACTGAAATCGTGAACTACCTGAAGCATCATCACAACCTGATTATCGGGGAACGGACCGCCGAAACTATCAAGATTAAGATTGGGACGGCTTATCCAGAACCCGGTAATGATGAAAAGACGATGGATGTTCGTGGCCGGGATTCCGTTAGTGGGATGCCTACTGAAACGACGATTACCGCCACTGAAGTTGAATTGGCCATCCATGATTCCGTTGACCAGATTGTATCAGCTGCCATGGCTGTGTTGGAAACGACACCGCCAGAATTAGCTGCGGATATTATCGACCGTGGGATTATGTTGACCGGTGGGGGTGCCTTGCTCGATGGTATCGACAAGCTCTTCTCCGAAAAGTTGACGGTTCCAGTCATCATTTCCGAAGATCCACTGGATAACGTGGCTAAGGGTGCTGGGGTGCTTCTGGAGCACATGGATACCAAGACCGCTAAGGAAAATAACTAATAGTCTGTGATTGGCACAGAAGGAGGCATCGCGATGAAATGGTTACTGACGAAGCTGGTTCGTGGTTATCAACGGTTCATTTCACCGCTGTTTCCACCGACCTGTCGGTATTATCCGACGTGTTCGAATTACATGCTACAGGCGTTAGCCAAGCATGGTGCAGTTAAAGGCGGCCTGATGGGGCTGGCACGCATTCTGCGTTGTCACCCCTTCGTTCGCGGCGGCGTTGATCCCGTACCGGATCATTTTACCTTACGCCGGAATTTTGCGGCCGAACAGGCTTACCGCAAGGAAATGGGCCTTGATAAAAATTCCCCCACTAAATAAAGGAGAGTTGGCATGAGTAAACGAGAAAAAGCAGTGCAAGTTACAGTTGATGAACAAAAATTGCCAGAAGGCGAAACAATGTCTATCTTAAAAATCGGCGACGAGACGATTGGGACGGTTAAGCCAGATGGTGACCGCTTTGAAGCACAGCTCAATGACGGTGACGTCTACCGCGCAAAGACGGTTGACGAAGGTGTCGAACTGCTCTTACGGGACTACCACCTGCATCGCGGTTAATAATTTTTAGTAAAGTTGGCCGCAGTGAATCGTTTAAATTCACTGCGGCCTTTATACTTAGGAGTATCTTAGTTTGAAATAAGGAGCAATCATTGTGGCAAAGAATGCGACAGAACAACGGACCGAGACGGATTCCCGAATTGACTGGGGAATTATCTTCTGTGTCCTGATGTTAGCCTTAATTGGGTTAGCGTCCATCTATGTAGCGGCGACCCACGATAGTAGTGCCACGAGTATTACATCCGCTGTGGTCTCACAGTTAGTCTGGTACGTTATTGGGACGGTTGCCATCATTATCATTATGCAATTCGACTCGGAACAGTTGTGGAAGGTGGCGCCGGTGCTGTATGGGCTGGGAATCTTCTTGCTGGCAGCCGTGCTGATTTTCTACAGTCGGGCGTACTATACCAACACCGGTGCTCGGAGTTGGTTTGCCATCGGGTCATTGACCTTCCAGCCGTCTGAAGTTATGAAGCCTGCATTCATCCTGATGTTGGCGCGGGTCGTGACGGAACACAACAACCAGAATCCACTGCACACGGTGCAGACGGACTGGGTGTTGATTGGGAAGCTGATTCTCTGGACTTTACCAGTTGCCGTCCTACTGAAATTACAAAATGACTTCGGGACTATGTTGGTGTTCTTCGCCATCGTGGGTGGGGTCTTATTGGTTTCTGGGATTACCTGGAAAATCATTGCCCCCGCATTTGCAATCGTTGGGGGTGTCGGGGGAACCGCGCTGGCGTTGGTCACGACCGATGGTGGGCGAAAGATTCTGGAGAAGATTGGGTTCCAAGCCTACCAATTCTCCCGGGTCGACACCTGGCTGCACCCTTCACAGGATACCTCGAACAACGGGTATCAGTTATGGCAAAGTATGAAGGCGATTGGGTCCGGTGGTATCTTTGGAACCGGATTTAACGTCTCACACGTCTACGTGCCCGTTCGGGAATCCGATATGATTTTCTCCGTGATCGGTGAAAACTTCGGGTTCATCGGGGGTTGTGTCTTGATCTTCCTGTACTTCTTGTTGATCTATCAAATGATTCGAGTGACGTTCGATACCAAGAACGTCTTCTACGCCTACATTTCCACTGGAGTTATCATGATGATTCTCTTCCACGTGTTCGAAAACATTGGGATGAGCATTGGGCTCCTGCCACTGACCGGTATTCCATTGCCGTTTGTTAGTCAAGGGGGGTCAGCTCTGATTGGGAACCTCATCGGAATTGGCTTAATCATGTCGATGCGTTATCATTATAAGAGTTACATGTTTAGTCGTAATGACGCATTTAAATAAAGAGGAGATCAGATAATATGGCTGAAATGGTAAAGTATTTTTGGACAAAATCAGTTGCTGATGGCACCCGTATTGGTTTAACCACTGAAGGACAAGACGAGTTAGGCACCATTAAATTTGCCAAGTTGCCTGCAGTTGGCGACACGGTCAAGAAGGGTGAAAACCTGTTGAGCGTAGAAGCTGACAAGGCTGTTTCCGACATCCAAAGCCCAGTTTCTGGTAAGGTTGCTGCCGTTAACCCAGCGTTGGCTAACGACTTCGATGCCTTAAACGGAAGCGACACTGACGCCGCTTGGTTTGTGGACGTTCAAGAAGCTTAATTAGAGTGATCGAACCGGTTCGGCTCCACGTGGAGTTGAACCGGTTTTTGCGTCCTCTAGGGGAAGTGCATGATTGTGGGCGGCGTTCGCCTCCGGCTGCCAGGGGTTCTGGTTGCTATGGGGAACGCCTGCAGCCGAAGGGCGGGCTTCCGGCTCGGTTGGCAACCTCGCGAAATTCGTGCGAGTTTCCCAACTCGTCCCACGCTGTAAACCCGGGGAGAAGCAAGCACCCGGGCTAACACCGTCGTCACAGCAACCGCCACCCCTGGCCTCCTGCGGCTAGGCAACAAGGATGAACTTACCTAGATCGGTAAAACTGATTCAACTGGTGGTTAGCCGTCTTTCATGACCATGACTCTCCGATGAGCTAAACCGGTCGTGCTTAACTTCTCCAAGCCGCCACTCCTGAAACCGGTTCCTTAGGCCTTTGCCTTCGAGTCGGGTATAATGGAAGTAGCTATTATAGAAATGGAGTGAGTAACATGGCAGAAAAGAATGTGTTTCACATCAACGGCTACTTGGGCTTGTTGATTGTTCTGGCTTTGTTTATCGGTGGGGCTTGGATGATTTTTGAGGGTATCATGGTCCCATTAGCCATTATTATTTTAGTCTTGGCCGTTTTGGCTGCCAGCAGTTTGACGATCATCAGTCCTAATCAGTCCAAGGTCATGACGTTCTTCGGCCGTTACATTGGGACGATTCGGGAGGCCGGTTTGTATTTAACGGTGCCCCTAACTAACAAGTCGACGGTCTCACTGCGGGTTCGGAACTTCAATAGTGCTATCTTGAAGGTCAACGACCTCCAGGGGAACCCCGTTGAAATTGCGGCAGTGATTGTTTTTAAAGTCGTCGATACCAGTAAGGCTTTGTTCTCCGTGGAAGACTACGAGCAATTCGTGGAAATTCAAAGCGAATCAGCTATCCGCCACGTGGCGTCCGAATACGCCTACGATAACTTTGGCGATGGCGAAGCCCTGACGTTACGGAGCAATCCAACCGAGGTCTCCAACCACTTAACGGAAGAATTACAGGAACGACTGAACGTGGCTGGGGTCAAGATTATTGAAACCCGGTTGACGCACTTGGCCTACGCCACCGAAATTGCCTCGGCAATGTTACAGCGGCAACAATCACAGGCTATCCTGTCCGCTCGGAAGATTATTGTGGAAGGGGCCGTGTCGATCACTGAGGGGGCCATCAGCCGGTTGGCCAATGAAACCGACCTGGAACTCAGCGATAATCAAAAATTACAACTGATTAACAACATGATGGTCTCGATCATCAATGAACGGGGATCCCAACCGGTCATTAATACTGGTAAAATAGAGTCATAATGACTTGACTGAAATTGAGCGCAATGGTTAATGCGTTACTGAATTTAGTACGCATTATCTATTGCGTTCATTGATGCAGGGGCTGGAGGACTAAGCACACTAGTAATTTTTCGGTTGGTATTTTTGATAATTGATAACACAAACTTTAGCCGAAGGAGGTCAGGGTGTAGCCGGCTGTGACGATGGCGTTAGCACGGGTGAATTTCCCGTGTTTACGGCATGGGACGTGTTTGGAAACTCGC
The DNA here is from genome assembly GCA_937874695.1 of uncultured Lactobacillus sp. Lineage (GTDB taxonomy): Bacteria > Bacillota > Bacilli > Lactobacillales > Lactobacillaceae > Levilactobacillus. Next base: position 215,827 of record CALNAJ010000027.1, read on the forward strand.
CTGCACTTGGCGAGGCTTCAAACCGAGCCGGAAGCCAGTTCTTTGGCTGCAGGCGGTCCCCACAGCAGGCGGAACACTGACAGCCGCAGGCGACAATTATCGGCAAGTCTATTCACAGAAATCAGAAAGAAAAATCACTGGAGGGTAACAAGATGGATGAACAGATAGGGGAGTTGCAGCAGCAGCTCGCGACCCTGAACGAAGAGTTAAAGAATGGGACGGTTTACCAGTCCCTGGGGCCGCGGCTGGGGCAATTGATGGATGGTATCCACCGGCGGCGACGCACCCCCGTCACGTTACCTGATGATCAGGATGGTATCGAAGACCTCCTGAATACTTTGCGAGGTCGGCTCGAAAAGAATCAACCCCTGGAGATCTCGGTTAAGGACTTAGACAGCTTGCTTAACCACCTGGCGTCACCCAATCCCGCCATTCGGTACAACGGCATTAACTTTACGGTTTACGATGCGCTGCAGCAGAACGCTTTGGGCGTTAACGATATGGTGACCTTGGTCAACTTTCTGAGTCGTGACGAAGCGCTATTCAGCCACATTCTTGAGCCCACCAACGCAGCAGTCTTTGGCCGAGCCGGGTCGGCTTCCTTGCTGGCAGTGGCTCTGCATTTTATTGCGGAGAAGGATGCCCAGGGGATGGTGGACTACAGCCGTCTGGTCAACCAAGTCGCCACTTATATCTGCCTGGAGACCGATACCCGGGGCTTTGTCAACCAACAGGGGTGGGCACACGCCTATGCCGCAATTATTGACCTGCTGATGGTGTTGGCGGAGACGGATATTTTGCCGCGGGCCGACAAGCTCTTCCTGCTGATGACCTTGATTGAACGTCTGAAGCGCCTGACTACGCCGCTGATCTACGGGGAAAACGACCGGATGGCCAACTACTTTGTGACGCTGACCAATCGGCACCCCCTATATGAGACAGCACTGCTGAACGCACTAAAACAGTGGCGATTGGCCGTGGCCCGTCGTCGTCGACCAGATAATCTGGCCGGGTGGAATCAGTTCTTTAATCGCAAGCGGTTGTCCGATGCCCTCCGTTTGAGAAATGACGCCAGTCCCAAACTCAAAAAATATTTGAACTCAACTATCGATTTTTTAGGCTGAAATTTGCCAAAAAATATATTCAATTTTTTAGAGAAATGGTATACTGTAGGCTAACCGAAATATAAACGATAGGATGAGTGACAAAATGGATACAAAAACAAAGTTACATGTAGGTCTATTATTCGGTGGTAATTCTTCGGAACATGACGTTTCAAAGCGTTCAGCCCACAACATCTATGACGCAATGGACAAGTCACGTTACAACGTTAGTTTATTCTTACTGACGCGTGACGGCTTCGTGTTAAGCGATGCCGCTTCTCGGCGTGTCTTTGATGGTGAAGATGAAGCAACGGTTGCTGCTGAAGAACAAGCCCAAGTAGACGCTACGAACCCATTGGCACCCATTTGGAATTTATCTCAAGCAAAGGATATTGATGTTTTCTTCCCAATTATTCATGGTAACTTGGGTGAAGACGGTACGATCCAAGGGCTTTTCCGCTTACTGAAAAAGCCTTTCGTGGGGAGTGGCGTCTTGGCATCAGCGACGGCCTTTGATAAGGATATGACGAAGCAGGTCCTGACGACCCACGGCATTCGGAACACGAAGTACGTGGTCATCACACCTGAAAACCGCGATGAGTATGATTACGCCACGGTTTCAGAAAAGTTGGGGACGAACGTCTTCATCAAGCCTGCCAACCAAGGCTCCTCAGTCGGTATTCATAAAGCCGGAAACGAAGAAGAATTTAACGCAGGTGTCGCTGATGCCTTCCGTTATGACTTCAAGGTGATGGTAGAAGAAACGATTGCGGGTCCCGAGGAAGTCGAAATTTCCATTTTGGGTAACGAACATCCCCAAGCATCCAAGTTGGGTGCTATCCGGGTGCCAGAATCCGATGTGTTCTACGACTACAACAACAAGTTCGTTGACGCCAGTGGCGTGACCTTTGAAGTGCCAGTTGAATTACCAGCTGAACTCACGACGGAAATCACGACGATGGGTCTGCGGACGTACGCTGCCTTGGGCTTAAAAGGAATGGCGCGGATCGACTACTTGGTTTCCAAGGATGGTGTGCCTTACGTTGGTGAGGTCAACACCTTACCTGGGTTCACCAACATCAGCTTGTACCCACAACTGTGGCAAGCGTCCGGTATCAGTTATGCGGACTTAATTGACCGCTTGATCGAACTGGCCTTAGAAGAATTTAAGTATCAAGATGAATTGGCTTACGATTTCATTCCGTTAGATAATAATTCGGCGGCATCAACTTACAAGCCGAAAAAGTAGATTTTACTGATGACCGGTATGGAGCGGAGACGTTTCATGCCGGTTTTTTTGTTGGCTCATGACTGTGTAAGGGGAGGCCGTTGTTTTGCGAGGATTTGGACGCCGTCTGGTGAGAAGCTGGCGTGTGGGAATATTGACGCCAGGGATGTTGCTCGGCTGGGAAATGGTAGCCGGATTGTTCGCACTGGTGCGCTGGTGTGGTCAGCGGCCGGGATGGTCGGTGAGCCTGGTACTGGCCGCCGTGGCCTTGGCAGTTGCAATTGCCGGTCAGTTCACACAGGTGGCACGGCTGTTCACGGGGACGTCGCTTCCTGATTGGCACAGGAGCTGGCGGTTAGCTTGGCGATACAAGTGGCAATGGTTGCTGGTCGAGCTCTGTGTGGCCGTCTTGGCATTACCGCTGGGGTCGTGGGGCCTGAGTAGTCGGATTCTGGTTCGGCTACCGTTGGCGGCAAGTTGGGTCAACTTTGTCTCACTTCACCGGCGGCCAGTGGTGATAGTGGCCGCCGTTATTTACCTACTCCTAGCTGGCTACCTGCTGTTGCGGGGGCCACGACATTTTCGTCGTCTGACACCGCAACTGAAGCGACCGGGAACGGTGAGACAAATGGCTGGAGGACTCCTGATCTGTGGCCTGTTGACGTTTGGCTGGTGGGTAATCGGTGAGGGTTTGGTTCGACTCAATGTAGTTGTCGGTAGTAACGCTTCGACGCAGCTGGCAAGGTTGTTACTGGCGGCCTCGTTGGCTGGGGTCCTCCTACTTTTTGTCGTGACCAGTATCTTAGGGGTACTTACGGTTGTGTGGAGTTGGTGTGGCCAACTTGATTTACCGTTAGTGTCTACCTCTGAGCAGGTCCGGCAGCGTTGGTGGCCCATCATCGGTGGTGTGGTTTGTCTGGGTTTAGCCGGGGCCATCGTTCAGCAGACGATGACCCAACGACCACAGTTTGCGACTACGGCCCTGATTAGCCATCGTGGTGTCGATCACGCGTGGGGGGTTCAGAATACAATCACAGCTTTGCGACACGTAAGCCGGGAGCATCCGACCTATGTGGAGATGGATCTCCATGAGACTAAGGACCACCAGTGGGTCGTGCTTCATGATGAAAATTTACAGGCTCTCGCAGCGCAAAACGTTACGCCTCATCAGTTGACGCTCCGCCAGCTAGAACGGCTGACAGTCCACGAGAACGGCCAATCTACATCATTAGCAGGGTGGCCTGCCTATCTACGAGTCGCAGAACGTCTTCATCAACCGCTGATGGTCGAGCTCAAGACAACACCGAAGGATTCAGCGGGGATGGCCAAGCGGTTTGCACGTCAGTATGGCCGGCGATTAGCGCGGAATCATGACGTTGTCCACTCCCTGGATTATCGCGTCGTGGCACAGCTGCGACAGCAGGCACCCTATTTGGAGGTTGGCTATATTCTGCCCTTCAATTGGGTGGCGCCTCAGTCAGTGCCGGCGGATTTTTATTCTTTCCAGCAAATTTCGGCTAGCCAACAATTTATTGTGGCTGCTCATCAAATGGGCGTGCCGGCCTATATTTGGACGCCAGATTCGCGGGCAAAGATGACGCGGATGTGGGCACTAGGGGCGGACGGCCAGATTACGAATGAATTGCGGCGATTGCGGGCGGTCACGCAACAGTCACCGCAGCGTCAAGGCTGGGCGGTGCTGCAGAATTTTATTTATAGCTATTAACCAATCGTTAAAGAAGTAACTGCTTATTAAAAGTACGAATAATATCAATAATTAAGAGATTAATATACGACCGATTGTGGCCGTTTATTAATTCTTTTGTTTTTAAATGATAAAATGGTATAGACAGATTAAAGTTCCTTAATAAATTAGCATTATGCTTGTAATTCCCAATGAATCACTTATCATGGTAATTAAGATAAAGAGGCCGAGTCTGGCCAGTCATTACCAGGGGATGAATATTAACGCCTATTATGATTTATGGTCGGGGAACCGGCGTTGATGACGTTTGCGTAATGTTCGGATTTATCGGTTGACAGCTACCTAACGTTACGAATCGTAGGGAGAGATGAGATGCGTTTATTAGGGAATAAAGTTAAACAATACCGGAAACAGAAGAATTTGTCGCAACAGGAATTGGCCGAGGGAATCTGTACCCAAGCGACCGTTAGTTTGATGGAAAAGAAAGATAAGTTGCCTAGCATTAAGATCATTTTACAGATCTGCCGGCGATTGAATATTTCATTAAACGATGTTTTGTCGGGGCTTGGCAGTGGATTAGATGAACAATTCAGTGGTATTTCGCAAGCTGTTCGGCGTGAAGATTATTCGCTGGCAGCCGAGATGCTGGCCAAAATGAATATGACCAACGTTCAGAACAGCTTTGATCGCGAACGGTATCATTATTATCGCGGATTCATCGAAATGGGTGCTCGGCAACGACCGGATGAAGCTATTTTTCATTTTAATTTATTATTACATCGGTCTCACCGGATGCCATGGGATCTTTACGCCATTGTGGGCAACGTCGGTATGGCGGATGCGTACATGGCGCGGCAGGAGTTGGACAAGACCCGTTACTATCTGAATGCGGCTAGTAACTATCTGGACGATTTCGAATGGCACGATGAGGAGAACTTCCAGCGAATGATCTGGGCGCGCTACCGGATTGCCAAGATGTACCTCGATTTGGACCAACCTCAGATGGTGATCGAAAACGTTGAGGCGGCACTACGCGCAGTCAAGCATCAAACGTCGCTATACTTAATCGATGTCTTGTACGAACTGAAGGGGCAGGCAGAACAAGCCTTACTGGCAACTGCCGCAGCTAAGCGCAGTCTGGTGATTGCGCGGACTCTCGCTTTAGTGACACATAACGTGGCTTTGCAGGAACGACTAACGCCTCAGATTGGTGCCATGCTAACTGACTGAATCATTTGAAGCCGACAGGTCGTAGGGCCTGCCGGTTTTTTGGCAGGCACCAGCAGCAAAAAAGTACCGCCACCCATAAGGATGACGGTACTTGGTTTTAAATAGTGTTGTAATTATCTTTCAGACTTCGTGTTCTTAGCTGGCCGATTGTTCTGGTCAGTCCGAACCACAATAACGTCGCAGACAGCGGTCCGAGCAACGTATTCAGTTACGGAACCAATGAGTAACCGTTCCACCGCGTTTAACCCGGTTGCACCGATCATAATAAGGTCAGTGTCGTTGTCTCGTGGAACGTCACGGGCGATAATGGTCTTTGGTGCACCGTACTCGATGGCGTAGTCGATGCTTTCTAATCCATCGGCTTTGGCATCGGCCACGTACTTGTCCAGTGTCTTCTTCGCCGTTTCCGTCACTTGTTCAACCATGCTGGTATCGAAGCTGGAAATATTTTGGAAAGCCCGCGTATCAACAACGTGAACGAGATGTAAATCAGCATCGTTACGCTTAGCAACAGCGACCGCTTTCTTGAAGGCTAATTCGGCCTCGTATGAACCGTCAACTGGAACTAAAATGTGCTTGTATTGTTGTAACATATTGTTCACCTCTCATTACTTTATACTCTTATCATACGTTATTTAACGCCAAATAAAAAGCAATATGGTGAAAAAAGGTGGAAAACTTGGAAACGGTTACCGCTTTGGAAACCAATGCAAAAGCATCAATTGGAAAGTCATAATTGCGATAACCCCGGCTAGTAAAGTTAGTGAAATAAAGATGGTATTATTCATGATGGTAGCAATGGCTGCCAGTACCCCGATCACCATGAGAATCGATCCGCAGATGACGAGGACGCGGCTTAGATTGGGGAATTCCTCTGGATGAAAGACCAGGAAGGGCCGTTGGCGGTGGCTAAAAGCAAAGTAGCCGATACCGAACGAAAGTAGGGTGTAGCAAATCATGAGAATCGTGATGACCATGAGGGGCCTCCTTGAGTTTTTTTGAAAATTTATTTTTAAAATATTGTGGGTTGAGTTGTCGTAACGATTCACCTCTGAAAAGAACCAGTGCAACCGTCAATCTATTTAGAATAGCACACTGACGCCAAAAGAAAAGGGCCATTCAATGGAATGGCCCTCAAAGCACGAATGCTTTTGATGATCTAAGTGGTGCCGTTAATTGTCTAGTCATGTTGACCCGCGATGACAAATGCAGGGGGGAGAGCGTGGCAGAGCGTCTGACTTCCAAGTGAAAAGGCATGTCATGTTCACTGCCCGTAGGCAATCCCGTTTTATAATTACTTGTTCGGCAACTTGTAGTGAGACAACGCGTACACCTTAGAACCAATTGTATAGTAGCATATTTTTATAAAAAATTCAATTCGTTACGTTCGATTGGCCCGGCGCAGGCGGTCGTATTGTTCGGCCAATTGGCTTTCAAAACGACCGTTTGTCTTGGGATGGTAGTACTGCGCATCACGGAGCGTATCGGGTAAATACTGCTGTTTGACCCAGTCATTTGGAAAGTCGTGAGGAAATTGATAGGCGGTACCGTGGCCTAGTTTCTTGGCACCAGCATAGTGAGCGTCCTTTAACCGGTCGGGAACCGCCCCGTTGTGCCCGTTCATCACGTCCGCCAAGGCCTCGTCTATCGCGGTGATGCCGGAGTTGGACTTAGGCGATAGGCAGAGCTCGATGACGGCGTCGGCCAGCGGAATCCGCCCCTCGGGTAAGCCCAGCTGTTGGGCCGCGGTGACCGCTTGGACGGTCCGAGCAGCGGCTGGCAGATTGGCCATGCCGATGTCCTCATAGGCAATCACCATGAGGCGGCGACAGATCGAAGGCAGATCGCCCGCGGCTACCAATTGCCCCAGATAGTGCAGGGCGGCATCGGTATCGCTCCCCCGAATGGATTTCTGAAAGGCCGAAATCACGTCGTAGTGGGCATCACCATTCTTGTCGCCAACCAGGGCTCTACGCTGGAAGCAGGTCTCAGCAACTTCAAGCGTAATGTGAATACGGTCATCATCACCAGGTGGTGTCGACTGTGCGGCGAGTTCCAGGCCGTTCAGGGCACTTCGTAAGTCACCGTTGGTTGCACCCGCCATGAAGTGGAAGGCATCGTCATCAATGTCCAGGGGGAGCTCGCCCAGTCCCCGTTCCTTGTCAGTAATGGCGCGGCGTAAGGCCGTTTCAATGTCATCTAGGGACAGCGGGTGGACCTCAAAAATCTGGGTTCGACTCCGAATGGCCGGGTTGATATTGATGTAAGGATTCTCGGTGGTTGCGCCGATCAGAATGATGCGACCACTCTCCAAGTGGGGGAGCAGAAAGTCTTGCTTGGTCTTGTCCAACCGGTGAATTTCGTCCAGCAGGAGAATGACGGTGCCACTCATCTTGGCTTCAGCTGCCACAACCTGGAGGTCCTTTTTGGAGTCGGTTGCCGCGTTTAACTTGCGGAAGGCGTATTTGGTCGATCCGGCAATCGCACTGGCGATGCTGGTCTTGCCGGTACCAGGTGGCCCGTAGAGAATCATGGATGATAGTAATTTTGCCGCAACCATCCGGGCGATGATCTTACCCGGGCCGACCAAGTCTTGTTGGCCGACCACGTCTTCTAAACGCTGTGGTCGCATGCGGTAAGCAAGTGGTTGTGCCAAAAAAATGAAGCTCCTTTCGTTACTTGCCCAGGAGTTTATCCAACAGGGACTTCTTCTGAGTTTCCGTGTCTGTGTGGGCCTGGTTAGGATACTTCTTAGCCAGGGTGATGGGATTGTCATTGATAGCATGGTCGCTAGCAACAATCAAGCCGTAGTCATCGGCGGCCATTCCGTAGAAAATATCGTTACGAATCGTAAATTTTAGATTGTGTTGGGCAGCCAACTTCAGGTAAGGTGTAAGGTCGGCCTGCTCGATGTGACCATTTAAAATGATTTGATAATCAGGATGAGCCGTGATCTCAGTAATGAAGGCGTCCAGATTATTCCGGTCGTTGACCTCAGCGATGGTCATGGCCAATGACACCCGTTCTCGGAAGGTGCCTAGGTAGCGGCGCTGCTCATCCGGATTGACTTTGGGTACCCCAAAGGTAGAATTTTGTAAATGCTTGTCCATCTGACTCTGTTCAGCCATGTCTAATCCCTCTTTTCAAGTTAGTGTTGTTAGTATACCATGGAATCAAAGTGACTTTCAGTGAGGGGGACTCATCATGTATCAAGACCAGGATTTTCACGTATTTGACGATCAGACGTTGCCGGGACGGTTGGGTAAAATTCAGATGTATATTGATCCTAAATTTACAGCGACTGTGGCCGATTTGGCGCCGGTCTTTGCTAAATTAAGTATGCCAATCTACGATCATATTTCGCAACACCGACGCCGGACAAAGAATCCACCGACCGATACCTGGGTGGCTTTTAGCACGTCCAAGCGGGGCTACAAGATGTTGCCACACATTGAGATCGGTTTTTGGGACGACCGGTTTTTCATTTGGCTGGCGGTGTTGCAAGAGGCCAAGGAGCGGCAGGCGTTGTTGAGTAGTCTGAAAGAAGAGCTGGTGTTGCAGTTACCGACTGGATTTGAATGCGGCGGTGATCATACCGATAAGAACGCGGGGGTGCCGTTGACACGGGAGGCCTATCAAGAGTTGATGGCTACGCAGACACAGCGTCACGCTGAATGGCAAGTGGGGCGGAACTATCTGCGGGGGGATGCCTTCTTCACGTTAGCGCCAGCCGTACAGGCCCAGGTAATTCGTGATGATGTGACGGCGTTGTTGCCGGTCTATGACCAGCTAATTCGATTGTAATCGTTGTGGAAAACCGGTGGGATTGGTTGCATTCCCCACGGGGGACGGGTAATCTTGAACTTAGCTTGTTCAATTGGGGAGGATTTTTGTGATAAATATACTTAAAAAGTGGTGGCAGAGTCCACTGACGGCCTACTACGGGGCATTGATCTTACTGATCATCATTGCGTGGTGTGCTCGAGGTTTTCTGTCACTAGCGTTGTTCACCATCATTTTCATTTACTTAGGCAATGCGGCTATCGTGGGAATCGAACGGCACTTGCATCTGCATCATTTGCTAGCAACGTTACTGGTTTACCTGTTATTTCTGGTAATCTTAGCCGCAGCATTCGGTCAGATTATTCCGCCGCTGGTGTCCGAGGCGTCCGGTCTGCCACACACCTTGAATTCATTGGTTCAGACGTATCCACAATTGGAGTCGTCACTGACTAAGCTAGTCAAAAATCTGACGCAAAATGCGACGGTCATCAGTAATGGTAAGGCGATGTTATCCAGTGGGATGGTGAAGTTGTCACGCTTTAGCTCCGGCGTTGAAACGGTGATCCTGGCGTTCTTCTTCAGCTTTATCTTTAACCTGACCAAGGCACAGCTGCAACGGTTCGTGCACGCTTTTACCAAGAGCCGGTTCGCTGGACTCTTCGTGCCAATGGGAAATTTGGTTTTAAAGTTTGTCCACATCTTCGGGACGGTCATTGAGACGCAATTGATTATCTGCACGATCAATACCATTCTGATGGTGCTGGGTCTCTGGCTGATTGGGATGCCAAGCTTGCTGATTCTAGGGATCATGGTCTTCTTCCTGGGCTTAATTCCGGTGGCTGGGGTCTTGATCTCAATGATTCCCCTGGTGATCATTGCTTTTGTCACGGGCGGTTTGATTCGCGTAGCCGAGGTGTTGGTGCTGGTCGTCGTAATTCACATGTTCGAATCGTATTTCTTACATCCACGGTTAATGGCCAATGCCACCAACCTGCCGATCTTCGTGACCTTCATTACATTAATTGTGAGTGAACAGATTTTCGGCGCTTGGGGACTGATTGTGGGGATGCCACTGGTGGCGTTCTTCCTGGACGTGTTCGATGTGCAGTTGAAGTCGAAACCGGAGACATTACCGACGACGTCTGATCAATCTTAAATGTCATCGTAAAAAAATAGGCTTAGTCACCCAGGTAAGTAGGGGGACTAAGCCTATTTTGATGTCGCTAGTGCATAATCAATTTAGCAATTAGGAAAATCACGAGTAGACCAGCGTAGTAGGCCAGTGTCTTAGTCGTGACCTTCGGCGCCTTGCTGTGACGGTCGCGGAGCCACAGAACAAAGACGACCAGCAAGGCGATGACTGCCAAGCCGAGTAGAATGTTTAAGACCAATGATAGGCTCATGACGAGATTCAGAATGGGCATGGTGAAGCCTCCAATATGTAGGTTCTGCAGCTTTTCGAGCCATCAGCAGTATTAGGCGATAAATTTGTAAGAAAAAAGTCCCGCCAACCGGCGAGACTTCTTCAAACCAATCAAGAAGTTAATCTTAACGGTTGTAGTATTCAACGATAAGAGAATCGTCGAGTTCTGCATCTAATTCTTCACGTTGAGGGAAGCGGGTAAGGGAACCTTCCAGCTTGTCAGCGTCGAATTGGACGTATTGTGGACGACCAACAACGGCTTCAACAGCGCCCTTGATGATAGTCATGTCCTTAGACTTTTCACGAACGGAGATAACTTGGCCAACTTCGACTTCGTATGAAGGGATGTCAACGCGCTTGCCATCAACCGTGATATGACCATGGTTAACCAATTGACGAGCTTGACGACGAGTCGTTGCCAAACCTAAACGGTAAACCATGTTGTCAAGACGACGTTCGAGTAAGATCATGAAGTTAGTACCATGGGTACCTTCAGAGATCTTGCCGGCACGCTTGAACAAGTTGTAGAATTGACGTTCAGTCATGCCGTAAGTGAACCGGAGCTTTTGCTTTTCACGCAATTGCGTACCGTATTCAGATAACTTTTGACGACGACCTTGACCATGATCACCAGGTGCGTAAGGACGACGGTTTAATTCTTTACCAGTGCCGGAAAGGGATACCCCTAAACGACGGGAAATACGCCAGCTTGGGCCAGTGTAACGAGACATAGATAGTTCCTCCAATAAAATATTATTTGGAGTAAAATAAGCTGTATATAAGTTTAGTATTCGTGCAGGTTGCTTTGCAGGTTTCACCGTATGCAGCCGCAGGTTACTTCCTGAACCAATTGAACGGCAACAATCTGTTGACGAGCTTACCACTTATCGCTGCATTATTTTACACAAACACCAGTATAACTAGAAACACTAGGCTTTGTCAATGTGTTTTAACAAAACGCGTGCGAATTCTTCCAAGACTTCTTGGTCTTCAGTGGTAAATCGGCCCTTAGTGGGGGAGTCGATGTCCATGACGCCTAGCTTGGTTCCGTCACTCAGCGTGAGGGGTACCACAATTTCGGCGTTGCTGGCGGAGTCACAGGCAATATGGCCAGCAAACTCGTGGACGTCGGCGACCAGTTGGGTTTCCTGTGTGGCTAAGCCGGTACCACAGACACCACGGCCATTTTCGATGTGCACGCAGGCAACGTTACCCTGGAAGGGTCCCAGAATCAGATCATCCGTTTCGGATTGGTACATGTAGAAGCCTGCCCAATTAACATCCGTCAGGGTTTGCTTGAGCAGGGCAGATGCATTGGCGAGGTTCGCCACAAGGTTCGTTTCTTCATATAGAAGAGCGTCAAGTTGTTCGGTAATTAAAGGATTGATACGGTCACTCATGAAAAGGCCTCCATTGTTTTCGTATTAATTGTTTGATTATAGTCAGAAAGGTTAAGAGAATCATGAAAACGTAGTGAAGCCAGTGCGTCACTTATGCTATAATCAAGATTAGATTAAATTATAAAGTGAACCGAGTTATTTTACAACTCGTTTAAACGTTGAAATGTTGATGAAGGATGGGGTCAAAATGATTGTGCTAATAGGAATCGTCATACTTGCGATTGCCGCGTATATTGGCTTGTTGGTATACCAACAACGGATTCGGCGGCAGGTCGCGACGCTAACTACGAAAAAAGAAGCGATGGAAGCTATCCCCTTGGAGGATGAGCTGAAGCTTGTGGGGCAATTGAGCCTAACTGGACAATCGTTAGAGGACTACGAAAACTTGCAGTCTGATTTTTCCGAAATTACCGAGAACCGATTTACACGAATCGATGATCAGTTGGCCCAACTCTTAAGCGACTCGCGGGGAGTCAATCTGATCCAATTGCGACAAAACCTCACCAAGGTCACGACCTTGGTCGACCAGACCGATGAGTTGATCAAATCCGTTCAGGAACAGTTGACCCACCTCCAAGAAGTCGACAAGCAGCATCGGGCCGCCGTGAAGGAATTGGAACAGAAGTATCAGGGCTTGCGGAAGACGTTGTTGGCTAAGAACTTCGCCTTTGGCCCCAGCATCGATGGCTTAGAGGAACAACTGAGTCAGCTAGAAGATAACTTTGACACCTTCTCACGGTTAACCCAAGAAGGGGACCATCAACGGGCTGCTGATGTGTTAAATCAATTACACGATGACACTACAGTACTGGAAGGCCTAATTAAGGCCATTCCACCACTGTACAAGGATCTGACGGTGGTCTTCCCCGATCAAGTCAAGGAACTTCGTGGCGGTTACCAACAGTTGAGCACTGAAAATTATCATTTTGGCGATCAAAACGTTCCTGAAATGATCAGTACCATCGAGGATCATATCAGTGCCAATCTCGATACACTAGGTGATTTACGGCCCGACGACGCTAAAGTTGTCAATGACCGGATTGCCACACAAATCGATAGTATTTATGATCTGATGCAAACAGAAATTGATGCCAAGTCACCAGTTGAAGCTAATTTGGATGGCGTCGCCAAGTTTATTGCCCACGCGCAGAACCAAAGTCATTCTCTGATGGCCGAACTCGATCGGCTGAGTCAAAACTACACGCTGGATCACCAAGAGATTGAAACGGCGCGCGAGCTCAACGAACAATTACGGGGCATCGATGGCATTTATCAACGGGACATGCAGGACCTGACCGGTAAGACGGCCACGTATTCACAAGTGCTGGCTCACCAAGAACAGCAACAAAAGGACCTGGAACAGATCGAACAACAACAGTCCGATATTTTGAAGAGTGTCGCCGGTCTTGCCGATGAAGAGAAGCAGGCTAGAGACACCTTACAACAATTTGATTTTGACCTACATAGTTTGCGGCGGCAAGTTGAGAACTTAAATCTTCCGGGCATTCCTCAAACTTATCTGGACTATTTCTTCGTTGTCCGTGACGAGGTGGCCCAACTAGCAACCGATATGGACCAGCCCCAGATCGACATGGAACGAATCACCAAGCAATTGTTGATCATTCAGACCGATTTGGATACGTTACAGGAAAAGACCGATGACCTGATTGATAGTTCCGAGTTGGCGGAACAGTTGTTACAATATGCTAACCGTTACCAGACCAGTCATGAGAACGTTGCTACTGCCAGCAGGGAAGCAGCCGACTTGTTCGAGAATAAGCATCAGTACGCCCAGGCTTTGGAAACCATCGCCACTGTGTTGGACGAAGTGGAACCCGGTTCCTACAAACGTTTGGAAGATGCCTACTACCAGAGTAAAGGTAAGGAAAAGCCCAAGCGCGATATGGACGACGCTAAGTAATTTGAATAATACTGAGAAAGCCATTGTGACGGAATAAATCCGTTATGGTGGTTTTTTTATGGCTTACACGGTGAGTCGGTGGAAGGTTGACTAATAACGAAGGGTGAAAACTAGCTTAGTCGGAGGCAGCCAGAGATGGCGCTGGCTGTGACAGCGGTGTTAACCCGGGCGTTTGGTTTTCCCCGGGCTTACAGCGCGGGACGCGTTTGGAGACTGGCAAGATCCTAGCGAGGCTTCAAACCGAGCTGGAAGCCCGTACTTTGGCTGCAGGCGTTCCCCATAGCAGCAGAATCTCTGGCTGACGTAGACGACAGTTTTCACCATGAGTTTGGCCCAACGTCCGCCAGTTTTCCGAGCAAGGGGCTTGTGGGAAAGAACGATTGTGTTTATAATGAGAAAGAATTTCTATCGGAGTCGAACCAATAGAAAACGGATAAGAGGGTTCAGTATGATTTATTTTGATAACAGTGCGACCACCAAGGCAGCGCCCGAAGTGGTCGATACTTATGCAAAGGTAAGCGCAAATTACTGGGGTAATCCCTCAAGTTTGCACAAGTTTGGTGAACAGGCGTTTAACCTGTTGGAACAGTCTCGGCAACAGATTGCCGACCTGATTGGGGCCAAGCTGAGTGAGATTCTCTTCACCAGCGGCGGTACCGAGGGTGATAACTGGGCCATCAAGGGGACGGCCATGGCCAAGCGTGAATTCGGGAACCACTTGATTACGACCGAAGTGGAACATCCTGCCGTTCACAATTCCATGGAACAATTGAAGCAAGACGGTTTTGAAGTTACCTATTTGCCCGTTGATGAAAACGGCCGGGTCTCCGCAGCCGACCTGCGTGCCGCAATTAAACCCAGCACGATTCTGGTGTCCACGATGGCCGTCAACAATGAAATCGGTGCGGTACAACCGCTCGATGAAATTGCTGACGTCTTGCGGGACTTCCCCCGGATTCACTGGCATATCGATGCCGTTCAGGGAATCGGTAAGGGCTTAGCCGACAAGATCTTTAATGACCGGGTGGACTTCGTGACCTTCTCAGGCCACAAATTTCATGCGCCACGGGGCATTGGCTTCATGTACAAACGCCAAGGCCGGACGATTGCCCCATTGATGGCTGGTGGGGGTCAGGAACGCAACCTGCGTTCCGGGACTGAAAACCTACCTGCAATCGCCGCAATGGCTAAGGCCTTACGGTTGTTACTCGATGGTGAAGCCGACAAGGTGAAGCGCCAACGCGACATTCGTTTAGCCATCCTGCATCACGTGGAAACCTTCCCGAACGTTACGATCTTCTCCAAGGACTTACCCGTCTTCGCCCCCCACATTCTGTGTTTTGCGATTGCTGGTGTTCGTGGGGAAACCATCGTTCACGCTTTCGAGGAACACGATATCTACATCTCAACGACCAGTGCTTGCTCCTCCAAGAAGCACGTTGAATCCAGTACGTTACAAGCCATGAAGGTCGACGACGGCATTGCAACCAGCGCCGTACGGATCTCCTTGGATGAACACAACACCATGGCGGAAGCCGAAGAATTTAACCGCGTCTTTGACGAACTTTACACACAATTTGCAAAATTAAATTAATTTACGAAAGGGGTCGCGCAATGGAATACAGCGAAATCATGGTACGTTATGGCGAGCTATCGACGAAGGGTAAGAACAAGAAAGACTTCATCAAGCAGCTTGGCCAAAACGTGCGTAAGGCACTCGGTACCTTTGAAGGCATCGAAGTCAAAGCACAACACGACCGCTTACACGTCACCTTAAATGGGGCGGATTCAGATGCCGTTATGAAGCGACTGAAGGGCGTTTTCGGGATCGAAAACTTCTCGCCTTCGGTCAAGGTCGCTAAGGACATCGACGAAATCAAGCAAACGGCCATCGCCATGGTCAAGGAAGTCTTCAAACCAGGGATGACCTTTAAGATTAACACCCGGCGACAGGACAAGGAATTCCAATACGATACTTACCAGATGAACGAAATCATGGGGAGCACGTTGCTGGAAGCTATTCCTGAACTGACCGTTAAGATGAAGCACCCCGACCTGGAACTACGGGTCGAAGTCCGGATGAATGGGGTCTACCTGTCCGGTGAAACCATTCAGGGGGCCGGTGGGTTACCCGTCGGTACCGGTGGTAAGGCCGTTATGATGCTTTCTGGGGGGATCGACTCGCCAGTGGCCTCCTACTACGCTTTGCGGCGTGGGGTGAAGATCGATATGGTGCACTTCTACAGTCCGCCATACACGTCAGAACAAGCCTTAGCCAAGGCCAAGGAACTGACGGCCCGGTTGGCTGGGTACTCTGGTGGGATTCAATTCATTCAGGTACCATTTGCCAAGATTCAGGAAACCATCAAGGAAAAAGTTCCCGAAGGTTACCTGATGACGGTGCAACGGCGGTTAATGCTGCGGTTAACGGCAGCGATTGCTGAAAAGCGGCACGCCAAGGGAATCTTCAACGGTGAATCCCTGGGCCAAGTGGCCTCACAGACGTTGGAAAGTATGGCGGCCATCAACGATGTGACGTCCATGCCAATCCTGCGGCCACTGCTTTCTATGGATAAGACGGAAATCATCAAGGTTGCCGAAGACATCGACACCTACGATCTTTCCATTCTGCCATACGAAGACTGTTGTACCATCTTCACGCCACCAGCACCCAAGACGCATCCCGACTTGGAAAAGTCTCGGAAGTATGAAGGGTACATCGACGTTGAAGGCCTGATGAAGGAAGCTCTCGATGGCATCGTCATCTCAGAGATTCGCCCTGGCGATAACTACCTGAATCAAAACGAAGATGTCTTCGCAGAATTACTTTAATTTCAAATTAAGATTTAACGCTCTGAGCAGGTTGCTTGGGGCGTTTTTTAGTGGTCTCCGTTGGGCGGTAGTTGTGAGATTGTTGCTAAAAGGGCACGATGAGGAGAAATGGCCGTCCGGCAAGCTCTGTTGCAGCTTTGCCGAGGCACCAGCAGGGCTGTTCTAGACTAAACGAGGGACCAAACGTGAGTTTTTCATGATTTTATAGCAAAACGCTTGTCATGACCCCCTATGTTGCGGGATAATTGAACCAGCAATCGGTATAGTGCCGATGTATATTTTGAAGGGGTTGATCTGCGTGGATGTAACACGGCTCGGCAGTACAATGACTCTCTCTGGCACGCCGCCAGAGGTTGGAGATCAGTTACCAAAGTTTAAAGTGTTTGATCAGAACAATGTCAAAGTTAAAACGGCAAATTTGATTGGAAAAGTAACTTTGATTAGTGTTGTCCCAGATCTTGAAACGCCCGTTTGCACGTTGCAAACTCGGAAATTCACCCAACAGGCGGATCACTATCCAGCAGCTAAGTTCTGCACGATCTCAAACAATTCCATTGCTGAACAGACCGGCTGGTGTGCCGCTCAGGGTGTGGAAAACGTTGACTTGTTATCCGATGAAGAGTTATCATTCGGGTACGAAATGGGTCTGTACGTTCCTAACCTGGGCAACTTGGCCCGGTCTATCTGGATTATCGATGATGCTGGTAAGATCGTTTACCGGCAAATTGTCACCGAACAATCCGACGAACCGAACTACCTGGAAGCCATCGAGGCTTTGGAAAAATTAGTACCACGTGTTGACCTTTAGGCCAAAATTGCGTAGACTATGTAAAAGTAGCGTTGAACAAGTCAGTAGCGTCGAGGGGATTGCTCAGAGAGCCGGGAATGCTGGAAACCGGTGAATCACCTGACGTGAACGTAGCTTGCGAGCTGCTGGGCTGAACCAAAAGTAAGCCCGACCGGAGCACTCTCCGTTAACAAAGAAGTTAAGTGGGGCATGAACGCCCAATTTAGGTGGTACCGCGAAGACTCTTCGTCCTAATTTTTAGGATGGGGAGTCTTTTTGTATTCACCGACAGTTAACTTAGTTGTCGTTGTTGTGAAAGACGAAGCTGAATGTTAAATGAGTGACAGTTAGCCAGTAAGAGAAAAGAAAGGAATTGATTCATATGGCAGACAAGCAAACCGACATGCCTACCAAGTATGACCCGACCGCCATTGAAGCCGGCCGCTACCAAACTTGGTTAGACGAAGATGTTTTTAAACCTAGTGGTGACAAGAAAGCCACCCCTTATTCCATCGTTTTACCGCCACCAAACGTTACCGGGAAGCTGCATTTAGGCCACGCCTGGGACACGACCTTGCAAGACATGATCATCCGGCAAAAGCGGATGCAGGGCTTTGATACGCTCTGGCTTCCAGGGATGGACCACGCGGGGATCGCCACGCAAGCCAAGGTTGAAGCCCGGTTACGCGAACAAGGCATTACCCGTTACGACCTCGGTCGTGAAAAGTTCATCGACAAGGTTTGGGAATGGAAGGACGAATACGCCGCAACCATCCACAAGCAATGGGCCAAGATGGGATTGTCCATGGATTACTCCCGCGAACGCTTTACCTTAGATGATGGGTTATCCGACGCCGTTAAGAAGGTCTTCGTTGCTTTATACAAGAAGGGCCTGATCTACCGGGGCGAATACATCATTAACTGGGATCCGCAAGCACGGACCGCACTTTCTGACATCGAAGTTATTCACAAGGATGACAAGGGTGCCTTCTACCACGTGAAATACCCATTTGCCAATCCAGATGACACGTTTAACGGCAAGCACTACATCGAAATTGCCACGACACGTCCCGAAACCATGATGGGGGATACCGCCGTTGCTGTTAACCCAGATGACGACCGGTACAAGGACTTAGTTGGCAAGAAGGTTATCCTGCCACTGGCCAACCGTGAAATTCCGATCATTGCCGACCAATACGTCGACATCAACTTCGGAACGGGGATGGTGAAGATTACACCAGCCCACGACCCTAATGACTTCTTAGTTGGGAACCGCCACAACCTCGAACGGATCAACACCATGAACGAAGACGCTTCGATGAACGACCGCGCTGGCAAGTACGCTGGCATGGATCGTTTCGACGCCCGTAAGGCCATGGTTGCTGACTTGGACGACCAAGGGTTATTGATCAAGGTTGACCCAATCGTCCATTCCGTTGGACATTCCGAACGGACCGGGGTTCAAGTCGAAGCCCGGCTGTCCACCCAATGGTTCGTGAAGATGAAGCCACTCGCTGAAGAAGCCATCAAGAACCAAGAGGGCGACAACGCGGTTGACTTCGTGCCAGAACGTTTCGAAAATACCTTCACGCAATGGATGGAAAACGTCCATGACTGGGTTATTTCTCGTCAACTCTGGTGGGGTCACCGGATTCCAGCTTGGTACAACAAGAAGACCGGTGAAGTTTACGTTAACGAAGAAGCGCCTAAGGACATCGAAAACTGGGAACAAGATCCCGATGTGTTGGATACCTGGTTCTCCAGTGCCCTGTGGCCATTCTCCACGATGGGCTGGCCTAACGAAGATAGTGCCGACCTCAAGCGCTACTTCCCAACCGACACCTTGGTTACCGGTTATGACATCATCTTCTTCTGGGTTTCCCGGATGATCTTCCAAAGTCTTGAATTTACGGGTAAGCGGCCGTTCAAACACGTGCTCTTACACGGTTTGATTCGAGCCGAAGATGGTCGCAAGATGAGTAAGTCTCTTGGTAACGGGATCGACCCAATGGACGTCATCGACAAGTACGGTGCCGATGCCTTGCGTTGGTTCCTGTCCACCGGTTCAACGGCGGGCCAAGATGTACGGTTCAGCTACGACAAGATGGATTCCGCTTGGAACTTCATCAACAAGATCTGGAACGCTAGCCGGTTCGTGATCATGAACTTGGGTGAAAATACCAAGCCAGTGGTTCCCGCAGCCGACAAGTGGGACCTGACCGACAAGTGGATCCTGAGTCGTTTGAACGACACGGTCAACCACGTCACCGAAATGTTCGACAAGTTCGAATTTGGTGAAGCCGGCCGTTCCCTGTACAACTTTATTTGGAACGACTTCTGTGACTGGTATATTGAAATGAGTAAGGAAGTCTTGACCGGCGACGATGAAGCTGCCAAGGCGACGAAGCAGGACTTATTGGCCTACGTCTTAGACCAAACCTTGCGCCTGCTCCAACCAATCATGCCATTCGTGACCGAAGCCATCTGGCAAGCCATGCCACATGATGGCAAGTCCTTAGTGACTGCTGCTTATCCAGTGGATCACCCAGAATTTGCCAATGCCGATGCCGAAAGCGACATGACGAGCTTGATCGACCTGATCAAGGCGGTTCGGAACATCCGGGCTGAAGCTAATGCGCCAATGTCCACGCCAATCGACCTGCAGATCAAGACTAGCGACACCAAGTTACAGAGTGTCTTTGAAAACAACCGCGACTTCATTGACCGGTTCGTTCATCCAAAGGACTTTGAAATTGGCGCTGACTTGACCGCACCTAAGCTGGCCATGACGTCCGTGATCACCGGTGCCGAAGTTTCCGTACCACTGGCCGAATTGGTCGACTTGAACGATGAAGCCGCTCGCTTGGACAAGGAAGTTGCCAAGTTCACTGCCGAAGTGCAACGCGCTACCAAGAAGTTAGGGAACGAACGCTTCGTTGCCAACGCCCCAGAAGACGTGGTTAACGCCGAACGCGAAAAGCAAACGGATAACCAAAAGAAGCTGGAAGCAACACAACAACGTTTAGCTGACATTAAGGCCCAACTGTAAGCATTAGTGGGTAAGGTGTCCGTTATCGTGACTTAAATAGTTTTTTTGAAGGGATGGCATTTAGCTGTCCCTTTTTGTATATATTTTTTGAAAGTCGAAATCGAGATGGTTGCCTGGATAAGCCACTGTCGAAAGAGGCTGAACTGGCTAAAATTGCTTGCTGAGGGGTACTTGTCAGGAATCAAGTAAATCTAGACGCTGGTAACTTTAGGACAGAGCGACACTTGCTTAAATGAATACTAATTGAACAAAAATTTATGTTCGAGTATAATTAGAAACATTTAAATTTGAGTTATTAAAAATGAGGCGTGTTTATGAAAAAAGTAAACAAACGGTCGGTAACACTGGGAAGCTTGGCAGCGATAGGCTGTGAAGGGTTATATGGGCTGAGCTATATCTTTACGAAGCAGGGCACGGATCAGGCAAGCGTGTTAGCGTTGTTAGGTTGGCGCTTTTTAGTTGCATTCATCGTCATGAGTGCGTTGATAGTGGTTGGCATCGTACATATTGATTTGCGTGGTAAGTCGTTGAAACCGCTCTTGCTCGTGAGTCTATTTAATCCTGTTTTATATTTTGTCGGTGAAACGGCTGGCATCAGTCATACGAGCGCTTCGGAAAGCGGGGTATTTTTAGCATGTATCCCAGTGGTCAGCCTGCTAGCATCGACTTGGATCTTAAAGAAGCGTCCGAGTCGCCAACAGGTGGTTGGAATTTTAATAACGCTAGTTGGGGTCATTCTCACGGTAATAGCTGCCGGAACGCAGACAAGTTTGTCAATCATTGGGTACGCGTTCTTACTATTGGCAGTGGGAACGTACGCCCTTTACAGTGTGTTCGTGGAGAAAGCCGCGGCATATACCGGTATTGAGATCACGTACTTGATGTTGGCAGCAGGAGCGCTTGTTTTTAGTGTATTGGCACTTGTTGAAGCTGCTGGAAAAGGAGAAGTTGGCACCTTATTAAGCTTGCCGATGGTTAACGGCAAGTTTTTGGAGGCCGTCTTATACCAAGGTATCGGCAGTTCCGTGATTGCGCTGTTTTTATCGAATTTTGCAATTGCTGAAATGGGGGTCAATCGGACGTCTTCGTTTATCGGTATCTCAACGGTAGTCTCGATCATAGCCGGGATTCTTGTTTTGGGGGAACAGTTCAATGGTTATCAACTTTTAGGGGCAGTCGTTATTATTTTAGGTGTGTATATCGCTAATAAAACGATTAAGCTGTGAAGACTTTAATTGTGGCTATGAGTCAGCTGACTTTTTAACAGGGCGAAGGTCACATTGGTGTGAAGTGAATAATTCGGTTCGAAAGAGATGGTTGTGGCCATCTCTTTTTACGCTGTCGGAGGGATGATTTTTACGGGGGATAGGGGCCTATACTTATTACTAATGTAAAAATAACGGGGTTAGTGTCAATATTTGCAAGAAGCTTAATCTTTCTTAATGTCTTGAAGAGCTTATCTAAGTGTATGAGTGGATTGGACTAATGGTTGGGAACATTGGTAGCTTTGTTGTGACGCCATCGTAGGCGCAGATAATGTCGCAACAATGACGTGTTTTATTGGCAACATAGTCGAAACGTGTTCCAGCAGGCAGCCGGTTGCGCTTAACCCCATCAGGCATAAAATCCAGGCCCGGGATTTTCCACCTGATAGCGTTAATGCTCACCGGCTAGGCGCCTGCTTCCACACTCTGGGAAAATCTGCTACACTAAGAAACAGTGACGCAAGCGGGAGGTTTTCATTTTGGTAGAAACGTATGCTGAAGCCCTGCAGTTCATTCATGGTCGGGATCGCTTCAAGAAGAAACCGACCCTGGACCGGATGCGGCAGTTCATGCACATCCTGGGTGACCCGCAGGAAAAGTTAAATATGATTCACGTCGCCGGAACCAACGGCAAAGGGTCCACGGTGGCCTTTTTACGGGATATGTTTATGGCTGAGGGCCAGACGGTGGGGACTTTTACCTCACCGTTCATTACCCGATTCAATGAACGCATCAGTACGGATGGTCAGCCCATCAGTGACACGGATCTGGTGGCTATGGTCAACCGGATTCAACCCGTGGTGGCCCGACTAGACAAAGAGCTAGCCGAAGAGGGGCCAACTGAATTTGAAATAGATACCGCCTTGATGTTCTGCTACTTTGCCAGCCATCCAGTGGACATTGTCGTGGTCGAAGTTGGCCTCGGTGGTCTGTACGATTCGACCAACATTATCACGCCAGCCGTCTCCGTCATCACGACGATTGGTATGGATCACATGAAGATCTTGGGCGATACGATTCCTAAGATTGCCACGCAGAAAGCCGGGATTATTAAGCCTGGTGTGCCGGTAGTCTGTGGGCGTCTGACGCCGGATGCATTGGCCGTCATGGACCAGACTGCTGGTGAGAGCCAGACCGACGTTCGCGCATTAGGTCGCGACTTTACGGTGAAAAACCAACCCGAGTCTGGTTGGGGCGAACGATTCACCTATACCTGGGCAGACCGTCGCTGGCAACATTTGGAGATCGACCTGTTGGGCCAGTATCAGATTGATAATGCGGCCACCGCGCTCACGGCCTTCATCACGTATCATCAGGTCCGGCATTTGCCGTTCGATATTGCGGAGATTCGTGATGGTTTGAAGCATACAGCATGGCCTGGGCGCTTTGAACGGTTGAATGATGAACCCCTGATTGCCATTGATGGGGCCCACAATGAGCCCGCTATGGTAGAAATGGCCCAACTGTTGCGGCAACACTTTGCCCAGCAGGATATTACGATTATTCTGGCAGTATTGGCAGATAAGCAGTATGACCAGATGGTGAAGACGCTGCTGCAAGTGCGCAATGTCCACATCATCGTGACCCAATTTCAGGGCCCCGGTAAACGGGCCGCCGCGACGCCACAAGCTCTGGAGGAGGCCGTTGCTTCTTCCAAACGCGTGACAATGGCGGACAACTGGCCGAATGCCCTCAAAACAGCGCTGGGTAACATTTCCGGGGACAGTTTAATCCTGTTGACCGGGTCGCTCTACTTTATTTCAGAAGTTCGGCAATATTTTAAGGATTCAGAAAAATAAAACGGCTTTTTTTACGGAGTTAGTCTGTAAGGGAGCTGAGAATATGCGACGAGAGAGAGTTAGCAGTAGTAATGAACGGCAACTGGTCGGTCGGGTCCTTCGTGGACTGGGATTAGCGGCCACGAGCGAATGTGATCGGTTCTTCCAGTACTTTCACAGCGTGGCCAATCTACGGTATGCCAGCCAGCAACAGTGTAATCGGTATGTGCAAGGTAGGCGAGAACGGCGGGCACTGCTCACAGCAATCGACCTGGGCCGTTGGGCGCAACGCGCGCCACGGCAGATCTACGGTGAGGTCGTGGCAAGCAGCCAGATTGGTGAGAGCTTGATGGATGATTTACGCTATGCCCCGCAGGAACGGCTGGAGGTCTTGGCGTTGGATGCCAAGCATCAGGTGATCGACCGACAGACCGTATTTGTGGGCACGCTGGACAACTGTCCGGTCCATCCCCGTGAGATCTTTCGCCTGGCCGTTTTGACTGGGGCGGCAGCCATTGTCGTGGCGCATAACCATCCAAGTGGTCTAGCCGACCCCTCACCGAACGATTTGACATTCATGCGGCGGTTGGCCGAGTGCGGACAGTTGATGGGAATTCCGGTGCTCGATGGCTTTGTGATTGGCTTGCGAACCTACTTTAGTCTGCGTGAGGCCGGGATTTTACCGCTAATTCAGAAGACAAATAAGTCAGAAGGTTTAAAATCTGATTAAAATCGGTTTTACCTATTTCTTTCTCGTTAAAAGTTCGGTATTCTTGACATTGACGACGTGTTCTCACGTAGATAGGTATGTTATAATACGTCTATCAATGAATAAGACAAAAAAACTATAAATGTTTTGTTGACAATGAAGGGATGAAACACAGTGTTCGGATTAGGAACGAAAAATATTGGAATCGATCTTGGTACCGCCAATACAATTGTGTATGTTGACGGTAAAGGAATCGTTCTACGCGAACCTTCTGTTGTCGCCAAGAACACAAAGAGTGGGGAAATTGTGTCCGTTGGTGAAGACGCTCGTGCAATGATCGGCCGTACGCCGGCTAGTATCGTTGCCATTCGGCCCATGAAAGACGGGGTTATCGCGGATTATGATACGACTGTTGCCATGATGAAGTACTTCATCGAAAAGACGGTCGGTAAGTCTAGTGGTAAGCCCTACGTTATGGTTTGTGTGCCAAGCGGTGTAACGGAAGTTGAAAAGCGGGCGGTCATTGACGCGACCCGTGTTGCAGGTGCTCGTGACGCTTACGTCATTGAAGAACCATTTGCTGCGGCCATTGGTGCCGGGTTACCCGTCATGGATCCAACCGGTAGTATGGTTGTGGACATGGGTGGTGGGACAACCGACGTGGCAACGATCTCCCTCGGGGGTATCGTTTCCAGCCGTTCCATCCGAGTAGCTGGTGACAAGTTGGATGATGCGATTGCGACTTACGTGCGTTCAAACTTCAACCTGTTGATTGGTGAACGAACTGCTGAAAAGTTGAAGATGGACATTGGTTCAGCTTCAGTCGAAGACGCTGACAAGATCGAGGGCGCCACGATTCGTGGACGTGACTTGGTATCTGGGTTACCTAAAGCAGTGGAAGTTTCTGCTGTTGATGTAGCCAAGGCCATTCAAGAGCCCGTCCAAGACGTGATCACTGCGATCAAGGAAACCTTAGAAGAAACTTCACCAGAAATCGCTGCTGATGTGATTGATCACGGTATCGTGTTGACTGGTGGGGGTGCCTTACTGAAGAACCTGTCAGAAGTCATCGCCGAAGCAACCAAAGTTCCAGTGTCTATCGCCAACGATCCTCTGGATTGTGTGGCAGCTGGTACCGGTGAATCATTAAAGAGTATCGATGTCATGAAGAAAAAATAGGGACTAGCGGGAAGGCAGCTTCCCGCTTCTTTATTGTGACGCCAGTCGCGAGTCCGTGACTGGCGAACAAGATGGAGGTCAAACATGCAGAAATTTTCTTTCAATCGGCGACTAGTGATCATCATTGTCTGCTTGATTGTTAGCTTTGCTTTGATGACGGTGTCCGTAGCTATTCGTAACAAGAAGTCCACGCCGCCGCTGATTCAGCAGTTCGGGAACGACATTGTCGGGTTAACTGACCGGGTCGTGGCATTGCCAGCGAATGGATTAAGCGGTTCGGTGAGCTCTATTTCGGAACTATTGAACACGTATCAGGAAAACCAACAGTTAAAGAAGCAGGTTAGTGAGCTCGCCCAGACCAAGGTCCGCGACCAAACCTTAGCTAAGGAAAACAAGCAATTAAAGCAACAAATTAAGTTGAACGATTCATTAACAGATTACACAGCGATCAGTGCTGCAGTCATCACTCGGACGCCATCATCATGGCAGAACCAAGTCGTGATCAACAAGGGTTCTTCGGCCGGTGTGGTTAAGAACATGCCCGTCATGTCCGGGTCCGGCTTGGTTGGTCGAGTTGCTGAAGTCAACAAGACCAATTCAAAAGTTGAATTGATCACTGACAACAACGATTCTGCGAACCGGTTCGCCGTGTCGATCACGACGAAGGCTGGCAAGACGGTCAACGGGGTCCTGAGTGGCTACAAGTCTGCTACGGGCCAAATCGTCATGGATAACTTGACGACTAAGTCTAAGATCAGTAAGGGTGACAAAGTCGTGACCAGTGGTCTTGGTGGCGTGACGCCTAAGGGCTTGTTTGTCGGGACAGTGGCCAAGTCGGTCGGTTCCGATTATGGGCTGTCAACGAAGCTGTATATTACGCCAGCAACTGATTTGAGCAACCTGAACATTGTGACGGTTGCGGTTACGAAACAGTAAGGGGGCTAAGGCGTGTATCGATTATCTAAAATGCGTTTTGGCTTCCCAATCGGGCTGTTTCTGCTATTATTTATTGATGGCAGTATCAGCCAGATCTTCAGTCGCCAAATGTTTAATACGCCATCGGTCATGGTGAGCCACCTGGTGGTGCTGTGGCTGGTCTGTGGTGTGTTGTTTGAGGAAAACATGGCGATGCCGCTGGTAAAGTGGGCCGCCGTGATTGGGGCCGTCTTTGACCTCTACTACACGGGAATCTTCGGGGTGTACATCTTCGTCTTCCCGTTAGTGGTCTACCTGACCCGCCAACTCGTGAACTATATCAGCCCGAACTTTTTGAGCGGACTGTTGATCTACTTTATTGATATTACCATCGTCGAAGCCCTGAGCTTCGTGGCCAGTCGCGCCGTCCACATGACGTCGATGTCTGGCAGCTCATTCTTGGTGAATACTTTGGGACCGACGTTGGCCTTTAATTTGGCCATGTTTGTCATCTTATATTTCCCCATTCGATGGGTGTATAATTGGTTAAAATAGGTGAAGGGAACGAACGCTATGCAAGCTGCCGTATTACGGGGAACGCAAAACGGCTATGATTTGGTGCTCAAACAATCGGCGAGCTTAGACCAAATCCTAGCCGATCTACGGTCATTATTGGAGAATTTAAACGTGGATCCAACCGCCATGGAGACACCCAAGGTTTCACTGGATGTCTTGACGGAGGATCGGATCTTAACCGCCGATGAAAAATCACAGATCGAACAACTGGTAGGCAACTACCCGCGTTTTGAAATCCATAAGATTGCGGCCAACGTTATGACCATTGACGATGCTATTCAGCTACGTGAACGGGAAAACGTCCACCTCCTGAGTAAGGTGATTCGTAACGGTCAAGAGGTTGCCATGCAAGGGGATGTCCTATTTTTAGGGACCATTCATGAGGGTGGTAAGCTCCGAACGACTGGGAACATCTTCTGTATGGGAGATGTGAGCGGTATCTTGCAGGCGGGCTATCCCGACGATGAATCCAAACTGATTATGGGAAATCTTACGACCGCACAACAGGTCAGAATTGCCGAACAGTTTGACATTATCGAACCAGACCAAGTGGCCGATTCTAGCCAAACCATTGCTTACGTCAACGACCTCCATGTGTTGTCGTACGGTAAGCTCAGCGCATTAAAGAAGATCAACCCGAAATTGTACAACCGGATTGGAGGAATTTAGAATGGGAAAAGCAATTGTGATCACCTCTGGTAAGGGTGGTGTGGGTAAAACCACGACCAGTGCCAACATTGGGACAGCGTTAGCCTTGATGGGTAAACGCGTGTGCCTGATGGATCTGGACATTGGATTACGGAACTTAGACGTGGTCCTGGGACTGGATAACCGAATCATCTACGATATCGTAGACGTTGCCGAAGGGCGGGCAAAGCTGCCCCAAGCGCTAGTCAAAGACAAGCGCTTCGATGACAAGCTTTACCTGTTACCAGCCGCCCAGAACACGGATAAAACGGCCTTACAACCCGAACAAGTTAAGGAAATTGTGGACGAGTTGAAGCCGGAATACGACTATGTTCTGATTGACTGTCCAGCCGGAATCGAACAGGGCTTCATGAACGCCATAGCCGGTGCTGACGCCGCTATCGTGGTGACCACGCCGGAAATTTCTGCGGTGCGGGATGCCGATCGGGTCGTTGGGTTATTGGAACAACACCCGTTAACTGAAGCCCCACGCTTATTGATCAACCGGATTCGGTTGAACATGATGCAAGACGGTTCCATGATGGACATCGATGAGATTACCCATCACTTGGGCATCGAATTGTTGGGCATCATTGTGGATGACGATGCGGTTATTTCCACGTCTAACCAGGGTGAACCCATCGTTATGCAGACGGAAAATCAAGCGTCACAAGGTTACCGTAACGTGGCTCGGCGTTTGGAAGGCCAAACGGTGCCGTTGATGAAGCTTGAACCCCAAGAGGACGATGGCTTCTGGCACAAGGTCAGCAGCTGGTTCCACCGCGGTTAAACACCATCTCAGTTAAAATTATGAAATGAACGGGGAGTCTTTGGCGACAGTAGTCGTTGAAGACTTCCTTTTTGGTTTAACCATTTTGATTGGATGAGTATGGTCGCCTGCGGCTGCCAGAGATTCCGCCGCTGTGGGGACCGGTTCAAGCCTGAGAAGCGGTCTTGAACCTCGTTTCGAAGCCACAAAAATCGTGTCTCCGAAGCGTCCAATCCTGTAGGGTCGGGAAGCCCATCCGTCCCAACAGGATGTCCACGGCTGGCTACATCTCTGGCCTCCTCCGGCTTTGACTGTTCTCTGAATCAATAT
This sequence comes from uncultured Lactobacillus sp., assembly GCA_937874695.1. Classification (GTDB taxonomy): domain Bacteria; phylum Bacillota; class Bacilli; order Lactobacillales; family Lactobacillaceae; genus Levilactobacillus. The sequence goes on from CALNAJ010000027.1 coordinate 244,496, forward strand.
TGGTTCAAACTTAGCTGATAGGTTTCTGTGAAAATGTCGTTAATGACTGCAATGCAGTGGACGATTTGAATTCTAATACTCCTTGTTGACATTGTTACATAAATTTTCTTATCAGAGTGGTTGCTATCTTTTTCGGGTAAAACTGCGAACTTTGTAATTCCGTTACTCTATGACCATTGTTTTGATATTAGTTTTGAAGCCAATTTTTGAGCTTTCTTGGAACTGAACTATCATTGCGTTGGAGAACTATCGTGGCCGGAGGAGGCCAGGGATGCAGGCGGCTGTGATGACGCTGTTAGACCGGGCGAATCATCCCGGCCTTACAGCGTGGGACGAGTTTGGAAACTCGCATGAACCTCGCGAGGTTTCAAACCGAGCCGGAAGCCCGTTCTATGGCTGTAGGCGGTCCCCATAGCAGGCGGAATCCTTGGCAGCCGAAGGCAACAGCTTTCACCAACGTAAACCATTCGATTTTCAAGAAATTTCAAAATAGGGCTTGACGTTTATGAAAATAAAAAGTAGTATATCGGTAATGAAACGAAAAACATTGAACAGAAGAGTAAGACCAGCAAGTGCCTACAGAAAGCCCAGTTGATGAAAATGGGTGACCTTGTCCGTCCGAAACACATCTGTGAGTTGATTGTCTGAATCTAGTAGGATGATCCGGGATAGCCCGTTACAGCTGGAGTTGCTTGCAACTCACCGAGGTTAAGTCAGCGATGGCTTAGCAAACTAGAGGTGGAACCACGATGTGATCGTCCTCTTAGGCCCAATTAGGGTCTAAGAGGACGTTTTTATTTTCACGGGGTGTTTGCGAGGAACTCCGTAAGTCGGCGTGGCGTGAGTCCGTCGAGTACATGAGGTGGCACCGCGTGATCAACGCCCTCTTGAGAGAAATCTCAGGAGGGCTTTTTTTGCGTTGAAGAAGGAGGAGAATTGTTATGCACTATGTTAGCCAGATTTTACCATCACTGATTTCCGGTACCGGAATGACGTTGTCCATATTCTTTTGGACCTTAATTATTTCTGTCCCACTCGGAATCTTAGTCGGGTTGGGCATGATTACCCGCTTCAAGCCGTTGACGTGGCTGATTAACATCTACGTTTGGTTGATGCGAGGGACCCCACTGTTATTGCAATTAATTTTCGTATTTTATGGGTTACCTATCGCCGGAATCGTATTCAACCGGTATGACGCGGCGCTCTTCGCCTTCATCCTGAACTACACCGCCTACTTCGCTGAAATCTTCCGAGGCGGCCTGCAAGCCATTCCCGTGGGACAATACGAAAGTGCCCGGGTGTTGCGGTTGACTAACTGGCAAACGCTACGAAAAATCGTGATTCCCCAAGTGGTTAAGATTGTTTTACCGTCAATCGGGAACGAAGTCATCAACCTGGTCAAGGATTCCTCGTTGGTCTACGTTATCGGGCTAGGTGATCTGTTACGTGCCGGGAACGTCGCTATGGCGCGGGACGTTACGTTAGTGCCAATGTTACTGGTCGGTGTGATCTACTTACTGTTGACGGCCGTTTGCACGTTGGTCCTGAAGCGGTTGGAAAAACACTACAGTTACTGGCGTTAGAGAAAGGGTGGTTTAATCATGTTAGAACTTAAAGGGATTACCAAAAAATTTGATGGCAAAACCATCTTGGATCAAGTCAACTTAACCGTAAACGATGATCAAATCTTAACTATTGTTGGGCCTTCCGGGGCCGGCAAGACGACGTTACTGCGTTGTATCAGTGGCTTGGAAATGGTTGATGGTGGGCAATTCTTATTGGACGGCCAACCCTTCGATCCCGCAACGAACCGGGACAATGATGCCGTTATCGGGGTCGTCTTCCAGGATTTTCAGTTATTTCCCAACCTCACCGTCTTACAAAACGTGGTGTTAGCACCAACGATGGTTCTGAAGAAGTCCGCCGCTGATGCTGAAAAGGAAGCCCGGGCCTTACTGGAACGGTTGAACCTTGGTGGCAAGGCTGACCTGTACCCCTACGAACTTTCCGGGGGCCAGAAGCAACGGGTCGCCATCGTGCGGGCATTGGCGATGCATCCCAAGTTACTCTGCTACGACGAACCAACGTCGGCGTTGGATCCAGACTTACGCCGCGAAGTTGAAGAAATTATCTTGAAGTTAAAACGAGAAGGCATGACCCAAATCGTTGTCACTCATGATATTCCGTTTGCAGAATCGATTGCCGATCAAATGTTACGGGTCGAACCAAAAGAGTAGAGGGAGGCGCCACGCAATGAAATTTAAAAAAATCCGATTTTTCGCGCTGGCCTTTCTGCTGATTGGGCTGACGGCAACGCTAGCTGGTTGTGGAACCAACGTCACTAAGCGGGCCAACACCCAGGATACCTGGTCGAGCATTCAGAAGAAAAAGAAGGTCGTCATTGGACTGGACGACAGCTTTGTACCCATGGGCTTTCGGCAGAAGAGTGGGAAGCTGGTTGGCTACGATATCGACTTGGCTCGTGCCGTCTTCAAGCAGTACGGCATCAAGGTAGACTTCCAATCCATCGACTGGAACATGAACGTCACGGAGCTCCACAACGGGACGATCGACCTGATCTGGAATGGTTTTTCCATCACGCCACAACGTTCCAAGCAGGTTGCCTTCTCCGATACGTACCTGAACAACGACCAGGTACTGGTCTCGCTCAAGAAGAATCATATTACTTCTTATAAAGACATGACGGGTAAAGTTTTAGGGGCACAAACCGGTTCGTCCGGAGCCAATGATATCGACACCTATCCGAAACTCTTAAAGAACCGTATTAAGAATCACGACGCGGTTACCTACGACTCCTTCACCAACGCCTTTATTGATCTAAACGTTGGCCGGATCAAGGGCCTACTGATCGACAGCACCTACGCCAACTACTACATCAAGCACCAAGCACACCCTGAAGATTACCGGGTAACGGTTGGGAGCTTCCCCAAGGAAAAGTTCGCGGTGGGGATGCGTAAGGGCGACATCACGATGCGTCGAAAGATCAACGCAGGGTTGAAGAAGCTGGCCGCCAACGGGCAACTGGAGCAGATCAATCAGAAGTGGTTCGGTAGCAACGTCGACACGCCACTGTTAAAGACTAAATAGGTTGCGTTCGTCTGCGGTAGTTAACGGCTAATGGCTTAGTTGAATCCTAGAAGAAGCAATTTACAATATAGACTCGCGGCTGTTCAGGCTGCGAGTTTTTTGATGAATAAGATCTGAGTATGGGAAGATGAGTTGGGGTCTAAAAGATAAGCGGTAGATAATTGGTAATATTCACACGACTATTGGGGATGAAATCTAGCTTAGCCGGAGGAGGCCAGAGATGGTGTCAGCCGTGACAGTGCTGTTAGACCGGGCGATTGTTTCTTCCCGGCCTTACAGCACGAGACGTGTTTGGAAACTCGCCTGATTCTCGGCGAGGTTTCAAACCGAGCCGGAAGCCCGTACTTTGGCTGCAGGCGGTCTCCACAGCGACAGAATCTCTGGCAGCCGCAGGCGACAAGTTTCATCCCCAACCTAGGAATTCGTTGCAGTCGTCGCTTGTATTTAAGCCGCGGTTCCTTTAGAATTAAACACCGATTAGTATTTTGCTAGAGGAGGCAATAGCGCGTGCATTTTCGCATAAAAGATGGGGTAACCTTGGACTTGTTACCCACAAAACAATTTAAAACTATTGGGATCAAGGTGGACTTCGTGGCACCGCTTCAAGCCACGGCCATCACGGCCCGCGCACTGTTGGCTCAGGTATTAGAGACCAGTACGGCGGCTTATCCCACGCAGAAGGCACTTGCTCGGGAGCTCTCTCGGCTCTATGGGGCCAGCTTCGGCATCAGCGTCATCAAATTAGGGACGAAGCACGTGATTCGCTTGACGTGCTCACTCGTTGACGAACAATACTTGGATAATTTTAACGACCAACAACCGCTGTTTGAGCAGGGGATGGCCTTGTTAAAGGAAGTGTTGTTCGCGCCATTACTGCCTAATGGGAACTTTGACCCGATGACCTTTACCCAACAACGGCAAAATCTATTAACGGCAATTAAATCATTAGATGATGATAAACAATATTTGGCTAACCGGCGGCTCCAAGAGCTGTTGTTTACCGGTCAGCCAACGCAAGCCATGAGCGCGTTGGGAGATACCCACGTGTTAAATGACCTTTCCGCGACCGACGTGCTCGGCACTTATCACGACATGTTAGCCAATGATGCCGTCCACGTGGCGGTGGTTGGTGACGTCGATGAAGACCGCGCACAGGCTGCAATGGCGGACTGGCCTTTAGCTGACCGGACCATTACGGACGCGACGCCTTACTATCGGTGGTCATTGCGTGATCACGTTCAGAATGGGGACGACGAAGCGCCCGTGGTTCAGGCTAAATTAAACTTGGCTTATCACTTGCCAATTTATCGTGACGATGCCGACTTCATGGCGGCCGTCGTCTTTAATGCGGCCTTTGGTGGCACGCCACTCTCCCTGCTGTTTACCAACGTGCGCGAGAAGGCCAGTCTGGCCTATTACGCCAGCAGTGGCTACAATCCGTTTACCGGGACGCTCAGCGTGCAGACCGGGATTCAGGCGGAGAACCAGCAGCGCGTTGAGGCGATTATCGCTGAGCAACTCACGGCGGTTCAACAGGGGAATCTTGCCGAAGATTTACTGGCTGAAGTGAAGGCGAGCCTCTTAAACGCGCGCTTGGCTGCGTTGGACAGTCCGCAGCGCCGCTTGACTGGGCTGTTGAACACACAGCTGACCCATTTACACGAGCCATTGGCAGACTGGCAGAAGAAGCTAGATGCGATTACCGTGGCGGACGTCGCACGGGTGGCCCAACAGGTAACCTTACAGGCAACGTATTGTTTACATGGAGGTGTGCAGGGTGCTAAGTAAGAAAACGTATGACCGGTTAGGCGAAACGGTTTATCAAACAACTTTAACGAACGGGTTGAAGGTCTTGATGGTACCCAAGGCAGGTTTCCACAAGACGTTTGCCATTATGACGACTGATTACGGCGCCATGGACAACGAATTTGTACCGCGGGGACAGACGGCATCCGTCCGTTTCCCCGATGGAATTGCGCACTTTTTGGAACACAAACTCTTTGAAAAAAAGGACCACGATGCTTTCGATTTATTCGGGAAGTATGGGGCCAGTGCGAACGCCTTTACCGGCTTCACGCAGACCAGCTACCTCTTTGCCACGACCAGTCACCTCAAGGAAAACTTAGAGATTCTGCTCGACTTTGTGCAGGATCCTTACTTTACGGCGGCCACGGTCAATAAGGAAAAGGGCATCATTGGTCAGGAAATCCAGATGTACGATGACGATCCGGGCTGGCAGAGTTACTTTGGTATGATTGGTCATCTCTACCCGAAGGAACCGCTGCACATCGACATCGCGGGGACGGTCGACTCTATCGATAAGATTACGGCCGATGACCTCTACGCGGCCTACAATACCTTTTATCACCCAAGTAATATGAATCTGATTATCGTGGGCCAGTTGGATCCAGAGGAAACGTTGGCGTGGATCACGGCTAACCAGGACGCTAAGACCTTTGCCCCTAACGAATCGATTACGCGGATTCCATCAGCACAGGCGCAACCAGCCGATATCGTGCCAACAACGACACGGCATTTAACGTTGACGCGGCCTAAGGTTAATATTGGTCTGCGGGGCTTCGATGAGGTGCCAGCAGGTCGGGATGGCTTGACTTACAGTGTGGCTGTTTCACTGATGTTTGACCTGCTATTTAACGATACCGGGGATAACTACTTGCGGTTGTATGATGCCAATGTGATCGATGACAGCTTTGGCTATGACTTCCAAGTCCAACGGGGGGCGCACTTTGCCCAATTGGCAGGGGACACTGACCAGCCGGAACAATTTGCCAGCGAATTGACGGCCATTCTCAAGGATGCACCTGCGCAACTCGCCGCTGCCAAGCTACAGTTTGATTTGGTCAAACGCGAAGCCATTGGGCGAATCGTTGGCGCTATCAACTCTGTAGAAGGTATCGCCAACCAATACGATGGACCGCTTTTTGACGGGGCCACCATCTTTGATGAACTGGCTATCCTGGAACAGCTGACCTTTGACGAGCTGTTAACGGCTGCCAAGGCCTTCTTGGATCAGAGCCAGGCGACGGTTTATACGATTTTGCCCTAACTGGAGTTTAAGAAACAGTTAAATCATGAATTCTGGGGCCTGTCGCTGAAAATGACGGGGTGCCTATGCTATACTGCTAGTAGAGAAATTTTGAACAGGTGGAGAATTAAAAATGAGTGAAAACAAAATAACATTGGGGAAAACCCTCCGCGACGCCCGGATTGCTAAGGGCTTCACGCTGGATGACCTGCAACAGACGACTAAAATCCAAAAGCGGTACCTCATTGCGATTGAGGACCAAAACTTTGATGAACTTCCTGGCGACTTTTACGTCCGGGCATTCATCAAGCAGTATGCGGATATGGTCGACTTGGACGGCGCAGAACTCTTAAAGCAGTTTGACAGCGCGCTACCTAGCACGCAGACGCAGGAATACGTGGACAAGGTCAACGAAAACAATCCGGAGACCCGTTCGCAACAACGGAAGGTCGATGACCGTTACGTCAAGCTACGGCGGACAATTCCAGTGATTGGGATCGTTATCGTGGTGCTCGTCGTGTTGGTCGGCATCTGGGTTGCTGCTTCCCACAATGGAAGTAGCACCAAGAAGGACAACGTTGACAGCAGTTCTGTCAGTGTATCCGGCAGTTCTAACAAGTCTTCTAGTAGCAGTTCGAAGTCTAGTAGCACGTCTTCGAAGTCTTCTTCAAAGAAGGCCAAGACGGCTAGCTTCAAGCAATTGAGTACGACGACTTCTGGTTCAACTTGGGAAATGAAGAACGCTTCATCCAAGCCAAAGGTTGCCTTGTCTGCTTCTAGCAGTGCATGGGTTGCCGTTAGTGTTGGCGGCGCAACGACTTGGCAGGGGACTTTGTCTTCAGCAACGTCTCACACGATGACTATCCCAAGTTCCGCAACGAGTGTGACCTTTAAGTTTGGGAATGCACCTGAAACGAAGGTTAAGGTCGATGGCAAGACGTTTGACTTTACGTCTGCTACCGCAACGAGTTCAGCTACTAGCAGTTCATCCTCTGATACGACTACGACAACGAGCTCCAGCACGAGCACGACAACGACGAGTCAAGTTCAGACGGTTACTTTGGAATTCAAATAACGTAGAAGCGGGTCGGTCCGTGGCGACCGCCTCGCTTTTTTCGTGAGAGATGTTTAAGGAGGAAAAGTTCGTGAACGTACCAAATCGCTTAACCATTATGCGGATCATTTTGATTCCCGTATTTCTATTGTTGCTGGTCCTACCCCTGAATTGGGGAAGTGTCGTGTGGCTCGGAACCTCGATTCCAGTCACTCAGATCTGGGGGGCCATTGTCTTTGCCGTGGCTTCAATCACTGATTTCTTGGATGGTCAGATTGCCCGGCGGCAACACTTGGTCACTAACTTCGGGAAGTTCGCCGATCCATTGGCGGATAAGATGATCGTTATGACGGCCTTCATCTTGTTGGTCGACATGGGCGCCATTCCCGCTTGGGGTGCCGCAATCATTGTCTGCCGTGAGCTGGCCGTTACCGGCTTGCGTCTGATCGTTGTGGAGACCGGGGGCCGCGTATTGGCCGCTGCTTGGCCAGGGAAGATCAAGACCACCACGCAGATGGTCGGGATTATTCTCCTGTTGCTGAATAACATTGGTTTTGCGACGATTCACATTCCAATGGCGCTGATCTTCTTCTACATTTGCTTGTTCTTCACGATTTACTCTGGGATCGACTACTTTGTGCAAAACCGGCAAGTCTTCGCCGATTCCTCCGCAGAATAACGGTTTTAATCTCTGTCATTGCCTCCGAGCTGGTGAAAATGGACCGGGTCGCTGAGGGCGGACGTCGGAAGCCAAGAAGCGGTCTTCCAACTGAGCTTCGAGCCACTGAGAAACGTGTCTCAAAGCTCCCAATTCTCTAAACGGCTTAAAGCGCCGCTAAGAGAATTCCCACAGCTGAGCCCATTTTCACCAGCTCTACGGCTTACATGGGCTTAAAACGTGATTGGTTTATCTCTGCTGGAAAGTTAGTTTGGTGATAAACATGTGGACTGGCCATGTGTGCTCTCACGATAATATCCGACTCATTCTGTAGCTAAATCTGATAACCTCCGTCGATTCATTTGACGGAGGTTATCTTAGCTTTAACGCTAATTCTGAGGGGAGCTCCTCACACACCACATCCTGAAATTCTTTCAAAAAAATGCCGTATTTTGAATGTAATTGCCAGTGATTTTTGGCAACCGGTGTTATGCTGAAGAATGTAATTGAAAAATTAAATGAGAAGCCTGGTGCGCGGTTTTATAACGCGATGGGTGGTCAATGCCTTGTCTGGTAGGCCGTTTGATCGGTTAACTTGGGCTTGGCTAAATGAGAAGAAAAAATAATTTTTAAAAACTTTGGGTATTTGACGTTTAATTTCGACTTTTTCACGGAGTTAAGTTAAGTAACCTGTAGGAGGGGTAACATGCAAGCGGAAATTATTGCGGTTGGGACGGAAATCTTGCTGGGGCAAGTGGTGGATACGAACTCGGCCTACATCGCGCAAGGATTGGCGGATGCTGGGATCGAAGTCTACTACCATTCTCTGGTGGGTGATAACGCCGATCGGCTGACGACTGTCGTCAATCAGGCGCGCTCGCGTAGTGATTTGGTGGTCATCAGTGGGGGCCTTGGACCGACTAAGGATGACCTGACGAAACAGACGGTGGCGCAACTATTAGGTGTTAAATTAGTTGAAGATGCACCAGCCATGGCCAAGATTCAGCAGCACTTCGCAACGACTGGCCAGAAATTGACCCCTAACAATCGCCTGCAGGCACTTTACTTGGCCGGTAGCACACTACTCAAGAACAGCACGGGGATGGCTGTAGGGTCCTTTTACCGCGATCCTAATGGGGCAGATTTGATGCTGTTACCTGGACCACCAAGTGAATTGGAGCCTATGTTTGAAAATGAGGCATTACCACGGCTGAAACAAGCATATCGGCGTCAAGAATTCTTGGTATCACGAGTCTTGCGATTCTTTGGTATCGGTGAGGCGGACTTAGTGACCCAGCTGGCCGATCTGATTGACGAACAGACGAATCCAACGATTGCGCCGTATGCTAAGGTCAATGAGGTCACGTTACGGTTGACGGCCGCAGCACCATCTACGGCGGCTGGTAATCAACTGTTGGATGACATGACGGCGACGATTCAGCGCCGCGTGGGGGATTTCCTCTACGGCTATGGTGACGATAACAGTCTGGCACAGGTCGTGGTCAACACATTGATTGATCGGCAGCTGACGATTACGGCGGCGGAGAGTTTGACCGCTGGTAAGTTTCAGAGCACTCTGGGGGATGTTCCCGGAGTCTCGGCCGTCTTCCCGGGCGGTTTTGTGACCTATGCGAATGAGGCCAAACGTGACTTGTTGGGCATTCCGCAGCAGGTTATTGACACGGACGGTGTGGTCAGCGAACACACGGCTCAGGAGATGGCAGAACGGTCACGCCAGAAGTTGGATACGGACTTTGCACTGAGCTTTACCGGTGTTGCGGGTCCCGATGACCTTGAGGGCCAACCTGCTGGGACGGTTTGGTTGGGATTAGCGCAACGTCATCAGGCGCCACAAGCTAAGCTAGTTCACTTGACCGGCAATCGTGCAAAGGTTCGGGAGCGGGCCGTGATGCAAGCTCTGGATTGGTTACGACGGATTTTACGAGATCAAAAATAAAAGGGAACAATTGTTCTCTTTTTACTTGCTTTTTGACGAACATATCGGTATAGTATTACTTGAAATGTAACGCACCTAAGGAGGATTTTGATGGCTGACGAACGACAAGCGGCGCTGGACAAAGCGCTGAAGAAAATTGAAAAAGACTTTGGTAAAGGCTCTATTATGCGGTTAGGCGACAATACTAATATGCAGGTGGAGACTGTGCCTTCTGGCTCGTTAGCCCTTGATGTGGCTTTGGGAGTCGGTGGCTATCCTCGTGGACGAATCGTAGAAATTTACGGACCAGAATCTTCAGGGAAGACCACGGTAGCTTTACACGCGGTCGCTGAAGTTCAGAAGCGCGGCGGGACAGCAGCTTATATTGATGCTGAAAACGCCTTGGATCCAGCCTACGCAACGGCATTGGGTGTCGACATCGACAGCCTCTTGCTGTCACAACCAGATACTGGTGAACAAGGGTTGGAAATTGCGGATGCCCTGATTTCTAGTGGTGCCGTTGACATTGTGGTCGTGGATTCCGTGGCCGCATTGGTTCCTCGAGCTGAAATCGAAGGTGAAATGGGTGACGCCCACGTTGGTTTACAAGCGCGGATGATGTCCCAAGCCTTACGGAAGCTCTCTGGTTCAATCAATAAAACAAAGACGATTGCCCTGTTTATTAACCAAATTCGGGAAAAAGTTGGGGTTATGTTTGGTAACCCTGAAACCACGCCTGGTGGTCGGGCACTGAAGTTCTACGCCACTGTTCGGTTGGAAGTTCGCCGGGCAGAACAGATCAAGGACGGGACCGATGTTATCGGTAACCGGACGCGGATCAAGGTTGTTAAGAACAAGGTGGCTTCACCATTCAAGAGGGCTGAAGTCGATATCATGTATGGTCAAGGGATTTCCCAGACCGGTGAACTCTTAGACATGGCGGTTGAGAAGGATATCGTCGACAAGAGTGGGTCCTGGTACTCTTACGGTGAAGACCGGATTGGCCAAGGACGTGAGAATGCCAAGCAATATCTGGCTGATCACCCTGACATGATGGCTGAGGTTAATACGCGGGTTCGGACGGCGTATGGGGTTAACGTCGATGGCGACGAGGCACCAGCACCAAAGAAGGACGATGCCGCCAAGGAGGAGAACAAGTCCAAGAAGGATGGCAAGAAGCCAGCAACACAACAAAGTGAATTGATTCCCAACAAGCCACAAGGCAAGTAGGGCGTAAGGTTCGGGACACAGGTTCCGAGCCTTTTTCATACCTTGATGGCACAGCAGGGAACACTGACAACGCACGAATGGCGAAATTGGCAGCACTTTCCGAGGAGTTTAGTTGACAGCGTTGATGGCAACCATTAAAATTGAAGTTGCGTCAGTTATCATATCAACATCTTGAAAAGTCTGATTTTTAAATTAGTCATTTTTGATGATGCGGAGGTGGAATCATGAGTGTTCCAATTATAATCCTCGCAATCATCGCTATCGTTGTTGGTGTCGTGGGCGGGTATTATTATCGTAAATCTGTCTACGAACGTAAGCTAGATGCTGCCAAGTTCACTGCACAAGGTGTCCTTGCCGAAGCCAAAAAACAAGCTGAGACTGCTACTAAAGAGGCGCTTTTAGAGGCCAAAGAGGACAGTCACAAGTATCGCGCGGAAGTCGAACAAGAGCTGAAAGAACGTCGTGCCGAAGTTCAGAAGCAAGAAGATCGTTTGATTCAACGGGAAGAAACGTTAGACCGGAAAGACAACTCTCTGGAAAAGCGTGAAAATTCGTTGAACCGCCGAGACAAGAAGCTTAGTGGTGAAGAACAGAATTTAGCGAAGAAGCAACAACAAGCAGACTCACTGATTGAAAAACGGCAGGAAGCAGTGGAAGCTGTTGCCGCCTTATCCCAGGACGATGCACGGGACCTGATTATTTCAGAGGCCAAGACGGCTCTGGCAGGCGAACGCGCAAAAATGATCAAGGAAAGCGAAGAGTCAGCTCGCAAGACGGCCGAGGCAAATGCCAAAGACCTGATTGTGTCAGCGATTCAACGCAGCGCTGCCGACATGGTTACCGAAACCACAATTTCTGTGGTGACGTTGCCTAATGATGACATGAAGGGCCGAATCATCGGTCGTGAAGGTCGGAATATTCGGACGCTGGAAACGTTGACCGGTATTGATTTGATTATCGATGATACGCCGGAAGCTGTCGTCTTAAGTGGCTTTGACCCATTACGGCGAGAAGTTGCGAAGATTGCCTTAGAGAAGTTGATTCAAGACGGTCGGATTCATCCGGCACGGATTGAAGAAATGGTGGCTAAAGCCAAGAAAGAACTGGACGAACGTGTCCGGGAGCTTGGCGAGCAAACGACCTTTGACCTCGGGATTCACTCAATGCATCCCGAATTGGTCAAGTTGGTCGGCCGCTTGAATTTCCGAATTTCTCATGGGCAGAACGCTTTAACCCATTCAATTGAGGTTGCCAAGATCACTGGGGTCTTAGCCGCTGAACTCGGTGAGGATGTTACGTTAGCAAAACGTGCAGGATTATTACATGATATTGGCCGTGCCGCTGAACATGAGGACGACAGCTCTTACATTACGACCGGAGTCGATCTCGCGAAGAAATATCGTGAGAGTCCCGTCGTAGTAAATGCAATCGCCGCTCAAGCGGATGAAACGGCTTCGCAGTCTGTGATTGCGGAACTGGTTGGGACCGCCGATGTAATCTCGGCAACCCGTCCAGGCGCACGCTCTGATTCTCTTGAAAGCTACATTCACCGTTTAGACAAGTTAGAAACGATTGCCGATGCCTTTGATGGTGTCGACCACAGTTTCGCCATCCAAGCGGGACGTGAAGTGAGAGTCATCGTACGGCCAGAGAAGATTTCCGATACGGATGCCGTTGTCTTGGCACGAGACATTAAGAAGCAAATTGAGGGCGACTTGGATTATCCAGGTCACGTCAAAGTTTCCGTCATCCGGGAAGTCCGGTCAGTTGAATATGCGAAATAAGTCAGAGAAGCTAGGCCAATTATGGTCCTAGCTTTTTTACGTCATTAGCGGTTAATCCATGGTAAAATAGACCGTATGCAATTGACAGAATTACAATGAAGCGGTTCGAGTCACTCCTGACGGTACCAACCAGGCGATTTGAATCGATTGACTAGAATGAAACTAAAAATGATCGGGCAGACCGGTCAATGAGGGCCCATGTGGGGTCACAGATAGGGGAACGAAGATGCGTATTCTTTTTGTTGGTGACGTTGTTGGAAATATTGGTGTGGACATGATTCACGAGTACCTGCCGCAATTAAAACGGGACCTGAAGCCCCAGGTCACCATCGTCAATGGGGAAAATTCAACCCCAGTTGGTCGTGGTATCAGTCAAAGTATCTACAAGCAACTCTTAAAGGACGGGGCCGACGTGGTCACCATGGGGAACCATACCTGGGACAACGCCGAACTCTATGACTTTATTGGCGGTGCCAATCGCCTGGTGCGGCCCGCTAACTTTCCTGGTGACAACACGCCGGGTCAAGGCTGGACCAAGGTTAAGGTCAACCAACAGGTGCTGGCAGTGGTGAACATGCAGGGCCGGGTCTTCATGAACCCCATGGATGATCCCTTTGCAACGATGAAGAATCTGCTACCCGAACTGGATACCGACTTTGTCTTCGTCGACTTCCACGCCGAGACGACCAGTGAGAAGCGAGCCTTCGCCATGCGTTATGACGGACAATTATCCGCTGTCGTTGGGACACATACCCATGTGCAAACCAGCGACGCCCAGGTATTGAAGCACGGCACGGCCTTCTTGACGGAAGTTGGGATGACCGGTCCCGCCGACAGTGTCCTGGGGATGCAGGCCGACAGTGTGATTGAACGTTTCGAGAATCAACGACCAACGCGCTACACCGTTCAAGAAAAGGGTGCGGGACTCTTATCCGGTTGTGTCATCGACTTAAACGACAAGACCGGCCACGCCTCACGAATCCGGCCAATCTTAATCAGCCCACAACACCCGTACCAAAGCTAAGTTTTAGTGAAGTGAAAGGATGAACCAATTTCCATGACGAAAACGACGCCCATGATGGAGCAATATCAAAAGATTAAGGACCAGTATCCCGATGCCTTCCTGTTTTACCGGCTTGGGGACTTCTATGAAATGTTTAACGAGGACGCCGTGAAGGGTTCTCAACTGCTTGAGTTGACCCTGACCACGCGGAGCCACAGTGCCAAAAATCCTATTCCCATGTGTGGGGTGCCCCACAAGGCCGTGCAGAGCTACATCGATATCTTAGTCGATCAAGGCTACAAGGTCGCCATTTGTGAGCAGATGGAAGATCCTAAGCTGGCTAAAGGGATGGTTAAACGTGAGGTCATTCAACTGGTCACGCCGGGGACCCAGACGGATACTGGCGCGGCTGGGGCCAAACGCAACAACTACTTAACGGCGCTTACCATGACCGATGCCACGCACTATGGGCTGGCGTATACCGACCTGTCTACTGGTGAATTGAAGGCGGCTGAACTGAATACGGTCGACACCGTCATCAATGAACTGATGAGTCTACAGACCAAGGAAGTTGTTGTCGATACCACGGTCAGTCAGACGTTACAGGACCGGTGTAAGCAGTTGGGCCTGATGATTTCGTCACAGGATGACATTCAGGGGAGCTCCGAGCTGAGTTACGTGGAACAGGACCTGACTAGCGACCTCTTGAAGCAGGTCATCGGCGTCTTGGTGACCTACGTGACGGTTACGCAGAAACGTAGCCTGGCCCATTTACAGCGGGCCGTGGCCTACCAACCAGCTGCTTTTCTGAAGATGGATCATTCTTCACAGTCAAACCTAGAAATCACCCAGAATTTACGGACCAAGAAGAAGTCTGGAACCTTACTCTGGCTCTTGGATGAAACCAAGACGGCCATGGGTGGGCGCCTGCTGAAACAGTGGCTCGACCGGCCGTTGATCGATCGCGGTCAGATCGAAAATCGTCAGGAAAAGGTCGGCGTCCTCCTCGATCACTACTTCGAACGCAGCAATCTGCAAGCTGAGTTGGTCAAAGTCTATGACCTGGAACGGCTCGCCGGTCGGGTTGCCTTTGGGAGCGTCAATGGGCGTGACCTGATTCAGCTACAGACCTCGCTTGAGCAGGTTCCTCAGATTGCCCATACGCTTGGTGATCTGGGTGAAAAGGTCTTTGAACCCATGCTCAATGGACTTGATCCGGTGGAAGACGTGGCTGAGGCTATTCGGGATGCTATCATGCCCGAACCACCGCTGTCCGTGACGGATGGTGGTGTGATTCGCGACGGCTACAGCGATCAACTCGACGAGTACCGCGACGCCATGCGTAACGGCAAGCAGTGGTTGGCCGAAATGGAAGCCCACGAGCGCGAAGTGACCGGCATCAACAACTTAAAGATCGGCTACAATCACGTCTTCGGCTACTACATCGAAGTGACCAAGGTCAACCTCGACAAGTTGCCGGCCGACCGTTACGAACGTAAGCAAACGTTGGCCAATGCTGAACGGTTCTCGACACCAGAGCTGAAGGAAAAGGAACGCTTGATTTTGGAAGCCGAGGAGAAGTCCACGGCACTTGAATACCAGCTGTTCGTTGACCTGCGTGAACAGGTCAAGAAGGCCATTACGCGGCTACAAAAGTTGGCAGCCACGATTGCCAGCCTGGATGTTCTTCAGAGCTTTGCGATCGTTAGTGAAGACTACCACTTTGTGAAGCCCACGCTGATTGCGGGCCATGATTTGGAGATCACCCAGGGCCGGCATCCGGTCGTGGAAAAGGTGTTGGGCCGCCAGTCTTACGTGCCCAACGACGTTTCCATGGATGACCAGACCAATGTCCTCCTGATCACCGGGCCCAACATGTCTGGGAAGAGTACCTACATGCGGCAATTGGCGCTGACCGTGATCATGGCGCAGATGGGGTGCTTCGTGCCGGCTGAGGCCGCACAGATGCCCGTCTTTGACCAGATCTTTACCCGGATTGGGGCGGCCGATGACCTGATTTCCGGTCAGAGTACCTTCATGGTCGAAATGCAGGAAGCCAACCGCGCGCTGAGCCACGCCACCGCCAACAGTCTGATTCTATTTGACGAAATTGGTCGGGGGACCGCGACCTACGATGGGATGGCCTTAGCTCAGGCAATCATTGAATTCGTTCACGACAAGGTTCATGCCAAGACGCTGTTCTCGACCCACTACCACGAACTGACCGCACTGGAGGATTCACTAAAGCAGTTGCGCAACGTCCACGTGGGCGCCGTAGAACGCGATGGCGATTTAGTCTTCTTGCACCAAATGCAACCGGGTCCCGCCGACAAGTCCTACGGGATTCATGTGGCCAAACTGGCGGGGATGCCAACGCCGTTATTGCAACGGGCGGAAGTGATTCTGACTGATTTGGAAGAGGAAGCCGCGGAGAAACCAGCCGTGGCGGTGCCTAGTGAACAAGTCTCTGAGGCAGAGCCGACTAACGCGCCAACCGAGGCTGTGACGACCAGTGCCCCAGTTGAAACGTCAACCACAACTTCCACTGAATCAACGCCAACACCGGCCGAGCAAACTGCTCCAGCCGAAGTGGCACCATCAACAGCGGATACGGATCAACAATTATCGTTATTTAGCGATGAACCGGAAATGAATCCGGCTCAAGCTAAGGTTATCGAACAACTAAGTCACTTGAACCTGATGGGGATGACGCCGATGGACGTGATGAGTCAGGTCTACAAGTGGCAACAAAAATTATCGAAGTAAGTCTGAGAGGAAGGGTCGTACATGCCTAAAATTCATGAGTTAGCGTCGGTACTGGCCGACCAAATCGCAGCGGGTGAAGTGGTTGAACGGCCCGCGTCCGTCGTCAAGGAACTGGTGGAAAATGCCGTTGATGCGCACAGTAAGCAGATCGACATCACGGTGGAAGAAGCCGGCCTGAAGCGAATCGCCGTGGTCGACGATGGTGACGGTATCGCCGACGAAGACGCTGAGATGGCCTTCAAACGGCACGCCACCAGTAAGATTACGGATCGCAAGGACCTCTTTCGCATCAAGTCACTAGGGTTCCGAGGCGAAGCGCTACCTAGTATTGCCTCCGTGGCTGACGTGACCCTGACGACCTCGACCGGGGGTGTCGGCACGCTGATCCATAACGTGGGCGGCATCATCAAGGAGCACACCGCGGCGGCCGCACGCAAGGGCACCTCGGTGACGGTCAAGGACCTCTTTGGCAACGTTCCAGCTCGTTTGAAATATCTGAAGTCACCAGCGACCGAGTTGGCGCGAATCACGGATATCGTGAACCGGCTGGCCCTGAGCTATCCCGACGTGGCCTTTTCGCTGGTGCACAACGGGCGTGAATTGACGCGGACGACTGGTCGCGGTGATCTACAGCAGGTGATTGCCGGTATCTACGGCGTGCAGAGTGCCCGGAAGATGGTGGCCATTAACGGGTCCAACCCGGATTTCAAGGTGACCGGTTACGTGAGTCTGCCAGAATTGACGCGGGCGAGTCGGCAGTATATTTCGCTGTTACTTAACGGGCGGTACATCCACAACTTTCAGCTGAGCAAGGCGTTGATTGCCGGTTATGGGTCCAAGCTGATGGTCGGTCGGTATCCACTGGCCGTGCTTGATATCAAGATGGATCCGCTGCTGGTCGACGTTAACGTGCACCCAACCAAGCAGGAAGTCCGCATCAGTCAGGAACCGGAGCTGACGCAGCTGATTCAGGAGACCGTGTTCAAACGGCTCTCCACGGAAAACTTGATTCCCGATGTCTTCAGCGAGTTACCAAAGCAAAAGAAGACGCCGGAACCGGCTACCGATCAACTGACGATGGCGTTAAATGACGCCTCGACTAAGTATGAGTTCTCCAGTGCGCCACAACCGCGACCAGCGGCGACACAGTCGACACCGGTTGCGAGTCAACCCAGTGCGATGATCGACACATCTTCGGCCGCGCCCATTAAGCGGGGACCACAACCGTTGGAGACGCCGGAAGAGGTTCCGGTTGAACCGGTCGTCATCCATGCGCGGGGTGACTTTAAGCTGCCCGCCGTGCAAGCATTTGATGAGAAATATCGGACTGAGCACCCCGCCGCACCGTTGGGGATGAGCAAGGCAACTGAGTCGGCGGCTGAACAACCGGCAATGGCGAGTCAACCTGTTGAAACGATTCCAGAGGCCAAACAATTAACTCAGGCGCAGCCGCAGCAACGTTTCCCCGAACTGCGCTACTTGGGGCAGGTCCACGGAACGTATCTGTTGGCTGAGGCTGATGACGGTCTCTATCTGGTCGATCAACATGCCGCTCAGGAACGGGTCAACTATGAGTTTTACCGCCAAGCTATCGGTGAAGTTAGCGATGACGAGCAGAAGTTGTTGGTGCCAATCGTTTTGGATTACCCGACGACCGATGTTCTGGAACTGAGTAACCACGTGGAGACACTGAGTAGTGTTGGCATCCACTTGGAATCCTTTGGGCCAAACAGCTTCATTGTGCACGAGCATCCGACCTGGTTTAAGGCCGGGCAAGAAACTGATACGATCAAAGAAATGATCGATTGGGTTCTGAAGGACGGCAAGATTTCCGTGGCGGCCTTCCGGGAGAAGACGGCTATCATGATGAGTTGTAAACGCGCCATCAAGGCTAACCACCATTTGGATGACCAACAGGCACGCGCCCTGTTGAAGAAATTAGCGACAGCGGAGAACCCGTTCAACTGTCCTCATGGCCGGCCAGTGCTGGTTCATTTCACGGATCAGGACTTGGAGAAGCTGTTCAAGCGTATCCAAGATCCCCATCACAGCGGCGACGACTGGGGCGAATAATTGTGAACATTGCGACTAGCATAGCAGGTAGCTTCGCCTTACCGGGCGGTGCAAATAAACCGGAACGCGGTGGGCGGATCGCCCGGAGCCAAAGAGCGGTCTCCGGACTTGTTTTGAACCTCTGAGAACCGAGTTTCAAAGACACCAATTCCCTAAGTGGCAAAAGCACCACTAAGGGAATTCCCACGGCTGAGTTTATTTGCACCGCCCTCACGGCTAGAGATGTGCGCTCATGTCGCGAATGTTTCAGTCATTCGCAATCCTTGTCGTCAGGCCTTCTAAATCTGTGGAATTCAGTGCAGGTTTGGCGGGAGTATGGTACAATTTAAAAAGCAAACATATGTTTTCTTAAAGGAGATTAGACTGGTCATGTATGAATACCTCCATGGCACCATTGCGGCGGTTTACCCCGACCACGTGGTTATTGATGTAAATGGGGTGGGGTATTTGGTCAACACGGCCAATCCCTACCGGTACCAAGTCACCACCGACGGCCAAGCCGTGACGATTTATGTGTATCAAGCGGTTAGCGACAGCGCCCAGACACTCTACGGGTTCCAGGACTTTGCGGAGAAGCAGCTCTTCTTGAAGCTGATCAACGTGAATGGAATTGGACCAAAGAGCGCGTTGGCAATTCTGGCCAATCCGGATCATCAAGGTTTGATGCAGGCCATTCGGACCAATGACGTTAGCTTCCTGACGAAGTTTCCTGGTGTTGGGAAGAAGACGGCTGGTCAAATTGTGTTGGATCTCCAGAACAAATTGGATGATTTGGAACCCGTCGATGACGGCGATCTGTTTACGCCGGAAGTCGCAACGACCGATGGCACCAATCCTGAATTGGACGATGCCATTGCGGCCTTGACCGCTCTAGGTTACCGCGAGACGGCCGTCAAGAAGATTACGCCGAAATTAAAGCAATTTGCTGGTGAGTCAACGAACGACTATCTGAGTGAAGGTTTGCGGTTGTTGACGAACTAAACTTAGTTGAAATAAACGAAAGGAGGCTGAACGATGGCTGATGAAGATCGCTTAGTATCGCCCGAACCTGCGGACGATAACGAAGACTCAATTGAAAAATCATTGCGACCACAGACCTTGGCCCAGTATATTGGCCAAGATCCCATCAAACATGAGCTGAGCGTGTACATTCAGGCGGCTAAACAGCGTGAAGAGTCGCTCGACCACGTTCTCCTCTACGGACCACCTGGTCTGGGGAAGACGACACTGGCGATGGTGATTGCCAACGAAATGGCCGTGAATATTCGGACGACCAGTGGCCCAGCCATCGAGAAGCCAGGTGACCTGGTGGCATTACTCAACGAGCTTCAGCCCGGCGATATTCTCTTTATTGATGAAATTCACCGGTTGCCAAAGATTGTTGAAGAAATGCTGTACTCGGCGATGGAAGACTTTTACATCGACATCGTCGTCGGGCAGGGGCCAACCGCTCATCCCGTGCATTTCCCATTACCACCGTTCACGCTGATTGGCGCAACCACGCGGGCCGGCTTGCTGTCGGCACCGTTGCGCGATCGTTTCGGTATTGTGGAACACATGGCCTATTACGAAACGCGTGATCTGCAGGATATCGTCGAACGTTCCGCCGATATCTTCAATACGACGATTGCGACTGATGGCGCCCATGAAGTGGCTTTGCGGTCGCGGGGAACGCCACGGATCGCGAATCGGTTGTTGAAACGGATTCGCGATTTCGCCGAAGTGTCACCTAATCATTCCACCATTGACCGGGCCATCGTCGACCATGCGTTAACGTTGCTGCGGGTCGATTCGGCTGGGCTTGATCCGACCGATGTGAAGTTGTTGACGACTATGATCGATTACTACGATGGTGGGCCGGTCGGACTAAATACCCTGGCGGCCAACATTGGTGAAGAGACGGAAACCGTTGCGGCGATGTACGAACCTTATCTGCTTCAGCGTGGTTATTTAAAACGCACCGCGCGCGGTCGGGTAGTGACGGCGGCAGGTTACGCGCACTTGGGTTTACCGATGCCCAATCAGGACCACGATTAGGCCGATTGTTCGCGAAGATGACGAATTACTTTTTAAAAATATAGTTATAATACCGAACATCCCAAGAACTTCTAGAAATAATTGGACGGAATCCCTTGGTTCTGGTAAAGTGGTTCAATAGAGACGATATGAAGGAGTGAACGAAAGTGTTAGGAAACTTTGTAATTGCCGCTGGCGGTGCTAGCCAGTATTCAACGATCATTATCTTAGTGATCTTTTTAGCCTTGATGTACTTCTTAATGTTGCGGCCACAACAAAAGCAACAAAAGAAGCACAAGGACATGATGAGTGAATTAAAGAAGGGTGACCACGTTGTTACCATTGGTCGCCTGCACGGTGTCATTGATGAAATCAACGATGCTGACAAGACTGTTACCTTGGACTGCGATGGTATCTACTTGGTATTCGACTTACGGGCTATCTCAACGGTTACGGCGCAAGCCCCAGCCGCTGTTACGGCACCCGTTGCTGCAGCAACGAGTGAAGCAGCCAGCGATGACCAACCTGCTGAAAGTGCCGCTGATGATTCAGCTGACACGGCCGACAGCGCAGCCGCTGACGACAGTGCTGACAAGGACGACGCAGCTAAATAAGTTTAGAGTGACTCACTGGCAGCGAGTTTGACGGTGAGTTAGGGGACTGACGCAATCTGTGTCAGTCTTTTTTGTTCCGCTAAACTGGATGTCACGTCGCCTCCAGGATGGTGAAAATGGGCCGGTTCGCGGTGGGCGACGTCAATGGACGTAGGCCTGCGGCTGTCAGAGACTCCACCTGCTGTGGGGTCGGTTCCAGCCAAGAAGCGGGCTTCCACCTCGCCTTGGAACCACGAAGTTCGCGCGTTTCCAAGGACGACCAGTGGTGTAAAATCGGGGAGAAGCAATCGCCCGATTCAACACCACACTCACGGCTGGTTCCGTCTCTGACCTCCTCCGGCCGTGGCCACATTGACGATTCGGTTTGACTGTGGTGGTGTTCATCCAATTAGTGAAGCATTGGTGGAAATCACGTGTCTTCAAGTACGTTGCTTCTCGCTATTCGTGCGCCTACTTATTACTAATGTAAAAATTTGGGTTTTAGTCGCATGGTTTTGCCGAAAGCCGCTATAAACTAGATTAGTCTGTTAGCTGTTTTTGAGGTTGTGTTATTTAATTCCTTGATTTAACGCAGACGCAGCACGTTTTAAGAGCAATGAACGGTTTGAATAACGACTTTACAAACTGATTGTCAGGTTGGTCAATCGATAGATCAAAACACCAAGTTAGCCGTGAGGGTGGCACCAATCAACTCAGTTGTGGGAGTTCACTTAGCGGTGGCCTTTGCCGCTTAGTGAACTGGTGAGGTTGAGACTCGTTTCTTAGAGGCTTAACCTCAAGCCTAAAGACCGTTCTGTGGCTTTAGGCGTCCGCCCTCAGCGTCCCGGTTGATTGGCGCCACCCGGTAAGGCGCTGCTCGGCGTGATCTGTCTATCCCTGGCAGCCGCAGGCGACATTTAGTTACTAACCCAACGATAATTTTAGTTGTGGACAAACGCGTGTTCGATTATAATTTAGAAAAGCCTATGCCATACTGGGAGGTGGCCACGATGCAGCCGGCAGCTAAATTCACGCAACGCAAAATCATTCACGTCGATATGGATGCCTTTTATGCGTCCATTGAGGAACGCGATCATCCGGAATTCAAGGGCCACCCCCTGATTGTGGCCCAAGATCCACGCAAGACCGGTGGACGGGGTGTCGTGACCACTGCCAATTACATTGCCCGGCAGACCGGGGTGCACTCGGCGATGAACGCCAATGAGGCACTGAAACTGTGCCCCAAAGCAATCTTTAAGACGCCGGACTTTCCGCGCTATCGCGAAGTGTCCGACCAGATTCACGCCATCTTTCACGAGTACACGGACAAGATTGAAACGGTGGCTTTCGATGAAGCTTATCTGGACGTGACTGAGAACAAACATCACCTGCATTCGGCGGTGCAGGTCGCCCACGCCATTCAGGCCGAGATCTTTGATCAGACGCATCTGACCTGCTCGACCGGGATTTCCTACAGCAAGTTCTTGGCGAAGGAAGCCTCCGACTTTCGGAAACCGGTGGGGGTCTGTGTAATTCTGCCCGAGGACGCCCATGATTTCTTGATGGCGTTGCCGATCGAACGATTTCGTGGGGTGGGGAAGAAGACCGTACCTAAGATGCACGAACTGGGAATTTTAAACGGCGCGGATTTATACGAACGTAGTCAGCTGGCGTTGATTCACGACTTTGGAAAGTTCGGCTACATCCTTTATCAACGGGTCCGGGGTATCGATGAACGGCCGGTTGAGTACCAACGTGAGCGTAAATCAATCGGTAAGGAACGGACATACGGGCCGCCCCTGACCACGACCGGTGAAGTGGAGAGCCAGCTTGAGCGTTTGGCCGAAATGGTCGCTACGACCGTGAAGCAAAAGCAGCGCCACGGCAAGACCTTGGTTCTGAAGTTGCGAGATAGCGAATTCAATACGATTACCAAACGCGTGACTCAGCCGGATTTTATCGCCAATGATGCGACGACTTACTACGAAATGGCCTTGGAAATTTATCAAAGTGTGGCCACTAGTGATGAACAGGTGCGACTGCTAGGGATTACTCTGACGGGATTGGCACCGCAAACATTCGAAGAGCTAAAGCTGCCTTTGTTTGACCCAGACCGCTAATCCTGAAAGACTTCCTTTGAAATTACCCCGTAAAACTTGTATACTGAAACGCGGTAACGACGCAATTGCGTTGGTAAATCGGATAGAAAATAGGTGAACAACCATGGCTATTGAAACTGCCATTTTAGAAGAAATCAAAAAATATGAAACAATCATCATTCACCGTCATCAGCGGCCAGATCCCGACTGTATCGGGGCTCAGCTTGCTCTGCGGGGCATCCTGCGGGAAAGCTTCCCTGACAAGAACGTTTACGCGGTTGGTAAGCATTACCCCGGCTTTGACTGGATGGGGCAGGCGGATCAGGAAGTGCCTGATGAAGCCTACAAGGATGCTTTAGTGATCGTTGTGGACACGGCTAACCAGCCACGAGTCGATGACGAACGCTGGTCAACGGGGAAAGCCGTTGTTAAGATTGACCATCATCCTAATGAGGACGCCTTTGGTGACTTGCAGTGGGTCTTGGATCAGGCTTCCAGCACATCCGAGATGTTATACGACTGGTTCGCAGCGAATGAAGCTGAGTTGACCATGCCCGACGACGCTGCGCGCTTACTCTACGCCGGCATCGTGGGCGACACCGGCCGCTTCATGTACCCCGCAACCACGGGAAACACGATGGCTGTCGCTGGTAAATTAATGGGCTACAACTTCTCAGCGACCGAGGTCAACCAGGCCGAAGATGAAATTTCACCAGCCATGTCGAAGTTGTCCGCTTATGTTTATCAAAATTTGGAAATCTTACCCAGTGGGGCCGCTTATCTCAAGTTGAGTGATGAGGTCGTGGAACCCTTTGGCTTGGGCAAGGGGGACTCAACCTCTGCCATCGTGCCATTGCCCGGTAAGATTACGTCAGTAGTAGCTTGGGCTATTTTTGTTGAATCCAAGGACCACACGTACCGCATTCGGTTGCGGTCGAAGGGGCCTTCCATCAACGGCTTGGCGAAGAATCACGGTGGGGGCGGTCACGCCTTAGCCAGTGGTGCCGGTGCCAAGGACCAAGCTGAGATCGATCAAGTGATCCACGAGCTCGATGAGTTAGTGGCGAACGCTAAAGGAGAAAATGAATGACCGAAAACTTTAAAGCTTTCAACTTGCAACCGTATTTAATGACGGCCTTGCAAAAGATTGGGTTCACGGAACCCACTGCCGTTCAGGCAAAATTGATTCCCGTTATAGCATCAGGTAAAGATGTGGTCGGCCAATCCCAAACTGGGAGTGGGAAGACCCATACTTTCTTGTTGCCGATTTTTAACCAATTAACTTCCGAAAACCAGGTTCAGGCCGTTATCACGACGCCCAGCCGGGAATTGGCTTATCAGATTCACGCGGCCGCTGAACAATTAGCCGCCGAAGCCCCATTCGAAATCCGTATCGGTAACTACGTTGGGGGGACTGACAAGCAGCGCCAAGTCAACAAGCTGCGTCATTACCAACCACAACTGATTATCGGGACACCAGGCCGGGTCTTGGATTTAATCCAATCCCAAGCCTTGGATGTCCACACGACGCGGCAATTCGTTGTCGATGAAGCGGATATGACGTTAGACCTTGGATTCTTAGATCAAGTCGACAAGATTGCCGGCCGGATGCCTAAAGAATTGCAAATGATGGTCTTCTCCGCTACGATTCCACAACGGCTCGACCCATTCCTGCGCAAGTACATGAACCACCCCGTGATCGAAGAAATCCCAACGAGCACGATTATCTCCCCAACCATCGACAACTGGTTGATCTCCACCAAGGGACAAAATCGAAACCAGCTGATCTTACAGTTGATTACGATGGGGGAACCCTACTTGGTTCTGATCTTTGCTAACACTAAGACGCGGGTCGAACAGATCAACGACTTCTTGAAGGCACAAGGCTTAAAGGTCGCCATGATTCATGGGGGCATCAAGCCACGGGAACGGAAACGCGTTATGCGTGAAGTTAAGAATCTTCAGTACCAATTCGTGGTCGCCACCGATTTGGCTGCCCGTGGGATTGATATCGAAGGGGTCTCTCACGTCATCAACGATGATATTCCAGAAGACCTCGACTTCTTCGTCCACCGGGTTGGTCGGACGGGTCGTCAGGGGATGGCCGGAACCGCTATTACGCTGTATTCACCAGATGAAGAAGCTAAGATTTCCGAAATTGAAGCCTTGGGGATCAAGTTCCAACCTAAGCGTATCAGTAACGGTGAAGTCGTGGATTCCTACGACCGTAATCGGCGGACTAAGCGGAACAAGAGTACAGAAAAGCTTGACCCATCATTGATCGGTTTCGTTATGAAAAAGAAAAAGAAGATCAAGCCGGGTTACAAGCACCAAATCAAGCAAGAAATTCACCGGCGGAAGGATCAAGAGAAGCGGATTGCGGCACGTCAAAGCGCCCGTAACGAACGGAAGCGCCGCAAGCGCGAATCAGACCGTTACCAATAAACTTATCCTTTTGCCGCCTGCGGCAACCAGGGATTCCGCCGCTGTGGGGACCGCTTGCAGCCAAAGAGCGGGCTTCCAGCTCGATTTGAAACCTCACCAAAGTCAGGCGAGTTTCCAAATACGTCCCACGCTGTAAGGCCGGGGAAATCATCCCGGTCTAACAGCGTTGTCACGGCAGGCTACATCCCTGATTACCTCCGGCTAGGTTAATTTTAGTGGTAGACGTCTGTGACGTTGGTCTTTAGCGTAGTGAAAAAAATGAAACGTAGGACATCGGTTGATCAGTTTTAACACTGTGTGAAGCCGCAGGGCTGGTGAAAATGGGCTCAGCTGTGGGAATTCTCTTAGCGGTTTTCGCTTAGAGAATTGGTGCCCTTGAGACGCGGGTTTGGCGGCTCGAGGGCAAGTCCAGAGACCGAACTTTGGCTCTGGGCGTCCGCCCTCAGCGTCTCAGTCCATTTTCACCAGTCCGGAGGCATTGGGCACACTGTGTTAATAATCGTAAACCTTGATTGACAAGGCGCCGGTTGCCACCTATAATTTCTAATGGACAATTAAATATCATTCGAGGATATACCGTAACTCACTGATTTTCAGAAACGTTTTGGTCGCTGTGAAAAACGATTCGGTCGGTTACTGGCGCTCCCTCAGTTACATCGCGACTCAGCGTTATGAGTTTAAGAGGTAAACGATTAAAACATCGTTGCAAGTAAAGTGGTACCGCGCTTCGGCGTCTTTACGGGCAACGGTGTTTTTTATACTTTTTTGGAGGTATTAAGAGATGAAAGACCTAAGTAGTAGTCAGATTCGCCAGATGTACCTGGACTTTTTCCAGTCTAAGGGCCACACGATCGAACCCAGTGCATCATTAGTTCCTAAGGATGACCCATCGTTACTGTGGATCAACTCCGGGGTTGCCACGATGAAGAAGTATTTCTCTGGCCAAGTGGTTCCTGAGAATCCGCGGTTGACCAGTTCACAGAAGAGTATCCGGACCAACGATATTGAAAATGTTGGGAAGACTGCTCGGCACCACACATTATTTGAAATGCTCGGGAATTTCTCCGTTGGGGATTACTTCAAGACGGAAGCCATCAACTGGGCGTGGGAATTACTCACGTCGCCAGACTGGTTCGGTTGGGATCCAGATAAACTGTTTATGACGGTTTACCCTAAGGATACTGACGCCAAGGAAGCCTGGGAAGCCGCAGGGGTTGCCCCTGATCACATCATTGCCGTAGAGGATAACTTCTGGGACATTGGTGAAGGGCCTTCTGGTCCCGACTCCGAAATTTTCTACGACCGTGGCGAATCCTTTAACAATCTCGCCGATGACGATCCTGAAAATTATCCTGGTGGCGAAAACGAACGTTACCTTGAAGTCTGGAACATCGTGTTCTCCCAGTTTAACCACGAACCAGATGGCACTTACAAGCCACTGCCTCGGAAGAACATTGATACGGGGATGGGCCTCGAACGGGTCGTTTCCATTTTCCAAAATGCCAAGACCAACTTCGAAACCGACCTGTTCCTGCCAATCATTGAAAAGACGGCGGAACTCAGTGCAGGCAAGAAGTACGGTGCTAACCACGAAGACGATGTGTCCTTCAAGGTGATTGCTGACCACGCGCGGGCCATTACGTTTGCGATTGGTGACGGTGCTTTGCCTGGAAACGAAGGCCGCGGCTACGTTATCCGTCGGTTGATCCGTCGGGCCATTGTTAACGGTCAAAAGCTGGGTATCGAAGGGGCCTTCTTGGACCAATTAGTCCCAGTCGTGGGTAAAATCATGGAATCTTACTATCCAGACGTGCTCAAGCAAAGTGACTACATCGCCAAGGTCGTGCGTTCTGAAGAAGACCGGTTCGGTGAAACGCTGGACGGTGGGTTGAACCTGCTGAACAGTCTGATTGCGGACTTGAAGAAGCAGGGTGGTAGCCAAATCGCCGGTGCCGATGCCTTCAAGCTCTACGATACGTACGGCTTCCCTGTTGAATTGACGGAAGAATATGCCGACGACCAAGGCATCACAGTCGACGAAGACGGCTTCAAGGCAGAAATGCAGAAGCAAAAGGACCGTGCGCGTAACGCCCGGGGCAAGCAAAAGGCCATGGGCTTACAACACGACCTGCTGATCAACGTCACGACGCCTAGTCAATACGTGGGTTACACGCAGCTTGAAACCAAGAGCCAATTGACTGAATTGGTTGTCGATGACCAGTTAGCCGATGAAGCAACGACGGGAACGGCCGAAGCCATGTTTGACACGACGCCATTCTATGCCGAAATGGGTGGCCAAGTGGCCGACAAGGGTGATATTTACGACCTTGACGGTAACGTGGTTGCACATGTGGCCGACGTTCAACACGCGCCAAACGGCCAAAACCTGCATACTTTGACTGTTGTCGCACCTTTGAAGAAGGGCACGACTTACGAGTTGAAGGTTGATGCTAAGTTCCACAGTAAGGTCGAAAAGAACCATACCGCGACCCACCTGTTGGACAAGGCTTTACGTGAAGTGTTTGGCGAACACACCCAGCAAGCCGGTTCCTTAGTTGAAGGCGACTACTTGCGGTTTGACTTCACCCACTTTGGGCAAGTTGATCCCGCTGATTTAGCCAAGGCTGAAGCCATCGTCAACGAAAAGATCTTCGCAGAACTGCCTGTTACGACAGTGGAAACGGATATCGAATCTGCTAAGAAGATGGGAGCCATCGCGCTGTTTAGCGAAAAGTATGGTAAGGTTGTCCGGGTCGTCAGCGCTGGCGACTTTGTCACTGAATTCTGTGGCGGGAACCACGTCAAGAACACCAACGAAATTGGCTTGTTCAAGATTACCTCTGAATCCGGTGTTGGTGCCGGGGTACGACGGATCGAAGCCGTTACCTCAGCTGCAGCCTACAAGTACCTGCAGGGTCGCAGTGAGATCTTAGACGCCGTTGCTGGCGATTTAAAGGTCACTCAGGACGCTGAAGTGGAACAAAAGGTGACGAGCCTGCAAGCACAGGTAAAGAGCTTAGAACAGAAGCAAGCAGCCTTAGAAGGCAAATTAGCTAGTCAGGAAGCTAGTGCGGTCTTTGACCAAGTCACTGAAGCGGGCGACTACAAGTTGATCAGTGGGACCGTTCAAGTCTCCAAGATGGACCAACTGCGGGCCTTAGCCGACACGTGGCGTGAAAAGGCGCTTTCCGATGTCTTGGTACTGGGTGCCGAAGTCAACGGTAAGGCGAACCTGATCGTTGCGGTCAGCGCTGATAAGCAAAAGCAAGTCAAGGCTGGCGACCTGATCAAGGCTATTTCACCAAAAATCAACGGTGGTGGCGGCGGTCGGCCAAACCTGGCCCAAGCCGGTGGGAAGAACCCAGCGGGCTTGCCAGATGCCATGACTGCAGCTGTTGAGTGGTTGGAAAAGCAATAGAGTGTGGAACAAGGCGTTTAGGTCCTGAGCATTAACGTCAATAAGGGCAAAATCCCGGGTTTGGATTTTTCCTTATTGGGGTTAAGCGCAGGGACCTGCCTTGTGGAGCACGTTTCGGCAATGTGAAATTAAAGAGCCGGTTTCGAACTAGAATAAAAACAAAAGTCTGGTTTGAAGCTAGATTAGGCATAAGCGTAAAAAACTATTTCGTAAGTCACGTGCCAACCACCCAACCAAAGCAACGGTAACGAATCGGATCACAGCCTCAATTTCACCAAGATAATAGGGCTTCATCAAGGGAGCGGTCCGTTATGGGCGGCTCCCTTGATAACGGCAGTATTACGAATAGATTACATTGGGTGTCGGTCGTTGTAGTTTACCGAATTATCGAGTAAAATTGAGTCTAAGTGAGGAAGCGCGGGGGTGTTTTATAGTGAGTTCATTAGACAAAACGATGTATTTCGACTTTGGCGCTAACCAGCCAAAGGACGTCCATGATACACTGGTAACGGTTTATCAAGCACTAGAAGAAAAGGGTTATAACCCAATTAATCAGATTGTCGGGTACCTACTATCGGGCGATCCTGCGTACATTCCGCGTATCAATGATGCACGGAACCTGATTCGCAAGCATGAGCGCGACGAGATCATTGAAGAATTGGTTCGTGTTTATCTCAACCAGAATGGACCGGTGAAGCCTTCATGAAGTTAATGGGGTTGGATGTTGGTTCGCGAACGGTTGGTATTGCCATTAGTGATGCTTTGGGTTGGACGGCTCAGGGTATCGAAATTATTCGCATTGACGAAGAGTCAGAAGTTTTTGGGTTGGATCGGGTGGCTGAATTGGTCACCGAACACGACGTTGATGGTTTTGTCGTGGGTCTGCCCAAGAACATGAACAATTCGTTGGGTCCGCGCGCCGCGGCTTCTAAGCGGTACGGGGAGATGTTGACGGAGCGGTTCCATTTGCCCGTTGACTTCGAAGACGAACGGTTGACAACCGTAGAGGCGGAGCGTATGTTAGTGGAACAGGCTGACACATCACGCCGTAAGCGGAAAAAAGTAATTGATAAATTAGCAGCCGGGTTAATCCTGCAGAACTATTTAGATCGGCAAGGAAAATTAACCCGAGAAAAGTGAGGTTTCCCATGAACGAAGACCAAGAACAAATCACATTAGTTGATGAAAACGGTGACGAAGAGTTATACGATGTCCTGTTTACCTTTGAATCTGACGACTTTGGTAAGTCATACATTTTGATTTACCCAGCCGGCAAGAGCGACGACGAGGAAGTTGATATCCAAGCCTACGCTTTACCAGCTGACGATGATCCAGCTAACCCATCCGGTGGCGACCTGCAATTGATCGAATCCGATGATGAATGGGATATGGTTGAATCCGTATTAAACACCTTCTTAGCAGACGGGACGATTGATCCTAACGCTGGCAAGCAAGGCTAGTCAAATTGACAAGATGAAAGGGCGGAGGACTTCCGCTCTTTTTTGTTTACCATGAATCCGTCGTCGGGTACCGGAAAGATTCCAAAGAAGCGGACCGCAAAGCGTGCAACGAAGTGGCTAGTAATGGTAAAATAAAGTATTGTGCATTGTGGGCTTGGGTTCGCCATCAAATGGTCGACTGACTGATCAGCCGGTGGCGACGAACCGCTAGATCATGAGCACGCCAAATAGCAGGGGGAATGAGAAATGACGGAACAGACGCACCGCTTCAAAGCCGTCATCGCCGGGAAAACCTACACGATTGTGGGCCAGACCTCCGATGAACATATGCGAGCGGTTACTGAAGTTTTGAATCAACAATTTACGCAATTAAAACAGTTATCACCAAATCTATCCAAGGAAGACGCTGCCATTCTGATGGCCTTCAACGCCGTCTCCGACCAGTTGAAGATGGCTTCCACGGCAGACGTTGCGGCGAGTCAAGCTGCAGAGACGCCAGCCGCAGCAGCCAGTTCAGCAAGCGCTCCGGAAACGGAGGACTAGTTTGGTCTTAAGTCTAATCATTCTGGTGGTGTTGATCTTCGGTTTTCGCCGGGGGTATCGCCGGGGCCTGGTTCTACAGGTACTCAATACGATTGGGTACATCGTCGTTTGGCTAGCCGCGCGGTTCCTAGCGAAGCCACTGGCGACGGGCATCGGCCAATTCATTGGCAACCTGTCGTTGGACAGCTCGGCCAGTGCGGTCACGGCGGCCCAGAGTAGCAGTTTCTTCTTAAATGGGATTGCTTTTTCTGCCATCCTGACAGTGGGCTTTTTCATCGTCCATCGGGTAGCGTACGGCCTCAACAAGGTGACCTGGCTCCCAGTGATTCATCAAGTGAATTCGCTGGCTGGCGGCCTGATCAACCTGGTCATCCGTTACGTGGTGATCTTTCTAATTTTAAATCTGATGATCCTGTTACCAGTTAAGGGATTCCAAAACAGTTATCAAGCGTCACCAGTTGCCCAGTGGATCGTGAAACAAACGCCGGTCCTCTCGAAACAGGTCTACAACTGGTGGCTGACAGAACATTAATTCTGACGACTCGTTAGAGAGGAGCGTCCTATGAATCAAAAAACATTAAAAATTATGGAGTACGACCGCATCAAGCAGGCGCTTCGCGGTTATTTAGTCTCTGCCGCTGGGCAACACGAGCTCAATCAGCTCCAACCCACGGCTGATGTGAAGCAACTCCAGATTTGGCTCGATGAAACGCGAGATGGCGCAGACATTTATCGCTTGGAGAGTGGCATCCCATTACCCAAGTTGGATGATATCCGGCCCCATTTACACCGTTTAGCCATGGAAGCCGCCCTGAATGGTCTCGAACTGGCTCAGATCAGTCGGGTCCTCTGGACGACGAGTTCCGTGGTAAAATTCTTCCGCGATTTGGAAGACAAAGAGATTGATTTACGTCGGTTGAACCGGGTGGTTAAGGAACTCGTGACCTTACCTGACGTGACACGGCGCTTACGGACTTCACTGGAAGGCGACGGCCACATTACGGATGAAGCCTCACCGGCATTAAAACAGATCCGGCAACACATCACCCAGACCGAGGCGGCCATCCGGACCACGATGGACCAATACACGCGGGGCAAGGATGCCAAGTACCTGAGCGAAACGATCGTGACGATCCGTGACGACCGTTACGTGATTCCGGTTCGGGCCGAATACAAGCAACGTTTCGGTGGAATCGTGCATGATCAGAGTGCCAGTGGGCAGACGCTGTTCATTGAACCTCAGGCAGTCGTGGGCTTAAACAACCGCTTACGGCAGAACCAGATGGATGAACGGCACGAAGAGCAACGCATTCTGGCTGAGTTGACGGCCTTACTGTCACCTTATCAGGATGAAATTCTTCGCAACGCCGAGTTACTCGGTCACTTTGACTTTATCAATGCGAAGTCCCGCTATGCCCATCAACTGAAGGCAAGTGAACCGAAGCTGTCATTGGATAATCAAGTGAACTTGCGGCAAGCGCGGCACCCCTTGATCGACCAAAAGAAGGTCGTCGCCAATGACATTACGATTGGGCGCGACTACAAGGCGATTATCGTGACGGGGCCAAACACCGGTGGGAAGACCATCACGCTGAAGACGCTGGCCCTGGTCCAATTGATGGGGCAGTCGGGGTTATTTATTCCAGCCAATGAAAACAGTGTGATTGGCGTCTTCGATGATATTTTTGCCGATATCGGGGATGAACAATCCATCGAACAGAGTCTGAGTACATTCTCTGGGCACATGGAAAATATCGTTGCTATTCTTCAACAAGCCGACGAACGTAGCCTGATCGTTGTCGATGAATTGGGTGCCGGGACCGATCCTCAAGAAGGGGCCGCCTTGGCCATTGCCATTCTCGATGAGATTGGGACGCTGGGCAGCTATGTGATGGCCTCGACCCACTACCCCGAGCTGAAGGCTTACGGGTACAATCGGCCAGATACCATCAACGCTAGTATGGAATTTAACGGCGAGACGTTACGGCCGACCTATCACTTGTTGATTGGGATTCCTGGGCGGAGTAACGCGCTGGATATTGCCTCTCGTTTGGGCATGCCAGCCCAGGTTATTGATGCCGCGCGGGGCTTGACCGATCAAGATAGTCAAGACCTGAATGCTATGATCAGCGACCTGACTGAGCAGAAACGTCATGCAGATCGAGACGCGGCCGAGTTACAGACGCAGTTGGAGGAAGCCAATGCGCTCCACGATCAATTGCAGAAGCAATTCGAACAATATCAGCACCAGAAGGACCAACTCATGCTGGATGCCAAACGCGATGCGAACCGGTTGGTCGATGAATCCCGGAAACGGGCAAACCAGATTATCGCGGACATTCGCAAGAAGCAATTGGCGGCCGGTCAGAGTGTGGTCAAGGAAGACGAGTTGATTTCCGCACAAGGGGCCTTGAATGCTCTGCAACAGGATACCAAGCTCAAGAAGAACCGGGTTCTGCGGCGTGAAAAGGCTAAGCTCGACTTCCACAAGGGCGACAGTGTTCTCGTGAAGTCTTACGGCCAAATCGGGGTCTTGATGCAGCAACTGGACGACAATCATTGGGAAGTTCAGCTGGGAATTTTGAAGATGAAGATTGCCAATAACGATCTGGAGAAGGCTAAGGACACTGCCAAGAGTAAGAAGCAACCCCGGGCAACGGTTCGCCGGTCCGGATCATCCGGGATGTCGCCAACACTGGATTTGCGGGGGCACCGCTACGAAGAGGCCATGGCCGAAGTGGATCGCTACATCGATTCTGCGCTGCTGGCAGGCTACCCATCCGTGACGATCATTCACGGGAAGGGGACCGGGGCTCTGCGTAAGGGTGTGACGGACTATCTGAAGCGCAACAACCGCATCAAGAGTTTTGGGTTCTCACCTGCCAATGCCGGGGGCGATGGCTCCACGGTCGTACGGTTTAAGTAATCCGGCAATTAAGTTGTAAGCAATTTAGTTGTGATTTTATCAAAGTCTGGTAGACTGATTATGAAGCAACGTGAAATGCTGCTG
This sequence comes from uncultured Lactobacillus sp., assembly GCA_937874695.1. Taxonomy (GTDB): domain Bacteria; phylum Bacillota; class Bacilli; order Lactobacillales; family Lactobacillaceae; genus Levilactobacillus. Next base: position 278,738 of record CALNAJ010000027.1, read on the forward strand.
GTAGTTAAGTTATGAATTTGATAGGGAGGCAATACAATGGTTACGGAAACAACGGACAAAACCTTTGAACAAGATACTGCTACGGGCGTTACCCTGACTGACTTTTGGGCAACGTGGTGTGGTCCTTGTCGGATGCAATCACCAGTAGTTGAACAATTGGCTGGGGAAATGGACAGCGTTACCTTTAACAAGATGGACGTTGACGCCAACCCTAACACGCCACAATCCTTTGGTATCATGAGCATCCCAACTTTACTGGTCAAGAAGGACGGTAAAGTGGTTGATTCCATCGTGGGTTACCACTCCAAGGATCAATTAAAGAAGATTTTAGACCAATACGTCGAAGCCTAAAGACGCCGGTCGAAAAAAACGACTGCCGCGGATAATTCCGTAGCAGTCGTTTTGTATAAATGGGTAAAATATTGAAAAATAAAAAAAGTGAAACCGCAAATGGATTTCACTCATACTTTATCGTTTTAGAAAAAGATAGCGGCTAGTCTTCACTATCCTCACTCTCGCCCGCCGGTTTAACCAAGCTGAGTGGTTGCGGCGCATCGTATTCTGGAATCACGTCATCTGGGTCCGTGTAGACGTCGAAGGTGACGGCCTGATTCTTTAACTTACGGCCAGTTTCCACTATTTCTGCTTCGGTGATGATGCCCAGTTGTTGCGCCATCATTTCAGCAAGAAAGCCAGCTTCGAGGGTGAAGTCGGTGTCGCCGACGACTTGGAGCCGGAGGCGGACGGGATCACCACTGAGTTGCCAGCGGGTCATGTGCGACGTTTGCTTCTCAAGCGAGAGGGTTCCAAAACCAACTTGCTCAAAAAAGATGGCGGCGTCCTTAGGATTGCCAATCGGGAATTTCCGCGCGAGTGATTTACCGGCCCAGTAACCAATGGCTCCCTTGTCCTCACCGAGCAATTCTGGAATGAGGGCGTCACGAAGAATCATCTGGGGAAGATACTGAGCCCCCGCAGCATCATTCATGACGGTCTGGTATAAGTTTTTCAAAATAGTTGGCTCCTTTGTCCGATTTATATTCTGAATTCATTATACCTTAAAAACCAAGTAACATTGGACTCATGATAAATTTAACGATTTTTTTACACCTGTAGATATTTTCACGGCAAGAAACTTGAATCCGCTTCATAAAAAGGCGATAATATAGTTTCAAGTAATTGAGAGGAGCGTTGATTCATGCAAAACAGTCCAATTGGGTTAATGGATTCTGGAGTCGGCGGCTTAACGGTATTAAAAGAAGTTCAACGGCTGTTGCCTACCGAAAAAACAGTCTTTTTAGGGGACCAGGCACGGTTGCCATATGGTCCTCGCGATGCGGCGGAGGTCACGACCTTCACGCGTCAAATTGCCGGGTTCTTACAACACCAGGCAGATATTAAAATGTTGATTATCGCCTGCAACACGGCGACGGCGGCAGCCCTCACGACCATGCAAAAGGAACTGACCATTCCAGTCGTGGGTGTTATCGCACCCGGCGCTCGCGCGGCAGTGCAGGCCACGCGGAATCATCGGATTGGCGTGATTGCGACTACGGGAACGGTCAAGAGCGACCAATACCAGCAAACGATTCTGGCAAAGGATCCGCACAACACGGTCTTTAGTTTAGCCGTTCAAAATTTTGTGGATTTAGTGGAAGCTAACGATTTAACGTCAGCTCATGCGCAGTCGGTGGTCAAGACTGGTTTGGCGCCATTACTGGATAAGGATATCGATACCTTAGTCATGGGTTGCACGCATTTCCCGTTGTTGCGGCCATTGATTCAGGAAGTGGTTGGGCCCAACGTGACCTTGGTTGATCCCGGAACCGCCACGGCTAACATGGCGACATCGTTGTTGGATTACTGGAACTTAGCCAATCCGAGTGGTGTTCAGCATCCAGCGGGCGACTATTTCACCACGGGTGACATTGACCGATTCAATGAATTAGCCGATAATTGGTTAGTAGAGACGCCTGTCCGGGCGCATCATTTGCCTGTAGCGGAGTTGACCCAAACAACGGAGGTTGAATAACGAATGGAAAACACGATTGTCATTGCCACGAACAACGCCGGTAAGGCCCGCGAATTCCGCGCTATCTTTGAGCCCAAGGGCTTGACGGTGAAGACGCTGGCGGATTTCCCCAATCTCAAGCAGGTTGTGGAGACCGGGACGACCTTTACCGAGAACGCCACGTTAAAGGCAACGGCGGTCGCGCACGAGACGCAATTGCCCGTGTTGGCCGATGACTCAGGGCTGATGGTCGATGCGTTGAATGGTGAGCCGGGCATTTACTCGGCCCGTTATGCAGGCGACCATGACGACGCCAAGAATAATGAAAAATTACTGGCGAACTTAGAAGGGGTTCCCGCTGCAAAACGGGGGGCTGCCTTTCACACGTCACTGGTCCTCATCAAGCCCGATGGTAAGAAGTTAGTTGCCACCGGTGAAGTCCGGGGTGAAATCCTAACGGCACCCCGGGGCCACGATGGCTTCGGGTACGACCCGTTATTTTATGTGCCCGAGGAACGGTTGACTTTTGCCGAAATGGGTTTGGCGACTAAGAATCAGCACAGTCACAGGGCTAAGGCTGTGGCGGCTATGTTGCCGCAGTTCGACGCCTGGTGGGAGGCTTAACGATGAGTCGATGGTTAGTGATCAGTGATAATCATGGTGACCGGGACATTCTGGTTGCCTTAAAGAAACAGTTACAACCGGATGCCGTATTTCACTGCGGTGATTCGGAAATGACGGCCGATGATCCGTGGTTTCAGGACGCTTACGTGGTTCAGGGGAATATGGACTTTGATACCAATCTGCCGTTAGTTGTTACGCCTGAAGTTGATGGGCGACAAGTCTTATTGACGCATGGGCATCACGATGGTGTGAACTGGGATCTGACCCAGCTGAAGCTGCGCGCGGATGCCGCTCAGGCCGAGGCCGTTTTCTACGGGCACACACACCAGTTGGCTGCCGAAATGGTCGGGGGCCATCTGTTTGTGAATCCTGGGAGTATCAGTCAGCCGCGCGGTGAGTTCCAGTATTTGGGCGGAACGTGCGCGGTTATCACGGTCACAGCGACCCAGTGGATCGTTCAGTACGTGACGCGGGACGGGCAGCCCGTGCCGGATTTGAAATTCACGTTTGCCCGTACGGAGACGCAGAAAGGATGAATTGAGGCATGATTGACCCAGCCGTTGAAAAAATGCTGCTTAAAGATCCGAAGAGCTATGTGATCTCTGCGGATGTGGTTGCGAACGTCACGGCAACTAATACTTTGGAACACGCCTTTATGGTGCTGTCGAAGGTCGGTTACAGCCGAATCCCCGTGCTGACGCCGGATGATCGCTTACAGGGGATGATTTCGCTGGCGGCTATTTCGGAATATCTGCTGCACGTGCCGGGGGCGGCTGTGGAACAGCTCAGTTGCTATACGGTGGCCGATGCCATGCTGCCGGTCAACCGGTGGGTAAGTGATCCAACCAAACTCGAAACAATCTTAAACTACTTAGTGGACGAGCCGTTTATTCCTCTGGTTGATGACGATAAGGTCTTTCAGGGAATTATCACGCGGCGTGAGCTGTTGAAACGAATTAATTTCATGGCGCACAATCTCCACAAATATTACGATGTAACCGCGAAAGAAAAGGTGGCAGACCAGGCCGAGAAATAATCTGGCTGGGTGCGGCTAATGGTGTAAAATAAAACGACCGAATCTTCTAACTTAACAGAAGATTCGGTCGTTTTGCTGTCTAATTGCATGAGAGACTTGATGGTAGTGTAAAGCTAAACTAGTTTGATGACAGGTGCATGTTTAAGCTAAAAGACTGTTTAGCCGTAGGAGGCCAGAGACGTAACCAGCCGTGACAGCGGTGTTAGACTGGGATGGTTTTTCCCAGTCTTACACCGCGGGACGTGTTTGGAAACTCGCAGGATTTTGGCGAGGTTTCAAACCGATCCGGAAGCCCGTTCTGTGGCTGCAGGCGGTCCCCACAGCAGGTGGAGTCTCTGGCAGCCGCAGGCGACTTTCTTTGGCTTACTTGCTAGCGGGCATCGACGCATGGGTCGGTAGTTGAATACCAGCTTGGCGAATAGCCTTCAGATAGGCCGTCAGGAAGCTAGCCTGAAGCGCAAATTGACTGCCACTCTTGCAGGTCAGGGCAACCTGAAAGACCAATTCGTTTGGTGGTAGAGTGACCACACCGGTGATGGCCGGTTCACCGATCACACTAGGGTGTTGCGGCAACAGCTTTTCATTGACCTCTTTGATAATGGCCGGTAACTTTTCCACCGGCGTCGTCGGTGCGATGGGGATGTTGACCAGCGCGTGCATGTTGTTCCGTGAACGGTTGGAAACGATGGTGATATTTCGGTTGGGAATGAAGTTCAACGTCCCATCGGCGCTGGTGACCTGCGTGGTCCGCAATCCGATCGATGTGACCGTGCCTTCAATCGTGCCAATCTGAACGACGTCACCGACATCGAGTTGTTGTTCCATGAGAATGGAGATCCCGGTAACCAGGTCGCTCACAAACCCTTGAGCACCTAGGCCTAATGCCAAACTGAAGATTCCGGCACCGGCAATTAATGTGCCGACGGGAACCCCCAGCGTGGACAGTAGGGCGTAGATCCAGAAGAAAAGAATCGTGTAGTGAAAGAGATTCATCGTCAGCATGCTGATTGTTTGTAGGCGATTGCTGGGGCCAGATTTGGGCACCAGGTACCGCTTAAAGCTGCGCCGCAGGATGAATTTCCCGACAAAGTTGATGACTAGAAATAAGAGTGTTAAAAAAAGTAGCGTCAGAAAACGACTGGTAATAAGGTGCATGAACTTCTCCCAGTCAAAAGAAGTGACATAGTGTTGGAACCACTTGGAAGAAGTGGCTGTGGTCGTTACGAGGTCCGTCAAGAAACGCGTCTCCTTTGAAGCCTGCAACCATGTGTTGACTAAGATGCAGGGAGTTTATTCTCTAGTTTAGCAGATTTTACAGGTGGCGCCCAGAGTTGGACGAGAAAAGCCGGTTGGATTTGGGGTTTTAATTGCACCCGCTCCTTGAGAATGCTATTCTATTGGTAAGTAACTGAGTACAAGGAGGGGTTGTCATGACCGGTGGACAAGTAGCGGGCCTGATCGCAGCGATTGCGTTTTTGATTCTGGTCCTCTTCATTGGCATGTTCTTAGTCAAGATGAACAAAACGTTAGGTGAGGTAAACAAGTCGGTGAAAACGATGACGTCGGATCTCGATGTTATCAGTCATCAGGCTGAAAATATCATGGCTAACGCGAATGAATTACTGGAAGACGTTAACCAGAAAGTTGCCACCATCGATCCAGTCTTCCAGGCCGCAGCGGATCTGGGTGAAAGTGTTTCTGATTTGAACACGGCGACCCGGAACCTGACCGACCGCGTGTCGGATACGGCTAAGCAGACGGCCAAGACGTCATTAGCTGCCAAGGTTGGCAAGACGGCGTTTGACCTCTACAGAAATCACAAAAATAAGGAATAATCACGGAAAGGGAGTCATTAGTATGGCAAAACACAAGTTATTAGCAGGATTATTAGTCGGTGGGGCAGCCTATGCAGCCTATCACGCCTTAGACTTGGAACAACGCGAAGCCTTAAAGGACGCCGCACGTGACCGCTACAATGCTTTCAAAGACCGCGCCGTGGATTACGCCTTCTATGCCGCAGACGCAGCAGATGATTTCAAAGAAGCCTTGAACGATAAGTTTGAAGCCAAGGACGATGCCCCAGCTTGGCAAACGGTACCGGACGATGTTGCCGACGAACCCGCTGATGATATTGTTTTGAGTAGCGATGAAGTCGCTGACTTACCAGACGAGAAGCCAGCTAGTGATGAAGACGCCAGTGATACTGCTACTGACGATCAAGCGAACAGCGATAACGCCGAATAATTTTAAACTAAATAACGGACGCGTTGACCACTGCCAATCTCGGTAGGGCCAACGCGTCCGTTTTGTGTTGTCTAAATAAAGTCGTTGTCTTGCTGCATTTTAAATAATTCAGATTGAATCTTGACCACAAGTTTCTTGGATTCCGGCGTATTAAGTCGTTGGGGCCGGCTCACGGCAATTAGAGGGAGTACCGGGGGCTTTTCCATCAGATGAAGAATCCGCAGTGGTTGTCCGTGTTTGATGAAGAAGCGAGCCATGGACTCCGGAATCAACGCCCAGTTGCGATCGTTGACTAGGTATTGGGGAACAGCGAGGCTGGTGTCGAGCCGTACAAATGGGGGAATCTTGTCCTCCCAACACAGCATGTGCCACTTACGGTAATTGTCGCTGTAGGGAATCATCAATTCATCGTAGCGCGAGAGCATGGTCGTCCCGACAAAGTCCGGATAGCTACTGGTTGGCTTGGTCACGAGAACCAGCCGCTCCTGCCCAATCTTCCGGGTTTCAATCTTATGACGAGTGGATTCGATAAAGGAAAAGCCAATGTCTACAAGATCGTTATCAATCAGGTTGTATATATTCAAGTCGTCAGTTGTTTGGATGTTGAGCCGCAGTAGGGAGTCGTCCTGCAAAGCCTGCGGCGCTATCTCGGAAAGGATAGCCGTGTTGATATCCAGTGAGGTCGCCACCGATAAAACATGGTAGTCACCCATCTCCTTGAGACTGTCAACTTGGTCGCTAAGCTGAATCCATTGGCGGGCAATTGGTACAAGGCGTGTACCATAGGGTGTCAAAGAGATCGTATTATTCCCTTTGACCCGGTTGATCAACTTGACCCCCAAGAGGCTCTCCATTCGATGTAACCGGTTACTTACAGCGGCTTGTGTAATGTACAGAGAATCTGCAGCCTGAGATATCTGCCGGTATTCAACAATTTTTAAAAAGGTCTGCAAAAGCTCTGAATTCATGAGTCTATCTCCAATTTTATTTTTAAATACTATGATTATTGTGATTGCAGTGTCTATGACGTATAAGGTGTCAGGGTAGTAGATGGTACATAAGAGGACTGTGATTGATAGAAAACTGGCCCATGGACCGTGCTGATAATCAGGACAGTTAGAAAACCGTGTAAGCCGCAAGGGTGGTGAAAATGGACTCAGCTGTGGGAACTCTTTTAGCGGCGAACTGTGCCGGTTAGAGAGTTGGGAGGTTTGAGACTCGCTTTATAGAGGCTTAAACCTCAGCCGGAAGACCGTACTGTGGCTTCCGGCGTCCGCCCTCAGCGTCCCGGTCCATTTTCACCGCCCTGGAGGCGAGGCCAACACTATTTAATATCTGTAGTCTGATTATAGCTTACGAGTTTTATACTGTCATCGGTTTCCTTCACAATCGACACGCTACCATTCAATGGGAAATTCCCCAGAATATCAATCCCATGGTGATCAGCCAGGGTCCGAATGAACGTCCCGTGGGTAATCAACAGAACAGTGGCTTTGTCCGGGCAAGCCTCATGGAGCACGTCAAAGCCGTGCTGCCAGCGGGCAATCACTTGGTCGTAGGTTTCTGCCTTGTGAGCGGGATCTGCGTCGTGCATGAGTTGACGTGTCTTGGGAAAGCCAAAGTGACTGATCAACTCTTCTTGACCGGCGTAGCCCGTTGCCTGGGAAACTTCCTGCCAGGCAGCTGGGGCGTTGAGGCCTTCATAATAACCGAAGAAGACTTCGCGGAAGGTCGCATTGGGCGCAATAATCTTGGGCTGATGGGTCAGCTGCGAGAGAATCAGGTCGCGCGTGTCGATGGCGCGGTTGAGGTCCGACGAGCAAACATAATCAAATGGAATGTTTGCCAATTGTTTGCCGGTCGTCAGGGCCTGCTGCCGGCCCTTAGCTGTGAGATCTGAATCCACCCAACCCTGCATCCGATCAAAAGAGTTCAGTAAGGTTTCGCCATGGCGGACAACGTAAATTGTGATTTCAGTCATGCTATTTTACCCCCATTATGGTTTGATTCCATTCTATTCGAAAAAAAGATAATATTCAAGGTTGTAATGAAACCGATTTCATTTATAATAGAGGCAGATGTTTTTACCGGACAGGTAAGAATGATTATCTTGTGTAGCCATTATATATTTTACTTTAGGGAGGCATTTATCATGCATGTGACGTTATCTATCTGGCAAGCGTTACTGATTGCACTTTGGGTCGCTTTGGTTGAATCACGAATTTTAGGTTTTTCAACCCTGACAATGCGGTTTAGTCCGCTGATGACAGGGATGATGGTTGGGTTCATCATGGGAGACATCAAACAGGCTATGATTGTAACCGCTGCCATTCAGTTAGTCTACATGGGGTTTGTTGCTCCAGGGGGAGCCTTACCCGCTGAACCATGTATTGCCACGGCCATTGCGGTGCCAGTTGCGCTGCTAGGCCACATGAGTCCTCAAGGGGCCATCGCGATTGCGGTGCCAGTTGGGTTACTCGGAAGTTACCTCTATCAATTCAGATTCTTCCTTAACACCTTCGCGTTGAAGCCAATGGACAAGTACGCCAAGGAAGGGAATGCACGGGGCTTAGGGTTTGCGATTATGGGAATTCCAACACTGATTTCCTTCGCACTGTTCATTCCACTGATGTTCATCGCCCTTTACTTCGGGGCACCCGTTATCTCTGGTTTAGTTGCTAACATCGAACACGGGACGTTGATTCACGTCTTGAACAGTGTCGGTGGTGGGTTGGCTGCCTTAGGGATCGCCGTAATCATGCAAGTTATTGGGAAGAAACAACTCTTACCATTCTTCTTCCTGGCTTACTTCATGAGTGTGGCCTTTGCCAAGTTGGACATCAGCATGACGATCTACGCCATCTTCGGTGCCATCTTCGCCATCCTCTACGTGACATTTACTTCAAAGAAATCGACGAATTAAGGAGGTAGAAATCAATGAGTGAAGAAGTAGCTGCAAACAACGTTGACGTTGCTGAAAACGAAGATGTTCAAGCTGAAGAACATCGGATTCCGCAACCTGATAAAATTACGAATAAAGATTTAATGAAATCCTGGTTCGGTTGGTGGTGGGCCAACGAAGTCCCACATACCTTTGACCGGATGTTGGCACCAGCCTTCTGTTTCGGGTTGATTCCAACCTTAAAGAAGTTATACAAGGACAAAGCCGAATTGGCGAAAGCCTTTCAACGACACCTGTTATTCTTCAACACCCAGGCGACTTGGGGTGGGGGAACTTTAACGGGTGTGACGATCTCACTGGAAGAAGCACGGGCCAAGGCTATGGCTAACGGTGAGGAACCAATCTCTGAAGATATGATCAACAACACCAAGGTTGGGCTGATGGGTCCACTGGCTGGTATTGGGGACTCCATTGACTCTGGGACTGTGCAATACATCTTCATCGCCATCTTCTTGCCTTTCGCTCAGAAGGGGAACTTCATGGGGGCCTTGCTACCATTCCTCTGTTTCGCCATCGCAACCTTTACTTATGGTTATTACTTCACTAAGATGGGTTACTCTCTGGGTCGGGCTGCCGCTAAGGAAATCATGACTGGTGGCCGAATGGCTGGTATCATTGATGGATTAGGGGTCCTCGGGCTTTACATGATGGGAATCTTAGCCGGGCAATACATTAAGATCCAAAGTTACCTGAAGTTTAGTATCAGTAAAAAGGTCTTTGACGTTCAGGATATCTTGAACACAATCCTCCCAGGGATTCTGCCACTGTTCGCCGTACTGATGCTGTACTGGTACTTCCAGAAGAAGGGTCTCAAGATCACGCGTGGTCTGGTTTACTTAACCATTGCGTTAGTCGTATTGAGTATCTTCTACGTCATCTAATAGGAGGAATTAGTGATTATGAAACGTGCATTCTTAGTGATTACCCACGGTGATATGGGTGTTGAAACCGTCAAGAGTATGGAATTATTAATGGGACCGCAGGAAAATGTGAAAGCATTGGGCCTACATCCCGGCGAATCGGTTGATGATTTGCGGACAAAAGTTTATGATATTTTACAAGCCAACGAAGCCGATTATGACGAAACTGTTCTGTTAGTCGACTTATTAGGTGGGAGTCCATCTAACGTGTCCCTGTCGACTCTAGCCAAGTATCACGACATGAAAATCGTGACTGGTCTGAGTTTGCCGCTCCTCGTCAACATTCTGAACTTCTCAGAAGCCGAAGATAATACTGAAAAATTGATCACGGATTCTATCGGTGTTGCGACCGAAGGGATGAAATTGATCGACAAGAACTTTTTACACCAATCATAGAAAATTAAGCACGTAAAAATTGGAGGATAACTATTATGGGACAAATTAATTTAGCACGGGTCGATGATCGTTTGATTCACGGCCAAGTTATGACGAAGTGGACCAAGGGTTTTGGAACAAATTCCGTTTACGTGGTGGACAACGCCACGGCTGCTGACGATTTCATGAAGGATATCTACGTCAGCACCAACTCTACCGGTGGTCTGAGCATCAAGGTTTACAGTGCTACTGAAGTTGCTGAAGAATGGAAGAAGAACCAATTCGGCGACGACAAGGTCGTTGTGGTCTTCAAGTACATCAAGGAAGTTAAGGAAGCCATGGACGCTGGGCTAGAATTAAAAGAACTCAACGTCGGTGGGGTTTCCAAGAAAGCCAACACCAAGTTTGTGATCCCAACGGTTGCTATTGGCGATGACGAAAAGGCACTCTTGAAGGACTTCCACGACAATGGTTTGGAAATCTACTTCCAAACTGTGCCAGACTCCAAGCGAGTAGAATACGACTCAGCTATCAAGTAACAATTGATGGCGGGTTAGTTCACAAATGATTTGAGGAATTGATGATGAAAGAAGCGTACGAAGTTTATCCCAGCCGATTACGAATTTATATGACGACGATTGTCTTCATTCTGTTTGGCTTGGCCATCTGTGGGGTGGTCTTCACTTCGACCTGGTTGATCATGAAGATTTTGGCGATAGCCTTTGGCTTACTGTTCTTCTATGCGGCCTTTGAGACTGCAGTGAAGGGCCATGCCAAACGCCCCGACTATATTTTCGACGATCAGGGCATTACGGATAATACGCAGGAACCAGCGGTCGTGGTGCCGTGGGCGGATATCTTAAAGATTGAAATGACACCTAATAATGCTGTCATGCAGATCGGTATCTTGGCTCGGAAGACGGTGGTCAGCCAGGACGAGAAGAACGTGGTCCTCACGCGCAATCTCGTTAGTAACGGGAACATGGCCTTCTATTCCATCATGATCGATGGGTTCAAGTTCCGGCAGAAGCAATTTCTCAATATCTTTGAGGAGCTACAACGTCAAGGAGTGAAACACAACCCCAGCATTCTGGTCAATAAAGTGCTGGAGAAGAAGCGCTGATGACGGACTGAATTACTCGAGGAGAAATGACGTATGTCGACGAAAATTACAGGAATCGCGGCCAGCGATGGGATTGGCATCGCTAAGGCTTACACGTTAGTTGACCCAGATTTAAGTTTCGAAAAAACCACGGTTACCGATCCTCAAGCTGAAATCGATCGGTTGGCCGCAGCTCGGAAGATTACCGTGACCGAGTTGGAAGAGATCAAAGCTAAAGCGCTTGAAAACCTTGGCCCCAAAGAAGCAGAGGTCTTCGATGCCCACCTGGCAATGGTCAATGATCCTGACTTCATCAAACAAGTAGAGGACGAAATCACCCAGAAGTCCTGCAACGCCGAGACGGCGCAACAGGATGTGGCTGACCAGTTCTCGGCTATGCTTGAGGCCATGACTGACAACGCTTACATGCAGGAACGGGCAGCCGATGTCCGCGACGTGACGAAGCGGGTACTCAGCCACTTGTTGAATCGGCCACTACCTAACTTGGCATTGGTTGATTCACCGGTCGTCGTGGTCTCCCATGACCTGACGCCTTCCGATACGGCCCAATTGGACCGGCAGTTCGTGAAGGGAATTCTGGTGGACTTGGGTGGCCGGACGAGTCACTCGGCCATCATGTCCCGGACGTTGGAAATTCCGGCGGTTGTTGGAACCGAGAACGCTACGACGAGCATTCATGATGGGCAAACGGTCATCTTGGATGGCTTGCATGGGGTAGCCTTGGCTGGCCCCGACGATACCGAGTTGGCAGATTACCAGCAACAGGCTAGTGATTTTGCCGAACAGAAGGCGTTGTGGGAAAAGCTGAAGGATGAACCGACTGTCTCGAAAGATGGGCAATCCTTCATGTTGGCTGCCAACATTGGGACGCCGGCAGATTTGCCAGCTGTTCTGAAGTCTGGTGCCGAAGGAATTGGACTGTTCCGTTCCGAATTCCTTTACATGGATAGCGATCAGTTGCCTTCCGAAGATACCCAGTTTGCTGCCTACAAGGCGGCCGTCGAACAAATGAACGGCAAGCCAGTGGTCATCCGGACGATGGATATCGGGGGCGACAAGGATCTGCCATACATGCAATTGCCAAAGGAAATGAATCCGTTCTTGGGCTACCGGGCAATCCGGATTTCCCTGAAGCGGCAGGATATTTTCCGGACACAACTGCGGGCACTGATTCGGGCCTCGGCGTTTGGCGACTTGGGAATCATGTTCCCAATGATTGCCACGCTGGAAGAGTTGCGGCAGGCCAAGACCATCTTCAACGAAGAAAAGACGAAGTTGGTTGAGGCTGGTGTCAAGGTGGGCGAGACCATCAAGCTAGGCATGATGATTGAAATCCCCAACGCTGCGATCTTTGCCGATCACTTTGCTAAGGAAGTTGACTTCTTTAGTATTGGGACCAACGACCTGATTCAGTATACCTTCGCGGCTGACCGGGGGAACGAACGGGTTTCCTACCTCTACCAGCCCTACCACCCAAGTCTCTTGGGCCTGATCAACCACGTCATCAAGGCTGCTCACCGTCACGGAACGAGCGTGGCGATGTGTGGTGAAATGGCCGGTGACCAGACGGCGGTACCGCTGTTGATGGGGATGGGCCTCGATGAATTCTCCATGAGTGCCACGTCGGTTCTGAAGACTCGGAACTTGATGAAACAACTGGACGCCTCAACCCTGAGTGACCTTGCGGAAGCAGCTATTAACGACTGTGAAACGAGTGATCAGGTTAAGGCGTTGGTTGAGAAGTTGAAGACGAGTCAAGGGTAATTATTCAGACGATTTTATGAGATTAAAAGTCTCCGTTCACAAAAGCACGCGCTAACCTGGTTGCAGGTCGGCGCGTGCTTTTGTGTAAAAATTACTTTTTAGGTTTTGGCAACGGCACTTCCGGCGTCTTCAAACCACTCCGCAGGGCGGCACCAATCGCTGGAATCTGTCCCAGGTCAGCGATGTGGTCGGTCGGGACCACGACCACGTTGGCTGGTGAGTTGGCCAGGTCGCTGAAAGCTGAGATTGATTGGTTTTCGAAGAATTCTGACGTGGCATTTTCCAGACTAGAGTTGACTGTATCGATCCGGTACTTTTCAGCATCGGCTCTGGTCTTCGTGGCCATGGCTTGGGCGGTGGCCGTTGCCATGAGGGCGTCGTTCTTGGCCTTCGTCGTCAGCTCGATGGATTTGGCTTCCCCCTCGGCCTTGGCGATGGCGGCGACCCGCTCTCTGTCGGCCGTGAGTTGCTTATCCATGGCGGATTGAATGGCCGTGGAAGGGGTCAATTCATCAATGTTGGTCCGGTCGACGTTGATCCCATAGGTGTCGGTCAGATCACCAATGGCGGTGGCCAGTTCCTGGTTGATTTTGGCCGTGGACCCCAGTGCCTCGTTCAGATCCATGCGACCAATGATATCCCGCAGGTGTCCCCGGACCAGCTGGGCCATGGACTCCACGGAATCCGTGTTTTCATACTGGAATTTCACGGAGTTGGTCACGTGGTAGTTCAGTGTCAGGCTGGCCGAGACGTCGGCGTTATCCTTGGTGATGACTGAGTAGTTGGGCAGGGCGAGTGGTGTCATAGCTAGCTCAACTGTCCGAATTTTTTGCAGTCCAGGCAAGTAGAAATGAATACCAGGTGCGACACTGTGCTTGTATTTCCCTAAAGTTTCAACTAACCCCTCGTTGTTTTGATGCACAATTCTAATCCCAAACATAGTGACTCCTCCTCAAATTTTCTTGAACGTCAAGATGTTTCCGTTACTTTCGATGATCGTATACTCCGCGGTGAAGTCCAGGGCTTCTCGTGGCTCCAACAAGTAACGATAGTAAATACCAGCGACTAACACCAGACCAGTCTTGGCGTCCAAAGCAGAACCTGGTACGGTGCGGCCAACCAATTGCCGAGATTCCCAATTTCCCGGTGTGGCCGTCTTCGATAAGACATTGACGATGTAGGCGTTGATACTTCGACCGTCAGCGGTGGCGGCTTGCGAGAGCTTTTCAAAAAGGCTCTCGTCCATGCGAAGTAAGAAACGCTTTTGTTTTTCTTTTGCCATAGTGTGTGGCCTCCTCATGCTCCTCCCCGAGATGATAGCTTAATAATATCACGGTGATATCACTTTAGCAACTATCCTACTTGATCTGGGGTTTCGAGAAGAATGGTCGCTTCCGGCTGTCAGGGATTCTGCCTGCTGTGGGGAACGCTTACAGCCAAAGCGCGGGCTTCCAGCTCGGGTCGAAGCTACGAAAGCCCACGTATCTTCAACCGCGTCCCACGCTGTAAGGCCGGGAGAAAACGCCCGGTCTAACACCGTCGTCACGGCCGGCTCCATCCCTGACCTCCTCCAGCTACTACTGCTTCTTGAGCCAACACCAAACGGTTTGGAAACGTGATATACGGATGATATTGGCAGATTTCATGAGAAGGCAATGAACGGTCCAGTTAGAAGATTTTATATTACTAATGCTTCCGGAAGAAAACATGTACATAAAACCCGCGAGCATCTGCCAATTTCGACAAGTACTCGCGGGTTATTTTAAAGCGATTTAAGGGATGTTAGCCCACGTAAGTTAATTCCTTAGAGGTGTGGGTGAATGGGAGGCTGCCGTCAGCCGTGACGTGGACGCAGTCTTCAATCCGGACGCCGGCGACACCTGGGATATAGATGCCGGGTTCGATGGAGAAGCACATACCGGGTTCTAGGACCAGGTCGTTGCCTTCCATAATGGATGGGAATTCGTGATCGCTCATGCCCATACCATGGCCGAGACGGTGAATGAAGTATTCGCCGTAGCCAGCCTTGGTGATGATGTCACGGGCAATCTTGTCCAGTTCAGCAGCGGTCAGACCGGGCTTAACTGCGGCTTGGGCCGTCAGTTGGGCTTCCAGACAGACGTCGTAGATTTCCTTTTGCTTGGCGGTAGGGGTGCCTAAAGCCACCGTCCGGGAAGCGTCGGAGATGTAGCCGTCATAGACCGTACCGAGGTCAAAGAGAACCAGTTCATTGTTGGCAAACTTGGTGTCATTGGTGGCACCATGTGGTTCAGCGGCGTGGGCACCGGCTTGAACTAGGCTTCCGAAAGACATTTCCATAATGCCTTCCTTCATTAAAGCGTATTGCAATTCAGCAACGGCGGATTGTTCCGTCTTGCCAGCTTTAACGGCTGCGAAGCCATGTTCAAAGGCGAAATCGTCCCATTTGCCGGCGATTTCCAATTTCTTGATTTCTTCTTCAGACTTGATTAACCGCATACGTTCGATAAACGTCGTGATGTCTAAGTCGAAGCGGGGACTGGTGAATTGCGCAGCTAAGGCTTCCATCCGGGCAACTTGGAGTTGGCCTTTCTCTAAAGCGATGTGTTCTGGATTCACGTGGCGTTGCTTAACTTGATCGGCAATCATGGCCCATGGGTTTTCATGGTCCAGATAGCCGACGACAGGGAACTTCCAGCCGGTCTCCTTGATAACTTCAACTTCCAAGGCAGGTGCGAAGATGAATGGGTCTTGGTCTGGGAAGATCACTAAAGCCAGGACCCGTTCGATTGGGTCACTGCCAAAGCCAGTCAGGTATTGAATGGTCTTGGGATTGCTTAAGTAGGTCATGCTGGCGTGGTGTTCCGCCGTCCATTGCTGAATTTGTTCGAGTTTCGTCATGAAATCACCCCTTCAATTAATGTCATTAGTATACCATCAAAAGGGGGGTAATTTAAGAATATGAAGCGTTCTGCCTTGAAAATTCTGTGAAAATAAGGTATTCTTTGATGTGAAAGCGTTTTCACTCTTGCGTCCATGAAAACAATTCTGTATACTGGTCAAGTTGCTTGAAAACGAATGAAAACAAATCAAAACAAGAAAGAAAGGGCTCTCGCTATGGAAAAACAGACAGTTACGATTTATGATGTGGCACGTGAAGCGGCGGTTTCAATGGCCACCGTTTCCCGGGTTGTTAACGGCAATCCTAATGTAAAACCAGCTACGCGCAAAAAAGTTTTGGAGGTTATTGACCGACTCGACTACCGGCCAAACGCCGTTGCACGAGGCTTAGCAAGTAAGAAGACGACGACCATCGGGGTGATTATTCCCGACGTGACCAACGCCTACTTCTCTTCATTAGCACGTGGAATCGATGACATTGCCATGATGTACAAGTACAATATTATTTTGACCAACTCCGATGAAAACGGCGGCAAAGAAGTTCAGGTATTGAACACTTTGATGGCCAAGCAAGTTGATGGGATTATTTTCATGGGGAACCAAGTGACCGATGAACTTCGTGAAGAATTCCGGCGTTCAAAGGCCCCAGTTGTCTTAGCCGGTTCAGTTGACGCCGAAAAGACCCAACCTAGTGTTAACATCGACTACGTGGCGGCCGTTGCGGAAGCTGTGAAGAACCTGATCGACCACGGCAACCAAAAGATTGCCTTCGTTTCAGGTTCCATGAAGCAAGCAATCAACCATGATTACCGGTTGAAAGGTTACAAGAAAGCCTTGAAAGACGCTGGCATTGCTTACGATGACAAGTTAGTCTTTGAAACGGATTACACGTATAAAGCCGGCCAATCTTTGGAACCAGCTTTGAGCGCTGCCGGTGCCACTGCTGCCTTTGTGGGTGACGATGAACTGGCTGCGGGTGTGATGAACGGTTTGACCGATGCTGGTGTCGACGTTCCCGGTGAATTCGAAGTCATTACCAGTAATGACACGAAGCTAACGGAACTGGTTCGGCCTAAGATGAGTTCTATCACCCAACCACTCTATGATATTGGTGCCGTAGCAATGCGGTTGTTAACTAAGTTAATGAACAACGAAAGTGTTGATGAAAACACGGTCATCTTACCTTATGGCTTGATGAAGCGCAGCTCAACGAAGTAGTTGATTGCGACAGAGGGCGCGAAAGGAGACTTTCGGGTCCTTTTGTTTAGAATAAAAATAGATTTTTAGGCAGGAGCTGATGAACAGCCACTGCAGGTTGACGACGGTCGTCTGCTGGCTGGTTCTAATCGCATAATTCAGTCAAAATTAAGGCCAGCTTAACGTTTAACCCATATGGATGTGCTACAATAATAGGCAACTATGCACGGCGTCAGTCGATGTTCTATCAGGGGCAGTCGAACATTTTTGACTGACCAAACTGGGATTGATGTCGTGTGAAATTGGACGAATTGGAGGTGGGGTTGGTGAGTGAAAATAGCCGGATGGCACGCTATCATTCAGATGAGCTGGAAAATCCACAGCAACAACCACAGAAACCGCAACAAACGTACCAACGCCGACCTGCTCTGGCACGGTGGGTGGCTGTCTTAGTCATGCTCTTTACCCTGTCAATTGGCCTGAAGGTGACGGTCTTTAATGCCAACTATACGGCTGGAGTGGTCTCTAGATCCAATGTTGGGCAAAAGGTCATTAATCAGCTAAACAATGAGTTGGAAAGCCTGGGTGTCAGTGGGAGTCCCGTCACATCGGGTATCGCCCAGCCGTATTTGGCACAGGGGGTCGCGCAACTCTATGGAGAGACGGCGACGACCACTATTGATAATACGGAACTGACAACGGCCATTAGCACGCAGGCACAGACAATGGGGGTCACGGCAACCGCCGGGATGACCACGGCGCTGGTGAAGGAAGCCAAGAAGGTTGTGCAGGCGGCCTTCAGTACGCCAGCGATGACTCAGGCGTCACCTAAGATTAAAAAGGCCAAGACCCTTGATTTCTGGTTGATGATTGCCACTGTATTGCTGGCAATTGTCACCGTGATGTATGCCTTCAGCGTACGTCACGTCATGGCTAGTCTGGGGCCAGGACTCGCATTGGGTGGCCTGTTGACGGGAATTGTTGGGGCGGCTGGTTACTATTTATTGCCAACGCTGATTCCTGCATCAACCGCAACCGTCACTAGCATGATCACAACGGTTGGTCGCAGTGGTATCGGGGTAATCATCTTCGCCGGCGTTGCTGAGATTGTCCTGGGCTTGCTAGTGATGCTCGGACATCGAACATTCCGCAAAGACTAATGATATTAACCAATATGTAAGCTCGAGATGAACAGTCTCGGGCTTTTTTAGCGTGATTTATTAACCTATAAAATCCAACACCCCCTGTCGATTTAATTAGCGGGTAATATCGTTAAAATAATTAACCTTTTTTGAGAAAATTGATTGACCCCACCCAGTCGGTCGTTATAAAATGATAGAAATTGTTTTAAACTATAAATCAAAGACTAGATTTGATGATTGGTTATTTAATAAGGTTGAGGGACTAACTTGGTTGCACAAACAAGAATTAGTTGCACAAATTAAACCAGTCATTAGAATGTTGAGTTAAGAGTAAGGGTTCGTTACCCGAAGTTGCGAGGTAACGGCCGGGTTGGCTAGCCTGGTCTTTTTGAGAGGAGCAATTACCATGGCGGTAAAAGAACATTACAAGATGTACAAGGATGGGAAACACTGGGTTTTCGCTGCGATCACAGTCGCTGCAATCGGTTTGGGGACGGCAGTTGGCCAAGATACTTTAGCACATGCGGATAACACCATGACGGGAGCCGAGACGACACAGGCAAGTGGCAATAGCGCCGATCCAAGCAGCACTGCGACGTTACAGAAGACAGTCTCGGATACACCAGTATCAGCTGAAAAAACTGACTCTGGTGACACAACGACCGATGTGACCGAAGCCAAGGACTCTGAGAGCGGTAATTCTGGGAAGAGCGATCACTCAGATGTGACTCCAGATGAGTCAACTAGTGGCAATCAGACCACTCAGGATGCTGGTGAGATCGCCACTAGTGACGTGTCAAACAATGACGGGGCAACCAGTGAAGATACTGGGGCGCTTCCTAATTCTGACGATGATGCTGGAAGCTGGGGAAACGCTGGTGGTGACACGACGTCTGCTGGTAACCAGGACTCAGGTGAAGCTGGCCAAAATGGCAGCGGTAACACGTCGGATTTGAAAACGTCAGGGGATTCTACGACAGGTGATACGCCGGGTGTCACTAGCATACCAGTTGTGCCTGATGCCGAGACAAACAGCAATGTAGGTGATACGCCTAACGCGACAAAACTTAACGTAGATGAACTTGGGGATGATGAATCAGTGTTGCCACTGAACGTGTCCAAGTTTGCTATCAATAACACTTTGCTCGGTGCTGAAGCGTTCAGCCTCGACATGCCCGGGGAAGCTAACAGTTTAATTCGAGGGTTAAGTGCAACGGCAGCCCCGGTCGCAGATCCTAGCAATTTATCGCACATCATCAATGCCGATGGAACGGTTACCATTACTGGTGCGTATAGTGACGTTGGGGACACTTTAGTTATTCCGTCAACTATTGTTGTTGGCGATAAGGTACTGAATGTTACGGGCATTGGACAAGGGTTCAACTCTGGTTATCACAATACAGATAACTTAAAAACATTAATTATTGAAAATGGCATCACGTCCATTGCAGATAACGCCTTCTCCTATCTCAAGAACTTAACGACCATTGATCTAAGCCAAAACCAGACGTTACAAACTATTGGGAATCAAGCTTTCGTCAACGATGGGATAACCACATTGGTTCTACCAGACAGCGTGACGACAATCGGTGATCAGGCCTTTGAAAGCAATCCGTTGTCTAGCGTGACTTTTTCTAAGAACCTGCAAACTATCGGTAGTGAGGCTTTTGAATATGATCCACTGACTACGGTTGACTTGAGTAGCAGCACTGCATTGACGTCAATTGGGGACAATGCCTTCTATAGCACGCGTATCGCGTCACTCTCACTGCCAACTAGTCTACAAACTATTGGGGCAAAAGCGTTTGCCTCCATCGCTGAATTGACGAGTGTTACGATTCCGTCTGGCGTGACGTCAATCGGGGACAGTGCCTTTATTCAGGATAGCAATCTGGCTACCTTGACCTTTGCGGTGGGCAGTCAACTTCAGACTATCGGTGAGAATGCGTTCACTTATGACAGTTTGACCAGTTTAGATCTGCCAGAGAGCCTGGTCACTATTAAGAATGGTGCTTTTGCGGCCAACACGCAGTTGACGTCGTTAAATTTTGCGGCGAATGGCAACCTGGCGACAATCGGGGCCCACGCGTTTGAAAATGACAATGGCTTAACGACCCTAACATTGCCGGCTAGTTTGACGACATTGGGGGACTTTGCGTTCAGTACGAACCATAACTTAAGCTCAGTGACTTTTGCCGATGGGACACAACCCGTGACAATCGGTAACAGCGCCTTTATCTATGATACGAAGTTAACCAGTGTGATATTGCCGGCTAACCTGACAGCAATTGGTGCACAAGCTTTCTTGTCCAACACGAGTCTGCCCACCATCATCCTGCCAGCCAACCTGGTCAGCATTGGTGCCAACGCCTTCACTTATGATCAAGCTCTTCAGACCGTTGATATGACTGGAGCTGCGAGCTTAACGACGATTGGCAACGGCGCCTTCGAATACGCTGGCTTGACTGGAAAATTAACGCTGCCAACGAATCTGACGACGATTGGCAATTTGGCATTTGCTGCTAACAACCTAACCAGCGTGGTCTTAAATGAAAATCTCCAGACGGTTGGTGATAGTGCCTTTATTTACAACAATTTGACGGGGGCGGTGGTCTTCCCAGCAACTTTGACGTCGATCGGTCAGATGGCCTTCTATGGGAATCAACTGACGGGGGTTAGCTTGCCAACGACGGTTAATCAAGTGGGCGCGAACGCCTTTAGTTACAATCAAATCACCAATCTAAGCGCTGGTGCCGGGACCTCTAGTCTGGCATTGAATCAGAATGCTTATTACTTTGTCGGTAAGCAGCCGACTGTTTCGCTGTCTGACCTCTTCACCGTAGCGCTCGGTGACAAAGCCATCACGAGTACTAACGTTAGCAATCTGACGGCGGGCGTCACCCTCAACAGTGATGGGACGTTCGATGTGCCAGCCGGCGTCGATCAGTTTACGTTTAACTGGTCCATGACCGATAACGGCACTACCTACACCGGGCAGTACCAAGTTGTGATGGACAATCCAGACATTAAAGTGCATAACTCCACTGTCTTTTACGGGGATAATTGGACACCGGGCGACAATCTGGTGAGTGCCATTACACCGGGACATGACGAACTTACTATTGATGATTTGACCGTTAAAATCAATGAGTTAGATGAGAACGGCAAGGTTGTTGTCGATACCGATGGTAATCCGGTGGTTGTGGCGGCTGGCGATGTCACGAACAAAGCTGGCACTTACCAAGTCACTTACAGTTATGGCAGTAATTCGGCTGTAGCTTTGGTGACCGTGGAGAAGCGGACGGCAACTTACACCGTTAGTGGCAATCAGACAGTGACCTATAATGGGAAAGTGCCAACGCTGGACATGGCCAACTTCAACGCGGCACTGAGTAATGACCTGCCGTACACGCTTAAAGATGGGGACCTTACACTTGCTTATACCGATGATAATGGCAAGCAGGTTCTTCTGACGGATGATAACACTACGGATTTTGTTAACGTCGGCACCTATGACGTCGTGGTTAACCCCGCTGCTTGGGACCGATTGGTTGCTGAAACACCGGCCGTTTCCAACTATGATTGGACGGGATCCAAGTCAATTGCAACACTGACGATTGCGCCGGCCGAATTGACTATCAGCGTGGCTAATCAGTCGATGGTTTATGGCGATGATGAACCTCAGGCTAAAGTGACCATTAAGGATGCTGCCGGCAATGATATCAGTGATTCTGGCATCACGGTGACACGGGATGCTGGCACTAATGCTGGAACCTACAACTACAAGCTGGATACGTCGAAAATGAGTAGAAATTATACGATTGCTGGCGATCCAATGCTAGGTGCATTAACGATTGAGAAGGCGCCGCTGACGGTGACTGTGGCCGACCAAACTATGGCTGCTGGGACGCAGGAACCCGCTGCTAACGTCACCATCGTCGATAGTAAAGGCAATCCAGTCACAGATTCTGGTATCACGGTGACGCGGACTGCCGGGACGACCGCTGGTATTTATGCTTATCTCTTGAATACGGATGCGCTCAACGCCAACTATCAGGTGGCCAGTGCAACAGTTGGGTCACTGACGATTACGGCAGTTCCCGCTACCGTGACTGGGAGCAACTACACCATGAACGTGGGGGATGCAGCGCCGACTGTTGGTGATTTCAAGGCGGCCGCCACGGATACCAACGGTCAGGCAGTTGACAGTAGTGAGATCACCTTGGACCTGGGGACGGCCGACTTGACCACGCCTGGGACCTATCAGGTCACTTTACGCTATGGTGATGATGCAACGGCCACGGTTCTACTGACGGTTGTGGCAAAGACGACGGGTGGCGGTGATGGTGATGGCGGAAATACTGGTGGCGGCACGGGTCCCGTTGATCCGACGGACCCAGTGGACCCCACCGATCCAACCGACCCAAGCAAGCCGACCGATCCCGATGAGCCTGACCACGAAGTCATCAGTGATGGTGGTACGGGGGCGACGGTCAAACCGGGTATCGATATCAGCCTCAAGAATCCAACGACAGCTCCGGGTAAGTACGTGACGAGTGGTGCCGGAGCTCACATCAAGGGGTCACAGCTAGGCATGAATCAGGTTACGTCAATCAAGTCTACGCCGGTGAACCTGCAGGCCCTGGGCGATGCCAACCAGGCAGATACAGCTCAAACGACGTTGCCACAGACTAATGAGGCGACAACACCATGGTGGTCCGCTCTGGGCCTCCTGGTGGGTGGTTTAAGCCTATTCGGGTATCGTAAGAAGCGTCACAACTAAACATGATGAGGAGAAGCCTCAGCCGGGTTATTTACGGCTGAGGCTTCTTATGTTCTGGCTGTTTTCAAGGGTGATAAGTTTTCTCTCATACTAGGGAAAACAATTGCGTTTTTTTCTGAAGTCTTGATTAAGATCGTTCCAAACATGCGACAGAATTCTCCAGAATGACATTAGTAAAGAGTAGGGGGACTAAAAAGGAGGTCAGCTCATTGATGAGCTGACCTCCCGAGACGCATAAGTGTTGTGAATTTTAAAGTAACGAGACTACATCAGGATCTTGGAAAGGAAGTCTTGCGCCCGTTCAGTCTGTGGGTTGCTGAAGAATTCTTCTGGCGTGTTGTTTTCCTGAATGTAGCCATCGGCCATGAACCAGACGCGGTCAGCCACGGACTTGGCAAAGCCCATTTCGTGAGTAACCACGACCATCGTCATTCCTTGTTGGGCAAGGTCCTGCATAACATTCAGAACTTCACCGACCATTTCAGGGTCCAAGGCAGACGTTGGTTCATCGAACAACATGACCTTGGGATCCATGGCGAGGGCCCGGGCGATGGCGACCCGTTGTGCTTGTCCACCAGAAAGGCTGGCAGGGAAGGCATCGGCGTGGTCATCTAAGTTGACTTGTTGCAGGAGTTCGTGGGCGCGCTTTGTAGCGTCGGCATCACTCACGTTCTTGACCTTCATAGGCGCCAACTTGATGTTTTCTAAGACGGTCATGTTAGGGAAGAGGTTGAAGTTTTGGAACACCATCCCCATTTGTTCCCGTAAGGTGTTGACCTTCTTGGTGTCCAGAGTCGTCAAATTCTGACCATCGAAGTCGACCTCGCCACTCGTTGGGGTTTCCAACAAGTTGAGGCACCGCAGGAAGGTACTCTTCCCACCACCGGAAGGACCGATGACAACGATCACTTGACCGGGATTGACTTGTTCTGAAATGTTCTTTAGAACTTGGTTGTCGCCGAAGTTCTTGGCGAGGTCCTTGACCTCAATAATTGGTTTAGTCATGTTGCATCTTCCTTTCGAAGTGGTTTAAGATCCGTGAGGCGGTAAAGGTCATGATGAAGTAGAGAACCATGATGACGGCGATTGGCGCTACCCCTCTGTAGGTGTCGGACCGCACGATGTTGCTTTGGAAGATCAGTTCGGAGACCCCAATGATGGAAACGATGGAACTATCCTTGATCAAGGTGATAAATTCATTCCCTAATGATGGCCAGATATTCTTCAAGGCTTGTGGTAAGACGACGTAACGCAGGGTGTAGCCCTTGGTCATCCCCAGGCTCCGAGCGGCTTCAGTTTGGCCTTTATCCACGGAGTTGATTCCCCCACGAATGTATTCGGCGATGTAAGCCCCAGAGTTCAGTGAAATGGCAATAATCCCGGAAGTTAATGCGGGGAGGTTGACGATGAGTCCTAAGCCGAAGTAAACGAACATGACTTGGACCATCATAGGCGTGCCCCGAATGAATTCGACGTAGGCCGTTGCTAACCACCGTAAGGCAGTGGCGAAGACGCCACCTTGTGCCATCCGTGCGAGGGATAAGAGCACCCCGAGGATGAACCCGAAGAAGACGGAACATACGGTGATGATCAACGTGTATTCGATTCCTTTAAGGAAGGCCTTCCAGTAGTGGAGCATGCTGGTGTTGACGGTGTTGGTCTTTAAGTATTTCCCAGCAGCGGGGAGGTAATCCTTGTTGACGAGGTTTTGCTTTCTAATCTGATCGACAGACTTGTTGGCTGCGGCAACCAGGGAAGTAGAGCCCTTGGCAAACGCAACGGAAGCACTGGTATCGGAAGCACTTAAATTAAATTTACTTGGAATCATCGCTAATTCCTTGTTGTTGGCAACGTAAGCTTGGGCGGATGGTTTTTCCATCGCAACCCCTTGAAGCTTGTGACTCTGTAACCCTAAGATCAAGTCGGAAACGGAAGTCATCCCTTTGACGGTCGTGCCGCTGGTCTGCTTCTTGGATTCGTTGTACATGGTTGAACCGGTTTGGGCCCCAATGGTTTTGCCGACGAAGGAATCCTTATCTTTATAGATACCTTTGTCACTCTTGTTGATGACGATGCTGTACCCACCTTGATAGTAGGTATGGGTGAAGTCGACGTTCTTCCGCCGAGCTGGCGTAGGGTTCATCCCGGAGATGACCATGTCGACCTTACCCGTTTGTAAGGCAACCAGCAGGGAATCAAAGGACATGGACTTAACGACTAACTTGACGCCTAAGTCCTTAGCAATCTTCTTCCCAACGGCAACGTCCATGCCGACAACTTGACTCTTGCCGTGAACGGTTGCTTGGAATTCATATGGTGGGTAGTCGGGGGAAGTTCCCATGACTAACTTTCCACTCTTCTGAACCTGGGCCAGCGAATCATCGGTGGCGGCTTGTGCCGTTGTCGTGGTGGCGGTCCATCCGGCAACGAGCGCCATCACCAATGCGATGGCCATAATTAATTTATTTTTCATAATGACTTGCTCCTCTATATGTGATGATGTATTTGAGTATAGCTGGCTTTGTTTATTTATGCAAGTTTTATTTTGATAAATTCAGTTTTATACACAGTTTATCCATTTAAAATTCGCTTACATCCCCGATTTAAAGGGAAACGCCAAAAAAAATATACATTTTTGCTGAATAAATGAATTTTATAAGCTTAGTAATTGAACGAATGGGAAGTAAGTGCTAACATGTATAGTGTCTGTTTTATACGGATATCTATAAAATTTAAGAAAAGAGGAGTTACGATGTCAGGACATTCTAAATGGCATAACATCCAGGGCCG